>NZ_JAGFBU010000029.1 GCF_017948675.1 Flavobacterium flabelliforme
AAATAATATTAATAGAGAAAGAGAATTTTTTATATCTTTTATTTGGATTATTACCATTATTATATATTTTTTATTATGAAATACTTCGAGTAATTTTTAAACCAATAATAGGTAAATTTCCTTACTCTCCTTTTAGAGAAAAACTTGGTGCAAGAGTATTAGGTTCAGGTTATCCAAAGAATAGAAAAGTAAAATTTGTAGATTATATTTTTGGAATCTCTCTCATTTTCCTTCCACTTATAACATTAATTTTATTAAGTACTTTATTGAATCATTACTTTATAAAATCTCATTATTAATTACACTGAAAAAATTCCAAAAATTCTCTAATAGGAAGTTAGTTTATTAACTAAAAAGTTTAATAGCCTAATCTTAAAAATAAACTAATCAAATTAACCCGCATTAGTAAAATTTAAAAAGAAACTTTACCGGATGAAAACAAAATGAAGTTTAAAAGATAAATAAATAGAAAAAAAAACATCACCCAACCGCCGTTTGGCAAGATTGCGAATTTTGTGGTTAATTCATATTTTTCTTTCGCAAGATATTCTATCTTAGCGGAAAGAACTCGGTTACGAAGTTCGCAACCTCGCCAAGCGCCAAGACGTTAGCAGATATTTTAACGCAACTAACAGAAAAACAGTAATTTATAAAATGAAAACGGAGATTAGAATTGTTAGTTATTTGATAATGTTGGTGATTTATTGGTTTTCAACTTCATT
>NZ_JAGFBU010000030.1 GCF_017948675.1 Flavobacterium flabelliforme
ATAACGTTTGGTCGCTTGGCGATGTGGCGGATTAAGGAAGCCTAATCTTTCGGTTAATGACTAATTTTCCAAGTACAAAACCATCTTCAAATTAAGCCAAATCCCGCCATATTGCCAAACGACGGTTATAGGCTGTACTTTTTTAGGTCATCAAAATTCCATATACAGCGATTACTATCCAACTTCCGTAAACTTTTTTAAGAAAATAACTATGTCCACTAGCGCTGTGTGTAAATGTCGAGTAAACAACAGAAACAATGCAATTTTCGTAATTATTGTCAAAAATAGGTTCACTTATACAGATTATTGCTTGTCTTTTCTTTGTTTTTATAAATATTTCTTCAACTTCTTTTTTAGTCAAACATTTTTTGCTTTTTATAAGATCAGAGTTGTAATTCAATTCTTTTATTAATTCGGAATTCCAAATTCCATCATTGCTTTTTGCGACGTTTGCTTCAATTTCATTTAGTATTTTTTCAGGAACTTCAAGTCCAACTTCTTCTTTAAACTCTTTTAGGTCAAAAAAAGTTTTATGTTTTTCACATTGAACATATATTCCTAATGTATTCTTTCCAATTTGCTCATCAATGATTTTTTTAAAAACGTCAGATTCTGAATTGTTTTGTGAAAAACTCAAAGTTGAAATAGTTAAGAAAAGCAAACAGTAAATTTTCATATTTTTCTTTTTACGATTTTTGGTAGTATAGCCTATAACGT
>NZ_JAGFBU010000031.1 GCF_017948675.1 Flavobacterium flabelliforme
GATTAGAGTTTGTAGTTCGTGTAAAATTGCGTTGTTTGGGTACCAATAGGGCATGAGCTCTTAGAAAATCAAAGAAATTATCACGTCCGATTTTGATGTTTTCTTGTTTTATATCGTCTTGTAAAAGTTGATATAATTTTCGACCTCCAATTGCTTGATTAATTTCACCTCTTTTATCAATGACCATTTTTATCATCTTTTGATTGTCAGATTTTTGTTTTTGACAACGGTTCATTTTTTGATAGAAGGCTTGTCTTGAGATCCCGAAGCATTGGCAGATCCATTTGATTTTAAAATGTCTCTTTTCTTTAATTCCACTTCTTTGGCCAATGATTCGGGCAGCGACTTTTTTGCGTAATCATTGCCGGTATCAATCTCGGCTTCAGCAATTATCATCTGTTGGAAGTCTTTAATGAATTCGAGTTCTTTAATCTTTTCCTTGAGTTTTTTTATTTCATCCTTACTTGACATACCTTTTTGTTTTTGTTCTAAGGTAGCAAATTTCTGTAACCAATAATAAATTGCACTTCGTCCGACCTGGTATTTTACCGAAGCATGGTTAACGGAAATCTGTCCGTTAGTAACCTGATCAATGATCTTAAGTTTTAAGTCAAATCCAACGGATTTTTTTTGACAGTCTGGTTTCTTTTCTTTCATGTTGTCCTGTAAATAGTTGTTGATTTTTTGTCAACCTATTTCAGGATTTTACAT
>NZ_JAGFBU010000032.1 GCF_017948675.1 Flavobacterium flabelliforme
GGTTGGGGACTTTTGAAACCGAGTATTTTCGGCTTAACGTAAATGTAGTGAAAAAACGCTAATTCCACTAAAACCCCAATCTCGCCAAACGGCTGTTAGCCGACGTTTTTTTTAATACGTTATAAATTAAATTTGGTATTTTAAGTTTTGTCAAAAAATCATTATTTCCAATTATTTCTAAAAAATTATTTGGCTCGAATCCTTCTGTTATTTCATATTCAGTTTTAAAATCCAAATAATCCATTCCAATTGAACTTAAATACTTACCCGCATAACTTTTCTTGTCAGATAATAATGCAAAAATTATATGTTCAGATTTGATTTCATTGAGATTGTAAATCCAAGCATAATATTTTGAGCCTTTTAAAGCTTTTTCAAATTCTTTAGTCAAAAAATAATTTTCGAAATATTTTTTTTCGATTTCCATCATAGATTTCTGCAATTCTATAAATTCCCATTTCTTTTTTCTAAAAATTACATTTGGAAAGTTATCAGTTTTCAACAAAGCTAAAATAAAATGATACGATGACAAATGGTCTGAACCCAATTCTATTGCTAAACTTCTGCAATCTTTCAAAATAATTTCAATTTCTTTATTAAATTCCATTTATGATTTTAAAATAGTATTGTTTTTAGTACGATTTTTCGGTAAAATGTCGGCTAACGTCTTGGCGCT
>NZ_JAGFBU010000033.1 GCF_017948675.1 Flavobacterium flabelliforme
GGCTACACCAGTAACTCCAGTAGTGAGCACAACAGCAGCGACTTGTTCTGCTGCAGGAAGTATGACTCTTACGAATTACAATGCAGCCAATACTTATGATTTTTCACCTGCAGGACCAACTGTTAGTACAGCAGGAGTCATAACAGGCGGTATGATAGGAACGGCTTACACGGTTAAAGCAACTAACGCTTCCGGATGTATTTCAGCAGCTTCTAATAGTTTTACTATTATAAGCCTAACACAGTTGGCTACACCAGTAACTCCAGTAGTGAGCACAACAGCAGCGACTTGTTCTGCTGCAGGAAGTATGACTCTTACGAATTACAATACAGCCAATACTTATGTTTTTTCACCTACAGGACCAACTGTTACTACAACAGGAGTCATAACAGGCGGCGCGATAGGAACGGCTTACACGGTTACAGCGACTAACGCTTCTGGATGTATCTCAGCGGCTTCTACTAGTTTTACTGTTATAAGCCTAACACAGTTGGCTACACCAGTAACTCCAGTAGTGAGCACAACAGCAGCGACTTGTTCTGCTGCAGGAAGCATGACTCTTACGAATTACAATGCAGCCAATACTTATGATTTTTCACCTGCAGGACCAACTGTTAGTGCAGCAGGAGTCATAACAGGCGGTATGATAGGAACGGCTTACACGGTTA
>NZ_JAGFBU010000034.1 GCF_017948675.1 Flavobacterium flabelliforme
TTTTTTTTAAGTAATTGTTGTCTCGGACAGACTCGAACTGTCGACCCCTACATTATCAGTGTAGTACTCTAACCAGCTGAGCTACGAGACAAGGTGATTTCTGATTTATGATTAACGATTTTTGATCCTAGATTCTTCAACCTATAATCTCCAATCAGCATTCAACAATCTTAAATCGTTTATCTTTTACTTAATTGTATTATTTGAACTAACAGCAAGAGTAATAAAATGTATGTATTCTATTCCAATATAATCTTTGTCTTCTTTCCTAATCGTGTTTATTGCTAAACTAACAAATTAGGCTCTAGAAAGGAGGTGTTCCAGCCGCACCTTCCGGTACGGCTACCTTGTTACGACTTAGC
>NZ_JAGFBU010000035.1 GCF_017948675.1 Flavobacterium flabelliforme
TTTTTTTTAAGTAATTGTTGTCTCGGACAGACTCGAACTGTCGACCCCTACATTATCAGTGTAGTACTCTAACCAGCTGAGCTACGAGACAAGGTGATTTCTGATTTATGATTAACGATTTTTGATCTAGATTCTTCAACCTATAATCTCCAATCAGCATTCAACAATCTTAAATCGTTTATCTTTTACTTAATTGTATTATTTGAACTAACAGCAAGAGTAATAAAATGTATCTATTCTATTCCAATATAATCTTTGTCTTCTTTCCTAATCGTGTTTATTGCTAAACTAACAAATTAGGCTCTAGAAAGGAGGTGTTCCAGCCGCACCTTCCGGTACGGCTACCTTGTTACGACTTAGC
>NZ_JAGFBU010000036.1 GCF_017948675.1 Flavobacterium flabelliforme
CTCTTACGAATTACAATGCAGCCAATACTTATGATTTTTCACCTGCAGGACCAACTGTTAGTGCAGCAGGAGTCATAACAGGCGGTATGATAGGAACGGCTTACACGGTTAAAGCAACTAACGCTTCCGGATGTATCTCAGCGGCTTCTAATAGTTTTACTGTTATAAGCCTAACACAGTTGGCTACACCAGTAACTCCAGTAGTTAGCACAACAGCAGCGACTTGTTCAGCTGCGGGAAGCATGACTCTTACGAATTACAATGCAGCCAATACTTATGATTTTTCACCTGCAGGACCAACTGTTAGTGCAGCAGGAGTCATAACAGGCGGTATGATAGGAACGGCTTACACGGTTA
>NZ_JAGFBU010000037.1 GCF_017948675.1 Flavobacterium flabelliforme
TTTTATTTGGGATAGTTTGGTTAAGTCCAAATTCATATTTCAATGTTTTGTTTAAACGTTCCGCTAACGCATTTTCATAGGGATCATATTGTTCAGTCATACTTATAATAATTTCGTTATCCTGTAACATTTTCACATATTCTGGCCAGCAGTAATGGAATCCTCTGTCGGAATGGTGTATTAATTTTCTATTTGGATATTTTCTATTTTTAAGAGCCATCTTTAAAGCTTCTATTGATAAAGAAGCTTTCATGTTTGTAGCTACATGAAAACCCATTATTTGTTTAGAATAAGCATCTGTTACGAGTGCTAAATAGGCATTTTTTCCATTAAGACGCAAGTAAGTAA
>NZ_JAGFBU010000038.1 GCF_017948675.1 Flavobacterium flabelliforme
TGATCAATGATCTTAAGTTTTAAGTCAAATCCAACGGATTTTTTTTGACAGTCTGGTTTCTTTTCTTTCATGTTGTCCTGTAAATAGTTGTTGATTTTTTGTCAACCTATTTCAGGATTTTACATTTCTCATAATTTCTGGTAACGTCTTGGCGCTTGCCGAGGTTGGGGACTTTTGAAACCGAGTATTTTCGGCTTAACGTAAATGTAGTGAAAAAACGCTAATTCCACTAAAACCCCAATCTCGCCAAACGGCTGTTAGCCGACGTTTTTTTTAATACGTTATAAAT
>NZ_JAGFBU010000003.1:0-25618 GCF_017948675.1 Flavobacterium flabelliforme
ATTGACGCGTAGTTTCAAAAGTTGGATTTTCTATTTCCTCAATTGCTATCTTTATTATTTCGTTTTTCAATGTTTTCGTTTTTTCGGGTATTGCTTACAACGTCTTGGCGCTTGGCGTGGTTGGGGAGTAAAGTTGCGAGATTTTTCCATTAAACACAAATTTTCCAAGTACAAAACCATTTTTAAATTAAGCCTAAAACCCCAATCTCGCCAAACGGCTGTTATGCGAGGCTTTTTTATTTATTAGCTATTTCGTAAACAATATTTATAGTTTCTTCTAATTCAACTTCCATAACTTCAAATTTATCAAAAGAGGTTTTCGGATTCATCATTTCACTTGCTACACGTGGTTTTAAAAATTTTACTTCATCCATTTTTATTGATGAATATGTAATATCACGCAAATTATATTTAGAAACTTGTTTAACATTATTTATTTTTACATTTAAAGCAGTTGCAATATTTTCTGCATTATTTTTTGCATCTATAATTGCGTTTTGGACTAATTTTTGTCTTGTAGTTTTTTCTAAATTTTCTGATATTTGAGTTTCAAATTCAATATCTACATCTTGTAAGTTTTCGTTTTGAATTTCTTGATAAAATCCTTCAATTCTTTTGTTGTCTAATACAAAGTCTACAGATAATGTATTTGTTGCAGAAAATTCTTTTCTATTTTCGTAATTATCTTTAGAAATTTTATACTCAGAAATTTTCACATTTTTTTCAGTAAAACCAAGTTTGAATAGTACATTTTGTAATTTTTCAATTTCTTGATTTAAATCTTTTATTGCGGTTTTCTCTATTGTATTTTGCTTTGTAAATGTTATTTTAAAATTTGCTAAATCAGGTTTTATTTTTGTTTTTGCAATTCCTTCAGCTACAAGTTCATTTCCACTTTTGGTTTGCGAAAATGTTTGAATTGTTAAAAATGAGAATATGAAGATTGTAATTATTTTTTTCATTTTATTTTTTTTGTTCAGTTTTTCAGTTTTCAGTTGCTCCAAAGTGTCGCATAACGTCTTGGCGCTTGGCGAGGTTGCGAACTTCGTAACCGAGTTCTTTCGGCTAAGATAGAATATCTTGCGAAAGCAAAACATGAATTTACTGGAAAATTCGCAATCTTGCCAAACGGCTGTTAGGCAACGTAATAATATTTATCATATTCTGCCATTCTAGCTACCGATTCAGTTCGGCTATATATTCCAATTTTCAAATTCCAACCTTTTATTTTACCGCGCTAAACTGAAAAAATATTTTTTGTTTTAAATTCCAATTTTTACGATTCTATTTTTAGGTTAATTTCGGTTTTTCGTTCCAATTTTAAAATTCCAATATGCAATGCAATTCCGCAAAATGTTTCAACTTTTCCATTCACTTTGTAAAAAATTTAAAATGCCAACATGCAATGTAATTCTGCTAACTATTCCAACTTTTCGATTCATTTTGGTTATTGTTCAATTTTTGCCAAAGTTGCTTTCTTAAGTTTTGTTTAGTTAAATTTCAAGATTTTAAAGGAATATTTTCTGTAGAATTTTCGCGCTCAAATTATGTTGCCTAACGTCCCGCGGCTTCAAGAAGTGGCGAACTTCGTAACTGCATATTTTCCACCAAGATAATATTTCTTGCGAAAGAAAAACGTGAATTTACCACATTTCTCGCCATTTCTTGAAACCGCTGTTGTGCGTTCGTTTTTTCTTTTTCCGCTATTCTTTTGTCCAATTTATTATTTGGTTTTTGAAACTTTCAAGTTTTACAATGTAATAAGTTGAAAATAAAATTATCCAAGTTATAAAAACTAAAAAAATTCCAAGTAAATTTAGTCCATTTTCTTTATTTTCCGAATACATACTTAATATTCCAAATAAAATTGTTCCGACAAAATTATAAATGAAAGCTTTTTTTAAACTCATTTCAATCATTCCAGTTAGAAAATTCCAACCAATAAGTTTGTCTTTTATTATTATTTTATTTGGCTCATTAAATTCAATTATCACTTGTTGCGCAAGTTCTAATTTTACAAATATTGTATTGTTTTTTTCTGAATAATTGTAACCATATTTATTTAGGAAGTTTAACACTTTTTCTTTTTCCATTTTTTATTTATTTTTTTCAAGTTTCTTGAAATCTCTAATATTTATTATCATTCCAAACATTAATAATAAGTTAGATACAATTCCCCAATAATTTCCATTTCGTAAATTGTCAAAGTCTAAACTATAAATATTTATGATTAATAGAATTAAACTTGCAACTAATAGCAAATATGCTAATTTCTGTTTATTCATTTTTACTATTTTTTTTGTTTCGTTTTCGTTCCGTTTTCGTTCCGCCAAAATGACGCACAACGTCTTGGCGCTTGGCGAGGTTGGGGAGTAAAGATGCGAGATTTTTCCATTAAACACAAATTTTCCAAGTACAAAACCATCTTTAAATTAAGCCTAAAACCCCAATCTCGCCAAACGGCTGTTATGCGTAGTACTTTATATTCCCATTTTTTGTTCGAGATATTTAGTCAAAAGTGCAACGCCAACATCTCCAACTTTATCTCCAACTTTACCTAAAAAGCCAAATAATTTTTGTGAAGCAGTTCTTTTCTTTTCATTTGGAGTTGCGTTGTCTTTTAATTCATAGAGTGATGTCTGTAATTCACTTGCTTCTGATAAACTCTCACTAAACTTTTCTATTATTTTATTTAATTCTTGTTCTTCTGGGTTAAAAGTAATATTACCGTTTAATTCATTTGCTACAATTCCTTTTACTTTTCCAATAATTTGTGTATTTATTATAATCGTTTGGTTTTCAATTTTTTGGTTTCCCAAAAAAGCAAGGTTTCTTCCAAATTCAGGAATTGGGACACAATTTTCCACATATTCAATTATATCTTTGGAAAGTTCATACTCTTGAAGTTCATTTTGTAGACGATGCTTTATTGTAACTATTTTTAATTCTCGTTCTTGTTTAATATCTAATAATAAACGTTGAGATTCTCTGATATATTTTTTAAGAATGATTTGTTTTTTAGGTTCAGCAATATCGAGTTTGTTAATTAATTTTTCAGCTTCATTTGGATTTGAAGAGCATAAATCCATAAATGAGGAAAATTCTTTATATAAATTATTAATTTCAATTTCAGATATGTTTTTGTTTACTGAATATAAAGAGCATATTGTACCCGAATCAGTTCTGTTTTGAGTTATTTTTAGTTCTTCATTAGCAATATTTGAAGCATAATCTCTAAATAAAGTTATAAACTTATCAAATTCATTACTCCAAATTCTTTCATTTGGAACATAGATTCTAAACAATAAACCTTCAGCAATATTTTCTATGAAATTTTGACCACATACCTCGATGTCAATCAATTTTTCATATGGCAGTATATTTAAATTAGTATTAATTTCTTTTATAAATGATGTAACGGTTTGTGTATATTCTTTTTCGGTTTGTTTGACTTTGTTAAAAGACAACCAATCTTTTAAATTTGAGTCACTGAAATAATAAGTATTCCCTGTATTTTCATCAGTGTAATGTAATTTACCATCATCTGTTGTTTGTAGATAGTTAAAATTACCTTGTAGATTAGATTTATATATAAAAATTAAGTGTTTTTTGTTTTTCAATAAATTTATCAATCTTATAACGACTGTTTCATATTCTGGTAAGCACATTCTGAATAATGTATTTTCAGTAAATTTACCAAGAACCAAAATTTCATTTTCAATATCACTTTCTAAAATTTGACAAATACTTTCCCAATTTTTCACACTTGAGTTAAGAAGTTTTAAAGTACTATAATACTTGTTTGTTTGGAGAGAAGTTTGGATTGTTCCTCTATCTAATTTGTCTAAAATTAAAGCAGTTTTATATGTTTCCATTCTGTTTTTTTAGTATTACGCATAACGGTTCGGCTAGGCATAGTGCCTGTTCTGGCCTGTGGCCGGCATTATGCTTAGCCGTTGTTATGTGCTGTTATTTATTCTCTGCTAAGATAATAAAAACAGGAACAGTTGTGCCAGGAGATAGCTAGATAAACGATTAAAAAATATAGTTCCTATCTACTCGGGGGATAGGTACTGTTTTTTTTAATCATAGCCTAAATAGTTAAAAATCTCATATTAAAACAGTTATAATAAAAAAAACTTGATTATATCATTTTTTTCTTATAACTTAGCCAAGCCTTTAAGCGTCTTCGCTTTGAAAATAAATTTTCAGCAAATCTCATTTGAAAGGCTTGACGAAAATTACAAATTTTTATTTCCTGTTTTAATATTCCCTTTCAAATCAAATATTTAGGCTGTTTATCAGGTCTCGATTGCGCAATTGCACATAACGTGTTGCGGCTTGCGGAAGTGGCGAACTTCGTAACCGAGTATTTTCTGCTAAGATAAAATTTCTTGCGAAAGATAAACGTCAATTTTGCACTTGTTTCGCCATTTCTGCAAACCGCTGTTGGCAGAAGGTTTTATATTTTCAATTCAAATTTACTTAGTCTTATTTTATATGTTTTTTTTGCCCAACTTTCTGTTGTTTTAGAACCTTTATGTGTTCCAACATTTTGTATTTCATTGAATTCTCCGTTTTCTTCTGTTTTAATTTCAGATTTAAACTTGATAGAATATTTTGACCTACTTTGCATTACTAAAATATTACTATTGTTTGTAGTTTCAGCAAAATAAAACTCGATAGTTTCTGTTTCTCCATTTTCATTAAATAAGTTTTCAGTATTCCACATATCAAGTTTTTTGTTGTACGGTTCAGTTTTTAAAATTTCATATTTAAAATTTAGTTCGTCCACTTTTGTAACTTTTATTGTAAATTTAGTATTAATTGGAAATTCAATTCCAATAGCTATATTTTCAATATTCACTAACTTTTCAGATTTTTTTTCTTGCGCATTTACAATGTTATTTTTAGAAGAAAAAATTGAAATTAAAATTAAAACGTAAAAGTAATTTTTCATGTGATGTCTGTTTTTGTTGCGTTTTTCCAAACTTTCTGCCAACGTTCCGCTGCTTCTCGTCAGTTGCGAACTTCGGAACGAATTATTTTCCACTAAGATAATATTTCTTGCGAAATGCAAACGTGAATTTTGAACAAAATTCGCAATTGCGAGAAACAGCTGTTACCAGCAGTTTTTCTAAAATTTAAAATTGTTTTCTTTCCAAACTTCAGGAATTTTAGTGTTATCTCCAATTCGCATATTTCCAAGATTATATTCTGAATTAGAAATCACCATTTTCGAAATTAAAATTTCTTTATTTTTAGAAACAGCTATATCTGTCAACATTTTAATGTCCTCAAATGGAGTTCGACATCCAAAAACAATTTCGACTAATTCACCTGGATAATCGTCAAGCATATTTTTGGAGAGGAAAACTTCACGATATTCATTTTCATATTTCCACTCGGTTGATTTAGTGGTAACTATTTTCACTATATCATCAAATGTATCAGAGTCATCTGTAATATTAATTTCAGGTAGTCTTTGTTGATAATTAACTTTATAAATTACTTCCATTTTTTCTTTCGAAATTTCGAAAACTAAGCACATTCCTTTATGTTGGTCTCCGTAATGAGACCAAAGTAATTTATTTGTATAATCAGATGAATAGCAAACAACACCATAATCATTAATTTCTTCTCTAAATTTATTGATATTAATAGTTTCAATTTGAGTTAATGGTCGCGAATCTCCATAATCATCGATAAATAACTTATCGTAAAGACTAAATTCAAATGGATCATTAAATTCATATGGATCTGCAATCCAATTTTTTTGATTGTTTAAATTTTGAAGCGTCAATTTATTTATTGCTTGAAATCGGAATAGTTTCATCGTTTGGGTTAAAATTGCTGGTAACGTTTCGCGGCTTCAAGAAGTGGCGAACTTCGTAACCGCATATTTTCCACTAAGATAGTATTTCTTGCGAAAGAAAAACGTGAATTTAGCACATTTCTCGCCATTTCTTGAAACCGCTGTTGGCAGATGGCGTTTTTTAAACTTTAGGAAAATGATACAACATTATTTCAATTTGAATTATTTTTAAACTGTCTTCGGGTAAAGAAAACTCATAACTCAAAGAAGTGTCATAAGTTTCTTTTATGAATCCTTTATAATTAGGATGAGTTTTAATTTCTGTTTTTAAAGTTTCTTTAATTGATGAAGCTTCTTTTTGATTAATGAAAATCATTAATGCTGTTTTTGAATCTCTATGTGTTAAATATCCAAGTAATTGAGTAATTCCATCCAAAAAATGTTTTTGTCCTTTCCAAAATTTGCATTCTGCTACAAACAAATTGGTATTGTCTTTTGAATATTTTAATAGAATGTCAGTTTTGCCTTTTTTATTAAAAGCTTCTCCCAATCCACTTGTGGATTCATATCTGGTTTCTAAAAAAAGTAAAAAAATATCTCGTAAGTCTTCTTCGTGTTTATCTATATAAATCGAAGGTTTTCTTTCAATAGCTTTTCCAACGTTGTATAATACTTCTTTAATATCATTATAAACTCCTTCTTGTAAAATTGGAATTATTTCTCTTTTTACATCTTTCGTTATTTCTGAAACAGGAATTGGAATAGTTTTTCTTGCTATTGGACTTGGTATCATATAAGAATCAGATTTCGGATTGACTTTTAAGCCAATACTTTCCATAAAATCTAATTTTTTTGATACCAAACCTTTTCTTTGTTCAAGAGATTGATTTATTAATGTTTCTAAGGAATTGTTCCAAGGTGTAATTTCTATATTTAATCCTGGAATATTTGTTGATAATTCACCTTTAAGATTGGATACTTCTGCCTCATATTTTGAAGTGTCCAAATCTTCAAGAATAATTTTTGCGCTTATATAATTATTTGAATTTATAGTTACATTTTTATTTGTATCTAAATATACTGTTGTTGATGTTGACGGATAGCAATCAAATAAGTTTTTATCTCCGTCAAATGCAATCGAAATGTTTATTTCAAAAACTTTTTGCTTATAATTCTCTCCCCATACATTTGTCCTATTTCGTGTTGTTTCAATGGGTTTTGTAGGAACTACTTCATTTATTTTTAAAGGCTCGATTCTGTACATTCTATTCAGACGTGCTTTTAATTCAGCAATATTTGTTGATTCAGTAATCTCAAGTTTATCAATTTCTGCTAAAAGTTTTTTTCTTTTATCATCGATATAATGTACAATAAAAACTTTATTAAATATATTTCCCATCATTTTTTATGCTGTTTTTCTCGATTCTGCGGCACGCTTTCTGCCAACGTCTTGGCGCTTGGCGTGGTTGGGGACTTTTGAAACCGAGTATTTTCGGCTGAACGTAAAGGTAATAAAAAAATGCTAATTCCACTAAATCCCCAATCACGCCAAACGGCTGTTGTGCGACGTATTTATTCATCGTTTGTATTTCCATCTTTTCGAACAATGCTAAATATCAATGCTGTAATCATTAATAGCGTTAATAAAAAGAATTCTTTCCAAGCTGACTTCTCACAAATATTATAACCACTTAGTTTTAATAATTCAGAATTATTTTCTCGAAAAATAAAAGAAAACGCCTCTTTTTCATTTACTATTTTTTCATAAAAAGTTGATTCCTTATTTGTTAGAAATGATATTGAATCTCTAAATTTCATATTCTCAAATTGACTCAAGTTTAAGTTATGCAAACCACAAGATTTTATCGTAAAAGTAGTTGGTGTACCAACAATCTTAAAATCTAGCGAAGGAACATTGTCTCCTGTAGATTCGTAATAAATCGGCAGTTCAGCTAGTTCAGCTTTAATTTCAATTAAGTCTTTTCTTTTAATTATGTTGGGTTTAGCAAAAATGAAATATGTATATCCCGAATAGAATAATACCATAAATATCCACGAAAAAGTTGCTTTATTATTTTTTTTCATTCGTTTTTCATACGATTTTTTTCAATATGTCGCACAACGTCTTGGCGCTTGGCGAGGTTGGGGACTTTAAAGCAGAGTATTTTCTGCCGAAACGAAGATATGATAAAAAAAGCTAATTCCACTAAAACCCCAATCTCGCCAAACGGCTGTTGGCAGTAGTTATTTTCATTCAATTAGGTCTTCGATTGAATTTGCAATTTCAATAATCTCTCTAGTTTCGTGTAACCAAATATAAATTTTTTCTTTAATTTCTGTTTGATTTTCCTGAAAGGGCAACATAATTAAATTATCTCCACAACCATTTTCTGCGATTGCAATTCCATTCTTTGGAAACCCCCCTATTTCTCTTAATTGATTAGTTTCTAAAACAATGTGGTTACAAGTTCGGCTAATTCTTTTATTATCTAATTTGTCAAAAAATGGATATATCGTCCAATCATCTTCATCGGTTGAAAATTCTCCACCATTTTCTTTTTCCATTTTTTCAATGAAGGATTTTGGGAATTGAACTCTCAACTCAACTTCTGCTTCTTTTATGTATTTTAATTCTATAGGAAATGGCATAATTTAATATTTTATAAAATCCCAAGGAATTTTTTGTTTAAAGTCTTGAATACTATTTTCAATTAATTCTAAAGGAATATCTTTTTTCCATAAAGTTACTGTTCTTGTAAGTTTGGTATCGTCTCTAAATATTTCTATTATAAGTTCATTATTACGATAAATTTCTACACCAATTCCATCTCTATCTCCACTAACATCACTTACAATTTCAATTCTGTCTTTCTCATTTTCCATTGTTAGGTACTGTATTCGTTCAGTTTTTCGATAATTACTGCCAACTTACATATATGTATGACAAAATCATACTCATACAACCTATTAGTGCTGGATTTGTATGATAACTGTTATACTTTATTAACAACGAATATATAATTATTTTTTTACAAATCGTCAAACGGGCTTTTTATTTGTTGTAAACTTTTTGTACTCACATGAGTATATATTTCAGTTGTTCTGCTGCTATTATGTCCTAATAATTCCTGAATATATCTTAGGTCTGTTCCGCTTTCTAACAAATGGGTGGCATAACTGTGACGCAACCAATGTAGTGTTACTGGTTTTTTTATTTTTGCTTTTTCTAATGCTTGCTTCAATACACTTTGTAAGCTTTGTTCGGAATAAATTGTGCCTAATTCAATTCCCTCAAAGAGATATTTCACCGGTTTGTGTACTTTGTAATACTCTCTTAAGAGTTCTAATATCTTTAGTGATAAAGGCGTTATTCTATCTTTTTTTCCTTTTGCTTGCCTAATATTTACTATGTATCTTTTAGAGTCAATATCAATAAGTTTTAAATTTAATAATTCGCTTCTTCTTAATCCACAACTGTATATTATTGATAGCATAGCTTTGTGTTTTAAATTGCTATGTGCTTCTAAAATTGATTTTATTTCTTGTTTACTTAATACATTAGGTAGAATTTTTTCTCTTTTTGGACGATGTATTTTTTCTACATCAATTTTTGTTTCTTGTACTGTTCTAAAATATAATTTTATAGCATTAACAATCTGATTTTGATAAGAAGCAGATAATTTTTTCTTTAACAAATATTCATTGTTGTAGATGATAATGTCATCATTGGTAATATCTTTTATGCTTTTTTCTCTATAAAAAACTAAAAAAGATTTTAAAGCTTCGGTATAAGTTTTTATTGTGTTTGGACTGTATCTTTTGGAGGATAGCCACTGATTGAATTTATGCATTTGTTCGATTCCTTCAACAGACGGAATCGTATTTTCATATTGGATGATCTTGAAATGATCTCTGTTTTCATAGGTGTCTGGAAGATGCCAAACACTTTTTTTTGTACTCCATCTAGCATCTTCGAATTCTTTAATTCGATTAATTAAAGCACTATTTTTTTCAAATTGTACTGCAATTCTATTTTCTTCTCTATGCTTTATCAATTTTGCTGTCCAGATCATAATAATTTGGTTTTGTAGCTTAAAGATAATTATATTTTTTTTAATCTCAATTTTTAAAACACTCTATTTGTTCGTGTTACGAGTTTTGCGTAAGGGATAGCAGCGATATCCTTTTATGGAGCTTTGCGTAATAAAAGATTTAGCGTAAAGCCCGACCCCAACTCTATTTCCCCAGAGTAGGGAAATAGAGTTGGGGATACGCCCTAAAGCTTTTTATTAAAAATATTGGATTTAATAAGTGTAAATGAATTTTATAAAATGGTAGTAACTAATTTATTATACATTATAATGTTAACAGTCAGCCATATTTACGGCAATTGCCAATCCACCCTCAGAAGTTTCTTTGTATTTATTGTTCATGTCCTTTGCTGTTTGCCACATCGTATCTACGACTTTGTCTAGCGGTACTTTAGCATTTTTAGGGTCAGTTTCTAGCGCTAATTCGGTAGCATTTATGGCTTTTATTGCGCCCATAGTGTTGCGTTCTATACAAGGAATTTGCACTAATCCGCCAATTGGATCGCAGGTAAGACCTAAATGGTGTTCCATGGCAATTTCTGCAGCCATTAGTACTTGTTCTGGAGTTCCGCCCATTAATTCACATAAAGAAGCAGCTGCCATTGCAGAGGAAACGCCTATTTCTGCTTGACATCCGCCCATTGCTGCGGAGATGGTAGAGCCTTTTTTGAAAATGCTACCTATTTCTCCCGCAACCATCAGGAATTGTTTGATCTCTTTAGGTCCAGCTTGATGATTCTCTATCACTAAATAGTACATCAAAACGGCAGGAATAACACCTGCGCTTCCGTTGGTAGGTGCTGTAACAACACGACCTAATGCTGCGTTTACTTCATTGACTGCAAGTGCAAAACAAGAAACCCATTTTAGTATTTGTCGAAATTTAACTTCGGTTTTTCTAATTTCTTCAAGCCAAGTTTGTGGTGAATCGTAATTGGCTAAACCAATAAGATTTTGATGCATGTCGAAAGCACGGCGGCGTACATTTAGTCCTCCTGGAAGAATTCCTTCAGAGTGACAACCAATGTACATACACTCTAACATGGTGTTCCAAATGCGCATTAGCTCATGATCAATTTCGGCTTCGGTACGCATCGACTTTTCGTTTTCTAAAACAATTTCAGAAATGGATTTATTTTCTTTTTTACAGTATTCTAATAATTCTGCTGCCTTGTCAATCGGATAAGGAAAAGCACATTTTATTTTGGTTTTTGTTTTGGCATTATCTCGCTCTTCTTTGATAACAAATCCGCCACCTATAGAATAAAAAGTTGATACATAGGAGGTTTTATCGTTCCTGTATGCTGTAAATGTTAAACCATTAGCATGATAGGTGAGGAAGTTTTTGTTGAAAACTATATCTTGAGTAGTATGAAAAGGAATGATTTTTTCGTTTCCTAAATTAATTTCATTTTTAGATTTAATAGATTTTATTATCGAATCAATATTCTCAATAGGAATGTATTCTGGATCTTGACCACTAAGTCCTAGCATCACCGCTAAGTCTGTTGCGTGTCCTTTTCCTGTTAAAGAAAGTGACCCATACAAATCTATTTGTATTCTGTCTATGTCCAGCATTAAATTTTCATTTCTCAATTCGCCTAGAAAGCGCTCTGCGGCTCTCCATGGGCCAAGTGTATGAGAACTCGAAGGTCCTACACCAATTTTTAGCATGTCAAAAACTGAGATACATTCTTCCATTTTTAAAGTACATTTTGTTATCCGCAAATATAGTAGAATGTTATTAGGATACGAATGATATCGTCAAGATTATTATTTATTTAATACTCGGAAGGCACAATTTTATAGTTTTAGATTATAAAAAATGTTTGATAAATGGTAGAAATACCTCTAAGTAATTTAGTATTATTCGATTAAATATGTTGTACAAGAATGGGTAAAATGCTATTTTTGAAGCATAACTAACCAAATGAATAATGAAAAAAATATTTTTCTCTTTTTGTATAGTCTTGACTTTGGCTTTGAGTGCTACTGCACAAGTGCAAAGTCCTGCAGAATTTTTGCCTACTTATGGCAAGCAAATAACGCATTACCATCAAGTAGAAAATTATTTTAAGCAGCTTACTGAAAAATCTACTTTTATAAAACAGCAGAAATACGGAATTACACCAGAACAAAGAGATTTAAATGTTTTCTTTATTTCTACTCCTGAAAATTTAGCGAATTTAGAGCAAATTAGAAACAATAACTTGGCCGCTATTGGTTTGTCTAAAGAGGGAAATCAAACCATAGGCGATAAGGTGATCGTTTGGTTGAGTTTTAACGTACACGGAAATGAATTTGCAGGAACCGAAAGTGCTATGACAGTTGCCTACGAATTAGTCAATCCCTCGAATACCGAAACTAAAAAGTGGTTAGAAAATACAATCGTAATTTTAGACCCTTGTATTAATCCAGATGGCTACTCTAGATACGGAAACTGGTTAAGAGAAATATCAGGAAAAAAAACACATCCAGAAGCTACTGATAGAGAACACATGGAGGTTTGGCCTGGAGGAAGATACAATCACTATATTTTTGATTTAAATAGAGATTGGGCATGGCAAACACAGCCAGAAAGTAAGCAGCGTATTGCATTGTATAACCAATGGATGCCGCAAGTTCATACGGATGTTCACGAACAAGGATATGATTCTCCATACTTTTTTCCGCCATCTGCAGAGCCAATACATAACTATATTGAAAAATACCAAAGAGATTTTCATGCTACTTTAGGCGCCAATATTTCAAAAAAATTTGATGCTCAAAATTGGTTATACAACACGAGTGAACGTTTTGATTTGTTTTATCCTAGTTATGGTGACACTTATCCTGCTTATAACGGAGCAGTTGGAATGACAATGGAGCAAGGAGGAATTGGAGCTGGAAGAGCCGTAATGATGAATAATGGAAATATAGTTACCATTCAGGATCGTATTCTACATCATGCCACTGCAGTTCTTACGGTTGTAGAATCTGCCGCTAGCCAAGCCGATGTTTTGCTAAAAGGTTTTAGAGGTTTTATTAATAATTCTAGAAAAACGGTTAAGGGAAATTATAAAATGTATGTAATGAAAAACAATCCCAAGTTGATTCAGCTTGCGGATTTGTTGAAAAAAAATAATATCGAATATAGTTATGCTGATGCAAGTGTAAAAACTTCGGGTTATAATTACAGCACCAAAACAGATAAAGGTTTTGCCATAGAACCCAATGATCTAATTGTAAAAGTAGATCAGCAAAAAGCAGTTTTTACGCAAGTTCTTTTTGAGCCTAATCAAAAATTAAATGATAGTTTGTCTTATGATATTACTGCTTGGGCACTTCCTTTAGCATACGGAGTTGAGGGTTATGCACTAAAAAACAGTATTGCTATTAAAACGAAAGCTACGATTGAAGTGGTTGAAAAAAGTGTTCCTGAAAAAGTCTATGCTTTTCATATTCCGTGGAATAATAGAATATCAGCTCAGGTTTTATCCCTATTACATCAAAATAATATCAAAGTGAGAGCTGCGATGAAGAAAGCTGTTTTTGTCGATATTACCATAGAACCAGGTGGGTTATTAGTTACCAAAGGAGATAATCCTAAAATTGCAGATTTCGAAAAAACAATTACAGATCTCATTAAGATTAAAACAGATTATAATTACATTTCTACAGGATTTTCATCAAACGCTAAAGATGTTGGAGGAGAAAACTTTACTTTGTTAACGGCACCAAAAATTGTTTTATTATCAGGAAAAGGAGTGAGTTCGACTGAATTTGGTGCTGCTTGGTTTTATTTGCAAGAAACCGTTGATTATCCGGTAAGCGTTGTCGAAGTAAATAATTTTAACAGAATAAAACTTTTTGATTACAACACTTTGATTTTAGCTGATGGAGATTATAATTTTTCTGAAGAACAACAAAAGAAATTATCAGAATGGATTAAAAGTGGAGGAAAAGTAATTGCAATGAATGGTGCTTTGAGTCTTTTTGATGGAAAAGAAGGATATGCATTAAGTCCATTTGCATCTGAAGAGGATAAATTAAATTCTGAAAAAGAAGAAGAGGATGCAGTTCTAAAAGAACGCTTTTTAGATTACCAAGAGACAGAAAGAAGAGATATTTCTAAATCGATTCCTGGAGCAATCATCGAAAATACGCTTAATAAAACTCATCCACTATCTTTTGGATTAGGAGATAAATACTATAGTTTAAAAACAGATGATAGAACGTATTCTTTATTAAAAGATGCCATCAATGTGGCTTATATTCCTAAAGATTATAAAAGTTATGGTTTTATAGGTAATGGAATGAAAAAGAAACTGACTAATACCGTAAGTTTCGCTGTTGAAAGTAAAGGCGATGGTATGGTTGTTTACATGGTTGATAATCCATTGTTTAGAGGTTTTTGGGAAAACGGAAATTTATTATTTAGTAATGCTTTGTTTTTATTAAACTAAAAAATAATTATTTAATTAAAACAAAAAAGAGCCAATTAATTGGCTCTTTTTTGTTTTAAAATAACATTGTAAAACAACTATTTTTATTGATAAAACTGTCAAATAAATATCTAATTACTTAAAAATATTAAATTTCAGGAAGTTTTATACCAACTTAAAAGTATTATTTTTTTGAGAAAATTTTGCTCACGATAAATAGAATTACTGCTATTATGGCAACTACTATAAAAATACCAACTCCCATTCCGGCTTTGAATATTCCTTCGACTACTGAACAACTTGAAAATGAAATTAATACTATAAAAAGCATTAATAAACGTGTTATTTGTTTTTGCATGATTATTATGTTTAGGTTATAGTGTAAAATTATACCATAGAATGCTGTAATTTGTTACACAATTTTCCGGTTTTATTATGTAATTTAGAGTTGCTATAATTAGTATTTATTAATCTCTGTTTCGGTTTCAATAAGTTGCTCTTTATTTGTTATTTTAATTAAAATGCTCCTAAAGTTGAATTTTACCATTTTTTCAAATTCAATTAAAATTAAAAAATTATGTATAGTAGAGTTTTACAATTAAAATTGAAACGTGAGATTAACTTATAAAGAGAAAAATACAAATAGATAATTATTTCTACCTTTTTAATGATAAAATGATAAATTTGAATTTGTATATTTGCCACACCAAACAATATAAATTACTATGAGTCAAAAAGTATTACTTACTGCAAAAGAAGTTACTATCATATTACATCGTTTGGCCTGTCAATTAATTGAAAAACACTTAGATTTTTCAGATACAATTTTAGTTGGTATTCAACCCAGAGGTGTTTTCTTAGCAGAACGTTTAAAAGAAATTTTAGAAAAACAATACCAAACTCCAGAAATTCAATTGGGTTATCTCGATATTACTTTTTTTAGAGATGATTTTCGTAGAACAGAAAAACCATTAGAGGCTAATAAAACCAAGATTAACTTTATTGTCGAAAATAAAAAAGTCATTTTTATAGATGATGTTTTATTTACAGGTAGAAGTATCAGATCGGCTTTGACAGCTATTCAGTCTTTTGGTAGACCATCAGAAATAGAGTTGTTGGTTTTGATAGACAGACGTTTTAGTCGTAATTTACCTATTCAGCCTGATTATAGGGGAAGACAAGTAGATGCTATTAATGACGAAAAAGTGAAAGTAAGTTGGAAAGAAAATGAAGGAGAAGATGGAGTGTATTTAATTACAAGTTAAATTGTATTAATACTTTAACTATTAAAAATTAATAATCGTAAACAAAAATGAAAGAATTAAGCGTAAATCATTTATTAGGAATAAAATATATCAATAAAAATGATATTGACTTAATTTTTGAAACAGCCGATCATTTTAAAGAAGTCATTAATAGACCCATAAAAAAAGTGCCTTCGTTACGAGACATTACTATTGCCAATATTTTTTTCGAAAATAGTACTAGAACAAAGCTTTCCTTTGAGTTGGCGCAAAAGCGATTATCAGCTGATGTAATTAGTTTTTCTGCAGCACAATCTTCTGTCAAAAAAGGAGAAACATTAATTGATACTGTAAATAATATTCTTTCGATGAAAGTAGACATGGTCGTTATGCGTCATGCAAATCCTGGAGCTGCTTACTTTTTGTCTAAGAATGTCAAAGCAAGTATTGTAAATGCTGGTGATGGCGCGCATGAACATCCTACTCAAGCTTTATTAGACAGTTATTCTATTAGAGAAAAACTAGGAGAAGTAGCGGGTAAAAAAGTAGTAATTGTTGGTGATGTCTTGCATTCTAGAGTTGCATTATCTAACATATATGCTTTGCAAATGCAAGGTGCCGAAGTGAAAGTTTGCGGGCCGAAAACACTTATTCCAAGACATATTGAGTCATTAGGAGTTACGGTAGAACCTAATTTAAGAAAGGCGCTAGAATGGTGCGATGTAGCCAATATGTTGCGTGTGCAAAACGAGCGAATGGATGTGAATTATTTTCCTTCTACTAGAGAATATGCACAGCAATACGGTGTTGATAAAACTCTCTTAGATTCGCTTAACAAAGAGATTGTAATTATGCATCCCGGGCCTATTAATCGCGGTGTAGAGATTACCAGTGAAGTTGCAGATTCTCAACAATCGGTTATTTTAAATCAAGTTGAAAATGGTGTTGCTATAAGAATGGCCGTTATTTATCTTTTGGCTTCAAAAATTCAATAATTCCTTTTAAATAAATATTTATTTAACCAGACTTGCTTGTTCTAAGTCATAAATAAAAAAAAATGAAAGTAGATCAAAAAGGTCACACGATAACTATTAGAGATACTCAAGGAAATGTTAATTCATTCTTGATGACGGTTACAGAACAGTATAAGTCGTTTGAAAAAAGTAACATTATAATTGATCTTTTAATGCATAAAGAGCTATCATTGAACGATATTAAATTATTTATTCCGATTTCTAAACAGCATAAAAAAGCAAAAAAATCTTTTGTAGTTGTAGCGGATGACTTTGATTACAATGCTGCTCCTAATACATTAACTATTGTTCCTTCGTTATTAGAAGCTCACGATATTATAGAAATGGATGAAATAGAAAGAGATCTTGGATTTTAAAAATAGTTGTGAATAGTAGTATAAAAAAATAGTACTACAGTTTTATACATTGTTTTTTTAGTTCTATTTTGTGCTAATAAAATTTTATTACTAAATATAATTCGTATTGCCTATTTGATTCGCTTTTAATGTAATACTTAGGTATATAATATTGAAAAATAGAATAATATATAAAATAACGTTGTTGCTATTTAAGGAAACAACTGTACATATTCAATTTTTATAAATCAAATAATAATTTGAAACTAACAATTCTTGGTTGCTATGCAGCCACTCCTCGTACATTTACAAATCCTACTTCACAGATTTTAGAAATTAAAAACAGGCTTTTTTTGATTGATTGTGGTGAAGGAACTCAAGTACAATTGCGAAGAAATAAAATTAAATTTTCTAAGATAAATCATATTTTTATTTCCCATTTACATGGAGATCATTTTTTTGGTTTAATAGGTCTTATTTCAACCTTTAGCTTACTAAATAGAACAACCGATTTGCATGTACATGGTCCTAAAGGAATAAAGGAAATCATAATGTTACAATTGCGATTATCCAATTCGTGGACAAATTATGATCTGTTTTTTCATGAACTTGATTCTAAAGAAAGTGAAATAATCTTTGAAGATGATAAGGTTACGGTGAAAACAATTCCATTAAAACATCGGGTATATACAAATGGTTTTTTATTTGAAGAAAAAATAGGGGAGAGGAAACTTAATTTGGATGCAGTTCAAAATTATGAAATTGATTCTTGTTATTATCAAAAAATTAAGAACGGTAAGGATATCACTTTAGAAGACGGAAGAATTATTGAAAATGAACACTTAAGTTTTGATCCTATTCCTGCAAAAAGCTATGCTTTTTGTTCTGACACAGCGTATCATGAAGCTGTTATTTCTATTATTAAAAATGCAGATGTTTTGTATCACGAGGCGACTTTCCTAGATTCTGAAGAAAATCTAGCTAGCAAAACACTACACTGTACGGCTAAACAAGCAGCAACAATTGCTTTAAAATCTAATGTAAAACAATTGATTTTAGGACATTATTCTACGCGATATGAAAATATAGAAATGTTTAAAGAAGAAGCAATTACAATTTTTCCAGAAATTCTTTTGGCAGATGATGGTAAAAGTTTTGAATTTTAGTACATAAAGTTTTTTGCATTATTCAATTGCTAGCTATTTTAAACCTCATTTTTTATAAAAATACATTTTAAAAAAATAAAAACATGAATGACTTAAGTAATTACAGAAAATCTTACGATAAAAGTGAATTATTAGAATCTTCTATTCCTGAAGATCCTATTAACTTGTTTAACAGGTGGTTTCATGAAGTAGAAGATTTTGGTGGAGACAGTGAAGTAAATGCTATGACGGTTTCGACGATAGGTTTGGATGGTTTTCCTAAATCGAGGGTTGTCCTACTTAAAAAGTTTAGTGAACAAGGTTTTATTTTTTATACCAATTACAATTCAGAAAAAGGAAAGGCTATTGCTGCAAACCCACATGTTTGTCTCTCTTTTTTTTGGCACACACTAGAGCGTCAGGTAATTATAAAAGGAATAGCAAATAAAATTCCTGCGATTACATCGGATCATTATTTTGAGAGCAGACCTAATGGAAGTAAGCTAGGAGCAATTGTTTCAAATCAGAGTGAAGTTATTCCTTCTCGTGAGTATCTAGAAGAAAATTTAAAACAATTAGAAGGAGAATATGAAGGAATTGTGATTCCAAGACCAGAATATTGGGGAGGCTTTTTAGTTACGGCTATTGAGGTTGAATTTTGGCAAGGCAGACCTAATCGTCTGCATGACAGGATACGTTACTCCAGTCAGGATGATTTCTCATGGAAAATTGAGAGATTGTCTTCATAATGTAGGAAAAAGAACATTTAAAAATTATTATGATGTAGTTCGTCGATTATTTTTGGCAGTTTAACGATAAAATGATTAGTTTTGATCAAGAAATTAACATTTTATTTACTTATTGAAGTTGTTTGCCCCACAATCTACTTTAATCTTAAACTACTAAAATTATGAAACTAAATTTACTTTATGTATTATTGCTAGGTGCAGTAATGTGTAGTTCGATTTCATGTTCATCAGATAATTCAGAAACTCAAAGTGCTGATGCATCGGTAGAGAAAGTAATTAATTATTCTTATAACTCATTTGAGTTAGAAACGATGAATCTAATTAATGATCATAGAGCTAGTTTAGGATTAAAACGTTTAGAGCGAATTAACCATATGTCATACAAATCAGAAGAGCATGATAATTATATGATTACTAATAATGTTGTTAATCACAATGATTTTGTTGCTCGTTCAGAAAATATAATGAAAACCTTGGGAGCAAAATCAGTAGGTGAAAATATTGCTTATAATTATAGTACTCCAAAAGCAGTATTAGACGCTTGGTTAGCAAGTCCTGGGCATAGAGAAAATATTGAAGGCAATTTTACTCATTTTGGAATTGCAATTAAAGAAAATCCTGCCAATGGTAGAAAATATTATACTAATATATTTGCAAAAATTTAAGTTGAGTTTTTTTTATATTAAAAGGGCTGTCTTCTCCCCAAAAGACAGCCTTTTTTTTGTTTAAAATTTAAAATAATTATATCATAAGGCAGTTATTATAAACTCACTTCTTCGGTTCATTTGATGCTCTTCTTCGCTACAAATAACATTGTCAGAACAATTGTTTACTAGTTGTGATTCGCCATATCCTTTGCCGGTAAGTCGGTTGGAATTAATTCCATTTTGTATCAACCAAGCAATAGTTGCACTAGCTCTTCTGTTAGATAAAGCCATATTATAAACAGCAGTTTGTCGACTATCGGTATGCGAACGGATGTTTAATTTTAAGGATGGATTTTGTTTTAAAACATCTAATATTTTTTCTAACTCAAATGCTGCTTCCTGCCTAATACTTGATTTATCTAAATCAAAGTATATCATTTTTATATTAAAACATTTACCTAAATCATCTCCTACAGTTACAATACATTTATCATTTTCTAATGCAATTGGTAAATGTGTTTTTCCGTTTGCTGTACTTATTGCTATTTTTTCTTCTTTAGTTTTATAATTACTTTTCTCTGCTCTCACATAATATGTTTTGCCACATTGAACATTAAAAGAATAATTTCCTTTATCATCTAATTGGGTAGAACTAACTATATTAAATTTGTTATCAAAGAGGGTTATCTTAGTTGCAGCAAGTATACTTGAAGTCTTTGTATCGGTGATTTCACCATATAAAAGTTGCTGACAAGAAAGTCTTTTTAATTCTAAAAACTTATAAATATCATCATAACCTTTTCCGCCTTCTTTGTTTGATGAAAAGAAACCTCGTCTTGATTTTGTATCAATTAGATAGGCAAAATCATCTTTTGAGGAGTTTATATCTGAACCCAAATTTTGCACTTCTCCAAAAGAACCATCGCTTGCTAATGTGCTTACAAAAACATCTAAACCACCTAAACCGGGATGACCGTCTGATGCAAAATAAATCTCATTTTCGTCACTTACGTAAGGGAACGATTCTTTTCCTTCGGTATTTATAGTTGTACCTAAATTTATAGGTATGCCGTAAGTGCCATTGCTTTTTATTTCTACTTTAAATAAATCAGATTGGCCTATACTTCCGGGCATGTCTGAGGCAAAATACAATGTCTTACCATCCGGACTTAAAGCAGGATGTGCTGTGCTATAATTATCGCTGTTAAAAGGAAGATCGATTACATCAGTCCATTTTTGGTTTTTTAAGGTTGCTTTATATATTTTTACTAAAGTAATTTTGTTACCATCTTTTCCTTTTTTTCCATCTAAAAAGTTATTTCTAGTAAAGTACATACTTTGACCATCATTGGTAAATACGGGAGTAGATTCGTTAAATCTTGAGTTTATTCTAGAATCAAATTTTTTAGGTTTATTGGGAGTCATGTCTTCTCCTAAAGTGGCCGAATATAAATTTGTAAAGTGTTGATTAGTCCATTTGTGTTTTCTCTGACCTAAACTCCCGGTATCTCTAGCTGAGGTGAATACGATTTCATTATTATATATTGCAGTACCGTAATCAGAATATTCAGAGTTTATTCCGGCATCTTCAATTTTATATCTTCCAGAATTGGCCTTTATCTCCTCTAGATAGTTTCTGTCTTTGGCAAATAGTTTTCCACGACTATCATTTCCAGATTTTTTATCGAATAATTTTAATAATTCATTGGCTTTTTCATCTTGACCAATAGATTTCAAAGAATTAGCATATCTGTAGTAATATTCTGGTTCTAAATCGGTACTGTTCATGTCAAATAATTCAGCATACCACTTTGCAGCTTTTTCAAAATCAGAATTAAAGTAATAAGAATTGGCTAAATTCTTAAACATTTCTGTCGATTTATATCCTTTTTCCGCAACCCTTTCGTAGGTTTTTATAGCATCTATATAGGCAAACTTATCGTATTTTTTGTCTGCAGCTATCAATTTTGCTTTTTGAGAATATACATTAAATGTCAAAGCATTCAATATAATTATATAGAGGAATATATTGTTTTTCATACTGATCTTTTTTAAAAGAAACGAGGAGTTGTAATTTTGTCATTGTTTTTGAATATTTCATAGCGCAAGAATATTTCATGCGAACCAGAATTATAGTTGTTCAATTTTGTAGTTTCATGATCATAACCATATCCGATGTACATCCCATCAGAAACCTGAAAACCTACAATAGCACTAAGTGCAGCACTCCATCTGTAAGCAACACCTACTGTGAATTTCTCAACAAACATAAAATTGGCTGAAATATCTACTTGTAGTGGTGAGCCAATAACTAGTTTGGAAAGAATAGCGGGTTTAAATTTTATGTCACTCGTCAGATCTGCAACATATCCTGCCATTAGATAATAATTTATCTTTTCTTTAAAAATGGCAACTGTATTATCATCATATCGATTGGACTCTATGAAATTTGGAATAGAAAAACCAATATAGGCTTTATCAGAATGTAAATAAATACCAGCACCTATGTTTGGAGAAAATTCATTATTGATATTTTGTATTGAAGGATCTAAAGGATAATCACTAACAGGATTTAGTTTTGATGTGTCTAGATTAAAAATATTAGCCGATGCTTTTATACCAAACGAAAGTTTGTAGGATTCGGATGTCGGAATCGTATAGGAAATATCGGCAGAGATAGTGTTTTCCTTTGTAGGACCTATTTTATCATTAACTACAGAGAAGCCTATACCAAGATTATTTCCGTTTAACGGGGTGTTAATAGAAGCTACATTCGTAACTGGAGCGCCATCTAATCCTACCCATTGGGTTCGATGCATAGCAAAAATACTCATTGCGCCTCTAGATCCTGCATAAGCTGGATTTACATTTATAGTGTTATACATATATTGTGTGTACTGCGCATCTTGCTGCGCATGACTCACAAAAAATGTAAAGATCAAAATGACTGAAAATATTTTTGTTCTCATAGTAAATTTATTATTATTAATATATTGAACTGTTTTTTGATAAGCGTGCGAAATACTATTTGTATAAACTTAATTTTTAACGATGTTGATTTTTATAAACTAGGAGTTAATCCTGAGTCATTTAGAGAGACTCAGGATTAAAATCATAGTTTGAATCTATTTCGTGAGATATAAAAAACCTTCTTTTTTATTGTTTTGAATAGTACCATTCCCATCTATTGAAGTATAGTTTAGAATATAGAAATAGGTTCCACTTGGTAAACCAGTAGATTCACTAACTGTAGTTCTTCCTTGCGATATACCATCAAAATTATTAGTTTGATTATTGTAATTTTTAGTTCTAAAAATTAAAACACCCCAACGATTATAAATCTCAACTGTATTTTCTGGATAACAATTGGTTTCACTAATATCATCGATTGTAAAAACATCATTAATACCATCGCCATTTGGAGAAAAAGCATTGTGTACTACTATAGATCTGCAACCTAATACAAATGCTTTATCAATTTCAACGGTGTCAGAGGCTTTTATTTCAGCATTTGTAGGTGTTAATCCTTTTGCATTAGCGATATTAATAACAGAATTATTGTCAAGATCATTTTTAGTTATGGTATAGCTTTCATTAAATTCTTGTTCTGTACCTGGCGCCAAAACAGAAATAATTGTATTTAATCCTGTTAATGGATCGGTTACTACAATTTGATGAAGTGTTACATTTCCTGAATTCCTAACTATAATTTTATAATTGATTATTTCTCCAACTAAACTATAGCCTGTGACAGCTGCTGTTTTATAAACCACGAGATTAGCACTTTGATTTAACGTTGTTATTGTGCAATCTTTACAATCTGTTTTTGGTACGCAATTCATACATTGTGTAGGATCTGTAGAAGTAGCATTTACTTTATCATTGTAAGGTGTTGTGCCAGTAACAGTAGCCAAATTGTATACTAAACCACTATCTATATCAGCTTGGGTAATTGAATAAGTAGCTGAAAAAGAAGTAGCATTAGACTCGCCAATTTGTAATGTAATAGGACTACCTGTTATTACGAGACCTTCTAAATTATCACTTATATTGACTTGAGTTAAGATAACATCACCCGTATTTATTAGCACGAAGGAGTAGACTATTTTATCTCCTAAATTGGTTATTCCATCTTTGTTAGCGTCTACATAGATGCCATCTTTTGTAATTGCAATACTTGCTTTTTGATTTAGAGGTGTTTCTGTTGCAGTATCATTATTTTGTTGCGTTCCAGAGATATCTTTCACTTCATTTCCTTTCGGATCTTTACCAATTGCAACTGCAGAATTAATTACTTTACCTGCATTAATATCAGCTTGAGTTAAAATATAAATTCCTGTTAAAGTTGCATTTTCACCAGCATTAAGAGAAGTAATACTATTGTTTTTTATTGTTAACCCCTTCATAGGATCAGTTATGACAATAGAATTTATTGTTACATTTCCAGTATTTGTTACTATAAAAGTGTAATTGATTATCTCACCTGCTTGTGCAAAACCATCGGTATTTGAATCATAGAAAATTCCTTTTTTAACAAGAGCTATTCCTGATTCCTGAATTGAATAGGAGTAATTTGCAACACAGCCATTCTTATCTTTGATTTCAACACTATAATTTCCTTTAATTAAACCAGTAAGATCTTTTGTTGTTGCACCATTTGACCATAAATAAGTATAAGGTAGTGTTCCTCCAGAAATAGTTTGAGTTATGCTGCCATTACTACATCCTACACAATTAGTATTATCAATGATTATTGCAGTTGCTGTTATTGCAGCATTCGGTTGCTGAATAATAACTTTTAATTCATCAGAGGAACAACCATTGGCGGAAGTTGCAATTACCTTATAAATACCTTGAGAAAGTCCTATCAAATCTTTAGAAGTAGAATAGGCAATATTATTTTTTGTCCATTCATAAGTATAAGGACTTTTTCCTCCTTCAGTAATAATGCTAATAGTACCATTATTTTCTCCAAAGCAATAAGCATCTGTTTGCGAAGAAATAGAAATTATAGGAAGACTGTTGTCAAGCGTAGTATTTACCGAAGCTGAAGCCGAACACCCATTACTATTTCTTACCGTTACCGAGAATGTTCCCGCAGTTGCAACAGAGATAGCAGGAGTTGTTGCTCCGTTCGACCATAAATAGCTGGTTCCACCGCTTGCTGTTAAAGTCGAATTTGGAGTGTTACAACTCAAAGCCAATCCGTTATCTGATGCTATAGCGGCAGTAGGAAGAGTATTATCAAGCGTAGTATTGACCGAAGCAATTGCTGAACACCCATTACTATTTTTTACCGTTACGGAAAATGTTCCCGCAGTTGAAACCGTAATAGCAGGAGTTGTTGCTCCGTTCGACCATAAATAGCTGCTTCCACCACTTGCTGTTAAAATCGTGTTTGGAGTGGTACAACTCAAAGCCAATCCATTATCCGATGCAATAGCGGCAATAGGAAAACTGTTGTCAAGCGTAGTATTTACCGAAGCAGTCCCCGAACATCCATTGGCATTTTTTACCGTTATCGAAAATGTTCCTGCAGTTGTAACAGTAATAGCAGGAGTCGTTGCTCCATTTGACCATAAATAGCTTGTTCCACCGCTTGCTGTTAAAGTCGTGTTTGGAGTTTTGCAACTCAAAGCCAGTCCGTTATCCGATGCAATAGCGGCAATAGGAAGAGTATTATCAAGCGTAGTATTTACCGAAGCAGTCGCCGAACAACCATTGGCATTTTTTACCGTTACCGAAAATGTTCCTGCAGTTGTAACAGTAATAGCAGGAGTTGTTGCTCCGTTCGACCATAAATAGCTGGTTCCACCGCTAGCTGTTAAAGTCGTATTTGGAGTGGTACAACTCAAAGCCAGTCCGTTATCGGACGCAATAGCGGCAATAGGAAGAGTGTTGTCAAGCGTAGTATTTATCGAAGCAGTCGATGAACAACCATTGGCATTTTTTACCGTTACCGAAAATGTTCCCGCAGTTGCAACCGTAATAGCAGCAGTTGTTGCTCCGTTTGACCATAAATAGCTGGTTCCACCGCTAGCTGTTAAAATCGTACTTGGAGTCGTACAATTCAAATCCAATCCATTATCAGATGCAATAGCGGCAATAGGAAGAGTGTTATCAAGCGTAGTATT
>NZ_JAGFBU010000003.1:25626-447849 GCF_017948675.1 Flavobacterium flabelliforme
GCCGTTTGACCATAAATAGCTGGTTCCACCGCTAGCTGTTAAAATCGTACTTGGAGTCGTACAATTCAAATCCAATCCATTATCAGATGCAATAGCGGCAATAGGAAGAGTGTTATCAAGCGTAGTATTAACCGAAGCAGTAGCCGAACATCCATTGGCATTTTTTACCGTTACCGAAAATGTTCCCGTAGTTGCAACTCTAATAGCAGGAGTTGTTGCTCCGTTTGACCATAAATAGCTGGTTCCACCGCTAGCTGTTAAAATCGTACTTGGAGTCGTACAATTCAAATCCAATCCATTATCAGATGCAATAGCGGCAATAGGAAGAGTGTTATCAAGCGTAGTATTTACCGAAGCAGTTGCCGAACAACCATTGGCATTTTTTACCGTTACCGAAAATGTTCCGGCAGTTGCAACTGTAATAGCAGGAGTTGTTGCTCCGTTCGACCATAAATAGCTGGTTCCACCGCTAGCTGTTAAAGTCGTATTTGGAGTGGTACAATTCAAAGCCAATCCGTTACCGGACGCAATAGCGGCAATAGGAAGAGTGTTATCAAGCGTAGTATTTACTGAAGCAGTCGCTGAACATCCATTGGCATTTTTTACCGTTACCGAAAATGTTCCCGCAATTGCAACAGTGATAGCAGCAGTTGTTGCTCCGTTCGACCATAAATAGCTGCTTCCACCGCTTGCTGTTAAAGTCGTATTTGGAGTGTTACAACTCAAAGCCAATCCGTTATCCGATGCAATAGCGGCAATAGGAAGAGTATTATCAAGCGTAGTATTAACAGAAGCAGTCGCCGAACAACCATTACTATTTTTTACCGTTACCGAAAATGTTCCGGCAGTTGCAACAGTAATAGCAGGAGTTGTTGCTCCATTTGACCATAAATAGCTGGTTCCACCGCTTGCTGTTAAAGTCGTATTTGGAGTGTTACAACTCAAAGCCAATCCATTATCCGATGCAATAGTGGCAATAGGAAGAGTATTATCAAGCGTAGTATTTACCGAAGCAGTCGATGAACAACCATTAGCATTTTTTACCGTTACCGAAAATGTTCCCGCAGTTGTAACAATAATGGAAGCAGTTGTTGCTCCGTTTGACCATAAATAGCTGGTTCCACCACTTGCTGTTAAAGTCGTATTTGGAGTGGTACAACTCAAAGCCAATCCGTTATCTGATGCTATAGCGGCAATAGGAAGAGTATTATCAAGCGTAGTATTTACCGAAGCAGTCGATGAACACCCATTGGCATTTTTTATCGTTACCGAGAATGTTCCCGCAGTCGCAACAGTAACAGCAGCAGTTGTTGCTCCGTTCGACCATAAATAGCTGGTTCCACCGCTTGCTGTTAAAGTCGTATTTGGAATCGTGCAACTCAAAGCCAATCCGTTATCTGATGATATAGCGGCAATAGGAAGAGTGTTATCAAGCGTAGTATTTACCGAAGCAGTAGCTGAACACCCATTAGCATTTTTTACCGTTACCGAAAATGTTCCTGCAGTTGTAACAGTAATAGCAGGAGTTGTTGCTCCGTTTGACCATAAATAGCTGGTTCCACCGCTTGCTGTTAAAGTCGTATTTGGAGTCGTGCAACTCAAAGCCAGTCCGTTATCCGATGCAATAGCCGCAATAGGAAGAGTGTTATCAAGCGTAATATTAACCGAAGCAGTCGCCGAACAACCATTGGCATTTTTTACCGTTACCGAGAATGTTCCAGCAGTTGAAACCGTGATAGATGCAGTTGTTGCTCCGTTTGACCATAAATAGCTGGTTCCACCGCTAGCTGTTAAAGTCGTATTTGGAGTGGTACAATTCAAAGCCAATCCGTTATCGGACGCAATAGCGGCAATTGGAAGCGTGTTGTCAAGCGTAGTATTTATCGAAGCAGTCGCCGAACATCCATTGGCATTTTTTACCGTTACCGAAAATGTTCCCGCATTTGCAACCGTAATAGATGCAGTTGTTGCTCCGTTCGACCATAAATAGCTGGTTCCACCGCTTGCTGTTAAAGTCGTATTTGGAGTCGTGCAACTCAAAGCCAGTCCGTTATCCGATGCAATAGCTGCAATAGGAAGAGTATTATCAAGCGTTGTATTAACCGAAGCAGTCGATGAACAACCATTGGCATTTTTTACCGTTACCGAGAATGTTCCCGCAGTTGCAACAGAGATAGCAGGAGTTGTTGCTCCGTTCGACCATAAATAGCTGGTTCCACCGCTAGCTGTTAAAGTCGTATTTGGAATGGTACAGCTCAAAGCCAATCCATTATCCGATGCAATAGCGGCAATAGGTAATGCATTTACAGAAACTACTATTGGCACTTTTGATCCTATACAGGAAGTTGTTTTTCCTTCAGCTACATAATAAGTATATTGTCCTATAGCAGTAGTTAAGGGTGTTATACTAGTTTTTGGAGTTCCAGTAAGAGAATCAAAATAATATAGAGTATAAGTTGGTGAAGTATGGCCAGCTGAAAAAGTAGCTGTCAATGGTACTGCAGGACTGTTTATGCAGTATTCAACATTGGTAACTTTAGGAGTGGAGTTAACTACATAACCAAACCATACTTTTTTATTAGGATCAATTGGAATTGGAGTAACTATTATACTACCTAAATTACAATACAAATTATATAAGATACTGTTAGAAAGATAATTTATATCTGGTACAACAGTATAATTTTGATTAACCTCTAAAGCTGTGCTTCCATTAATTTCGAAATATTTACTATTTCCCGGTATTAACTTTACGGCATTTTCTTTAGTAACAACAGTTCCAACACTATTTATAGGCTGTCCTGCATCGTTTACGGTATAATAAATAATTTCTATAGATCCTTTTCCACCGCTGACTTTAGGTACTGTAAAATTGGTTGGTGTTTCTTGATGTGCATTCGTATTACCGTTTACATCTGTATAATCAATAAATGTTTTTTCATTTGCATCATAAAGAATAGTTGGATCGGTATTCGGTGCCATTGTAACAAAATAAAACATATTGTCTCCCAATTCAGAAACAGTACCTATATTCCATGTGATTTTCCATTTTACGATGTTGCTATTTCCACTTGCTGGATTGTCAGGATCATTTAAAACAAAACCATTATTACTAAAATTTACACTCCCTTTAGATACCACAACATTTCCAGTAGTGATGGGCAAAACAGTATAGGTTGGTGTAACATTTGCAGATAAAAGTATAAACGTACTCATTGGGTCTGTTAAAACAGCATTAGTCGCAGCGTACGAAATATTTGATCTTATTTGAGAATAAATATTAGATATATTACTAGAATTTGCTGGAAAATAGCCTTTGTTTTGAGAACCCGTTAAGGTACTTTCTGCAGCTCCGTTTGCTGGGACTTCAAAACCAATGGTATAAATATCTGCACCATCGCTAATAATCTTTTTAGCTTCATATATGGTTGGTATACCATGATTACCTGCATTGAAGGTTTTATTTCCACAAGTTGTAGTAAATAAGGTGAAATTAAAATTGTTTCCATCACCAACAACATTGGTATAAATACTTGATGCAACTTTTAAATAAATATTTTCATAATCACTTCTTGAAATATTAAAATTAGTTATACTGCCACATCCTACAGTAAAAGCAGGTGGTGCTATATTAGAATTATAACTATAAGTAGGGTCACCATCTGACAATAATATCACAACTTTTTTATCAGCAGTGCTTGATTCTACCAAAAGTCTGGCCGCATAAAAACCTCCTTGAATATTTGTACCACCATTGGCAACAATTGCGTCAATGGCTGTGTTTAATGAAGAAGTGTTATTGGTAAATACTTGATCGATTTGTGGGTTTCCTGTTGTACCTCCAGAAGCAGGATTTAATGTTACAATTGCTATTCTTATATCGGTAGAACCATTTAGTAATTGATTAACAAATGTTTTTGCTGCCTCTTTAGCACTAGTTATTTTGGTACCGTTCATACTCCCAGAATCATCAATAACTAAAATTACATCGGTAGATTTAGGAATGTTTTTTCCTTCAACCATAAGATTAATTTTCCATTTTCCGCTTTCTACCGCTTCAGCAGTTTTTTCAATATGTACAGCACCTGGATTTGGCCATTCTAGAGAATTAGGAGATGCAAGTGATCTCAAGGCGAATGTGTCTGATTTGAGTTTTTTACTACCAATAGCTACAGGTAAAGTAAAAGGGGCTACTTGACCAATTAGTACTGGTCCACCAAGTTTGTCTGGATCTTGCTGAGCATATAAAGTACTAACAAATAAAAAAAATGTCAGTACAAAAACAGTAATTTTAGTTTTCATAGAGTTAATTTTTAAACTTTTAATAGGTAATTTTTTTAGGATTGTTTGTACGCTATTTTCTTTCACAAAAGTGTACAAGCATCTGAAACCAATACAAAAGAAATTTTAAAGATTTCTTAAATACAGTGTATTAGCAATCGGTTTTACTACTTGAGAAGTAATAAAACTGTCAATAAGTTGAGAAACAAAACTGTAATTTTGAACGAGGTCATTTATTTAAAAGACTGAAATTGGAATTGAATTATCTAAAGAGTAAATCATTTAACTAATTTCCTTCATTAGGTTTAGAAAAATATTTTTTTTAAATAATTCGAAATCAATTTAATCTTATTGGCTAGGTTGTGTTAGGATAATTTTTAATAAAGGAATTATTTAAATTATGCCTATTTCTTATTTTCCTAATCATAATCTTATTACTTAGTGATTGGATAGTAAAGAATATTTGAGAAAGATCATGATTAAAAACTTTTAATGTTCTATTTGTAAGAGACATTAAATGCTGAGGTTTGAAAACTAAATACTGAAACTTTCGTTTGTTTTTATTGGAGTCTTTTTGTGGTTTTAAATACCTAGAGCTTCTAATTAATTCCATGTTCTCTATAGGAAAATAGCTTGAAAACCATTTTTCAAAGAAAATAAATAACATGAAGTAAGTAGGAATATTATTTTTTAATTGAGTAAAAGATATATTCATAATTTTATAATTTAAGGTTTTGTACTTTTTTTTAAAATAAATTGGTTTTTTAAGAAATAGTAACTAATGATTTTTATGCAAAAACATATTAAAAAGTCATTTGTAAAAATTCAATTTTGATTGCATCTTAATGACAATAAAAAAAGTAATAGTTGGTGTTGTTAATGAATTGTTGGTGGAAAACAAGTCAAATTATTTATACAACAATAATATTTAATTAGAGTCTAATCATCTGTTTAGTAGCTAATTAATTATAAATTTATTAAAATAGATGAGTTGTTGATTTTAAAATCTACAAACAACTCAAATACTCGTTAAAAGGTTCTTTTTTTTAAGTTTTTTTATAATTTAGAAAAAAAACAGAGATTTTTAGTTTATAAATTAAGATTTATTTATATGTTTTTAACATAATGTTCTTGAATATAATATTTTATAGTCGACTTTGTCTGATTTCTTGTTATCTTTAAAATATGCATTTATAAAATTAAAAGTTAAAAGAAAATCAGTTTGTATTTATGTTTTGTAAATTGTATCTGAATATTTTAATTTTCTATTAATTGGAAATAAAATTTTATCTATATGAAAAACTTAATATTAGTTAGACATGCAAAATCAAGTTGGGAAGTTCCGATGCATGATAAAGATCGAGGTTTGACTTCTCAAGGTATAAAAGACGCTCACTTAGTTTCAAATTATATTAAGGATTTCATTCCTAAAACATATATTATTTGGAGTAGCTCAGCAAAAAGAGCTACTAATACAGCAATGATTTTTGCTCAAAATATAGCCTATCCTGTAGAAAGTATCATTTACAAAGACGACCTTTATACTTTTGATGATAATAAACTCGAGGAACTTATAAAATCATGTACAAATAGTTGCGAAAATGTTATTCTTTTTGGTCATAACGGGGCAATTACAGATTTTGTTAATAAATTTGGGGATGAATTTATAGAAAATGTTCCTACATCGGGTTTTGTATATTTGAAATTTGAAACAGATAATTGGAAAAAAATCAAAAAAGGTAAAACAAAAAAAATAATATTTCCCAAAAATCTAAGATGAATAAAGTGTTAGAATATAAATACATTGATAGAGAAAAAAGTTGGTTAGCATTTAATGCCAGAGTACTTCAAGAAGCTGGTGATACAACGGTTCCATTATTAGAAAGATTACGTTTTTTAGGAATTTTTTCTAATAATTTAGATGAGTTTTTTAGAGTTCGTTTTGCAGCAATTAGACGTTTAAGCCTTTCGGGAATTTCAGGAGAAAAGTATTTAAGAGGAATCTCGGCTCAACAATTAGTAAAAGATATTACCGAAATTGTTATTCAGCAGCAATCAGAAAGTTTACGAATTTTGAACATTATAGAAAGCGAACTAGAAACAAAAAATATATTTATTATAACAGAAGCTGACATTACTATTGAACAAGAAATTTTTCTTAAAGATTTTTTTATTCAAAAAGTAAGTCCTGAATTAGTAACGATTATTTTAAATGATTTAGCAGAATTTCCTGTTTTAAAGGATACTTCTGGCTATTTAGCTGTAAAATTGGTAATGAATCAAGATGCAGAGGTGCGTTATGCAGTCATCGAAATTCCTAAAGCAATTAATCGTTTTGTTGTTTTACCTTCTAATAATGAAAAACAATATATCATACTTTTAGACGATGTTATTAGACACAATCTAGAAAATATATTCAATATTTTTGATTATCAAAGTGTTTCGGCGCACATGATAAAAATTACTAGAGATGCTCAATTGGATATCGACAGTGATTTAAGTAAAAGTATGATCGAAAAAATATCACTAAGTGTAAAAGACAGACGAATAGGGGAGCCGGTACGTTTTATTTATGATCAATTAATCGAAGAAGATACATTACAATTTTTTCTAGAAAAGATGAAAATCGTTTCTACAGATAGTATCATACCTGGCGGAAGATATCACAATAGAAGAGATTACATGAGTTTTCCTAACCTAGGTCGATATGATTTGCTATATGAGACAAATGTTCCATTACCTATTCCAGGATTAAGTCTAGAGGGTAGCATATTAGAAAAAATTAGTGAAAAAGATTATTTGCTAAATGCACCTTATCAATCTTTTTCTTATTTAACTAAGTTTTTGCGAGAAGCAGCTTTAGATCCTAAAGTGATTTCAATTAAAATCACATTGTATCGATTGGCCAAAAATTCTCAGATTATTAGTTCTCTTATAAATGCTGCCAAAAACGGAAAAAAAGTAACGGTTCAAATAGAATTGCAAGCCAGTTTTGATGAAGCATCAAATATTTCGTATGCTGAACAAATGCAGTTGGAAGGAATTGAATTGATTTTTGGTATAAAAGGACTAAAAGTGCACAGTAAAATATGTGTAATAGAGAGAACTGAAAACGATAAAGTAAAAAGATATGGATTTGTATCGACAGGAAATTTTAATGAATCTACTGCTAAAATTTATACTGATGTTACTCTTTTTACCAGTCACCAACAAATTCTTAAAGATATTGTAAAGATATTTGATTTTTTTGATGTCAATTATAGAGTGCACCGTTACAAGCATCTAATTGTCTCACCACATTACACCAGAACGCGATTTATAAAATTAATTGATAGAGAAATTACACATGCCTTGGCGGGAAGAAAAACTCAAATTAAATTAAAAATGAATAGCTTGTCTGATTATGAAATGATTGATAAGTTATATGAAGCTAGTAAAGCTGGAGTTAAAATTCGTTTGCAAATTAGGGGAATTTGCTCTTTAATTCCAGGGATTCCCGGTATGAGTGAAAATATTGAAGCGATAAGTATTGTAGATCATTATTTAGAACATTCGAGAGTTTATATTTTTGGTAACGCGGGACAAACTGAAGTTTATATTTCATCTGCTGATTTTATGACACGAAACATAGATGGACGTGTCGAAGTAACTTGTCCTATTTATGATCAAGGTATAAAAAATGAACTTATAGACAATTTTGATATTGGATGGAAAGGAAATGTAAAAGTACGTATGCATTCTCATAAGTTAGATAATAAATATAAAGCTCGAAATCATAATCCTATTTTTAGAGCTCAATTTGAGACTTATAGGTATTATGCCAATAAACTTAATGCTGCTACGCAAAAAGAACAAATTCTATAACTATCTGCTAAATTGTGATGATGTATTATGGTACTAAGAAATAAACCAATTGAAAGAACATGATTAAAATAAAGAAATATGCTGCCATAGATATTGGTTCTAATGCCATGCGTTTACTAATCGTAAATATTGTGGAGCAAGAAGGTAAAGAGCCTCAATTTAACAAGAGCTCCTTAGTTCGTGTTCCTATTAGATTGGGGCAGGAAGCTTTTACCGTAGGAGAAATTTCAGAAGAGAATATCGAGAGAATGTGTGATGCGATGAAGGCTTTTAATCTTTTGATGAAAGTTCATAAAGTAGAACGATATATGGCTTTTGCAACCTCAGCAATGCGTGAAGCTTATAATGGAAAAGAAGTTGTAGCCATCATTAAGAAAAAAGCAGATATAAAAATAGAAATTATTGATGGTAAGAAAGAAGCCGCTATTATTGCATCAACAGATTTACATCACTTATTAAAGACGGATCAAACCTATCTTTTTGTAGATGTTGGTGGTGGTAGTACTGAGTTTACCGTATTTTCAAATGGTAAAATTATAAACTCAAGATCTTTTAAAGCAGGAACTGTTCGCTTATTAAATGACATGGTTTGCGATGTGGTTTGGGAAGAAATTGAAAAGTGGATTAAGGCTAATACACAAGATTATGAAGAAGTTACATTAATCGGTTCTGGAGGAAATATCAATAAGTTGTTCAAAATGTCGGGTAAATTACAAGCCAAACCGCTCTCCTATATTTATGTGAATTCTCAATATGCGTTTTTAAATTCACTTTCTTACGAACAAAGGATTTCTGAATTGGGATTGAATCCTGATCGTGCCGATGTAATTATTCCAGCCACAAGAATATACCTAAATGCGATGAAATGGAGTGGTGCAAGAAATATTTATGTGCCTAAAATTGGGCTTTCTGACGGAATTGTAAAAGCGATGTATTTCAACAAAATATAATTTTTTTCTAAGCATCTATATCTAATCCAAATGTTGTTCGTAAGAGTTCAATATTTGGATTTATTTCATGTAGTCTGTTGTAACGGTCTTGATCGTTAAAACTTCTTTTGTTTTCTACAGCTTCATTTACAGTTATTTCTATAGTAATGTCATGATTATGTAAATGCCCTTTTAAATGCCCTAAAAGACCATTTAATTCCTTTTCAAAATCTAATTTAGAACCTTCATTTGGTAACTCTAATGTTATTGCGGTTCCATTAAGTTTGGGATCGTTAATTAATAATAAAGATTCCATAATTTTGTATCCTTTGTCTCCTAAACGCTGGGCGTATTTATTCCATTGCAACAACATTTCTGTTTCGGTAAAAGGTTCGGTAGGCAAATGGGTTGCTTCTTTTACAATTCCTTTACTGCTTTCTTCCAATGCTTTTTTCGCACGAATACTAGCTAGTGAAAAGGCAGAAATTTTTGGTGCAGAAGATTCTGAATTACTATCTTCTAGGATTGGTTTTGAAATAGGAGTTGGTTTTGAAGCAGGCGCTACAGTATCAATTTCTATTTTCAATAAAGCAGATTCATTTACTGCTTTTTGTTTTTCAGGTATTGTATTTGTATCAACTATAGAATAATCATTTTTTCTATAGTAGGTAGGTGGAATTATAAATTGCTCAACTTTTTTTTTTCTCCATCAAAGGTGATAGAGGCAAGCTGCATTAAACATAATTCTACAAGAAGTCGCTGGTTTTGACTCAACTTATATTTTAAATCGCAATCATTGGCAATTTCAATTCCTTTTAATAAAAATGCTGGATTGCATTTTTGTGCTTGAACTCCATACATTTGTTGTGCTTGTTCTCCTACCTCTAATAACGATAGTGTAGAAGGTGTTTTAGAAACTAATAAATCTCTAAAATGAGAAGCTAATCCGGAAACAAAATGATGTGCATCAAAACCTTTTGCTAATATTTCATTGAAAGCCATCAATAATTCTGGAATTTTATTTTCCAAAATCAATTCGGTAATATTGATGTAGGTTTCGTAATCTAACACATTCAAGTTTTCTGTTACCGCTTGTCGTGTTAAATTTTTACCACAAAAAGAAACTACTCGATCAAAAATAGATAAAGCATCTCTCATTGCGCCATCAGCTTTTTGAGCAATTATGTGCAACGCATCATCTTCAAAAATAACACCTTGACTTGTTGCTACTTCTGCTAAATGTTCTTTGGCATCTTTTACGGTAATTCTTTTAAAATCAAATATTTGACAACGAGATAAAATCGTTGGAATAATTTTGTGTTTTTCAGTAGTTGCTAAAATAAAAATAGCGTGTTTTGGCGGCTCTTCTAATGTTTTCAAGAAAGCATTAAAAGCTGCTGAAGATAACATATGAACCTCATCAATGATGTACACCTTATATTGCCCCGTTTGTGGTGGAATGCGAACTTGATCTATTAAGCTTCGGATGTCATCAACAGAGTTGTTAGAAGCGGCATCTAGTTCAAATACATTGAAAGCAAAATCTTCGTTTGGATCATCGTAACCCGGTTGATTTATTTTTCGGGCTAAAATTCGTGCACAAGTTGTTTTACCAACGCCACGAGGTCCTGTGAATAGTAATGCAGAAGCAAGATGATTGCTTTCTATGGCATTTAGTAAAGTATTGGTAATTGCTTTTTGTCCAACAACATCTTTAAATGTTTGAGGACGATATTTACGTGCCGATACTACAAATTGTTCCATAGGATTTTTATTCGAAAGCAAATATAAGCTTTAATTTAAATATGGAAAAATTTAAATATTGAAAGATTTTATATTAGCTAAAGCGTCTTTGTAGTAGCTAAATTATAGCCCAGATAGAAGTGAAAATCCTTAATTGCTAGCCCTGGAGTTTTGGGATAGTAATTAAGATTGTAACGTATAGCTGGAAATAGCTCCATAAAAAGAGCAGATGAAATTTTGTTTGCAGATTTTTATTCGGCTCTACCTTTGATAGTTATGTTAATTAAAATACGTGCAGCATCATTTTCAGAATTGGCAGAAAAACCAGTTACAAAAACTCCTTTTTTACCCGATTTAGACTTAATGCCATAAACAGTAGCTTCATCATCTGGATTGCTATCTCCTTCATAACGGTATATGTGCTGAATTTCGCAGTGATCTGGATTTGTGGTTATTTCGCTATCGTCGATGTTAAAATCAAAATTAAATCCCATTTCGGAGAGTTCTTCTAATGCTTGAGAAACGGTGGTGTAGTGATACATATTAGACATAGTGATATTATTTAAACGTTCATTATAAAGATAACTGATTTATGGCTAAGTGGTTGCAAAATTCATGTTAAAGTAGATTGGTTTAAAATGTTATGAGAAGAGAAAAATAGTGTAAATTTGCGACACAGACCGCCTTATCGCCACGTTATATACGTGGAGGAAAGTCCGGACACCAAAGGGAAGCATAGCGGGTAACACCCGTCGGTTCGCCACGGCGAATTAGGACAAGTGCAACAGAAAGTATGTACAGGTAATGCTGTAGTGAAACCAGGTAAACTCTATGCGGTGAAATATCAAGTATATCAGCATTTAAGGGCTTCTCGTCCGTTGTTGAAGGGTAGATAGCTTGAGTCACATAGTAATATGTGATCTAGATAAATGATAAGGCTCCAATTTATTGGAGACAGAATCCGGCTTATAGGTCTGTTTTTTTTTATTTAAATGTATTTGTGTCTAGCTATAGAATTGCAAATTAAATTTAAACTTTAGCTAAATTATTTTGATTCAATAAAGATCTGTTTTTGTAATTGGTGGATTTTTTGCAATTGACAAAATTTTTTTTAAACTACAAAAAACAAAATTATTCTATTGTCATTGATTTTAGTTTTGTTCTATAGGCTTCTAATGCAACAGACTTTGATATAAAACCGTAATACTTATCATTTTTAAGTACGGGCAAAAATGCGACTTTAGATTTTTCAAATTTATTCATCACTGTTTCCATACTTTCATCAGGAGTAACAATTTCGCTAAGAGGTAGCATTATGTCTTTTATTTTTGTGTATTTGACTCTATAAGTGTTAAATATTATTTCTCTTATCGTATTAAAATGTACAATTCCAACCAAATCATTTTCAGTATTTACAACAGCAAATATAACTTGCGTAGAATGGGAGATTAAATCGACTAATTTTTCTAAATTTTCGTCTGCAGTAACGGTAAGAAAATCGGTCTGTATGATTGAATTAGTTTCGAGTGTAGAAAGTACATTAGAATCTTTATTACTAGTAAACGCATGTCCTTTTTGAGCCAATGTTTTTACATCAATCGAGTGTTTTTCAAAACGACGCGATATTGCAAAACTTATTGAGGAAACAATCATTAAAGGAATCATTAAACTATATCCTCCTGTAATTTCGGCAATTAAGAATATGGCAGTTAGCGGAGCATGAAATAAACCACTCAAAATACCCGCCATTCCAACAAGTGTAAAGTTACTAATGGGTAATTTTGCTAATCCTATTAGATTTATAAATTTAGAAAAGAAAAATCCAAGATAAGATCCTAGAAATAATGAAGGTGCAAAATTTCCACCATTTCCACCACTTCCTATAGTGATACCGCTGGCGAAAACCTTTAGCATCATTGTAAATCCTACAAATAGTAGAAGTGCCCAACTGTTGTTTTGAAAACTACTAAAGATGGTGTTTTCTAAAAATTTTCCAGAATCACTGTCTGCTAATGTTTTGATGCTTTCGTAACCTTCTCCAAAAAGTGTGGGAAACATAAAGATAAGAATCGCTAAAATAGAAGATCCAAATAAAGCCTTTTTGTAAGGTGAAAGTTTCATACTGGAAAAGAAATGCTCTACTCTCTGAAAATTACGAGAATAATAAACGGACATTAATCCGGTACAAATTCCTAAGAGTATATAAAAAATTATATTATGATAATCAAAGTCTTCTTGTTTTTTAAAGGAGAGTAATATGGTCTCATCTAGCGCAACAACAGATACTAACGCTCCAGTAGCTGCTGCAATCATAATGGGTGTAAATGCTGCAATACTTACATCTACTAGCAATACTTCTATAGCAAACAAAACCCCTGCAATTGGAGCGTTAAACGCTGCAGCAATACCAGCAGCAACTCCGCATCCTATTAACAAGGTTCTATCCTTATACGATAATTTATATTTTTGAGCATAGTTAGAACCAAATGCTGCACCCGTAATAACAATTGGACTTTCTAAACCTGCAGATCCTCCCAAGCCAACAGTTAAGGAGCTGGTTATAATTTGAGCATACATTTGTTTTTTTGGAATTATGCTGGCTTTTTTAGCAACTGCATACAAAATTTGTGAAGTTCCCTTTTGTATGGTTCCTCCCAAAACTCTTTTTACTACAAAAACCGTTAACATTATTCCAATAATAGGTAAAATACTATTGATAAATCCCAGTTTTGAAATGCTAGTCACATAGGTAGCAAATGAAAAGACCCAGTGTGCAAAAGTTTTTAATACGATTACGGCCAAAGCAGATGAAATACCGACTAATACAGCTGATAAAAATATAAATTGTTTAGGCGTTAATATGGATTGCGCAATGGCAATTATAATTTGTAATTTAGAAATATATTTTTTGAACATTATGATTTTTTAATGGGACTGCAAAATTAGTATTATTTTAAATTGTTCTTATATTTTTTAATACATGTTTATAAATCCTAGTTTTAAAAATAGTTCTAATGCATTTCAATTGTTGAGTTCAGTAATTTTCTATTTAAATAAAACGGTCTAAAAACCAACCGCTTTATTATCTCCTCTTCGGTCTGCACCACCTTCTAATTTTCCGTTTGGTAAAACTAAAACAGCATCAACTTGACCTATTATTTCTTTGTCTTTTTCATTAATGATATAAGACTTTTTCTTTAAATTTTCTAAAACTTCTTTAGAGAACGAGTTGGGTTCAAAAGTGATTTCATCAGGCAACCATTGGTGATGAAAACGAGGAGCATTGACTGCTTCCTGCATACTTAATCCAAATTCATATACATTCAAGATGGTTTGTAAAACAGAAGTGATAATAGTAGAACCTCCAGGAGTTCCAACGACCATATATAATTTACCATCTTTTTCTACAATAGTGGGTGTCATCGAACTTAACATTCTTTTCTCAGGAGCAATACTATTAGCCTCGCTTCCTGTTAATCCATACAAATTAGGAACTCCAGGTTTAGCACTAAAATCATCCATTTGATTGTTCAAGAAAAAACCTAATTCATCACAATACAATTTAGAACCATAATTATCATTTAATGTTGTGGTAGCAGAAATAGCGTTCCCTGCAGCATCAACTATAGAGTAATGTGTGGTTTGGTTACTCTCGTATCCTTTAATTTCACCTGCTGCGATATCTGATGATTTAGAAGCTGCGTCAAATGAAAAATCTTTCATTCTTTTTTCTAAATAGGAAGGGCTTAATAATTCTTTTATAGGCAGTTTTACAAAATCAGGATCACCCAAATAAAAATTTCTATCTGCATAAGCTCTTCGTTCAGCTTCTGTAATAACTTGTATTGTTTTTAAACTATTATGTCCCATTTGCGATAGGTTGTAAGGCTCTATCATTTTCATGATTTGATTCAGGCAAATTCCACCACTACTAGGAGGAGACATAGAGGTGATTTTTAATTTTTTATATTGAAAGGTAATTGGAGTACGCCATTTGGCCTGGTATTTTTGAAAATCTTCTAGAGTCGCATTTCCTCCTTTTTTCGCTAAAAATGCTACAAGTTTTTGTGCCGTTTCGCCACTATAAAATTCATCACGACCATTTTTAGCAATGCGTTGCAATGTTGCTGCTAATGCTGTGTATTTTATGGTGTCATTTTCTTTGTAAACTTTAGAGAATAAACTATTTCTTCCGTTTCTTTTGATAAAAGTTTCTCTATTATTATTTAAACTTTCTGCTTGATGTTTAGTGATAATTACTCCTCTTTCTGCTAGCGCAATTACAGGTTTTAATATTTCACTCATGGGTAAAGAGCCATATTTTTTATGTACTTCAAATATTCCTGCGATAGTTCCAGGAATTCCAGAGGCTAGAGCTGTTTGGGTACTTTTTCCTTCGATTACATTGCCATTTTTATCCAAAAACATATCTTTTGAGGCAGCCATTGGCGCTTTCTCTCTATAATCAATACTTCCTGTTTCACCATTCGCTTTTCTAAAAACCATAAAACCGCCACCACCAATATTTCCAGCCTGAGGATGCGCTACAGCCAATGCTAGTTCAGTAGCAACCATTGCATCAAATGCATTACCTCCTTTTTTCATGATAGCTACCCCAATTTCTGAAGCTTCTTCACGTGCTGAAACTACCATAGCTTTGGTAGTTACCAAGCCTGTTGGTGATACTGTTTTCTCATTGGATTTACAGCTTAAAAAAGCTAAGGCAATTAAGAGTATAAACTTATTCATAAGGTTTTTAATTTTTCGTTCGAAAATAATATTAATTCTTTAAAAAAACGAGTGAATTCATCTTCAAATTCGGAATAAAATTCAGTAAGATCTTGTGTTCCAAATCGCATGTTAGATTGATTTTTAGTGCGCCGATCCATTTGGGTCAAAATATGATTTATTCCTTCAACTGTTTGATAACTAACAAGCCAATTTTCTTGGAATAAAGTGGGCATTATTCGCAACACTCTTTCTGATAGTAGGTTTTTGTTTTCTTCTAAAGATTTATAAAAATGAGCTACAAAATCCTCTAATTTTTCATTAGAGTAATTCTTCCAATTTTTGGCTAAAAAATGATCGTACAATACATCAACAACTACCCCTGCATAATGATGGTAATTTTCGTGAAGTCGTTTGGTACTTTGCCTAAAAATTGGATGTGCATCTGTAAAAGTATCAATAGCACGGTGAAGGATAATCCCTTTCTGAATTTCTAAAGGATAAGTCTCAAATTGTTTTCCGCGTATTCCATCGGCCATAAAGTTGCCAATTTTCAGTAAATCGTTATCACCAGAAAGATATATATGGGCTAAAAAATTCATTCGCCTAAATTAGGGTTTTTTATCCTATTTTTTAAATTCTAAGTGACTTTTATACTTCTTCAATTCTTATATTTGTAAATATTTAAATTTTTTTAGAACAAACTAAACCGTATTAAATGACATTAATAAAATCAATATCAGGGATTCGTGGAACAATAGGAGGAACAGTAGGAGATAATCTAACTCCTGTTGATGCTGTTAAATTTGCATCTGCCTACGGAACCTGGCTTAAACAATATAGTGGAAAAGAAAAATTAACAGTTGTAGTAGGTCGTGATGCTCGTATTTCTGGGCCAATGATTCATAATCTAGTAGTAAATACGCTAATTGGTTTAGGAATTGATGTAATTGATTTAGGCCTTTCTACTACGCCAACCGTTGAGGTAGCTGTACCCATTGAAAATGCAGATGGTGGAATTATTCTTACCGCTTCTCATAATCCTAAACAATGGAATGCTTTAAAATTACTAAACGAAAAAGGGGAATTTTTGGATGGCGATCAAGGATTAAAAATTCTAGAAATTGCAGAAGCAGAAGCGTTTCATTTTTCAGAAGTGGATCATTTAGGAGAAATAATGATTAATGATGCTTATATGGACATACATATTGATGAAGTGTTGAACCTAGCACTAGTTGATGTTGATGCTGTAAAAGCAGCCAAATTTAAAGTGGTTGTTGATGGTGTAAATTCTTCGGGCGGAATTATAATTCCGAGATTACTTGAGTTAATGGGTGTAGAAGTAGTAGAACTTTATTGCGAACCTAACGGAAATTTTCCTCATAACCCAGAACCTTTAAAAGAACATTTGACTGATATTTCTGAACTTGTCGTTAAAGAAGGCGCTCATTTAGGAATTGTAGTAGATCCAGATGTGGATCGTTTAGCATTTATTTGTGAAGACGGAGAAATGTTTGGAGAAGAATATACTTTAGTTGCTTGTGCAGATTATGTGTTAAGTAAAACACCGGGGAATACAGTATCTAATATGTCCTCTTCACGTGCTTTGCGCGATGTTACTAATAAGCATAAAGGAAGCTACGAGGCGAGTGCTGTAGGTGAAGTGAATGTTGTAAAATTAATGAAAACCAATAATGCTGTAATTGGTGGTGAAGGAAACGGCGGAATTATATATCCTGAATTGCATTACGGAAGGGATAGCTTGGTGGGAGTTGCATTATTTTTAACCCATTTAGCCAACAAAAAAATGAGTGTTTCTGCTCTACGTGCTTCTTATCCTGAATATTACATGAGCAAAAATAAGATTGAATTAACACCACAAATTGATGTTGATGCTATTCTTGTTGCAATGACAGAAAAGTATAAAAATGAAGATATTACCACTATTGACGGTGTAAAAATTGATTTCGAAGAAAATTGGGTTCACTTGAGAAAATCAAATACAGAACCTATTATTCGAATCTATACTGAAGCATCTACTCAAGAAAAAGCTGATGGTTTAGCTTTTCGTATTATTGATGAAATAAAAGCGATTGCGGGTATTTAACTCACTTTAATCTCGACAAATAAAACCTTTCAAAATATTTTTTGGAAGGTTTTTTTATTTCTAAATTCCTTATAAATAGTTTTGCTTTTAAGAACTGTAGTTTAATCTTATATTTAAATCATAAAAGGAGTATTTATCTTGTGATTTTGGTCTCCATAATCCAAAGAAAACAAAGATTCTTTACTATTAACAAAAGTTGAAAATGACTATTTGAGAAAAATCAATACCTTTGAGGTCTAATTAAATATATAATGATTACCAAAACAGCAACTACAGCTTTAGAACAATATTTTCAACAATTTCGCAAAAACATAATTGGAATAGATCAGGATTTTGAATCTCCATACGGTTCAAAAAAAATTGTTTATACAGATTGGACAGCAAGTGGTCGCTTGTATCGCCCAATTGAAGAAAAATTAATGAATGAATTTGGTCCTTTCGTTGCTAACACACATACAGAAACTACTATTTCGGGTACTGCAATGACAAAAGCGTATCATACAGCACGTCATATCATTAAGAATCATGTAAATGCCAATAGCGATGATGTTTTGATTACTGATGGCACAGGAATGACTGGAGTTGTCAATAAATTTCAGCGAATTTTAGGTTTAAAAGTACCTGAAAATTTAAAAAACTTTATTACCATTCCTGCCGAAAAAAAACCAATTGTTTTTATTTCACACATGGAACATCATTCTAATCAAACTTCCTGGTTAGAGACAATAGCAGATGTTGAAGTAATTCCTTCTTCTGAGGATGGTTTGTTTAGTATTGAAAATTTAGAAATATTATTAGATAAATATAAAGAACGCCCTTTTAAAATTGCCTCTATTACTTCTTGTTCAAATGTTACCGGAATTAGAACTCCCTATCATGATGTTGCCAAAATGATGCATCAACATAACGGACTTTGTTTTGTAGATTTTGCTTGTTCTGGTCCTTATGTAAGTATCGATATGCATCCAAAAGATCCAGAAAGTTATTTAGATGCAATTTTCTTTTCGCCACACAAATTTTTAGGAGGTCCTGGTACAAGTGGTGTTTTAATTTTTAATAAAAAGTTATATCAAAATCTAGTGCCGGATAATCCCGGAGGCGGAACGGTAAGTTGGACTAATCCTTGGGGAGAACATAAATATATAGATAATATCGAGGATAGAGAAGATGGTGGAACTCCAGGTTTTCTTCAAGTGATTAAAACCGCATTAGCCATTCAGTTGAAAGATCAAATGGGTATTGATAATATCTTAAAAAGAGAACACGAAATTGTTGATTATATTTTCTCTGAGTTAGGAAATATATCTAATATAAAAATACTTGCAGGACAGCATCAGGATAGATTAGGTGTAATATCTTTCTTTGTAGAGGATTTGCATTTTAATTTAGGGGTAAAATTACTAAATGATAAATTTGGAATTCAAACACGTGGAGGATGCAGTTGTGCTGGAACTTATGGTCATTTTTTACTACATGTAGATCAAGAAACTTCTAGTAAATTGATTGATGAAATTACATTAGGAGATTTGATTAGAAAACCAGGTTGGATTAGAATGTCTATTCACCCTACGACAACTACTGAGGAAATAGAATATGTTTGTCAAGGTATTAAATCCTTAGCAGAAAATCATAAAACATGGGCATTGGATTACGATTATAACTCTAATACCAATGAGTTTATCAATAAAAAAGCGAAGCCTCTAGAAGATGAATTGGTTAAAAATTGGTTCTCTCTTTAATAATTTGATTGGTAAAAATAAAAAAAAAACACTAAGTCTATTTTTTTAGATTTAGTGTTTTTTTTATTTTACTAATAAGTTTATCTTCTGTGTTTCCATCGTTTATGCGTCCAGAAATAATATTCTGGAGCCTCTAGAATTTGTTTTTCAACTTCTCTTAAAAAAATATCTGTAATTTTAAAATCAGGAATAGATCTCGGGTTGTCAGTAATTGGGATGAAGGTAGCTTCATAGAAACCTCTTTTTACCTTTTTTACTTTAACAAAAAGTACATTTAAATCATATTTTTTAGATAGCATTTCAGCTCCAGTATGAACGGGAACTTCTATTCCCATAAATTTATCCCAATGAAAAGCTCTGTTCATTTTTGGAGATTGATCGCTAGCAAGACCATACATAGCTAGAACACCATTTTTTTCATTCTCGGCCATTAAAGGGATTGTCTTTTTAGTTTCTACTAATTCAGCATCGTATTTAGAGCGTATATTGCGAATGAGTTTATCAAAATATTTATTAGCAATTTTTTTATAAACACCTATTCCTTTAAATTTTGTTTTTGCGTTTATAGATAACAACCACTCCCAACTAGCGTAGTGAGAGGCTAATAAGACAGTGCTTTTTCCTTTGTCTTCATATTCTTTAACCAATTCAATATTTGTAATATGAAATCTTTTGTTCATTTCTTCTGAAGAAATCGACATGGTTTTAATCATCTCTAAAAATAAATCGCACAAGTGATGATATGATTTTTTTTCAATAATAAGTCGCTCCTTATCGCTTAAATGGGGTAAAGCTAAAGCCAAATTTTCTTTAACTGTTTTCTTTCGGTAACCGATCACGTAATAAACGAGTAAGTAAATAAAATCAGAGAACCAATAAAATATTCTAAAAGGGAGTATGGAGATAATCCATAAAAGCGGGAAGGCTAAGAGGAAAATAAGAAGTTGCATGCCGTTATTTTTTATGCAAATATAAGTCAAAAATCTACACTGATATTAATTTTGAGTAGTTACTCTGTGCGTATTTGAGAATGACTATATTTACAACACACAATAAACATACTTTATGAATACCCTTTTGATAGCAATTATTATTGTAAATGTTTTGATTAGTTATAAAGGTTTTAACGACCTTTCTTTTTTTAGAAAATATGAGTTTCATGTAGGAAGTATTAGAGCAGGAGAACAAATAAGAATGTTGTCCTCTGGTTTTCTGCATGTTGATATAACGCATCTGATTTTTAACATGATGACACTGTTCTTTTTTGCTCCAGTGGTCATTAATTTAATGGGTAGTTTTTCATTTGTTTTAATTTATTTTGGAAGTTTGATATTTGGAAGCTTACTCACCATGGCATTTCATAAAGAGGATTATGGTTACAGAGCTGTAGGAGCGTCAGGAGCTGTAACGGGAGTTTTATATTCTGCAATATTATTACAACCAGATATGATGCTCGGAATATTTTTTATTATTCCTATGCCAGCGTATCTTTTTGGAATACTTTATTTACTCTATTCTATTTATGGTATGAGAGCAAAAAATGATAATATTGGTCATACAGCCCATTTTGGCGGTGCAGTAGGAGGCTATTTAATCACATTGATAAAACAACCTTCTTTACTTGTCGATCATACTTTGATGGTGGTTTTATTAGCGATTCCTATTGTAATTCTTTTTGTAATGCAAAAGACAGGAAAACTATAATTGGCATAACTTTTGAAAAGGAATTAGTACAAACACTAAAATTATAAAAAAATGAAAAAAGCACTATTTATATTGTCTATATTATTCGTAACGATGTCATATGGTCAAGAAGTAAAACAGATTCCACAAATCAATGTAAGCGGAGAAGGTAAAATTAAGGTAGTTCCAGATGAAGCAACGATTGCTGTTACTGTTGAAACAAAAGGCAACAACGCTAAAGATGTAAAGAAACAGAATGACGAAAAAATTGACGCTGTTTTGAAATATATTAAAAAAATGAATTTGGCTCCTGCAGATTATAAAACACAACGCGTTTCATTAAATCCGCAATATGATTATGAAAAAAAGAAACACAGTTATAATGCCACTCAAACTATTGAGATCTTATTAAGAGATTTGAGTAAATATGATGAGTTAATGGGAGGTTTAGTTGATAATGGTATTAACAGAATTGATACTGTAACATTTCAATCTTCTAAAATGGCTCAATATGAATCTGAGGCTAGAAAATTAGCGATGAAAGAAGCGAAAATGAAAGCACAAGATTATGTTTCGGTTTTAGGACAAAAAATAGGACGTGCGATGACCATTTCTGATAATTCACAGACGAATTATCCGCAACCCAGATACGCAGCAATGAAAATGATGGAAAGTAGCGATATGAGCGCTCCAAGAGAAACACTTGCAGTAGGAGAAATAAATATTACCGCTAATGTTACTGTTAGTTTTATTTTAGAATAGCAATCAGTCACTAAAATTACATTTAAATTATTAAATGTTTATTGACAGCAAAAAAGAGAAATTGGGCAATAGTTATATAAACTATTATCCAATTTCTCTTTTTTATTATTTAAAATCCAAGTACTGATTTATTCTATTAAATGGAGTATTCCAAATGAGGATGGGGTATGAAAATTTGGGGTTTCAGTTTCTGGATTTACCCAGGAAATCCAAACGGGTTCAAAAATTGATTTTTCTTTTTCGTTATATTTAGCTCTAAACAATCCAGTTTCAATTTTATTGTCATTAATTAAATGAAGCATTTTAAGTGAGAGGATGCTAATGACTCCTTCGATAGTAAAACTATTATCATCTATAGAGGATTTTACCGCCATATTATTTTGTGGCCAGTTCCAATCAAAGTCGAATTTTTTATTAGGATAGGCTACAAAATCCATTATTCTTGAAGCAGTATCAATTTCCAAACAATAGTATGGATTCATTGCATGATTAGATCTAAAAAAAAGTTCTACACGATCCGAACTTCCTATGCTATGAATGCTATCATCTTTTCTATCAATGTGTATCATAGTGTCCGATACTGTAAAACAAAAAAATAAATTCTCACGATCCCATACTGCTTTAAATTCAATTTTTGATGGTTTTTCAGAATCCCAAGGAGAACAAAAATCAGTTAAGACTTGGGCGTTTTTCCATAACGGATTATCACCTTTACCTGTAATTTCAAGTAAATTTTCCTCGACTAAATGTACTTCGTAATTCTTTAATTCTTTAGCCATATTTATTTTTTGAGTTGTTATATGCTTTTATTAATATTATTTAAAAACCCTTCGCAGGATTACCAAATTTAGTCATTATAGACTTCATTTTATAACAAACTCAAAATGATTTACAAGTATTTTATAAATCTTATCATAATAGGCAAAGCAATAGAAAAGCTGTTTTATAAAAATTAATAAAAATGATTTTATCTTTGAAAAATTACTCTAATAGTATAATCTAAAATCAAGAGCTTTACAGGCCTCATAAAATTTCTGATGCAATTCTTCTACGATTGTTACTAAATCAAATTCTTCTTGACATAAACTAAAAAACACTTTGTCTAAATGAATGCTACTAATATTATTAAAAGTAGCTCCGTAGCCTGAAATTGCTCTAGCTCCAGTTACATCTAGAAAGTATTGTGCTTCTTCTGAACTTAAATCTAGAATTTTTTCATTGGCAAAATGAACAATTTTTCCTTTCATTTTTCCCTCAAAAAGTTCCGCAATCTCTTCTAAACTATAAAAATAATCATGTATGCAGATAGAATTTTCTTGACCTTGCATTACTAAATATATGATTTCATAATCTTTAAAATTGTGATCGTCATAAAGTAATGCACCCAAACTCTCCTCAAGTCCTTCTATCGTATCACAATTTTTATAAATGCTAGATACACCATGATTTAAAGCAAGTTCTTCTAAATGTTTCACTATTTCTGTGCTATTTTGAACTTCTATATCAGCAACAGCTTCGAGGCAAAAAATAAATTTATCTTGGTCCATTTTCTTTTTTTACAGATTTTACAGTACTTACAAAAATATGTTTTTAGGTTTATAAATACTTTTAAGAAGTTCAGTTTTGGGAAAATATTCGCATTTTAATAGAAGCGAATACTTTTTAACAAATTAGTAAAAAGAAATTTCAGTTATATTATTTATAGTTGAAACAGTAATCCTTTAAATCTAATTTAAAAAAATATTGATTGAAAATTTTGTAATCTTACATGCAGTAAAGGTCTGAATTTTAAAATTTTAAACTTTAGTTTTAAAAACAAGTACAAAACATACTTTTTCTTTTGTAAATTAGCATAAACCTTAATACTATTATTAATTAATAAAGACTATTATGAAAAATCTTGGTGTGTTTTGTTTATTGTTCTCTTGTGTTATTTTTGGAAGTTGTAAAAATAATCAAAGTGAAAAAATTCCTGTAGCAGCTCCAGAAGAAGCGCCTGTAAAGGTTGAGTGTTATACAGCACTTTACGAAAAAGATACAATAGCATTGAAAATGAATACTTTTAAAGATGGACACATAGCGGGAAACATGGATATGGTTATGGCAAATACACCTAAGTATGTTGGTGAAGTTGCTGGAGAATTTCGTGGTGATACACTTTTTGTTAGTTACACTTACATTCAAGGGAATAATAAAGAGACTACTTTTAAAAACCCTATGGCTTTCTTAAAGCGTGACAATCAACTTATTTTAGGAAACGGAAAAATAGAAGTTACATTAGGTGCTGGTCATTTTGTTTCCGGCGAACCAATAGATTTTGATCGCGTAAAATACAAACTCAATCCAGTAGATTGTGTGACTAAATAAATTTATAATAGAAAGGGAGAGTAATTTCCCTTTTTTTATTTTAAAAACGATTCGATTTAAAATATAAATAACAATTTATTTTTGATTTAAAAATTACTTTTGTTTAAACAAATATCATATCATTAATGAAAATCTTGCTTGTTGAAGATGAAATAGAAATGCAGAAAAGCATTAGCCATTACTTAGGATTAGAGAAAAATAGAGTAGAGGTGGCAAATGATTTTAATTCTGCTTTTGAAAAAATACAAGTGTATGAATATGATTGCGTTTTACTAGATATCACTTTGCCTAACGGAAACGGATTAGACTTAATAAAAGCGATAAAAAATAAAAGATCGAAAACAGGAATAATCATCATTTCTGCTAAAAATTCCTTTGATGATAAAATTGATGGTCTTAATTTAGGAGCAGACGATTACTTGCCAAAACCCTTTTATTTACCAGAATTAAATGCGAGGATAAAAGCATTGATTAGACGTAATAATTTTGATGGTGAGGCTGCAATAATTGTCAATGAAATTAAATTATACCCTGAGGAAAGAAAAGTGTTAATCAACGAAAAACCACTGAACTTGACATCAAAAGAGTTTGATATATTAGTTTATTTCATCGCTAATAAAAATAGAGTAATTCAAAAAAGTGCTATTGTAGAGCATTTATGGGGCGATAATGCCGATCAGTTTGACAATTTTGATTTTATTTACAATCATGTAAAAAACTTAAGAAAGAAATTATTGACGGCCAATTGTACAGATTATATTCAATCAATATACGGGATTGGTTACAGTTTTAAAACAGAATTATGAAGCTACTCACCAAAACCAGTCGGTATTATATCTTGTATACGATTCCGGTAATTTTATTTTCTTCTTTGTTCATTTATTTTTTTCTTTTAAATGAAATTGGTGAAAGTAATCAGTCTTTATTGTTGACTAGAGTTAAAGTAATTGAAAACCATTTAGCTAAAGGAAATAGTTCGGTTTTAACTGTTTTTGAAGCTAATAATGAAGTTTATGTTCAAGAAATTGACAAAAATAAAATCATCCCGCAAAACGTTAAAGATACTTTGATGTATTCTGATATTGATAAAGAATACATTTCGAACAAAATGATTGAAGTTAATAAAATCATCAACGGAAAAAATTATCATATCAAAGTTTGGAAAAGTAATATAGAACTTGATGAGTTAATGGAGGTTGTATTTGTTGTCTTTATCATTTTGTTATTATTCCTTCTTTTAATAACTGTTTATATAAACATTAGAATTTCAAAACTAATTTGGGCACCATTTCTTAATACATTAGCCTATATAAAGAACTTTAATGTTCAGACTAATGATTTTAGAAAATTACAATCTAATGATATCTCAGAATTCAGTGCATTAAATTCCTCGATAAATGGGATGACTTCAAAAATGATTACTGATTATAAAAATCAAAAGAAATTTGCGGAGAATGCATCTCATGAATTTCAAACTCCACTGGCTATAATTAAAGGAAAAATAGATTTATTACTGCAAGATAATACATTGAAGGAAGAAACAATGCAGCTATTAGTTTCTATTGAAGAGGCAACAAGTCGTTTGAGCCGAATTAATAAATCATTGTTATTACTCTCTAAAATAGAAAACCAGCAGTTTATAAAATTAGATATTGTCGCAGTACTTCCTTTAATCGAGAAAATTAAACATTTTAATGAAGACTTTATTTTAGATAAAAACATAGATTTTGTATTTGAAAGTAGTGAGGAATTAGATTTTAAAATCAATTCAGAATTATGTTTTATTTTAATTAATAATTTAATTCAAAATGCAATAAGGCATAATATCGAAAATGGAAAAATTACCATTGCTGTAAATGAGAGAACCTTAAAAATAAGTAATACAGGAGAACAAGAACCACTAAATGAAGTTCTTATTTTTGAACGTTTTGAAAAAAAATCTTCCAATACCAATTCAATTGGATTAGGATTAGCAATTGTAAAACAAATAGCGGAAGCGAATTCAATTGATATTCATTACAAGTATGAAAACAAAGAACACGTATTTTATTTGCATCAGTTTTAAAAAAATACAGAATTGAAATAGATTCCTATTGGATATTTGCTTAATAATTTAAAAAAAGAGCAATTATGAAAAATCTAATTTTAGTTGCCGCAATGGCAATAAGTACAGTAGGATTCGCACAAACTAAAGACAAGAAAGAAGTGCCTAAAGTTGTTAAAAAGGCTTTTCAAAAGGAGTATCCAAATACCAAAGTAAAATGGGATGTGGAGAAAGATGGTTTTGAAGCTGAATTTAAAATGAATGGCAAAGAAGCTTCTGCAGATTATGATAAAGCAGGACATAAATTAGCTACAGAAATTGAAATTAGTAAAACTGAATTCCCTGCAAAAGCGTTGACTTATATCGCAACAACTTATCCAAATAAAAAGATCAAAGAAACGGCTAAAATTACAGACAACAAAAATGTAATTACATACGAAGCAGAGGTTAAAATTGACGGAAAAGACAGTGATTTAATCTTTGATGCTTCTGGCAATTTCTTAAAAAGAAAATAGTTTTTATTACTACAAATTTATTATTAGAACATCTTGTAAATGAGATGTTCTAATTTTTTATATTTACTAAACTATGCGAATTGTTATACTCTACATAACATTATTTTTTTCAATTGCATCTTTTTCTCAAAAAAGAGATGTCGATTTTTTTATTGAAAAAGCAATTTTAAATACTGCTTTATTGAACGATTTGAATAATCAATCTAGTTCTTTAACGATAGATAGTTTATTGTATAAAGCCAATTTAAAACCACAGTTAAGTCTTAATTTAACCGGTAATTATGCGCCTGTAATTAATAATTTCGGATATGACACCGCCATTACTAATGGTCAAAACGTAAACGGAATAGTAAGTTTTTCTCAGAAGATATTTGGCAAAAGCCAAAAAAACAATCAGCTAGGTGCCATTACTTTATTAAAAGACAAAGTAGATTTTAATAAAAAAATCACGGCAAATGATATTACAAAAGCAATCCGACTTCAATATATCGTTACTTTTTCTGATTACAGTCAGTATCTAAATCTTCAACAACAGTTTGGTTTATTGAATAATGAGTTAGAAATTCTAAAAAAGTTCACTCAGAAATCGATTTACAAACAAACGGATTATCTTCTTTTTTTAGCAACAGTGAAGCAACAGGAAATTATGATGATGCAGATGAAAAACCAATTTGAAAATGATTTGCAAATATTAAATTATCTATCAGGCACCAATGAAAAATCAGATATAGTATTAATTCATCCTCAAATCGAATTAAAACAAGCCATTAATGCTGAGAGTTCAATTTACAATCAACAATTTAAAATTGATAGTTTAAGTATTGAGAATCAAAAGCAAAATATTGCAAATACCTATAAACCGTCTGTAACCATATTAGCAGATGCCGGTTATATTTCTACTTTAACGGGGCAGTATTACAAGCATTTTGGTAGTGCTGTTGGTCTTAATCTTTCGGTGCCTATTTACGATGGAAATCAAAGAAAACTGCAAATTACTAAAAACAAATTTGTCTCAGAAACTAACATTGCTTACAAAAGACAATTTGAGCGACAATTCAAACAACAGCAACAGCAGTTAGAATTGAAATTAAGTCAAAACGAAATGATGAATGAGCAACTGCAATCACAGTTAAAAATTAATAAAACATTACTCGACGCTTTTAATAAGCTATTAGTGACTGGAAATGCAATGATACCTGATTTTGTGATTGCGTTAGGTAATTCCTTAACCATTACAAATGCGATTGCTCAAAATAATATGGCAAGATTACTATTGATTAATGAACTTAATTATTGGAACACAAATGAAAAATAAGATAACGATACTTTTTTCCATGGTGCTTTTTTCTATGTTATTGTATTCTTGTAATAAAAAAGAAGCGGCAGTAACGGAGACAGAAACCATAATTCCTGTTACTGTAACTACAGTTGATAATAAAGGAATTGATGATTTTGAAGAGGTTTCAGGTACGGTTTCTTACATTGTCAAAACACCAATTAAGGCTATCATTACTGGTTATGTTACTGCTGTCAATGCGACTACGAATGATAAAGTTGCTAAAGGAAAGCGACTGTTTTCGATAAAAACTAAAGAGTCAATTGCTCTAGGAAATGATGTGAATAAATTAGATCCGAATTTGCATTTTGGGACAGCAGTTTCAATTACATCAAGTTCCAATGGCTTTATTACTGCTGTAAATGTTGAAAAAGGAAACTATGTTCAAGAGGGCGATATATTAGCAGTAATTAATGATTCAGATAATTATGGTGTCGTTATAAATGTTCCTTTCGAACTAAAAAAGTATGTTTCTATTAACCAACAATTATCGGTTTATTTGCCTGATGGCACATCAATTTCTGCAACAGTAAAGCAATTCATCCCTTCGGTAGATACAATGTCTCAAATGCAAAGTATATTTTTAAAAATGAATTCCAATCAAGTTTTACCTGAAAACCTTATTGTTTCGGTACGTATCCCAAAATCGAATAAATCGGATATAATTACGTTGCCAAAATCTGCTATTTTAAGTAATGAAATCGAAACAGAATACTGGGTTATGTTACTCAGAAATGATTCTACCGCTATTAAAGTTCCTGTTCAAATTGGTTTGAAAAACCAAGAAAGAACGGAGATTATAACTCCTAAATTTAATGTTACAGATAGAATAGTCACTTCTGGGAATTATGGAGTAGGGGACACTATTAAAGTGAAAATTATAAATGGTAGCAAGTGATGAATAATTTTTTTGTAAAATATAAAAGCGGACTAAGCACCATTATTTTCTTGCTATTGTTAGGAGGTGTTTTTGCGTATTCTAAAATGCAAACCAGTTTATTTCCTGAAATAACTTTTCCTAAAATTAAAGTGATTGCTGATGCAGGCCAACAACCTGTTGATAAAATGATGGTTACTGTAACCAAGCCATTAGAAAATGCGATAAAGAAAATACCAAATCTAAAAACCGTTCGAAGCACCACCAGTAGAGGTAGTTGTGAAATTTCAGCCTTTATAGATTGGAAATCTGATTTGGATGTTAGTAAACAACAAATTGAGTCCAGGATTAACCAAATTAGAAGCGATTTGCCTGCAAATATCCAAATAACAGTCGAAAAGATGAATCCATCGATTCTACCCGTTATTGGTTATGCTATCGAAAGTAGAAATAGATCTCCTATCGAAATTAAGAAGATTGCCAATTTTACAATTAAGCCATTTCTCTCGCAGGTAGAAGGTGTCAGTGAAGTCCGAGTTGTTGGTGGTAAAGAAAAAGAATATTGGATTGAACTCAATCTGAATAAAATGATTGCCTACGGAATCACGCCAGACGCTATTTCGCAAGTGTTGAACCAAACAAATTTCATTACTTCCAATGGATATTTGGCTGATAATCGCTTTTTATATTTAACATTAACAGACGCTCAAATTGCAACAAAATCGGATTTAGAAAATCTAGTAATTTTAAATAACGGAAAAGGGATTATAACCTTAAAAGATGTGGCTAATGTAGCTTTACAAGAGGCTAAAGAATATATCAAAGTCAATGCTAATGGAAAAGAAAGTGTTTTAATTGCTATTATAAAACAGCCTAATGCCAATTTAATCACTATGTCTTCTGATATGGAATTGAAGTTGAAAGAATTACAAAAAATAATTCCAAGTGATCTAAAAATAACGCCTTATTATGAACAAGCTAGTTTTGTGGGAGATGCCGTAAAAAGTGTTACTGATAGTTTGCTGATTGGACTCTTTTTAGCAATTATAGTAGCTATTTTGTTTTTGAAATCAGTCAAAGCGAGCGCCACTATTTTAATTATAATTCCGGTTACACTCTGCGCTACTTTGTTAGTGTTATATTTTACGGGACAAACGTTTAATATTATGACTTTGGGAGCTATAGCGGCAGCTTTAGGACTTATAATTGACGATGCTATTGTTGTAGTAGAGCAAATTCATAGAACCCACGAAGAGCATCCTGAAGAACCTACTACAGTTTTGTTGCAAAAAGCAATTCAGTATCTTTTTCCTGCAATGGTAGGATCTTCATTATGTACAATTGTTATTTTTCTTCCTTTTGTTTTAATGAGTGGTGTTGCAGGTGCTTATTTTAAAGTGCTAACGGATACCATGATTATCACTTTAGTTTGTTCCTTTTTTGTGACTTGGATATTGTTGCCTGTTGTTTATTTGTTGCTTACTAAAAAAGGAAAAGTTATTTCTGACGAAAAAGTATCAAATGCGCATCATGAGGTGAAAACTCAAAATTGGGTGGCCTATTTTATTGAAAGACCTATCATGAGTTTTGTTTTTTGTGTACTATTAATTGTTTCAATAGTTTTAATTCTCCCGCGATTAGAAACTGGTTTTCTTCCTGAAATGGACGAAGGAAGTATTGTTTTAGATTACGAATCGCCACCAGGCACCTCATTAGAAGAAACGGATAGAATGCTAGTTGAGGTAGAGAGAATAATTCACACGATCCCAGAAGTAGAAGCGTATAGCAGAAGAACTGGTACGCAAATGGGCTTTTTTATAACAGAACCCAATAGAGGTGATTATTTAATTCAACTTAAAAAAGACCGCTCCAAAACTAGTAATAATATTATTGATGAAATTAGATTAAAAGTAGAAACGTCACAACCTGCTCTTCGAATTGATTTTGGTCAAGTAATTGGTGATATGTTAGGTGATTTGATGAGTTCTGTTTCACCTATTGAAGTAAAAGTTTTTGGTAACAACCAAGCTGAACTTCAAAAAATAGCAAAACAAGTCGCTCATATAGTCGAAAAAACGCCAGGAACTGCTGATGTTTTTGATGGCGTTGTGTATGCTGGTCCTTCTATAAGTATTACTCCAAACTATAGTCAATTGTCACAATACGGCATAACTCCAGCTAATTTGCAGTTTCAACTCCAAACTTTATTAGAAGGGAATGTGATTGGTTCCGTATTAGAACTAGATAAAGTAGTACCAATTCGATTGATATATCCAAATACTCAAAATAGAAATTTAGAGGAAATAAGAAAGATTTTTATTTTTTTACCCAATGGAAAATCGATATCTATTACCACTCTTGTCAACATCTCTATCTCAAAAGGAATCGCTGAAATAGAGCGTGAAAACTTGCAAATGATGTGTGTAGTTACCGGAAGGCTAGACAATAAAGATTTGGGAACTGTGATGAAGGATATAAAAAAGGAAGTGTCCAGCCAAGTTGTTCTTCCTAGCGGTTATTACATTGATTATGCGGGAGCTTATAAGGATCAACAACAATCATTCAAAGAATTATTACTAATTTTAGTAGCGTCTTGTTTACTAGTTTTCGGAGTTTTGCTCTTTCTATTTCGAAACTTAAAAGTGGCTTTCATATTACTGTTTGTTTCGGTTCTAGGTATTTCAGGAAGTTATCTCTTACTATTTTTAACAAACACACCACTAAATGTAGGTAGCTATACCGGATTGATTATGATCGTTGGAATTATTAGTGAGAATGCTATTTTTACCTATTTACAATTTAAAGAAACGTATCAAATTTCGAATAATAAAAAACAATCGCTCGTATATGCGATCTCAACAAGGTTAAGACCTAAATTAATGACTGCTATAGGAGCAATCATTGCTTTAATGCCCTTGGCAATTGGTATTGGTACAGGTTCAGAATTGCATCAGCCTTTAGCAATTGCAGTTATTGGTGGTTTTTTGATTGCGATGCCGTTATTATTAATAGTACTGCCTAGTTTGCTATATTATTTTGATATTGAACACAAAGAATAGTAATTTGTTTTTTGCTATTGCCCAACTTTTGAGATTAATCCAAAAATTATTTAATAATTGAAATTCTATATAAAATGAAAAACCCCATAAATCATAAGATTTACGGGGTTATCTTCCCAGTTGCTTTTCAGCTCGCGGAGAAAGAGGGATTTAACACTCTTTGCTATGTGGCTGATATATTGATGATTATATATCTTATTTATTCAAGTGCCCCTATATGTGCCCCTTTAAATATTTCGTAGTTTTTCAACTGTGTTGATAGGTGTAAAAATACGAAAAAAAAACAATAAAAAAGGCCTTTAATTGTCAAAATTTGAACTGGTTTACTATTATTATTTGAACTTGTAAAGTTCAAAATTTGAATAGGTTAATCACAGTTGCTATCCAATAATTAATGGTTCAACCTGTTCCATTTTTAGGCTTGTATATTGGCAAAACTCTTCTATTGATACTAATTCATTCTGAAGCTTGTTGAGTTCTTTTTTAATATTTTGCAACATTCGAATGCTTTGACGATAACTCTTTCCGGTTATGCGTTGTATGTCCTTAGGGTAGATACACAATCTCTTATTATCTGTTCTCATACTCTATCTATAGCTTTGATTAGGCTTTGACTTACTTAAAACTCCTATTGTCTAAGCGCTTATGTTGTGTAAAATTAGAAAATAAAGTAATCGGTTTAGAAGCATTTATAGGAATAACGCAGCATATCTTTCTTCTAACAGCATTTTATATTTTTCTTTGTATGCATCGGATAGGAAAGAGTTATTAAGCCATTGGATGGCGATCGGTTTATTTTTTTGAAATCGTTTCGCTATTCCTTTCAGTTGTTTTTGGTTTAGTCCAAGGTTTACACCTAATCTTTCAAAATGTTCCCATTTTAATTTTTTCTTTTTTCCTTCCAGCGTTAATGCTAATTCCTCGGTGTCGTCCGGGTTTACTATGGCCACGTTTAGTAAATCATAAGCCGGTGCTAACGTCCATGCGTCGCCTGTATTTATCATGGAGAAGTTCTTGAGATGCATATCATTATTTCCTGTTAAAAAGCTAAAAATTGCTAATTCCAAGAAATAGACTTTATCCAATAAGGTATTATCAGAATACTCGTTTAGGGCTTTGCCTATCTTTTCCATCGAGCTTTTGTATTTGTCAAAAGCTTCAGTGATTTGGAACATATCTACCATGTGGATTTTTTCACCTGTTGCTGTCCTGTCAATCCGTTTGGTAATATAGGAAAGCTCTCCGGATTGTAATTGTATCAAGCTTGATTTTACCGTATTAATTCCAAAAGCTTCTGCAATGCGCATGGTTGCATGTTCATTTGCGGGCATTTCAGGAAATTGTTTGGATGGCGGTTTGAAAATATAATTACCACCCAAAGCGCCTACTACGGTGAGACGTCCTTTATTTCCGTCCTGAATTGTGTCATTTACTAGCGAAAGTGATAACTTAGGTTGCACCCCAGGGACCGCCACGCTGCGCTCCACCACATTTAGTGCTAAAGTTGTCATTTGTTGTAGGGTATGTTCAAATGCAGGTTGGAGTTTTGTTCCAAAAAAATCTAAACTGCACTGCTCATGAAAATCGCCTCCAATTGTATCGTCCAATATTTCATAACAATATAAACATTTCTTACTCATCTGTGTTTGGTATTGATTGGACACTAACGGCTCCGATACAATTTTGGCAACAGGCCAATAGTAATCCCATACGGTCGTTTTGATTAATTTTCCAGTTTTTGGATGCGATATCCAGTAGCCAGCCTTCCGGAATTAGCCCTTCAAAAAAAGGAAATAATCGTTTATCGGTATATATTTTGGTGTTTACCGGCATCGTAAATGTGATGAACTGTTTTGGATACTCTTTTATATACTTTTCTTCATACTGAAAGGTATATTCTCCCTCATCTGTTTCGGTTAGTATTCCCGCTAAGACGTCTTTATAATATATTGCTGCCTTTCTCATTATTCTTTCTCATTATTCTTTCTTATCATTTTTAGATAATTCTCTTGCATTTACCGGTGCTAGGGTATGCCCGAACATTCTGAGCACCTGATTTACCTTCTCCAGATTTAGATTTTCCTTGCCTTGCTCTATTTTTCTAATAACGGTAAGTGCCACTCCAGCCCGTTCCGCAAATGCTTCTTGTGTGAGGTTTACTTCATTTCTTTTTTCTTTTACAAAGTCGGCTAGTGTTATCATGGTTATATGCATTTACATCGAATTAATACAAATATAATGAATTATATGTAAAAGCATATAGTTTTATTAATTAAAACGTTTTTATATGCTTTAACATATACTTATAAATAGTGATTAATTTGAAAGAACGTTGTCATTTAAGTTGATTTATGCCATTTATGTCTGAAAGTGTCATATGGAATAGGGAGTGTTTTTTATGTGATTTAATTAGCTAAAATTTGTTTCGAAATCAATCGGAAGATGTTGCAACAGAAAGATGATTTAGAGTAAATATTAATCTAAATTTTAGGAATTATGGCAAGACAGAAAGGCATAATTAAATTAAAAGGGACTATCGGAGATATTACCTTTTACAAAACCCAAGACGGACACTTAGCGCGTGAAAAGGGAGGTATTGATGCCAGTAGAATCAAGAATGATCCAGCGTTTCAAAGAACGCGTGAGAATGGTTCTGAATTTGGAAGAGCTGGCAAAGCAGGAAAAATGTTGAGAACGGCTTTGAGAGCTTTGCTTTTAAATTCTGCTGATAGTAGAATGGTTAGCCGATTAACGCAGCAAATGGTTAAAGTTATTCAGGCGGATACCATTAGCGTAAGAGGATTGCGAAATGTCATTGATGGTGAAGCGGAATTGCTCGCAGGCTTTGAATTCAACATTCGAGGAAAACTGGGCACCAGTTTGTTTGCTCCCTATATAGGAACAATTGATAGGGTATCTGGTGCTATCGCAGTTGGTATTGCTTCTTTTATTCCTGCAAATATGATTGCTGCACCAAGTGGAACTACACATTTTAAAATTATTTCAGCTGGTGCTGAAATTGATTTTGAAGCTGAAACATTTGTGGAAGCTCATTCAGAAACAGCTATTCTACCATGGGATTTGACTGCAACTGCTGTGATTACTCAAACCAATACGGTAACCCCAAATAGTATAAAACCGTTGTTTTTAGCTTTAGGAGTTGAGTTCTATCAAAGTGTAAATGGCCAGATGTATGCCTTAAAAAATGGTGCTTATAATCCATTGGCATTAGTGACTGTAAGCGGATTGTAAGATGATTTTAGTACTAACAAGAACTTATTTCCCTGATGGAACAAATAGTAAACTCGAATGCGAGGGCAAATTAATTTGTAACGCCATTGAATTGCCATGGAAGAAAAACGAAACCAAGGTTTCTTGCATTCCAGAAGGGAACTATTTTATTAGAAAGCGCTATAGCAACAAATTCAAGTGGCATTTGGAGGTTATGAATGTTGAAAATAGAAAGTTTATTCTGATTCATCCTGCGAATAATGCACTTTTAGAATTAAAAGGCTGTATTGCTCCGGTAACTCAATTTTCTGGTCCAGGTTTAGGCTTGATGTCTCGAAAGGCATTTTATAAACTGAAAGAGTTTGTTTTTAAAGCTTTAGATCGTGAAGAAGAAGTTCGTTTAATTGTTCAATCAAATTCCGAAAAGGGAATGATAAAAAAATAAATTATGAATGTTATAAAACGAGCGAAAGCTCCAACGCCGAAATTTTTTAAAGTGCTTCGAAATATTGGTTTGGCATTAGCTGCAGTTGGTGGAACTATCTTGACAGCGCCTGTGGCTTTGCCAGTTGTACTAGTTTCAATTGGAGGATATATTGCTCTTGCTGGCGGTGTTATTTCGGCTGTAAGCCAATTAACTTCAACCCAAGATGTCCTTCGACACACTAAGGATGACAAATAGTAATTCGGCTTTAGCTGGTACCGCTGGCGGTACTTTTTTGAGTATTATTCCGAATCTGAATTCGGAAGATGTTGTAAGAACTGTTATTTTAGCCGCTTTGGGTGCCATTGTCAGTTTTACAATTTCGGTTTTACTCAAATTTTTGATTCGAAAGCACAAAAAATAATGCAATTCAAGTTATGGTGACCGTGAATTGCATTTTTGAAAGCCCAGACCGCAAGGTTTGGGCTTTGTTAGTTTTGATTTTCTTCAAATAGATTCAAAGTAACTTCTTCAACTACCACATCAGCACAAGAACAATAGAGACCGTTATATTTTGCGCTGTCAATAGCCTTGTTTCTGCTGTCAAATATGCCAAAGCAAACTCTTGACGCCTTGCTTTTCCAAATGTCCGTCTGGTATAAAATGAATAGTTTCATAAACTCCCTTTTTTAAATTAGTGAATCAAATTTTCTTGCAGTATCGGTCTAAAATAACCCTGCGCATATTGTTGATAAGATTGATGTTTTGATGAAAATGATTTTCTTGCTGCTCTATCAACCTTAGCGCCTTAACTTCTTTTTGATGCTGCTCAAAATCTTGCAACATTTCATTGACTTTAGTAGAGAAATCTTTTTTGAAATCTTGAATTCTCAAAAAAGGAATTACAGAACCATATAGGGATTTGTGACAGAATTTGGCTTTCCAAAGGCTATAGGCCAACCAATATACTGTTTCGGCATCCTCTTTGTTTGGAAAAATGATAACAAAACTATTGGTGAATGGCTCTTTTTGAGGCTTTCCACTATTCAACCCTTTGTTAAGGATAAAGATTTTTTCGCCTTTGTAACGGGTGTTTTTCTGATGTGTTTTAATGATAAAGTTTGGCATGGCTTTGTTTTTTTGGTTGTACTTTTTTTCATGCTAAAATTTTTCGAAAAGAAAAAAGAGAGAAAAAGAAAGCCATCTTAACAGCGCAAATGACGAACGGAAACGGAGGGAGGAACGACCGACTGAAAGTGAGGAATGGACGCTAGTATTGCTGATTTTTTATCTCTTTCTTTTCGATAAAATGCAGGGTCGTTCTGGATTTTTTTTGAAGAATTTCTTATGGAAACTGCAATCAAACACCCCCAAGCACCGCAGAAAACAATAATTGTAGCGATAGCGGAAATTATTGTGTTTCGAGGAGCGAAGTTGGCGGTGTTGCGGCAATCGAACAGCTACCATAAATGCGGGAATTGAGCGAAGGAACGAAGTGAAATGGAGCAGGTATGAGCGTGAAACGGCGGGGAAGAAATATGACACAGCCTTTGGCTATCCTTGATTTAGGGCAAAGTGAGGTTTTACCGAACGGAGCCAACCCCGATAGCTGTGCGAAGGAGCAACCGCTGAAAAAACGGAGGGCTATAACCATAATATGGCTGGAATGTAATGTAGCGTAGGAACGGAGCGAAACGAAATGAAGCGTTATTATGGTTATGGTAGCCCGACCGAACGCAGGAAGTGACCGTGTGGAGATGAGGAACGAAACAGTGCGAAAAAATAGCTGCTTATTTTCAAGCTGCTATTTTTTTAGTACTGCGAAGTGTCTGTGGAATGGAGGGAAACCAATACTGCTTCTTATAAAAAAAAGTATGCCTAAAGTACCCTAAAAGATGTTATGAAAATATATGGTTGACCGACTGGAACAGCCGAACGGAACAAAGGGAACGACCGTAGGGAGACCGCTTGATTGCTTTAGTAGAAAAGGCTTATTTCACGTACTTATCAATCATATATTGTGTAATCGGTTTTAATATTTTTTCATTTTCAGGGTGGAAACCTGGGCCATTAAAAAAATCAAGATGGTCTCCATTTTTACAATACCATAAAATGGGTTTATTATGCTTAAAAAAAGTTGTTGTATCCGAAACCTCAATTTTTTTTAAAGTTAGCATATTTTCATTCATCGGCAATTTGGAGTACAAATTTACAATGCCGACTTCTTTAGTTTCACAGACAACCGCTTCATAATGGTCTTTTTGCCATTGCATACACGTTTTTTTTGGTAAAAACCAATATGCGCAACCACCTAGGATTAAAATCAGAAGCATTGCGGGAATAATTTGCGGTGTCTGTAAAAATCGTATTTGCTTTTTTACCAAGAATGATGGTTGAATTATTCCATCATTCTCCATGTTGTCATTTATAGCAATTTTATCTTCTCCGGTAAATTTGGGTCCAACAGGACTATTGGGACTGTCAATAAGACTAAACTTTTTTTTTATAGATTCTGTTTTTGAAAATTTAAGGTAAGGTCTTGGATTAAAATCAATCAATATTGCCGCAATATTTACCGCCTCAATATCAGTTAAATCCGTTTCTCCCTTAAAAAAGGTTTCAATAGGCCTGAATCTATCTGTTTGATCTTTTAATTTATTGGAACAATTTGGAACAAAATCAAATTGAAAAAAAGCAGAAAAGCTTTTTAAATCATCAACGTTTGCATCATTTTTAAATAACTCGGCACACAATTTTCTCAATTTAGCGCGAGAAGGATTGAGCAAAAAACTGGAATGACTTCCCATTTTTTCTATCTCGTACTTCAATTTAATAGCTGCTTTATAATCTTCTAAAGTATTTTTCACCATAAGCTTAAAGTAATTTTTAGGAATTTTTAGGAATCCTTCGTCATACTGGGAATCATAGGAATTCCGTATCAATTTTACTTGAGAAGCATCATTACTTTGCCTCAGAATTAGTTGTTGTTCTATTTCGCGATACGGACAAATGTACAAAACTACTTCTATAAAAGTGACGCTATACAGGACAGAATTTTTATTCCGGGAAGTATAATTAAACGGTTCTGTACTAGCTCGCTTTACTTCCCGAAAGAAAAACAAACTGTTCTCATTTTAATGGTTTAGCCAATACTAATTATTCGATTAAAGATATCGAATTGCTAAACCTATGTCCAATTTTTAACAATTAAAATCATGAAAAAAATATTTTTTATAGCTGCTTTTACAGTATCAGGCTTAGTTATGGTATCCTGTGATGCGGATTCTATTGATAATACAACAGCGCAAGCAAAGGAATTCGCAATTAAAAAAGAAAACCTAAAATCAATGGAAAACGACAGTGTTTCTGTTCTTAAGATAAGTACGGTTAACGCAAATCTAGATCCTGGTGATGAAATAATTATTATTACACCTCCAAAAAAGCCATAATAAAAAGCTTTAATTTATTATTAAATACTATTTTCGGGGAAAGAAACTTTATATGTTCCGTTCCCCGTTTTTTATTGTGCTATTTTTGCTTTTAATTGTGTCTTGTCAAAAGAATGTAAAAACAGTTATTGATATTTCTACTAAACAAGATAGCTTAGAAAAGACTAAAGCTATTAATTACTCAGGCTTAGGTGATGCTTATAATGTTGCTAATAAGCCAGATAGTGCTTTTTATTATTATAATAAGTCCAAAGAGTTATTTGAACATGTGGGGGACAGTTCTTACATTGCTTATAATTTACTCGGAATGGCTCAAATCCAACAGACTTCAGGAGATTATTATAGCAGCGAAGAAACGTTGACCGAAGCTTTACCGTACATAAATAGTGATTTGCAATATCAAATGGCCGCAAATAATTTATTTGGGATTTCAGCAAAAGAAGTTAAAAATTACGATGACGCCGTTCGTTATTATAATACAATTTTAAAATCGGTAAAAGATTCCGTTTCTAGAATGGTAGCACTCAATAATATTGCTACGGTATATACGGAACAAACAAAGTATAGAAAAGCCATTGCTCTTTTAGAGCCCATTTTAAAATCGGATGTTTTAGATACACTACAGAATAAGAAAGCTAGAATTATTGACAATTTGGGATTTGCATATTACAAAGACAATCAAATTCAAAAGGGGCTAGCATTAATGAATCATGCTTTATCAATTAGAACTAAAATAAATGACTCCTATGGTAGTATTAAAAGCTATTTGCATTTAGCGGATTTTTATCAAAATAGAGATCATCAAAAATCGAAGGAGAATGCATTGCAGTCCTATAAATTAGCCACAAAGTATAAAAGTATAGATGAACGATTGGAGGCATTAGAAGTCTTAATGTCTTACAATCTAGAAAGAGGGGTAAATACTTATGCCGCATTGTTTGTAAATCTTAATGATAGCATTAAAACAGTACGAAACAATGCAAAAAATCAGTTTGCTAAAATTAAGTATGATTCTAGAGAAGCGACTTTGGAAAATATAAAATACAAGGGGCAAAGAGCAGAAACTCTTTTGCAACTTGAAACGCAAAAAAACCAAAAGTACTTGCTCAGTTTTGGATTCGTTGTGCTACTTGGAGGAATCGGTTTCCTAATCCACTATTTTAGAAATAAAAGTAAAAGAGAGTTATTAGTAGCAAGATACAATACCGAAACTCGAATTTCTAAAAAACTTCATGATGAACTGGCTAATGATGTTTTTTATACGATGACTTTTGCGGAAACCCAAGATTTACAAAACCCTATAAAAAAGGAAACGCTGTTAGACAATCTTGATAAAATATATGTTAGAACACGAGATTTCTCTAAGGAGAATAGTACGATAGAGACAGGAGAAAGTTTTGAACACAATCTCAAACAAATGCTCAGTAGTTATAAAAGTGATAGTGTCGAAGTTATAATAAAAAATGGAAATATAATAGATTGGTCAAAAGTTCAAAACGAAAAAAAGATAGCGTTGCAAAGAGTCTTGCAAGAGCTCATGGTCAATATGAAAAAATACAGCCAAGCCACTTTTGTGATAATTGGTTTTGATAGCGATCAAAATTATGTAAAAATTGACTATTCAGATAATGGGGTTGGCCTCTCTGAAAAACTAATTTTAAAAAATGGCCTTCAAAATGCGGAAAACCGTATTCAGGCAGTAAAAGGAATACTTACTTTTGATTCTCAAATTAATAAAGGTTTCAAAGCTAAAATTTTACTTCCTAAATAATACAACAAAAATATGTTTACAAAAGTTTTAATTGCAGATGATATAGATTTTAATGATGTGGGGGCGGCTCAAATACTCAAAGAACTTGATGTTCCCGAAATTCAATATTCAAAATATTGTGATGACGCTTTGTTAAAAATTAAAAGAGCATATATCGATGGCGCTCCTTTTCAACTGCTAATTTCTGATTTGTCTTTTAAAGAGGATCATCAGTTGAACAAACTCAATTCAGGTGAAGAATTAATAGCTGCAGTAAAACAGTTGTTCCCTAACATTAAGATTATTGTTTTTTCGATTGAAAACAGAGCACACCGTATCAAATTATTATTTGACGAGCTTAACATAGATGGCTATGTATTAAAAGGGAGAAACACCATATATGATCTTAAAAGAGCCATTCAAAAAGCGTACAATAATGAACCGGAAAATATTTCACCGGAATTGTTAAGCTTGCTTCAAGACAAGACTACAAGTGAAATAGACAACTATGACGTGCAGTTGATTAGACATCTCTCCCATGGACTATCGCAAGAGAAGATGGAAACGGTATTGAAACAAGAAGGCATTAGCCCCAATAGTATAAGTTCTATTGAAAAGCGAGTTAATAAGCTTAAAATTTATTTTAAGGCAAACAATACAGTACATCTTATCGCTATAGCTAAGGATTTAGGGATTATTTAACGAGCAAAATTCAACTCTTTTCAGAGCTTTTGTCATCATCAAGTCCTTTTTTTTACTTACTTATTATAAGGCTCTCAAGGTTGTTAGTTTTTCCTTTACACTACTATTTATATGGATTTTATTCTTAGTTCTTTATGATTGGTAGATTTATTATCGCGATTCCATTCCCGTATTTCAATCGAGGAACTATTGATATTATTGACGTTCTGAAATAACAGGTAAAGATTATTTTTTGCTCCCTTCAAATTTCTTAAGCCATTTAAAAATTCTTGCACGACATTTTTTTTAGTTTCAAAATTTTTTGATTTTTCATTGGTTGGTTCATTGATGTACACTCTTCTGTTGACTTTTAGCATAATGGCTTGCACCTTTTTGTTTTTGTGATTTTATAATTATTATTGACTAACTATAAGGATACTTCTCATCATACATTTTCCAAAACCATTCTTCATTAATCCCATTTTTTGTAATCTCCTTTTCGAATACATTCAATCGCGACTCTAAGTCTTTCGTCATTGCATTTTTCTTCTTCCCAATGGTATAAAAATCTTCGTGCTTCAGATAGTTTTTTAATTCTGTCGGACAATTCAATTCCTGAAGCGTTTTTTCCATCCATGAGTTGTATAGTTCCTGTTCTAAAAACACTAATCCGATATTGATTTTCTCTTTTTCTATTGTCAATTCCTTCTCTAACTGTGTTTTCAAGTTGTGTATGATCTTCTTGAAGTTTTGTTCCTTTTTGCTCAAATTCTGTTGATAAGGAATCGATTCTTCTTCCAATATTTTCGATTTCTCTTGATAGTTTATCAATTTTTGCTCTATGTCTAGATTGTTCTTCAAAATCAAGTTGCTCAATGAATTGGAAATGTTTGATTTCCTTTTCTCTATCTGCTCTTTCTCTATCGAGTAAGTAACTTTCTTCTCTTGCAATATTTTTTTCTTCCTCTCTAATTGTGTTAGTTCTGTCGTTGTGATCTTCCCTAATTCCTTCCGCAGTATTTCTAATTCCGTATTTTGCTGAAATTTGCTCGCGAGTATCTTCTTGCTCTTTTCTAAGGTCGCTTGATTTTGAATAAAATCTTCTTTCCACATCTGAATAGTATTCCAACGATTCTTTTTCTTTTGTACTAAGAGCTCTTCCTGTTTCTTCAATTGTGCTTTCTTCAGATTCAAATTCTGTGAATATTTCATTCTCAGAGCTTCTTGCCATTTCGTCCAGTCTTTGTCTAACCCCGTCTGAAGCTTTCTTAATTCTTGATATTTCTCGTTCAAACTGATTTTCAGTTCGTTTGTAAGATTGTGATTCCAGACATCTTCTAATTGACCGTATAAGATTACCAATTTGCGCTGTTCTACAGGAGTAAGATTCTTCAAAAAGTCTTCTTTGCTCTTCATCAATGAATGGAATTCCTTTTGGATTTCCTTTGGAAACTGAAATGTAACTGGTGTTTGATTCGATTTCATTATAAACCCATTTAACTTTTGTAACTGATTTCAAAATTTTTTCAATTTCTTCTTCCGGTACTTTCGGAATAATAATTTGAACTGTATTTATTCCTATCCTTCTTAATTTTATTTTTTTTTCATCATCTAATTTATGGGTAATTACAAATTCAACAAACAATATAGGTTTGTCCTCTTCGTCAAAAAAAGTTACATCAGGTCGAATTAATAAATAACGGTCTTCGATTTCAGGATTTTTACCCCATTTTATGGTACCTTCTTCATCTTCATAAAAAGAAAGTTGTGAAACTACTTTTGCTGCATGAATCGTTGTTTTTTCTTGAAGCAATATAGGGCTTCCTATTGTACCTTTTGGTGGGAATTTGTATAAATCAGGGAGTTTTAATTCTTTTAATCTTCTGAGAATGTGTTCAGCTAATCGCTCCCGATATACTCTACTACTATAAATACACTCTACAGTATCTTTATCTATATTTGAAGCATGGTGTCTAAAGTAAGATTGATGTTTAGGATTTTTGAATTTAATGGCCTGCATTTCTTTATTGCAGCCCATACAGTAATAACCATTAGCTCCGCTTTTTGATTGAGTTATATGAATTGGAATTTCTTTAATATCAAATGCCCAATCGTTTTGATTTTCAGAATCTTTAGTATTAATCTCGTTTTTCATAAAAAAAATAGAATTACATGCTCATTAGGGAATAAAAAAATGACTATGCTTACTTAACTTTATTACTATACTTCTTAAAATTCTCTGCTTGTTCAAAGATCTCCTTATAAATTTCATCTCTATCTACGGGAGGACAGCCATTTTCAGCAAGAAGAACTATTAGATCTGCTTTTAGTTCTGCTTTGATGTCCTCTCGTTTGCTCCAATCGGTGTATTTAGTTAAATCATCTACCACATCTTTCACTCTTTGAGCAAGTATAAGTAGTTTGTCTTCGGGATAGACAAAATCGTATTTTTTAGCCAAGGCTTTCAAAATGTCGTAAAACGCTTTTTCTTCAATGTCGATACCTAAATCTTTGAAAGATTCTTTTTCTTTTTTAAGCGCATAGTACAAGTCGATAATTTCATCCGTGAATTCTTCTAGCACTTCACTATTTAATACATCGCTTTCTTTACGTTCGTTGTAACGGTCAACTATGGCTTGTAATCTTTTGGAGAAATCGATTCCTGTGATTTTGTTTATTTTCTTAATGTCATCAATTGCTTTTGCCAATAATTTTTGAAGCAGTTTAATTTTAGTATTTGGCAATTTGATTTTGTCAATCTTAGCCATGTAATCATCTGAAAATATATCTACTTCAGTTTGATTGTCTTCTCCAAGTTTGAAAATTTCTTCAACACCATTGCTTTCAATAGCTTCTTGCAGCATTTGGCGCACTCTATTATTCATTTGAGCGGTGTCTGGTGCTTCGCCTTTAGTTAATTTGAACACTATCGAACGAACTGCCAAATAGAAATGTATTGTATCACGTTCAGTTTCTTTGAATGCACCACTTCCGCAACAAATATCATAAGCCGATTTTAATCGCTTTACGATATACATGAATCTTTTTTCTAAGTCTTGTGTTAACTGTACAAACTCAACCGCTTTGTTAAGTGTGTGCAATTGCTCTATTGGAGAACCACTAAAATAGTTTGTTTTGTCAAACTTATGAAACAACTTATTCAGTAGATCTAACTGATCTTTAGTAACTACAATAGATTGCTCTATGTCTTCAATGTTGTCGTGATCTGCTTTGCTGTACATTGCCAAAGCTAAATTCAGTTGTTTTTTTATTCCGATATAATCTACTACAAGACCCTTTTCTTTTCCTTCATATTTTCTGTTTACACGAGAAATCGTTTGAATTAAATTGTGCCGTTGTATCGGTTTGTCAATGTACATCGTATCTAAGAAAGGAACATCAAAACCTGTTAACCACATATCAACTACAATAGCGATTTTGAAATTTGATTTCTCGTTTTTGAATTGGCGATCCATTTCTTTACGGTCGTCTTTTGTTCCTAGCAAATTATACATTTCTTCCTCATCGTCTTTTCCTCTGGTCATGACCATTTTTATACGTTGGGAAGGTTTGATTTTTCTCTTTTCTTTTTCTGTTAGTTCAACTGAACCATCAGAAATTTTAATTTCTGCCCATTCAGGTCTTAAAGCGGTAATGTTTTTATAGAGTTCAAACGCAATTGTACGGCTGCTGCAAACAAACATTGCTTTGCCTTTTACAGTTGCGCCTTCTGCAATCCTGTTTTCGTAGTGGTTTACAAAATCTTCGGCAACGGTTTTTAAACGAGCAGGATCACCAATGATTGCATTCATTTGCGTCATGGCTTTCTTACTCTCCTCAATTTGGTTTTCGTTGCTTCCGTCTTCTGCACATTGATTGTAATAATTTTCAATATCCTGAAGTTTATGATTGTTTAGCAATACTTTGGCAGCACGTCCTTCATAAACTATACGCACCGTGATTTCATCGGCTACCGATTCAGTCATGGTATAAGCATCCACTATTTCACCAAAAACATCAATTGTAGCATCAATTGGTGTTCCAGTAAAACCAACATAAGTTGCATTTGGCAAGGAATCGTGTAAATATTTGGCAAAGCCAAATGTTTTAGTCACGCCTTTTTCAGTAACTTTTATTTTTTGATCTAAATTAGTTTGACTTCGGTGTGCTTCATCCGAAATACAAATTACATTCGTTCTATTCGTTAGTAGTTTAGTGTCTTCAGTAAATTTATGAATCGTAGTTAAAAATACACCTCCACTATTTCTTCCCTGTAACAATTCACGTAAATTAGATCGACTTTCAACGCTCACAATAGTTTCATCGCCAACAAAACCTTTAGCGTTGGTAAACTGTCCCGATAATTGATCGTCTAAATCGGTTCTATCTGTAATTAAAATAATGGTGGGACTGCCAAAATAAGTGCTTTTCATTAATAAGCGACTTAAAAATAGCATGGTGTAACTTTTACCACAGCCTGTTGTGCCAAAATAAGTTCCGCCTTTTCCATCACCTTCAGGACGTTGGTGTTTTTTTATATTTTCGAATAATTTTGTTGCAGCGTAATATTGAGGATAACGACAAACAATTTTTTCGTTTTTCTTAGAACTATCAGGTAAATAAATAAAATTTTGAATGATGTCACGCAATCTATTGCGGTTGAACATTCCTTGGATAAGCGTAAACATGGCATCAATACCATCAACTTCTTTTTGCATTCCTTCAATCTTTCGCCACGCGTAAAAGAATTCATACGGCGCAAAGAACGAACCTGCTTTGGTATTGACACCATCACTTATTACACAAAAAGCATTGTATTTAAACAATTCAGGAATATCTCTTTTGTATCTAGTCGTTAATTGTTTGTAGGCATCATGAATTGTAGTGTTTTCTTGAATGGCCGTTTTAAACTCAAAAACTACTAACGGCAATCCGTTGAGGTATAAAATCAAATCAGGAATACGCATTTCATAACCTTTAATAGCTAGCTGATTTACAATTTTATAGATATTTTTGTCTTCTTCAGAATAGTCAATAAGTTGAACGTAAAAATCTTTTTGACTTCGATCTTCTCGCTTTAGTAAGAAACCATCGCACACCATTTTCATAATGACTTTGTTTGTTTCGTACAAGTCAGAAGAGGGGAGACGTTCTAAATCCCTGACTATAGAATCGATTTCGTTTTCGGTAATGTTTTCGACAGCGTAATTAGTTCTTAGGTAGGCTTTTAAATCTTCAATAATAAGTACTTTTTCACTTACGATATGTCCGTACACAGTCTCAGGCTCTGACGTGCCTTGATATTCTGTTTGTCGTACTTGCGCACCTACAAGATGAGTCATTTTTTCTTCTTGTAGTAAACTTATAAACGCTTTTTCTAATTGTGATTCGGTAAATTTCATATTATTTTTTTTCTTCCTGTTTAGGAATTGTAATATCCCATTTTACATTGTTTACTCTGTCCCTAATTTTAATAAGTGAACCTAGAACGGCATCACTATTTGGTAGTGCACCATATACAAGATTTGCAAATTCATTGGTGTATGTGTTTTCTAATTGCTTCCAAGTTTCTTCCGTTTCGCGGAATATTTTAGCTTCTTTAGGATGAAACGCTAACCATTGATTATTGTTTTTAAAACTCGCCACATCATCTTCTCCAACAAGTGAAAGCATTTCTTCAAATGCAGGACTTTTAAAAAATTCTGAAATTGCAGGAACTTTTAATAGTTGGTGTAAATCGTAAGTATGACGAATTTTATTTCGCAAATCAGTGATTGGATCTTCTCCATAAGAAAACCGAACCAAGCTCATTATTTTTTCACAAATAGTTCTATTTACATGTAAAACTTGAACTTCAAAAGGTAATAAGTCATGTTCTTCAGCAAGTTGATGTTGTCCTGCTGATTCCATCATTGTAAAAATGTAAGAGGAAATGGTAGTTTTTTGAAATGGTTCATAACGTCCTAACCAAGTAGCTTCAACTATAATATTTTCTCTTACTTGCCCATATTTTCCAGTAACGGTTTTAGGATAGCTATAAGCGATTTTTCTAAGCATTCCCACTTTATGTGTAATGCCTTCTTCTTCAACTTCGGTTAATTTTGTTCCAACCAGATTGGTTATACTTTTTAATTTATTTCTCAGTAGATTTCCGCCTTCATTAGTACCTTTTAAAACTACTAAGTCAATATCCTCAGAGAATCGTTCAATCAAACCAAAACATTTAGACAAAGCTGTTCCACCTTTAAAAACGGTTTCTGTTCCAATTGAATCATGAAAGATAAGATGAAGTACATACGTAACCCAATAATCTTTTTCCACATAAATGGGTAATATCCCCATTTGTTGAGCGGTAAAATCAATGGATTGTCTGAATAATTTTATGTCCTCGTGTAACTTCATAGTAAATTCCATTTTTCAGATGCTTTCAAAACAGCAGTAACATCTGATAATTTATACTTTGTAATTGGATTTAAACTTTTCTGTAGTACTTCTTGGAATTGCATAATTCCTATTTCCTCCAATAAAGCACCCAAAAGCGCTCTTGTGGCGGGTGGATATTTCTGCGATAATCGTACTAAAGTATTTGTTTCCTTTTCGTTTAGGTTTTTCAACAAGGATATAAACCGTAAACATGCGGATGAAATAGTGCTGTCAGGAATTTTTTTGATGTAACGAATAGCATCTAATAATTGCAAAAGAGGAATATTCTCCTTGGTAATGGTATTCTTTTGCTTGATGAATTTAATAGTATAACGATCTCGTTGTAGCACTGGACGAATTTCGTTCCTACCAATCTGAATTGTATTACTAACTTGCGTGGTTAATCCCAATTGATTGTAAATACTATAACCTGTTAGATAACCTATTGTTTTTCCATCATCTTCCAATAAATCTTTTACTACTTGAAACTGATTAGGCTCTAAATTCCCAAACGGCGTACTCTCGGGTTTATAATATTTCCCTTTAGCTAACTTTGCAATTTTACCAGAAATCACCATGCGATTCAAGGCTTTTATTACAGCTTCTTTTTTATTCACCTCAGTAGTGAAATCAGCATAGGTGAAAACGTACCCTTTTGGGAGTCTGTCTATAGTAAATGTTATGTAGTCAGTGGTTTTCATGCTTGTGTATTTACTACAAATATATACTTTTGTCCAGTTTATTATATAAAAAACTGGACATTTTTAATAGATAATTTGAGATTTATTTTGGTTTTGACACTTACACTACATACCTTTGATATATCAAAGGTATGTAGTGTAACCCTTCTTTGTCTTTTTGAATGTCTTGTCATAAGGTATAAGAGACTTCTTTTTAAAGAAAATAAACGTTAATTGTTGATTTTTGGAATAAAATCATTTAGTTTTCTGTATATTGAAAGTAAACCATCATTATTCAATTTTTCAGATATAAACTGAGCTAAATTAGAGACTTCAATCTCATCCAAGACATAACTCATTACTGCAAAATGACACCACTTTGAATTTCCATTTGTGTAAAAATCAGATTTTATTGTTAATTGCTCACGTTCTGAAAAAACAATTTGTTGATATTGTTCTTTGTTTGTGAGAAGCCCTTCCTTAAGTTCAACTACTAGAATTAATCTTTTTTCAGTTGTAAGTAGTCTATCGAAAAACACAGTTATCATTAAGTTTTTATTCTTTGTTGATAGAAAAAAGCGCAATCTTTTACCAAATTCTCCTTTTGGACTTTGCAATACAAAAGCTTCATCAACTAATTCAATCACTTGCTCTATTTGATTAGCCACATGAGTACGTACCGCAAAATGAAAATCTTTTGCTTCAATAATTTTTGCTTGGTTGTCAAAATAAAATTTTAATTCTTTACTGTTTAGCTCGCTTTTACTCATGTTTAAAGTGTTTTGATAAAAATCTTTTAGAAATACTACATACTTGTCTTTTGCTTCCATTAGGTAGCTTCCAGAGTTTTGTATAACTCTTTTTAGAAAATCTAAGTGAGTGATGTTTATAAAATGAGGGTGGATTATATTTAGCTTATTTAAGGATAAAACGACCCCAATTTTATTATCTTCAATATTGTCAATTACCCTTATTGAAGACCAATAGTCTTGTAGGTCATTATTAAGGATATGGTAAACTTTATTCTCAATAATGATAGCATGATTTTCATTAGAAAGTAAAAGGTCAATTCTTCCATTTTTCTTAGTTGATACTTCTGTGTCAACATCAAAAACTGAAATCGCATCTATCTTTTTTGTTTTTCCAAGTTCCGTATCGGCTATTAATTCTAATAAAGTACTAACAAATAAATCGCTCATACCGTGAGCTTCATTTACGTCAAAATAAAAGGCATAAATATTAGACATCACATTTTCATAATGTGGTTGTTTTGCTATGCCTAGAAAAGTTTTAGTTCTTTTTTTTATTTTGGGGATTGCATTGTGGTCTAAGAATGCTTGCAAAGTTTGTAAATCCATTTTTGTAATTATAATTGTTCGTAATAGATTTTTAATTTATTTGCCATCAATCTTCTGCGTTGTTCTAAAAAACTTTCATACACCAAATGATTTCCTTCTTCTATCATGCTTGGTATGTCGTTATTAATTAAATTCTCTTGTAAACCGCTATGAGAATCTAATGTGCTTATTTCATTAGTACCTGCATCTATTTGTGTTTTTACTTTATTTAAATAGGCTTCGGGAGTTAACATACCTACTTTAATATTAGTTGCTTGTTCCGTATAAACGAAATTAGCAACTTGGTTGTATGCTTTTTGTGCGTAACCGTTATTCATTAAATACTTCTTTGGAAAAATATGGTGAACATCGCCTCTTTGTTCGATGAGACTACTAATTTTCATGCTTTTAGATAAGAAAGCCGTTGCATTAGCATTTATTTGCGCTGCCAAATATAAATTATAAGCATTATTATTTACACTAGAACTTTCTAAATCATTTATAATTCCGAAGTCCCAGAAACCTTCGCCTAAATTAGCTTGTTCCATTTGCTTCAAGTAAACTTGAATCCCTTTTTCTTTTATTTGTCTGATATCTTCATCGATCCTTGATTCTGCTGAACCAGAATAACGACCTATAAACATACTCAGAACTAACCAACGTTTCACATAGCCTTGTACTTCAGATTCTGCCAGACCATCTTCACGCAATTTTAAGTATAAGGCGTAAGCAAAATTTAGACTGTTTTGAGAGGAAATTAATTTTTTACTTATCAATCCTGTCGATTTAATAATCATTACAAAACGTTGATAATTAGTTTGATTTACAAAGGCTTCTAAACCTTCAGAAAGTTTAGCATAACTAGCCTCAGAAATGTCGTCTTCATAAGTACGAGTCTCAAAATTACGTCCAGATAATAAAGCTACTAAATCACTAAATTTACCTCTACCAAATTTAAACGTAAAAGCTACCCTAAGCATGTCTATGTAATCAGGAACATATAAAGAATCAGCGCCAGTTGCCATCCATTTTATACTGTTATAATACGGAGTTTTAGTAAAAGCGGTGTCATTGTCTTGAATGTGTTTTATAAATCCTTTATCAACCAGTAAACGACAGAAGTAATCAATCATTTTACGCATTTTATTACCGCCATGATTTTCGTCAGAAGCAATTTTTGACATCACAAAATCAGCGTTACTTAATACGACACCTTTTTGATTGATACGAATAAAAATTTCTGTAACCGTATCAATATCTAAGGCTGCATCCAATTCTATAATTCCCACTTGTTTGGTTTTGATGCGCTTTAGGTTTTCTATTCGCTCCTCTATCAAATCCTCGTTTGCTTCAGGATTATCAAAAATGTATTTTTTTATTGCTTTAGAAATAGAAATTTCATCATTCACAATTGGATTTATATTATCAATCCATTCCGAACTTTTCTCTATTACTTTGTTTAATACCTCAAACTTCTCTTCCAACGGATTAAACGCAATACGAATCGTTGTTTCTTTATAGTTTTTATCCAAAACACGTTGACCTACAATAGCAGCAGTAAGTGCTGTAATACGCTGTTGACCATCAATTAAAACACGCTTGCCAGCGGATAATTGTCCGTTTTTTAATTTTACATCTGGATTACGCCAAGTAATTATATAACCTACTGGATATCCTTGATATAAAGAATCGATCAAATCTCTAACTTTTGCAGCATTCCATACAAAGGGACGTTGAATTTCTGGGATGGCAATATCGCCAGATTTTATCCAACTTAATAAAGTTTCTACGGGTTGTTGGTGTACGCTATATTTTGCCATTATTTTAAATAATATTAATTTTTATCAATTTGTATTCTTTCGAATGAATATTACATATTAAGCTTTTGGAGATAAAAAAATGATATTCAAACCATTTTCCCGACGCCAGGAAAATGGTCTAATTCAATTTGTGTCGTTTTGCTGACGTCGGCAAAACGATACTTTTTTATACAACTAACAATCATTAGGATGAAATGTATACTCGTCTTTTTTTTTGGGATTGTTCAGGATATAGTCTCATGTATTCATAACATTCAATGCAATATCTATATCTATAAATTTTTCAATCACTTTTCCCTCTATGAAAAAATCCTTTTTCATCTGAACAGATTTTTGTGCATAATCTTTAAACTCTTCTTTTGTAAAAGGAGCGATTGGAAAACCAAAAACATGACCAAGAAATTCAATTTCAGCAAATTGACTATCCAAATACAAATAATTCATTCTACTAAAATACAAAATAGGTGTTTCGGCCTCACTTCTGAAAAATATCATAACACCAATTTTTCTTGTAAAATATAATACAGGTAAATCTCCTAAATCATATCTTGAAAAATTTCTTATAACATCATAACTAGGCTCAAAGCCTACTTTTTTCTGTCGGTTTAATTCTTCAAAATACATTTTATATAAACCTCGTTTAAAAGCTCTACAAAGTTCTAGTTGTGAAGCAAACATAAACGAAGGCTTAACAGCTAGACGAAACTTACCTTTTCGTTCTTTCATTTCGAAAAATTGAGATTTAAATTCTCCTACTTTTCTTTTTGAAATACCTCCGAGTAAAAATCGTTTTCTTGAAATTGAAAAAGCTTCCTTCAAAGCAACTTCAATAGAATATTTTCCATTGTGGCTATCTCTATTACCAAAATAGTAATTGCAATCATCACACACGTTTCGATTATAATTTTGACCTCCTAATGATTTAGGAATAGTATGTGCCTTTTTTATAAAAGTAACTTGGAAATCCGACTTTAGACACCAGATACATTTTCTTTCAGGTATTGAACTAATCATTTACTTAAAATTATTTATATATAAAATTCCAACTAGGATCTCCCATAAGGAAAACTTGTTGCAATGGAATTCTTCTATATTGATCTCTAGGGTTTTGTGTTAATTCAAGTTGTTGTTTGATTTCTTGCATTTAAAACAATTTTAGTTGATTCTTATCTTCTTGTCTAATTTCATCTAACGTAATAAAATCAATTTGTTCGTAATGTAAGCCAATAGATTTCAGGTTCTCATATAGCGGCTGTTTATCACCGTAATATGAAGATGTCCATTTAATGTCTTTATCTTCAATAGAATCAATTATTTTTCTAAAATAAGGTTGGTCAACATCTGAGACAGATTGACCTAATACAACAACTTTTTTAATTGAATTTAAATTATTAAAAAAGTTATTATTTTGATTTATTAAATCTTCTGTGTATTTGAATGACTTATTAAAATAACCTAAAATAGTATCAAGACCTCTATCATATGAAAAATCGTAGTTATCAGACATTCTTTCATACCATTCTTGTTGCTCTTCAATAGTTAAATTATTAGGCATTTTTTCTTCTACTTTTACAAAACTTTCTGGATTTGTTCCGTGCCCCAATATTAATATATCATTTGAAAGTGCTTTATTATGAATATAAAGGATATTGTTGGAGGAAATACCATAGTATCTTTCTAAAGTGTCGGTATAATTAAAAGATAAGAATTTAGAGTTTTTATCTATATTTAATAACTCATTATTATCTTTAATAGGGAACTCAACATTTCGAATAAAGTTCTTGAACTCATTAAAAAGATTAATTGTTAAGTCATTTACAAGTCCTTCCATAACTTGTTCTAAAGCATGCCAATCTCCATCTCTAAAATCATCACTAGCTGGGTTTGGTAAATAATCTGAATTGTCTTCTAAAACAGATTCATAATTTAAATCTGCTAATGCAGATTCAAAACTATTCCATTCATAATAATTTATGTCAGGATCATCAAGATAAGGCAAACCATAATAATCTATTAAATAATCATAAATTTCAGAATGCTTTTCTTTTAAATAAAAACCAAATGATTTGTAACTAGTATTCAAACCATGATACAGATCAAAACCATTTCCAATTATGTAAAGTGTATTCATTATTTAGTATTTTAAGTATAATTTGTTTGAAGAAATCCATAAATAGAAAAACATTATAATAATGGCTCCAAATTCAAACGACATAAAAAACAACATCATACATAAAGTGAAGATTGGAATAAACCATAATATTACTTCAATTAATATTAGTCTGTCAAATTGTTTGTTTTTTTCCGAATTAACATTGCTAAAAGCTTTTTCAACTTCAGTCCTTGCTTGATTTTTAAAGGTAGATTTATAATGCTCTATATTTTCTTCAATAAATTTAATTGCTGATTTTTGATTATTTACAAATAATTGTAACAGCGTTGAAAAGATAAACAAACCTCCAGTTGCAACGATATTTTTGGGGCTATCAATTTTTTCATAATCGATACTTGATAAAACAAGAACAAAAGCTGTTGGTATTGCTATTAACTTAGTTTGTGAATCATTTATAACGGCTTGTAACTTTTGATTAAAATCTATAGCTTTTGAATCAATTTCTAATTTAAGTTTATTGTAAGAGAAATTCCTTAAATAAAAATTATAAGTTGATATTGATTTATTTATATAAACTTCAAAGTTTTTTAATAATAAAAAGAATCTATTTTCATCCTCACTAAGATTACAAAAGTCAATGAATTCATTTAGATAAATATTTTTTTTGTCGAGAAAGTTACTGTCTTTAAGAACTTCTATAAAATTATTAATTTGACTACAAGTCTTGTCATCTAAGGAGATTACAACATCACTTTCATATCGAAGTGTCATATAAAGTGATTTATCTTCCCTTACAATGATAACATTTTTAATTTCGGCAACATCATATGTATGTTTTGCAATATTTTGTAATTCAATTATTAAATTAACAATAGAATTATAATTTGAATAAAAAGCAGAATCCTTTAAATATTGATTTAATTCATTTATATAAATACTAATTGAAGGGATTTCGTATCTGAATTTTTTTATAAAAGATTTGGTATCATTGTAGAAACCTAACTTTTGTAATTTTAATAATGAAAATTCTAATTCAATATTATCTCCAATTTTTGCAGGATTGGTCATTAAATTTTCAATAATATCATCGTCAATAAATGACTGAAAAAGAGCTAAGTCTACTAAATGGTATGGACAAAATAAAGTACTCCCTTCAACTCTAGTATTTGATATACTGGCTATTTTAATAATTTCCTCTAACATTTTAGTTTAGGTTGTTAATTTTATCAACTAGCTCTTTCGGTAGATTTTTTATTGTCAATTTATTTGACAATTTATCATAATGTATAGTTTCATTTAGTAATAATGCTGAATCAAATTCAATTTTCAAGCTTTCATCACTGTATGTTAAATATTTAAATACTTTCATTTTTGATTTATCACCACTGATAACAGAGCTGACTTTACGGCCTTCTTCTGTTGAGAAATTTTCAAAATCTTTTGGTTTTTCAGAGTCTAAAATTGCAGATATTCGTTTTAGTAATATTTCTTTTTTAGTAGCCATGCATTCATGAGAATATTCAAATATTTGATTTCGCTTTTTTATTTTAGTATCTCTATCCCATTTTCGTACTGTCGAATATTCATCAAATGCTTTAATTAAGTTATTGGTAGACTCAGTTGAAGTTTTCTTATTGTCAACATCAACAAATGTCATAAAATAATAACTAACTTGTTTCATTCCTTTTACGAAAGATAGATAAGTTTGCCTGTCTGTCTCTAATTTTTCTTCAATGTTTTTCCACTCAGTAAGATTAATTAAGCAAGCTACATCAACTCTATTTAAATCTAAATTTTTTATATCTTCTAATGTTAAATTAATTTCATTAACTACGTATCCTTCTTTATTATTAATCATCAAAACAAGTAGTAAATCTTTTGAAGTCGACTTGTTAGTATATTCGCATAAAATCATGTATCCACCAGTTGCTGCTGGAGTGTTTTCAAGTATTTGTTTATAATAATTCATTACACTAATTGAAAAATCATAAAATGTGAATTCATTGTTACTATAACTAATTAAATCATTTTTAAAATTAGGCTTTTCATTAGCGAAAATTCCATAAATAGGACTTGATTTTTTATGATAGGATTTGTCTAAATTGGTTAAAAAGGTTTTTTCCTTTTCACTAATTGTAATTAGTTTTTTTGCTTGTTTTGATTTTACAACTCTTGTTCCAGCATCCTTTAGAAGTTGGTGTATTACAAAATTTTTAATTTCAAGATTTTCATTTTTATTTTTTGCCATACAATATGTTTTTCAATGATTTATTAATATATCTCTAATTTTCTACAGTTTCCATTCCACTCTCAACCTTTGTCATTTTTGCATTAAGCAAAGTACTTAATAACTTTAGAGTCTTTTTTTCCTTCTGATAAGTCGCTAATAAATTGTAAGTAGATTCAAATATATTATTAGCACTATTTAAAACTCGTTCATTAGGTAAAATAAAATTTATCCCTAATAAATCTTCAGGCTTAATTGATGGATAAGTTGATACACTCATTTCTGCTTTTGCCTGTAAATTCTGTAGGTTATCTTCTTGAATAATTGTTAGATATATCAATTCACTTGATATATCTGATTTTTTTGGTTGCAAAACACTGAAACCAGTTGAAACAATCATATTATCATTAGTGTTTTTTAGAATCCCAAAATGTCCCAAATTTGGTCTTACAGTAGAAAAAATTATATCATTATGTTTTACTTTTCTTTTTGCTCTGCTTGGTATTTCATCATATTCTAAATTAAGAAATTGAATATCTTCGATTTCATTATTTGTTATATTTCCTGTATCAAGATATTCTATTGTTTCAAATTGATCTCTTACAGACAATGTTGAGTCATTGCACAAGCAAAAATCTCCAATTACTCCAACATCCCACCCAACAGGAATCTCTTTCGCCAATTCCTCACAAAAAACCATCTCGCCACCATTACTTCTATAAGGCTTGCCATTCTCATCAGGAAACTCAAAATCTACAAACCATTGCTTATAAATCGCTTGTGCAGTTTCTTCAAGTTTGGTGATGAGTTGATTGTTGAGGCTTATGCGGTTTTGAATGGTATTGTATTCTTTTACAATTTCAAGTTGTTTTTCTGGAGAAGGGATTGGCAACAAAGTATCACGCATTTCTGTCCACGAAAAAATTTCCCGAGCACTTCCATGTGACATAAAACGTGCATATCGGTCAAATTCAGGTCTGCGAAACCACATCATCAAATATTCAGGTAATAATTCATTTTCATCGATAGCTTCAAAAACAGTGTAAGCTTGGGAAACCATTGCGTTATCGTGTTCTTCCAATAAAGCAATAGATATTTTGTCGCCATTTCTAGAAGTAACAGAACCGTAAGCAAATTGATTTTTTTTAATCAATTTGTAAGTTGACATATCAGTACCAATAATATTGGCAATTGACGGCATTAATACTTTTTTAATACTAACTCCCATCAAAGGAGCTTCAATCAAAGCTTTATTTCGAATGTTTACTTCCTGAATATAATCACCTAAACGCTTATAATTCGATTTCATAACCTAATTCTTTGAAAACGGTTAATAAATCATTTTTAGATGCAGCTTCAGCTTGTAATAATTCAGAAAAGTCTTTTTGTAAAACTTTCATTTTATCATCAAAATCAATATTCTCGTCACGGTTTACAAATTCAACATACTTGCTAGGCACTAATGAAAAATCTTTTGCAATTACATCTTCTAAAGTTGCAGAAAAACAAAACTCAGGTACATTTTTATAGGTATCCAAATCAGTTTGCCAATTGTGATAAGTCTCCGTTATTTCTGTAATGTTTTCTTCAGAAAATTGAGTAAATTTCTTTTCAAACGGAATTCCTTTTTCACGTAAGTCAAGAAATAAGATTTCGTTTTGACGGTCTCTGTAATTTTTTGAAGCATCAGGAAGCTGTACCGTTCTCGCTTTTTTATTTTTATTCAAAATCCAAAGCGTTACAGAAATATCGGTGGTATAAAACATAGATCTTGGTAAAATAACGATACTTTCCACCACATCATTTTCAATTAGTTTTCTGCGTATTTTATATTCTTCTCCACCACCTGAAAGTGCACCATTAGCCAAGATAAATCCAGCAACTCCATTTTCAGAAAGTTTGCTTACCATATTTAAAATCCAAGCATAGTTTGCGTTGCTTGTTGGCGGAACATCATAACCTCTCCAACGAGGATCATCCACTAATTCATCGCTTGCTCTCCAATCTTTTTGGTTAAAGGGAGGATTCGCCATAATAAAATCAGCTTTTAAGTCCGGATGTTGGTCACGCCCAAAAGTATCAGCAGGAACATCGCCTAAATTGGCTGAAATACCACGAATGGCCAAGTTCATTTTGGCAAGTTTATAAGTTGTAGCCGTATATTCCTGTCCGTAAATCGAAATTTCTTTTTTGTTTCCGTGGTGGTTTTCAATAAACTTTATGGATTGCACAAACATTCCACCAGAACCACAAGCAGGATCATAGATAACACCTTTGTAAGGTTCAATCATTTCGGCAATTAGGTTTACAATGCTTTTTGGTGTGTAGAATTCTCCTTTCCCTTTTCCCTCGGCAAGTGCAAACTTACTTAGGAAATATTCATACACACGACCAACAATGTCTTGTTGCTTGTCTTTTATAGTATCAATGTTGTTGATGGTATCTAATAAGGCGGCGAGTTTACTCACATCCATATTCAATCGAGAAAAATAATTGTCGGGTAATGCACCTTTTAGAGCAGGATTATTTTTCTCTACGGTATGTAAAGCGGTATCAATCTTTAAGGCAATATCGTTTTGTTTGGAATTTTGTATAATGAATGACCATCGCGATTCTTCAGGAAGAAAAAAGATGTTTTTCATGTTGTAAAACTCTTTCATTTCAAGGTATTTCTCTTTTCCTTCAGCAATTAATTCGCTTCGTCGTTCTTCAAATTTATCGCTTGCAAATTTTAGAAAGATTAAACCTAATACAACATGTTTGTATTCTGATGATTCTACCGTTCCACGAAGTTTATTTGCTGAATCCCAAAGGGTTTCTTCTATTGATTTTTCTTTTTTTGCTTTTACTTGTTTCGCCATTATGATATAAAATGCTTTCTACTTTTATTTTAATTTGTTTTACTGGTAAAAATAGGATTTTAAATACAATAAGATGTTTAAATACTGAACAGCTTTCTAATGTATTTATATAAAGCTCATGCAGAGATTAATAATCGGTTCATTATTGTAAAAAACAAAACTAAGCTGATAAATTTGTTTTTACTTACGGTTTTCCATAATATGAGCTAACAACAGTGTTTTTCTAATTTCTTTTGGTTTTTATAAGAGTATTTTGATTGCTCAATTGTAAATTAACAACCCTTTTATTGATTTAGCATTACGCACTTTTAGTGCTATTTTCTAGTGTTTAGATTAGATACCTACTTTTTTTTTAGCATTCCAATTAATTTTACAATTTTATTTTTGATTCTTTGATTACTGAAATTACCAAACTTACACTGATGATTACATCCACTATATTCCATAAGGATCTTCCTAATGCTATTTTGAAAAAGGGTTGAAATAGAAGCGCTAAGGCTATGTAGATAAATAGTTGGTTTTTCTTATTTTGCTCATTTGCTGAATACGCCAAATAGGCGAATCCTACCATTGCTGTAAAGCGTACGAATTGGTAAAAACCGTAGGGCATATTGATTAGGCAGAGAAGGAGTAGGTTAGCTAAGGCTAATTTAATAATTGAGTTATTCATTTTCTGATTATTTACATTTATATGTTCAAATTGAGGTGATAAAATGAATTTTAAATAATTATTTACTAATTCATCAATTTTACTTACCGTATCAATATCCTCCTTTTCTAAATACAATTCTAAAAATATCCTTGTTTTATATAACAGTATTTTTTAAATTTTCAATAAAACGTATTTCGGCTGGCTCAAATTCACCGTCTACCATAGCCATTTCATTTAGTCTTCCAATAATTTGATTTTCAATTTTATTACTTGAAAATTTCAAGTCCTTAGCTGTTAACTCTGGCAGAACTTTTGTGTCCATTAACTTAAATAATTCTTTCTTTTCAGTATTGGTAAAATCATCTAAATTTTTAATTATTTCCGATAAATAAATTTTTTCGGAATCTTCAATTTTCCCATCTGCTTTTGCTAAATAAATCATTAACTTGATTTCAATGAGTCTATCTGTTTTAAGTTTGAACTTTTTAGTTTTAAAAATTTTGGTTAAAAAACTTGTAGTTGTTTTTGCAGCATTTTTTAAATCCATTTTTAATTCTTCGGGATCAGAGTAAAGCTTGATTCGGGGTGCGGAATTATAGTCAATTATAACGCCACTGTGTATTTCATTAGATAAGATGTGTTTGTAATTAAACTCAATGCACGTAATGTGTTTGTAGGCTAGTTTTTCTGTCAAAACCTTAGGAAATGAGTTTTTATCTAAATTTAATTCTTGTTCTAAGATCTCACAATGTTTCTTTTCAAAATCAGAATAGTCATTTTTAACGACCATATTGTGCTGATAAAATAATTCTTTTTTGTCATTTAGCTGTGTAAAGTAATCTTCTATCGTACCAAGATCCAATTGTAATACTGGACCTTTAATTATAATTTTCTGGTGTTTTTTGTTCTCTATTTTTGATACAACAAAGTCTAATTCTCCAAACTCTCCTTTCCCATCGCAATTACGGCAATCTGTTAACCCATATCTTTTTCTGTCTTCATAACAATAATTGCAGGTAATGGTTCTTTTTCCCGAACATTTAGAGCAGGTAACTTTGCCTGTAACATTACAAGTCATGCATTTTACCTTTCCTTTTCCTGAGCAGGAAGAACAATTGACTAATTTTTCGGATGTTTTTCCACTAGCCAGACGTACTGTTTTTTTTACTTTTCCCGATCCTCCACATCCCATGAATAAGCCTCCACATCGATTCCAGCCTTCTCCACTACATTTAAGGCAGGAAACTTTTCCTTCTCCAATACATTCATCGCATTCCCAAGTATGATTCCCATTGCAATCAGAGGCATAACAGCTTACTAAGCCATCTCCGGAACATTCTTTGCAACTACAGGTCTTTACAGAATCTTGCAAGTAAAATCGTTGCTGTTTCTCCAAAAATCTATCGTTGTCGGTTTCAATTGGAAATTCCAAACGGATATCTTTTGGAGTACACTGTACTTTTTCACTTTTTATAGAATCACATTTATCCCTAATCAAGCTGTCTTTTAAAAAAGCCTTATTTCTAATTAAAGGGGTGTTGTTTTGTAATGAAATAAATGTTTTTTTTAAATTATCGCCAATAGGGAATTCAATATTGTGAATAACTCGGTCTATTGTTTTATATTCAAAATTGAGTAATAGATACTCACATTGTTTTAAATCATCCAATAGAATTATTTTATTGTAGAAATCGTTTTCAAGACTCTTTACTATATTTTTTACTTTTGTTAAATCCATTGTTGCATTTTTAATTTATTGTTCCTATTTGTCTTTTTTAAATAAGATGCTATTTGGTTTTTCTAGCTGGTTTATAGTATTCTATTGGTTCAGCCGTCCTTTTAATTCAACAAAATTTCTGCCCAGATTGGAATATGATCAGAAATGGTTCGTGCTTCTTTTAAAGAATTGAATTTTTGATAAAACGGAACTACTCCATAAATTTTAACTGTTACTCTTGCGGAATTATAATACATATTGTCATATTCTGAAGCTAGGCATTCATCCATTATGCAGTCCCTTTTCAATGAAGTTTTTTGATTAATTAATACTGGTTTGTAACCCATTTTTTTCAACGGATTGAACACCGTATGTGATTGAGGAGCATTGAAATCGCTAGCAAATATTAAGTTAATGTGGGGATAGTCATTGGTCAAAAACTTGAAGTATTTTATTTCTGTTTCAGGTTGTCTTTTTTTGGTGATAGCATGATAGTTAACCACAGTAAATTGTTTGTTGTTGTACTGAAACGTACAAAAGTAGGGTTCACGATCAATTTCTAAATGATATTTTTTTTCTAACCAAGGCCGTCCTATCTTCTTCACTTTACTTGTTTTCCATAGGAAAGCATAGCGTTCAGTTTTATGAGCACTACTGATGTAGGGTTGCTAATTACATAGCCCCATTTAGCCTCTTTTCGGTTTAATTCATCAGCTAGTCTTGCCACGGCTTGTGCGCCTCCATAACCCGCTACAACTTCCTGGATTGCAATTATATCGTAATCTCTTATTGTATTGGCAATGAAGGCTACTTCTTGATCCGATTTTGATTTGCCAATGTTTTCTATATTACAAGATAGGAGTTTAACTTGGGCTGATAAAACAGTAGAAAATAATGTTAAACAAATTAAAAGAAATAAAACCCTGCGGTCGTAATTATTCAAAAGTGATTTCATTTCTTTTATAATCAATTGATATTTTGCCAAATTCAGCCAATGCTGATTGACCAAATAATAAAGGAGCTTCGCTGTTATGGACTACAGAAGCTTCCACATTCTCTAGGGTTTTATTTCCAATCTTTACACTTTTTAGTCTAATTACTGTTCCTTCAGATATAGCTCCTGTAGCGTCTTGAAAATTTACATTGCCAATGAAATCCTCTTCTTTTAACGTACCTTGTTTGTATAAAAACATAGCTTCTGTGGCAGACATCGAGATGATACTGGCACCCGTATCAAAAATAAAATTCATATTACTCCCGTTTATCTCAACTGGTATTTTATAAATTCCATTTTCTTCTGACATTTTTACCATTGTTTTCCCGTGTCTACTTGATCCAGAAACCGAGTTGTATCTGGGCTTTGAATCTCTTGTACTGTTTCTTCCAGATCTTGAGCAATTTGTACAATCTACGAATAGCATTGACAAAGTAATTATTGCTATACCGTACGCTATTTTAATTGTCTTGATTTTCAATTTTACCTATTTTTGGAATAATTTGTATTAAAAATTGTTGATTCTTTGTTTCATCCTTTCCACTATAACGACCTACACCTCTTGTGCCACTACCAGCGACTTGAAGTTCGCAAAAATTGGGGTCAAAATGGATATTATTACTATCCCATAGCTTTAAAAGGGATAGTGCGCGTAAATAACTTAATTCATCATTATATTTATATTGATCTCTTGAAGCCATCCCTTCAATAATGATCATATATTTAATATCATTGTTTTTATATTCATTTTGTAATCTAACAATTAAACTTTCAATGTTTTTCCCTACATCTAACAGATAATCCTTATACTCTTCTTTAATCTCACTATTGGCCGGTTCAAACTGAATTTGTTTTTTTAGCGTGAATCTTTTGTATTCTTCTTGATAAGAAAAATATCTTGTATCCAATTCTTTTACTGAGTTTTGAATTTCTACTATTTTTTTCAATTGTTCAACAGTTGCTTTGGATTGTCTTTTCATCATAACAACAGTTAGTACAAATAATACTAACATTATAAAAAAGAGACTGGTCATCAAATCAGCATAACTGGCCCAGAAAAAATTTGTTTTTTTTGACATAATTACTTAAAAATAAATTCAAATATTTTCCACCCGCTAAAGACAACGCCAATGATAGCTCCTGAATAGACAAAAACATATCCTGCATACTTGATTGGTTTTGGGATTTCTATGCCTGTTTGTTGCTTTTGATTTAAAATAGCTTCAGATAATTTATCTATGGAATTATTTAGCGAGTCTAATTTTTTGTTTTGGGACTTGGCTTCCTGTTCCATATTGGACATACTGGTTTTTAATTCTCCTAATTTTTTTAATTCATTTAAATTACCTCTGTCTTCTTTCAATAGTTTTTCTAATAGATCTTCTTCTTTGATGGTTATATCTGTTATTGCTTTTATTTGAGTATCAATATGAATTTTTAACTGTTCTAAACTCTTACTTAAAACATTATCAACATCAATAACTGCATCTGAAACCATTTGCTTTCTGCTGCTTACTTCTCTTAATTCAGATTGCAGAATATCGATTATTTCTTTATTCATATCAATATTTGTACCTATAGAATCAGCAATTTTTTCCATAGAGTGGGTACGTTCTAATTGATTGTTAATACTGAAATTTAGCTTTTGAGCATTGTCAACAAAAGAGTTAACCTGGTGTAGGTAGGTATTGAATTTTTCAAATTCTTTCGTGCTCGTTCTAAGTTCTTGTAGCACATTTACATTTAATTTTGCTAATTGAGCAACGTCAACCTCTTTAAGATCATTCATCAACGTTGTTTGACCTTCAAAAGAATCTAATATGCGGTTCATTAGACCATTAAAATTATGAATGTTAGTTTCAAAAGTATCATTGAATTTAAGCAGATTAGCTTGCAGTGAGTAGATACTTGAGGAAATGTTTTGTGATAAAACTGGCAAAAGATGTGTTTGTATCCAGGTAAAGAAATCATTTTTAAACCCTTCAGCCTTAGTTTTTGCTCCTTTATACCTCCATCCAGAAAGCAAAACGGTTAATAATAGTCCCGTAAAACTTGCAATCATGGCTATTTTTACCCCGCCAATCAGGATATCAATAGCCTTTTCAAAATTGGCATCACTGATACTAGGCATTGCGAAAAGGCCAATAACGATTCCTAACATAGTTCCCATTAATCCTAAATATAAGGGTATAGGTAATAATGTATTTATCTCCTCATCAATTGCATCTGTATTTCGTTCAACTACATCTTTAATTAAATTAAAATCGCTAACGGCTCCTTTATTTCGTAGTAAATAAGTGTTTACTGAACTTAGTACTTTATCGAATACTACATTCGACTTGCCATTTGATTTTATTAATGTAATTTCAATATATTTTGATTCCATAGTGTTTTATTATTTTTAAACTTTAAGACTCGTAATTTTACTCATAGAGTAAAGACCATCCCATGTCTTGATAATGGTACAAACTACTTCTAGGGATTTTTTCCTCCAAAGTCCCGTTCATTACCCAAACTAAATCAGTATTGTCATGATTGGTTTCATCATCATCATCATCACCATCGTAAAAAGCAGTTGACTCAATTTCTCCATTTACATATTCGGGAATATTGATTAAGATCTTCTCACAAGTGCCTTCTTTTGGTAGGTTATCTGCTGAAGTTGAATTACTGTAAATAGAAAGATTATTTAAAATGTATTCCACAGTCACCGTTTTTATTTGATCTTCAGGAATAAAAACTTTTACTGATTCAAAACTATTAGCCTCCGGTACTATAGTTTTAAAAAGCGATATTTTTTTTGAAGTGGAAATTGCCACTAAGATTTGTGCCATTACAATAATTGCAATTAGACCTCCTATTAGTATATCATGCATATCTATTCGTATTTAATTTTTGCTTTAGTTATCACTACCCATCTATCATTTCTTTTTTCTGCGATTCCGGGTTTTGTGGTTGTAATTTTTTTCGCGTTTTGATTGTGTGCGTTTTGAGATTCACATACAGAATCTAGATATCTATGAGGAGCATTTACAGCTTCACTTATCCCTATTTCATCTGAATCAAAAACAAAAGTAGCTTTTGATTTATCCATATTATCAGCAGTGAATTTATATAAAGTTTGAGTTGGTCTAGGAATGCTAGATATACTGCGCATATCAAAAAACATATCATCAGGCGTGGCCATGTAAAAAACCTCTTGTAGTTTTTTTGGAGTAACTTCTAATTCAATATGATTTTTTATTTCAGGAATATCACTCTTCACAGAATTGTTATTATAATCTTGAACTGGACTCAAATCTCTTATTTGACTTTTAAGTTTTCTTATCTCGTCATCTAGTTTATTATAATTTATGTTAAAATCAATTTGATTTGTATTCGATTTTGATTCCTTACTTACTTTTTTTAAATGGTTTAAAGAGTCTTCAATTTTAAAGATTTTCTTAGTAAGAAAAAACAGAGCTATCATTATTATTAATATAAATACGCCTATCAGAATAACCCAAAATTTTAAATTGAAAAAAGATGAATTTTTACTTCTTCTGTTTTGGGACCCAAAATCATTGGTGTCATCACTTGCTGTTTCAGTACCTTTTACAATGTTTTCCGAGGTCATTGAATCACTACCTACTGTATCTGAAGTTATGACTTCTTGATCACTAACATTTTCTTTCCCCTCAATATAATTTAATATTTCAGTTTTTAATCGTACTATTTCTTCTCCTTTTCTCTTATCAGCAAAAGCATAAATTTTACCGAACCTTTTTTGGTCAGAGAAAATTTCCTCAGAAAAAAAATGAGAATAATCTTTAATATTAGGTTGTTTTTTTAATTTCTGGAATTCATTAAATAAATCAATGGTACTTGTATATGATTGTGGAATATCATTTATAGTTATTTGCTTATTTTCGTTAGTAACTTTTTCATTTTTAGAAAGTGTCGAATTAATACACACATAAGTGACGTAATCTACAGTTTCGTTTAAGTCATGACCTATGTTGCTTTGTGCTTTAAGCCCTGTGTTGGATATTATTAATAATATAATCAAAAAGATATTTTTCATGCTTCGTGGATTTTAAGTTCAGTATGGATGTTAAACGCTAGATGATTTATTCCCCCAATTAATGGGTAGAAAAATAATGTTTCATCTATATTTTCGTCTAGATCTCCTTTTAAGTCATTTTTTTTCTCTTGTAATCCTATTTTTAAATTATCTAAAGCATTTTCTTTTAGATAATCTTTATAGGCATTTAAATGCGCTTGATTGATTCCGAAATTATTATTAAAACTAATTTGCTTATTCAATGAAAAGAACCAATCAATAAAACCATTGTATTCAGTAACAACTTCATTTTCTATAGTTGAATTAATATCATTATATGATTTAGTTGTATTCGGAATTAAAATATCTTCTTTAGTTCCCAATAGGACAGTTTTCAGAACATCAATATCTACGTTTTGTGAGTTGCTAATCATTAAAGCTCCTTTACAGCTAATCTCTTTAGGGTTTTCATCTTGCTTTAGATCTATCTTAGGAATTGAATCAGCGTTAAAGATATTTTGAAAAATAATTTGTGTTAATTCTGATAGGCCTTTTAGTTTGTCACTTCCATCGGCGAGATTAATAATTTTAGATCCTGTACCACTAAAAGTAATGTAACGAGGTACATTCAGTGATTGTGCCTTCATCAATTTTGCAATATGATAGATAATTGAAGTGTAAAACATAAGGAAGACAATCTTAAAATCATCATTTTGCTGTAATTTTTTACTGAATGATATTGGTATATTATTGTCTTTAATTTTCTTGTTTTTTTCGATCGAAAAGAAAAAAGCAACTATATCTTCGGATTTTCCTTCAGTTATTACCTCTTCTAATACTTTTAGCAGATCATATTGCTTATTTAACTCTAGTAGAAATTTAATACGATCCAAGTATTTTAGGATAAATCCATTTATTTTAGAAGAACGACCAAATGCATCACCGAAAACGTTATTAGCTGCAAAACGGAAAGAAGTTAATAATTCTGAATTATTATTGGTATAGACCACAACATCTGTTGTACCACCTCCGATATCAATTGATACCACAGGATTTGCTAAAGCATTAACTCCTAACTGTGTATTGTAATAATAGAATGGAGCTATGGACTCCGAAATTTTCTCTGGAGCTATGGATTTATTTATATATTTTTTAAATAACTCATTCCATTTACTCTCCAGTTGGTTAATTCTATAAGTCGACATACTAGAAGGGTAAAGCCAAATTAATTTAGTTTTATTTAAATCACCTCCATTTAACAACACTTTGTTTCTGATTAAAAATAAAAGATTTTCAAAATAGGCATCTATTACTTTTGATTCATTTGGGTTATTGGTGTAATTGGACCATTTTAAATTTGTACGGATAAAAGAGTTTTTATGAATTGGATATTTCTCATAATCGAAAGGAATATTAAAATCAGACAAGGCATAGGTATCTCTATTTAAATCTAAATTCTTTTTTGAGTTTATAATTGTTCTCTGTGGAAAATGAAATTCAGAGTTCTTATTTAATTCTTCAGGGATTAATTCTTGAACTACTATATCAAATAAACGCGTTGCACTTACGGCATTGATTGACTTAATTGTTTCTGGGTTTTTAAGATTATACAAAGTAGCTGTTTGCATGTCATTTTGTACGATTTCAAATGGTTTTGGCTCTCCATTATCTTTACGATACTCGATATGCGTATTAGTGGTACCAAAGTCAACAGCAAAGGTAAAATTAGCAGCACCTTGAGTAAGCGTCTTAAACAGTGGCATAACAACTCCATTTGCCCAATTATTTTTCACAACAATATAGTCGAAGCCTTCTTCTAATACATAATATTCTGAAGAGATAAAATCGATTGACTTCTCACTTCTTTGTTTTACTGCTTTTTCAATAACCTTCTTATTCTCTTTATTCTTAAAAAAATCAAGACTGTATTTATTATTTTTATTGTGTTCTAGGATATCTCTATCCATAAAAGCAATCCTATAAAAATTTTGTGTATCCTCCTCTAATTTCAAAAATGGAAAAAGCGTTAATCCAAATTGGTTTTCAATAATAGATCCTCGATTTCTATTTAAATCAGGTTCTGTAATCTGGTAATCATTCATAGGTGGATAATACGTTCTTTCGTAGGTTACGTATTTTCTGTTTTTGATAGGAATACGAAGTATCACATTTACGCCACCAGTTGAAGATTGTTTGATTTCAATTGTTTTTTTTCCGTCAGAAGTAACTCCTTGTAAGTCTTCCACATTGAAATAATCAAAATATTCTTTTTTTACAGGTAATAAAAAGCCTTTAGAAATTTCTCCTGAGTTTACTGAAAAATTACCGTTGAAGAATTTTTCATTATCAATAGGATATATAGTTCTAATTATATAAGGTTCTAAGAAATCACTAATGGTTAGATAGGGGTATATTGAGTCATCATAGGGTAACGTTCTTTCTTTTAAAGGTCTGTCATCTGATATGTTTGCTCTATTGTTTTTATCCCAAATCGCAGTCGTGTAGACTATTTTATCTGAATAATCGTCAATAGGTAATACCAATGGTTTAATAGCCTCTTTACATTTATCAGAATGTATGACAAATCCACTATTGTCTTGGATTGCACTTGTGCTTTCAGTTTTTTTACGAAGTGGAAAGTCTAATATTTCAACAATACCATCACTACCTATCGTAAGTTTTTCAAATTCGGTATTAAAGTTATCTTCAGTATAATTATTTAAAATGGTTCTTTGCTCATGAGAAAGCATTTTATAATTCATTTCTAAATAATCATCTACTCCTTTAAAAAGAGGATTGAAATTAGGCATGAATTTACGTATCCCAAAAATAAATTTTTGGAAATTAAAATCCCTTTTATATAGTGGCTGATAATGATCATCAAAAACAATGTCAGTACCAAATTGAATATCAATATCCAGTTTATTGGCAGAGGTGAAAAATAATGTTGCTGGAGAAGTCCCTCCAATTATGTTTAATTCATTGTTTCCTTTCTTGTAATTAAGAAGATATAGTCTTTGAATTTTGTCAAAATTATAGGCTTTGGCATCTTGCTCTAAATACAATTTTAAAGTTTCTCCTAATAGTTTGTGTTTAGGATTAGAAGAGTGTAGTAATTTGTTTAAATCATTGGCTTTGTCCCAAATGATAATATTTATTTTTTCCTTTAATTTATCGCTATTAAAAAATATTTCTCCAACATCTAAACAGTCTGAAACCATTTTATGAAAAATAGTTTTACCATCCACCTGATTTAAATTTACCAAGCTTTCAAATGCTGTTTTTACTAGATCCATTCTCGCAAATGGACTTGGTATGGAGGTTATTTCTTTATTAGCAGATGAGCCATTAGGATCTTTTATTGCTTCAATGGCATTTTTACCATAAGCCGTTGATGTTTGCCAATCTTCTATATTATTACTACCATCATGGAAACGAAATACTTTTGCCATTTTCTTAGAATTTATATTTTTCTTTTACTAAAGATTCAGTTGTGCTATAAAACAAGTCCATAAATTGTTGCTCTGGTGAACCCGTCTTTATTATTTCTTTGTCGTGTTTAGAGAGTAAAAAATCATATCGACCATAATTTTTACCACCAGATTCCATCCAACCGATATGTGGTCTTACACCTTTAACCATTTCAAATAAATTAGTGTCGTTAACATTCAAATTTAGAGGGGAAAAACTTCGTTGATTGTACGCCATCTCATTTAGCCATTCTAAATAGTTCTGATTGAATTTTTTCAAATAATTACTATAAAATGGTTGTGTTAAGAGATTAGAAATATTCATGTTTTTTGCCCAATTTTGATCTGTGCTTGCTACAATCTTGTCTCTTAAATACACTAAAAATTTAGTGTACTGAGTTAATGGTTTTTTTAACTGTAATTGCGTACAATCTCCAAGGTTCTCAAATATTAAAGAATTGGAATTTGATTTAATACCAAATTCTTGATAGATAGGGTTTTCAGCTGTACCATCTATATTGACTAATTCGGTAGCATCTTTTTTTGCAAAATCTATTATTGAAAGTGCGGCTGCCATTTCAAGGAAATGCGCATCATTTTTTTGATTTGCTGCTCCTTCCACATTTGGATAGTCTTTTGTTATGTCATCACCCAGATAATAAAGCGCGTTTACAGAATTGTTGCCACTAATATTTTTTTCATAATAGGATAATGCTGCTTTTGTTTTTGAGATAAAAGTAGACTTGTCAATTTTACTTTCATCATCAGGGGCAACACCAAAATAGGGTAGCATAGTCACGGCTCCAATAGGAGCATCTTGAAGGTATTTCCAGGTTGATAAATTGTGATCCGCATTACGAATGTTTTTTACTAATAGTGGAAAGCCAGCAGCTCCAGTTCCTCCAAAAATGGAACTAATAATAAAAATGCGGTCTTCTTGACTAAAAGTAGATGCGAAATTTTTAAAATCATCGGATTGTTTGAATTGATTTAAAACGACACTTCCAATATTAGGGTTTCCTTTAAAACCTACTTCCATATCTGCATTTAAATTGTCTTCTGAAAACAATAAATTGATTAAGGCTTTGTTGTTTTCATCCAAACCACTATATTGGATGTAATCTTTAAATCGGTCGTTTTTGATATCATTTAAAACCAATCTGAAATTTTGATTCACATTAGATATTTTTGTTTTAAAAAACTGATTTTGATCAGCATTAGTAAAACTTAGTTTACCATGGATCTGCTGATAATTTTTTAGGATTTCAATAGTACGTGTAACATCTCCATTAGCCTCGTCAGGATCAATTATAATAGGAACAACTTCATGTTTATTGATGTCTATGCCTGATGCTAAAAGCATTGCTAGCGATTTTATTACTCTTGAACCGGTACCACCAATTCCAAATACATATAGTTTAGCCATGATTTTATTTTTTAGAAAGGTGTTTTACTTGCTCTAACGCTTTTATATTTTAATACTAGTGAAAATAGAAGAGAAAAAATTATTGCCCATAACACATTTACCATTGAAAAAGTAAAATGTTCCGTAAACGAATAGGGGCTTCCTGCAGTTGACGTATAATAAAAGCTTTGCATTGAGATTTCACTTATATAATAGCCTGAAAAAAAGTTGATGGTTCCAATTATTAACAACCAGATGAACCAATAAATTTTTTTATAAAAAACACCATAATTTGAAATGAAGTAGTAATAAACTAATATTAGAATAAGCGAAGTGATTAGCATTATGAGGCCAATATCCATATATGCGTTAGCTTCATACATATCATTTGAAAATCCATTTATATATATGATCTGCTCATATAGTGTTGCAAAAAAATCATTCATATAGTTATTTTTTAATATTTACTGTTAATTCTAAATAGTCATTGTTTTTGGATTCAGTTTCATAAGCTTCATTGATTCCTTCAATGAGATATTTTATTCCAAATGTCTTATTACTGTTTTGACTTAGGTTACTATCATCATTGCTGTTTGTTTCATAGACCCATGAAGGAATCTGTTTTTTTAATGTAAAATTCAGATTAGTAAAGTTTGGCGTTGTAGATTCAAAAACAATGTAATGCGTTGGTTTTGCATTTGCCTTTGCCAACATATTAACTGAATTTGGTTTTATGCCTTTTTCAGTAAAAGGATAAATTCCTTTAATTTTATAATTAGCATTTTTAATAGAGTAATTATCTTTATCACGTATATAACTCTCTTCAACTGGAATAGAGCTCATGTCTACAGCTACACTGAAAATTAAGTTAGAGGAATTTCGATCAGTAATCGATACATCTTCAATTCCCTTTATAGCACCATTATCTGAAAAATCTCTATCCGGTTTGAATCTACCTGAATCTTTGCTTGTATTGATAACAGAAAAATAAACTCCCTGTGAATAATTATTTAAAGTTAAATTGTATTTATTTTCAAATCCCTCCACTTTTCCTTTAACCAATTTAATGTTTTCATTAAAATTAGTCATTGCTTTATCAGTGGCTATTATGATTATATAATAAGGTCTTAGTTGACCAGATAGTTGCGTTTTTCTATTGTCTTTATCATAATAAGTCCCGTTAAACTCGGAGGTCAGTTTGATAATAGAAGTTGCTAGCCTTTCCTTGCTTTTGAATTTTGTTAAAAAAGCATCTTTGGTGAGGCTTTTTTGGTCACTTAATAAATCTTCTGTCTTACTTCCTTGGATCGAGTAAATACAATCAGATAAAAGAATTGACACGGTATCTTTAGCTGTTTTATTCAATATCTGATTGAAGATATTATTGAGATTACTTTCAACTGTATTTCCAATTTTGAATGTCTTTGTGTTTAAGGTATTTGAAAATGTAACGATATCTCCATGTAATTGGGTAGGATAAATATCAGAATTGATAAAATTGATATTTATATTTTTTTCACCGTAATAATATTTTAACATCACTAATAAATCTCGAATAGCTCCTTTGAATTGGGTATTTCCATTCACATAGCCATTCATACTACCCGAATTTTCGATATAGATATTAACAAAATAATTTTTTGGTGGCACAGATGGACTTTGATCATCTACTTTATAGCCTTTTTTTTCTAAAAATGTGATTAGTTTGGTTTTATCAAAACTAGCATTAGTAAAAAACTTTTTGAATTTTCTATCCGTTGCAAATAGTTTAATTTCTGCAATTAAATTATTAATTTCTAAGGACGTTATTTTGGAATCACTTTTGGAATATTCTTGAGCATTATCTTCAAAAGTACTATAATCACTTCCGCAACTTGTAAACAGCAGACAAAAGAGTAGGGTTAAGGGAAAGAGAACTTTATGCATGGCAGTTATTTAATTTTAATAATTATATTACCTTGAGTAACTTCGAGTACATTGATTCCATCAGCTATTTTTATAAATTCATCCACAAGATACTGGCTAGTATTATCATGCTTCACAGTTATACTCGCTGTTGATGTAATAATTTCATAACTTAAACTTTTTACGAAATTTAAACTTCGTAATTGTCGTAATACTTCCTGTAAATTGGAGTAGTTGACATTTCTAACTTCTAAATTAGTAGTGTTATCAACTAAAGGGAAGTTATCATGTACTACTCTTCTAGTTACTGTTTCTGTTACTTCAGCATTAGCTGTAGTATATTGTAATTTGGTTTGTGCTTTTGGATTTACACCATAGTCATTTGAATAATTTTGTCCCTCATCAAAAAGCATCCATAAACCATAAAATGGAATTATTTGCCACCAACCATTATTTCCCACGTCATGACATCTTTTTGCACCTTGCGCCCACAAAAACCATAATAAAGGAATAAAGGCAAGGCGTAAGACGGGAAAATTTCTAGATGAAGACATTGTAACAAAGTATAGCAAATAAAAAATAATTACACTGATTCCATATTCTAATCTTCTAATTCTGCCGTCAAATGAAAAAATATTATTAAACATATCTAAGGTTTATTGGTTAAATTGTTTTTGGTATAAATTATGGTGGTTTGTTAAATAAAATTAAAAAAGCATCGATTATTCATGATGAAATTTTGTTTTCTAGTTTAAACAGGAACTTTTTTGTAAACATACTTGTATAAATAATTTTTACTTTACGGTTTTCCTCATTTGATTAAAATAAATATTTGATGTGGAGGTTTTTTTAATTTGTTTTGCATCAACTTGTAATTTTTTTGTTGATTGATGGTAAATAAACAGCGCTTATGATGAAATTCAATGCCCACTTTTAATACTTTTTTTATTTTTAAAGAGCCTCTAAATACCATTGTAATTCATACAACTGAACTAAATCCTCTTCCTTATTTGTCGTTTGTGCTAACTGGACTAAAGTAATTTTTTGACTTAGTACTTTTTCACACAGTAACTCTTGTAAAATAACATAGATAGCTTGTTCCAATGTTTTAGTATCACAAAATAGGTTGTAGTTTTTGAGAAAGATCATAATATCCAATTTCACAATGTTTTCATTGTACAGAATTGGTTTGAATTTTAGTTCACTAATTTTTAAAGTAATGTCTTGTAAAATGTAATGCTCGCCTAAGCCTTTCATCAATTTATCTATTTCATTTGTTGGTTGAATAAAGGCTGTGAAGTTCCAGGTTCTCAGTCGTGGGGCATTGTCGATTAAAAGAGTAACTTGTTGGAAATAGTTAGAACTTCCATTTGCTGTAACAATGAATTCTGCTTTGCTATTTTCTTTTTTTGGAAAGACAATTATAAAGTCGATTTCTCTGCAGTAGTAGCTTAAGTTTTTGTTAATCCAAAATGCGATATGTTTTTGGTTTTCAGGGGTTTCGTTGATGAGGTTTTTGATGGTTTGGTTGTTGTCTTGGAACCAGTTCCAGAAGGTGTTAATTTTTTTCATAATGGTTTTTATTTAACCGCAAAGAGCGGAAAGGAGGCGTAAGGTTCGCAAAGTTTATTTATGTGTTAGGGGTGTTAATGATGCTGATTTTTTTAACCGCAAAGGAGGCGCAATGTTCACAAAGTTTTTTTATTTTTTTATTTGTTGATTATCTTTTGTCTTTAGCGGTTTTTTCAAAAGCGATAAGGTTCAGCATTTGCCTCATTCGAGAGCGAACCCGGTTGCCATACGTTTGTTCAATTTCGGAGGCCGATAGGTTGGTGGTGATGTGGGTTTGTAGTTTTTTGGAAGTGAATAAATCGTAGCGCGATAATAGGATTTCCGCCATGACGTTGCATTCGTTGCCAAAGTATTTAAGATTATTTTCTATGCCTAGGTCATCGAAACAATACCTGACAGCCACTGGCTGTCCACCTCTTAATCTCAAATCTTTACTGTATTTATGGATAATCTCATAGCCATCCTGGATGAATTCGAAGCTGATGTCTCGGCAGGGTTTCACTGAAAATTTGTGTTCGATAGGAGTGAGGTGTTTCATGATATTCATCAAAGAAGTTTTACCACAACCCACTGGGCCACTTAGCATAATTCCCTTGTTGAGGTTTATGTTTAATTGGAAACAAGTTTGCTCGTCCTTAAGGAAATAGGCAATGAGTTTGTAAATTATGGGATGGTCGGTTTCTAAGATTTTGAAATGATTTCCGTATAATTCAACGCCCTTTTTTTCTAGCCAAAGGATTATTTCTGAATAGTTGTAATGGGTTTTTATTTCTGTTTCCATAGTGTTTTTTTAACCGTAAAGAGCGCAAAGGTTTACGCAAGGTTCGCTAGAGTTACTTAAATGAGTTTAGAACCTGTCCCTCGACTGCGCTCGGGATGACAATTCAAAGAACCTGAAACAAGTTCAGGTTAAAGTGGTTCTGAATAGTCTTTGTCTGTTCCGGTGTTGAGTTGCCTTGATCGGTTTAATGGTGCTGTTTCAGTATTGTGTTTGAAATTAGGCGCGTTTAATATCCAGTTTTGTGCTGCAGCTTGCCAATCAATCATGGGTGTTTTTCCACCAACGAGCCAACCGTTGCTTGAGAAATAATTAAAAAACTTATTGGCTTCGATTTCCTGAAAATTGTTTTCGACGAAATAGGTTTTGACATCTTCGATTTTTGGCATCTCGTCCCTCGACTGCGCTCGGGATGACACGTTCGAAGTGACAAGATCCATTTTCTTTTTTTCGCGCAACTTTTTTTCTTCTTCTATTTTTTCTTTTGTGAATAAATTGTCAATTTGAAAATTTTGTGCTTGCTCGTCCAAGTTTACACTCTTTAAATCGTTTGAAATGTTTGGTATGTTTGTATTGTTTATATAAGATACCAGTGCTTGTTCAGTGGCAGTCCCACTACTAGTACAGGACTTGTTCACAGCTTGTTCATCGACTAGTTCAAAAATGGGTTCATTTTTTGGTACTGTTATTTTTTCGCTTTTTGGGATTGGTTTTAAATCGTCTGAGAAATTGAAGAGGTAGACGTGGCTTCCTTTGAATGGATTGTATGATGGTTCATAGTTTATATAGCCCAATGAATGTAAATTTTTAAGGCATTTATGGTAGGTCGCTTTTGAACTGATTTTGCTAATTCTCATTAATTCATCGCGAGAAATGCTGATTGGATTTTTGAATCGGTTGCAATTCCAGAATTGAAATAACGACATGTACAAACTTACGTGTGTTGGATTGAGTGCTTTATCTACAGCTACTTTTTCAAAAAATCCTGTTAGGTGTTTTATGTAGTTCATATTGAGGTATTAAGATTGGAGCATTAAGTATTAAGACTTTTACTTATATCATGAGATTTCCTTGTTCTTTGCGCTACCACTATTTGAAGAGCTTGGGTAGCGCATTTACTTTATTGCCGTTTAGTACTTTTTCAATGTCAGAATGATCGTAGTACACAATCCCACCAATTTTGGTGTATGTTAAGGTTCCATTGATACGGAGGTTTTGTAGCGTACCTGGAGAGATGTTAAGAAGCTTTCTGACTTCTGTAGATTTTAGCCACTTTTTGGCCTGCTGGTTCTTGCCTTTGAGTATTTCTTTAATATCTTCTAAAAGAGATTTGTGAAATTGATTTAGGTCTTCTTTTGTAAGGATTTCGATTGCCATAACTTGTGTTTTAAGTTGTTATAGTGCAAAAGTGTAGGTTTTGATTGTTTTTATTTCACAAGGGTTCACAAGTTGTGAAGGAAAAAATGAGTTTATATTTTGAATTGTCTGTGGTTATTGACTTTTTTTAATAAAATAACTATTTGGGTTTTATTAAATTTTTTCTTTTGCCTTGATGCATCCTTCGACTGCGCTCAGGAGGACGGAAACAAAAAATATTCATGAGTTAATATTGTTTTTTGGTATTCATGAATCTTCGATTTCAATCCTGAATATTTTTATACCAAAAAGCATCGGACAAATTTTCCCTATCGCGACCTCAGCCGCTCGTGTTTCACACTCGACTCCGGGATCACTCTCTACGGCCAACGCTTAAATTCTTACTGTGATTTTTTAGTCTAAAAATATAAGGGCGTTTTTACGAGTAGTAAGTAGTCAGTTTGAGTGATTTTTTTGGTGGAAAATTTTTTCGGGACCAAGATAATTTTGAATTAAAAACGGTTCTCGATACATTTTTGGCTACGTTTTACTTCACAAAAAAAACTACCAATCACGTTTTTTAAAGATAAGATATTTTGGTTTCCAGTAATTATAATTTTCTTTTTTGCTTGATCAAAAAAGAAACAAAAAAATATTCATGGTTTATTATTGTTTTTTGGTATTCATGAATCTTCGATTTCAAGTCTGCACACCCTCGTCGGTCAAATTAGTTTTCGAGTGCTAAAAGAGGCAGCACTCTCCGCCGCGGTGGATCAAACAGCTTTTCTTTTTACGCATTCTTCAAACATTTGACACTCGACTGCGGATGTTAATGACGTTTGGTTCTGGTAAATATTAGCGATTTTGCTAAACAGATTCAAAATCTTAAATGTTATTTTATATTGCTTTTTTTGGAATAGAATTGATACCTCGAACTGACGTTTTGAATAATAATACCCAACAGGTTATATGAGATAGCAGAGCTGATTTTTTCTAGTGTTTTTTGAGTGTATAAGAATCACAACAACAAAAATATTTTTAAGTGTTTACTGCTACTGATTTGTTTAATTCCGTACAGAAATAGCTAGGGGATATGCCTGTACGGGTTTTAAATGCTCTTGTGAAGTTTTGAGTAGAACCAAAGCCAGCTTCGTCTGCTAGAGATTTGTTTTTGTAAATGCGGTATTTATTGTCACTTTTAAGGAGTTCTATGATATGATCAATTTTAAGATCAGTGATATATTCAATGATTCCTTTGTTACGGTATTTTGTAATTATTTTTGAAGCATATTTGGTATTTGTATTTAATAAAGAAGCCATTTTTGCTAAAGTCATGTCTTTTTCGAGGTATTTTTTATTTCGCTCAAATTTTTCCAGATTTTTTAGAATTGCAGTAATTACTTCCGGGTTTATATCAAGTTCGGTTTCTTTACTGGTATTGTTTGAAGCCATTGATTGGATCGTTTCGGGTTTTCGATTCATCAGCTCTTGGAATAATTTTTTAGATCTAAAATGTCTGTAAACAAGGAATGAAATTATTGACATCAAGACTGCTGTGGTACTAATGCCAATAATAGTTATGGAATTATTGGAGTTTTCTAAGTTACGTTGCGTTTGCAGTAGTTTTTCCGTATCGTATACTTTAGTTATTTTTCCTGAAAGGTATTTGTAATTGTATTCTAATAATTGGTCGATTTTTAAGAGTTGATCTACGTAAAGTAAATGTGCTTTTTTATCATTTTTAATTAGAGAATAATCAATTAGCAATTCATATGCCTCCCTTAATTCTGGACTTATATAGTTTTGTTGTTGGAAAATTAGATCTACTTTTTTGAAATAGACTACCGCTTTTTCTTTTTGATTTTGAGACCAATAATTTTTACCAATATAAAAATAAGCAAGAGTTTCATTGGCAAAATCTTTATTACTCTTAAGATCTGGTAATGCCAATGATAATTTTTTTATAGCGTCGACATAGTTGTGTTTAAAAGATTGGTTTACACCTTCAGAAAATAGAAAGTATGATTTCATTCTGAAAATTTCAAATTGAATTGCCGCTTTTATTCCTATTTGATTTATTTGACTGCTTAATTGGTATTTATTAACTCTGCTATAGCATTGACCTAATGAATATAATGAATTGACAAAGGCGTGATCATTTTGCTCTTTAAAATAAGTAACGCACTCTTTGAATAAAGCTATTGCTTCGTGATAAAATCCAAGATAATATTTAGTCAGTGCTTTGCAGTATTTTAATTTATAAATAAGATAATCGTCGTTTGTTTTGGAAATATAATCCTCGGCGATGAGGTAATTATCCAGTGCTTTCATCATCTCTTTACGATCATAAAACACTATTCCTTTTGTCATGTACGCGGATCCAATCAATTCAGCACTGTTTGTTCTTTTAGCAGCAGTAACCGAACTGTCAGCATATAAGTGTCGGAGTTTTTTATCGAATTTATAGATTAAGGATTTATAGGCAAGAGCCATTTGCGTATCGTTTCTTTCGGATTTAGCTTTAGCTAACCAGGATTGTGCATATAAGCGTTCTTTTAAACTATCACTTTCCTTATAATTTATTTTTTCATTGAAGTAGTTACAATCTTTATTTGAGAGACTATCTGGAATTATAAATTTTTTTTGAGCTTTTAAGCTGATAAAAGAACAAAGTAATAGTAGGATTAAGTAGTTTTTTTTCATGTTCTGAAATGGGGATTATAGCGTTTTAAAAACAAAATAAAGCAATTAGGTCTGTATTTATCAGGAATAAATGTAGCTATAAAACTTCAATAATTAAGATAATTGCCCTGAGAGACCCTAAATGTATTTTTTGAAAGTTAAGTTGTTGTTTATGTATGAATTGTTTGTGAATTGACTGTTGTCAATTCGGGAATTACACCTATTAAATTCCCGAATTGAACAGTAGTTGCGTTGTGTGTTACGGACTACACATTTAGTTTTGTCCTGAATTCAATTGGTTTTGTTATGAGCAAAATCGCCACTGTTCCCATTACCCGGGTGAAAAGAACTGATGAAAAAAGTAATCAGTAACATTTAAAACATTTATAACAATGAAAAAAATATTTTTATTCCTAGTCCTTTTAATGTGTTATTCCATTTCGCTTATCCTGCAGTCTTGTAGTACAGATACCGAATTAAGTATTGAGAAGATACCCACTAGTTTTGAAAAGGCGAAACTTAATGCTACTAATAATTCTAAAAGTAGAGTAGAAATCCCAGCCAACAGCGCTAATCCCTTTGATGATGCAGGACAAGTACTTTATAACCAAAAGTCTTATAATATTATTCAAAGTCTAAAAAAAGGTAGCGTAATTAGGAGCGTGAAGAGTAGTGATACCAATTCTTTATCATCAGGCAAAGTATCGCCTATTCTTTCGGATAGTCTGTCTGAAATAATTGCTAATTGGGATGCAACAGTAGAAGCAAAATTAAGTTTTAGTCGGTTTCTTAATTCCTTGCTGTTTCTTTCAAAAACGGAAGAACACTATGAAGTTCTATATGATTTTATAGTCGCTTATGAAGCGAGTATTTTGATAAATAAGACATTTACGGAAAATGATAAAGAGGTTATTCTAACGAATTCATCTGTTGTTCGCTATGAAACTTATGAGGAGTCTATAACACCTCCAAAGAATAAAGATCCTGATTGGACTATACTTTTTAGAGAAGTAAGTTCATCAAAAAAGTATTAGCTGTTGATTTGTAATAGAAAATTTATTTTTAGATAAGTAGGTTTATAGGGCTGTCCAGATTGGGCAGCTTTTTTTGCATTTGACTCTTTTAATTTAAGTGCGGGTTTAAGGGTACTGAATGGCGAGTGGTTTCTTGAAGTTATTCTTTTCTTTTTTGCTTGATCAAAAAAGAAACAAAAAATTATTCATGGGTTAATATTTTTTTTGTATTCATGAATCTTCGATTTCACTGCCTGAAAATTCAAAACTTAAAAACTACCTCAAAACTTTGTTCCGCAGCCCGAGCCGTTCGCCTTTCAGGCTCAACTCGTGGACTGCTGCCACTCCGTTTTTTCATTTTTTTTTTACGTTTTTAATTTAAGGGCGGATCTAAACTGGTGATTTTAGAGATAAAAATAGTAGGGCGGGTGTAAAAACTTAGAAGAAGCTTTGATTTTAATTTTCATCTGCTTCGTCCATGCGGGTGATGAGTTTGTTTTTGAGGGTGTTCAGGAATTTAGTTCTTTCCGTTTTTCTGTTTCGGATTTCGAGAAAGACGCGGTGGAATTGCCCTAAATCAATATCCAAAGCGGATTCGAAGAAGCTTGTGATTTCTTTGAGTCCTGATGTCCCATTATTGAGAACTCCTTCTGTATGAAGTGCATAAATTAATTCAATAAGCTCCACTTTTGAGCCGGTCCATTTTTGGTTTTTTGATGAAAGGGGAGAGGGATGCACTTTCTCTGCATTATTTTCTAATTTTACAATTTCTGCTTCCAAGTAGGTTTTAATTAAATCGTTGGCCAGAATTTTTGCCAATTTGTAGTCATGTGAAGTAGAAAAACGAGGATCTGCCTGAAAGTAAAAACTATCCAGTGTGAGTTTAATGTCATATTTACCTCTTACAAAATACTTTTTGTCAAGGCATCGATTATTTGTACGGTGGTAGCGGTAAAATTCCTGATTTTCTTCGAAGAATGTTTTTAATTTTAATATTTCAGTGTTGTAGTATTTACGAAGTGTTTTTTTAGAACCGTAGGGTTTGTTGGTTTCAATAGTATAGATTTCATTGTAATAAATGAGCTTCGCCGCAAACGTAGGTTTGATATTCCGGAAAAATTCAATTTCCTCAGTTTTATCTTGGAATTTGTATTTTAGGCAATATGTTTTTAGTTTTTCTAAACCCGCAATCATGATTTTTATGGCCTCTTCGTAATAATGAACTGTATGTGTACATTCTACAGGTATCAATTCTAATTGGCGGTCTAATTCCGACTGGAGGGATTGAGAAAATAATTTCATTGCAGGTTTTTTAGATTTAGTATTCTTGATTGAATCAGAAACAAATCTATTGGGTGATTGTATTCGGTGCAAATTATGTAGTGTTTGATTCCCGAATTGAATAGTGAAATTCCCGAATTGCATAGTGATAATTTAACTAAAACAGTAGTCTAGGATGAGATACGATGCCTATACAGCTTATTGAAAAGTATAGTCGCTTTTGATGGCAATACTTAATCCGTAGCAATACCTAAACTGAAGTAAATAAGCCTCGCTGTAAACACCTTATATGCTTTTCAAAGTAGGTAGATACTCGTTGTAAACGAGCCAGAAGGAATAATTTTAAGCAAAAGACACCCTTTAAAACAGCTATGAAAGAAGACAAATACTTCTTAGGTATTGTTTTAACTCATTTTGATTAATTAAGTTGAAAATTCTCTTGAGATTATAGGCTGTAAAAATGAGTCCTAAAGCTGCTGAGGTGTGTTTTATATTTTTCTTTGTCATGAAATAATAAAAGTCCCATTGTGGTTTATTAATTTCTGGGAGCCATCAGGTTGATGTATTATAGTTTTCCAACCCATTTACTAATTTCAGCCAGCATTTCGTCAAAATTTGGTTGGCCATTATAATAAAGAGCCGCTGTTTTTTCATATCGCGACCTAAATCTATTTCTAAGTTCCTCATCAGTTAATAAGAATGCCTCATTTTCTACAATAGGTAAGTTATAGTCTACTTTTGGAAATCGTTCAATTTTGTGTGCTTTGTATTCATCTGTTCCGATAAATCCCTGTACTTTTTCGTTTTTCAAAAGACTAAATACATCATAATACTGACGCATTAAGTTTTGACGTTCTTCTCCCGATTGCTGCTCCTGTCTGAATTTTGTAGCAATCGTTTGTAATTTTTCTACAAAAGTATAACCAGGATGGTAACAAATAATTTCTATTGCCCGATTGTCGATGACATCAACTTTTTGTTGAACAGCCTTGTCGTATGCCCATGAAGAAATGTTGATTGTATTGTTTGGCGTTACTTTATCAAAACCAGCTTCTAGAAGAATGCCTTCTTTTATTCCCTTCATTGGTTCAGTGTAGCTGTTGTAATATAGCCTAATACCTCCACTTCGGTATGCTTCGGTATCATCAAAATCTGTATCTCTTTCTGTTGAACTTATCCCATTCATTTTTATAGTATCAGCAAGCCAATTATAAAATTTTTTTCTTGCTTCAATATTTCTTGGTTTGTTGTTTTTTGGATTTTCATTTATCCCCATTTCTGCTGGAGGGGTGATGTGGATGTCAATGTCTTCAGAAAATCGCTTAATTATTTTGTAGCCTTTAGAAAGTGATGTTCCTCCTTTGAGTTCAAAATTGAACCCCAGTTGTTTAAGGCCATATAAAACATGCATTATCCAGTAATCTTTTTCGACTAGGATTGGTTCAATATTCATTTCCTGTCCTACAATACGTAAGAGTGCTGAGAAGTCTTTATGGTTATGAAGGTAATCGGACATATTACGCCAGTAAGATTGATTCTAACCGTTTTTTAGCTCTGGTGCTCCCATATTCTCTGAGCGAATATTTTAGTTTTTTTGTATTCATGGCAGCAACCTTTAATCGTACTTTTTCGAGGACTTCTTTAGGGTCTTCTGCAAGCTGGTCAAGATTGTTAAGCAGGTCTACCAGTAAAAAATCGGTTGTGGCTTTAAGTGGGAAATGTGGTTTTACCCTGAAAGAATATGTTTTTCCCCCAAGGTTGAAATCGCCGTGTCGCTTGTGGTTGTATACTATTTTACGGTTGTAAAGTTGAGTGGTTCCTACGCCCAATGCATTATAAGCGTTAAATGAAGTTACTAAAAAACGTTTGTCTTTAAGAAACGTGCGCACTAAAACTTCCTCTTCCGGAGGTGCTGCTCCAAAAGCGGTTAATTCAGGATAGGAGTAAAGCCCTTGTGAGAGCTTCTGTAAAGTACCTTCCTTTACAAGCTCGTCAAGGTGGCGGTCTACCGATTTGGACCATTTGGACAAATCAGCTCTACGGTATACTTTTCCTCGTTTTAAATGTTTTTTTAGTTCCTGTAGCTTATTCATAACGCAAAGTTACTAAATAATATTTATTTGTGACTATTTTTATTGAAAATTCATGCAAAATAAATCTTTTGAATCAATACTATTCGGCCTATTATTAGAAAATAGTAAGTTGTTTTTCAGTGTCTTGTAAATAAAAATTCTCATAGACATTAATCAAATACTTTAGGGATTAAGAATGATTTGTTTGATAAGTAATCGTTTAAAGTTCAATGTTGAAAGAGCTTGAATTTTGTATAAGATAGGCCTAAAAAGCTATTAAACTGTTTGTATTGTTTAAAAAGGAGGATTAGTTTTTATTATGCGAAGTCAGGAGGTACATAAGCCGCGTTGCAAACGCTTTATATCGTTTTCAAAAGTAAGTTGGTACTCGCTGTAAACGGGTACCAGAGGAGTATTACCGCATAATTGTGGCGATTATTTTACTCATTGCCTCATCATTTTGTGTTTGCGGTAATAAAAGCTAATTGATTTTCTGATTGGGATATTAGATATTGTAAATACAAGTAATGTAATATTATTTGATATTAAAATTAGTCTAACGTGTTGTATGTAAATTAGCCTACTGTGCGAATATACTAAAAATTAAATGATAACTGATTAAATAGCTATTGCTTACTATAGTATTTCGTTAATGGTTTAAGGGATCTTAACTTAATTTTTTTTATAAAAAAAGTCTGAATTTAGGTAAAGAACGCAATTCCGTTCCATGTGCGCCTGCATTTATTGATAAAAATGTCAATTTTAATTGAGAAATATTTTATTTTCGCAATACTATACATAATGGCTAATAGCAGTTGCGAGCTTCGGAACCGTTTATTTTTTGTTAAATTAAAAATTTATTGCGAAACGCAAACATGAATTTACCACAAAATTCGCAATCTAGCCAAGCCTGTTAACTGCCGTTTCTTTAATTTTTTTATTAATGCTATTTATCGGGATTTTAGGCTTTTTATCGAAGAAATAATTTTAAAATATTAAATATTAGTAGTTTGGATAAAATTATTAAATAATTAGAAGATTATGAAAAATACAAAATCGATTTTAGCATTTTTATTTAGTATTATGTTATTGATTTCATCTTTAGATTTATCCGCTCAAAGAAAAAAATATTCGGGAAGTAAACATTCTTCAAGTCATGGCGGACATTACTCAAGAGGAAAAGGGAGTTCACATAAAGGCGGTAGTTATAAAAATAGTAGCACTAAAAATCATTATGGTAAGCACAGAAAATAGAAGTTAATTTGATTTTTGAGCTTCTATGGCAGTTAATGTCCCGGCGCTCAGCGAGGTTGCGAGCTTCGGAACCGTTTATTTTCTGTTAAATTAAAAATTTATTACGAAACGAAAACGTGAATTTACTACAAAATTCGCAATCTCGCCAAGCTATTGGCAGCAGGTAAATCAGAATCTAAAAACACATTTACCCTGTGCTCATCTATATCACATTTTGCAAGTATTTTTCCAATTAGTTGGTTCACTAATGGCAATCCCGAATGGTAGGATATTCCTGCCCCACAAAAAATTGCAGTTTCGCACTTATGTAAATCAGCTATTTCTTGATTTCTCGTCAAACTCAGCAAAAACATAATCAAGGAATTCCTTAACGTCTATGTTCCCACTCCGCAAAGTCCCTGCAGTTTTTTTAAAAGTTCTTAAAACTCGTTAGCATAACAAAAGGCTCCCGTCTTTTTGAGTAAACATCATTCTCGTTATAAGCATCCCAGTATTGTGGCGCAAAGTTGTGAGATATTTGAAGTATCCATACTATTTAAGGAACACTTAGGAGAACGGTACTTACGAAGTCGACATAAAAGGATTGACTTAGTGAATCTTTGATTTTAAGAATAAATTAAAAAGCGCAAAAGTTATGAGATATTTGCTGAGCATGGGCACATTTAAAGAAACTCTTCGGCGAGTGAGGAACAAATTCACTTTGATAGTTTTGACTTGTTTTCAATATTATAAAAACAATCAAAATTGTTTACAAAATAATTATATGTTAAGGATTATCTTTTTCTAAATAAACACATTTTATTTAAATTTGTATCTATACGATCAAGATGACTGAAATCAATTGGAATAATTTTCGCGCAAAATTTAATGGGAAAGAAACTGTAGAATTTGAAAACTTAGCATACCAACTTTTCTGCAATGAATTCAGCAGGCCATTTGGAATTTTTAGATTTAAAAACCAGACCGGCATTGAAACAGAACCAATAATACAGGATAAAAAGTGTACTGGATTTCAGGCAAAATATTACGAAACTAAAATTTCTGAAAATAAACAGGATATAATTGATTCAGTAAAAAAAGCTAAGGCAAAAAATCCCGAATTAGAGGTTGTATACCTTTACACGAATAAAGAGTTATCGGAAAGCAGTAAAAAAGCCGATAAGAATCCTCAATACAAAATTGATATTGAAAAAGAAACTCTTGAAATGGGGATCACTATCCAATGGCGAGTTCCAAGCCATTTTGAGATACAATTAGCGCAACCGCAAAACCAATACCTTGCACAATACTTCTTCAATCTTGGCAAAGATACAATTGATTTTATAAACTCCATTACTGAACATACTGCTAATTTGTTATTCCCAATTCAGGATTGTATTGCGTTTGTAGACAAAAACATCAAAGTTAATAGAACCGCATTTTTGGACAATATTCAGTCTTCAGCTAAATCAAAAATCATGATCATTAGTGGAGAAGGTGGTTGTGGTAAAACTGGTATGATAAAGAACTATTTCCAGCGTGTAAAGAACCTGATCCCTTTTTATACGTTCAAAGCAACAGAGTTCAATGTTACCGACATAAATCATTTTTTTAAAAGGTATGGTAATTATAATTTAAAAGATTTTCTTGAAATTCACAAAGACGAAAAAGAAAAAATTATCGTAATTGATTCAGCAGAAAATTTAGCAGAACTGCAAAATCAGGAGCCTTTTAAGGAACTGGTGTCCGCATTATTGCAGAATTCATGGAAAATAATATTTACCACTCGCCCAATTTATCTCGACGACTTAAAATTTCAGTTTATTGAGATTTATCGCCTGGGGTATGAACATTTAGCGATCACGAAATTGACTCTTCCCGAATTAAAAGCCTTAGCAGAAGAACACAATTTTGAACTTCCAACAGACGAATCGTTATTAACACTACTTACGAATCTATTTTATTTAGATGAATATCTACAGAATTATACGGATCGAAAAGAGGTTGTAAACTCAGGCCAATTTACAAAAAAACTTTGGCAGAGAAAAATCCAGAACTCCTCTTATACTATTAATAACCTTTACTTAGAGCGAGAAAATTGCTTTTTAGAAATTGCAAAATTAAGGTCAAGTTCAGGTAATTTTTTCGTTATACCAAAAAATCACTGTTCGCCAGAAGCTCTTAGATTACTTGAAAAAGATGAAATTATTAGTTTAGATACCGCATCGGGAGGTTACTTCATAACCCATGATATTTATGAAGAGTGGGCATTGGATATTTATATCGAAAGAACCTTTTTAAATTCCGCAGACTATGTTAATTTTTTCATAGAGATTGGGACCTCGTTACCAATAAGACGTGCCTTCCGAAAATGGCTTTCTATGAAACTTCGAACCAATTTGACAGATATTAAGCCACTTTTCAATCATGTTTTCTTTTCAAAAACAAACGAAGCATTTTGGAACGATGAAGTAATAATCTCCATTTTGTTGTCGGACTATTCTTCAGAATTTTTCCAGGAATATGAAAGTTTCATTCTGGATAATTACAAGTTGATTCTAAAGAAAATAAGTTTTCTGTTGCGCATAGCCTGTAAAGAGGTTGATGATATGATATACAAACTGCTTGGCGAAAAGAACCAAATCGATTTGGGATTTATTTTTACCAAACCTAAAGGTAACGGATGGAAAAATACGATTGATTTGATGTATGGTAAGATTGGCTCTTTTTCACATGATGACCTACCAATTTTTATTCCGTTATATCAGGATTGGACTGAGAAAAACAAACGAGGTGAAACTACACGAACAATTGGACTTATTGCACTACACTTTTATAAGGAAATGCAGTTTAACAAGGAAATTAGATCTAGTAATAAAAGCGAAGAAAGACTTATAAAAATTATTCTTAATGCCGCTCTCGAGCTAAAGGACGAACTCCAGTTAATATTTAATGAAGTTATAAAAAATAAGTGGACTAAGAACAACGATGCATATCACGACCTTTGTCTGTCAATCCTAAAGTCCCCGACAGAAAACCTTTCGGTTATAGTTGCTTTGCCGGAGGTAGTAATAAAAATAGCTGACCTTTTTTGGTTTAAAGGTAAAAAAAGATCAGACCCGTATCGTTCAGATTTTGGTACTGAGCAACACTACGGCCTAAGTAGTTCAGTAAAACATAATTTCGCGCCGGCAAGCGCACTGCAGACACCAACTTTTCTCTTGCTCCGATCTTCTTTTAGCGAAGCGATAGATTTTATATTGGAGTTTACCAATAAGTGTGTTAGCATATACGCAGATGCTGATTTTGATCTTGACTCAATTAATGAGATCGAATTGTATATTACACCAGAACTCACAAAAAAACAATTTGCCAGCCATGCGCTATATCAAATGTTTCGTGGTGTTAGCTCACCGGTTACACCTTATATTTTACAGTCGATGCACATGGCTTTGGAAAAAGATTTACTTGAACGAGCAAAAAATACTGATCCAGTAATAATGGAGTCATGGTTATTATACTTGCTTAAAAAATCTGATTCGATCTCAATAACAGCGGTTGTAGCCAGTATAGTACTTGCAAATCCTGATAAGTTTTTCAAGATAGCATCGATTTTATTTAAAACTTTAGATTTATATCATTACGACAATTATAGGTTACACAGTGAGCACCAATGTAAAGGATTATATTCGATAGGTTATGGCATGAACTACGAATCAAAAATTTTCGAAGATGAAAGAATTCAAACCTGCGAAGACAAACATAGACAGCTTTCACTCGAAAATTTAGTAGTTAATTATCAATTTTTTAAAAATAGTGACGTAACTGATGATGAGGTTGAAACAAGGCAACAACAAATATATAATACAATTGATGATGCAAAACTGAAATTAGAATCTGTAGATCAAAAGAAGGAAAAGTACAAGGTATTTAAGCTTTTTTTGGCCCGTATAGATCGTAGAAATATGAATCCAATTGTTACTCAGAAGGAAGATAAAATTTTGATTGATTTTAATCCTACAATCGAACCTGAATTAGAAGAGCACAGACAGGAAAAATTAAGCGAGAATTTTAATATGACTCGTTTCAGTGCGCTTAAATTTTGGTCAGAGAACAAGTTCAATCATGAGCGTAAATATGGTGATTATCCACAATACGAAAATAACCCACAGTTGATTTTTGACGAAACTAAAGAAGTCATAAAAATGCTTAATAATCCAAATGAAGACAGTTATCCTTCTTTTAACAGTGCTATCCCTTCATATACTTGTGCGGCATTAATACGTTTTTATTTTTCTGAGTTAAATGACGAACAAAAATCTTTCTGTAAGGAATACGTCCTTGGATATGCTACTCTTCCACTTCAAGAGAACTATGGATATCAAATCTCAGACGGTGTGGAAGTTGCCGTTAACGCCCTCCCTTACCTTATGGAAAAATTTCCCGAAGAGATTCCTCAAATAAAATTAATTCTATTATTTATCTTATTTGACAACTATCCACTTGGGGAATATAAACGTGTTTGTGATTATGCAATTGAAGCAATGTATCGAAAGCTTTGGTCGTTTTCTCTGGAGTTATCAAATGATATTTTAATTGGTTATTTAAAATTTGCACCGTTATATGAAAAAGTGAAGCAAGATTACAGGAAGAAAAACAGAAGTTTATACGATCAAAATTCAGGCGATGCTGTGAGAGAACAGTTTGCAAATAAATACAAAAAGGAATTGGAGAAATACCTTAGTAAAAGCTCCGATTTTGGTTCAATAGATTTAAAAAATATTTCAGCTACAATCCTGGAAACTGCTTTTAAAATAATACCATTCGACACAAAAAGCGTACAACATTTATCGTTAGTAAAATCAGTTCTTCCGATTCTTTTTGCGGAGTTTTTGCCTGAGCAAAGAAACAGGGATGCGGACTACAGACAAAACAGAAGATTTTATAAACGATATGCTAAATTCATATTACATCGAGAATTATCAGAAATCGATACATACCTGCAGCCTTTAATCGAAAACTTCACTAATTCAAGAGAAGTCAATTCACTATTGGTAGAGATTATTTCGGCTGAAGACCAATTAGCAAAGTATGATCAATTTTGGGTAATTTGGAATAACCTATTCCCTTCTTTTTCAAAACTATTTGATTCGGACAAACACTTTCACTATGAAAACGAAATTGTGCATTCTTATTTGTTAGCATGGCCGTACTGGTCCTCGACGGCAAAGAAATGGCACAGTTTAAAAAGTAAAGAAAAGCTTTTTTACAGCAAAATAATTTCCACAAATGGTGATCATCCTGCCGTTTTATATTCAACTGTAAAGCTATTAAATGAAATTGGAAGTGATTTTATTGATGACGGTATTATATGGATCAGCGATTTATTGGCAATGCGGACTTACAAGAATTTGGAAACCAATACGGTTTATTACATGGAGATAATCATACGAAAACACATTTACCTCAATCGTATGAAAATCAGGAAGAATATGAAAATTAAAAATAGAGTTCTGCAAATCTTAAATTTCCTGATTGAGAGGTCTTCGGTGAGCGCTTATTTATTAAGAGAGGATATATTATAATCTGTAAAAAGTAATGTTGACCTCCTTATATTTTTTTGAAATGATCACGTGGATTTGGTTTCTAGTAAGCGTTATGAAACATTTGCGTAATATGTACACATTTGATGGAATTATTCAGAGAGCGAGGGAAGAAAAAAAATATAGTTACTAGATCAATATTGTTTTTAGAATTGTACTACTGCAAATTGGCAAGGGCTATTAATATCGATTTTTTAACTAATGATGGAACCTAATTTGGTACTTACGAATGCCACGCGAAAGGATTCGGAAACCGGGGGTAAACACTGTATCTTGTTGCAGACTAATATGTTGATAACTTTATGATAAGTTTTATCTATTGATTTTATTATTTAAATTAATTATAAATAACTTTGAGGTTCATCTTAAATAAATGTATTATGAATTCAAAAAAGTCGTCACAGTCTGTGACAAAAATTGCATCAGAGGTTTTAAGAGACCCAAGTTCATCACAAATTTCTAAATCATTGGCGGGTTCAGTTTTATCACAAGCTAATACTCAAAATCAAACTAGTGATCAGATGGAACGAATTGCTTCTAAAGCATTACAAAGTGATAAGTACAATGAGACAACTAAAACATTAGCAGGTTCTGTTTTGTCTCAATCAAATGGTAAATAGTTTACTAGAAAAATTTGTAAAGCCTTCGTAAGAAGGCTTTTTTATAAAACTCCTGATAGGAGAAGTGTTCAATCTAAAATAGCTTTCTGGCTTTTTATTATTCCATTAATTCATAAATAGAATCTAAACATTCTTGAACATCTTTAAGCATATTGTAATCCGCTGATGCTCTACTCTCCCAATACCCCCAAGGTTCACTTAGCCCTTCAAGTTTTAATTTTATTATTTGAACTTCCTGCTTAATTTCTAAAGAGAAATTCTTAGATCTTAAAATAGCATTACAAATATTTAATGCACCACTGTGAATATGCCTATTATGGTAATAAGAAATTGATTCAATTTTTTTCTGTACTTCTGAACTTGTCATTGATTTTTTATTTTTAAATTAATAATGACTGCAAGGTCAGAATCAATAAATAAATAAAAAAGGACAGAAAAAATTACTTAATTTTCAACCTCTTTAAATCAATTTTTGGTGTTATTTTATTGTTTGAATTTTTCTTAATTTCTGTAATGTATATAATATATTTACCTTTATTTATTTCAATATCACATGGGATTCTGTAGAGACCAAAATCTAATTTTAACTTAGTCGAAATATATGGGTTTTGAATAGTTGGTAGTTTTTCTTTTTTAAACTCTTTGTAATGCTCATTAAAATATTGAATCCATGATAGCATTCCAATGCACTCATCTTCTGTAAATTCATGTTGTGTTACATCTTGAATAATAATATCATCAGGCAGTCTATCTTGAACTAGTTTTAAAAACACAGTCTTTTTCATTCTAAAATAATTTTATTTAATTAGTCTTGCTCGTAATTTCAGTTTCCCCCGCTAGCGCGAGCGTCCCGCTCGTGCCCACAATCTAATTCATATCAATTTCTAAAATTGTTTGGTCATTATTGCCATAATTTCTTGCGCTACTATATTTCCAATCTATAGGGTCAGTTACAAATCCCGATTCCACAGGATTATTGTGAATGTAGTCTAATTTTTGCTCAAAAACTTTTAATGACCAAATCTCGATTGGTTTATTATTTTGTTGCCAAAACTGCTTATTGGTAATATTACTATTCTTCTTACCGGCTCTCTCAAACATCCAAAGCATCCATTCTTTTCTACTTTCTTGAGGATTATCCTGAATTATTTTCAACATCTTTTTTGAAGTAAACCCTTTAAAATCCCTTATCAAACCCGAAGGGTCATTCAAAGAAGAACGAAAAATTAAGTGCACATGACTTGGCATAATGCAAAAACCATAAAGCTCCATTCCTTTATTCTTTCTGCAAAAATCTAACGACTCTATAATACACCAAAAATAAGCGTCTCTCGTAAATACATCGATCCAGTTTACCGTAGCAAAACTTATAAAATAAGCTCCTGATTTTTCTCCAAACTTATATTTTCTACTCATTGTTTTTTAAGTGAAAATAGATAAAAATAGTTTGCTTCTGCTTGCGGGTACGAGCGGGACGCTCGCACTAGCGTTTGGGAAATTTGTCCGTTATTGATTTCAGCAATGATGGAAAGTTTGAAATCAAAGCTTATTTTTTGATACTCTTTTTTTCGACAGGGTTGTTTTTTGCTTGTTTCCATAGGATACTAAAAGTGTTTAATTTTTAGTCAACCTATTTTAGGACGAGGCATTTTTTATAATGACGCACAACGTCTTGGCGCTTGGCGAGGTTGGGGACTTTAAAGCAGAGTATTTTCTGCCGAAACGAAGATATGATAAAAAACGCTAATTCCACTAAACTCCAGCTAGCTCAAAATGGCTGTTATGCGATGTTTTTAATTTTTAGAGAATGTATATCTTACCCCATTTTCCTCAAAAAACATTTCTTTATTGTTTGGTTTAAATTCAATTTTATTTCCTTCCCAAATATTTTCGAATTTATCTTTCTCAATTGGTTCAATTAAAAATTGAGTTTGATTATTTATTTGAGCAAATAACTTTGTATTGTCTTTTTCTATTTTTATTGTCTTTTGATATTTTGAACTCGAATACTCTCCAACATATTTTTCTAAATCCTCTACATTTGGTTTAAAAGGTTCAAATATGATTTTATAAGGTATATTAAAATAGTTGTTTAAAGTAGCAATCAAGATTTTTTTCTTGTCATACATTGCACCATTTGATGTTATGGCAATAGCAAGATTTTCATCTGGAAAGTAAGAAAGAACCGAAGAGAAACTATCGATTTGTCCTCGATGTACAAATCCTTTCTTTTCGTAAAAAGGAAGTTCAAAAATACCCATTCCGAATTTATCGTGAATTTGCGTCATAGTTTTTAGACTTTCTAGACTGATAATTTTTCCGTTAAATAGCTTTTCAATAAAAACGATCAAGTCACATGGATTTGAAACAATCCCCCCTGCGCCTAATGGAACTGAAGTATCTCCCTCTGATTCTTTTTCCCATTTATCTGAGAAATAATAAGAATAGCATTCGTTATTATTAACATTTATTTTACCTCCAAAATAAGTATTTTTTAATTTTAATGGTTTTATGATTTGTTCATCCAATAACTCTTGATATGATTTTGTATATATTTTTTCAAGAATTATACTTAATAAATAATAATTTGAATTGCTGTAAGCTGCTTTACTGTTGGGACTAAAATTATTTTCTAACTTACTGATAATTGCCATCATTTCTTCTTCTGATTTCGCTTCAGTGTAGCCATTTGAAAATTCATCTGCTGCTAAAAATTCGGCTATTCCGCTGCGGTGATTTAATAAATTTTCTATTGTTATTTTATTTGAATTTTCAATAGTTGGAAAAAACTTTTCAATAGTTTGATTTAGTGATATTTTTTTATTTTCAATTGCTTTTAACACTAATGCAGAAGTGAATATTTTTGTTGTTGAGCCAATGCGAAATTTTGTTTTAAACGACAAATTTGTATTAGTTTCAATATTGGCTTTACCAATTGATTTGGAGTAAATTAAGTTTCCATTTTTGGAAACAGCAATACTTCCCATAAACAGATTCTTTTCTTCTAGAGCTTCGAATAAACTGTCTAGTTTTATTATGTTAAGTTTTTGCGAATAAGAATTTAAAAATGTAATTCCAATAATTAATGTAACCCAAATTTTTTTTGTCATATTTTTTGTTTTCATATCTGTTTTTTTGGCAAAATATCGCATAACTAGTTTATAGGCGAAACAAACCTTCGTATATGCACCCTAATATAGGTGGATTAGCGAAGGTTCGTTTCGCTTTATCGATTCTCAAATATATAGTATTTTTTTATAAATTATCAACTAGTCCTAAAACTAAAAAAGACATCTCACAGCATCTTTCTATTTCTTCCTACTCCTCCAACTATCATTATGATGATAATTTTTTCTAAACTCACTGACCTTTATAGCTATAAAAACGCCAATTACATAAATCACAATTAGCCCTGTAATTTCATACCATTCCATATTTTGACTTTTTAGTTAAGATCAAAATAGGTGTTTAAATTTTTATATGATATGCATTTTGGAAAATTCAATATGCAATTTGGGTGCATTTCTAAAAGTAAAAAAGATGCCTAAGCATCTTTTTCTGTATTTTTAACATGGTCAAGTAAAAGATTATTCCCTTTTAGCTTTATATTTTTCCATATCAAAATGAAATAGTTCGTTAATAGTGATATTTAGCGCTTTAGAAATCATCAGTAATGTTTCAAATTTTGAATTAGTTACTCCTCTTTCTATTTCTCCTATTGTTTTTTTTGCAGTACCAGCCCTTAAACCTAATTCCTCTTGAGAAATAGGGTTATTACTGGAAGGATCAATAATTTTTAATCTAAGCTCTTGTACTCTGTTTCCTAGAGCTTTTTTTTCTAATGTGAAATCATCGTTATCCATAAAAGTAAAATTCATTTTTAAAAAAGAAAATAAAGGACACCTATAGGTTACTTTTAAAATAAATTTTATATATTTGTATTACGAATACATCATAAGATGTATTTTTGCGTTTCTTCATATAAAATATTTGAAGCATTCGCTTTGAATCTCGCGTCGAAAAACTGGTACTTTAAGCAACGAGATGATAAGTAAGATGCTCACGTCCCATGGCGTGGGCTCACTTATTGTTGCATGGTATACCAGTACCTTCGGCGCAGTAAGCTGAGTTCCATGCCATTTTTTATGGCTAAACCTCAGCTGATTTTCTTAGCCAATCTTCCTTCTTATTTAAAGTCTCGCAAGCAAATTAATTTGTTGAATTAGTTAGTTTGGAAATGCACTGCCTGCGTCAGGCTGCAACTGCCAACGGCAGTGTACTTTCCTTTTAAAAAAACTTTATAACCTAGTTGCCTATGCAATAAAAACACAATAAGAATAGCAATGTCAATAGCAATAGCAATGTCAATAGAATAGCCAACATTGGTCAGAGTGCAGATTGCAGCGATGAGACAACCCATAACATACAAAAATTGCAAAGATGAAATACTACAAACAAATACAAATTGCATTAATAGCAGCTTTACTAGCAATAATATGCCTGTGGTTATTTGGTTGCAACTGTTTTTAAAGATTTAAAAATAGCTACAGCTTATCTAACACCAACTCCTAACTCTAAAAAACGCCTATGATCAAATAAAAACTTTAAACCTTAGCCCTTCGTGGCACACACATAAAAAAAAGGCCCTCTCACCGTCTGGACAACTGTATAGAGGACCCATAGCTAACCAAAACATTCATTTACATTAACTAAACCAATATTATGAAAAATATTTCATTAAACAAGGGTAGGCGGGCATGGTATTTTACTATTTGCTGCTGCCTTTATTTCACTGTTTCTTTTGCTGAGGTAAGTAAGAAGGAAGAGAGTGGAGATTGCTCCGCCAATTCGCTAACGCTTGTGTCCTCCTTCGTCGGGATGACAAATCAACAACAACAAATTACGGGAACTGTTACTGATAATCAAGGGCAAATGTCGGGAGTGACCGTTTCTATTAAGGGAAAGAGTACAGCAGTCCTTACTGATTTTGATGGAAAATACACCATCGCTGCAGCCAATACAGATGTATTGATTTTTTCCTTTATGGGTTACAAGACTATAGAAATGCCCGTAAATAGTAAAACCGTAATTAACGTGGTCCTGCAAGAAGATGCCACCAACTTGCAAGAAGTAAAAGTCAACGCTGGTTATTACAGCGTAAAAGAAAGCGAACGCACGGGCAGTATTTCCAGAATAACTTCAAAGGATATTGAAACGCAACCAGTCACTAATGTGCTTGCAGCAATGCAGGGGAGGATGGCGGGGGTGAATATTACGCAGACTACGGGAATGCCAGGTGGGGGATTTGATATACAGATACGCGGACAAAATAGCCTGAGGTTTGATGGTAACAGCCCCATGTATATCGTGGATGGTGTGCCTTATGCTTCTGAACCCATTGGAAGCCTTTTTACGTCTGGACATTTGCCGCGAAGGACGAGTCCGTTAAATAGCATTAATCCGGGGGATATAGAAAGCATAGAAGTATTAAAAGATGCCGATGCAACCGCTATTTATGGTTCACGCGGTGCTAATGGTGTTGTGCTCATTAGCACCAAAAGAGGAAAAGCAGGCAAAACTAAATTCACGGGTAGTGTCGCTAGTGGTTCAGGCCATGTCACCCGATTTATGAAACTAATGAATACCGCGGAGTACCTCTCAATGCGACGTGAAGCGTATGCCAATGATGGTGTTACGGATTATCCGGCTAATGCCTATGACATTAACGGAACATGGGATCAAAAGCGATATACGAACTGGCAAAAAGAATTATTGGGAGGGAACTCCAGTATTAGTACTATGCAAACCTCATTGTCAGGCGGTTCAAAGCAAACGCAATTTGTATTAAGTGGTACTTATAATAAAGAGACTACTGTGTTTCCGGGTGACTATAAATACGAAAAAGGCAATGTTCACCTGAATCTTAATCATGAGTCAGAAGACCAACGGTTCAGGATTAATTTTACTACGGGGTATGTGGTACAAAACAATATTATGCCGACAGCTGACTTTACGGGGACAGCTCTAAGCTTAGCACCTAACGCACCTTCGCTTTATGATGCCGTAGGGAATTTAAATTGGGAAAATGGTACTTTTGAAAATCCACTACAATTACTTGCGACGGACTTTAAAGGGAGAGCTAATGACCTTATTGCTAACTCACTGCTCTCCTACAGTCTGTTTAAGGGATTCGAACTCAAATCGAGTTTTGGTTATAGCGATTTGCGTTACAAAGAATTAAATCTGTTGCCTTCAACAATGTATAACCCCGCATACGGTTTAGACAGTTCCTCATCGTTGGTTTTTGAGAATAATACCAGTCGTAATTCGTGGATTGTTGAGCCGCAGGCTAACTACCATTTGATGGCAGGTCAAGTCAAGATTGATCTGCTTGCCGGTAGCACTTTTCAACAGCAGATGGCTAACCAAGTTGTGCATATGGGCTATGGATTTTCGAGCAACGGTCTAATTGAAAATCCGGCATCGGCATCCTTCTTCTCCATTATGAACAGTGATGCAACGGTATACAAATACCAGGCTTTTTTCGGCAGGGCAAACTTCAACTGGAAAGGCCGCTATATTATCAATATGACGGGACGGAGGGATGGATCAAGCCGGTTTGGGATTGCTAACCGGTTTGCAAGCTTTGGGGCTGTAGGGGCATCATGGCTTTTCGGTGACGAACCGATTGTAAAAAAACATGCAGAATTCCTTAGTTTCGGTAAACTACGAGCCAGTTACGGTACCACCGGAAATGATCAGATAGGAGACTACCAGTATCTTGATACCTATAGTACATCTGGCAGCAATTATGAAGGCATAAGCGGCTTACAACCGACTAGATTATTCAATAAGGATTTTGGATGGGAAACCAACCGGAAACTTGAAGTAGCACTAGAAACAGGATTTTTGAAAGATCGTATTTTTTTGACTGCGGCTTGGTACCGAAATCGTTCAAGCAGTCAATTACTAGGTGTGCCTTTACCAGGAACTACCGGATTTAACTTGATACAGGCAAATCTTGACGCAGAAGTACAAAACAGTGGTTATGAATTGACCTTACGTACGCTGAACCTACAAGGCGATAAATTGAGTTGGACAACGAATTTCAATTTTACTAGTGCTAGGAATAAACTGCTCTCTTTTCCAGATCTGAAAGGTTCGTCTTACCAATCTCAATTTGTCATTGGTCAACCTTTGAATATTGTTAAGGTATTCCATTATATTGGTCTTGACCCGCAGACTGGTACTTATCAGTTTGAGGACTTAAACGGTGATGGTCTACTATCGGCTAATGACGACAGGGGTTTTGTAAAAGAACTGAATCCGAAGTTTTATGGGGGATTGCAAAACCAGTTGAAGTACGGAGCTGTGCAACTGGACTTTTTGTTTCAGTTTGTTAAGCAGGAAAACTATACTGAAGCATTTGGAACCGTTTTGCCGGGAACAATGTCTAACCAGCCGGCATCGTTCGTGTCTCACTGGCAAAATCCGGGGGATAGTGGTCCTAATCAGCTTTATAGTACAGGAATCAATCCTACTGCCCAGCGTGCAAACACTCTTTATTCCCAAAGTGATGCGGTTATAGCGGATGCTTCTTACATCAGGCTGAAGAATATTTCACTGACCTATGATTTGCCGAAACAATGGACAAAATTCTTTAGTTGCAAGCTGAGCGTGCAGGGTCAAAATGTACTTGTCCTCACTTCTTATAAGGGAGGGGATCCTGAATTTAAGACTGCAGGTTTCATGCCACCTTTACGCGTTTATACTTCTACATTACAAATCACTTTTTAACTGAAGCCATGAAAAATATACTATCAAAGAAAGCTATGTTACCTATTTTGATTCTAGGTATTGCTATACTGTTTACAAGCTGCGATAGCTTCACAGAAGTTGACCTTCCAGATTCACAGCTTACTGCTGATGCTGTTTTTGAAGACCATCTTACCGCTAATGCTGCGATGACTGATATTTACACAAAAATGCGCGACAATGGACTATTTACAGGCCTATTTACAGGATTGTCGAACCAGTTGGGGCTCTACAGTGATGAACTTAACTCTTATTATAATCCAGGTAGCTTATCATTTAATTTCGGTAATAGTGCTTTGCAAGCATCGGGAACGGAAATAGCTCAATTATGGAACAGTAGTTATAGCCAAATTTATGCTGCCAATGCCGTGATTGAGGGTGTAGATCATTCTGTTTCTCTGCCAGAACCTGACCGTAACCAATTGAAAGGAGAAGCTCTTTTTGTACGAGCACTGATTCATTTCTATTTGGTAAATTCCTTTGGTGGTGTGCCGTATATCAGCACTACCAATTATGCAGCCAATCGTATTGCGCATCGTACTGCTGAAAATGATGCACTACTCTTAGTTAAATCTGATCTTGAACAGGCTATTGCGCTTTTGCCCGAATCGTATAGTAGTCCAGAACGTGTGAGGCCAAACCGCTATGCGGCGTATGCGATGCTGGCGAGAGTTAATCTTTATCTCCATTTATGGGATGAGGCTTCTAATGCTGCTTCTGCTGTTCTGAACCAAACAGACGTTTATGTCTGGGAGAATGATCTTGATAAAGTTTTCCTCAAAGAAAGCACCACTACGATTTGGCAATTGATGCCTGCTATCATGGGAGACAATACAAAGGAAGCTAAAACATTTGTGTTTTTTAACGGACCGCCACCTTCATCATCACTCTCACCGACCATTCTTAATGCGTTTGAGGCTAATGATCAAAGAAAAGTGCACTGGACAAAAATGATTACAACGGGTGTTAATAGTTGGTCTCACGCTTATAAATATAAAGAGTATTCCAACACGGGGAGCTCTGTAGAATATTCGATTGTGCTCCGACTTGCTGAGCAGTATCTGATTCGTGCCGAAGCCAGAGCGCAGCAAGGTGATTTGATTGGCGCTAAAGAAGATTTGAATAAGATAAGGAATACAGCAGGTTTAGGGGATACACCAGCATCATCTAGTGCAGAAATTATCACTGCCGTGCTAAAGGAACGCCAAACTGAACTTTTTTGTGAATTTGGACATCGCTTCTTTGACCTAAAAAGAAATGGGTTATTGGATACTGCATTGTTTGCTGTAAAATCTGGTTGGAATACGACAGATAGATTTCTTCCGCTACCTCAAAAAGAATTGTTGTTAAACCCAAATCTTGCACCGCAAAATGATGGTTACTAGAATAGCTCAGACAAAGAAAAAACTTCGTTATTTTTTTTTCTACCGCTTAACTACATATTGTTTTTTGCTAGTGGGCTGCTCGGTAATAGGGCAGGTTTTACAAAAGAAAACGGTACCGGAAGAAGATTATCATTTATGGAGTGATATGCTATCGCACAGTATTTCTGATAGGGGAGGTTGGGCAAGTTACAGCCTGCAATACGATACAGCTGATACATTATTTGCTATATCAATGAAAAATAGGAAAAAATACCTGTTTCCTCGTGGTACAAATGGTGTGTTTAACGGTGAAAATTGGTTTGCTTGCAAGCAGAATGATACATTGGTTTTGCAAGACTTGACATCAGGAAAAGTGAATTACTTCCCGAAAATTAACAGCTATTCATTTTCGGGTAATGGTAAGCACTTACTACTAATTACTGATGATCAAAATGGCAACCAACGCTTAACTGTAAAAAACATGCGTGGCCAAACCGTGGCTAATGTAGAAAATATCAGTGAATGGATATGGAATACAAGCAAGGATGCGATTGCCTACGTTATTGGAAAAGAGAAAATAGAAGTACTTGAAATCTTTGATAATTTCACAAAAAAAGAGATACCGGTTTTAACATATGGCGCGATTAAAAACCTGAGTTGGCTTAACCAAACTATTGCCTTTATTCAAAATACTGGCTTGAGAGGCAAGCTGTATGCCTATCGGCTAGATACTGGGAATCTTTTGTCATTTGAGCCAGAAACCTGTTCCAATTTCCCTAATGATATGAGCATAGGCGCTAGTTTTGGTTCGATTAAGATTTCAAATGATGAAAGACGTATCTTTTTTATGTTGAAAGAACCTATATCAAATAAAGACACAACCGAAGTTGTTCAAGTGTGGAATGCAAATGACAAGCAAATCTATCCCCATTTAAAAATGTATGGAGACCTAAGCTTACAGGATAAGATCGCGGTATGGTTTGTAGATACTGGGCGGTTTTTGCAGATTAGCAATAGAGAAGAGCCGTCTATATTAATGGGTAGCGGCGGAGATTATGCATTAACTTGGAATGAATTCGAATCTGAGCCACATTTTGATGGTATAGGATTGAGAGATATTTATGTAACTGCAATTGAGACGGGTACAAAGCGATTATTGCTCAAAGGATATCCAGGGACGGGAATGGAGCCGGCATTTTCTCCCAAGGGCAATTACTTATCTTATTCAGTAAATGGTGACTGGTGGTTGTATGATTTCAAGAAGGATGAACACCGAAACATTACTCGAGATTTGGGCGTTCCGGTTCGTGATATCGATTATGATCGTGCGGGGCAAGTTCCTTTATATGGTATTGCGGGGTGGAGCATAGACGATAACTCTCTTTTCATTTATGACCAGTTTGATATTTGGATGATTAGTGCTGACGGAAAGACAAAGAAACGGTTAACCAAGGGGCGTGAAAATAAAACTACTTTTCGTTTTGCAACTGCCCAACGCAGGCTACCCTCTAAGTCCGATTATATGGATCGGACCAATGCTATCATCAATTATTCGACGCAGTGGATTTTATCTGCTCATAATACAGTAACCGGCTTCAGCGGATTTTACTCGTATGATTCAAAAACCGGTGCGAGCCCAATCGTTTGGGAATACAAAAGAACTGACCGTGTGGTAAAGGCGAAAAATAGTAACGCTTTTATTTATATCTCGCAGCATTTTGATGCGCCCCCAGAGTTGCTGTTAGTCGATGCTCTTGGGAAACAAAAAGAATTGTATCGCAGCAATCCGCAACACAAGAACTATTTATGGGCTAAGGCTGAGAAGGTTTCGTATGTAGTAGATGGAAAACCTTTGACCGGTGTTTTAATTTATCCTGCGGATTTTGATCCTGCGATCAAGTATCCTATGATTGTTAACATTTATGAAAGACAAGGAGGTAGTTTACATCGGTACGTTAACCCGACGCTATTGAACGAGAATGGGATTAACTTTTCGGTTTTTTCGTCAAAAGGTTATTTTGTTCTTTTACCAGATCTCGTTTACCAATTGGGTCAGCCGGGTGAATCAGCAAAAAAATGTGTATTGGCTGCAGTTGATGCGGTTCTTTTAAAATATAATGTTGACCCCAATAGAATTGGATTAACAGGGCACTCCTTTGGCGGATTTGAAACAGACTACATTATAGCAAAAACGGACCGATTTGCAGCCGCTGTATCCGGTGCTGCTATTACAGATTTGGTATCAAGTTATCTTTATTGTAACAGTAATTATGCGACTTCAGAATTTTTTCGATATGAAATTGATCAGGAACGTATAGGATTGTCTTTATTTGAAGGGATGTCAAGTTACCTCAACAATTCACCTGTGCTACTGGCTCAAAATGTAACAACACCTTTATTGGCATGGACAGGAGATGAAGACAAACAGGTGCATTATTTTCAAAGCATCGAGTTTTATTTTGCTTTGAGAAGGTTGAAGAAAGAACATATTCTACTTATTTATCCCAAGGAATCTCATACGATATCTGAAAGGGAGAAACAGGCTGATCTCACAAAACGAATTGAGGCCTGGTTTGCGAAATATTTAAAGCCTTAAATTGAAAAGCCGTCACATTTTTTTTGTGGCGGCTTTTCTTTAATATTTAAGGATTACTTCTAAACAACATCGTTGGACATTGGTTGTCGCTTATGCGACGATACAACTGCGAGTTATCAATGCTTGACTTACATAGCTGACCTTGAACGTTATCACACGATTCTACAGGTTGACAAGGTTGGGCAGCACCAATTACCTTTTTATAACCCGTTTCACTAGCTATTACGGTTGCCTTTTTTTCCATCGCATTTGAGGATAAAGCACCAACTAATCCGAGAGCAACAAATGCTACCGGCATACCGAATTTTAAAATTTTAGTTTTCATAATCGTAAAAATTAAAAGTTTTGATCTACTCTTTTTTACAGGTTTTCGATCTTGTCCTGCTATTTGGCCAATAGATTGCTTAGTCGGGTTTACGACCGACTCTGTTTTTTATAATTAGCTGTTATTATGGGCTGTAGTTTGTAGCTTATAAGGTGATTTCCCACTAGGGCGTAAAGCTTATCACCATGCACTATTATATCACGTAACTTTTGTTTGTCGACATCGTAGACATAGAAGCTTTCGAGATAGCTATTTGAAGAGATATTATAGCTATCTACAATACTGGCTAGTTTCCACATTTCTAAGCTTTCATATCGACCGGGGATATTACTATTTATAAAGAGTACATTACCATAAACAGCTGCATCTTTATTTACTAGTAACGGCTTTTTTGCAAATTTTCGCTCACCACGTTTTTCTAAATCTACTAATTCAATATTGGAATGGGCTATAGTATCAATTGTATTGCCTCTGAAATCAATATTTAATTGTGGACTGGCGACGATGAACTGGTTGCGATAGGCGTACAAGTAGATTATTCTGTTTATGCCATTACTATACATTAATGAACCATCGGTATCGAAAAGGCCATCAATCTGTTTTTGCAATAAATTATGATTTAATACTGTCTTTTCATTGGAGAGTAGATCAACTTTACCTAATACACTTTCACCACTACCACGTTTTTGTACGCGAACTGCCATAGACGTTGAGTCAATTGGTTCTGCAAAGCTAAAGTACTCAGAGCCACTTTTGTATAGCTTCGCCTTCCAGTCCGAAGTTTTGCCCCTGAATATGCAAGGAACCATTCCATCATAAATGTAAAAATAGGGTGCCTTTACTTTAATTGTCAGTGAACGAAATGGCAAGTCGATTTTGTCAAGAGTAATATTCTGTATCGTTGTTTTATTTAACGCTGTATCTACAACGGTCATTAATAATTGCGAGGTTGTATTTCCCAAATAAACTTGACCATCATCGGCACCTGCAAAATAGTATGACCTTAATTTGAGGTTATAATCCTTTATTTTTGTTACAGGAGCACTGGATAAACGCCGAACAAATTTGTTGTGATAACTGTGGATATTCTCTGAGATTAAAAATAAAACAACTACGATACTAATACTGGTTACTGCGGAACTGGACACCAGAATTAATTTCTTTTTTATGGTAATATAGGGTGTTGGTTGCAGCCAAATTCCAATCAGTGCCAAGAAAACAAATCCTATGTTGAAAATCAAATGCTCTTGCCAGTTCATCTTTTCTAAAATACCGCCACAGGAACAAGGAACAAATACACTGTGATTTAAAATAATGTAGATGTAAGCGGTAAACATCAGCATTAATGCAAAAGAGGATACTAAGGCTGCATACCTAAACTTTGGTAAGACCAAAAAGACGACAATTAAAAGTTCAATTGATGGAACCGCCCATGCTATTTGTTCAGCAAAAGAACTCAAGAGCGGTGATTGTCCCAGCTGTTGTTTGAAATTCTGGAAATCAAGAACTTTTGTGATCGCTGCATAAGTGAATAGCAAAATAAAGAGCCAACTTATTAAATTCACTATTGCACTTTTAATTTTTTCAGAAATTTTCATAATTTGCTTTTTTGGTCTTGTAAAATTCTATAATATAAAATTGTAAGATTATGCAAATCAGGCATTTCGTTATTCAAAAAATAAAAAAGTGGAAAAGTATTAGGGTAGAAGATCTTCTTCGGGTCTTGATAGATCACTTGGTTTGTAGCCAAATCTTTTTTTGAAGGCTTTATAGAAGTTAAGATAGCCCTTAAAGCCATTCAGATATGCAATTTCTTTTAAAGAAACGGATGTTTGACGGATCATTAGATTCGCTCTTTTTAAGCGTTCTTCTTGATAAAAGTTATAGACACTGGTTTTAAAAACGGTTCTAAAACCATTTTTTAATATGTGTTCTTCAATAGCAAACATTTGAGCCAAGTAATGTAAAGTGGGTAATGGTTCATCCAGATGACTTAAAATATAATCATGTAATTTTTGTACCGCAGTAACTTCATTCTGTCTACGGATTTTTGAACCAGAGAGACGGTCGTTAATGTTACGCATGTCTTCAAGTAGAGTTGATACTGAACTTACAATTATTTCATCGCTATATAATAATCTTGATATTGTGCAAAATGACGGCAGTAGGTGATTATCACCAGTAATGAAAATTAATTGCAAAGTAGTGATGTAATTGGAGTTTTTATTTAATTCATCAAGAATACCGTTCCAAATATCTTTCGATTGCTGGGAGATTAATTTACCAAAGTCGGTATTGATAATTGTATCTGGATTGTATTTAAGAGTGAGCGCCACTTCATTATTAAAACTCAATAAAACAAAATTATTATCTAATACAAATGTTAACTGAATTAGATTGTGGTATTGGTAGCAAGCGGTTATGTATCCTGATTCCTTATTTATTTTTTGGAGTTCTTCAGCAATTTTATTTAATGCTTCAGCAGTATTTTTTAATTCATCATTACTATTATCCTGGATGCGGAAGGTCATATTTCCAGTTGCCATTTCGAACAGCATTTTGTAAATACGTTTAATCCGGTCCTGATTAAATTGTTCTGACATATAATATAATTTGAAGTGATTTGCTGGAGGAAGAAATGGGAAAACCTGTGCAAACCTATCAAAATAAATTATTTGAAGCTAAAAGTATAGTGTTCAATTCGGGAATTGAATAGGGCAAATTAAGTTCGATTATGGTCTTAAATTAGTTTTAGGAGTATAATTTTAGGATTGTTTGAATTTGAATGCGATGGATTGAATTTGAATATACTGGTATATTTTATCTTGTTACTAATTAGAGATATACTTGTCATTTCGGGATCATTTGTTGTTGATTCGGGAGAGGAGTTGTCAATTCGGGATCATTTGTTGTCAATTCAGGAGAAAGAGTTGTCAATTCGGGAATATTTGTTGTCATATCGCAAGAGGACTTGTCAATTCGGGAGCATTTGTTGTCAATTTGGGAGAGGAGTTGTCAATTCGGGATCATTTGTTGTCATTTTGGGACTATTTGTTGTCAATTCGGGAATATTTGTTGTCAATTAGGGAGAGGAGTTGTCATTTTGGGAGATTTATTGTCGATTTGTGAGAGGAACGTGGAAGTCACTGTTGCAAATATTTTTTTTATTCAACAACACAATTTCAAATTGATTTATGGCAGATTATCATAATGAAATGTAATATTATAACAGACCTTTGCTGCTTCTTAAAATGACACTAAATCATCGATTTAGCCATTAAACCATCTTTAAATTTATCTCTCAAAATCATCATATCTTCACTTACTTTCTTATCTAGAACTTTTGCATAATGTTGAGTGGTTCTTAAGTTTTTGTGCCCAAGCATTTTGCTTACGCTTTCTATAGGAACCCCGTTAGTTAGTGTTACTGTGGTTGCAAAAGTATGTCGGGCAATGTGGAAAGTAAGATCTTTTTCAATTTCACAAACGCCAGCAATTTCTTTTAAATAGGCATTCATTTTCTGGTTTGAAAGAATAGGAAGTAGTTTGTTTTGATTATTGCATTCCGGATGGCCCTCGTATTTATCAATAATCATTTGGGTAATTGGAAGGATTGGAATCTTCGAAGCTGCTTCTGTTTTCTGACGGTGGGTAAAAATCCATTTCTCTCCGTCAATACCGATGCTTATATGGGATTTTGTTAAGTTTTTGACATCAATGTATGCCAAACCGGTAAAGCAGCTAAAAAGGAAAATATCGCGGACTAGTGATAGTCTTTCTGTTCTGAAATCTTTGTTGATGATATTCTGAATCTCTTCCTCCGATAAATATACCCGTTCCACTTCTCTGACTTTGGCTTTGTAGTTACTGAATGGGTTTCTGTCAATCCAATTGTTGGCCAAGCAGATCTTTATTATTTTGTTGAAATTCTTGATGTATTTCACTGCAGTGTTGTTAGCGCAATTCCGAACGCTGCGCAAATAGAATTCATAGTCGGTAACAAAGGCATGATTTATTTTATCAATTTCGATATCTGATATTTTGTATTTCCATTCGAGAAAATCTATCGTGTGTTTTAGAGAGGTCTTGTAACGTTCCAAAGTTCCTGGTGCATATTCTTTACCCACCAATTCTTTTATTTTATTGTTGTGGTCTTGGAAGATAGGTATAAGGGTGCGTTGTCGTTCTTCGATACCCAGTAATTTGTTTTTTAATGTTTCGGAATTTATAGGAATATCGGTTTTGATTAATTTTTTCTCAGCATCGTATATTTTGGATTTCAAATGTTCAAGATGTCCATTTATTGAACGAGCTTCTTCTGAGGTACCCCTCATTTTAGACACTTCGCTATGCCATTTGGCGGGGTCTATAAACTTTCCTGTACTATTATCAATGCGTTTGCCATTGATAGTTATTCTTTGAAAAATAGGAACTAACCCTTGTGCGTTGACTTTGGCTCTTTTTAAGTAAAAGAGGATTGAGATGTTTTCATTCATAGCTGGTGACCTTTAAGTTAATAGAAATTTAAAATTACTATCAACACAAAACAAGATGTCCATTTAATGAACTCCTTGCTATTACAAGGTTTACCATAGGTAGGGGCACAATGTTTTTGAATTTTGCAAGTGCCCCTAATAGTACCCCTTTTAATATGATAAACTATGAATAATTTGGAAGGGGTATAAAAGAAAAAACCCTCTAAATCATACGATTTAAAGGGTTTTAGTTGGCTTTTTGAATTAACCAGCGGAGAAAGAGGTTCCGTTGCCTTTAAATATTTCCTAGTGATTATAGGGGTTTACGATATACTATTTAAGAACAGGGACACCCATAGGGTTACTTCCAAAGTTTTGGATTTTTTTATAATGAATAAAGGTAATAAATTTTATTAAAAAAATGAACAAATATTCACTAACAGTGCAGTTTAAAGTGAATTTGGAAATGATATATTATAAATTATATTCTTTCTTGAATAGCTATTTTATTAGTAAATAACTATTATAAGATTTCATTTTGAAAACAAAAAAACATACAAACCACTGCACGAATATTTTAATTTATTCTATCTTCAAGTGCGAAACTAGGTCGTATAAGTATTTAGTAGACCATATCTCCAATTGTGTATTATCTTTTATAAATTGAATCACATCTGCTTTTACCTAGTAAAATTATTTATTCTCTCTAGTCGGTATTTAACCCATTTGATTCGATATAATACCTGAAACTTTCAATGTCATTTTTAACCATATTTTTAAAATAAGAATTAAATAATTGTGTTGCTTTATCCCCTAAAACGCCATATGGTGTTCGATACAAAATGGTGACGTCAATAGTAGTAGCCTGACCAACTGGTTTAAAAGAAACTTTTCCTACGTTCTCTATTGATGAATTATTGACTGATTTCCAGCTCAAAAATTTACCAGTTTCTTCTTTGGTTATTTTTGCTTTCCATCTTATTTTACCAACTCCCAGTGGGCCCGTAGCTGTCCACTCAGAAATTTCATGATCTAGATTTTGTACATTTTCTAAATGATTCATAAATTTAGGTAAATTTTCTAAATTTCTCCAGAAAGAATACACTTGTAAAATAGGTTTATTTACCGTTGTCCTTACTGTAATATTTACGTAATGTGGATCAGCATCACTAAAGGTTTCTGCAGCATGATATGCTGGACAATATCCTGAAAGTCCACGTAATAGCATCGCTCCACCAAAGGTGTTTTTTGCTGTGCTACTTTCCTTCTGGGAAAACGCTTTATAAAGAACATAAGCACCACCGGCAATCATTAATATCCTTTCAATTGTAGGAACATTTTTTTTAGGAAGTATATTGCTTAGTGCATACTGTTGGGATGAATTTTTATTTTCCATTTTTCGATATTTTTATGTTAGCTCCTATAAAATTTTATTTAATTGTTATAAGTGGCTCCACGACGATGAAAAATAATTTTAGATTGATAAATAAAACAATAATGTCAATTATACTTTTTTTACATTTCTAAACAAACAACCACTGTGGAGCCACTTATAATTTTCAAAATTTTAATGTTTAAAAATCCTTATAACTGTTTCACCATTGATAAACTTGAGCAGGAGCATAGATTTATAATTTCAAAATTATTAAGAATCACATATTTTTCTATTACAGAATTTTTTCAAATCCTTCTATTATTATGTTCTTCTTTTTAAACTAATAATTTTCATTTCTATTTGAACCGTCTCCTATTGGATCATTAGGATCAGCGCTATTTAAAAAGTGCTCGTTGTTCTGCGGAGTTTCGTCATCATTTGTATCATTGTCCGATTGTTCATCTATATCACTTTCGTCAATTTCGTCAATTTCATCAATGTCATCAATGTCATCAATGTCATCCATGTCATGCATGTCATCTATGTCGTCATCATTTTCCCCATTATTCAGGAAATCGTCATTATCTTCCTCTTCATTAAGTTCTTTATTTTCTTGATCACTTAATCTATTGTCATCATGGTCAGGAGAATTGTAGGTATCTCTTTCATTTGTGTGGTCAGTCACATTTTCATTAGTTATCATGTTTTCTACACTTTCTTTTGCTACCTCTTTGATGTCACTTGTTGTTTTACTTAAATTATCCATTTTGTTGAATGTTTGAATTAATAATAAATTAAAATTAGTGAAAGAATCACGTTATCATTTACATAATTAGATTTTATACTTTATTAATTATAAGATTACTGCGAATTGATTTAGCACATAAAAGGTAGGATTTGCATCATTCTAATAATTGCTTGCAATCAAATAAGAGATAAGAGAAATAACCATAATAAAAAGAATGACTGAAAATATTGTAACAAGTAAAGAGGAATATTTATACTCCCCTTTTTTAAGTAATTTGATTGTTTGAATGTATCGGAGATAAGCTAGTAAAATTATAAGTGCTCCGGCAATTAAGAAGCCAAAACCCATATTAACGGTATAGTCGCTAATATGTATTGGTATTTCTTGAATATTCTTAGTTGGAATATGTTTTAAGAACAGTGAAAACTTAACAGTAACAAAACCGAAAACGAGTATCCCTACAGCAGTACGAATCCACGATAGAAAAGTTCTTTCATTGGAAAGAAATTCATTTATAAAATACTTATCATCTTTATTTTCCATTATTCCATTATCAACAATTAATAATTGTAAAATTATTTTAAAGTTTTGGAAAGGTCTTATATGTTTCGTTTAAATTGTTCCAAAATCTTTATGTTGGTTTTTGTTTTACAAGACTTGTATTGAATGTAGTTTTAATATTCCTTTAAATAGTAAGGCGCAGCAGCAACAAAATACTACATACAATTTAATTAAATTGTATGTAGAATTTTGTATTAATTTTTTATTAGAATTAAAATAATATAAATTTCTTTTAAGATTCTGTAAGATGATAAGTGTGTGGATGATATAAATTTACAAAACAGAATTCAAGCTAATCTTTAATAATTAATTTTTACGTTGTAGAAACAAAAATGAAGAAAAAATTGAATTTTAGTTTAAGTCTAGCTTTAAGCTTTACATAAAAAATTGAATCGATGCTTGTTGCAAACGAAGGTCACGGGTAGTCAGGTTGTTGAAGTAGCTGTAACGGCGTATGTCCTTTCCACCCGTTCGGGCATACATAAAAAGCCTACGTCTCCATTGTTCAAGGGGAATTAGTAACACAACAATAGTCCAAGCATCGATCAATTTTTAAAAAAAAATTTCATAATGAATTTTAGTAAGATTCAGTTATTTTAATTTTTCATCTTCCATTGCATTTTAGGATAGTTTTAAGTTTTTCATGTGAATCGCATTTAGCTTTAAGCTACTTATTTTTTTAGTTTTGCTATTACAATTACTATTTATTTACAAGTAACAAAAAGTGATATTCAATCTAGATGGTACGTTTTTTTTAATACTTAATTCAAGATTTTCATTAAAATTAAAACTTGAATTCGATTGTGGTATAAAAAGTGATAGGATCAGAGGGGATAATTCCTGGACCTGGATAACCAGTAGCTCTTCTTGTAAAATAGGTATTATTGGTAAAATTTGTTAATCCCGTTTCTAGCTTAAATTGCTTACATTTATAAGAAAGAGATATATCGCCCACATAGTAACATGGGATTTGCCCTGAAGTACCATTGCTTATTGCATTAGCACCAACCTTTGAATTAGTAGCATCAGTAAATTGAGAGGAAACGTACGAAAATTGAATACTCGCCATAAAGTTTTTATATCCTACACCAGATCCTATCTTTAAATTTAACATTGGTACAAATTCTACTTCCTTTCCTTCAATTCCTTTTTGCTCTGATCTTAAATAATCTGAACCTGTAAAAGCTGCATTTGTAAAAACATTCCACAAAAAATCATCTGACTTCACAAAGAATGTTTCAGCGATATTCCAATTTAGTAAAGTCTCAAAGCCATAAGTCAATGCCGTTCCAATATTGTCACGATAACGATAGAAAAGCCCACCTATTTCAGTATTATATTCTCCTATTTTGTCATTGTAATACAATGCGTAAACACTCGAATCGAAACTTAATTTATTTCTAAAATTTCCACGAATACCAATATCTGAAGTATATCCTTTTTCGTCAGAAATGCCAGGTGCGATTGCTTGATTAGAATTTACAGTTCGGATGTCATTGAATGTTACAGATCGGTAATTCTGAGAAATATTTCCATATACTTCTAAGCTATTTTTGGGTTTAAAACTTAGTCCGACACCAAATAAAACAAAATTTCTATCCTTGACATTCTCTTCAAAAATAGTTTCATCTAATATTATGTTTCCTGCTAAATCTCGATTAATCTTTCTGTAGGAACCATTTGCCTCTGTTCTAATTTTTTCAATTCGAAATCCAGGAGTGATAGAAAATTTAGAACTAATCTTAAAAATATTCTCACCGAATAGGGAAAAATTTAGATTTGGATAATGATAATCAGATTGGTTTTCGAAAAAAGGAAATTCATTTGTAGATAAATTAAAATCAGCATTGCTTCTTGAACTTCCTGGTCCTTGAATGCCAGTATTATTAGATTGGTAATATTTACCTCCTATCAAAAAAGCACTTAAATTATCATTAATGCTATACCTCTTAAGGTATCTCGCTTCTGCTCCCCAGTTAACAAAATCTCCAGTAATCAAATCTCGTACGGTGTCGACCTCATCCGGAATAGAAACTCTATTAGGACGGAAACCAACTGTTTTTCGGCTTGCATCTAAACCAAAAAATTGTAAAGAAAAATCAGCGTTATGTTCAAAATGATGTTTGAATCGCAGCGCATATAAATTCCAATTTACACCAAACCAATTTCGTTCACGATTGCTTTGATTTGAATTAGAATTAAACATTTCATCTGTTAAACCTCCTGCTTGATGTGCTAAGTAATTAAAATAAGTGTAGTCAAAGTGTAAAGAAGTATTTTTAGTGAATTGATAATTTAAGTTTATAAAATAATTTTTACTTTCAAAATCAGAGTTTGGTCTAAAACCATCTCCTTTTTTATAGTTTATAAAAGTATAGTAACTGAATTTTTTTGAAGTTCCACTTAAACTGCTAAAATTAGTGTACAACCCATGAGACCCAATTGTATTTCTCGTCAAAAACTCAATAGGTTTATCAACTGGTTTTCTTATTTTAAAATTTACTAATCCACCAAACTGTGTTCCATATTGAAGGGAAGCTGCACCACGAATAACTTGTATTTCTTCCAAAGCTTCAGTTGGAGTAGCGTAGTAACTTTCCGGGTATCCTAATACATCTGCACTAATATCATAATCATTTTGACGCGTATTAAAATTAGAGGTTCTATTAGGATTTAAACCTCTTCCTCCTATGCTTAATTGCAAACCTCCGTCCGAGCTTTCATTGATTGTAAGCCCTACTACTTGTGCATAAATTTGCCTTGCATTATTTGTTGCTTTATTAGCCAAAAGGTTAGAAACTGCTATAACCTCCGTTTTTTTACCAGCATAGATAGCTGTTTCCTCAATATCCTTTAGTTTATTTAATGTAAATACCTTAGCGCGTTCCTTACTTACTATCACCTCTGAAAGTGAATTCATTGCACGCAAAGTAATTACTAAATTATTGGTAGGTGCGACAATCATTTCATCTGTAATAGCATAATTATCTTTATAAAATAGAAAATTGTAAGATCCTTCATTTGTAACGATCATTTCAAAATAGCCATTAGCATCGGTAGTACCTTTTTGATTGGTACTGCTATTAATGACTTCTACCGCTACTATTTTTTTACCCATCGCGTCGTGCACAAAACCAGAAATTTTATTTTGTGAAAATACCGAGGTGGAAAATAAAAAAATTGTAAAAAATTTAAAAACCTTTGATAGTGTCATTAAATGGAAGAATCCATGATTTGTGTTGGAAAGATTCATATTCTTTAGCTAAATTTATGGAGGGATTTATATATGTTTTACTCAGTCTACCGTTTAGTGCAACGTAACTAGCGACATACACTTCAGGATTATTGACTCCTGCTTTTTTGTAATAATTATGTAAAAAATGTGCGTATTCTAAAATAAAATCAGGTTGAAAAGCCATTTGTTTTTCCTGAAAAGCAGATAGAAATTGATGATTGATTACCAAAATCTCTTGCTTTGTACGAGCATCAACAACTTTGAATTCTGTATATCCAGCTTTCTCCATTAACATTACCCGCCAAGAGAAACGAAAACCTTCCTCAGTCCAAAATAATTCACCTGGATAGGCTAAGTATCGAAAAGGGAACACTAATTGAAAAACTAAAAACAGTCCCAAAATCACACGCTTTATTAGACTAAATGAATTTAAATTTTCGACTAACACTTTTGAATTTTGAAACATTGCTATGTTAAAGTTCAATGCTTTGGTAATTCTTCTCAATATTTTTAAATGGAATGAAGATTCAAAAAACACTAAACTACTTACAATCATTATGTATGGGAATACCCCAATTGGAAATAATATTTTTGTTATTAAATGGAAAATAACAACTAATACAAATGCAAACCAGCGCGTTCGTTTGTACAGTAATAAAAAAGGAATGCTTAAGTCATAAATCATTCCACTCCAACTAAACGCATAATGAACCCAACTCTCGTTTAATAAATCTCCTAGAAAGGGCAAATTTGAATTGGTAGGCAACCAAATTTTTAAGGGCATTGCCTTAAAAAGCCAATCGGAATTAATCTTAGCTAACCCTGCATAGAAATAGACAATACTTAATAATAATTTTAAAACATCTGTCGTCCAGCGTGGAATATACTCAAATCTTTTCTGGGCATTTCGATAAGCATCTATTGAAAAAAATGCGCTAGCCGGTAAAAAAATAAGAACAAAACTAATTACCGAAATAAAATAATAATGATTAAGGTAAGTGGTTTTATCCATCAATTCAATATACGTAAAACTCAGAAAAAAAATTAAGGCTGAGAATCGATATTTATATCCTAGTGCGATTCCTAGTGCTGCGATAAATGCAATGAAAAATATTAAGTAGGTGTAAATTCCAATAGGACGAACCCATTCAAATCCATAATAAGTAAAATGAAATAAGGGTTCAATGTAAAATTTGTCAACCCATCCGTAACTAACAAATCGAAGTAAACTCAAACACATCATTAAACCAAAAGCCAGCCTAAAAAAAGCTAACGTTCCGGCTGATGACTGTTTACTTAGATAATCTTTGATTGCTTTGTTCATAATTAATCTCCATCTCCATCAACATAGTCAATAGAAATATTTAATGCTTGCATCATATCTAGCTTAGTATATATAACTAATTTCTGCATAGCATCATAAGTAAGTAACATTTTTGAATTATCAGCATTTACTTGATTGGAAAAACTTTCATTCAATACTGAAGTTGAATTTAATACCGCATCATACTGCTTATTAATAGTGCTACTTAAAAGTACACCATCACGCTCCGCTTTTACATAGTCAAGGAATGATTTAAGACCTGCTCCATTTATTTCAGAAGTAGTACTTTTTCCATTAAAAAAATCTTTAGAAGACTGAATAGCAATTTTTAATAAGGTTTTTGAAATATCATTTTTATAAAACCCTTCTACTTTTTCAGGAAACTTAATTTCATTTGAAAATTTACCTGCAGCAATTCCAACTTTAGCGGTTCTGATATCTTTTTCAAAATGTTTCACAAATGCATTTGTTGTACTGTTTACTGCACTTGTAACGGAGGTACCATTGTTTTTAACGTAAGTATCTCGAAAACTTGTCTTCCAGTCATTAAGGACGACTGTGCTATTATCATTAATTTTTTTTACGACTGCTGATAAATAGTCTTTATACTTTGCTGCGTTAGCATCAGATGTATAGAACTTAAGAACACTAGCATCATCAGTTCCTAATCCATTCAATAAATAATCGATTGCTGGGTATCCTTGCTTTGCATATTGGGCATTCAAATTTAAATTATAGCTACCAGATGCTATGTTATTTTCGATTCCAGCAACATCAGTAGGATAGGTATTGCTGATTTCATTTAAACGAATTTCCTCTGCTTTACCAAAATTAAACAGCGCTACTGATTGATATGATTTATACGCCTCGAACCAAGCATTTCTCAACAAATCAAGATTTACAGTATTTGGAGTATTAAAAAATAAAGTTGTGGCACTTTCTAACAGAACTGTTTTCTGTTTATAAATTTCGTAACGTGGCACGATAATATTATCTGCCCAATTTGTCAAAAGTGCCGCTCTATCAAAAGCATTAGGATTGCTGGTAGTGTCTGTATCTGAGTCGTTTGACGTACAAGATATAATAATCCCAAGTCCGAAAAATAAAAATAATAGCTTCTTCATTAAAAATTTTTTTACAAAAATACAAAAGTCAAATAAGTTATTTGAATTTATTCTAAATTAATTTAAGGTTTTTTTATGCTCAACGAACTTTTCAAAAATGGTAGCAAATTCTGACAATTAGACAAATGTTAAATCTTAAATTTCTTCGAACTAAGAAATATTTATTAAATAAATATTTTTATATTTGCCCTTCTTTTTAATTAATCTAAATAACAATAATATGAATAAGGCATTTTTAAAAGCAGTTTTTATCTTTACAATTGGTGTGACAGTTGCATCTTGTACTAGTGATGATAAGTCTACGGAAGTTGAACAGAAAGTAACAAAGAAGCAAGTAATTGAAAATTATGCCACGATAGCATGTGCTAATTACAAGCAAGCTTATGATGATGCCGTACTTTTAGAAAAAGCAGTAACAACTTTTACAACCACGCCTTCAGAGGCTAATTTTGTAGCTGCAAAAAATGCATGGAAGGTCTCAAGAGAAAGTTATGGTACGACTGAAGCTTACCGTTTTGCAAATGGACCAATTGACACCGGAGATAATGGTCCAGAAGCATTAATTAACTCATGGCCATTAGATGAAAACTTTATTGATTATGTTGATAATAATGGAACATCGACACAAGATGGAATCATTAATCAAACTCTACTTTATCCTATAATTAACAAAACTGTGCTGCTGACAATTAGTAAAACGGAGTCAGGCGAAAAGAATATAGCCGTAGGTTATCACGCTATTGAATTTTTATTGTGGGGACAAGATTTGACAGACCCATCTGAGAAAAAAGCAGGACTAAGACCTTATACTGATTATCTGCAATCTGCGGCTGGAACTGCAAGAAATCAAAAAAGAAGAGCAGATTATTTAAATGCTTGTGCCGATGTTTTAACTGATAATTTAGACTACTTAGTAAATCAATGGAAAGTTGGAGGCGATTATAGAAAAGAATTTTTAGCCTTGGCAGAAGATACAGCCTTAAAAAACATGTATTTAGGGATCACTACTCTAGCGTTAGCAGAATTGCCAGTTGAACGTATGGATGTTGCATTAGAAAATGCAGATCAAGAAGACGAACACTCTTGTTTTAGTGATAATACGCATAGAGACATCGCTTTAAATTTACAGGGAGTTATTAATGTCTATCAAGGAAAATACGGCACTATAGATGGAGCGTCCTTAGAAGATCTAGTTAAACAAGTGAATGAAACTAGTTTCACAGACACCGCTGCTTCAATAAAAGACGCACTAGCAAAAGTTGCAGCAATGCAAACTCCTTTTGATCTAGCAATCTCAGGTGGGACAGCATCAAATGAAGGAAAAAAAGTTACAGCAGGTTCTTCTGCGATTAAAGTTTTTGGAAAAAATTTACTTGCTGGAGCAGCTAAAATTGGATTAATTGTTAATGGCTAATTATATAATAATATATATCTATCAAGTGCTCTTCAAATAGAGCACTTTTTTGCATTTACTATGAAAAAGATTCTAAAAATTTTCCTTACACTTTCTCTTGCAACGGTACTGGGATGCAGTAATACCGACGAAATTTATGTTGATCTGCAAGTAGATGAGAAAGAACAATATTCTGGCGGTGATTTTACTGCTTTTAATACTTCAGAAGAAGCCTTTGGTTTTGCAGGTACTAATTTGACAAATAGTGAACAGATAGATTTTGGGGTGGGCAACTCTTTTTTTAGACAAAGTTGGGTATCCGCACCTGCTTCAACAACAGCTAGAGATGGATTAGGACCTTTTTTTAATTCAGTTTCCTGTGCTAATTGCCACTTTAAAGACGGAAGAGGTAGACCACCAGCATTTGATGGTGAAAAATCTCGCGGACTATTATTGCGTTTAACTACGGAAGGTAATTATCCTGATGGAAGTGATTATGTAGATCCTATTTATGGCGGGCAGTTGCAGGATAGTGCTATTTTAGGACATTCTATTAAAGGTTCCTATACAGTTTCATATCAAACAATTATAGAGAAATTTGACGACGGAACAACGGTTGAGTTACAAAAACCTAGTTACCACATTAGAGATTTAGGGTACGGAAGTCTGGGAACTTCTACAAAAATTTCACCTAGGATAGCGCCACAAATGACTGGCTTAGGACTGCTAGAAGCGATCGACGAAAGCACTATTTTGGCTTTTGCTATTGACAATAATAAAAATGAAATTTCAGGAAGGCCAAATTATGTTTATGATATACTTACAAAGTCTACCAAAATAGGACGCTTTGGATGGAAATCAAATCAGCCAAACGTTCGACAACAAGTTGCTGCAGCATTTTCTGGAGATATGGGTATTACGTCCTATTTATTTCCCAATGAAAACTGTCCACCAGGCGTAAATTGCGACGAAATCCCAAATGGTGGAACTCCAGAAATAACAAACATAAATTTAGATAGAGTAGCCGTTTATTCAAGTACACTTGCAGTTCCTGCACGAAGAAACCATAAAGATCAAAATGTATTAGCTGGTAAAAAAACTTTTGAAACTTTACAATGCGCTTCTTGCCATATACCAAAAATGAAAACTGGAAATACACACCCTATAATGTCATTAAGAAATCAAACTATACGTCCATACACCGACTTGTTATTGCATGATATGGGTCCCGGTTTAGCTGATAATGCAAAGGATTTTAAAGCTTCAGGTAACGAATGGCGAACACAGCCTCTATGGGGTATAGGATTAATTCAAACGGTAAATAAACATACCAATTTACTACATGATGGTCGTGCCAGAAATATTGAAGAAGCTATTTTATGGCATGGAGGTGAAGCGCAGAAAAGTAAAGACGTCTATAAAAAACTTTCAGCACAGAATCGAAAAGATTTACTTGCATTTATAAATTCGCTGTAATAACTTGGCTGTTATTAATGACTGCCTTTTTTTATAAAATGTATTATCTAATTACAATTTTTATAATTTTGAAAGGAAAGACTGAATATTTTTATAACATTCTAATGTCACTTAAAACTAATTTAAAATATGTCCTTTTAACGTACTTTCATTAGATCAATTATGTAATTGTAGTACAACAATTATGTAAATTTGATAACAGGTTGTAGTATTACTTTTATTGTCATAAAAATTAAAAAATCACATTACTGAAAACAGGTATTTTACTTGTTTAGAAATCAATTAATTCATTTAAAAATATTTCTAAAGTTTCATTATATCTTTAATAAAAGTAGTGTTTAAATAGACTTTAAAAGATGGAAATTACACCGCAAGCTGCAACATCATTTTATGATTATCAGCAAAGAGATATAGCAACAATTTTTGACACAATAAAAAGTGAAGCAAAAAGTAAGCTTTTATACCAGTTGCCAACTGGTGGTGGAAAAACTATGGTTTTTTCTGAAATAGCCAGACAATTTATTGAGCAATACGGTCAAAAAGTAATGATCATAACCCACAGGAAGGAACTTTCTAGACAAACTTCAACTACTTTAAGAAAGCTTACAGTTCACAATCGAATTATAAATAGTAAGAGTAATACTTTTATAAATCGTTCAAACTGTTATGTAGCTATGGTTGAAACATTGCGTAATAGAATTAAAGCAAAAAAAATTAAAACTAAGGAGGTAGGACTTGTCATTATTGATGAAGCACATCATAATTCGTTTAGAAAATTAACTAAGAGCTTTAAAAATGCGTTTGTAATTGGAGTAACTGCAACACCTTTCAGCTCTGATATTTCAAAACCTATGAATCAGTATTACAGTAAGCTTCTTACTGGTGAGAGCATTGGAAATTTGATTGACAAAGGTTTCCTTTCTAAGCCCAAGTCTTTTATTTATGAAGTAGAATTAAATTCTTTAAAAATTGGAATTCATGGAGATTTTACAGTTAGTTCCTCAAACCAATTGTATAGTTCTGCTCCAATGCAGGAACTATTATTAAATGCCTATAAAGAAAATGCTTCAGGCAAGAAGACCTTAATCTTCAATAATGGAATTGCAGTGTCGCAACAGGTAGAGGAAAATTTCAAAGCAGCTGGAATAACAATAAGACACTTAGACAATAAAACTTCTGATGAGGAACGTAAGGAAATCTTGAAATGGTTTAGAACCACGAAAGATGCCGTTCTTACTTCGGTATCTATTCTTACAACCGGTTTTGATGAACCGTCAATTAAGCATGTAATATTAAATAGAGCCACGACATCTATTACTTTATATCATCAAATGATAGGACGAGGAGCAAGAAGACTATCTTCAAAGAAATCATTTGGAATTACTGATTTAGGAAACAATATTCAGCGATTTGGACCATGGGAAGCTCCTTTAGATTGGAATTACATTTTTAATCATCCAGATGCTTTTGCTAAACAATTAAATTATCAAGCAAGTTCTGCTTCAGCTGCACAATCAAATGCCATTACAGCAGAAATGCGAGCGCTTTTTCCTAATACATTAGAAATGGCTTATGATATAGAAGAGAATTACCAGGAAGCGATTGATAACGATAGAAAACCAAAAACAGTGATTCAACAATCTATTAGACAACATACAAAGATGTGCTTAGATAATTCAGAAACATTGTCTCAAGCTATAGCTTTAGCAGTAGAATTACTTCCTGAAATAGAATGGCGCGTGAAGCAATACGTAAAATGTCTTGACAACGCGAGCAAGAATTATAAGGAATGGCTAATTGAAGATTATCAAAATCGCCTTAAAGGTTTGATTATAAAATTGTATTCTAGAGTAAATACATTATAAAATGTTTAAATATGAATAGTGTGAGTTTCTGTTACTGTATTTAGGTACAGTAAACAAGAATTTAAAAAACTTAATTAAAACTCAATAATAATAAATGGAATTTATAAAATTAAAGAGAAAAATTGCGATAGTTGGAGGTGGTCCAAGTGCATTATTTATGTATAAAAGATTAATCGAATCAGGATTTAATCATTTTGAAGTTGAAATCTTTGAAAAAAATAACAATTTAGGGTCAGGTATGCCTTACAGTCCGTTAGGAGCAAATATCGAGCATGTAACAAACGTGTCTGATAATGAAATCCCAAAAATAGTTACGTCAATTTCTGAGTGGATACATACGGCACCTAAAAATTTATTGGAAGAGTTTAAAATTTGCCCAGATAATTTTAGTGAATACAAGGTTTTACCGCGTTTGTTTTTTGGTCATTATTTAACTGCCCAATTTGAATTATTGCAGCAATCGGCTGTTTCAAAGTCTATCTATACGCAAGTTCATTATGGAACTACAGTAACAGATATTGATTATGATAAAAGGAGTAAAGAGATTTGCATTAAAACTAGTGATAGTATAAGTCAATTTGATGATGTAATTATTTGCACTGGACATAATTGGCCCATTCGTTATGAAGGAAAAATTAAAGGCTATTATGATGCTCCATATCCACCCTCCAAATTGGCTAAACAGTTTAATCATAGTGTAGCAATTAGAGGTTCTTCACTTACGGCTATTGATGCAATTCGTACCCTTGCTAGGAGTAATGGTTGTTTTTATAAAAATGATAACGATGTTTTAGAGTTTCGTTCTGATGAGAACAGTCCCGAATTTAAAATTATAATGCATTCGCGAAATGGTTTATTACCAGCAGTTCGATTTCATCTAGAGGATTCGCATTTAAATAGTGACTCTATACTAACAGAGGAAGAAATTCTATTACACAGGAAAAAGAAGGATGGATTTCTCTCATTAGATTTCCTATTTCAAAAAAACTTTAAAGATGCTTTTATTGAAAAAGATTATGAATTTTATAAAAGCATCAAAGATTTATCTATTGAAGAATTTGTAGATAAAATGATGGATTTAAGGGAAAGAATTGAACCATTTCTGCTCCTTAAAGCAGAATATGTTCAGGCTGAAAAGTCTATTAAGAGACATGAAAGTATTTACTGGAAAGAAATGTTAGCGGTTCTAAGCTTTGCTATGAATCACCCTGCAAAGTATCTTTCTGCAGAAGACATACAGCGCCTACAAAAGGTACTTATGCCTTTAATATCACTTGTGATAGCTTTTGTGCCTCAAGAATCGTGTAGTGAGCTTCTAGCTTTGCATCAAGCGGGTATTTTGCAAATTGTTTCCGTAGGTGAAGATAGTGTTGTGGAACCGGTTATTGAAGGAGGAATTAAATATAAGCTTTATGGTGACCATGATAAAGAAAATATTTTTTACTATGAGACTTTTATTGATTGCATAGGTCAGCCGCACTTATCTTATGAAGATTTCCCATTTAAAAGTATGCGGGATCGAAAAATTATAACCCCTGCAACTTTTAGATTTAAATCTACAGAAATTGCGAAAAGCACATTAGATGCAGCAAGTTGTATCGTCACAGAGGATAGCAATCATAATTACTACTTACGTGCTTCAGGAATTGCAATCAATGATAATTATCAAATTATAGACCAATATGGCGCATATATTAAAAACGTTTATATAATGGCGGTGCCTTATATTAGTGGTTTTAATCCAGATTATTCTGGATTAGATTTTTGTGAAGCAGCTTCCTTACGTATTGTCCAAAGTATTTTTGCAGAGGTATAATGTCTAAAATTTTGAATTTCAAAATTTTGATAAGTTTAAAAAAAATTATAAAAATTAATTTAATATGTTAATATTTTTCAACAAAATTAAATATAGTATTGATTAATTGACAACTTAGTTGCACAATGTAAAGCGTAAATTTTACCATGAATGAAGTTTAAATTATTATTAAATATAATTAAAAGAAAACCAGGTTAACAAAAAAATGTAGTCATTGAGTTTATTTATCAACATTTTAACCTTCAGTAACTGATAAATAAAATAAAGTTTCTTAACATACACGTCAATTTAAGAGAATTCGAGGTAGTTAAAATTCTATTTACAAAATTTATAGTTGTTCTTTATCTGTTTAGAATCAATTGCCAAAAATCAATTTTTGTAAGTTAGTATAATAATTTAAAATTATAAATTTATAAATTATCGAAGCTTAAGTAACGGTTTATAATTTTACTACACTGATTATATCATACCATCTTATTCCTTGGTAAATTAATTTCATGAGCTCTTGGATAGGGATCTCTGCTAGTTCTACTCACATCTTCTTTGATATTTTCCTGAGTGATATACTGATGATCTTTGGCATCAGAATATCTTGGATCAGGGACAAAAGGCATTTTAGCCATTTTTAAAATCGTAACTGTAGGGAAATGATAGTCTACTTCGACTATTCCTAATAGTAAATAACAGCCTCCACCTTGAAAAGGAAACTGAATTAAGTTATCCGGAAAGTGCGTTGTATCAAAGTAATTACCTTCATGATCAATCCAAGTTCCAAAGTACATGGTTCCCCTTACCGTAGGAACTTGTTTTCTAGAAATTAGGTATGCTAACATGCGAACTTGCTTTTTATGATGCAGGATTAAATCTTTAGCCATTACATCACCGCGAAAAGGACTTTGCAATAAATCAAAAACGGTAAATGAAGTGGGGAAGTCTAAAAGGTCAATTTCGTCAAAAGCATCTTCAAAACGAGAGCGTTCTAGAGTTGGTAATTTATATTCCTTTACTGATTCTTGCAGCAATAACATTTGATTGTCAGTTACAGATGAATTAAATAGCAAGCTCGCTAAAATTAGTAGTTGGTTTTTAGTTTTTCCAGTTTCACGAAAAGCACCAATAAATATTAAAAGCTTCAAACTTTCTAAACCTATTTTTACTCTGTTGCAAAAATCCTCCATAGAAACATAGTCTCCATGAAGTTCTCGTTCCTTTAAAATAGCATTTGCTAATTTTTCGGGAAGACCTTGTAAATGCATAAATCCCAAATAAATCGAATCACCATAAAGCGTTGTGGTGAACTCACTTTTATTTACACATGGATTGTGGATAGTTGCTCCAGCCATTCTTGCTTCATGAACATAAACTTCCGTTCTATAGAACCCTCCTTGATTGTTTATCACAGCAACCATAAATTCAATAGGATAATATACTTTTAAATATAGACTTTGATAACTTTCAACTGCATAAGATGCCGAATGCGCCTTACAAAAGGAGTATCCTGCAAAAGACTCTATTTGCCTGTAAATCTCTTGACTAAGCGCGTCTGCATGACCTTGTTTAGCACAGCTTTCAAAAAAGTGATCTTTTACTTTTTGTAAAGCAGTTAAGGATCGTCCTTTTCCGCTCATAGCTCTTCTTAAAATATCGCCATCAGCTGCAGGCAAACCGCCATAATGCAAAGCAATCTTAATTACATCTTCCTGATAAACCATAATTCCATAAGTTTCTCCAAGTTGCTCTTCAAAAACTTTGTGGAAATATTCAAACTGGTCAGGATGATTATGTCTAAAAATATATTCTTTCATCATTCCAGACTTAGCTACTCCAGGACGAATGATAGAAGAAGCAGCCACTAATGTTTTATAATTGTCACACTTTAAACGACGAAGTAAACCACGCATAGCTGGACTTTCAATATAAAAGCAACCTATTGTTTTTCCTTGTGATAAAAAGGAATTGGCTTTAAGTTCATTTTTTGAAATTTTAGTATCTCTTATATTGATGCGTATCCCTCTATTTTTAGCAACTAGTTTCACCGTATCATCAATATGACCAATTCCTCTTTGACTTAAAATATCAAATTTTTCAAAACCGATAGATTCGGCAACGTGCATATCAAATAACACAATTGGAAATCCCTTTGGTGGCATTTCTAATGGCGTGTAATTGGTGATGGGATCTTCAGAAATTAAGATTCCGCACGAATGCATACTGCGCTGGTTAGGATATTTTTCTAATAACATTCCATATTCCTGTACTTCCTTTACCACACTATTATTCTGCTGTAAACGCATTGGATTCTTGGCAAGATGATCTAATTCGTCTTTTGGTAAACCAAAAACTTTACCCACTTCTCTAAAAATAGAGCGGTACTTAAATTCCACATTGGTTCCACAGAAAGCTACATTTTCATATCCATATCGGTTAAAGATATATTCTAATATTATATCCCTTTCCTGCCAGCTCCAGTCAATATCGAAATCGGGAGGACTTTTCCTATTTTCATTTAGAAAACGTTCAAAATATAAGTCTAGTTCGATAGGACAGATATCAGTAATCCCTAAACAATAGGCAATGATAGAATTAGCTCCACTTCCTCGACCAATATGTAGAAACCCTCTACTGTTACTGTATCGAATAATGTCCCAAGTGATTAAAAAGTAACCGCTAAAATTTAATTCATTAATAACTTTTAACTCTTTTTCTACTCGAGCTAAAGCGGCAGGATTTTCTTTTCCATAACGCCAATGCATACCTTGATGCGCTAAAGTGGTTAACAATGCAATATCACTTTCTCTTGAATTGGTGTAATATTTTTTGTTCTTTGGCGTGTCAAAATCGAATTGAAAATCGCAGGACTCAATTACAGCATTAGTATTAGAAAGTATTTGAGGGTACTCTTTATACGCTGCAATTAAGCGCTCTTGCGACACCATCACTTCTGAAGTAGTCGCAATATCAGATGGTTCTAATTTTGATAACAGAATATTGTTATCGATGGCACATAATATTTTATGGAGCTTGTATTCTTTTTTGGTTCTAAAAGTAACTGGCTGAAGAATTACTAATTTGTCAAAGTTCCCTTTGTATCCAAATAGTTTGCCCACATCTTCAGGTCTGATTCCAATATATTCATTTGTTTTTAAAACTGCCGGTGCACTTTCAAAAGCATAAATAATTAGTACAGCTTCAAAAGTAGGAGCTTCTACAGGGAGAGCAATATCTTTAAAGTTGTGATGGGTTAAAAAGCGGTTCATTTCTGCTAATCCACTTGCATTTTGAGCTAAACCAATATATCTAAATTCACTATTTGATCTAAATTCAATGCCTACTATCGGCTTTATGTTTACATTTTTACAAGCAGTAATGAAATCATAAATTCCAGTAACGGTATTAATGTCAGTAAGTGCCATTGCAGTGAGCCCACAAGCAACCGCCTTCTCGATTAAGTCATCGAGAGGAATCGTTCCATAGCGCAATGAATGATAAGAATGGCAATTGATATACATAATTTATGACTTACGCTTTAAAATAATGTCTTTAGAATTAGGCTTCAAAGATGCTCCTGCACAACGCATCACAGAGTCATAACCATAGCGACTTTTCATTTTATCCATAGCAGCATAGAGTGAAAGCATTTCCTCTGTATCTTCAAAAAGATCTATTTGATACGTTCCACGAACTAAACCGCTAAAACGGATCCCAACTAATCGCAAGCGCATTCTTCGCTGATATAAAAGATCAAAAAGTCCTAATACTTTTTTAGTAAGTAAATGGTCTGCTGATGTGTAGGCGATTTTGCATTGTCTGGTTTCTGTATCAAAATTAGAATAGCGAATCTTGACAACAACAGTTGAAGTAAGCCATTCTTCTGAGCGCAATTGAAATGCTAGTTTTTCAACCATTCCTGAAAGAATTGATTTTAAGTGAACAATATCAATAGTGTCTTGCGTAAATGTATGCTCGCTTGAAATTGCTTTACGCTCGGTATAAGGCTCCACGGGATTGTTGTCAATTCCGTTAGCTTTTTTCCAAATCTCTACTCCATTTTTGCCAATCATTCTTTGCAACACTTCTGCAGGCATTTCAGAAAGAGTCTGTATAGTTCTAATCCCAATTCGTGATAAAAGTTGAAAAGTAACATCACCAACCATAGGTATTTTTTGGATTGATAAGGGATTCAGAAAGTTTCTTACTTGGTCTTCAGGAATATCTAAATTTCCTTTTGGTTTTCCCTCTCCAGTTCCTATTTTTGAAACTGTTTTATTAATAGATAAAGCAAAGCTTATCGGTAATCCAGTTTCTTTCAATACCCGCTGTGCTAAATCATTTGTCCATTGGTAACAACCATGAAAACGATCCATTCCTGTTATATCTAGATAGAATTCATCGATACTTGCTTTTTCAACGATTGGTGCTTTTTCTTGAATTACTTCGGTAACCAAATGAGAAAGCTGAGAATAACGTTCCATGTCTCCTTTAATGACCTTGGCTTGCGGACAAAGTTTTAACGCCATTGCTGTAGGCATAGCAGAACGCACTCCAAAACGTCTTGCTTCATAAGAGCAAGAAGATACAACGCCACGATCTCCCCCACCAATAATTAGAGGTATTCCTTCAAGCTGAGAATTATTCAACCTTTCGCACGATACAAAAAAAGTATCTAGATCCATATGTACAATTGAGCGTCTCATTTTATTTAATTTGAAATTTCAAAATTAGTACATATAATAACATTTTTTAGTATATTTGTTGTTATAAATTATAACATAATTATTATGTCCTTATTTTCAGACAATATTAAGGCTTTGCGTGCAAAACATAAATTATCTCAGGAGAAAGTAGCTGAAGGCCTTGAAATCACTAGAGGTCGCTATGTAAAATACGAAGATGGAACTTCGGAGCCACCCTATGAAATTTTAAAAAAAATAGCTCGATTTTATCAAGTTAGTTTGGATCTTTTATTGTTTGTGGATGTTAGAACAGTGGATTTAGATACTCTCCTTAAATTAGATAATAATCGCATTATTTTGCCAATTCAAGTAGATAGTTTTGGCGAAAATCGTATCGAAGTTGTAACACAAAAAGTGAAAGCAGGATATTTAAGTGGTTATGGTGATCCTGAATATATAGAGCAATTGCAACAGATTTATTTACCTTTTTTAGGAAATGGAAAATATAGAGGATTTCCAGTTGAAGGAGATTCGATGCCACCACATCAAGATGGAGATATAATAGTTGGACGATATCTGGAGCAATTAGGTGAAGTCCTAAGCGGCAAAACTTATATTATAATTACAAGATCTGAGGGAATGGTTTATAAAAGATTAAATAAGAAAATAGAAAATTCTTTGACCGTTTCGTCAGACAATTTTTTCTATCCTGCATATGAAGTCAGAGCCTCTGATATTTTAGAAATTTGGGAATATCAATGCAATATTGGTCGAAGTGATAAACAATCAGAAGCATTAGAAAGCACTAGTATAAAAAATATGTTTATCGAGTTAAAGAATGAAATAGGTGATTTAAAAAATAAAATAGCGTTAACCAATTAATAGTATTAATAATCAAAGTAATAGCGTCCTTGCGAAAGAGAAATTATTACATCTTAATAATTAAATGAAAAAACAAGAATACGCAATAGTAGATATTGAAACTACAGGTGGTAATGCTAGTTATAGTAAGATCACGGAAATCGCAATTGTAATCCACGATGGTGAAAAAGTAATTGACCGTTGGGAAACACTTGTAAATCCGCAGAAGAATATTCCGCCGGCGATATTTGCCTTAACAGGAATTACAAATGAAATGGTGGAGAATGCACCAACATTTGACTTGATATCTGATCAAGTTTTTGAAATGCTTAATAACAGAGTATTTGTCGCTCACAATGTAAATTTCGATTATTCATTTGTCCGTCATGAATTAGGTGAAGCAGGATTAAAGTGGACCGCAAGAAAACTGTGCACTGTTCGTGCAACCAGAAAAATAAGACCAGGCCTGCCTTCATATAGTTTAGGTAGATTATGCACATCCTTAGATATAGTCTTAGAAAATAGACACCGCGCTGGAGGTGATGCAGATGCCACTGCAATTTTATTCTCAAGATTATTGGAATGGGATGCTGACGCTGAACTAAGCAAGATGATAAAGAATACTGCTCAAGATCAGCGCTTGCCGCCAAATCTTCCTCCTCAAGATTTTGAGAACTTACCGGAGAAACCAGGTGTCTACTATTTTCACGATGAACACAGTAAAGTGATTTATGTTGGTAAAGCAATCAATTTAAAAAAGAGAGTTGCATCACACTTTACAGGTCATAAAATTACGCCTCAAAGACAGAATTTTTTAAAAGACACTTATTCTATTTCGTTTGAAATTTGTGCTACAGAATTAATGGCACTATTGTTAGAAGGTTCTGAAATTAAGAAACTATGGCCTAAATATAATAAGGCTTTAAAAAAGTATGAACCAAAATTTGGACTTTTTAATTATGAAGCAAGAAGTGGATATCAGTATTTAGCCATTGGAAAAATTACAAAAAATCAAAAGTGTATTGAAACATTCAGTTCATTATATGATGGAAACAATAAATTACGCGAGTTAGGGACAAAATTTGAAATAGATTATAGGTTTTGTATTTATGGAGTTAACTGTCAAGAAGCAGATTTATTAGATACTTTGAAAGAGGACCTTCCAGATTTAAGTAGCCATAATGATAAAATAGACGCTGCCTTAGATTTTTTCAAAAGTAGTTTACCAAGCTTTGCAATATTAGATAAGGGAAGAACTCCAGACGAAAAAAGTTGTATATGGGTTGATAAAGGACACTTTTATGGAATGGGGTATATTTCATCTGACTTAGTAATTACACAAATATCAGAAGTAAAAGAACATATTACTAGATATGCATCAAATCAGTATTTCGTTCAAGTAATTAACGCTTTTGCAGAAAAAGCTCCTAGTAGAGTACGACTTTTAGAAGATTCAAATACGTAGCAATTTAATAATTCTCAACTGAAATTAATGATGTAATTATGTAAGGCTTTTATATGTGAAAAGTCGTAAATTTGGAATAAGGTGTTAAATACTGCTATTTAATAAATTAGCATATAAGTAAATCAAATTCTCCAGCAATATGTCATTAGAGAAATATAAAGATAAGCGCAACTTCGACCAAACGGAGGAACCTGAAGGCAAAATAGAACATTCAAAAAGTGAACTTATTTTTGTAGTTCAAAAACATGCCGCGTCTCATCTACATTATGATTTTAGGTTAGAGATGGGAGGGGTTTTAAAAAGTTGGGCTATTCCAAAAGGACCTTCTTTAGATCCTGATGTAAAAAGGCTAGCAGTGCAAGTTGAAGATCATCCTCATAGTTATAGAGATTTTGAGGGTACTATATCTAAAGGCAATTATGGCGCAGGCAATGTGATAGTTTGGGATAATGGAACTTACACTTCAACTGAAAAAAAGAATTTAAAAGAGGATGAAGACCTGCTTTTAAAAGGATTCAATAAAGGACATATTAGTTTCACATTACATGGTAAAAAACTTAATGGAGATTTTTCACTTGTAAAATTAAAAGGCAAGCAGGATAATACATGGCTGTTAATTAAGAAAGAGGATTCCTTTGCTTCACTAGAGGATATTTTGAAAAGTGATGCTTCTGTACAAACAGGATTAACTTTGAAAGAAGTTCAAATCCAAGGTAAGTCATTAGAAAAAAAACAAACCACACAAGAGAATAAAAATAAAGAAATTATATTTCAAAGTCCTATGCTGGCTACACTTAGTAAGAATGCATTTGATAATAAAAAGTGGGTATTTGAAAAGAAATATGATGGATTTCGCATTCAAGCTTTAATAAGTAGTAATAAAGTTTCCTTATACAGCAGTAACGAGCAAATTTATACAAAGGATTTTCAATCTGTAGCTGATGATTTAAAAGTAATTGATCATGAAGTAATCCTAGATGGAGAAATTGTAGTTGAAGATAAAAATGGTAAATCTGATTTTCAAATGCTCCAGAATTTTCTTAAAACTGGTGAAGGCAATCTTAAATATTACATTTTTGATATCTTAAATTTAGATAAAAATGAAATTGTTAATTTAAAATTATTAGAGAGAAAGGAATTGCTGAAAATCTTACTTCAGCAATATAAATTTAAAAGAACTTTTTATTCAAATCATATTTTTGAAAAGGGCATTAAACTTTTTGAAAAAAGTAAAAAGGATAATGAGGAAGGTATTATGGCTAAGAGAGCTGATAGCACCTATCAATTAGATAAGCGTTCTGCTGACTGGTTAAAAATAAAAAATTATCTAGAAGAGGAGGCTATCATAATAGGGATTACTAAACCAAAAGATAATCGAGCTTACTTTGGTGCTTTACTCTTAGCACAATATGATAATGGAGTTTTACGATATATAGGAAAATGTGGAAGCGGTTTTACCGATGAAAGTTTGAAAACATTGTATAACAAGTTTAAAGATTACCTCTTAAATCAATCTCCCATAGAAGAAAAGATAAAGCTCCGCGAAACTATCCAGTGGATGAAACCGCACTTTATTTGTACAGTTAAATTTTCAGAGTGGACTACTGATAAGCGATTAAGACATCCTGTTTTTTTGCGAATTCGTGATGATAAAAAGCTTAAAACAGTAGTGAGGGAAGATAATTCGTTGCAGCAAGAAAATAGTTCTTCAGTAAATAAGTTTGAAAATTTAGAAGAGGATTTAAAAGTTAAAATAGGCAAACAAAACCTCATTTTAACAAACTTAAATAAAATATATTTTAAAGGTGATATGATTTCCAAGGGAGAGCTCATACATTATTATAGTGAAGTAAGTGATTATATATTACCCTATTTGAAGGATAGACCGCAATCTCTAAATAGATTTCCAAATGGTATTGATAGTACTAATTTCTATCAAAAGGATATTAATCTTGACAAATCACCAAAATGGTTAAAAACTGAAAAAGTATATTCTGATTCCAACGATAAACAAATTGATTATTTAATATGTAATGATAAAGAGACTTTAATCTACATGGTAAATTTAGGATGTATTGATTTCAATCCTTGGAATTCCACTATTAAAAATCTTGAAAATCCCGACTGGATGGTTATTGACATTGATCCGGATGATGGTAATTTTGTAGAAGTAATTAAAACTGTCTTAATGGTTCGTGAAGTGTTGGATAAATTAGAAGTAGAAAGTTACTGTAAAACTTCTGGAGCTACCGGCATGCACGTTTATGTTCCTTTAGGAGGAAAGTATAATTATGAATCCGTAAAAATATTTGCTCAAATAATCGCGAGAGAAATTCAATCTAAATTACCAGAAACTACTACTTTAGAAAGAAGTATAAATAAGAGAAATCATAAAATTTATATTGATTATCTTCAAAATAGAAAAGGACAAACTATAGCTGCGCCTTACAGCGTACGGCCACATGCAGGTGCAACAGTCTCTACTCCATTAGAATGGAGTGAAGTTCAACTTAAAATGCGTCCTACTGACTTTACCATCAAGAATGCATTGAAAAGGTTTGAAAGGAAAGGAGATCTTTGGAAACCCGTTCTTGGTGCAGGAATCGACATCAATAAAGTTATTGAAAAGTATAATAGTTAAGAAGATTTTTTCTTTTCTAAGCTTGCCTTTAACATCGCCATTAAATCATCATTTTGCTTGTGAACCACTTTTAATGCAGGAGCTTTAGCTTTAGTGCCTTTAGCTTTAGCTTTAATTATTTCCATTAATTTATCAGAATACTCGTCCTTATAAATTGAAATGTCGAACTTTTCAGTAAGTTGCTCTACCAACTTATTTGCCATGTCTAATTCTTTTTCTGTAGTTTTCTTGGAAACAGCTGGCAACTTTAATTCCTTAGTATCTCTGATTTCCTGCTGGAATCTAATTTTATTTAAAACAATAACATTCTTGTATGGCTTTAGAATAGCAAGAGCTTCCTTACTACGCATGACAAAACTAGTCACACCTACTTTGCCTGATTTTTGCATTGCATCACGTAAAAGCGCATAAGCTTTAGCCGCACCTTTATCAGGCTCTAAATAATAAGGTTGTTCGTAATACAAGCTATCGATTTCTTGCTCAATAGTAAAACTTAAAATATCTATAGTTTTACTTTTAATTGCATCTGCAGCTTCAAAATCTTCGTCATCTAAAACAATATATTTTTCTTCAATTTTAAATCCCTTCACTATGTCTTCATAGGCAACTTCTTTGCCTGTAGCTTCATTAACACGCTTAAATTTAATATTAGAATGATCTTTTTTGTCAAGCATGTCTAGATCTAAAGTACTTGTTTCAATAGCTGAACAAATTTTGATGGGGATATTTATAAGTCCGAAACTAATTGCTCCTGTCCAAATTGATGTCATGATATTCTATTTAAATTATTAAATTTATTTAATTGTGCATTTATCCACAGATTCATAATAGGGATGATATTTAAAGGCCATTAAAGTGAAATAACTATTATTTAACTGGCTCTAATTCTAATTCCATAAACTTACCAGTAGCAATCGATCCATCTTCATTTTCCCATTGCGTTATTACATTTTCAATAAAAGCAGGTTCAAATCCTATTATTTCCATTACCTGATCTCTAAGCTGTAGTTTAACTTTCTGGCCTACTTTATATTCTATACGTTTCTTCAATAAATCCATACTTCAAATTAATTAGTGGTGGAAATCAAAGTTAAAAATTATTGCAAAATAAAATTTATATCTATAGCTGTAAATTTTATAGAATTATAAACGAAAGTTAATTAAAAAAATTCTGAAAAATAAGCTAGGAATTATATAACATTCAAATATTAAAATATTTTTAAATTTGTAAAGCAATCAAATTAAACACATTATATTATGAAAACTACTGAAAAAGATATTAAAAGTAAAACAGCCACAAAAAGTACAGGTGAGAAAAAAATGGATTCTGATAAAAAATCTACAGCTGGAAAAGTAAAAGCAAAATCATCTGCCGCAGATGGACTACGCGAATTATTTGTTGATTCTTTAAAGGATATTTACTGGGCAGAAAAAGCGTTGACTAAAGCTTTACCAAAAATGCAGAAAAATGCAACAAATGAAAATTTAATTGCAGCAATTGAAGATCACTTAGATGTAACAAATACTCAAGTAGACCGTTTAGAACAAGTTTTTAAAATTATTGGAGAAAAAGCAGTTGCAAAAAAATGTGATGCTATGGACGGTTTAATTAAAGAGGGAGCAAGCATAATGGAGGAAACAGAAATAGGTGCTGTACGTGATGCAGGTATAATCGCTGCCTCTCAAAAAATTGAGCACTATGAAATTGCAACTTATGGTACTTTAGTAGCATTCGCTAAAACTTTAGGAGAAGATCAAGCAGCTGAATTGTTAAGTGTTACACTTGCTGAAGAAAAAGAAGCTGATGTTACGCTAACAGAAGCAGCATACAATACAATTAATTTTGACGCAGCTGAGGAAGGCGAAGAAGAGTAAAGTATAACTGTTTTTAAATTTAAGAAGGCCCTCAACCATTATGGTTGAGGGCCTTCTTAATAAAGTACTTTTTCTTCGATTTATAGAGCAGTCGCAGTATATGTTACGGTCTGCTTATATGTTCCTGCAGGCTTACCAAGAAGTACGGTTTTTACTTTAATAGCTGAGATAGAATAATCAATACTCAATGATTTTTGAACCCTGAGGTCGCATTAGTTACTAATTTTTGATTAGTTGTAGATAAAGTGATAGTATTTAAAATTCCTACCATACTCCCTTCAATTACCGCTTGTACTTTCGATACGTTTACAGGAATTTTATTTGTACCGTTTGAAAAATCAGCACCTCCAGCTTTTACTTTAACATCGAAATTTTTAGATGAAGTTACAATTAAGCTATTTGCTACTGTTACATTTTTTGCTGCGTTATAATCAGCTGATGTAACATAATTAAAATCTACAATTCCATTACTAGCTACAGAACCAGCATCAATTGAAATAACGTCAGATAATATTAAATTAACTGTTGTGCTTGCCGCATTTGAAGTAGCTTGAGCTTGTGCGTCTGAAGTTCCAAAGATGAATGCTTCAAGAGCTAGTGCAGCGATAACGATTTGTTCTTTCATGATACTGTATGTTTGATTTTTTGTGTCTTGTTTTTTGTTCTTTTTGAACACTGCAAATCTACGTTAGGTTTAAAAATCGCTTTGTAGTGAAAAATGGAAAAACATGTAATTTAATCACTACAGGAATTTTTCCTACAGTTAAAAAAATAATTTATTTCTCAATTTATCTGTAGTTTTTCAATCAAGTTGTTTAAATATTTTCGGAGTTTAAATAGCATAGCTTTATTAGGATAATGATAGGGCATATTTGCGCAGATAAACTTGCGTTTTGATGCTTAATTTTTCTTACTTTTGAAGTGATTTTTATGAAAATTTTTATTACCCTAAAATTTCTGTTTAGAAATTTACTTGATATTCTTAATTATGGAAAAGTTATTGCTTGCCGACGATGATATGGATGATCGTCTTTTTTTTCAAGATGCTGTTGAAGATTTATTTTCGACCACTACTTTATCTACCGTTAGTGACGGAGTTGAACTAATGGAGTTCTTAACAAATAATACAGATCAATTACCTGACGTTCTTTTCCTTGATTTGAATATGCCGCGTAAAACAGGTTGTGAATGTCTATTAGAGATAAAATGTAATGAAGAATTAAAATTCATACCGGTTGTTATATTCTCTACATCTATGGATATTGATATGGTAAATAAACTGTATGAAATGGGAGCCCATTATTATATTAGAAAGCCAGGTGACTTTGGCATATTAAAAAAGGCAATTTATCAGGCAACAGTATTATTAACTGTAGACAAAATTAATCAACCCGAAAGAAGTAAATTTATTATTCAGTGCTAATACATTTTTAATCATTTCAATTTGAACAATCCATATTATTTTCTGGAAGGTGGAGGCGAAATGGGACTTCAAATTCGCAACAAAGACTGGACACAAACTCCGCTAGGAAGTCCAGATACTTGGCCTCAAAACCTACAATCTGCAGTTTCTATCATACTAAATAATCCTTTTCCAATGTATATCGCATGGGGAAAGGAATATCGACAAATTTTTAATGATGCTTATGTGCCCATTTTAGGACATCAAAAGGAGATAGATGCTTTAGGGAAAAGTACTTCTGAAACCTTTTCAGAGGTGTGGCATATTACTGAACCTATTTTTAAAGCCGTGGAACGAGGAGAATCTGTAGGTTTTTCAAACTTTATGTTTCCATTATTAAGAGAGGGCTCGATTCAAAACTGTTATTTTGATTTAGCATACAGTCCTATTTTTTTGCAGGATCGATCCATAGGAGGAATTTTAATAACCATTTTTGAGACTACCGCTAAGAACCTAGCAGATGAGGAACTAAATAAAAGCGAGAAGCGATTTAAAGCTATTGCTGATAATATTCCTAATCTGGCATGGATGGCAGACGAAAAAGGGGAGCTATACTGGTATAACAAACAATGGTATGATTATACGGGAACTACCTTTGAAGAAATGAAAGGTTGGGGATGGAAGTCCGTTTATCGTGAAGATGAATTGGTAAATATATTGCAAGAATGGAACTTCTCTTTAGAAAAAGGGATACCATTGGAGATGAGCTATGCCATTAAAGGTGCGGATGGAAATTATCAGCAATTTTTAACTAGAGCTCTTCCTGTAAAAAATGAGGAGGGAGAAATTACTACATGGTTCGGTACGAACACAAATATTACCTCTCAAAAAGCTGTAGAGCAGGCGCTCGATGATAGTAAAAAAGAATTAGAATTTGTAATTGAAGCTGCAGCTCTAGGAACATTTGATTATAATCCAATAACTAATAAATTTTCAGCTAATATCCGTTTAAAAGAATGGTTTGGTTTAAGTGCTGACCAGGAAGTAGACTTAGATGATGCCACAAAGGTTATTGTAGAAGAGCATCAAGAAAATGTTTTAAATGCTATTGCAAAAGCTTTGGATTTTTCTTCAGGAGGTATTTATGATATCGCATATAATATCGTAAATCCTATTTCTAAAAATGAAATTACATTGCATGCAAAAGGTAAGGTGTTATTTGATGAAAATAAAAAGCCATTCCGATTTAATGGAACAGTAGAGGATATTACGGCGCAAAATACTGCTCGTAAACAACTAGAGCAAAGTGAGAATAACTTAAAATCAATCATATTACAAGCGCCTATGGCTATTGCAATTTTGCGTGGCTCAGAGTATATTGTTGAAATAGCAAATGAAAGTGCTTTAGACTTATGGGGTAAAACCCCACAGGAAGTTGATAACATATCTGTTTTTGAGTCCATACCAGAATTATCTTTACAAGGAGTTAAAGAAATTTTAAATAATGTAAGAGCATCAGGAAAACATTTATCTACCACAGAGCTACCATTAAAAATTATGCGATCTGGTACCTTAGAAAATGTTTATATGAACTTCTCCTATGAACCTATTTACGATGATCAAAGCAACAGTAATAAAATTATGGTTCTTGGATATGATGTAACTACCCAAGTGATTGCTCGAAAAGAAATTGAAAAAAGTGAGCAAAGCATTCGTAGTTTGGTGGAAAGTGCACCATTTCCAATCGCGGTTTATACTGGGAGTGAGATGCGTATTACCCTTGCAAATCAATCCATGATTGATGCATGGGGAAAGGGAAGTGATGTTATTGGGAAATTATATAGAAATCTATTACCGGAATTAGAAAAGCAAAATATTTATGAGCAGATAGAAACGGTTTATAAAAGTGGAATAGCATTTAATGCTAAAAATCAGCCCGTAGCTCTTTTAAAAGATGGATTTTTAAAGGTTCATTATTTTAATTATAGTTTTACTCCACTAAAAGATTCAAGTGGTGCAATTTATGGCGTGATGAACACAGCTGCTGAAGTCACTGAATTGAATGAAGTCAAAGAAAAAATTGAAGAAAGTGAAAAGCGCTTTCGTAATGCGGTGCATCAAGCTCCAGTTGCTATGATAATTGTGCGAGGTCCAGAAAATATCGTCAACATGGTTAATGCTCCCTATTTAGAGTTAGTAGACAAAACCACAAATGATTTACTATCAAGACCTATATTCGAAGTTTTACCTGATGCAGAAGAAACTATAAGTCCTATTTTTAAAGAAATTTATAGAACGGGAGAAGCCTTTCATGGTTATGAATTCCCAGTGACTTTAACACGATTTGGTAAAAAGGAAAACTGCTATTTTAACTTTGTATATCATCCTTTATTAGATTTCAATACCGTAACAGGAGTTATGGTCGTTGCCACAGATGTAACGGCGAATGTTACAGCAAAGAAACTGTTAGAAGAAAATGAGCAAAAATTCAGACTTTTAGCCGACTCAATGCCTCAGTTTGTGTGGACTGCTGATGAAAGAGGAAAATTTAGCTATTTTAATCAAGCTGTGTTTGATTTCTCAGGTTATAATAAGGAAGAAATTATTGAAAAAGGTTGGCTCTCAATTGTTCATGACGATGAAAAAAAAGACAACACTGAAAGATGGATGGACGCAATAGCAACCGAGAAAGATTTTATAATTGAGCATCGCTTTCGAAAAAGTGATGGAACATATCGTTGGCAATTAACTAGAGCTATCCCGCAACGCGATAAAGAAGGAAAAATAAAAATGTGGGTAGGTACTAGTACAGACATTCAAGATCAAAAAATATTTACGACTGAGCTAGAACGAGAGGTTTTAGAACGCACAAAGGAGCTTTTTCAGAAGAATGATGATTTAGAAAAGATGAATAAGGAATTACAGTCCTTTGCTTATATATCTAGTCATGATTTACAAGAGCCTTTACGAAAAATTCAAACATTCGCGACTCAACTTAGAGAAAGAGAGTATGACAATATATCTGAGGGAGGTAAAGATAAGTTTATAAGAATGCAAAGTGCTGCTGATCGCATGCAAACACTTATTCAAGATTTACTTGCTTATTCTAGAACGAGCATTCAAGAACGTGTATATGAGAAGGCAAATATTTCCACTATAGTTAAAGAGGTAAAAGAAGATTTAGAGTACGATTTTGAAGGAAGAAGCACTACTATAAACATTATAAATGACTGCAAAATTGATGTTATTCCAGTTCAATTTAGACAAGTAGTATTTAATTTAATTACTAATTCATTGAAGTTCAGTAAACCTGATTGCGATGCAAAAATTACTATTGACAGCTTAATAGCTTTTGGATCAGAGTTAAATAATTTAAATCTGAAGCAAGATGTAGAGTACTGTTATATAAAATTTAGCGATAATGGAATTGGATTTGAAGAGGAATACAGTGAGAAAATATTTCAAGTATTTCAGCGCTTGCATGGAAAGGAAAAGTTTCAGGGGACCGGTATTGGTTTAGCGATTGTGAAAAGGATAGTTGAAAATCATCGTGGAATAATAACTGCACATGGAATTTTAAATGAAGGCGCAACTTTCAAAATCTTTATCCCTACTTCCCATTAAAATTTTTAAGAATTTTACATTATAATCAAAAAAAATACTCGACATAAATATGCCGAGTATTTTTTTTAAAATAGATAAGATTATCTATAAATATCTTGACCTCTATTTGTTTTCCAATTTTGTTCTAAGTAGTCAGCATCTTCGTCATTTCTTGGATGAACTCCCATTACAACATGACCGTTGTTAATACCGGACTCATACAATTTTGCACGATCTTCAGGTATTCCTGAACCAACTAATGCGCCAATAATTCCACCTGCAATTCCACCTGCACCTGCTCCAGCTAATCCAGCTGCTAATGGTCCAGCAACTATTAGTCCTAAACCTGGAATTACTAAACTTGTACCTATAGCTGCAATTACTCCAACAATAGCTCCTACTGTTCCACCAATGGCAGAACCAGTACCTGCAGTTTCAGCCGCTTTAGTTCCTAATTCAGATTTATCATTCTCTTCAGAATAGTATTTTTTTCGTGTCTCATCTGACATCACTAGATTAATGTCCTCTTTTGCATATCCGCGTTCATGTAATGCATTATATGCACTTTCTGTACTTTCACGGTCAGAGAACATTCCTGTTAGCATTTGACCTCTGTCATTGTTGTGGTTGTTGTGATTATTTTCCATAATATGTTTGTTTAATTGGTGAATTATGTTTCTCCTTTTACAAAGTTGGCAAATGCACAAATAAAAAGTCTTACACTATTTTATAGAATTTTTATGTAATTTAAAGTACTGATTGTGAGTGTTGTAAAAATCATTATTTTTGCTTATTTAAAATCCTAAGTACATGTGCTACCACACCATACAAACTAAATTGGCTTTACAAATTGAAAAGCGCTTTAATGCCAAAATTAAGGACAAGAGTTCCTTTGCACCTGATGATCACGTAAATGGATTTACATTTCCTAAAACTCCAATAATTACAAATGAGGATGTTACTATTATAGAGCACTTTAATTGGGGCTTAATCCCTGCTTGGTCAAAAAACGATGATATTAAGGTTATGACTCTAAATGCAAAGATTGAGACTATTAAAGAAAAGCCATCGTTTAAAGATGTTGTCAATCAAAGGTGTTTAATAATAGCAAATGGATTTTATGAATGGCAGTGGTTAGATTCTAAAGGAAAAAACAAAGTTAAATATCAAATAGGAATTGGGAATAAAGAGTTATTTGCTTTTGCAGGACTATATTCTCGATGGAATGATACGAATTCTGGCCAAGTAATTAGTACGTATACAATGTTGACGACTCAAGCAAGTCCATTAATGGCAAAGATTCACAATATTAAAAAGAGAATGCCGATAGTTTTACATCCAGAAGATGAAAGTAAGTGGCTTAATTTAACGCCAATCGAAGATTTCGCATATCCTTACAAGACGGATTTAGTGGCTAAGCAAATTTCCAATAATCCACAACATCTATCTTTGTTTTAATATTCGTAGTAATTAAAATTTAAAATATGCAACACGTACTGATTTTAAGCACCAAAAGAATTAATATTCCTGCTTCGCATTTTATACAACTAGTAATTTCATTGATAGATGAAAATGAGATGGAAATCGATTATTTTGGAATTGAAATCGATAATCCAGCAGATTATCTTGATGAGCAGATGAAATTAAAAATCAATACTACTTCGTTTATTACTATTCATTTTGAATGTGATAAAATTGATTATGGTAGTTATTCGGATGAAGCTGTTTTGAATTTTATAACTGATGTTTTACGTTATGATGAAGAAAAAGAGATAAAAGCAGATGATAAGGATATTGAAATTATCATTGATATTTCTTTAAAATTTTGCAATGAACTACTTCAAAAAAAAGGGTCGGCAGATTAAAATTTTACTAAATTATTTTTGGTGCTAATTACGCCATATATCGTATAAGAAACTTATTAAGAATCATTTTTCAAAGCTCAGTATAAATTATTTTACATTATATAGGTAACTTTAATTATATTTCCTTTTCCCGGCATATTGTGTAAATAAGGATTTATTTTTAATTACAATATCAAATCTTCTCATTTGGGTTCTTTTAAGAACATGATGGTAATTTTTTTAAGTTTTTTAAAAATTAAGCGTACTATTAGAGTTAATCTATAAATTTGTGTTGGTTTACAAAAAAATTAAAAGGAATTTAAAGCAAACATTATTTTGAAAAAATAAATTCTTTCCTTATTGTTGGAGATTTGCTGAAAATTTCATCAAATTCTTCCAACGAATCGAATTTTAGTTGTTCTACAATTTTATATTCATAAAAAACTTTAAAGGAATTTTCTTTAAATACCCAAGGTTTTAAAGATATTGTATTTTCATCTTTATAATAAACCTCATTTAAATCACCATCGGGACTTTCAGATACTTCCATTTTTCTACCTTCAGGTTGAATTTTATCCAAACAAATTAGCAAAGAAAATGCATCGCACCATTCAACTAATCTATATAAACGTTCCGAATATTTTTTATCAATATTAAGGTGCTTCAGTATTTGTTTACGATTAGTTTCTTGTTCCTTCAGAAATAAATTTAGCTTCGAATCATTTTCCTCATTAATACCACCAAAGATAAAATTTAAATGCATAGAGGTTAATAGAGCGTTTAACTGGCATTTAGAAGTAGCCAGTTCCATAACGTTTAAATATTGCTTTAGGTCAGTCTTACTTGAATTATCGCTTACTAAAAAATTTCTAGGTGCTCCAGCATCGGTTAGATTTTTATTTTCTAAAGTTTCTGCAACACCATCATCGTGTTCCGCTATTGCGATAAGTGTTGGAACAATAATCTCATTGGGTAATTTAATGTCATATTGATAAGCAATCATAGCAGCTAGAAGGCCATGAGAGCGCTGAGTAATAATTTTCCAACCTTTATTGTGTGATGCTACAATCATAATTGCATATAATTAAAGTTTACATTAAAAAAAAATTTAGTAATTAAAGGAGATTTATTCAAATTAGCCAATTTAATAATTATTTCCGCAAAAACGAATCAGCAATATAAAAATTTAAAAATTAAGCAGAGCCTCAATTTAATTCGAAAAGCAGAAACTACGGTCCTTACTGATGAGGCAATAGAATTATTTAAATTCTCCTTAAAATTATTTTAAAATATCTGCTGTTAAAGATTTGTTTAATTCCGTACAAAAATAGCTTGGGGATATCCCTGTACGGGTTTTAAATGCTCTTGTAAAGTTTTGCGTAGAGCCAAAGCCAGCCTCGTCTGCTAATGATTTGTTTTTGTAAATACGGTATTTATTTTCACTTTTAAGCAATTCTATGATATGATCAATTTTAAGATCAGTGATATATTCAATAATTCCTTTGTTACGATATTTTGCAATTATTTTGTAAGCATATTTAGTATTAGTATTCAATAAAGAAGCCAATTTCAATAAATTTATCTCTTTTTCGAGATACTTTTTACTGTGCTCGAATTTTTCTAATTTTTTTAGAATTGTAGCAACTACATCAGGATTTATATCTAGTTCCTTACTTGCTGATCCTACACATAATTTAGATGTTTCTGGCTTCCTGTTCATTAGTTCTTTGAATAATCTTTTATTTTTATAGTGCCTGTACACCAGTATCGCTATAAGCACTGTCATAACTGTCATCACAAGGCAGATTATAACTGTCCAGTACTGTTCAATGTTTCTTTGCCTTTGGAGTAATTTTTTTGTGTCGTATTCTTTGTGTATTTTCCCTGTAAGGTATTTGTAATCCTGGAGTAGTAACTTATCAACTTCTAAAAGTGTTTTGACATAATATAACTCTAAAGTTTTGTCGTTTTGTTGCTGATAATAATCTATTAAGAATTCATAGGCTTCCCGTAAATGAGGACGTATGTACTTTTGTTTTTGGAAAGCTTCATCTATTTTTAATAAATAGGGTAATGCCTTTATATGTAATTTTTGATCCCAATAGCTTTTTCCGATATAAAAATAGGCGGTTGTTTCGTTTATAAAGTCTTTATTATCAATCACAATAGGTAATATCTTTGTCAATTTTTTTATTGCATCTGTATAATTGTGTTGAAAATATTGATTTACGCCCTCTGAATGGATAAAGTATGGCTGCATTTCTAAATTTTTAAAGCGCAAGCCCTCGCTTATTCCCGTTCGATTGATCTGGCTGCACAGCTGATATTTACCTATTCGGTTATAACAAAGTCCTAACGAATGCAATGAATTTAAATAGGCACGTTCATTTTTTTTCTTGAAATATTTCACACATTCTTGAAATAATGCTGTTGCCTCATCGTAAAATCCAAGGTGATACTTGACCTGAGCAATTACATATTTTACTTTGTATATTAGATAGTGGTTGTCTGTCTTTGAAATATATTCATCAGCTATCAGATAGTTATCTAGAGCTTTTCTGTGCTCTTTATGATCGTACTGTATTATCCCTTTTGTCATATATGCTGATCCGATTAATTCGATGTCAGCTGTACTTCTCGCTGCAGTCAGCATACTATCTGCATATTTTAGTTGTAGCTTATTATCGCTTAAATAAATTAAAGCTTTATAAGACTGCGTCATTTGACCGAAGTTTTTCTCCCGTTTTCCTTTAGCTAACCACGATTGTGCATATAACCTCTCATTAATGCTATCTTTTTCCTCATATCGTATGTTGTTGCTAAAAAATTCATAGGTTTTACCGGAAAGGCTGTCTGAGATTAACAAATTATTTTGTTGCGCATAGGCATTATGAAACAGGCATACCCATAGTATTATTAAGTATTTTTTCATCATATATCTATAAGATTGGGGGCTTACCGATTAGAAAATGCAGGACTTATTTACCACTTTATTCTGTTCCTGCATACTAAAGTAATTAAAATAAATTAATTGATAAAAGAATTACGTTAATAAAGGGTTTTTTTATCTTCTATAATATAACTCACTGTATAGTTGTTATTTATCAGGAAATGTTATGTGTTCAATTCGTGAATTACATATGATAGATTCCCGAATTGGACAGTTGTAGACTTGCGGGGAGAGAAAAGAGCCATTAGTTTTGTCTTGAATTCAAATGGTTTTTTATGAGTAAAACCAACACCAACATTGTTCAAATTACCCCGGGAGAAATGAACTGATGAAAATAGTAATCAGTAACATTTAAAAAAAATATCTAAAATGAAAAAATTCAATCCATGTTTAAGCACTTCACTATGCGTTTCCTTTTTATTTACACTTAATTGCTGTACTATGGATTCGGTTTTTGTATCAGATGATACTTTAGAGGAGGTAAATGGGAAAAATGAAAATTCTTATCATGCACCCAAAAAAGTGGAAGTGGTGTCGGCTCAAAGTACTGTCAAGTATGTACCAGGAATGCATATGCCCAGTACGCTATCTGAAGCTTATCATATACAGGATAGTATTTCGAGTTATTCGAGCCCCGTAACAGATAACATTATTGATCCGGACTGGAAAAAACTTATCACGCGTGTTGGTAATGATTAAGAACTAGATTTAAGTTAAATTGTATGCGGTTTAAATAATGTGTTCTAACTAGGTTACTCATTTTTGAGTAGCCTTTTTTAATTTTCATCTGCTTCGTCCATACGTTTGATAAGTTTGTCTTTTAGGATATTTAGGAATTTAGTTCTTTCAGTTTTTCTGTTTCGAATTTCGAGAAAAACGCGGTGGAATTGACCTAAATTAATATCGAAAACTGATTCGAAGAAGCTGATTATTTCACTGAGTCCTGCTGCTCCATTATTGAAAACACCTTCTGTATGAAGCGAATAAATTAGTTCTATAAGTTCCACTTTTGAGCTTGTCCATTTCAGGTTTCTAGAAGGTAAATTTCTTAGCCTCTGCTGGTCGTGGTTATGCTCTATCTTTGTGATTTCTGATTCTATATAACATTTAATCAAATCATTGGCCAGAATTTTTGCTAATTTATGATCATGAGAAGTAGAAAAACGCTGGTCAGCCTGAAAGTAAAAATTATCTAGTGTTAATTTAATATCACATTTGCCTCTTACAAAGTACATTTTGTCAAGGTATCGATTATTTGTGCGGTAATAGCGGTAAAATTCCTGATTTTCGTCGAAAAATGTTTTTAGTTTTAGCAACTCAGAATTATAATATTTACGAAGTGTTTTTTTGGGACCGTAGGGTTTATTCGTTTCAATATTATATATTTCGGTATAATAAATGAGCTTTCCCGCAAACATAGGTTTGACATACCGAAAAAATTCAATCTCTTCATTTTTATCTTTGAATTTGTATTTTATTAAGTAGGTTTTTAGTTTTTCTAAACCCATAATCAGGATTTTGATAGCCTCTTCATAATAACGAACTGTATAAGCTCCTTCTAAAGGTATCAGTTCTAGTTTTCGGTCTAATTCCGACTGCAGGGACTCAGAAAATAATTTCATTGTAGGTTATTTAGATTTAGTATTCTTGATTAAATCAAAAACAAATCTATACGCTGATTGTATTCGGTGCAAATTATCTAGTGTTTGATTCCCGAATTGAATATTGAAATTCCCGAATTGCATAGCTAATAAGTTAGTGTATAAACCATTAATTAGCTTAAAATTCAAAGTATTAACAACTGCAAATTTCTACTTATAATAATATTAGCTGTAGTAATCTTTCACTACAACATGAGCATTTAGGTCATAATTTTAATCTCTTTTTCTATTTTTTCTAGCTGGAACTATATTATAAACTAATTTCCAAAAAAATCAGATTAGGGCCAAAATTACTAATTTATTAAAAATTAAATTTCTCTCGCGCATTAATGACCACCTAATATTAGATTTACTACATCTTTAAAACATCAATATTATCATTTGTCAAATTCTGTATGTTTCTGGTAATTTTTTCAATTGGCCAGTTCCACCAACTAATTTTCAAAAGTTTTTCAATTTGTTCATTTGTAAATCTTTTTTTTATCTCTTTTGCAGGATTACCACCAACAATTGAATATGGTTCAACATTATTACTTACAACAGAGTTACTTGCAATTATAGCACCATCACCTATTTTTATCCCTGGCATTATTGTAGCATTAAATCCTATCCACACATCGTTTCCAATTTCAGTATTTCCTTTATTTGGATATTCTTTTCCAATCATCGCATCTTTCCAATCATCACCAAATATGGCAAAAGGGAAAGAACTAATTGATTTTGTCAAATGATTGGCTCCATTCATAATAAATTTGACGTCAGAAGCAATCATACAAAATTTTCCAATTATTAATTTATCTCCTATAAAATCAAAGTGATATTTCACATTTTTCTCAAAATTACCTACATTTTCAAAGTCATCATAGTATGTAAAATCTCCAACATCAATGTTAGGATTTGTTATTATATTTTTAAGAAAACATAGTTTTCCATAATTAGCTAGTGGAAATTTAATGTTCTTGTTAGGTATTTTCATATGTATAGCAATTTGTATTAGTCACTTCATCTAAAATAACTGAAAAGTTACAATAGATCACTTTCATAATGAGTTTGGACTCCTCTATTTTTTTTTGAACTAAGATAAAACAAAGTATTTTATTTTAGTAAAAAAAACAATGCTGTTAAAATATCTTTATTTCGTACCAACAGAAATTGTTTTAAGCGCGTGTATTTAAATTATTTTTAAAAGCACAGAATCCGCTCTTAATAAAGCTCCGTTTGTTGCAATAGGTAAAGGATTTGATAAATAGGTTACTAAATTTGCAATTTCATGCGGATTTATAAATCTTTCTAATAAAATATTAGGATTAGAACGTTGAATAACTGCATTTTTCATCGTTTCAATTTCAATATTTTGGGCTCCTGCAATTTCTTCAACTACTTGTGAAACACCATTGGAATATGTTTGTCTTGCCACCATTGTATTGACTGTAATTTCTGTTAATCGGCCTCTCATATTGCACAATCCAGCTACAAGATTTTTAGAATTTGAAAAGTTGGTTATTATATTGCATACTGTATTTTGACGGCACGACGATATGCTGAAAACCGTTATTAAAATAAATCTGCAATTTCGCCAGAATGATATTTGTAATACGGCTATATTGTGGCCAATAATTCCATTGTATTTTTTTCTTTTATGGATAATATTTTTAAAATTTCCGATGCTTCTTCTATATATTTAATGTCTCGTGTTTCACTAACTTTTATGAAAAGGTCTGAAACATTTTTCCATAGTTTTGCTATTTCTACAAATTCTATATGCCCTTGTTTCAATTTGTCTAGTTTAAGCAGTTCGTAACTTTCCTTCAAAAAATCACGATATAAATTTCTAAATAAAGCCCCGCCCGTTCCTGCTTTTTCCATCAACATAGCAGTCATTTTAAAATCATTTTCAATGTCTTTGCTTAATTTGAACCATTTGATAATTTCTGAACTTGTTTTCAAAATTCCTTTATAGCCTATGTTTGTGATTGGCGGATTTATATGTTCAGCTGCATTATTTCTAATTGCTTTTAAAATTGCCGTTCGTAAGTCAAAATCATTGTCAGTTTTGTGCAAAGTATAGTACAAATTTTTTGATGACATAGGTCCTTTTTCCGCTCTTGCTAGCTCCAAACTTTTCAAAGTAGTTTTTACTAGTCCGCCTTGTTGATTTGTGTCTACTAAAAATGCGTTTTCGCTGTCATAGCCATAAAGAGCAGTATAATGTCCTGCAAAATGAAATGGTCTTGAAAAATATTCAAGATGAAAGCAGTCTAACTTTAATCCTACAGCTTGTCCGTTGTCGATAAGTGATTTTACATTGTCCCAAGCTTTTTGCACCGATGAGGTCTCATTTACAGTCAATTCAAGGTTTAGGTTTCTTGCTATATTTTCGGTTAGTACGTTAGGTTTTACTCGTCCACCAATAAAAGGGTAATCCATAGATTTCATGTTCCAAAATATGTATCCTAGACCTTCTGCAAGTCCAAAAAGCATTGGTTCAGAAAGTTCAATATGAAGCTGTAATAACAATGTTCCGGTTGTTGTGGTTTCACAATGTTGTCCGTCAAATGGTTTTAAATTATCTATTTTCATGTGTTGCGATAGATTATTGAGTTCTACAATTTTGTTTTAGATTGTCAAGAAATGTTTTTATACTAGCTTTATTTCCAATTAAGCAGTTAAAATGCTTAACAAACATTAAATTATGTTAAAAGAACCAAGTTCAGATTTTTTTACTAAACTTTTCATACTGCCAAACCCATTCCAGCATTTGGTTTTTGTCAGCTAAATTCAATTGTTGACTAATGTCCATTAGTTCTGTTATTTTTATCTTTAAGCACAAGTAATGATTGTCTTTTAGATCTAGTACATTAGCTAATTTGATTCCGTCGTGTAAGTTTAATTGGAAAATACCACAAAATTTTATATCGGGTTACAATTCAATCAAAGTACTTAACTTGGATTTAGAAATAAGCTCACCATATTACCACATCGATGTTAACAGAATTATTATTAAATTATCCTTATTTCTTCTTTACTCATTTTTATTAATTGAATCTTTTTTCTTTCCTAATGTATTAAATACACATCATCATAGACTTTGGATTCATCTTAATAACCTCCTATAAAAGTCAGTCCTATTACCTTCTATGATCCTCTTATTTCCAACTGTTATGCCCACTGCTGCATGTCTTGTTTGACGAAGATATGGATTTTTACTACAAATAATGATTTACCCCAATGTGTATGCGGAATAACAAACCATAACTTTTGACCTACCGCTTTTAAGTATTCTACTTTATTTTTGCTGTCTGCCCATTTTTTCAACTTCTAAAACCCATCTTAATCTTTTTGCGTCTGTTGAGTTTTTAACGATACCATAGTACGAAACTTTTACGGGTTTAATTCCACAAAATTCTAATGTAGATTTTTTTAATTGGTTGACACTTGGTCTGCCATTGGCTAACCAATAATACCAACTAGGTTGGTCAAGTGTTGTAATAATGTGAGCCGTTTTACCTTTTAATAATTTGTCCCATAGGATCGAGTTTTCTCTGTACTGAAATGCAAAGCCTGGCAAAAAAACTCTATCAATAAATCCTTTCATAATAGCAGGAAGTCCGCCCCACCAAACAGGGTGAATCCAAACCAAATGGTCTGCCCATTTTATTTTATCCCAAGCATCAATCAAATCGGGTTCTAATTCAGTTCTTTTTTGGTAACCAAATTGTAAATTGGGGTTAAAATTTAGACTAGCAACAACAATTTCTTTTACTTCTGCACCAGCCTTTTCAGCACCTTTCTTATATGATATTGCGAATGCCGAATTCAGACTTTCTTTATTAGGATGACCATTTATAATAACTATTTTTTTCATAATTAAATATTTATATTAATCGCGTTATTTGAAGTTAATGAAGATATAAACTCTGTAGGATCGTGTAGTTGATGACTAAAATAAACACCGCTCTTAATATCATTTTTTAGCATTTTTTCAATGTGAAGTACCGTAGAAAAGGCGGTCAACGCTGCTTGCCCTTCTCGGCATTTAATCGTCACTTTTTCAGTATTTAAGTTGCTTTTAGAAAAAGATATTTCAAAAGAAGAAATGTCGCCACTTCCGCTGCTTCCAAATATTAATTTTTTTTCTTTAAAATTTAAAATTTTAAATAAATTTATTTTTTGCATAATGCCTAGAGCCGAAGTAATGAATTTAGAATCAAAAGTTAGTTTGGCTGTTACGGTTGGAATTTTTTCTATCTGGTTAAAAATATATAAATCTGGAATATCAAAATCATATACTTTTCTATTTTTGCCGTCAAAATCAAATTTATGATACTTTGAATTTAAAAAATGCTTGGTAATAATTTTTATATTATTTTGATAGAAATTGAACGTCTTACTTACAATCTCTGCCATAAAATCAGCAGAACTTTTTCCGGCTTTATCTTTAGTAGAGTAGTAAATAAATATCGCAACACTTGTAATATCTTTAATAACCACTTTTTTTGCATTTATTAACAATGGGGCAATGCCACCCATCCATCCAGAACCAAATACAATTTTACTTTCAAAGGATCTTTTACGGGTAAAATCTAAAGATTTAATTAACTCGCTTGTAGGTTTTGTAATATCAATATAATCGATTTTAGACTTTATTGCATAATCTAAAATATTATTATGATGGTCTTTTGTACAAATAATGATTAGACTGATCGAATGTATGTTTAATGATACAAATGTGCTTTTGTCATTTACATCGATGTAAATATGGTCTGGATTTCCATCTTTATTCCTTGTTGCGATGAAAATTTTCAAAGAAGGACTTCTACTTGACAGCATTTCATAAATAGTTTTACCAATCAAACCAGTTCCACCAATTATTAAAATTTTTTTGCTCATCTCTTTAGTTTTAAATGTTAGATGTGCAAAGCTAAATCCTGTTAAACTTTATTAATAGGACAAATGTCTAAAAAGTAAATTCTTTTCGTATTCTGCTTAAATGTCGTTGTGAAATTCCCAAGTAAGAGGCTAAATATTGTAAAGGAATTTTTTGAATGTACTCTGGTTGATTTTTCATCAGGTTTGCATATCGTTTTACTGCGTCACTTTTTTGTAAATTAAATATTCTTTTTTCTAATTCAATGTATTGTTGTTCGGCTATTGTTTTTAAGAAATAAACCCAATTAGGATTTTGTTGAATTAAGACCTCAAAATCCATCTTCTGAATGATTAATACTTCAGTTTCAGCAATTGCTTGTATATTTTCTTGTGTTGGCTGTGCCGTTAAGAATGAGGAGTAGGCAGTCACTAAGCTGTTGGGAAACGTAATACAGTAAGTAATTTCTTCATCTTTGTCCGAATTATAATAACTACGTAAACTTCCCGATAAAACAAATGCTACTTGTTTACAAGTTTCGCCTTCCTTACTAAAGTACTCCGATTTTTTGAAGAGCTTATGAGTTAGCATTTGAATAAAGCTGTTAATTTCAACATCTGTCAATATCTTGAATGATTCTAAAAAGAGTTTAATACTATCGTGAGTCATTTGTAGATTTATATTTGTTCATTTCGGTTTTCTTATGTTGACGGATAACTTCATGGCGCTGGTCGGTTTTGAGGACTTTATATAAGATATTTTTGGCATTTTGTGCTTTTTGGTTGTTTCCTTGAATTTTAGTTTTCGGGCAAACACATGCTTTAAAATCATTGCGCCTTAAATGTCGTGTATGGCTTTTATTTCTTGATAGATACTTTCAGTAAAAGGCGTCTTCACATTCAATTCTTTTCCATATTTGATAATAGTTCCAGCGAACAACTCTAATTCATTATTACCTTTTCCGGAATTTAAATCAAGTTGTAAAGAGGTAGGTGTTTTTGGAGGAAACGTAGCAGCTTTTTCAAATGTCTTTTGAATAATGTTGTCTAGCAGATAAATTCCTTTCCGATCTGCAATTGATTTTATTTCATCCATTATTTTCGTTGCTGCTTCTTTTTGTAATTGAATACTGCAAACGGCTCCTATTGATGAATTGTATTTTGCAGTTATTAAGCCAAAACTTGCTATAAAAATAAATTTCGTCCAAATATCAAGTAATGAATTGTCTTTAAATTCAAAATCTATTTTACTATTTTCTATTAACTTTATAACCCAACCTATATCTTCAGAAATATGTTCTGGGTCTTTGCCTAAAATTAATTTCCCTGACTTTCCCTTATGTTCAATAATACCCTTTTCTTTTATATGTGACGCAACATAAAGACAGGAGGGAAGGATAATATTATAGGGTATGATTTCACGAATTCGATCATAAATATCAGCACCATTCATCATTGGTATAAGAATGGTGTTTTTTGTAATTACTTCGGATAGTTGCTCACAAATATTCGTTAAATCATATTCTTTAACACAAATAAATACCAAATCGGGCTTAGAAATATTGAAAACTGTTTGATGCATCGCATCGGGTTTTGTTATACTTATTGAATGTTCAGGAGAAAGTAACGTTAGTCCATTTGCTTTTACAATATCGTAAGTCTGACATCTTGCTACAAAAGAAATTGAATGTTGCTTAATTTTTTCGTTTGCTTGATTTATCTTAAAGCCAAAATAACCGCCAACACCCCCAAGACCTATGATAACAATCTGTTTCTTATTCATATTTTTTTTTACAAAGATCAAAATTCACGAATAGATAAGCACTTGATAAATGTCAAGAAATTATAGTTTACTGATTTCTTTTCTAATTCTACTTAATGTACTGTCTGTAATTCCTAAATATGAAGCTATAATTTTAAGAGGAACATGTTGAAAAGTAAATGGCTGCTGTTTTAAAAGATTTAAATACCTAGTTTCTGCTTTTTGACTTGCCATTTCAATTACTCTGTCGTTAAGTTTATAATAATTGATTACAAATAAAAGACGGCTAAACTCCCTGAATTCGGCGATATTATGAAAATTTGTTTGTACATTTTCTAAGGAAGTTTCCCATATTTCACAGTCAGTCAGGGTTTGATAGATTTCTTTTGTAGGTTGTTTTTTGAAGAAGGATAAAAAGTCATTTACAAAACAAGGACCTGAATAGATGTTTGTTGTAACTTCATTATTATCTTCATCAAGAAGATAGGAGCGCATGTATCCTTTCTCCAAAAAATATGTTTTTGTACTAATGGTATCTTTATCCAACAGCGTAGTATTCTTAACTAATACAAAATTAGAAAATGTTTCCGTAATTTTTTCCACGACTTCTTTCTGGATTGGAAACAAGGAATGGAAATAGGTGTTAAGTGTTGATTTGTCCATTAATTTGGTTTTTCAATTGCTTGCCTAACGTAAGCATATGTAAAGAGCTCACTACAACTTAATTTTGAGTAAATATAGTGGATTTGGTATACAAAAAGCAATATGCATATACAATTGGCAGTATAATTTAAATAATAAACAGATAGATTATAAATCTAGACCACTAAATTTATTTAAGTGCGGATCCACCCAACGTTCATCAAAATGCTTGTTTATAATACACTTATAAAATTCATCTTTCAAGTGTAGTGCCACAATCCAAATCACAATTATCCCTACAATTTCTTGCAAATTCATATTTAATATTAATTTGATCTAATGTCAAACTTAGATTTTATGGAGTTAGATAAGTTCCAATCAATATTAAATGGAAGTAGTGTAAGAGGACTTGTTAAGATATATAAACAAGAGACAAACAACTGCGGAATGTTTTACGTATGTTAGCCCTAGATGCCTAAAAACCAAATCACAATTCTGGTTCATTATATAACCTGTTAGGAGCTAAAGCAAAGAACAAAATGCAACTCTAGTTACAGTGTGCAATAAGCTACTTAAAATCGTTTTTACATAAGTAAAAAATAGAAATTTATACAACAAATTTAAAAAAGTTAAAACTATTACATTAAGTTATTGAATTCTCCCAATTTTTGGATAATTAATGCCAACGTCTTGCGGCTTCAAGAAGTGGCGAACTTCGTAACCGCATATTTTCCACTATGATAATATTTCTTGCGAAAGAAAAACGTGAATTTACAACATTTCTCGCCATTTCTTGAAACCGCTGTTGGCAGACGTTATTCATTCTTTTCTTAACCTCCATAAATAGCTTTCCCTTCTTTTTGGATAACATAACCTTTCCAAGCGATGAGTTTATAATTTCCATTACTCCAATTACCTTCATCAGTTTTGGTTAATATTATCCCTTTATTTTCAAAACTAAAAAAAACCTCTGCTTGTTTTCGGTTGTTGTCAAATAATATATAAGCAAAACTGCCTTTTGTTTTAGCTCCGTCTTTTAAAGGATTTAGTTTAATGTTTAGGGTAGTTAGTTCTAAACAAGTCTGTTTTAACTGGGAAAAAGATTTACCATTTTCAAACAAACATTCTGACCTTCATTTAGTACAATCTACCTTTGTTAAAGGCATAGTAGATGTATACTGAATTGTTTTTACATCCATAAATTTAGTACCATCTTCATTTAAATCTCCGTAACCTTCAATAAGTTGGTTATCTTTAATCATAAATGCTAATTCTCTCGAACTCTCTTTTCCTTCAGACATAAAAGTGTAAGTTCCAATTAGATTGTCTCCATTTAATTTTCCAACAAATTTTCCTTTATTACTGTCTTTTTCGGCATAAGCAATATTTAAATCTGCCATTACATTTTCATTTACTTCTGTAATTTCCATTGTAATCAAGTTGCCATTGCTGTTGTACTCATAACAACCAGTTTCCAAAGTTGATTTTTGGGTAGTTTCAATTACCGTATTTTCTTCTTCTGTTACAGTTTGTTTTTCTTCTTTAGTGCTGTTTTTACATGCCACTATTGTAACTAATGCAAATGTTAATAAAGCTAATTTTTTCATAATTGTTGTTTTTAAATTAATCTATTTTTTTGAATATTAATAATTCCTCAGAAGGATTCGAAAGCCAAAGTCGATTGTTTTCTATTTTATATCTTGTCGCACTGCGAAATGCTTTTAAAAATGTATTTTCTTCATTATTGGATTGGCACATTATTTTGGTTGTATTAATGTCTGTAAATCGCAATATTTCTTTTTCATAAAACAGTTTACCATTCATTCTGTTGCAACCTGCAAAACCTAAAAATGTATTTGTTGTGGCATTTATCTCCAATGACGGTAAATCATTGTTGAAATTTGCTTTGTCTACCTTTTTTCCATTCAGTTTTTCAAGAACCCAAATATCGTGCAAACGATAATCAGTTATGTAACTACCGCAACCTTCTATTTTATGAAGAGATTGTTCTGTATTTTTTTTATATTCCACTGATACTTTATATGGTGAAATTTTTCCGGACATTCCATTAGCACACTCAGATTGGATAATTTGGATGTTGAGTTGTCCAGTTTCTCCTTTTATTTTATACATTTTTATATTCTTATCCATTGCTTGAAAAGGCTTAGTATTTGATGTAATAATAGAATCTGTTGGTGTTCTTAGCTTAATTTGTTGCTCTGATAGCTCCAAACTCCAAAAAGGTTCTGTTCCCGAGGCTTTAAAATAAGCCTCAGTTGCATTATTTATTTGGTTTTTTGGAACTGCAACCTGATTTGATTCCGCAGTTTCGCTTTTTATTTTAGCATCATTTTGCTCGGTTTTATTTTTTGTTTTTACCGAACAAGAAATGCACAATAGCAATAAAAAGGCAACGTGTATTTTTATGATTTTATTCATTAATTATTTCCTTTTTTAAATCGCATCATTGGAACATCATTGATCATGAGATTTAATTTACCGTCTAGATCAAAACTGTATCTGTTTACTTTTTTTATCATATTCAAAAATACTTTTTCGCCTTCTCCGCAATACATCATAGTTGATGGTCCAGGCTCTCCAAAAGAAATAGAAGAACCAGTTAAAGTATAGCCTGTTGAGTACCCATTACAACTGTTATTTCCAGAAACTTTATTGGTTTCTTTATCAAAAGAAATTATTGGTTTTTTTTCTGGATATAATCCTCCAAACGCAATTCGTGGTCCAGAAATATATTCTAGTTCCCAAGTTGTGTTATATAGTTTCTCACTTTCAACAGGTTTTTTGGTAGCACAAGAAATAATAATAAGAGCGCAAATAGAACTGAAAAACATGTTTTTTATTTTCATAATTACTGGATTTTTTTATGTTTATTAAGTATTGCTTTTCCAATTAAAAATAAGATTATCAGTAAAGTTAATGCTATAAATAATATTATACTACTGTTTATAAGTGTTTTCTCATATCCAATTTCAGAAACATTTACAAATGGGTAAGGATAATACCCCGAGAAATTTCCTCTGATGAGTACAAATAATAAAAAGAAAACAGGATATAGTAACCAGTTCAATATTGACTTTAAATATAAATTATTTTTATTGACATTATAAAACCAATAAATCAGAACATACAATGGTATAATGGTGTGCAGAAGCTCATCAACAATTCGTTGCAATCCTTTAGGTTGCCAAACCTGTCTTAAGACTATTTGATAAACTAACCCCACTATCAATATAAAAGCCGTTATTGACGTTAATGTCCCTTTAGAGGAAAACCATTTAAAAGGAATTGATTTTAATTTAAATGCGGAAGAAGTGAAATATAGTGCTACTAAAATATTGGTTAAAATGGTGAAAAAACTAAAAAAACGAATAATCATTTCAGGAATGTCTGTTTGCCTGTTTTGCAACATCAAAAAAAACTGTGTGATTATTGCAAACCACCCAACGCAAAAACCTAATATATCAAATTTTGTTCTCATTTTTTTTATATGTTACCTAATGTTTTGGCACTTGGCTAGGTTGGGGACTTTCGAAGTCGAGTGTTTTCTGCCGAAAAGAGCTATTGATAAAAAACGTTAATTCCACTAAAACCCCAATCTCGCCAAACGGATGTTACGTGTAGCTTTTTTTACATTCCTTCGGTGAAAATTAATAGGCAAACACATTAAAGTCTTTAGTATTAAAGTTAAAATTGCCAACTTTTTTAATTCCCATTTTTTCATGCGCTTTTAAAGAAGCTTCATTGTCATTTTCAATAAATAGAATTCCTTCTCGATTTGGTTCTTGAAGTAAAAGTTCTTTAAACATAAGTTGAGCTATGCCTTTTCCGCGTTGTGTTTTACTAACGCAGACAGGACCATAGATGTATGAGTCAATATTACCTTTATAAGACTTAAACATTTCATCAACAATTGGAACATTCCTTTTTTTATGAACAGCTTGTGATGTTGTTAAAAGAAAACCAACGATTTCTTGATTTACATAAGCTACAATTTGAGGCATATCTTTCATCATTTCTTCAATTTGATTTATATTCAATTCGCCCGATAATGTTCCTCCTTGGGATTTTTGATTTTCAGATTGAAGTTTAACAATTCCTTCTAAGTCAATTGAGTTTGCTATTTTTATAATAATATTTTCTGTCTTAAACATAATTTATAAAGTTATTAGAAATATTGTTTTTTAGTGTTTTAATATAATTATATGATTCGTTTTTAGTCTGTTGCGGGAAGTGTACACATAACGTTCCGCTGCTTCTCGTCAGTTGCGAAGTTCGGAACTGATTATTTTCCACTAAGATAATATTTCTTGCGAAACGTGAACGTGAATTTACCACTAAATTCGCAATTGCGCCAAACGTGTGTTGGCAGACGTTTTAATTAAGCGTTATAAATTGATATTTATCACTTAATTCATTTCGAAAATCGCCTTCTTGATATTTGTGGTTCGTTAATTAAAATCGTCATCATTGTCAATAATTAATAGGTTATATATTTTTCTGTTTTCCAACTTTAAAATAACGCCAACGTCAACTGTGATTTCAATTTCTGATTTTTTTAGTAAATTTTGAGTTGGGCTAACTTGACCACTTTCTGAGTTCCATAAATTCTTAGAAATTTTAGTATGCTGCGCAAAATATAATTTTGTTCTAGCAATTTCAATTTTCTCTATTTTCTGATTTTCTACAATTAATTCGCTTCCTTCTTGAGCAACAAATTTTTCGCCTTTAAATTTAATTGCTGTTTTCATTGCATATTGTTTCAAATGTTATTTTTAATTGAATCTGAAAGATTAACTTCTTCGGCTAATTCAACTTCTAGTGTGAAATTAAATTTCTCATATTCAAAAACATATTGAATATGTTCAAACCAAATTCTGATTGGCGAATTATCTCTAATGTATTTTAAATGCGAAAGTTCTTCGTCTGAATAAAAGTAGTTTCTCATATTTCGGTCAAAAATGTCTGCCAACGTTTGGTCGCTTGGCGATGTGGCGGATTAAGGAAGCCTAATCTTTCGGTTAATGACTAATTTTCCAAGTACAAAACTATCTTTAAATTAAGCCAAATCCCGCCATATTGCCAAACGACGGTTACAGGAAGCCTTTATTCTTTAGTTTCATTCGACTTTCTATTTTAGCACTTCTAATTAGCTAGTTTGGCATTCATAAAAGTTATTTATGTATTTGCTTATTTAAGTATTTATAAAACAACATTGTTTCCTTAAGAAATAACTTTTTTATGAATTTTGATATAATCGTTTTATTCTGACAATCAAAAAAAATAATGAAATAATCAAACCAATTGATAAACCCATCCAAATCCCTTTAATTCCTATAATCTTAGCTAATATAATTGATAATGGTATTGCAATTATAATATAAGAAAAAAAAGCAATAAAAAAAGGTTTTAAGGTATCTTTTACTCCTTTGAGTGTGCCTAAAGCTATTGTTTCAAGACTATCTATTAATTGAAATAATGATAAAAACGCAAATGTACTTGCAACTGTAAAAATTACTGAATTATCATTTATATAAATAGTTGGTATTTTGTTTTTAAATATTTGAAGAATAATTGTGAAGATAACTGAACAAAATAAGGATAAAATAAAAAATGATTGTAATGATTTTTTAAAAAGGATGTTATTCTTTTGTGCTAATAATTTACTTGATTGTATAGCTGATGCTGTTCCTAAACTGAAAGGGATAGAAAACATAAGTGCTGAAATACTTAAAATTATTTGATTTGACGCTTGAGCTGTTGTACTTAATTTTCCTGATAAAATAACGCTTGAAGTTAATAATGCTATTTTAAAAAAGACTTGAAAACTTGAAAAAGAACCTAAACTTATAATTTGTTTTGTAGAATTGAATTTAAATTTATGACTTATTAAATTTTTGAAAAAAATCTTTGTTTCATTATTCTTTAATAGGCAAATTAATAATATGAAGAATAGAAAACATCGTGATATTAATGTGCCTATTGCTGACCCTAATAAACCAAATTTAGGTAAACCAAATTTTCCGAAAATGAGACAATAATTAAGAGAGATATTTAAAAGAAGAGAAGCAAAAATACAATACATTGCTATTTTTGTTTTGCTTAAGCCATCTGAAAATTGTTTTAATATTTGAAATAGAAATGCGGGAATAAATGAGTATAATAGAATTGAAAAATAAGGTTTTGCTATTTTTATAACTTGTTCTGATTGACCAAAATTGGAAAGGTTGAATAATAATATTTTGAGTATTATAAACAGTATAATGCCCAAAACTGTGTAAACAACAAAGCCGTGAAACAAAATATTTTTAGTTTCTTTAATTTTACCAAGACTATACATTTCTGAAATGAGAGGGGTAAACATCATCGTAAATCCAATATTTAGGGCAAAAGCTAAAAATATAAGATTATTGCTTAATGAAAAAGCAGAAAGGGGCGAAGCCCCTAATCTGCCTATCATTATGTTATCAATAAAACCTATAAATGTGAAAGCTAATTGGCCTAAAAATATTGGAAATGCAAGTTTTATGTTTTGTTTTAAAAGTGGAATCATAAATTTTTATAACATGTCCGTTTTAACGATTTCGCCTCTTTTAATAATTTTATTACTTCCAATTCTTAAATAATCACCAATAATTGCTTTATCTTCTATTATTGTATTTGATCCAATAATACATGATTTACCTATTCTAACATTATTACCTATTTTCACATAGCTATCAATTAAAGATTTTCCTAAAACAACAGAATTGTTTCCAATAGTAACATTATTATTTAAAGTTACAAATGAGTCAATTTTACAATCATTTCCAGTTTTTACACCACAAGCAACAGAACAAAATGCACCTAATATGTTACTATTACCTATGTGAATTTTTTCAAGAACTAATCTGCCAGAACGAATTATATGACCACTTAATATTGTATTAATTCCAATAAATGTAAATTTACCAATATGAACTCTATCAGGATCAAGGATTCGAACATCATTTGCTAAAATAATGAAACTCTTATTAGGTATTCCAATTATTGAATAAAAGATATACCTAACGGGTTTTATTCTAATGACTAAATTGTTTAAAAAACTAGAAGTTACAACAGTTTCATGGATAAGGTCTTTAAATAACCATATATAATAGTGTTTTGTAAAAAAATTATGTTTTCCATTTGGAACATTTGGTAATAATTTAAATATCAGGGCTATTATTAATAGTGTTAATACAGGAAACAATAATAGCGACAAAGAGATATAAATAAAAAAAAGCAGATTTGATAAATATTTTTGACAAATAATAGATAGGACAAACGGGCTGAAAGCAATAATAAAAATGATAGGTTTTATTATCGTTAATGATAACTGAACTAATAACTCTGTGAATATGAATTCTTTTTTCATTGAAATTTTTTTGTATTATTTAAAAAATGATATATACCATTTTCTTCATTTGATTTAGTTATGTACTTCGAAACCTTTTTAATTTCAGAATGAGCATTTTCCATTGCGACTCCAATACCAGAGTTTTTGATTAGTTCATAATCGTTTAAATCATCCCCAAATGATAACACATTTTCTAAAGATAAATCTAAACTGTCTATCAATTCTAAAATGCCTAATAATTTTGAAGACATTTTCGGCATTATTTGAATATACTTATTGTTATCTGTAATTAATAGTTTTGTATTTATCGGTAAGAATGTTTTTAAAGTATCTAAACATATTTTTTCTTTTCCTTCATCTATTATTAAAAATTTAGTTATGTCCTTTCTTCCAATATCTTTTTCACTTATTTGTTGAGCAAAATACTGTGTACATTTTTTTAAATTCTGAAAACTTGAAAAAATTTCATTATTTGATTCTATTGAAAAAAAGGTGTTTTTGTATAATGTCGTAAATGATTTAGATAAGCTTTTGACATTATTTGATTCAATTAAATTTTCAAATATTTTAATTCCTGATTTTACACAAAAGCCTCCATTTGAAAGAATCCAATAATCATCATAAAACTCTTCGTATAAATTCTTCGGTAATAACTTCAAAGGTCTAGAAGTGTTAAATACGATTATTATATTCTTTTTTTTTTGAAATCTGATTGCTTGGATACACTTATCACTAATAGAAAAATCATTTTTAAGAAGAGTCCCATCTAAATCAATAGAAATTAGTTTGATAATATACATTGCTCTAAAGGGGTAGTTATTTTTAATATTTTTTCGTGAATTTCTGTCAATGCATAATAAGTATTAATCATGCTTTCTAGATTTGTTTCGAAAGGTATGTTTTCCAAATATGATTTCAAAAAATTTGTTATTTCATTACTATAACCAGCAGAACTATAGCCTGATTTTAATGGGCTTTTATGGCTTATTATATTACATTTATTTGCATTAATATTAAATGGTAAATCAATATTTTTAGTCGTAACTTCAACTTTAGACAAGTCGTCTACATTAATAATATTCCCGTTTTCGCTAGTTATTTCAATTTGATGTCTAAATCTGGGATAAAACGAACCGCTTTTTATATGTCCCACAATTCCATTTTCAAATTCGATAACAACACTTAAGAAAAAGGGCTGAATATTTTTTGAACAAAAGACATTTATTTTACTGAATTTACCACCCATTCGCAATAGATAATCAAGTGGGTGTATCAATTGGGCTAACAAAAAGGACTCTATTATTGAATCAAAATTCCAAAATGGTTCAATAGGTTTACTTGATAGATGCTCAATTGTAACTGATGATAGTTTACCAAAGTCTTTGTCATTTATTAATTCCATTATTGAATTATGTGAATCGGAATAGCTAAAATTCATTCCAACTCCAATAAGGATGTTTTGGTTATTCAGTTCTAGAATGTTTGTAAGTTCTGAAACATTTCTTACAGGAGGTTTCTCTACAAAAACAGCAATCTTGTTTTCGATACATAATTTAATCACATTGTAATGAACTTCGGGAGAAGAGGCTACAAAAATGACATCAAAAGATTCACTAGTTATCATTTTTGTGTAATCAGAGTATAAATTTTCAACATGTAATTTCTCTCCTATTTCTTTCAAAACGAGTTCGCTTATATCACATAAAGAGATTATTTCACACTTATTCGTTAATAAAATTGATGGCAATAAATTATCTAGCATTTGTTCACCAAGACCAATTAAACCGACTCTGATTTTTTTATTCTTTTTGTTCATATAATATTTTTTCGTTGTTGTTAAATTTTGTTATTAGTTCTTTAATTATAATTCTTGTTCCCTCGAATAGATTTAAATTTATAGAATCATTTAAATTCACCCACATTATATCTTTAGTTTCTTTAGTATTGAAAATAAATTCAGTTTCATGAGCAAATGACAGGTAAGCAAAATCTAAATGATAATGTGCGTCTTCTTTATTGGAAGCAGGGATTAATTGTTGATAAAAAAATTCTGGGGGTAAAAGCCATTCTGAATCTTCAACTTTCTTTTCTTTATGGAGAAAAGAAAAAAGTTTTATATTTAATCCTGTCTCTTCTTTAGCTTCTCTAATTACTCCTTCTATCTGGTTTTCAAAGGATTCAATGTGACCGCCAGGAACCATCCAACGATTAAATTTTTTATGATTAATAAGTAGAATTTTTAAATCATTTTCATATTTATTAATGATAAATACACTAGTTGTGAATTGTTTAAGCATAGTATTTTTTTATTACATCAATCATTGTATCGAGATCCATTATGTCTAACCCCTCATGCGTAGGTAAAGTAAATATTTGATCAATCAGCTTTTCAGAATTATAGCAATCTTTATTTGTGTTAGAAACAATTGGAAGATTATATAATGGGCAATATTTGTATCTTAATGGGTCTGAAATTATGTTTTGTTGCATTAATAGATTTTCTATTTCATTTTTATCTTTCTCAGGAACTAATAATGCTAATGAATAGTAATTGTTAATAGAATTGTCTAGTGTTTTTATTTCAGAAATTTTAGAAGAAATTTTTAAAATATTAGTTTTTATATAATTAGCATTTTCAGTTCTTTTTTTTATTTTCCATTCTAATTTGTCTAACTGTGTAATACCAATTGCGGAATTTATAGAACTTAATTTAAAGTTAAGTCCTAAAAATAATCCATAACCACCATATTGTTCATGAGTACTTTTAATAGAATATGCTTCGCCGAAAGACCTAATTTCTTTCAATTTTAAATAATCTACTTCGTTATTAATTAATAAAAATCCACCCTCACCTGTTGTAATTAATTTTCTTTCATGCGTGCTGAAAACAGAGTAATCACCAAAACAACCCAAATAACTATCATTCAGTTTACTCCCGTGACAATGTGAATTGTCTTCCAATACTTTAACGTCATTGAGATTACAAATTTGTGCAATTTCATCGATATTATTTGCATAACCCCACATAGGTACATTTATCAATAATTTTGTTTTTTTTGAGATTTTTTTACTAAGGTCTTTTATACATAAGTTAAATGAGTTTTCTTCATTATCTACAAATACGGGTTTTGCTTTTAACGATATTATTGGTAAAACGGACATTATTGGAGCGGTTGCCGGCAGTATTACTTCATCACCTTCTTTAACTTCTAAAAGCATTAAAATCATCAAAATCCCTAATGTAGCGTTTGAACAAGTCAAAGAATGATTAGTACCAAAATAATTGGCCAATTTTTCTTCAAATAAAGGAGTGTAAGGCCCTTTTCCTGAAATCATTTTATCTTTTATGCTAACATTTATGTATTCAATGTCATTATCTGTAATATTGACATAACAATTATCTATTTTTTTCATATTTTATTTTTAAATTCGTTAATTATTGCTTCTATTTTATTCTCTAGCATTTCATTTTTTGAGAAATTATATTTTTCTATAATCTGGTGGCTCAACTCCTGATACAAATTGATTGAATTTACAATGGATCTGTAAGAGTTTTGTTGGTTTTCAAAAGCAAAAATTTTTCTTAATTCATTATTGATATTTTCATTTGCCCAATTTTGTACGCTTTTACCTTTGTAATGAAGATTACTTTTGCTTTCAAAAGAAAAGGTGTACCATTCTATTAATTCTATTAGTCTTTTTTTTAGAATGTTGTCATAAATTGTAATTCCATAATACAATTCATTTCTTACAACCATACCTATAGTTTTAAATGCTAATTGCCAAAATTCATTATAATTTTGGTAAAATTTTTCTTTATTTACTTGATATAAAAATTCACAATGTTGCTTTTCATTAAAATGATTCGAAATTTTGTCTACGATTGCAGTTACATTTCCTTTGTCGTAAATAATCGAATGTTCGTTCCTTATATAATGATAAAAAGTTCTTAAACCTGTATCTATACTTGTTTTTATTTTATTAGGAATAATGCTAGTTAGATTATACTTGTTAAGTGCAAAATATAAAGTTGCCTTTTTAAATTCCGAATAGTCAACTGGAATTATATCTAAAGTCATATAATTTTCTAACATTACTCTAGAAATCATTACATTTTCGATTGGATTAATAATGTCTAATTTAGAAATTGGTGTACCAATTTCTAAAAGCCAACTTTGATCTCCAGATAAGTATTTTTTTGGGTTTTTAGTAAAAAAGAAGACATCTATATCAGAAAATATGTCTTTTGCTTTAATTGAACCAAATACGATAGTAGAGTATATGTCCTTATTATTATTACTTAATATCTTTAATTTTTCAATTATCTCTTCTTTCATTTATATATCTATTTTGTTTATATTTTCGTGACTTAATGGTGCTGAAAGAATCTTTCATTTTTTTACATTTTATATAGTACATTCTCTATTCGTAACCGATGAATATTTTAAAAATGCAAAGCTATAGATTAGTCCAAAAACTATTGCTGTACTTTTTGTGCCTTTTTTACAGTTTTTAAACTAAAAAAAAACTCCTTTTTTTAAAGGAGTTTAATTGTTAAAATCTAGGATATTGTTTATATAATACCATTTTTTTTTGATTCGCTAACAATATCTTCATCATCGCCTTTTTCAATCTGCAATAATTGTTTTATTTTTGATTTTCTTTTATTTATAGCACTCAAAGTCATAGATAAATGATTTGGAAGGTTTTTCGTTTTTACACCTTGAGAGAGTAGAGTGATAATTTGTTTGTTTAAAATGTCGAATTTAGAATCGTTTATTAGATCCATTTTTATGCTTTTTTCTACCATTTCACTTCTATAAAATTCACCTTTTATAATTTTATTGAGTGTATTTATGAGATAATCAGAATTAGTAATGTCTATTTTTTCTAATATACCTTCAGGAGAAAAAGTTTCAATAATCCTTTCTAATTGTTTTGATTTGAATATAGATGTTATGATAATAATCTTAAGTTCAGGATATTTTGAGCGGATTAGCTTAGCTAAATCTTCCCCGTTATTTATATTTTTTTCTAAATATGGGGGCATACTCAAATCTAAAATTATAATATCAATTGGTTGTATTTCATTTTGATCAAAAATAATATTATAAGCAGTTTCTAATGTGTTGGTTGTGGTAATTTCTGTATTTGTTTTTAAATCAGCTAAAGCCATTTTGTAGAAATCGGTAATCATAATATGGTCGTCGACCAATAGAATTTTAAGAGGCATGTATTAATTTTAGAAATAGTTTTTTTTTAATGTTATTTTTAGTTTTCTTTTAACCGTAATGTTATTCCAAGGTTTCCTGTAACGTCTTGGCGCTTGTAGCAGTTGGGGAATAAAGATGCGAGTTTTTTCCATTAAACACAAATTTTCCAAATACAAAACCATCTTTAAATTAAGCCAAAAACCCCAATTGCTACAAACGGCTGTTAGCCGTAGTATTTTCTCATTTTATTGGTTTCCCAACAATATATGTGTCAATATCAATTCCTAAATTCAGTTTGGCAAGTCTTTCAATTAGTTTGTTGTCAAAGTTAATTCCTGCATTTCCACTAATATATTGATATTTACAAACAGAAATATAAGCATTAGCATTTTCGGTTAATTTTATTATGTTTTCGCTGTTCTTTTCTAATTCCGTTAATAGTATTTCTAAATGATTATTAAGTTCATAAGATTGGCTTTTAATTGGTTCATAATTTATTCTGCTAAAAGTGTGTGTTGATTTTCCGTTTTTTCTTAATTCTCCTTTTGACCAACCTTCTGTTAGTTCTTTTTGCAATAGATTTTCTAATTCAGAATAAGTTAGATTTTCTGAAGTTGCAGAAAAATAAGTTTTATGCGCATTTTGAATCCAAACAGAATCAATTTCACTATTTTTAGTTAAATGAATTTCGAGAAAAAAATTTTCGTTTTTTATTTGAAAATATATTGCAACAATATCATCGCTAAAATCATTTTCATAACGTTCAATTTTTGGCTTTCCATTTTCAATTTCAATTTCAAGAACTTCAAGATACTGTTTGGTAATTTCTAAAGTAGGATTTAGAATTTCTTCAATTGCTTTTTCTATAAATTTTTCTTTTTTCACGATTTTTGGCAATATTACGGCTAACTAGTATATATGTATGACTAAATTATACCCATACAACCAATTTATGGTAGATTGGTATGACTAAATCATACTTTATTTCAAATCAAAAATATAAAAAATTATTTACAAAATATATACTTTTTTAGGAATATAAAAATGTAGCTTTGAATATTTATCATTTTTTTTAGTTCTCTAACCATCATTAAGATGCTTGTATCTATTTCTCTTATAAAATTTCCATCACACATAAATACCTAAAATCGGTATAACATTAGTCTTATTTAACACCATTCTATAGTTACCATAAATTTGATCAATTATAGTGTGTGACTTCCGAATTGAATACTATAGTTTAAGTTTTTTTTTATAAAAAAGGATGCCCATAGTAGGAATCTTTTAAATTTAATGTATACTAGTTAATCTGATAGGAAATCTTATGAAGAACAATTTTAAATTACTCTTTCCTCTAAAAATTTTATTTTTTTTCTGAATTGTCAGTAGAGTCTAAATCGTCATAATATTTTTCAAAATCAAAATCAATATTAAATAGATCTCTAGGGTGTACACGAAGACCTTTGGCAAGTTCTATAAGACTTGAAAGTTGACAATCAATTTTATTATTGGCAATATTACTTATCTTTCCACTATGAATTTCACATTTAGCTGCAATTTTTGCATAAGTATTTTCTCCTTTTAAAGATTTAACTTTTTGTGCAATCAATTCTTTAATTTCTTTGGTCTTATTTTCATTCTTCATTATTATCTTTTGATGCAATTTGAATAAAACTTGAAAAATATTCATTGCCGAATTCGGTAATATGAATAAAATAATTATCTTTGTCTAAAGATTACAGTTGAAAATTGTAATTTTGCGACTCTTCAAAAAATATTGAAGCATTCGCTTTGAATCTCGTATCAGAAAACTGGTAATTTTATAGGAACGAGAAGATAAGTAAGATGCTCACGTCCCATGGCGTGGGCTCACTTATTGTTCCCCGGTATACCAGTACCTCTGATACGATAAGCTGAGTTCCATGCCATTTTTTTATGGCAATACCTCAGCTGGTTTTAAGCAATACTTCTTCTTTTTATCGACTCGCAATACTTTACTCAGCATTTTAACGCTAAAATCAGTATGCCTATGAATTGAAAAAAAGAATGAAAAAATATTTAATACCTGTGCTGTCGTTTTTTTTGAATTAGTATATCAGCACAGGTTACTATTATTATCTTAAAAAAGGCCCTCTCACCGTCTGAACAACTGCAGGGAGGACCTTTAAGCTAACAAAAACATTAATTCTAATTAACTACACCAAAATTATGAAAAATATTTCATTAATCGAGGGTAAGGCGGTATTGTGGTTTGTGCTTATTTGCATATTACTTTGTACTAACCTTATTCTTGCAAAAAAAAGCGTAATCCCTGCAGCGAAGATCAAAGCGGGTTTAAGCTTGCGAAAAGAGAATCTGCATCAAGTTCAGATTAAAAAAATTACTGGAACAGTTACTGACAATCAAGGGCAATTGCCCGGAGTAACTGTTTTTATTAAAGGAAAAAGTGTAACTGTAATTACTGATTTTGATGGGAAATATGTAATAGATGCTTCCTCTACAGATACACTGGTTTTTTCTTTTATGGGTTACAAAACCATTGAAGTGCCTGTTAATGGTAACACTACAATTAATATGCGACTTCAAGAAGATGCCACAGCTCTGCAGGAAGTTAAGGTGAACGCTGGTTATTATAGCGTGAAGGAAAGTGAGCGTACTGGCAGTATCGCCAGAATAACTTCGAAAGATATAGAAAGACAACCCGTCACTAATGTGCTCGCATCCATGCAGGGTAGAATGGCTGGAGTTGATATTATTCAAGATGGAGGTACTGCTGGAGGTGGTTTTCAAATAAAAATAAGAGGTCGGAACAGTATACGTGCTGATGGAAATGAACCTCTATTTGTTATTGATGGGGTTCCTTATTCTTCTGAATCGATAGGTTCACCGGGAACTTCGACTGCCATGGCTAGTCAAATGAGTCCGTTAAATAGTATTAACCCAGCTGATATTGAGAGTATCGAGGTTTTGAAAGATGCGGATGCTACCGCAATTTATGGTTCGCGTGGTGCCAATGGTGTTGTCCTGATTAGCACAAAAAAAGGAAAAGCGGGTAAAACTAAATTTAGTATTAGCGCAACGACAGGTGTGGGCACCGCTACGCGTTTTGTAGCATTAATGAATACAGATCAGTATCTCGCTATGCGTAGGCAAGGGTACGCAAATGATGGTGTGCCATTTGGGGCCACAGCCTATGATGTAAATGGAACATGGGATCAAAGTCGAAGTACCAATTGGCAAAAGGAATTGCTGGGCGGTAGTGCCTTGATTCAAAATATTCAGGCGAGTGTCTCTGGTGGTTCCTCTACCACAAACTATTTATTAAGTGGAAACTACCGTACGGAAGGTACAGTGTTGCCTGCTGATTTTAGGTATAATAAAGGAGCGGTTCATTATAGTATGAACCATGTTTCAGATAACTCTAAGTTTCGGATCCAATTTGGCGCCAATTATACCACTCAGGACAATTTGCAGGCAGCGACTGATTTAACATTAACAGCCAAATACCTTGCGCCTAATGCTCCTGCACTTTATGATGCTGATGGGAGAATCAATTGGGAGAATAATACTTTTGACAATCCTATTGCTACTTTACAGGGTATTTTTTGTTCCAAAACAAATGATCTTGTTTCCAATTTGCAACTATCGTATCAGTTAGGAGGAGGGTTTGAGGTAAAAACGAATTTTGGTTTTACAGATTTACAACAATCAGAAAACCGAATTCTTCCATCGACAATATATAATCCAGCATATGCTGTAGGAAGTGATAATTCAGTATTGTATATGAACAATACGAAACGAAAGTCGTGGATCATTGAACCGCAGTTGCGCTGGCAACGTGATTTTGGCAAGAGTAGTTTAGATGTTTTAATAGGAGGGACAAAACAACAGCAAACAACTGAGCGTTTATTTCAATCCGGTATTGGTTTTACTAACAACAGCCTGATTACTAATTTTGCTTCAGCGACTACGAAAAACATATTAAACAGCGATACTTTTCTATACCGTTACTACGCTTATTTTGGACGATTGAATTATATCTATGATGAAAAATACATTGTAAATGTTACTGGTAGGAAGGATGGTTCTAGCCGTTTTGGACCAGGAAGACAGTTTGCTACTTTTGGGGCAGTAGGTGCCGCTTGGATTTTTAGTAAAGAATCATTTGTATCTGAAAATAGTTTTTTAAGTTATGGAAAATTTCGTATGAGCTACGGAATTACAGGAAATGACCAGATAGGCGATTATCAATTTTATGATACCTATGCTGCTACTGGTGCCAATTATCAAGGCATTACCGGACTGCAACCCACACGATTGTATAATGCTGATTTTGGATGGGAAACGAATCGAAAATTAGAGGGTGCCATTGAAACAGGCTTTTTCAAGGATCAAATATTTTTGACCGCTTCGTACTATAGTAATCGTTCTTCTGATCAACTAGTAGGTATACCAATGCCCGCGACAACAGGGTTTAGTTCGTTGACTTCTAATCTAGATGCTACGGTACAAAATAATGGTTTTGAATTCACACTTCGCACGGTGAATTTTTCAAAAGGCAATTTTAATTGGAGTACAAATTTTACCTATTCGGCATCTCGCAATACATTACTCTCTTTCCCTGGTCTTGCCGGTTCTACTTCCGCTACACGTTATGTGATAGGACAACCACTTGATATTGCTAAGCTTTATCACCTTACAGGAGTAAACAGCAACAGCGGCGTTTATGAATTTGAAGATGTTACTGGAGATGGTCTTATTTCGATTGCTGACAAGCAAACACTAGTAGATTTGTCTCCTAAGTTTTTTGGCGGTCTACAGAACCAATTTCAGTACAAAAACTGGCAACTTGACTTTCTAATTCAGTTTGTCAAAAAGCAAGCGTATGATTACATATCGAATGTTCCCGGTGGAACGCCTTATAATCAAAGTACCAACTTAACAGATGCTTGGCAAAAGGTGGGTGACCAAAGTTTACATCAATTAAACACTGCCGGTTTGAATAGTATGGCAACTGTAGCTTATAACAGATATGCGGAGAGTGATGCAGTAGTTACTGATGGCTCCTATGTTCGATTAAAGAATGTTTATTTGTCTTATGATCTACCTCTAAAAATGCTGAAAGAAGTGAACTGTAAACTTTTTGTTCAGGGACAAAACATACTGACTTTTACCCCTTATCGCGGTGGTGACCCTGAATTTAGATTTTCGGGATTTCTTCCGCCTCTGCGTGTAATTTCTGGAGGAATGACTTTAACTTTTTAATTAAAATAAGTACTATGAAAACAAATAACATACTCTTTCTAGCACAACAACTGTATCGCAGTTGTTGTACATTATTGCTGCTTTTACTACTGATGAGCGGAAGCTCCTGCGATGATTTTGTAACAGTTTCTTTGCCTAATTCTCAATTAACTGGAACTACTGTTTTTGAGTCGTCGCTTACTGCAAATGCTGCAATAGCCCAAGTTTATATCCAGCTTCGAGATGCTGGTATATTAACAGGACTTTCTACAGGTAGTCCATCAACTTTAGCTTTGTATGCTGATGAAACGCAGGATTACACCACAGGTTTAACGCTTCCTACGTATCAAAATGCATTGACTGCGGATAATGCTACTGTTGCCTCATTATGGAATATCAGTTACAGCCAGATTTACAAAGCCAATTCGATACTTGAAGGTGTTACGAATTCCACAGCACTTCCTGAGACGACCCGAAGCCAATTGAAAGGCGAGGCGCTTTTTATACGTGCGCTTGTTCATTTCTATCTGGGCAACATATACGGAGCAGTGCCGTATGTTACTAAAACTGATTATGAAATAAACAGGCATTTGCCTAGGGTACCTTTGCAAGAAGTCTATAAGGCAGTCGCACAAGATCTCGAAGCTGCTACTTTTTTGATTGCGGAGGATTATAGTACTCCAGAGCGAGTAAGACCAAACAAAATGACGGTTCAAGCCTTGCTTGCTAGAACTTATTTGTATATGGGATTAAATGCTGAAGCAAGCAATGCTGCATCTGCAGTTTTGAACAGTTCCCTTTATGTATGGGAACCAAATTTAGATAAAATATTTCTAAAAAACAGTACTACAACTATCTGGCAGTTTGCGCCACCAAGTTCGGGAAGAAACAGTTATGAAGGTGGTACCTTTATCTTTGTTTCTGGACCCCCTCCGTCGACAGCATTGCGCAATGATTTTATAGCTTCTTTTGAGTTGGGAGATCAACGTAAAACCAGCTGGACGAAAGCCGTACTAAAAGGCAGTTCTACATGGTATCATTCTTTTAAATATAAACAAAGAAGCACCACTGCCAGCTCCCAGGAATACTCTATTGTATTCCGCCTCGCTGAACAATACCTAATACGAGCGGAGGCTCGTGCAAAACAGGGTGATTTGATTGGAGCAAAAGAGGATTTGAATAAAATACGGAATACTGCTGGTTTATCCAATACAACAGCTGTAACAGAAAGTACTTTGCTGGACGAAGTAATTAAACAAAGACGCTTTGAGTTTTTTACGGAGTATGGACATCGATTTTTTGATCTGAAGCGCAGTGGTACGATTAATGCCGTTTTATCAGTAAGCAAACCAGGCTGGAATGCTACTGATGTATTATGGCCAATCCCCATTAATGAACTCAATGCCAATCCCAATTTACTACCACAAAATTTAGGGTACTAAAACTTATGAAATTATTTAAAATCTATTTTGGACATCCAACTTTTCCAGTAGTTATGTGTTTTCAAATTTGTATTTTTTTGTTCGTGTCCTGTCCGATATTCGGGCAGGTACTTTCAAATAGGCATCTAACAAAAGAGCACTTCGACCAATGGAACAGTGTAGAGAACAGGCTTATTTCCTCGAAAGGGGATTGGTTTTGTTATAGTACTATTTATGATAAAGGCGCGGATACTTTGCATGTTCAAAGTACAAGGACGAATCAGAAATTTTCTATTCCCAATGGAAGTCAATGGAATTTCGGTAGTGATTCCATTTTCGCAGCATTACAGGCCAATAATGAATTGGCTGTACTTAAGCTTGATTCCTTTAAGAAGACTATTCTACCAGCTGTAAAAAGTTTCATTTTTTGCGATGCAGGAAAGCTTTTAATTACACATTCAATTGACCAAACCCTTGTGATTAGGAAAGCAAACGGAATTGTTGCAGCAACCATCACGAATGTAAACGAATATGTTTACGATGGGACAAGCAATAGATTGGTTTATATTCGGCAAGAGAATCTTACAAAGACTGTAAATTATTTTACTCTGCATAATTTAGAAAATTATAATTTATATTCAACTACGGAATCCCTTGGTTCCTTGATACTATCAGAGTATGGAGGTGGTTTTTTCGTTATGGAGTCAGGTTTGAATTTCACGGATACTATTTTGTTGTATTTTAATAATACAAATGTTGAACCTATTCGTTTTGATCCAAAAAACTATCCTGATTTCCCCTTGTTCCATGGAGTTGTGCGAGATTTATCATTCCGCATATCTAAAGATGGAAAACGTGTGTTTTTTGGAATTAAAAAATCAAAGGACACTACTTTTAATAATAAAGATGCCGTTGAGGTTTGGGACACTGATCAAGCAGTTTTATATCCTAAAGCCAAAAAAGATGATTTGGAATTTCAGGCACAATTGATTTGTTGGTTTCCAGCTGAAAATCGCTTTATCAAGGTGACTGATGTTTTGCACTCTAACGTGCAATTAAACGGCAGTAAATCTGTTGCAGTAGTATATAATCCTAGTGCTTACGCACCTGTTTTTAACCGAGAAGGTGAAGTAGACTACTACTTGTATAATATTGTTGATAACACAAGAAAGCTATTGTTACAGCAGCAACCAAGCGAACGTGGGCTGATTTCATTTTCACCTGATGGCAATTATATTTGTTATTTTAAAGATGGTAATTGGTGGTTGTATGATATTGCACAAGCTATACATAAAAATATTACAGCCAAATTTGATACCACATGGTTTTCCAATGATATGAAATATAGTTCTAGACCTAAAGTGTTTGGAATTAATGGTTGGAGTTCTGACCATAAGTCGTTGTATTTAAGAGACGAATATGATGTTTTTGAATTTAATATTGAGCAACAACAGTTGAGGAGATTAACCAAAGGGAAGGAAAAAAATGTTGTTTATTCTATTGACTCCAGTTGTTTTTTAAAAAGATTGTATAACAATTATAATGGTTGGGAGTCTGTAATCGTGAATATTAAACAACCCATTATTTTCAAATCGCAAGATCAAAATTCGAAGGTTCAATTCTATTCACTGCTACAAAAAAACGGATCGCTAGCCATGCTCTCTTCTCCTAAACTAAAAGCAGATGTGCTTGTCATGTCGGAAAGTGGTGTCTGTGTTTTCAGCGAACAAAGTTACACGGTTGCTCCAAGATTAGTTTGCATTCGAAATCAAAAAAGGAAAATTTTGTACGAAAGTAATAAGCAGCAGTCGCCTTACAATTGGGGTAAAGTAATTCAGATTAATTACAGTACAGAAGATGGAAAAAATCTAAGTGGCTTACTTTATTACCCTTCAAACTATGACAGTACTAAAAAATATCCCTTAATTGTTTCTATTTATTCTGAGATGACACGCTATTTGCATGATTATATGTCGCCTTCAAATTATAACGATACTGGTTTTAATATTAAGAATTTCGTCCTAAAGGATTATTTTGTACTTGCTCCTGACATTGTTTATGATGAAGGGTTCCCGGGAATCAGTGGTTACAATTGTGTTGAAGCTGCAACCAAAAGTGTTATTGCAACTGGTTTAATAGATTCCAAACGTATTGGTCTTACGGGTCATTCCTTCGGAGGTTATGAAACCAACTTTATTGTTACAAAAAGTTCGCTTTTTGCTTGTGCAGTGGCTGGGGCAGGGGTTGCAGATTTAATTAGTTGGGGATTTACAGTTAATTCTGTCAGGAATATAGCTGAACTGTGGCGGAGTGAAAATCAGCAATGGCGTATGGGTGGTCCGTTTTTTGAGAATAAGGAAAATTATGCTTTAAATTCTCCTTTATTTTTTGCGGAAAAAGTTACCACTCCCTTGTTGACATGGACAGGAAGATTAGAAAACAACCTTCCTTTTGATCAAAACATCTTGTTTTTTAATGCTCTGCGCCGAGCTGGAAAGAAAAACGTGATGCTAATATATCCCAATGAAGGGCACACTATTATTCAAAAGGAAAATCAAATAGATCTGACTAGACGAATTGAAGAGTGGTTTGATTATTATTTACAATCTAAATAAAAAAGTAAAAGCAGTTCTGTCAAGAACTGCTTTTTTTAAATATTTATATTCTGTAAAGTGGTTTTGCACAAGTTGTACCAGTATCCAAATCAAACACTTGTGACGCACCTATGGTACATAGTACACTACCATTTTCATCACATTCTACTTCGACACTTTGGCAACTTGAAGGTAACGGTGCGTGAATGTAACCAGTCATTGTTACAACATCTGCTTTACTTTCATTTACGTCATTAGTAGTTACTGCAGCAGCACTTGCTAACATGAATGCTGCAATAGGCAACATCATGATTTTTACAACATTTGTTTTCATAATAAAGATATTTATTGTTAGTAAAAAATGATCTACTCTTTTATACAGGTTTTCGATCTAGGTCCTGCTAACGGCCGTATTAGATTTTTAAATTATTAATTTTTCAGAATAGATAATATGGGTTTTCCAAAATTGTAACGGACCACTTTATGGCCAATTATCGCATAAATACCGCTATCATTGGCTACATAATCGGTCATCTTTTCATCATTTTCGTGATAAATATAACAACTGCCTATATAAGTCTGTTTTTCATAATTGTATATATCTATTATGGATGCTTTAGTCCATATTGTACTGTTCTCAAAGCGTCCACGTAATCCTGATTGAATAAAAAGTAAATTGTTGTGCATTGTACTTTTAATATTTACTGAATAGGGTGGAGCAGCTAATTTTGAATCGCCTGATTTTAAAATTTTGACTACTTTAAGTTTTGCTTGTGAAGTGGTATCGATTGTTTTACCACGAAAGAGGAGTTTCAAATGACTGTCAGTTGCAGTATATTGATTACGATAGAAATAGGTATATATAAAAATATTCCTTTTAGGGCTGTAGGCCATCATCCCGTCGGTATCAAATTTACCATCCATTTGTTTCTGCAGTATTTTTTCAGCTCTGTTAATTTTATAGTTGTTACCTTTCTCAATTGTTCCCAAGAAACTCTCACCGTTACGTAGTTGCTGACCCATAAATATACATTTATTATATGCTACCGGTTGTAACATAGTAAAATAGGGTTTGCGTGTGACCCATGTCTTAGCTTCCCAATTGGATACCGCCCCACGATAAATGATAGGAACATATCCATCATACAGAAAAAATACAGTATCTAAAACTTTGATTTTTACCGACCGAAATTCAAATTTATCATTGTCTAATGTAATTGTAAATAGCTTTTTTTGATTGGAGCGGTAGTCTATTTCCAGAACAGTTAATGGTGAAAATGTATTACCGAGATATACTTTATTTTTAGATTGACCAGCAAAGTAAAAACCGTAGTTATTTAATTCTACTGCTTGTAATCTTGAGATTATATTTGGTGTAAATCTGCGTATAAAGGGATTTTCTTTCTGAATAGTAGATTCGGAATTGATAAACAAAATTATTATTAGGAAAGAACTAATCGAAATTGTTGTAATTAATGCTGGCAGTGCTTTTTTTATGTGATTGTTTAAAAGAATTGCAACACAGCCGCTGACAATAAAAAAAATATTAAAAAGTAGGTGCTCTGTCCAACCCAATTTCTCTAAAATTCCACCACAGGAGCAAGGTACATAGGCACTAAAGTTGAGTATTATAATGATGTAAGATGTAAACATACTCATCAAGGCTATTGCTAAGTACAGCGCATACGTTCTGTACTGTGGAATCCCTAGTATAATAGAAATGAGTAATTCACTGCCTATAACGCCATAAGACACATATTCAGCATATGAACTTAATAGCGGTGATTGCCCCAATTGCACTTGAAAGTTTTGAAAATCCATTAGTTTGCTAACTGCAGCATATACAAAAAGCAATATGAACAAATAGCTTATTGTGATTTTGAATTTCTCTCTTAGTGTAGCAGTTAATTTCATTTTAGATTTTTTAGTAGCGTAAAATTCTACAATAAAATTTTGTAAAGTTATGCAATTCAGGCATTTCGTTATTCAAAAAGTAAAACAGGGCAAATGTATTAGGATTGAAGACCTTCTTCAGGTCTTGAAAGATCACTTGGTTTGTAGCCAAATCTTTTTTTGAAGGCTTTATAGAAATTGAGATAGCCCTTAAAACCATTCAGATAGGCAATTTCTTTTAAAGAAACAGATGTTTGCTGGATCATTAGATTTGCTCTTTTTAAGCGTTCCTCTTGATAAAAGCTATAGACACTGGTTTTAAAAAAGGTTCTAAAACCATTTTTTAATATGTGTTCTTCAATAGCAAACATTCGTGCTAGGTGATGTAAAGTGGGTAATGGTTCATCCAGATGAATTAAAATATAATCATGCAAATTTTGTACCGTCGTCACTTCAGTGTGTTTGCGAATTTTTGAACCAGATACACTTTCGTTAATGTTACGCATCTCTTCCAGCATGGTTGATACTGAACTTACAATTATTTCATCGCTGTATAGTAATCGTGATACTGTGCAAAATGACGGCAGTAAGTGATTATCACCAGTAATTAAAATTAATTGCAAAGAAGTGTTGTAATTAGAGTTTTTATTTAATTCATCAAGAATACCCTTCCAAATATCTTTCGATTGCTGAGCGATTAATTTACCAAAGTCGGTATTGACAATTGTATCCGGATTGTACTTAAGAGTAAGCGGCACTTCATTATTAAAACTCAATAAAACAAAATCATTATCCAATACAAAGGTTAACTGAATTAGATTGTGGTATTGGTAGCAAGCGGTTATGTATCCTGATTCCGCATTTATTTTTTGGAGTTCTTCAGCAATTTTATTTAATGCTTCAGCAGTATTTTTTAATTCATCATTACTATTATCATGGATGCGGAAGGTCATATTTCCAGTTGCCATTTCGAACAGCATTTGGTAAATACGTTTAATCCGGTCCTGATTAAATTGTTCTGACATATTGTATAATTTGAAGTGATTTGCCGGTTGAAGAAAAGGGAAAACCTGTGCAAACCTATCAAAATAAATTATTTGAAGCTAAAACTGTAGTGTGTAATTCGGGAATTGAATAGGGAAAATTAAGTTCGATTATAGTCTTAGATTTGTTTTAGGCATATAATTTTAGGATTGTTTGAATTTGAATGCGAGGCATTGAAGTTTAAGATACTTCTAAATTTTATCTTGTTACTATTAAGAGACATACTTTTCAGTTGGGATGTATTTGTTGATGATTCGGGAGGGGAGTTGTCAGTTTGAGAGATGAAAGTTCACATATTGCTACATTTTTATTAAAAAATACATGTTGTAATATAGAATTGAATAATGAGGTAATATTATAACGCAATTTAGTATCAAAGTAGACCTTTGTAAAAATAACTCTTCGTCTTAGCCATTAAATCATCTTTAAGTTTATCCTTCAAATCAATCATGTCCTAACTGACTTTCTTTTATACGAATTTTGAATAATGCTGAGTAGTTCATAAGTTTTTATGTCCAAGAATTTTGCCAACACTTAAATGGAAACCCAATTTTTAAGTGTAACCGTATATGCAAAAGTGTGTATAGCAATATGGTAAGTAAGTTCTTTTTCAGTTTCGCAATCAACAGCAATTTGTTTTAAAAAATTATAATTTTCCAATTACTCAAAATATGGGGTAGTTTTCTGATTATATCACTTTTCATAGGTTTAAGCCGCTAAAGTATTAGTATATCAGTGACTTTCTAAATTTTGATTATTTTTTAAAACTTTTATGAAGAGTATTAGTAGATTTTCTGAACTTGAATTTTCGCAACAAATATGTTTGAGTTCTTTTTTCAATTTTAAAGTTTATAAAAATAAAACTTTCACAACTTGTGAAGTACTTGTGAAATTCTTCTATTTATTTTTATAAAATTTACTCTTTTTAAAAAATAATTCTTTTCCACATTATCAGCTTAAAAAAACTCAAATTTTAATTTGTTAGAGTAAGGGCAATCTTAGTTTGAGTAAGCACATTTCTTAAATATAAATTTCAAAATAAAAAATATTGAAATTTAAAGGATATAACCTCTTAAAATATATCACTATGAATATAGATAGAATGGAATTTATAGCGTGGATGGAGCGTATCATGGATCGTTTTGATATTTTGAACGAGCATATTAATGAAAATCAAAAGAAACGAAATAACATTGATGGTGAGGAATTACTGGACAATCAGGATCTCCTACAAATGTTAAAGATTAGTAACCGTTCCCTTCAGCGATATCGCTCAACGGGTAAGCTACCATATTATACAATAAGTGGAAAAATTTACTATAAACTATCCGATGTTCATCAGTTTGTTCGAGACAGTTTTAATGCTCCTAGACATAATTAAAAGACAACCAAAGACAAAATCTACCATCTAAAGTCAGTCTTTGAGCAATGTGGTTTTAACTATTTATTTTCGATTAAGTAAATTTTAAAAAGCATTGACATGAGAGAAGAAATTGTAAGTAATCCAAAATTAGGGGATCAATTTTCGGATGTTTTGTTGGTGTCTGATACCAATAAAAAGGAAGTAAGGGCAGTTAAGGGAATTGGAAAAGATAACGAACTACAGTCAGTAGTTCCGGATAAAAAAAATGATAGCCAGTTCATGCGTGTGGATAGACAAGGTGATTTGTTTTCTAATTTTTTTTCCAACTTTTATCGACAGTTAAAGGATCCAACAAATTTAATCTTTTTTAGAGTTCCAGAAAACCAAGCAATACACATAGCGAAAAGAATGCAGAAAGAAGTTGATAAACCTACGAAAATGGGAGGGAAGCAATTTGAACAACACGAGATAAAATTAGATTATAAACCTGAAAATAAAAATAATATGGAAACTAAACAATCAACACCCGAAGTTGGCGAGTATCGCTACAAATTGGAACAAATCGATTGGAAAGCTATGTCTAATCTAGGATTAGGTCAAGAGCGTCTCGAAAAAATGAACTTATTAGAACCGCTGTTAAAAGGCTATAAAACCAATGAACTAGTTCCTGTAAGTCTTGATTTGGGATCGTCCATCACGCGAATGGACGCTAGACTATCACTACAAGAAAAAGAAAACGGACAAGTTGTTCTTGCTATTCATGGCATCCGAAAAGAACCTCAGTTAAACTACAAATTCTTCGGACATGAATTTACAAAAGAAGATAAGGAAAACTTGCTCAAAACAGGAAACATGGGGAGAGTCGTTGATTTGATTAATCCCAAATCGGGTGAAACAATCCCTTCTATAATTAGCCTTGATCGTTTGACCAAAGAAGTTATTGCACTGCGCACAGAACATATCAAAATCCCAGAAGAAATAAAGGGAATAAAACTAAACGAGCAACAAAAGCAGACGTTGACAGATGGTAAATCTTTGTATATCGAAGATATGATTTCCAAAAAAGGAGAGCCTTTCAATGCATCGGTTCAATTTAATGCGGATAAACGTTATGTTGAATTTCTTTTTGATAGAGCAAATCCCAATAAACAATCACAAAGTAAACAACAAGATGTACCAAAAGAATTTCGAGGCAAAGAACTTGACGAACAACAACATCAAAATCTTAAAGACGGACAAACCGTTTATGTAAGTGGTTTGCTTGACAAGAAAGGTAAGGAATATCAAGGGTATATTACATTCGATAAAGAAACAGCCAAAACTGTTTTTTCTTTTGATAATCCTAATAAATTAAAAGAAAAAGCAACACCAAAAGAGGAAAGTAAAATACAAGTTGCTGTTAATTCAGAAGGTAAAACCAACGAGGCAACTAAGAATATTAAAGAGCCATTAAAAAGCGGACAGAATAATCCTGACAGTACCAAACAACAAGAACAACAGGAGAAGCCAAAAGCGGCAGCTAAATCAAAAGGTCGAAAAATGTAATTATTCTAAAGTGTCAAATCAATGAAAGTAGTTATTGCAGAAAAACCAAGTGTTGCTCGAGAGATAGCCATCTTGTTAGGAGCTACTGAGAAGAAAGAGGGTTACCTGACAGGGAATGGATATCAGGTAACCTGGGCGTTCGGACATTTAGCGTCTTTGGCAATGCCAGAAGATTATGGTGTAAATGGATTTCAAAGAGAGGCTTTACCTGTATTACCTAATCCATTTTTGTTAACAGTGCGCAAGGTCAAGATAGATAAAAGTTATGTTCGTGATCTAGGGGCATTAAAACAACTGAATGTTATTGATCAACTATTTAAAAATTGTGAAAGCATAGTTGTGGCTACTGATGCAGGACGAGAGGGGGAGCTTATTTTTCGTTACATCTACGAATATCTTAATTGCAGTAAGCCTTTTGAGCGTTTGTGGATTAGTTCGCTAACTGAAAAAGCAATTCTAAATGGTTTTAATAACTTGAAACCAGGAAAAGATTTTGATGATCTGCATCAAGCAGCATTAGGTAGAAGCCGTGCAGACTGGTTAGTAGGAATTAATGCATCACAAGCATTAACCATAGCAAGTAGAGGAGGTATTTATTCTTTGGGAAGGGTTCAGACACCTACACTAGCACTCATTTGTAAACGATTTTTAGAAAACAAGTCATTTGTTATCAAGGAATATTGGCAAATTGAATTGGAACATCGTAAAGAGTTTATAGATTTCAAAAGTTTTTCTATAATTAAATGGGATGAAAGTAAGCAAGCTGATGATGCGTTGAAATCGTTACAGAGACATGGAACAGCTTTGGTTACTGGCATAGAAACAAAAACAGTTAATGACCAGTCACCATTGCTATTCGATCTTACAGCATTACAGAAAGAGGCTAATATAAAATTAAACCTAACTGCTGAGGAAACGCTTAATATCGCTCAAAGCCTTTATGAGAAAAAATTCATTAGTTACCCTCGTACCGGGAGCAAGTATATTCCTGAAGATATGTGGGGAGAAATTTGTAAACTTATCTGGATTTTGGAAGAGACAGAGAAATTTAAAGGAGTAGTTGCTAAAATGAAGATAGGACGTTTAAATAAACGAATTGTCAATGATTTAAAAGTAACTGATCACCATGGTTTATTGATTACAGATAAGATCCCATCAGGTTTGTCTGCAAAGGAAAATGCTATTTATGAAATGATCGCTTATCGTTTACTTGAAGCAGTTTCTCCTGTTTGTATCAAAGAGCTAACTAATGTTGTCTTCCAAATTATACACTATGATTTTGAACTAAAAGGGATTAAAATTATTGATGCAGGTTGGCGAGCTATAAAAGGCAGTTTTTCAGATCAAGAAAAGGATCCTCTTCAAGATTTACCAGAACTAAAAATTGGTGATGAAGTCAAGATTAAGGCAGCCAGAATATTGGAGAAGAAAACCAAACCACCTGCTCTTTATACGGAAGCTAGTTTACTTTCTGCAATGGAAAATGCAGGAAATCAGATCGGAAATAAAGAAGAACGTAAAGTATTGCAATGTATTGGAATTGGTACACCAGCAACTAGAGCAGCTATTATTGAAACACTTTTTAAAAGAGATTATGTGAAACGCGATAAAAAGGCACTTGTACCTTCAGACAAAGGATTAAAAGTTTACGAATTAGTAAAAGACATGAAGATTGCTAATGTAGCGATGACCTCCGAGTGGGAATTGAACCTGCAAAAAATAGAAAACAAAGAAGAGGATATAGCAACATTTCAAAAAGGAATAGAAGCTTTTACAACTACTATTACAGAAGAACTACTTACTCTATCTATTGAAGTCGAAAAGCAACCAGAACTAATTTGTCCAAGATGTAAAGTTCAGAAATTAGCGATTCGGGATAAGTTGGTAAAATGCAAGGATGAAAATTGTAATTGGGTTCAGTTTCGAAATATATGTGGCGTACAGCTAAGCCTTCTGGATTTAGAGGGATTAATAAGCAAAGGAAAGACTAGTCTCCTAAAAGGAATGATTAGTAAATCAGGAAAGAAATTCGATGCATTTATAGTTATGAATGAAGTAGGAGAAACCTCTTTTGTTTTTCCAGAAAAGAAGAAAAGGAGATAAAGTCATTGATTAATTTCTGTTTATTTTTAGCAAAATCTAACTATGAGTGAATGGTATAATTGACTAAAATATAAGAGATAAAGTACGTGAGTACCAACTCACATTTTAAAAAGGAAGGCTATAAACTGGATAGGGCTGGAATGCAGTGGAGCGTAGGATCGGAGCATAACGAAATGAAGCTTTATCCTGGTTATTAAAGCCTGACCGAACACAAGGAATGAACGTGTGGAGATGAGGAACGGAACAGCATAGAAAAATAGCTTCTTATTTTTAAGAGGCTGTTTTTGTATTGGCTGTGAAGTGCCTGTGAAAGGTAGGGATGCCAAAAAACAAATTTCGTTTATACCTTCTTGATGAAGGCATACCGACTGGAACAGCCGAACGGAGCAGAGTGATTGACTGGAGTGAGACTTATTGATTATCTAAATTGTCTCTTGGAACGTTTCTGCTGTTGAGTTAAATTGGTAATCGTGTTTGCCATAGTTTCTAAATTCTATTATTTATTGCCTTGGAGATAAAGTGTTAGAACTGCAATGTATGTTGTCAAGGATATATTGAGCCAAAATTGCCAATTTATAACATCTATGATGCTGACAATTAGTAGGATGGTAGCGATAATACATAGTACGATGCTGCTTTTTTGTCGTTTTTTAGTTTTATTGACTGGAGTGAATTGTTTATTTTTAAAACCAGTGTTGTAAATGTTCACTCCACTATTAATCACCTGATTTGTATCATTGTCAATTATAGCCCAACCAATTGAATCTGTTCCTAAATCAAGTCCTAAATACTTTCCCATTTATTTTATTATTTTTAAATATTAAAAGCCCTAATCAATTGCTCAAATAATTCCTTTACATTCACATTTCCTGGACCCATTTCTTTAAAAATTTGTTTGTCTGGCAAATCAGTTTTTACTGCTTCAGCAAAATTTGTTATATCAGTTTTTATGGTTGCCGGGATTTCGAAATTATCATCTGCTGTTAGCAGTAGTAATAATCTGAAAACATCCATTTTATGTTTTCTTAATTGTCTTTCATCAATTTTTTCTCCGTCTTCTTTGCGCGTTTTATAGTCTAGGAATGCCTTGGCTTTTAATCCTATTAAAGCCTCTGTATTGGCTAGATGTATTCCGTTATCTAATTGGCTGTGTAGTATGGTGAAGTTATAATAATCATCATTCATCAATATGGCTGATAAACTTGAAATTTCAGTGTCAACAGGAATAGGTGTTAAATAGGTTTCTTCATTTAAATCTAATAAATCAGGTATTCTGGAGAATAATTCAATTTGAAATGGAAATTCTTCTACTTGTGGTTTCTGGAAGCGATAGTATTTGCTGTCTTATTCACTTTTCTCCTTGACATCATAATTTCCTTGTTTGATAAACTCCCAAAAATGAATTACAAATTCGGGGCTTAATGCTTCAATGACTAAAATAATATCAATATCTTTTGTTGCTCTTGGTGTAAGTCCAACGCTATCAATGATAATATCGCAAGCGGTTCCACCAATGATGATATAGTTATCTGTGAATTTTTTGAAATGCTGTCTGAAAATTTCTAAACCTCTTACCATACATATTTTTCTATTATTTGGTCTAATGCCATATCTGTTCGTTCATCAATAAATCCGTCTTTTAAACTTAAATATAATGACAATGGATCTACATTATTTTTCTTTGTTATTCCTTTTGTGAGTAGTTGTGGATTGTATTTCCAAACTTCTAATGCATAGTTGCCATTTTCACTATTTAGGTTTACTAAAAGATTGTTTTTTCTCAATTCGTAAAATTGTTTTTTCTCAATAGCAAAATATTCTATTGAACTTGGATTCATATCTGTGTATTCTTCTAATGCGGTTGTATTAGATTTTAATAAACCTTTAGGTTTTTCATCAATGTAGACTGTTTTAAATATTGGATTAATTAAAAATCGTTCACTGTCTTTCCAAAGTTTTACAATATGTTTTTCGAATATGATATTCTTTTCTTTAGTACCTTCTACTTTCACTATGGCTAATCTTTTCAAGTTTTCTATTGCTTTGGTAATTCCCATTTGTGTATATTCAAATTTTTCTGCAAGTTCTTTGAATGTATATTGGCTTAAGTTATCCTCTTTGTGTAAAATTTGATATAATAAGATGAGTTGAGCTGAGGGCAGTAGCAAGACTGATTTTTTAAATGCTTTGTCTTTCTCAAAATCTTGAAGATCTATTAGCAACTCAGGCATAAACATTTGTTTCCCAGGTATAATGAAACTTATTCTGTTTTCTATTAGCCGTTTACGATTTATTGTAGTTATATTATCGGTAACTATAATTATCCTTTTTTCAAGTTTTTTTTGAATCTCAACTACTTGCTTTCTTAACTGGTTAGCATTGAAAGTATCTTCCTTATTCAACTCCAATAAAATTAATTGGTGATTTCTAAAGGTGGTGCTATAGAATTTAAAATTACTTTTTAATACATAAGGTAATTTATTCAATTGTTCACTTTTCAACTCTTGTATTTCGAGCTGCACATCGAGTATTTGTTGAAAATATTTTTTTAATTCTTCCATAATAAACTAATAAAATTCATAATAAACTAGATAGGTTTATTATGCAAATATAGGTTTATTATGATAATTATCAATTAATTAATGGATAAAGTCAATTGATTATTTTATAATTTGTCAACTTATTTAAATTGAAATAATAGCTTTGTTGTTAAATCCTCTATTTTCATTGTATTTGATATATCCCAATTGATTGGTCAGCAGTTTTGTATTTTCAATTTGAAAATCACAAACATTACAATGATGATGCCCATAAATCCAATAATCAATAGTATTATTTTCAATAACGAAATCTAAGTTTGAGGCGAAGGCTTCATTAATTTTGCTGTCGGCATATTTTTCAGGGTAATGGCTAAATGTTGGCGCATGATGTGTTACTACAATTGTTTTTTTATCATTGCTTTCCTGTACTGCTTTTTTAATAAATGCTAAACTTTCTTGATGCAGCATATTATAATCATCAGGATTGAATAAACGATCCACGTATTTAATTACTTTAAAGTCAGAGAGACTTTCTTGTATAAGCCATTGTCTTGACGGAGAAATGTTCGACCATAAAGTTGAAAAAATCAGATTGACACCTGAAATTTCTTTAACGCAATTGTTTACCAAAAAAATATTGTCTCGGATTTGCTCCTCCAAAACACAACTTTTTTCTGCAATGTTGTAATAGTAATATTCGTGATTTCCAGGAATCCAAAAAGTCGTTCTAAAATGCTCTGAAATGTAATCGAAAAAATCCTGATGTTCATCCATTATCGCAAACGGCACTATATCACCAGCTAAAATTAGAATATCTGCTCCTGGTTTAATGGGGTTTTGAAGTAGATAGTTTTTATTTTCTGGGAACTCAAGATGTAGGTCGGAACAATATTGGATTTTCATACTAAGGAAGTTGTTTGGTTTTTAAAAAATAAGGAATTTCCTTCTCTAATTTAGGACGTTTTGACCTAAATTAAAAATATTTAATCTTCTCATCAAAATAATTATCTTCTTTAAAATCATCACTTTTGGCAGAAGAGATGGCGTCCGGAGGATTGAATATATTCATCTTCTTCGGTCAATGAGTCCATTAAGCTTTCAGCTAACTGGTAACTCAGTTCTGCTCTTTGGTCGATAGGTAGGTTTTGGGCTTCATCAAAGTTGGACATAGCTGTTTAGTGTATGATTGTAGTAACGGATTATAAATCCGCTCCATCGGGTCTAGACGTTTAAAATAGATGAACGAAAATCTATTTTTGTTTCATTCTGTAAAATTTATTTTCAAAAAAAATCTTTCTTGCATTATACATATTTTTGAAGCTCTCAAAACCCTTATCTTCAATATTTCCTCGAAGGTATCCTTCTCTTGTTACTGGATATACATAAACATTGACTATAGGAACAACACCTAGTTCAAACATATATTTGAATTGGTCTTTTAATTTTGAATTACTAATATTAAAAACTCGATAAAATTCCTCCAATTTATCTTTAGGAAGGTGAAAATTTCCCATTGGAAATAATTCAATTTGATGGTAATCTGTATGATTGAGCTTTATATCTTTGTCTATATTATCAAATTCTTTTAGTTCTGCAGTCATTCTCTGGGTCTCTTCCTTAGGATGATATATTTTCTCATTTAAAAGATTTTGTAACATTTGGTGGTTTGTTCCCCCATTCTTTATGAAGCTAACTTGGTTTCTAAAACTTTTTATATCTAATAACTCCACTTTTTCTTCCATTGTTTTCAAAAGTATTTTTGCTGCTTCATTCTGGTTTTGGTAGTGAAGTATTTCATATTTTATTGATTGACAAAAAAGTATATTTTCGACGTGACCAATACTATCAAAATAATTTGTACACCTCTCAATATTATTTTGAATTGTTTCGAAATTATTTGATAAGTCTTGGTTAAAAGAAGGCTCTTTTACAACTTTAAGAATTTCAAAAGTCGAGTATTTTTCGAAATCATATTTTTGTTTGTAAGAGAATAGATAAAAGAAGGCGAAATAATTGTTCACTTCTTGAGCTTCTTTATATAGAATGGTATATTGATTTTCTATTGTTTTAAATTGTGATTCTATTTCTTTACCTACTTCTATTCTGAATTCCATATTAACTCCAATGCTTTCTTCAAAAGCATTTATTTTGCATAGATAATTTCGGTAATTTACTAAGGCAATTTTCCCTTCATAAATTAATAATTCAGATTTTGCTCTCAGTTTTACGTGAAGTGATGCCGCTGGATTTGAAATAATAGATTGTAAACTTGATTCAAATTCTTCAATTCTTAATTTTTCAGTACGATAAAATTTTTCTTTTAAAATTTCAATTGCATTATCTATTTGAATGTGAAATGAAATATGCTTGTCAGGAGGTAAAGCAGAAATGATATTTTTATACTCTTCTTCAGTTATCATTTGGAATAACAATTTAACACAAGAAGTGATAAAAATCAAATGATTTTGTAAATCTAAATCTAAATCCAGTTTTTCTTTTGCGGCTTCTTTTAATTTTTTTAATGAACTTAAGTAATCTCCACTATAATAATAAGCTAGACCAACAATCATATTATATCTTGTAGAGTGTAATAAACTGCTTGAAGTTCTCTTATGTAATTCTATTACTTTGTTCCAATTGGACTGATTAATTAATTCAAAACCAAACTTTTCGATAATATCCCTGATTTCAGAGTCACTGGTTACATTACCATCATAATCGACAAGTATTTTATCGGCAAAATTAAATTGACCACTTTTAACGGCAAGAATTGAATTTATTTTTCTAAGAGTAATTCCTTTCTTTAAGGCCTTGTTATATATTAATTTGATAGTATTAGCATCAATTTTTTTTGAAAATTGCAATGTATGATTTGATTGTTTTTCCCAATCAGGATTTTCATTGTTAAGTTTTACTATGAAATCATCAAGACATTCATAATAGAAGCAATCTTCTTCGAGTATATAAAAACCATAATATCCCGGTTGAGCATTATTTAAAAGATATTGAATGTTAGAAGTTTCTAAATTCTTACTATATGTGCCATTTTTATTTGTTTTGGCCTTTTCTTTACTTTTTAGTTGAAAGTTAAATCCAAATCCAGTAACTAGATCATCATAAATTATTTCACATCGATAATCAACACCATTGTCAATATTTTCAGGTTTTAAAATAAATTTTTCTACATCAAATAATGGTTCAAAAATTCTCTTTGAGATCACTTCCAAATTTTGATTTTTAGATCTTTTAGGCAATGACATTTTATTTAAATTATGTTCCATTTTATATTTAATGTTTTAATTTTTAACTATTTTCAACAATCCCAATTTACTCACGCTTTTTTTTTGTTTTTTTGGTGTTCGTGAATAAAAATTGATATTATTTTGTTTTAAAATTACGATTGTTCAACAATTTTTATTTCCTCCTCACTCAAACCATACAATTCATAAACCATTTTGTCGATTTCTTTATCGGTTTTGTCGATTTCCTGTTTTAGGGTTTGAGCTTGTTGTTTGTAGTCTTCAAAAATTTCCATCCATTCTATTTCATCTTTTTTGGAAAGTGTTGGTTTGCCAGTTGCCTTTATGGCTTTGTTGAGTTCCAGAATGAAGGTAGAAAAGTTTTGGTCGTGCCAGTTTTCCAACTTTTTACTGAGTTTTTCTAAATTTAATTGACCTGAATAATATTTGATAAATTTAATATTGATAGTTTGTAAGTCATTGTTTAACGATAGCATTGAGTTTGCTTTCTGAACAAATAATTCTTGGTTTTCCAAAGTAATTATTCTAATTGGTAATTCTTTAATGTCTTTAGGATTTAATTTTGGGAAAGTTTTTTTTGAAAAATTAGAACACTTTTGAGATGCATACCAACTTATTAATCTAGAGTTTACTATGGATAAAATATAAAATACATCAAATTCTTTATTGTTTAAAATAAAAGGAGTAATACTATGACCATAATAGCTTTTTTCTGAAGTAAATATAGTTTGAATTCTTTTGTTTTGACCAGGAATTTCTCTAAAAAGTAATCTTGGGGATTCAAAAAATTTTGGTTCCCTTGGAGCAGCTAACCAATCTCCATACTGTAACCATTCTTCATTTTTATTTATTGAATACCTGCTTATATGTTTTCCATCAAGCCATTTTCCACAAGTTTCATCAATTTTTAACTTATGATGATAAGCTCTGTTTTTTATTATTTCTTGTGATTGGCCTCTATAGCTGTCATAAGGGGTTAATCCTTGTATAGCATCCCCTAATTTACCTAAACTGATTGAGTTTTTATCAACTTTTGAAATTAATTCAAAAGTGTTTGTTGAAATTTCATATTCAATTTTCAGATCATTAGCTTTTTTCCATATAGAATATTTATATGCCCAAGAAATTCCATTTTCTGGAATTATAATAAAACTTTCTACCATTGAAATTTCTTTTTTCAATGTCAAAATAACACTGTTAACTTTAACGTCCGCAAATACGTTTTCACCACAAAATTTTAATTCCAAAACTGTTGAATTTTCTAGTAAAAATTTTCTAATATTACCAGATTTTTCTAATCTTAAAAATAATTCTGGTGTTATGAAAGACAACAAACCTTTTTCATTTAATATGGATACACCTCTTTCATAGAAGTACAAGTAACTTTCGAATTTATATTGATAACTTTTGTATTTTTTTAAAATATAGTTTTTTTCACTTTCATTAAAACTAGCTCCATAAGGCGGATTCCCAATAATCACATCAAAACCCCCTTTGGCAAAAACTTCCGGGAATTGTTCTTTCCAGTTAAAGGCTTTGTCTCCGGCTATGGCTTTGCTTTCTATAAGAGAGTTACCACATTTAATGTTGTTGTTCAGGCTCGTCAGTTTTCGTTTGGGTTGGGCAGTACGAAGCCACAAAGAGAGTTTCGCAATCTCGATACTTTCCTCATTAAGATCTACCCCATAGATGTTGTGTTCTAGGATTTGGTTTTCGATATCGGGAAAGACAAAGAAACCTCCAAAAAGTTGCTTGCTGAGTTCGTCCAGATAGGCGTGTTCCCGAATCAGGAAATCTAAGGCTTGGTTCAGGAAGGCTCCGGAGCCACAAGCCGGATCACAAATGGTGAGTTGTAACAGCCATTCGCGGTAGTCCTTTAGTTGCTGGTCCAGTTTTATGATGGTGTTGGATTGGCGGTTCTTGCGACCTTTGGCATACTCTTCGTCTATAATTCCAAGTTCCTGTTTTTTCTCGGTACAGAGTTTACCAATAGTATTGTCAACTATGTATTTGGTAATGTATTTTGGGGTGTAGAAAACCCCATCTTTTTTGCGTTTGGTTTTTTGTTTGTCGAAATCTGTTCCTTCAATTTCGGCATTGACACTTTCGATTTCGTTCAAGGAATGTTCGAAAATGTGCCCCAGAATATTGACATCCACCTGACTTTCAAAATCGTAGGTTGAAAGTTTTAAGGTATGGCGGTAGAGCAAATCATTGTCAATAATTACAGCGTCGAGAATGGTATCGGGCTGAAAAAGCCCACCGTTATAAGCAAAGATTTCTTCTTTCTTTTCGGTGCCTTTGCGACCAGTATCAAGATAGCCAAAGTATTGTTTGTAGCGGTCGTAAAGTGGCATTTCGACATCCAAATCGGCCAAGGCTTTCCATTCTTTAAGTACGGTATTGATGGAGTTTGGCGCTAGTAGTCCGCGATCTTCGGCAAAGAGAATGAACAAAAAACGATCGATCAATTTTTGTGATTTTTGGAAAAGAATCAGTTTAGTAGTCTTTTCGGGTAGCTCCATCAACATCACATTATTCCTGTTCTGTTTGACTAAATCCCGGTACAATTCGCGTTTGAAAACGGAATAATCGGAATAGAATTTTTTGGTGATATTTTCTTCTTCCACTACCGAAGCTTCTTTTATGCTGAGTGGTTTGTTAGCTAGGATATTTTCTTTAGCCAGACAGAGGTAGAAAATTTCAAATTCGGCGTGGGTGAGGGTAAATAGATTGAATTCTTCATAGTCCACGGCATTATTGATGTAGAACCTCAACTTCTCGAAATTGGAGGTAATGACATAGATACAACCTGTTTGGTTGGCTTTGTAATCAAAGGCTTGTTGGCGGATGCTTTCGAGGTCTTTGGTATTGGTCCCCTTAAGTTCGATTACTCCTAGGGCGTTTCCGTCTTTGAGAATGGCACCATCCACTTTTTTGGCTCCTCTTATGTTTTTGAGTTCCGTGGTCAGGTTGAAGCTTGGTGCCGGATTGAGTGTATAGCCCAAGATATCCACAAACAATTCACGTAAAAAACCTTCCTGGAATTGTTCTTCCTTGCTGTTTCGAATGTTTTCTTGAATAACAGCATTGTGAAAATACTTGGTGTATTTTTTATAGGCTTTCTGAACTTGTACTGTATCTTGTTGACTCAAATATTTTTTGAGTACGGAAGGCTGAAATAATGACATTGGTAACGCTTTTTTTTTGAGAATCTAAAAATACACAATTTGAAAGAAGTGTAAGATTTTTGTTATTAACAAAGTTGGCTGATAAATTACACTACTTTCAAAGTTATGCGGAGTAAATGGGATTAGTTTACGGTTTTCCACATCTTGATATAATTTAATAGCTACTTGGACTTCGTTTATTCATTTGTTTTGTGGTTATTTGGTTTACTTTGGTTGGTAAAATGTAAATAAACACTTAATATTTTAAAATAACAATACCCACTTTTAGTGATATTAGTCTATTTAAAATGATTCAAGAGAGTAATTGAGTTTCTGTAATTTAATCAGTTCATGCTTTGGATCTTATAGCATTGGTAGTTGCGCAAAATAACTGTTATGCTTTCTCTTTTTTCTCCAAAAGGAGTATGAATAATTACGAAAATTGCTTGTGTAATCGTTTTTATGTTACAATATAAATTGTAATATTTTATATAAATCAAAACCTCAAAAATTTTTATTTCAGTTGATTTTATAAAGTCAAAAATTTGAGTTCGCCAATTTTTAAAATAATTTCTTGAAAAATATCTTACTCGACTAATTCTTCGATAATTAGATCTACTCTAGTTGTTGGTTGAATAAAGAAAATGAATTTTCATTTTCTTAACCGTGGCGCATAATCAACTACAGAACTTCTAGGGTTGAAATAATCTTTGTTTCCATTGGCTGTGTTAATGAAATCTGCCATACAAATTTCTTATTTAGGAAAAACAATTATCAAGACTATTTTTCTGCAATTTTAATTTAAATGTTTGTTTATCAAAATGAGATATGTTTTTGGTTTATAGGTATTTCATTGATGATTTTATTTATGATGTTGTAGTTGTGATTTTCAAAAATAGCCGCAGCGTTTTGTAATTCAAGAATGTAAAAGCATTGTTGAGCAGGAGTGATTTTGTTGTTTTCTAAGAAATCTGCAATTGGGTCGGTTTTAAATCTTAATGCTCCCATACGACTTTCGTCTTACACAAACACTAGAAAAACAATATCATAGAGTGTTTTTGGTTTTTCATTTTTTTCTTTAGACAGTTACACTTCTCTACTTTTTAATAAAGTGCGTCCTCAAGTATCAGGTATGCTTTCTTGAAAGATACCAAAGTTTTCTTTTTGGCCCGGGTACTGTGAGTTACTTTATAATTGAATGTCGGGCTGTAAAATATTTTTTGTTCGTTTTTAGCCAATTTTTATTGTATTCAAAACTGAATGCCTTTTTTCCTTTGGCTTGTTTAGTTCTTTCAATACCTCTTAGTTTAGGTTTCTGCATTTGTTACCAATACGCATAAACGTAGATATCGGTTTAGGCTGGAGACATGTATTTTTATTCAGAATATTTCAATAAGTCAAGATCTTGGAGTTTGCTTCCCAGTTAGCCATCTGCAGCTAGTTTTAAAAAATCATCTTGAATTGCTAAAACTCGAAGTACATTGAAGTAAGCACCAATTGCTACACTAGAAGTTCCTTTTTTTATTTGGTATAAAGTATTTCTAACGATAAAGGCTCTTCCAGCGCTTTGTATCGCTGTTAGTATTCTCGCCCATTCTGCCCATTCTGCCCAAGACGAGTTGGTATTTCGGGAAAAAGATTTATTTTCTAGTGCTCATTTTTATAAACGTTCGTTATTATGAACAAAAACAACCAATTTGTACATAATAACAAACATTTTTGCTTTTGTTTCTTGAATGGTTTTATATACATAGAATGCTTAGATACCCTATTTGAAGATTATATATAAGTCTGCTAGATAGTCGATATTCTTTTCAATTAACCCTCCTGAACCAAATGCTGTAAATCAGGATCATTCTTAATTCGATCCAATTCACTTTCGATAATCAAAACAATATCCCGTTTTATCTGTTTGTAATTAGCCTCAATTTCGGCTTTCATTTGATCTTCACCTTTTTCATCAACGAAAGATAAGATAACGGGTATCTTCTTATAAGCCTTAGTTTCTGAAGCTACTTTTTCATTATCGACTACAATTTCAGAATGGAAAATTTTCTGTTCAATACGTTCATCAAAGTTATCTGAAACAGCTCCGACAAACATTCCTTGTGTAAGTGTGGAGATTTTTGAAGCTGGTATCAAGCTATCTAATTGTGTAGAAATGGATGTTGATTTATCGTTTCTGTTTATAGTAAGACTCTGGCGTTTCTGCAATATCTTCCCAAAGCGTTCCGATAAGCTTTTCGCAGTATCTCCTACAACCTGACCGCTAAAGATATTACCCACCGTATTTTGGATAACCTTACTTTCCTTATCGCCATAATCTCTTGTCAATTGAGAATAGTCCTGAAACCCCAAACACACGGCTACTTTATTACTTCTAGCCGTTGCGATCAAGTTATCTAATCCTCTAAAGTAGATCGTTGGCAACTCATCGATTATAACAGAGCTTTTTAATTTTCCTTTCTTATTGATTAGTTTTATAATTCTCGAATTATACAAACCTAAAGCAGCTGAATAAATATTTTGTCTGTCGGGATTGTTTCCAACGCAAAGTATTTTAGGTTCATCTGGATTATTGATATCCAGCGAAAAATCATCTCCAGTCATCACCCAATATAGTTGAGGTGAAATCATTCGTGACAAAGGAATTTTTGCGGAAGCGATTTGACCTTGCAACTGATCTTGTGCGCCACCTTGCCAAGCATCCATAAAGGGAGATAAATAGTTTTCTAGATCAGGGTAGGAAGTAAGTATGGTAAATACATCAACATATTTCTTGTTGAGTAATTCAATGGCATGTGGGAACGTACAGTACTTTCCGTTGTCATAAATTTTTAGATACCAGATTATAGCGGCAAGTAATATAATAGGAGATTCGACAAAGAAATCTCCTTGTTTTTGTATCCAACTACGGTTAAGATTTAGCATAATGGTATAGGCAGATTCATAAGCATCTGAGATGTCAGTCATGAAATCCGGATTGATAGGATTACAGCGATGGCTTCTACTAGGATCATCAAAGTTGATGATATAGAACTTTGGTTTAACGATATAATTATCGCTATGCTTTAGTAAATGATTATAAGCAATAGTGGAAAGATCATCGAATTTAAAATCATAGATATACATCGAAAATCCTTTTTCAATATGCTGCTTGATATAGTTATTTATAATGGCATAACTTTTACCTGATCCAGGTGTTCCCAAAACTATGGAAGCTCTAAAAGGATTTACGACGTTAATCCATCCTTTATTCCATTTGCCTTTATAATAAAATTGGGTAGGCAGATTAACCGAATATTCATTTTGCATCAATTTGGTTTCCTGCATGAAACTTTCATTTTCGTTATTAAAGACATCGTTCATGAGATTGGTACGAAGCAAACGGCTAATCCAAACTCCAGCCATCATTAACAAAATGTAACCTGCTGAAGTGGTCACGATATATAATGAAGTAGCTAGGCTTGCGGATAACTTTAATAATGGTGTATTGAAAAAAAAAAGAATAAAACCAATAATTAAGACAACGGATATTTTAGACCAACTAATTTTTTCGTTTTTTACTCCTTTTGTTCCCAAACAGCTTAAAGCTAATAATACAAGTGCAAAAATCTTGGTGTATAAGGTGTGAGAGAACAGGCTTGCCGTACGCTGAAAATTACCTAGTATCTTGTTAATGATCTGCAGTGTCCAGCCCTTTTCTAAAAAAAAGCTATAACAAAACCAGTAAAAGTGCATTAGCATCAAAAGGATACTTACTGCTCGCATGAAAGCCATTATTTTGGCTAGTCCTCTTAAATCGTCTTCTCCTTGCATGTTTAAACTAGTTAAAATTTCAGCAAGTGAATTTAATAGTTAGCAGAAATCCATTAATCGAAGTGACTTCAAATGGCTTTTAGTGGCGCTATTTGTCTGTAGAATAACTTATGAATCTATTTCTTGCTTCGATAATTTCTTTGTTTCGCCTTTTTCTTCATTTGATTAGCAAATGCTTGCTCTTCATAATCTTCACCTTGAGATTCGGCCAATAAACTAGCAAGGCTTTCTGTAAGTCCAAAACTAGTACTAGGGTGGGCTGACTGATTTCTATCAACAAAATCAAAAAGTGAATGTGGTTTTTCTGTTTCTATTTTGGTTTCCTTTTTAGATTCGGACGATGAACTTTTTATAGTTTCCTGAGGTTTTTGAGATGTTGTTTCTTTCCAACAGTCGTTAAAAATAGTAGCAGATAAATTTTTGCCCAATTGTGAGCCATTCCAAACGGTACGTGATTCATGGTCGATAAAAGTCATTCCGTAAATGCGTCCTTGCTCATTTCTTCGAACAACCGTATTTACGCCTTGCTCTAGTAGCTGTTTCTTAAAATCGGTTTCGTTATAAGAAGTATGAATGGCAACTTCGATCGTTTTTTTTAGGATCTCTTTTGTAGGTTCAGTTTTCATTTTTTCTTTTGATTTTTCGAAATGGTTTTGCAAACTGTCCATTCCAGCCTGTTTTCCAAATAATGATGCCTTAAATGGATTAGTTGCTTTTTGTCCCATTTCATTCAATGCAAAATAGACAAGCCCTTGCTTTGGTATCCCATTTAGCTCTCCTTTTACTTCTTCAGCTGATATTTTAAAAAGAGAAAGTAGCGCGTTATATGCCCCTAAACTTTGATACTGATAATACTTTGGTAGATGCCTAACTACTGATGCTATTTGGCTCGTTATATTAGCTTCTCTGTAGTCAACTGGTTTGAAAATTGCTTCTTTTGGATTTCGATTTTTTGCAGTTGCAGGTTGTAGTTGGAATTGCTGTTCGAATGAACGACAAGCCTCCATTGAACGTAATTTTTCGTAGGAATCAGGTAGTTTTTTACCGTAACGATCTACACAGGTCGAAACGATATGGATGTGCGTTCGCTCTATATCAGTATGTTTAAATACTACATAGGGCTGGTCTCCATAGCCCATAAGTTTCATATACTCTTCTGCAATCTTTTTAAAGTCTTCATCGCTTACAATGTCTTTTGGATTGGGATTGAGAGAGATATGTAAAACTGGTTTTTCTGTTCGTTTATTCGCAAATAGGTAAGGTTCAAATGAACTATATAATTGATTTACGGTAAACTGTCCATTGACTGTTTCTCTTATTCTATGGGTGGCTAGTATTGTTCCATTTTCTTGATCAACTTTCAAATGGTTATACGAAAGCGCGCCAATTATATTTGCTCCACGACCTATTTTTGCTATCATATTTCTTCTTTTTTAATCAAATGTTTCCCTTCAAATTCTTCTGTCAATTGTATAATAGCACGACATAATTGAGCTAATTCTATTGTTTGTTTTTCTAATTTAAAGAGATAAGCGGCTGCTTTTTTTTCGGAAAAATTACGGTAGAGTATCTTTACAATCTGATTGTAATTAACGCCAACGGCACGAAACTGACCATATAAAGTGGTCAATCTCATGTAATAATCCATTGTTGCCATATCTACTTTTACCGTTTTTATTTGCTTTTCAAATAGTACCGAAGTAATAAAATGAGCTTTACTGTCTGCTCCTGAAGTTTCAAAAAGAGAAAGGAATTTAGCATTTTCCTGTTCCGTTAATCGAAAAACATAGCGATGGATGCTAGGATCCTTTTTGGGATTCCTACCGCTTTTGTTTCGTTTATTATCTTCTTGACCTTCCATTATCATTCCAATTTTAATTTTTAGAAAACCCCGACTTTGGAGGGAGTTTTTAGCCCCGCCGCAGGGGGCAAGTTGTTTTGAGGCACGGAATTCATTTCGAGTGCCTCAAAACACAACTTGCTCTGTTCTGGTGAACAGATAATCCGTCCGCCTGTCGGCGGAACAGGATTTAGTAAAGCAGGGAAAAAACGGCTTAAGGCCGTTCCAGTTCTTATCCAGATATTGATTTGATCCTTTCATTGATTCATTTGATTTGTATTAAAACAAAGTAAATAATAGAATTTTAGAATGTTGCAGTAGAAAGCATTGCCAAACAACGCCAGTAAAAGCCAATTAGTACCTTCTGTTAAAACATAGATGTATTAGATGCTTTATTTGTACTCATAAACAAACATAAATACATATTTAGGTAGGGGAGTAACAACATAATTACGCATGTAGTACTGTAGAAAAGTACTGTCATACAGCTATAATTAGCTATGGATTGAACTACCTAATTATAAGATTAAGTACAGACCTATTTAGGTTTTTAAGTAAATCTGCAGGTCAATATTTATCTATTTACCTATAGATTTAAAGGCACAGATCAATGTATAGATACTTTGTTAAGTACCTATTTGACTACATAAAACGATAGGTAGCGAGGAATATATATACTGTACTATGCAACTAAGTGGATATATACATCTACATGTAATTGAATATATAATAAATTAAAATAACTGTAATATGAATGCAAATCACAAAACAAAATTTATCGCCTTTTCTTCTCAAAAGGGCGGTGTAGGAAAAAGTACGTTTACGACATTGGTTGCAAGTACCATGCATTATCGATTGGGTTACAATGTTGCCGTATTTGATGCCGATTTTCCACAGCACAGTTTGATAAAAATGAAATCTCGGGACTTTTCCATGGTAATGGAAAATGAGCATTTGAAAAAACTAGCGTATAGACAGTTTACTACCATCAGCAAGAAAGCATATCCTATTATACAACACAAAGCAGAAAGCGTATTGGAAGCGGCAAAAGAATTTCTAAATACCTCTAATGTTGCGATAGATGTTATATTCTTTGATCTCCCTGGAACGGTAAACACTCCCGGTATTCTGAATGCTTTGGCAGGAATGCACCACATTTTTACACCTATTACGGCTGACCGTTTGGTAATGGAGAGTACGCTCATTTTTACACAACTTTTACAAGATGTAATTATGAAAAAAGGAGCAACTTCTATTGAAACTATTTATCTGTTTTGGAATCAAGTTGATGGTAGGGAAAGCACCCCTTTATATGAAGTTTACAACCAACTTATTGAAGACTTGGGATTAAGTTTAATGCAAAGCCAAATCAAGAACAGTACCCGTTTTCGAAAAGAAAGTGAAGAGAATAGCAAAACCGTATTTCGTTCTACTGTAATGCCTCCCGATGAACGTTTGATGAAAGCTTGTCAATTAGACCAATTTATGAACGAATTTTTTAAAATCATTCAATTGTAGCCTTATGGAGAAAGAAAATAAGAAAAAATCTACTCCCGAAATTAACGAGGAGTTGATGATGAACCTGATGGTGGAAGGTATAAAAAAAGAAGGTTTACAAGTTCCGATAGAAAAGGAAACTGAAAATAGAAATTATAATGAACCTGCCAAAGAGAAAAGCACGATTAAGGAAAAGAGTAGGGGCAAACGGGCAAGCGAAGGGGATTACGAAGGTATCTTTTTCAAAAGAATCGATACCAATGCTCGTGATGGGAAAACGGTCTATATCAGACCCGATTTTCACGAAAAACTTTCCCGCATTGTTCAGGTGATAGGCGAAGACAAGATCACTATTTATGCTTATTTGGATAATTTACTAGATTACCATTTTCAGGAATTTGGTGAGCAGATAACTAAGAGTTTTAATGATAAATACAAACCCATTTTATAATGAAGCTATGGAAACAGTAATCGTAATATGCTTGCTTATTGTTATTGTACTGCTGTTACAAGACATAATAGTCATTAAGAAATATCAGGAGCAAAAGCCAATACAGGATAAAAACAATTTAAAGCTACCTGATATTATGGGACAACCCAAGCCTCGAAGAAGTCTTTCAGTGCCAATGAGTACCAATGAAAGTCAAAAGCTAGAGCAGGAACATAAAACGGATAATTTTGAAATTGAAATCAACGAAGAAAAAGTCGAATTACAAATGCTACCAGAAGAGCTGGATGAAGTTTTGGGGAATGTACCTGATTTTGAGAATGAAGAGGAAGAATGGAATAGTTATGGAATATCCGATGGCGAAAATGGTTTTGCCCAAGGGGTTACCTTTGAAGAATTAAGCACTGTAAAAAAGTTGTTAAAAAAAGAGAAAATGAGACCCTCTCAAAAGGAAACAGCCGCAGCAATAGTTCAGAAAATACAAGGAACCGAATTATTCGACCTATTGGAAAATTCTATCGAAGATGCTTCTCAAAAAATAGCCAAGCTGCTAGACGGTACACTTTCTGCAGAGACGGATTCTGGTTCTTCTTTTTTGCATAAAAGTGATTTGGAAGGTTTTGATATTGGGGAGTTTGTTTGAAAATCCTTTGTCTATATTATATAACTTTATCAAGTCGTTTATGTATAAAAGAAACAGTGTTTAAAATATCCAAAGCTTCTTCTTCTGTAATTTCAAACTTAATTTTTGGCTCATGTGCCGTTGGATTTCTTATCAAACCAAATATTCCCTTAATTAGATTACACAACCCTATATGCTCACTTCTGTCTGTATCCGTTATTAAAAGATTGATTTTAATCAATGGGTTACTGGTAGAAAATGAAGTTTCAGCTAAAGCATTACCATCTGCGTATAGTCCAGTCATAGTTCTTAAACGATCTGCAATGCTTTTGGTTGCTTCAAAGACTGAATGAAAGTAATTTTCAACCAAAAGTTCAGCTTTACAATATTTAAATATAGCAGAATGAACATTTCTATTTTCTAACTTATGTTTTAAACGACTTGCACGCTGTTCTGATTCTGCAATTGTAGTAGCTTTTTCAACTATTCTGAATTTGCCTTCTTCCGTAAGCTCTATACCTATAAAATACAAACGTTTATTTACCTCCAGTCTACAGTTATGAAAAGCCTCTTCTTTTCCAATGTATCTAACGGGTTGCAATGCATCCTGAACAAATTTTAGTATATGATTTGAACATCGATTCTTATTTTGCCAATCAGCAAAAGCAGAATACAGGCGTTTCCATTTAGTGTTTTGAGAATCAATATCTGGAATATTAGAATTCACTAGGATTTGGCCTATTTCTGTACCACTTAAACCATCTGTAGTATCTCCAATAGATCTGCATAGTCCTTCTAATACATGTGGTTCAAACATTGGTCGTTTAGTACTAGCCATATTTTTTACTTTTCTTCTTCGTAATAAATTTTATAAAATTTTCTTCCAGTTTCATCTGTTCCATTTTCAATAAGCTTTTTATCCCCATGAATATAGATGTGGAAATTTTTATCCAATTTTAATACACTCTTAAAAACACGAGCTTGCTTCTTAACTGCTTTATCTGAGATTTCAAAGTTTTCAGAAGGAGCAATTTCATTATCTTTCCTAAAAGTTTTATCAAAATTTTGAAAGGATGCAATCAAACTATCATCTTCAAAGACTTTTTTCTCAAATTCTTGTTTGTCGAATTTCTCGTTATTTTTAAAGTAATCAACCGAACGATTTAGTAAATCTATTTTATCCGCTTTACTTACTTCAAATTCTTCAGAAAGATGTTTTGTAACAAAGTCTTTTGTAATAGATAGGAAATTTTTTGTAAAATGGTAATTATCCGCACTTGGTCGAATGCTCAGAAAATCATCTTTCCAATATTGTGTGTCGTTTGATTTATTAGAGTCAACGATACAAACTGTGTATCCACTTTCAACTTTTACATCGAATATAATACAACCTTTATCAAGTTTTCCAATATTTACACCATTTTCATATTTGATGGTGTAATTATCCTTTGTGGGATCAAATTTTAGAAACACGTCTTTTACTTCTGTTTTAAATAACCCAATTGCTGTAGTCTCTATACCATCCAAAAAAATATTTTCAAATAAACAAATTGTAAATTCTCCTGCATTAACTTTTGGATGAGTAGAACTTTCGTATAGATGTTTTGATATTTCAACAGTATTATCATAAAAGGAATCAGTGTTGGAAAATATCCTGCTAATTAATGTATAAACTGCATTTAATGACAGTTCAGTAGGATTACTGAAATTAAATTTTTCATTATCTTGAAAAGACGAAAGAAAATACTTTAATAAATATTTTTCTGTATCTCCCTCAACTATGTTTACTTCTCCTGATGAAACTTTTATTCTTTCGTCTCTCAATTTGTTTCCAACAAAATGAGTAACTATACTTTGTAATTTAACTCCTGTAAAATCGATCATTATTCTATAATATTGAATTGTTTAAGTTTTTCCAATTTTATTCTTTCAATTTCTTTTGAAAGTTCCCTCTTAAAAAGGTCTATGTTTGCTAGTTTTTTTACTTGTAATGACATGTATAAATTAGGTTCCGATTTGAATACTCCATCTTTTTCAGGTTTATTTTTTAGAGCGTCTGAGAAATTATATTTCACACTATAAAAGCCATTTTTTAAATTGTAATGGTCATATTTGTAAGTAATATAAATTTCCTCTAATAAAAGAACTTTCTTGAAATCATCTTCCGAAATCTCATTAATTCCCGACAAGTTTCTACCTGAAAAATAAGTAATCAAATCTTTATCTTTTTTATCTTTAAATGCTTCAGGTATATCTTCAACATCATCAAATTTGAATTTGATTGATTTAATTTCGGGCTCTTTAAATATTGTAGATGAAGTAATATTTGTAAAGCTTAGTAAAAAATTGACACGGTCAATATTGTCTTTAAAACTCTTGAACATAATTTTAATAGTTTCATCTTTAATAAAATCAGCTTGTTTAAATTCACTTTCAACACTTTTCATTACCCTTTTAGCGATAACCTTATCTTCACGAGACACCGTATTTACTCGATTTACTACCAGAGTATCATTTTCTTTTGTACAAATAATTTCAATTCTTCCCCATAAAGTATTTACTGATACTTGGCTGGTAGGATCTTTTCTTTCTGTACGCACATCAAGTATGTATTCATTAGGATTAGACGGGTTTGGTTTAAAAACTGGTGTATCTAGCAGTTTCGTGTTTAGATTCTCTGTTACATTATCAAAATTTGGACGTATTCGCTTAAATACACTTTCTAGACTTTCATTTTGTTTTATTTGAAATATCTCGTTAATTGTATTAACGGGTCTATCTTTTACATCTATAAGGGTCTTAAAATCTTCCAGCTCTTTAGGACTAAACAAAAGGACTGACATTAAACTAATCAGTTTACTTCGATCAGCACTTTTTACAAAAATCCCTTTTTTTGCAAGGAAAATTTTCATATCGTTGGCCGTGATTGCATCAGTTTTTAGAAAAGGCTTAATAATATCTCCGTATGGGAGTATGTTTACAAAGGCTTCGTTTAAGTGCTTTGATTTCAGTTGAGTTTGAGTCTTTAGCTCGTCAAAGTTTTCGTTTTTTACAAGAGAATTTGATGTTGCCAAAACTCCGTCCAATGCCTCAGCATCTATCCGGTCATATTTTTGTACCTGAATTTTATCTTCCAAAATTTCGTCATCAAAAGAGCGTATAACCTCGGCTACGATGTTCTTGTTTTCTATTTCATTATAATCTGAAAAATATAGAAGATACTCATTTCCCAAACCACTTGTAAGCCTAATTGTCAACCAAATGAGTTTTTTCAATGAATCCTCCGAAAAAGAGTCAGAGCAGAAAATAAGGATACTTATCTTGTTGCTACTTTCCTTAATTATTGGGAGTATTGAGCTATTAATGAATTGAGCAGGCAACTTTGTACCTCTTTTACCTATTTGCCCAGGGCTTTGATTAGCTTCAGTTATTGGATATAAAAACTTTACTGTAAGATCTTCGCGATAATTTTTAGCAGTTACAATGGAACTTATTAAAAATACAGCTTTATTATTATCTACAAGATAATAGTACATTTCTTCATTTAGCCAGTCTTTTCTATAGTTGTCTTTTGCATGATGAATAAAATCTTGATTTACCTCTGAATTTTCTGTTGTGAGCCAAAAAAGAATATTATGATATTCTGTTGAAGAATTTCTTTTAAGTCGTATTTTATTTTTTAATTGCAAATCATCAAAAATTTTTTCAGAGCTATAGTGGTAACGCTGAATTTCCTTTTTTGATGATAAAGGGTAGGTTAAATCATGAATTGATGTTACTAAAATGGCATCATCTGTGTTAGATTTTAGCTTACTTTCAAAATCTCCAAAAAAGTCGACTTTAAATTCATCCTCCTCTTCAGTTTTATCATTATAGATTTTTAAGGCAATGTTTTCATTGAAATTTGTCCATCCTATCAATTCTAAAATTTTCTCCACAATTCTAATGTTAAAAGGTTTACTTTCATTAGCAGCGGGACTCGCCAATACCGCAAACGGATTGGTTTCTATTTGTCTTTCAATAGCAGAAATCCAATCTAATAGTTGTTTGTCAAAATCTTCTCTAGTGACTTCTTTACCCGTAATTGAATTTGTTCCAAAGTGCATAGCAAGTGTCTTAACGAGAATTTCTCTAACTTTAGAAGACATCTTCGTCCTGCCGTGTTTTTCATAGTAAGCATCAATTTTTGTTGAAGCAATATCGATAAGATTATCAGTATTTAAGGATTGTACTTTTGATATTTTTACCTTTCCAATTGAATCACTTTTGAGGAGTTTTTCTTCTGGATGCCCAACAACAATCAATTCATACTCTTCAATATTTGGAGAGTTGGTAATTAATTCATTACTCCATTTTTTAGCATCAGTGAGCCTGATTATATTTTGAGAGGATTTTACTTGACAAACTTTCACTTTATCTGAATAAACCCACCTAATATCAACTTTTTCGGATTCATCCAATGGCTCTAAGGTTACTTCAGACCACTTATTGTCTGAATCCAATGCGTCTAAAATACAGATAATTGTTTGTATCAGATAACCTCTTATTCCTGCATTACCTCCCATATTTTAATTTTTGTATTATTTTTAATAAGGTTTAATTGTTTTTTTGACTCAATTTAGAAGCATATTAATAAAAAAGCTAATGTAATATATTTCTTTGTTTTAATTTCTGTTTTTAGCCAGACAATTACACTGATTACCAATTTAATAACACATTTGTACAGAAGTCTTTTGAGATTGTATGCATGTCAATAGTAGAAACTCCTATTTTATTACTTGTTCTATTTTCTTCATCAATATTTGAAATCGTTCTTCTCTAATTAGCAATTTTTCATCATGCTGTATTGCATATTGCGATTTACAATATAACATTTTTGATTACTCAAATTTAGTGTTTTTTATTATCACAAACTAAGTTGTCAAGTCTTCTTCTGCCAAACAACTCCACTTAACGACAACATATTAAACTGCAACTGTCTCCACATGATATTTGTTTAGTACTCCTGCAAAGTGCAGGAATAGAGAACAATTTAATTTATTAAAATCATGAAAAATCAAAGAAAAAAACTAGTGTTGGTAGCTTCTGTACTATCAACAATTGGTGCAGTAGCACAAGGAAACGGTACAGCGGGAATCACTGAGGCTACACAAATGGTAACCTCTTATTTTGATCCTGCGACAAAACTCATTTACGCTATTGGAGCAGTAGTAGGGCTCATTGGCGGGGTAAAGGTGTACAACAAGTTTAGTAGCGGTGATCCTGATACAAGTAAGACTGCAGCCAGTTGGTTTGGTGCTTGTATATTTCTTATCGTAGCGGCAACTGTTTTACGTTCTTTCTTCCTTTAATTATTGTCTTATGAATATTTACAATATAAATAAGGGAATAGGAAGAACAGTTGAGTTTAAAGGACTTAAAGCACAATACTTATTCCTATTTGCAGGTGGTCTACTCGGGATGCTTATCCTGATAATGATCTTGTACATGACTGGAGTCAATTCTTATCTGTGTCTGTTTATCGGAATTGGTGGGGGATCACTGCTAGTGTGGCAAATTTTTTCACTAAACAAAAAGTACGGCGAACATGGGTTGATGAAAGTGGGAGCCAATAAACGACATCCACGATACATCATTTGTCGAAAGCCAGTGCATCGTTATTTTAAGTTCAACTCCAAATTGTAAAAGCTATGAGAAATAAATCAAAAGCGACTACATTGGAATCTAAGTTTCCGTTGTTAGCAGTCGAAAACAATTGTATCATCTCAAAAGATGCTGATATCACAGCTTGTTTTCGAGTACAGCTTCCAGAACTTTTCACTGTAGCCTCTGCGGAATATGAAGCCATTCATTCGGCGTGGCACAAGGCGATCAAGACATTGCCTGACTATACTGTGGTACACAAACAGGATTGGTACATTAAAGAAAATTATGCTCCTGATATTGCAAAAGAAGATTTAAGTTTTTTGGCAAAATCGTACCAGCAACATTTTAATGAGCGTCCATTTCTCAATCATTATTGTTATCTGTTTTTAACAAAAACTTCCAAAGAGCGTATGCGAATGCAGAGTAATTTCTCTTCGCTTTGCAAAGGAGTACTTATCCCAAAAGAAATAAGAGATAAAGAAACAATCCATCGTTTTATGGAATCGGTATCGCAATTTGAACGCATCGTGAATGATTCAGGTTTTATAAAATTGGAACGATTAAGCGAGGAAGACATCATTGGAACAAATGACAAACAAGGATTATTGGAACAATACCTAAGCCTTTCAAGAGAGGAGGGAACACCCATGCAGGATATTGCTTTAGGAGCGGAAGAAGTTCGTATTGGAAACAAAAGACTTTGTTTGCATACTTTGTCAGACACCGATGATTTGCCTAGTTCCGTATCCGCAGAAACCCGTTACGAAAAATTGTCCACCGATAGAAGTGATTGCCTCTTGTCTTTTGCGGCACCTGTTGGATTGCTGTTGAGCTGTAATCACATCTACAACCAGTACCTTTTTTTGGATAACAGTGAGGACAACCTTAGGAAGTTTGAGAAATCAGCAAGAAATATGCACTCTTTGGCACGGTATAGCAGAGCCAACCAAATCAATAAAGAATGGATAGAACGTTATTTGAACGAAGCACACTCTTTCGGACATGCTTCTATTCGAGCGCATTTCAATGTGATGGCTTGGTCTGATAACCCAGCAGAACTAAAACAGTTAAAGAACGATACAGGTAGCGCTTTGGCGTTGATGGAATGCAAACCAAGGCACAACACTACCGATGTTGCGACGCTTTATTGGGCAGGAATGCCAGGGAATGCAGGGGATTTTCCGAGTGAAGAAAGTTTTTACACTTTCATCGAACCTGCGTTGTGTTTTTTTACGGAGGAAACCAATTATAAAAGTTCACCGTCTCCTTTCGGAATTAAAATGGCTGACCGACTTACAGGAAAACCGATTCACTTGGATATTTCTGATTTGCCAATGAAAAAGGGTATTATCACGAATAGGAATAAGTTTATTTTGGGGCCTTCAGGCTCTGGAAAGTCATTTTTCACCAATCACATGGTCAGACAATATTACGAGCAAGGTGCGCATGTATTGCTAGTAGATACTGGAAATTCGTATCAAGGTTTGTGCGAACTCATCAAAGGAAAAACCAAAGGAGAAGATGGGGTTTATTTCACTTATACCGAAGACAATCCAATTGCCTTTAATCCTTTCTACACCGATGATGGCGTATTCGATATTGAGAAAAGAGAAAGTGTCAAAACTTTGATATTGACTTTATGGAAACGGGATGATGAACCACCAACTCGTTCGGAAGAAGTCGCATTGTCTAATGCTGTGAGTGGTTATATTGAACGCATCAAGCAGCATGACGATTTTCCGTCTTTCAATGGGTTTTATGAATTTGTACAAGGGGACTATAGAAAGGTATTGGAAGATAAAAAGGTACGAGAAAAAGACTTTGATATTGACAACTTCTTAAATGTATTAGAACCCTATTACAAGGGCGGAGAATATGATTATCTGCTAAACTCAGAGAAGCAACTTGACTTACTTAGTAAGCGATTTATTGTTTTCGAAATTGATGCCATCAAGGATCACAAAATTCTTTTTCCAATTGTGACTATTATTATCATGGAGGTTTTCATCAATAAGATGCGTCGCCTGAAGGGAATACGAAAGCTAATCCTGATTGAAGAAGCTTGGAAAGCGATCGCCAAAGAAGGAATGGCGGAATACATAAAATACCTTTTTAAAACGGTACGGAAGTTTTTTGGAGAAGCGATAGTGGTAACTCAAGAAGTAGATGATATTATTCAATCACCTATTGTCAAAGAAAGTATTATCAATAATTCAGATTGTAAAATACTCCTTGACCAACGTAAATACATGAACAAATTTGATGATATCCAAGCCATGCTTGGTCTTACTGAAAAAGAAAAAGCGCAGGTACTTTCGATCAATATGAACAATGATCCCAATAGGTTATACAAAGAAGTTTGGATTGGGTTAGGAGGAACGCATTCTGCAGTATATGCCACAGAAGTGAGTCTTGAAGAATATTTAGCCTATACAACAGAAGAAACCGAAAAGTTAGAAGTGATACGTCTTGCGGCAGAACTGGATGGAAATGTAGAGCAAGCCATTAAAAGGTTAGCTCTTGAGAAAAGAGAAAAAGAAAACAAATAGTAAACATTTTAAAAAAGAGTAAAAATGAAAAATTTAAAAATTATGGTATGCATGGCAATTTTATTTACTGTGATACCTACTGCTAAAGCACAATGGGTGGTAACAGATCCTACGAATTTGGCTCAAGGAATTGTCAATTCAGCGAGACAGATCATACAGACTTCGAGCACTGCGACTAACATGATTAACAACTTTAAGGAGGTCCAAAAAGTCTATAATCAAGGAAAAGAATACTATGATAAGCTAAAGGCAGTAAACAACCTTGTGAAGGATGCTCGAAAGGTACAACAGACTGTATTACTTGTTGGTGATGTTTCTGAGATGTATGTAAAGAATTTTGGAAAAATGTTGAACGATACTAATTTCAATGAACAAGAATTAACGGCTATTGCTAATGGGTATTCCGTCTTACTGAATGAAAGTACCGAACTTCTGAAAGAGTTAAAGCAAATTGTAAGTACTTCCAGCTTGTCGCTTACGGATAAGGAGCGAATGGATATTATTGATAGTGTGTATATTAAAGTAAAAGAGTACCACAATTTGGTTCGTTATTTTACCAATAAAAATATTTCTGTTAGTTATCTGCGAGCAAAGAAAGCAAACAGTAGTAAAAGAGTTTTGGAGCTTTACGGAAATGCTAACCAAAAATACTGGTAACCATGGAATTTAGTAATCTACACCAAGTACTACGATCGCTCTATGACGAGATGCTGCCACTATCAGCAAATATGGCAGCAGTAGCTAAAGGTTTAGCTGGATTGGGAGCTTTGTTTTATGTAGCGTTAAAAGTGTGGCAGGCACTCAGTAGTGCAGAACCGATAGACGTATATCCGCTACTTAGGCCATTTGCATTAGGCCTCTGTATTATGTTTTTTCCAACGATTGTTTTAGGAACGCTCAACGGCGTGCTTAGTCCAATTGTAAAAGGAACACACAGTATATTAGAAAACCAAGTGCTGGATTTGAATGCTTTGCAACAGCAAAAAGACCTATTGGAGAGAGAGGCAATGCTTCGAAATCCAGAGACAGCTTATTTAGCATCTGATGAAGAATTTGATAAAAAATTGGATGAAATAGGTTGGTCTCCTGCTGATTTAGCAACCATATCGGGTATGTATATCGAAAGAGAAATGTACGGGGTAAAGAAAATGATTCGGGATAGTTTTCGAGAGTTTTTGGAAGTGCTTTTTCAAGCTGCCGCACTAGTCATTGACACGATTCGAACTTTTTTTTTAATTGTGTTATCAATTTTAGGACCTATAGCTTTTGCTATTTCGGTCTGGGATGGGTTTCAGTCCACGCTGACGCAATGGTTTACCCGATACATTAGTGTGTACCTCTGGCTGCCAGTTTCTGATCTTTTTAGCGCGATGTTGTCCAAGATCCAATCACTAATACTTCAAAAGGATATCGACAGTTTATCCGATCCCAGTTTTATTCCAGATTCATCCAGTACGGTGTACATCATCTTTATGATTATTGGAATCATTGGCTACTTCACAATTCCAACAGTAACCGGTTGGATTATTCAGGCTGGGGGAGCAGGTAACTTTATGCGGAACCTAAACCAAACTACCACCAAAACTGGAAATATGGTAGGTGCTGGTACAGGAGCAGTTGCGGGAAATATTGGAGGTAGATTAATGCAGTAACAATTTAAAATTGAAGAAAATGGAATTTAAAACATTAAGAAATATCGAAAATAGCTTTAAGCAAATCAGACTGTATGCCATAATATTTGTAGTACTCTGTGTTGGCGTAGCAGGATATGCAATATGGGAATCGTATCGATTTGCAGAATTGCAGCGTCAAAAAGTTTATGTGTTGGATAACGGAAAATCATTAATGCTAGCGCTGGCACAAGATGCTTCAATCAATCGTCCTGTAGAAGCTCGGGAGCATGTACGCCGATTTCATGAGCTTTTTTTTACGCTGGCACCTGACAAGGATGCTATAGAAAACAATGTGAAAAGAGCATTCAATCTAGCAGACAAGAGCGCTTTTAATTATTACAAAGACTTAGCTGAAAAGGGATATTACAATCGGATCATTTCAGGGAATGTACAACAGCGACTTGAAGTAGATAGTGTGGTTTGCAACTTCGAAACCTATCCTTATGCAGTAAAAACCTATGCTAAACAAATCATCATTCGCTCTAGTAATGTAACCAAACGCAATCTTATTACCTCCTGCTATCTTGTGAATTCGGTTCGTTCAGATACTAATCCGCAAGGTTTCAACATAGAAAAGTTTACTGTAGTGCAGAATAATGATTTAGAAATTATAGAACGCTAAAATAAACCAAGATGGAAAATCTTCGAACAAATATTGACCAATGGTTAATACAAATTGATGCACGCTGGAGAGCGCTCCCTTTAAAAAAACAGTACAAGTACATTCTGTATTGTTTTATCAGTTATTTGATTCTTACGGTAGTTGTTACCCTTAGCGTTTGGTTTGAAACCGGAAAAAACAGTAGCAAGCTAGATGAGGATCGTATTGAAAACGCTCTTATCAAAAAGAACGAATCCACGACATCGTTGGGGGATTCATTGCTATTAATTATAAAAAACAGAAGACATGAAAGAAAGTGAAAACAAAAAAAACACGGTTTTGGTTACAGATGGTAACTTAAATGAAAGTACAGATACAGTACGAGAACTTTCAGATAATAAATTAGAAAAATTTAAAAAGCCACTCTTGTTCACGTTGATGAGTATAGTATTTCTTGGTTGTATGTATTTAATTTTTAAACCATCGGAAGACATAAAAAAGAAAGAAGGAATAGGTCTTAATGATTCAGTTCCTCAAGCTTCTACTGTCGGTTTACAACATGATAAACAAAAAGCCTATGAACAAGAATTGATGGACGAAAAAAATCAACAAAAACAAAATGCGCTAAGCTCGCTTTCTGATTACTGGAGTGAAGGTAACATCCACGAAACAGTTGATGATGGTCCTGAAAATGAAAAAGAAGCTAATACCAATACTTCGCTGAATAGTTATCGCAATGCGCAAAAAACACTAGGTACTTTTTATGAAAACGATACTGCTGAGACACAGGAATTGCAGAAACAACTGGATGAATTAAAAGCACAAATGGCTAGAAAAGACGAAGCGCCTATGAATCCAGTAGATACCCAATTGGAACTTATGGAAAAATCCTATCAGATGGCTGCAAAATACTTGCCTACGAATACAGCATCAAAGGAACAATCAAAGGAGAAAAAGGAAGCTATTGCTAGCCCTTCTAGCCAAAAGGAATCGTTTGTCTCAATTATTTCGGCTCGTAAAAGTGCGGTTTCGTCATTGCATAGAGATCTTCCTGATAGCACCTTTATAGCCAGTTGGAGCGAAAGTCGCAATCGTGGATTCTTTACAGTTGGCAAAATAGAACAAGCGTCACAACCCAAAAATAGTGTTCGTGCAGTCATCCAAACCACACAAGTGGTATCAGTGGAAAGTAATGTTCGTTTACGTTTGTTAGAGCCAGCCAAAATGCAAAATCGTATTATTCCACAAGGGACAGTATTGACGGCAAATTCAAAATTTAATCAAGGAAGGCTGCAAATGAGGATTACCTCGATTGAGTTGGATGGTAATATTATTGCAGTTGATCTGACCATTTATAGTTTAGATGGACAACAAGGATTATTTGTACCCTATTCGCCAGAAATGAGCGCTGTAAAAGAAATGGCTGCCAATATGGGGCAAACCTCAGGAAGCAGTATTATGATTTCAAGCTCCCCGGGGCAACAGATAGCCGGCGATTTGAGCCGTGGTCTTGTCCAAGGCATTTCAGGCTATTTTTCCAAAAAAATGAAAACACCAAAAGTGACGTTGAAGTCAGGGCTTCAAGTGTTTCTAGTCTCAAAAAATTAAATGTTCAGTTTGGTAAAATTTAATAAAGTAAAATATGAAAACAACAATAAAAAATATAGTATTAGGATTGGTCTTATTTTTAGGATACAGTACGGAATCAGAAGGGCAAGTGACTGTTAATAATGCCCAAAAAATGAATTTAGAGGAAATAGAGCCGTACAGGATAGAGGTAACTTATAGTAAAACTTCACATCTGTTATTTCCTGCTGTAATCCGATACGTAGATTTAGGAAGTGACTATTTGATTGCGAGTAAAGCAGAAGATGCGGAAAATGTATTACGAGTAAAAGCTTCAGTGCGCAATTTTGAAGAGGAAACCAACTTTTCTGTAATTACCGAAGATGGCCATTTTTATAATTTCAATGTGGGTTACAATCCTTTAGCTGTGGATTTGAATTATAATCTTTTAGGAATGCAGAAAGGGATTAGTAGATCACCTACAAATGATGTTCTTTTTGAGGAACTCGGAAAGAATTCGCCTTCATTGGTGAGCGATTTAATGGAAACGATATGTAAAAAAGACAAACGTATAGTAAAAAATAAGGGTGCTAGAAGTTTTGGTATCGAATTCTTATTGAAAGGACTATACATCGATGAGGGTAAGTTCTATTTCCATACTCAAGTTACAAACTTTAGTCATGTCTCCTTTAATATCGATTTCATTACTTTTAAAGTAGTGGACAAAAAGCTAGCTAAACGCACAGTTTTACAAGAAAGGATGTTGCATGCACTAAAAACCTATAAGCCACTGGGCGCAATTAAAGGTAAAACAGCAGAGCCAAATGTTTTTCTGCTGGACCAATTTACTATTGGCAATGATAAAATACTGCTAATAGAAATTTCCGAAAAAAACGGAGATAGACATCAGGTACTAAAACTTAAAAATTCAGATTTAGTCAAAGCAAAACTAATAACGAATAACAAGTCTCGTGACTGAAATAGATCCTTTTGAATAAGATGTTTGAAAACTAATCATTTCAAAAATTCAAAATATTAAAATGGAAAGCAGGCTGTGTCACTCGTAATGACAGAGCCTGTTTTTTTTAGAACGACATAATTTATTATTTAATTAGCTTTAAATCAATGGATTGAGTTTTTTTTAAAAAAATAATTTTTCTTAAATTTAGAAATTGAAAATTAAAATAATCACATTATGTATTCAACATTAGTTTTAAGTATTCTAGCTTTACTAAGTGGTTTCGGTATGCGTTATTGGATTAACAGAAGAAAATTTTACAGAAGAAGTCCTTTGGGTGTGGAAGGTTTTTCAAGTTATGAAAAAATCAGTCTTTATTTTATTTCTGGAACGTTAAGGAAAATGGATAGCCTATATTCTGATTATTTTTGGACTCCTTTTTTTGTGGAGCTATTCAAGAGAAAGTAACGATAGTAAAGAGATGATTCAAAAAGAGGTATCGTATAAACACGTTTAAAAGAAAATAAAAAAAAGCGGCATTCTTTTGCTTCTTTTCTTTTGACGCTTATGTGGAAAGAAAAGAAGTCCAGTAAAAAAGATAGGATAATGAATATCCTATATAATAAACGCGACCTTTTTGGTGAAATAGCAAGAGCAATGAGAAGCTACGCTGTTGCCGTTTTACTAAAAGGGTTGTACCACTTCCTGCAAAAAGACTTTCCCGACCATGGGAAGGGAGTGTCTTTTTGCACCCAAAGTCTGAGGTAATGCAACTGGAAAAGGTTGTGTCCCAAAATCCTTAAGATTTAAAGAAAAACTTTATTCTGAAAAATAAGAAAAATAATTAAAGGCGACTGCTTTAGTGAGTAGTCGCCTTTAATTTTAAAATTTTTTTATTTGAAGTTGAAAACTTCAGTACCTATTTTTTGAAATGAGGCACACAGTTCAAAAGCTTTTTGTGATTTTATCTGTGCAGTACCGCCCAAAATGATAGATTGCAATTTGGCTTCATTATCCTTATAGCTACGTACATTTTGGTAGTAGCCTGTAACTGCGTTATAAGCTCCAAACAAAGTGCCTTTTGTCGTTTCCATTTGTTGTGAGTCGCTTGTCATAGCATAGGCAAAAGCATCTTCAACAGTGTTTTTAAAAACGGTGGATATTTCGTCCTCATTTCCGTTTTTAATATGCTGTAAGGTTTCCTTATTGGGACATAGTGCTAGTTGTATCAATTTTTTTGCCTCGTTGTCATTTACTCTTACTTTTGCCCATTCATTAAAAATCCCCTCAAGTTGATTACTAAATTCGTTTGCTAATCCCATTACTTTGTGAGCGTTATCCAAACGTTGTTTAGCTCCCGAAGTATGGCGGATACGTACTACATTGCTCATATTTCGAAGCGAAGCGTTAAGCGTATTTTGGCAAACAATTCTAACAGGTGTAAAAGCTGCCGTAATACTTCCACTACCATCATGAGAAGTGGTTAAAAAAATGTATTTTTCTGTGACATCATCACCAGTACCCACACGAATATAATCAGGTAGTTTTGCAGTAATGAAAATGCGTTCCCCATTTCCCAATGCGCCTGCAGTTTCGTACATGATTCCCTCTGTACCACCTACAATAGAATCAAAAAAACTAAAGGCCTCTCGATTTTGTACGATATGATAATCTTTGCCTACTACGCCCAACACCGTATTGTTATCATTGCGGATAGTAGCAAAATAATTAGGAACTTCCAGCTCATTATCTCTGATTTCGGTAGCGTTTGTATTTTTTACAAAACTTGAGACTTTTGTTAAAATAGGGCTTTTTATTACCTCATAATCGAGTCCAGCGTGCTGGATAGCTTCCGAACTTGTGGGATAGTCTTTTACGATTTGCCCTAAACCGTGCCATGCTTTTTCTTGTACGCTAAAAAATGAATAACGTCCTGTTCTTTCGTTGAAATTTAAATTGTGTGCCATGATATTAAAATTTTAAAAGGTTGAAAAATGATTAAATAAAAGGTGTTAAAAAGGTAGGTCATCGACCGTTTCATGTTCTGTAACTTTCCTCTTTTCTTGATCTGAGATGTCAAGTAGATTGTCTGTTTTCTTACCGCCTCCATGCAATTTAATAGTAGCCGTATGAAAATTTAAACTTGCTCTTAGTTCCCCGTGTTTCGCTGTCCACGCTCTAGTGCTTACTCTGCCTGTAAGCTCTACCAAAGCGCCTTTGGTCAGTATCTTCGCTACATTTGGACTTATCCAATAGGAGCAATCAAAATAGCTTGTTTGCTCTATGCGTTCGCCCTGTTTGTTGCGATAGCTGTCATTGATAGCTATCGAAAAGTTTACTACTTGTTTTTCCTGTGACGTTGTGCGTACTTCCGCATCCCTTGTCAGTCTTCCGATGATGTTCATAATTTCTAATTTTTAGAGTTATAATTTTTTAATTAATTTATTCGGCAATGAGAGGAGGAGCTGTTTCGTTTCACTCTGTTTCCATTTCTAAAGCTTTTGTTTTCCATAATTGACATTTTTTTTATTCGTTTAAAGAGTCGGAGTATGCTTTGTTTCGTTTCACGAGCATAAAAGGTTAGTGTTTAGCAAAAACAAGGTTTTATCAAATAAATACTATCCGCCTCGGCGGATGGAGATTTTTTGATAAACCCGTAGGGCTTGACCTTTTTTTTGCGTTAAGAACACTAGTATACCTTTGCTCTTGAAATGGGACAGAAAAGCATATTGGCACTTGAATAAAAAAATAGTGGAAGTTTAGAAAAGGTTTGTTCCAAATGGTTCAATGTGTTCGAAAAAAGAGATCAGCCATAAAGAATGACTTCAAAACTTTAAGTTTTTTCTACTTTCCTAAAATATCTGGCTATGAAAGCCAGGTAAAAGGATCTTAAAAAATAATCAATAGTATTTTTTAAGATTATTTTATCAGACATCCGACTAAGCTCTTTTTTAATGGAGTGGAGCGGAATTATAAATGTGCTTTGAGGATCAATTTTAAAAGTTCAATTCGATAATATTTTATTATAATATCTGGCTTCGAAAGCCAGGTAAAAGGATCTTAAGAAATAATGAATTATAATGCCATTATTTTTTAAGATTATTTTATCAGATATCCGATTAAGCTCTTTTATAATGGAGCGTAGCGGAGTTATAAATGTGCTTTGAGGATCAACCTAAATTGTGAATTGTATAAATTATTTAATAAATATATTATTCTTGATGTGAAGGTGAAAGTTAATTCGTTGAATTATAGTTGTTTAGTACGGTTGGACAAAAATGGTCAAAAAGTGACTTTGTATGACATATAGTTTTGTTTACGCTGTATTGCTTTAAATTTAAGTTTTGGAGCTAAATGTTAAACGAGTAAGTGCAAAATAATTTTAGATTAAGAACAATGATTTGTACTTCCGCAATGCTATGGAATTATGAAGTGTAATAGAAAAAATTTAGGCGATGATCTATATATGGTCAAGAATTTACATGAAAGACTAGGAATTGTTGAGGACTATCTATTTAGAATTGGCTTTGTGAAAAGTCATCACATATTACTTACGGAAGGTGTTGAAACTGTTAAATGTGGTTCTAGTCTGCAAAAAGGTGAATTAGTCTATTTGTTTCACATTTTGATGGAAGATGGAATATTATATTTTGATCCAGTAGATAAGAAAAGGAACAGAAGGCTTTTTCAAAACTTCATTGAAAAAAATTTCACATACTTTGGAGACGGCGGTTTCCAGCATCGCATCTTAGATTCGAGTAGGCATTTTTCGGAATGTGTAGGTTATACGTATAGGGAGAAGCAATTGCGCTACCTTGAAAAAATTATTATGATATTGCTATCAAAGAAGGAATATTTAACTAAATCATAGTATGTATTTAAGGGGCTGCATTCTTACGATTCAGAAAATTAATTGACTATTAAAATGTATACGTTATGGGAAAAGAAGAAGAAGAAAAGAGACATGAAGAGATGATAATAATTTTAAAAAAAGTACTACTACCATTATATTCCAAATTAGATGAAATTGAAGTTAAGCTTGTATCTTCTAATAATAACAAGTTTCCACAGTATTATAGAAATGAAGATTTAAAAAAAGTTTTTGGATTTTCAAGTAACACTATTGTTAAGTATCGACAAACAGGAATTCTGCCGTATACTAAGATGGGTGATATATTTTTGTATGAGGCAAGTAAAATAGAAAAATTACTGAATAAGAATGGACATTGAAAATAGAAATAAAATCAAGAACTGGAGATTCTTGCGATACGAATAATTAGAACAAAAAAGGATTCCTGCGGGAATCCTTTTTTGTTGAGAATACCTGGTTTTTTAAAAGATATCTCTATTAGGAATGGTGATGAAAGACTATACGTATTTTTCCTTCAGTTTTTCCATGTCTTCCATTACGTTTACATCTAAAACCTTAGCATAATGTTGCGTTTGTTTAATATTTGTATGCCCCATCATTGAAGAAACATTTTCTATTCTAACACCATTACCTAAAGTTACGGTGGTTGCAAAAGTATGTCTTGCGACATACCAGGTCAGGTTTTTATCAATTCCGCATAAATCCGCAATTTCCTTAAGGTATGCATTCATTTTTTGATTTGATATTTGAGGAATTAATCCTATTTGTAAGTCTTTATATTTACTGATAATTTTAAGAGTGGGAGGGAGTACAGGTACGTTTGCTCTGATTGCCGTTTTTGTTCTGTTAGTCATAATCCAAAGTGCGTCATTATTGTCTTGGAATATATTATTTGAAGTAAGTTTTGATGCATCTACAGGAGCATATCCTGTGTAGCAACTAAAAAGGAAAGTGTCCTTTACTCTCTCAAGACGCTCCGTCGTGAACATTTTATTTTCAATGCGGTTTAACTCTTGTTGAGTTAGGAATACTGCATTCTTAATATTTAATTTACCATCGTAAAGTATAAATGGATTTTTATCTATCAAACCCATCCTTATGCAGTAATAACAGGCTGTTTTATACATTCTCATATACTTTACCACCGAATTGTTTTTAATGCCAACCCGCCCTTTATAAACACTTTCATATTTAAGGAAAGATTCTAGATTATAAATGAAGGCGCTAGATATTTCATTTAATGAAATATCTTGAATTCCATATTGCTTTTTCATAAAGATGGTCAGTAGTTCTTTGGAGCGTTCATATTTTTGGAAAGATGCTTTAGATCTTTCGTCTGTATTGACCTTTTTTTGAAAATAGTTATTATGCGTTTCTATCAGGTGTAAAATGCTTGTCCCTTCAGTTTTTGTTTTCCCTGTAAACTCATTTTTAAGTTGAGTCAAAGAGATTTCTGGGTCAACTTTAGTCAACTCATTAAATTTTTTTTCGAGGTTCAACTCAAATATGTCCAAGGCATGTTTGAGTACTTTTTCTTTTTCAATTTTGAGTACATTCCTAAGGTTGTTGGTAAACTGCCATCTCTCTTTAGAGATACGTTTACTGGTGGTCATATCAATAGATTGCTGATTGTGGGAGATTCGCGCAAAAATAGGAGATTCACCATTTTTGTTTGCTTTACCGGGCTTGAGGATAAAAATTACTTTTAACATAATTTAGGTTTTTAAATTAATAATCAAATTGATTTAAAAACTTTGAAAGTATCTAGTATTCAAAGGGAATTCCCGGGGAATACTTGAATTTTAGTGTCCCTATTTTTAGTGAAAAATAGAAGGGTCACTAATAGGGACACTAGCCTTTGATAGTATATGTGTATTTTGAGACTTGACAAAAAACAAAAAAGCCTTTAAATACTAGTATTTAAAGGCTTTTGACTTTTAAAGTTTCTTTTGAAACTCTATGTGGCGGAGAAAGAGGGATTCGAACCCCCGGACCTGTTACAGTCAACAGTTTTCAAGACTGCCGCATTCGACCGCTCTGCCATTTCTCCAATATGTCGCTTTCGTTATCTGATTGCGAGTGCAAATATAAGCACCTTTTTCGGTTTACAAAAACAATTTTAATAAAAATTTCAACTGTTTTTTAAAGTATTTTTTAAACCTTTCATTTCCTTTGTTTTAGCTTTGAAAATAATTTCAGAAATGAAACTAAAAACTTTTAATAACTAACGTATTCTGTTATTTCAAGACCATAACCAATCATTCCAACGCGTTTTTCTTGTTTCGTATTAGACACCAATCTTATCTTTGAAATATCAATATCATGAAGAATTTGGGCTCCAATTCCAAAATCTTTATTATCGATTTTTAATTTTGGTGCTTTCATTTCACCCTTTGTCTGTAATTCTTTTAATTCAGTGATACGATTTAATAAATTTACAGATTGCATATCTTGATTAATAAAAATAACAGCTCCTTTGCCTTGCTCATTAATTATTTTGAACATATCGTCTAACTGCTGGTCGGCATTATTAGTTAGGGTTCCTAATAAATCATTATTTACTTGAGACGAATTAATGCGTGTTAAAATAGGTTCTCCTAGATTCCAGGTTCCTTTTGTTAATGCAATATGAATTTGTTTATTGGTCGTTTGCTGATACGCTCTTAAACGGAAAGCTCCAAAACGCGTTTCTATATCAAAATCTTCTTTTTTGATAATTAAACTGTCATGTTGCATGCGATAGGCAACCAAAGCTTCAATTGAAACTAATTTTAAATCAAACTTTTTAGCGACTTCAACCAATTGAGGCAAACGTGCCATAGTTCCATCTTCATTCATAATTTCAACAATTACTCCTGCTGATTTAAAACCCGCCAAGCGTGCAAAATCAATAGCAGCTTCTGTGTGCCCTGTACGTCTTAAAACACCACCTTGTTTTGCAATTAAAGGAAAAATATGTCCAGGTCTTGCCAAATCATGTGGTTTTGTATCGGTATTTACCAATGACAAAACAGTTTTTGCTCTGTCAGCTGCAGATATTCCAGTAGTTACACCGTTTCCTCTTAAATCTACTGAAACTGTAAAAGCAGTTTCCATTGGATCAGTATTATTAGTAACCATTACGTGAAGACCTAATTCTTTACAACGGCTTTCTGTCAAAGGAGCACAGATTAAACCACGTCCGTGTGTAGCCATGAAATTAATCATTTCAGGAGTTACCTTTTCGGCAGCAGCCAAAAAATCACCTTCATTTTCACGATCTTCATCATCAACAACAATTATTATTTTGCCTTGACGAATGTCTTCAATTGCTTCTTCAATTGTGTTGAGTTGTATTTTATTTAAGTCCATTTCGGGTATTAGTTTTGTGTTGGGAATAGTTTTTTTAGTAGTTTTTGGAATGGAGCTAATATAACATCCATATTGATTAAACCTATATCATTAGTAGCTCTATAAGTCAATAAAATAGCTAATGGAGTCAGAATTAGAGAGGATAACCATGCGCCCATAAATGGAGTCATTCCGTTCTCTTGTGCTAATCTTTTTCCAAAAGTATTTATAAAGTGAAAAGTTATAAATATCAAAATAGCAAAAACAATAGGAAGTCCTAATCCACCTTTTCTAATAATTGCACCTAGTGGAGCTCCTATGAAAAACATTAAAAAGCAAGCAAAAACAATTACAAACTTATCGTAAAGTGCTAATAGGTGATTGTTAATGTTTTTATGTTTGTTTAAAAACTCTGCATTTGATGCTTCTATTGAATAAATGCTATTCGCTATATTGCTATTCGCCATTTTTAAAACCTCTATTTTTTCAGCATTTGTGTATAATGATAAAATATCATTAGGTAATGGCTTATTCTTAGGTGTCGCAATAAATTTATTTTTCTTGGGAAATTCAATTTTACTATTGCTATTTTCAGCAAAAGAGAGAATATCAGTTTTTATGTTTTTATTTAATGAATCTAATGTGTAATTAAGTTCACTAATATTTAACATAGTGTTGGTATTGGATACGGATTCCTTATCAACATCTACTTTATTTAATTCTGATAAATCAATGTTTATAATTTGTTTTTTGAACGAACTTTTCGCAAAAGGCATTTTATCGCGATCTTCATATTTTTTGGGTACAATATCTTCATAATAATAACCGTCATTAAGCACCAATTGTAGAATGCTAGACTGTTCACTACTTATCAATTTACCATTTTTAGCTTTAATTACGGTTTTACTGCCGTCACCTATTTGAGATTTTTTATGAATGGTGATTCCCGTGAGAGTATTTCCCTCTGGTCCACTTTTTTTATTTACTTTGATATTATAAAAACCAACATCATTAAATTGTCCTTCTGCAATTGCTAATGCAGGCTTGAGTTGCGCTATGTTTTTCCTGAAATTAATAAATTTATACTCAGCAAAAGGAATCACATTATTAGCAAAAAAGAAAGCAACAATGCTTAATAAGATTATAAAAACAGTTAAACTTCGCATGGATCTTTGAAGCGAAATTCCAGATGATTTCATTGCAGCAAATTCATAATTTTCAGCTAAATTCCCGAAAGTCATGATCGAAGCAAGCAATATAGATAGGGGTAACACTAATGGTACAATCCTTGGCATCGAAAAAGCCAAAAATTTAAGAACCATCAAGAAATCTAAATCTTTACCCGCAAGTTCCGATATAAATAACCAAACAGTTTGAAGTATAAATATGAAAAATAGGATTACAAATACCGTAGCAAATGTAGTCAGAAAGGTTTTTAATAAGTATTTGTCAAGAATTTTCACTTAATGCATCAATCTAATTTGTTAATGTAGTAATTTGGATATTTACTTCCCGCAAAGGTAAATTGATTTTTTGACAAAGGTTGATTGGTTTTGAAAGAATTAACCGTTAATGTTGTTTTTGTACCTTTTTTACCCACTTCAATTAAATTGTAAATGTGTTTGGTCTGCACATCAATACCTAATAACACCTCTTTTCTCTGGTCTTTTGGGTTAGTAGAAACTAATTTAATGTATTGAATTTTTCTTCCTTTTACATTTTGCAATATGTCCATATTGTATTTGTATCCCGTATTGAAAAAAGTCAACATTTTTGATGGTGTTATTGCATTGTCATCTTTTTCATTTACTGTCGAAACAGTCACTTCTTCATCTTCTGGTACGATAGTATAGGTTTTTTTACCATCAAATATTTTTGTAACGCCCATGAAATTTAAGACATATTGATTGCCTTTCATAATTACATTTCCTTTACTATCTTGGTTTATATTTTCTTTAGAATTATTTAAAGAATATTTAAAGTCAATGGTGATATTATCATAGCTTTTTACCTTAGCTGCAACTTGGTCTAGTAGTTCTTTAGCTTTCTTATCTTGTGCTTGCCCTGAAAATCCAATAAGGAATAAGGCGGTTATAAGAAGAATTTTTGAGCCTAAATTTTTTATAAAATCTTGATTTGTTACTTTCATTGTATTATTTATTTTGTTCATTATTGAAAAATTGATCAAGAGAACTCATATCTAGAATATTTACGCTTCGTGCTTTACTTCCTTCAAATGGGCCAACAATTCCTGCAGCTTCAAGTTGGTCAATTAATCTACCCGCTCTATTGTAGCCTAATTTTAGTTTTCTTTGTAATAAAGAGGCTGATCCTTGTTGGGCATTAACAATAATTTCTGCTGCTTCTCTAAATAAAGTATCTCTGTCGGATATATCCATATCAAGATTGATGCCACTATCTTCTCCAATAAACTCTGGAAGTAAATAAGCAGTTGCATATGCTTTTTGTGAACCAATGAATTCTGTTATCTTTTCAACCTCAGGTGTGTCGATAAAAGCACATTGCACACGAACTACATCATTTCCATTGGTGTAAAGCATATCTCCACGACCAATTAATTGATCTGCTCCTTGTGTGTCAAGAATGGTTCTTGAATCAATTTTTGACGTAACTCTAAAAGCAATTCTAGCAGGGAAGTTGGCTTTTATTAAACCTGTAATCACGTTTACCGATGGTCTTTGTGTTGCAATAATTAAGTGAATTCCAATAGCACGCGCTAGTTGTGCTAAACGAGCAATAGGAACTTCAACTTCTTTACCCGCAGTCATAATCAAATCGGCAAATTCATCTACGACTAACACGATATAAGGAAGAAAGCGATGTCCATTTTCAGGATTCAGTTTTCTTGCTTTAAATTTATCATTGTATTCTTTGATGTTACGTACCATTGCATCTTTTAACAAAGTGTAGCGATTGTCCATTTCTACACAAAGTGAGTTCAATGTATTAACCACTTTTGCATTATCAGTGATAATGGCGTCATCCATGTCTGGAAGTTTCGCTAAATAATGTCTTTCTATTTTATTAAAAAGAGTCAATTCTACTTTTTTAGGATCGACTAAAACAAATTTAACTTCTGCTGGATGTTTTTTGTATAAAAGTGAAGTAAGAACCGCATTTAATCCAACTGATTTTCCTTGACCAGTTGCACCAGCCATTAATAAGTGAGGCATTTTAGCTAAATCAACTACAAATGTTTCATTAGAAATTGTTTTTCCAAGGGCGATTGGTAATTCCATTTCAGCTTCCTGAAATTTAGCTGAGCCAATTACACTTTTCATAGAAACCATCGTTGGATTTTTATTAGGAACCTCGATTCCTATCGTTCCTTTTCCAGGAATAGGAGCGATGATACGAATTCCTAATGCCGAAAGTGATAAAGCAATATCGTCCTCTAAACTTTTAATTTTAGAAATACGTATTCCGGCTTCTGGTACGATTTCATATAAAGTAACTGAGGGTCCTACGGTTGCTTTTATTTGAGCTATTTCAATTTTATAATTTCGAAGTGTATCTACAATTCGGTTTTTATTTTCTTCTAATTCTTCTTGGTTTATTGTAATTCCTCCAGTTGAATACTCTTTTAATAAATCAATGGTTGGAAATTTATAATTTGATAAATCTAATGTAGGGTCAAATAAACCAAAATCAGCCACTAATCTTGATGCGAGATTCTCTTCAATTATATCTTCTTCTGGAGCGGTTTCAATTACAAATGATTCACCTGCACCAACCATAACTTCAGGTAATGGTGGTGGCATAATTTCCATTGAAAGAGGTTTTGCAATAGGATCTTTATTTATATCAGACGAGTTGTTAATAGTAGGCTTTAACGCTTCTTTATTGATTTCAAATTGAGTGCCATTAGTTTTTAGGTGAATAGTGTCTTCTTCATCAACAACAGCAAACTCTTCTAAATTGTAATCTGTATTTTTATTATTTGAAATTTCAGTATTAACAGTAGGGTTTGTTTCTTTTTTAGTATCACTAAAAAAGGATTGTATGCTTTCTGGTGATAACTTTATTTTGAAAATAATGTAAATTATTAATCCGAAGATTAAAGTTAATAAAGTTCCTGTTTTACCGAGGTAATCTTGCAAAAATAAATTTAATTCATATCCTATTGTTCCGCCTAATTCTGGTGCTGATGTTGCAAAAAAACCAAACAATATGGACAAAATTATAATTACGAATAAATCCCAAAACCAAGTGTTTTTTAATTTTCGTACACTAATGCCCAGCACCATATAAATTCCGGTAAGAAAAAATAAACGTACAAATACAAATGCAGCAAGGCCAAAGCCTTTGTATATTAATAAATTGGCTAAAAAAGCGCCAAATTTACCCAACCAGTTTTCTACGATCTCAGATCGGTCGGTTAATTCGCCAACGGCACTTTGATCTTGCTGTCCGTAAATAAAAAAGGAAACAAACGCAAACAATAGAGCTATAGAAAATAAAACTAATAAAGAACCAATAACAATTTTGTGCTGCTTGGTAAGTTTTATTGGAGTTTTTGTCTCCGCAATAGTTTCATTTTTCTTGTTTGAAGAAGCTGTTTTTATTGTTTTTGCCATTCTTTTTTGTACTAAAGCCTATAAAAATAGAGGCACATATATTGTTAAACCAATTGCGATTGCTGTCATTGCAGCAAAGAACACGGCTCCTGCAGCGATATCCTTAATAAATCCAATTTTTTCGTGATAATTAGGATGTATAAAATCTGCTATTTTCTCAATAGCAGTGTTCAAACCTTCTACACTTAAAACTAAACCAATAGCAAAAATTTGAAAGAGCCATTCTGTTTTTGAAATACCAAAATAAAACCCAGCAATGGTCATCAAAATTCCTAAGGAAAATTGAACCATTACACTGTGTTCCGTTGTGATTAGTTTTATAGCCCCTTTATAAGCATAGGTCATGCTCTTCATTCTACCTGTGATGAAGGTATTGTCTTTTTGAAATTCCATTAATGAAGTTTTATAATACTGCTAATGCAGCTTCGTAATTAGGTTCGTCAGCAATTTCGGCTACTTGCTCGGTGTGTATTATTGTTCCTTTTTCATCTAAAACAATAATTACTCTTGAGTGCAAACCAGCTAAAGGTCCGTCAGTTATTTCTAAACCGTTCTTTTTTCCAAAATCACCATTTTTAAAATCCGATAAGTTAACTACATTTTCAAGTCCTTCTGCGCCACAAAAACGTTTTTGAGCAAATGGTAAATCTCTTGAAATGCATAAAACAGTAGTGTTATCTAATTGGCTAGCACTTTCGTTAAATTTTCTAACGGATGCTGCACAGGTACCTGTATCAATACTTGGAAAAATATTCAAGACTACTTTCTTTCCTGAAAAATCTCCTAATGAAACATCAGAAAGATCAGTGTTAATTAATTTAAAATCACTCAATTTAGTGCCAACTGCAGGTAATTGTCCTGAAGTGTGAATAGGATTTCCTCCTAATGTTATTGATGCCATGATGTCAATTTTTTTGTGAGGTTCAAAAGTATGAAAATTATTTAAGATTTTGTTCTCAATTCTAGGTTTAAAGTTTCCCTTTTTGGGTTGAAATAGTAAGTAGTATAAATTCTTACTGTTTAATTTCTTAAACAAAAAAAAACGTACTTGATTAGGAGTACGTTCTTCAATAGGGTAGTATGAATTATTTTATTTGTCTATAGCGCCTAAAACTCTTTTCATAAAAGTATTCAAAGCTTCTTTTTTATCGACTCCAGATTTTATTAATTTATTCACTTCTAAAGAACCATACATGTTTGAAATCAACTCTCCAATTACATCCAATTCCTCATCTTTAAGTGATGAAATCTCAGTCATTGCTTCTAGTACTTCAATAGTTTCTACGATATAATCTTCATCATTTTCTTCTATAAATTGAGTTAAATGCTTAATTACAGGTAATTTCATAGGTTTAGTTATTTTGTGTTTTTAAATTTTAATTTGGAATAAAACGGCTAAATAAATTAAACAATCTCTTGCACTAAATCAATAAGTACTTCTTGTTTATTAGTCTGAGTTTCATTTACTAGTTTACCATTTACAAAAGTGGCAAAAGTTGGCAGATTACTCACGTTAGCTAGTTTTCTAGATTCTGGAAAATTTTCGGCATCTACTAGAGCAAAAGTAATAGCTTCATTTTCAGCGGCTAATTTTTTAAATTTAGGTTTCATAATTCTACAGTTTCCGCACCAAGAGGCAGAAAATTGAACTACAACTTTCTCATTTTTTGAGATTAAATCCTGTAACGTATCTTCGGTTAATTCGATTAACATATTTTTGAATTTAAAAAATAATTTGCCATAGCATTCTTTAAAACTGCTATGACAAATTACATTGTTATTAATTTAGTTTAAGCTTAAATATTCAGCTGTACTTTTTCTGTCTGCACTCATTGCTTCTTTACCAGCTTCCCAGTTTGCAGGACAAACTTCTCCTTTTTCTTGGATGTGTGTGTAAGCGTCAACCATACGTAAGTATTCGTTTACGTTACGACCTAATGGCATATCATTAACACTTTCGTGGAAAATTTTTCCAGTTTCATCAATCAAATAAGTAGCTCTAAAAGTAACATTAGATCCTTCAACAATTACAGAATCTGTTTCTTCAGAATACTCTGTAGAATCAATATCAAGAATTCCTAAAATGTTTGATAAATTTCTATTAGTGTCAGCTAGAATTGGGTAAGTAACTCCTTCAATTCCACCATTGTTTTTTGGAGTATTTAACCAAGCAAAGTGTACTTCATTCGTATCGCAAGAAGCTCCAATTACGATTGTATTTCTTTTTTCAAATTCAGGTAAAGCAGCTTGAAAAGCATGTAATTCTGTTGGGCAAACAAAAGTAAAATCTTTTGGATACCAAAACAAAAGTACTTTTTTGTTGTTTTTTGTAGCTTCTTCAAAAATATTAATTTTTAAATTATCACCCATTTCTGAAATGGCATCTACTGCAATACTTGGGAATTTTTTTCCTACTAAAGACATATAATTTTAATTTAGATTGTTATTATTTTTTGTAGTGCAAAAGTACAAAAAAAGGACAAGCTATTTCTATTAATTTATGGTATTTTCTTATCAAATCATAAGTAAAACCTATGCGTTATAAAGACACTTTTAATGATTTTTTTTATATTTTGTATTGTGTAAATTTATCGGTATGTAAAAAAAAATCCACCATATAAATGGTGGATTTTAAGCAAAACAAATTAAATTTTAATTTAAATCAAAACGATCTAAATTCATCACTTTTGTCCAAACTTTGACAAAATCCTGGACGAATTTTTCTTTATTATCATCTTGCGCATATACTTCTGCATAAGATCTTAATATAGAATTAGATCCGAAAACTAAATCTACACGACTAGCGGTCCATTTTGTTACTCCAGATTTTCTATCTACAATGTTATATAAATTTTCTCCAACTGATTTCCAACTGTAATTCATATCCGTTAAATTAACAAAGAAATCATTTGTCAAAACACCTTCATTATTAGTGAAAACGCCCATTTTGGTACCATTATAGTTTGTACCAAGAACACGCATTCCGCCTAGCAAAACGGTCATTTCTGGAGCGGTCAATCCTAATAATTGTGCTTTATCTAACATTAATTCTTCGGGTTGAGCAGTGTTTTCTTTTTTCATGAAGTTCCTAAAAGCATCATTGGTTGGTTCTAAAACGCCAAAAGAGTTTGCATCTGTTTGTGCGTCACTAGAATCTCCTCTTCCTGCATAAAAAGGAACTTTTACATTAAACCCACCATCTTGAGCCGCTTTTTCAATAGCTGCGCTTCCGCCAAGTACAATTAAATCAGCGATACTTACTTTTTTTGCTAATCCAGATTGAATTTCAGTCAATTTTGCAATTACTTTTTGTAATCGTTCTGGTTCATTTGCAATCCAATCTTTTTGAGGAGCTAAACGAATTCTTGCACCATTTGCACCTCCTCTAAAATCAGAACCTCTAAAAGTTCTTGCGCTATCCCAAGCAGTATTGATCAATTCTACTCTTGTTAAACCACTATTAAGTAGTTTTACTTTTAATTCTTCAATTTCAGTTTCTGATAAAGTGTAATCTACTGTTGGAATTGGATCTTGCCAAACCAATTCTTCATTAGGAACATCAGCGCCTAAATATCTATTTTTTGGACCTAAATCCCGGTGTGTTAATTTAAACCAAGCTCTAGCAAAAACATCATTAAAATAGGCAGGATCTTTATGAAAACGCTCTGATATCACTCTGTATTTCGGATCCATTTTCATCGCCATATCGGCATCCGTCATAATAGGATTTCTTTTTACTGTTGGATCATAAGCATCAACAGGCATGTCTTCCTCTTTGATATTTATTGGTTCCCATTGCCAAGCACCAGCTGGACTTTTTTTCAATTCCCAATCATAAGTTAATAGCAAATGAAAATATTCATTGTCCCAACGCGTAGGATTTGTGGTCCAAGAACCTTCTAAACCACTAGTTATGGTATTAGCACCATTTCCACTTGGATTGATCCAACCAAAACCTTGATCATGAATTTCTCCGCCTTCTGGTTCTTTTCCTAGTTTAGAAGCATCCCCGTTTCCGTGCGCTTTTCCAACGGTATGACCTCCTGCAGTCAACGCACAAGTCTCTTCGTCATTCATAGCCATTCTTTCGAAAGTAACGCGAACGTCATGTGCCGTTTTTAAAGGATCAGGAACCCCATCAACTCCTTCTGGGTTCACATAAATCAATCCCATCATAACAGCTGCTAAAGGATTTTCTAAATCTCTTTCTCCAGAATACCTGCTGCCTTCACTTCCTGATTTTGCTAACCATTCTTTTTCAGCTCCCCAATACACTTCTTTTTGAGGATTCCAAATGTCTTTACGTCCTCCAGCAAATCCAAAGGTTTTAAAACCCATTGATTCGTAAGCCATGTTTCCGGCTAAAACGATTAAATCTGCCCAAGATATTTTGTTACCATATTTTTTCTTGATAGGCCATAATAACCTGCGTGCTTTATCTAAGTTTCCGTTATCAGGCCAACTATTTAAAGGTGCAAAACGTTGGTTTCCGGTTCCACTACCACCACGGCCATCGGAAATTCTATACGTTCCAGCAGAGTGCCAAGCCAAACGAATCATCAATCCACCATAATGACCCCAATCTGCAGGCCACCAATCCTGGCTTTCTGTCATTGATTTTTTAAGATCATTTTTTAATGCTTCTAAATCTAATTTCTTAAACTCTTCAGCATAATTGAAGTCATTTCCTAAAGGATTTGTTTTTGAATCATGTTGACTTAATATGTCTAAGTTTAGTGATTTTGGCCACCAATGTTGATTGGTAATTACCTCTTTTGAAGTATCTTCTTTTTGACTAAAAGGACACTTGCCAATTTCGTTAGAATGTTCCATATGTTTTTATTTATTCGTTATTTTCTAATACAAATTTACTCTAAAGATAGATAATTTTAATTGATTATGATTATAACTTTTTATTAAATCATAGTTTTTTGTTATGTCGTTAAAAAATATTAGAAAATGAGCAAAATATTGTGAAATTGGAAACAATAATTGAAATACAGCATTTTAAAATTAAATTTTTACTTCCGATACTAACTGTCTAATTTTGATGTTAAAAGCAGCAAAAATTAAAGTCATGAAAGGACTAATAATATTAAAAAAGGCATAAGGCAAATAATCTATAGTTGAAACCCCTAAAGTTCCAGCATGATAAGCTCCGCAAGTATTCCAAGGTATTAAAACAGAAGAAACAGTTCCTGCATCTTCAAGAGTTCTACTTAAATTTTCTGGTGCTAAGCCTTTATTTTTATAAGCTTTTGCGAACATTTTTCCTGGAACTACTATGGCTAAATATTGATCTGATGCCGTTATGTTTAGTGCTAAACAGCTTCCTACGGTTGCTGCAAATAAACCAAAAGTAGTATGCGCTAATTTAAGCAATGATTGACTAATTCTTGACAAAGCACCAATAGCATCCATGACACCACCAAAAACCATTGCACAAAGAATTAACCAAATTGTACCCAGCATTTTTTGCATTCCACCAGAGGTGAAAAGTGTTTCTAATGTTTTATTTTCCGTTGGTACAATTACCTCTGCAGTAATAGCATTCATAATTCCTTTATATGCCGATTGAAAAGTCATTTGTTCTACTCCTGCGATTTGATTAATGATTTGTGGCTGAAAAAATAAAGCAAAAAAGCCAGCTAATAATGTACCTATTAATAAAGCAATTAATGGTTCTGTCTTTCTAACAATTAAACCAATAACAATTATAGGTACAGTAAATAGCCAAGGTGAGATTGTAAAAGAATTTTGAATATCTGTTAGTAGTTTGGCTATATCAACATCACCCTTAATGTCTACTGATAAACCTAGAATAATAAATAAAATAAGTGTAAGGATATATGTTGGTATGGTTGTCAATGCCATATAGCGAATATGCGTAAACAAATCTGTTCCGGCCATAGCAGGAGCAAGGTTTGTTGTGTCTGACATTGGTGATAATTTATCTCCAAAATAAGCACCCGAAATTACTGCGCCTGCTACCATTCCTAGATCAAAACCTAAAGCGCCACCTACACCAATTAGTGCAATACCAACCGTAGCACTAGTAGTCCAAGAACTTCCTGTTGCTATAGAAATTATAGAACAGATGATTAAAGTAGCCGGTAAAAAAATTGCTGGACTTAGGATTTGTAAACCATAATAAATCATTGAGGGAATGATTCCGCTAATAAGCCAAGTACCGGCCAACGCACCGACCATTAATAATATCAAAATAGCGCCAACGGTAGCCTTAATATTTTCGGCTACTTCTTCCATCATTTTGATAAAAGTAACTTTGTTAAAAAAGCCCACTATTGCAGCTACTGCAGCCCCTAGTAATAAAACAAATTGGTTACTGCCGCTTAAAGCTTCATCGCCAAAAACATAAACATTAAAACCTAACATTGTAATAAGTGCCGCAACAGGAATTAAAGCTTCTCCAATTGATAATTCTTTATTTCTGTTAATTTTGGTATCCATTCTATATCGTTTAAGTTTGCAATATAGATAAAAATGTTGCTATGAGCCTAAAGTGAATTTTTGAAAACTCCTATTTCAAATGAACTTTAGACTCTTTTTTAACTCCAAAATTATATATGTAATTTAGTATTATTAGCTTTTGAATTTATGGGATTATTTTAATGTTTTCTAAATAATAGCATTTATATAAACCATTATTTTTTTGAAATAATTTCTTTTTTTATAAATTGCTAATGGTCACAGGTAGTGTTCCTTGGCATTCAGAATTTAACAGTAATTGATTGGCTGCTGCTTGTTGAAATTCTTCGAAATCCTGATACATTTGTATAATTCCAAGTGCTGAAGTTACGTTTGGAATGACTTGTAAAACATAAGGATTACCAAAGACATATAAAATACATTTTTTAGATAAAAATATTTTTTTTAAAAATTCTAAAACAGAGTCTTCTAAGTCAAAATTATTTAATGGTTTTGCTTTTGGTACAAACAAGGATATAATTAACGTATCAAACTCTTTTAGATTTTCTTCTAAATTAGTCATGCTAATTTCATTTTCAATTTCAAAAGAAAATTCTGGAGAAGATAAATTGGGAGATAAATTTTTAAAAAATGAATTATCACAGTTTTTATAGAGGCTTATTTTGGCTAAACTGTTGTTTGCTTTTGCAGAATAAACAAGGTCTGTATTTTGGTTATCTTTAATTTTAGTAATGCAATTTTGTGCTATTTTTAGATTTAATTCTGAGGTTTTATCAAAATCAAAATTGATAGTGGAGTTTTGTATGAAATTAAAATTTTCATTTAAAATGCCTACTTTTTCTTTACATTTCCACAAACGATTATAGCTTTCTTCAATTCTTTGCGGAGAAGCGTTTTTTAGAATTTCTTGAATTCCTTCTCTAACATTTACTGCAAAACACAAGATATCGTTTCCAGCATTGAAAGCTTCCCACTCCAATTGCCCTTTCTTTTGATATAAATCAGAAACGCTTCTCATATTTAGTGCATCAGAAATTACTAAACCATCATAATTTAATTGTTTGCGTAAAAGGGTTTCTATAATTGATTTTGATAAAGTTGCAGAAGTGTCTTTTCCTTCATTTAAAGCAGGAACAGCTAAGTGACCAATCATTATCGAATCTACATTATTCTCGATTCCTTTGATAAATGGAACTAATTCGTTTGCTAATAATTGCTCTAAATTTTCCTCTAAAATAGGTAATCCCAAATGAGAGTCCACATTAGTGTTTCCGTGTCCAGGAAAATGTTTGAGGCATCCTAAAACACCCACATCGTTCATTCCTCTAAGATATTCTAAAGCAAAATCACTTACCTTTTCTTTGTTTTCACCAAATGAACGATAGCCAATTACGGGGTTATTTGGATTATTATTGATATCAGCCAAAGGAGCTAAATTATAATGTATTCCAACTGATTTTAGATCTAAACCAATCTGCTTTCCAACTTCGTAAACTAGATGGGATTGCGATTTTGGCAATGCACCAAGAGTAATAGCATAAGGATATTGGGGTGTTTTTTCGACACGCATGGCCAATCCCCATTCGGCATCAATACTCATCAATAGTGGTGTAGGAGCACATTTTTGATAACGAACGATAAGTTCTTTTAGACGCTGGCAACTGTCATCGTTTAGAATTACTTTTTTCTTGGTTTCATAATTGGTAGCGGCACTGGCTCTACTATGAAAAAAAGTTAAACCACCAATATTATGATCTCTTATTAATCGTTCTGTTTCTTGAATATTTTCTTCGGTATCGTTTATAAAAACGGCTGGAAAAAAGAATTGTCCTATTTTTTGTTCTAAAGTCATTGTATTTAATTTAGTAGTGCCAGATAAAATTTTAAAAATTTTCAGCGAAGATTATTATTTTACTACTCATTTTTCATCGAGTTACAGCATTGTAAAAATTTTACAAATTTGCATTAGAATTTTGTAGATTTTTTTTGGAAACTATTTATACCGTTTTCTTACCAAATTCCTTTGGAAAAACTAAAAAACGAGATAATATTAATCCTGGAATAGTTGCCAGGAACACCCAAATAAAGAAATTTCCGTATCCTAAATATTCTTGAATATAACCACTTATCATTCCCGGTAGCATCATTCCAAGTGCCATAAATCCAGTTGCAATAGAGTAGTGGGATGTTTTAGATTCGCCATCTGCGACAAATATTAAATACATCATAAAAGCAGCAAAACCAAAACCATAACCAAATTGTTCAATTATTACTACTAAACTGGTATAAGTATTCATTGAATAATCAATGTTTGCATAAGAATTATTTATGACAATGTGCATGACATCTTGTGGCTGAAAATGTGATAATAAAACAAATCCTATTATAGGCAAGTGCATCACTAAAATCATAGGAAGGAGCCATTTTCCTAATCCATCTTTAGAAATAGCAATTCCGCCTAAAATCCCACCAATCGTTAGTGCAATTAATCCTAAAGTTCCATATATAATACCTACATCTTCAGTCTGTAAACCCATTCCACCATTTGCTATTGGATCTACTAAAAAAGGAGTTAGCATTTTTAATAATTGCGATTCTCCTAAACGAAATACAAGAATAAATGCTAGAATTAATCCGATTTGTTTTTTCTTAAAAAAACTGCTGAATACTTTTCCAAAATTCTTCTCTTCCTTTTCGCCTAAAGCAATTGGAAGCTCTGTTTTTGGCGTAGCAAAAAAGTTGTAAAGCGTTAATATTGACATTACAATTCCAACGAAAATCATCGTGTAAGACCAAGCCTGAACATTATTACCAAAGCGATGTTCTAAATAACCTGCTAATAATATAATTAAGCCATTTCCAGTTAGCATTGATGCTCTATAAAACGTGCTTCGAATCCCTAAAAAGAAAGATTGTTGTTCTTTCTCTAAAGCCAACATGTAAAAGCCATCACTGGCAACATCATTGGATGCCGATGCAAATGCAGCCATCCAAAAAACAGCTAAACTCAGTATGAAAAATTGGCTCGTGGGAATGATAAAACCAACTATTAAAAAGGCAATAGAAATTAGTAATTGCATCGATAAAAACCATTTTCTTTTAGTACCATACAAGTCTATAAATGGACTCCATAATGGTTTTATTACCCAAGGTAAATAAAGTAAACTAGTATAAAAACCAATGTCTTCATTGCTTATTCCCAGGTTTTTGTACATTAATACAGAAACGGATATGATTATTACGTAGGGAAATCCAGAAGCAAAATTTAAAACGGGAATCCAATACCAAGGTCTATTATCTGTTTTCATCTAGGGAAATTAAAGTCAGTTAAGTTTATTGTGCAAATTGCAGTTCTGTAGGTTCACTTTCATTACCATAATAGTCTATAAATGTGATCGCATAAGTCGCATTTTTATCAAATTTGTTAGTAGGAATAGCAACCTCTACAGTATCACTATTTTGTTTATAAGCTATTTTATTACTAATTTGAGTGGCATCGTTAATATCAATTTTTATACTGGATGGAGCACTATAAACCATTAGATAACGCACTTTACTATATAAAGGATATTGCACATTAAAACGCGTCGATAGAGAATCTGTAACGATATTAGTTGGTGTTGGTACAATGACCATTTTTTTAACAGAATTTGGTACCACTATAGGAAGCGCTGGATATTTATATTGATTTTCTGTAAGTAATTTTGTAACACTTTGATTTCTGTTTATAAATGATTTAGCGCTAAAAAAAGCATTTCCTTGAATGTTTTTATAGTTTCTTGCAAAGTCTATTTGATTTGGAATTTCTTTTGGATTATTCCATCTTTTATCAGAATCTGCGTTGATTTTATAACTTCCGTTTCCAATATAAACAGCTACATTTTTGGAGTTTTCTGACCACCAGCGTAAGAGTTTTGAATAAGAAGCTTTTGGGTGATCCATACTCCAATACAATTGTGGTATTAAGTAATCAATCCACCTGTATTCCATCCAAGCCATTGGATCTGCAAATAAATCATCATAATTGGTTTGGCCAGATTCTGTTTCTGAACCTCTAGGATCTACAGATTTATTGCGCCAAACTCCGAAAGGACTGATTCCAAATTGTACCCAAGGTTTACTGTTTTTTATGGCAATAGCAATGCATCTTACAAAATCGTTTACGTTAGATCGTCTCCAATCTTCTAAGGACATTCCGTCTCCATATTTTATAAAAGAGGCCGCATCGTTAAATTTTTCTCCTGGAACTTTATACGGATAAAAATAATCATCAAAGTGAATAGCATCTATGTCATAATTAGCCACTACTTCTTCAACAACAGCCGTTAGATGGTTTTGAACCTCTGGAAGAGCAGGGTTATAATAATATTTTCCAGCATATTTAATCATCCAATCTGGATGTTTATAAAAATCATGCTCAGGACTTAATTCTTCCGTTTTTAAATTCATTGTTGCACGATACGGATTTAACCAAGCATGAAATTCGAAGCCTCTTTGATGTGCTTCTGTAATCATCCATTCTAATGGATCAAAATAGGGATTGGGTGCTTTTCCTTCTTTTCCAGTTAAATATTTGGACCAAGGCGCTAATTTTGACGGATAAAAAGCATCGCCTACACTACGAATCTGAACAATGACAGCATTATAATTTAATTTTTTATAAGTATCTAAAATCTCTAAATAATCGGCTTTTTGTTTAGCAACGTTATCTGTGCTCGTTTTTGGCCAGTCTATATTTGCTACCGTTGCAATCCAAACGGCTCTAAATTCATTTTTGGGATGGGCTACCAATTCTTGTGCATTTCCTTTCGAAAAAGAGCATGTAAGAAAGGAAATAACTAAAAGAATGTGCTTGTAATTGTTCATCAGATTTTTATTTATAAAGTAATCAAAATTAGTTTTTTTAGTGAAATTTACCAGTGAAATAGGTTTTATAATTTGACTTATTTTCCTGCTTCAATTTCTTTGCCAAATTAGAGTTGCTCTTGTGTAAAATGTTTAATAATGATTTTTAAATTTATACTTTAAAGAATAATTTATATTTATAAAATCCCCATAAAATTAAACTCCAAAAAACTGCGTATCCCACAGCATAAAATAGTGATGCATTTAAAGGATCACTAAAAAGAGGAACGATGTTAAAATCGTATATAAATTTTTGAAGATTAATTGGTTCACTCGTTCCATTAGAATTTTCAATTTTGATAGCGCTTAAAGCTCTCGGAATTATTCCAGAAAAGAAAAATACAATCATTGGATTTACACCCCAAACTAAAAATAATTTAGTCCATCTTTTATAATCTGCTACATCAATGATGTAGTATAAAAGTGTTAGGCACAAAGAGGCAATTCCTGCTGTGTATAAAACATAAGAACTACTCCACAATGATTTGTTTATTGGAAAAACAATTCCCCAAATTAGTCCTAGAATTAGCAGAATAATTCCGGCAATGGCTGTTTTTTTTACTATTTCTAATTTTTCAATTGGTTTATTTAAAATCTGACCAATATACATTCCTAAGATTCCCGAGGCTATTGCTGGTAAGGTACTTAAAATCCCTTCTGGATCCCAAGTTTTAGAGGAAGCCCATAAATGACCATTGAGTACTAAATTATCTATCCAAGCAGCTAAGTTGGTCCCTTTTTGTAAATTTGCTGGCCCAAATCCGGGGACAGGGATTAAGGTCATCAGAGCCCAATAAACCAGCAAGATAATAGATGCTATTACAAGTTGTGTTTTAAGATTTGTTTTTAAATATAAAAGGGAACTAAAGAAATAAACAATTCCAATTCTTTGTAAAACTCCTGGAATTCTTACGTCTTCATAAGCCGGAATGCCACTATAAGCCAAGAATAATAGTATTGCTAATAATAGAAAAACTAAGTACGATTTAATTTTTAAAGTGAAGTTTCCTAAAAGGGCATAAGATACTGCAAATGTTATTATCAGTCTTGCAATTAACAAAGGAATGCCTTCCAATGATAACACTTCAATTCGGCTAAAGAAATTTAAAAATAAACCCAAACAGAAAATGCGTAACGAACGAACCAAAATTTTATTAAAAACGGCATAATCCAACAGTTTTGAAGGCATAGCAAATGGAATTGCTGTTCCCATTATGAAAATAAAAAAGGGGAAAACTAAATCAGTAGGGGTACAGCCGTTCCACTCGGCATGTTCTAACGGAGGATAAATATGAGACCAACTTCCGGGATTATTTACAATAGTCATCAGTAAAATGGTAAATCCTCTGAAGACATCAAGTGAAATTAAACGTTCTTTTTGCATGGTATTAGTTTGGTTAGTTTTAGTTTTTTTAATACGGGAAAGAAATTTTCCCCATAGATACGGAAGGAATTCCTTTGAGTTTTCCAAAATTTGATTTTCCTCCAGAAACAGTTTCATTAGCCAGAATAGCAAATAGTAACGCTTCTTTAGCATCTCCCGAAATTCCTAAATCATCGGTTTTTGCAAAAGTACAAGGCAATAATTCTTTAAGCCATTGCACTAATAATGGATTGTGTGCACCGCCACCAGACATGTAAATAGTAAATGTTTGAGGATCATAAATACTGGTATTTATTACAAAATGTATAGCCTCGGCAATAGTTTCAGCACTAAAGCGAGTTAATGTTGCTAATAAATCAGAAATTGAAATGTTTGTTGTGTTGCTTTGGGCTTGAGCTTTTTTTACATAATCTATATTAAAAAGTTCTGGACCTGTAGTTTTAGGAAACGACTTTGTAAAAAAATCATGTGATTTTAAACTTTCTAAAAGTGACTCATTTATAGAACCCGTTTTAGCAATTTCTGCATCTTGATCAAATGATTTATTTGGAAAATGAAGTTTTGTAAAGGCATCAATCAAGGTGTTTCCGGTTCCTGTATCGGTTACAAAAACCTCTTCTGGATTACTAGAAGTAGGCAAGTAAGTGAAATTTGAAATTCCGCCCATGTTGAGCATAATTCTATTTTCTCCTTTTTTTGAAAACAGGAAGTAATCACCATAAACGGCTAAAGGTGCGCCTTCGCCGCCCGCGGCAACATGTTTTTGTCTAAAATCAGATACGGTTATAATTCCTGTTTTAACTGCTATATGATCGCCATCTCCAATTTGCAATGTGGCATTTGGGAATTTTTCTTGTTGGTGTAAAATCTTTGGAGCATGAAAAACAGTTTGACCGTGGGATGCAATTAAATCGATTTTATCTGCATCAATTTGCCATTTATTTAAACATTTCAAAATCATATTCGCATGCAGAATACCAATCCATTCATTCAGTAAAACGAGTTTTTGAAAATTAATTGTTTGTTTTGCAAAAACAGATCTGATTTCCAATTTTATGTCTTCGGAATAATCAACAGTTTCAAATTCAATTAATTTTACTTCTGTTTCTTCACCTGAAGCTGAAATTTCACATAAAGCCACATCCAAACCATCTAATGAAGTTCCTGACATCAAACCAATAATAGCGCGTGTTGGCTTTTGTGCAATTTGATAAAGAGATTCTATATTTGAATTCATAATTGTCTGTGTAATGAAAATAAGGTCTTTTGTTAAATACTTATTAGTATTTTATTTTGTAAATTTAAAAGTTTTAATTGTTTTAAATAAAATTATAAACGCTTCATACAATTTTAAGTTTATTCTGTTATTTTATAATCGCATCTTGAATTATTTGTTGAATTTCTTCTCTAATTTTTTCTTTTGCTAACTTGTTTCCTTCGGCTGTTACTTCAGGATAAGTTCTGTTGGATAGAAAAATATAAACAATTTCGGTTTCTGGATCTACCCAAGCAATATCTCCAGTAAAACCAGTATGGCCAAAACTAGCTTTTGATACACAACCACAAGTGGGGCCATCTTTTCCTATTCGTTTATCAAAACCTAAGCCTCGTTCTACACCTTCAGCGGCGTAATAAGACGTATTAAAAGCATCGAATGTTGCAGCAGAAAAATATTGAATATTACCATAGTTTCCTTTCTGTAAATAAAGTTGCATCATTTTAGCCACATCCATTGCATTCGAGAAAATTCCGGCATGACCCGCAACTCCACCTTCCATTGCTGCGGCCATATCATGTACATATCCTTGCACCACTTGATGACGAAAATAAGTATCTATTTCTGATGGTGCGATATCATTTTTATTGAATTTTGTCAAGGGATTATAAAGCGTATAATTCATGCCAAGGGAACTATAAAAGTTTTTTTGACTCAATACCTCAAGTGGTTGTTTTGTTTTTCGCTCTAAATATTCTTTTAAGATAATGAAGGTAAAATCACTGTATTTGTACTCCTTTTTAACTGATAAAGGACTGTTAGCAATGATTTTCATAATCGTATCATGATAATCATTTCTAATATAAAGATCGTCAGCTACTTTGGTAGAAAATGCAGCGCTTGGAACTTTATGATAGTATTTTTCTAATGGTTTATTATTGTTATCTAATGTTGCTTTATAAAACGGAATCCAAGCTTGAAGCCCTGCATAATGGGTCAGTAAATCTTTGAAATTGATGTTTGCTTTATTTGATTTTGCGAAAAGTGGCACCATTTTTTTTAATTCTGTATCGAGCGTAACTTTTTTTCGGTTGTACAATTGCATCACGTTTGGAAGCGTCGAAATCATTTTAGAGAGTGAAGCTACATCATATAAATCTGAATTGGTTACTTCTTTTGTGCCTTCATAAGTAAGATGTCCGTATGATTTTTGAAAAATAACATTTCCTTTTCGAGCAACTAAAACTTGCATTCCTGGAGTCATTTTGCCATCAATTGCTTTTTGTGCGATAGCATCTATTTTAGCTAAAATTTTTGGATTTAAGTTTTCATTCTCAGGAGCAGTAAAACCCAAACGATTTAGTTTAGTTGTCGATAAACCATCATTTACACGGAAAGATTTGTTGATCGATACAGGAAGTTTTCCTTTGGCTTCGACCGCACCAAACACTACTTCTGCAGAAACTATTTGACTTATATCAGAGTTTTGGTAGGAGACTACGAGTCCTTCAATAGCATCAAAATCTGAAATAGGAAGTAAGGTGTAAGGTTTAGCAAATACATCTAGAATCACTTTATTGTGCTTTGCAATTTCTTGTAACCAAAGCATTTCTGTTTCGGTAAAGTCTTGTTTAGCCCAAGTTTTATTTTCTTTATGAAAACCAATAATTACAATGTCGTATTTTTTTAATTCCGTGTTTAGGCTATCAATACTGCTACTTGCCACTTCGGTTACATTGGTATATTTTTTTAATGTAGACACAAAAGTACTATTAGAATCATCGCCTAATTTTACATAGGCTATTTTTTGACTCAAATTTTTGATAGGAAGAATTTCCTTCTTGTTTTTTAGGACGGTGATTGCATTTTCGTATAATTTGTAATTTAAAGCATCGTTTTGAGAAGGGTTGATATCAGCAATAAGATTTTTAATTTCTATTGCTTTATAATTGTTTAAGCCTGCTTTAAATTTGTAACGCAATATTTTTTTGACAGAATGTGCAAGACGTTCTTCGGTAAGAATTCCTTCATTATAATAAGATTCTAATTTTGTCATTGCAACAGGAACATTTTCTGGACCTAACAACATATCATTTCCTGCAAGAAGTACGGCTAACTCAAGATCGCCTGGACCTTTAAAATCCGTAGCGCCCTTCATCGCTAAACCATCGGTTATAATTAAACCATCAAAACCCAATTGATTTTGTAACAAATTCGTAACAATATTATAGGAGGCCGAGGAGGGATAATCAGCTTTAGTTTCTAAACTTGGTATATTAAGATGTCCCACCATCACTGAAACTAAACCTTCATCAAACATTTTTTTATAAGGATACAATTCTACGCTATCAATTCTATCTTTTGAAAATGTTACTAATGGCAACGTGTAATGCGAGTCAGCAGAAGTGTCGCCATGACCTGGAAAGTGTTTCCCAGTACTAAATACACCTTGACTTTGAACCCCTTTCATTAATGCAACCCCTTTATTTGCCACATTAATTTTGCTTTCGCCAAAGGAACGATTTCCTATAATCGGATTTTTAGGGTTGGTATTTATGTCTAGCACAGGACCAAAGTTAAAATGGATTCCCATTCTTTTTGCTTCAGCACCCATTTGTATTCCTACTTTTTCTATTAAATTTAAATCTTGAATGGCTCCTAAGGTCATATTCCAAGGGAAAACATAAGTAGAATCTAATCTCATACTCAAACCCCATTCGGCATCGAGACCTATAAAAAGAGGAACTTTTGCTTTAGCTTGGTATTCATTTGTTAATTTCGCTTGTCGAACCGGACCGCCTTGAAAAAAAATAATTCCACCCACTTTATAATTCTCTATTAAGTCTTTAACCTTATTTTCATGTATAGAATCTTTATTGGAATATGCAGAAACCATAAAAAGTTGACCAAGTTTTTCTTTGACTGATAATTTATTATAGATGCTATCTACCCAACGTGTTTCAGAATCAGAATCTTTTAAAAATTTTTTTCTTTCTGATTTATTTAAACCCTTATAAACCATAGTGTCGTTTATAAAAGAATCCGTTTTTAAATGGCCAATTGTAGTTGCTTTTTTTGTAGTTGCACAATTGGTAATTAAAAATAGAAACGCAATGTAAAGGCTAATCTTTATAAAGTAATTTTTCATTTAGTTTATTTTAAGCGAATTGCGTACCCATCATTTTTTTTGATGGACACAATTCATTAGTCAGTAATTTTTATCTTTAGTAGAGCTAAAAGCTTATTTTTTTTGCACTATGGGAACTGGTTATTAATAAACCTAAATAAGTCAACAGTCCGTTGAGTACTATAAGTTCGTTGTCAAATACATATCCAGAAAATAAGGTTCTGGAATACTCATTTATTAAGTACGTAAATAGGGGAGAGAGTAAACAGATATATGGCACTAGTCTATCGTTTACATTTCTTGTTTTCTGAAATAAGCCAAAAGCATATAATCCTAATAATGGTCCGTAAGTATAGGATGCTACTCTAAATATCATTCCTACAACTGAGCTGTCATTGATAGAATTAAAAACAAGTATCACCAAGAAAATTAGTGCGGAAAAACTGATGTGAACTAAATGCCTAATGCGGACATTATTTTTCTTTTTTTGATTTTCTTCTTTGTCCATTCCTAAAAAATCGACACAAAAGGAGGTTGTCAAAGCTGTTAAAGCAGAATCTGTAGTGGCAAAAGTAGCTGCAATAATACCAAGTAAAAACACGATTGCCGGAACTATGGAGAGATGATTTAAAGCTATTTCTGGAAAAAGCAAATCGGTTCTTGGTTTGCCAGTAACTAAATCGGTTGGTATTGCTATTCCGTTTTTATTGGCATAAATATAAAGTAAAGCACCAACACTCAAGAAAAAGATATTAATAAGAACAAATATTCCTGTAAAGGTGAACATGTTTTTTTGGGCTTCACCAATATTTTTGCAACTCAGATTTTTTTGCATTAAATCTTGGTCTAAGCCTGTCATAGCGATGGTGACAAACATTCCGCCTAAAATTTGTTTTACAAAATGGAATTTACTTCCTAAGAAATCATCAAAGAAAAATATTTTTGAATAGTTACTGTTTTTTACTTCTTCAAATGCGCCAATGGCACTTAAATCCATACTGTCGCAAATAAAATAGATTGTCAAGAAAACCGATGTTACTAAGAAAAATGTTTGTAAAGTATCGGTAATAATAATTGTTTTGAGTCCACCGCGATATGTGTAAGAAAAGATAAGTAGTAGCGAAATTAAAACAGTAACCGCAAAAGGAATTCCGTAGTAATCAAAAACATAGCGCTGCAATACGATAACGACTAAATATAATCTAAAAGCAGAGCTAATGGTTCTACTAATTAAGAATATTGATGCAGCAGTTTTATAACTGTAAAAACCCATTCTTTGCTCAATATAGCTATAAATTGAGGTTAAGTTCATTCTGTAATACAACGGCAATAATAATTTTGTAATTACTATAAAGCCGATAGCATTTCCTATGATGAACTGAAAATATTTAAATTGTTCCCCACTGGCCGCACCAACTTCGCCAGGAACTGATATAAAGGTTACCCCAGAAAGAGCCGTTCCAATCATTCCAAAAGCTACTAAATACCATTTAGAGTTTTTATTCGCTGTAAAAAACGCTTCATTTCCATCATCTTTCCGACTCACAATATGCGAGATATAAAATAATACTCCGAAGTAAACAAGAATAAGAATTAGGATGGCGCTTGGTGTCATTTTATCTGGTGGTTAGTTTGGTAATTTACAGAGCGTAATAGCTATTTTTGGAATTAATGTTCTAAGTTTTTATTCTCAGCTAATAGAACTGCTCGTACACTTTTGTGTTTGTTTAATAATTCAGAAGCTAATTTTTCATCAATTTTAAGTTCTTCTACAATCATTTCTACACCTCTTTGTACAAGTTTTTTATTAGATAACTGCATGTCTATCATTTTATTACCGTACACTTTTCCTAACTTTATCATTACCGAAGTAGAGATCATATTGAGAACCAGTTTTTGTGAAGTTCCTGCTTTCATACGAGTACTTCCTGTTAGAAATTCTGGACCGACAACAATTTCTATAGGAAAATCAGCTTCTTTAGAAATTAGACTTTCGCTATTGCATGAGATACTTCCGGTACTAATATTATGTTCGCGAGCCATTTTTAAACCCCCAATAACGTAAGGTGTATTTCCAGAAGCAGCAATACCAATTACAAAATCACTACTGGTTATAGCATGTTTTTTTAAATCCTCCCAAGCTTGATTAAAATCATCTTCGGCATTTTCTACCGCTTTTCTAATTGCGTAATCGCCTCCAGCAATAATACCAATTACTAAATCATGTGAAACTCCGAAGGTAGGAGGACACTCAGAAGCATCTAAAATACCTATTCTTCCAGAAGTTCCTGCACCAATGTAAAATAAGCGTCCGCCTTTTTGCATTTTAATTACAATGGCATCTACTAGTTTTTCGATATTCGGAATTTGTTTTTTTATCACGCTTGAAACCTTCTTGTCCTCCGCATTTATTCCCATGAGTATTTCCTCAGTACTCATTTTTTCTAGATTAGCGTACAGTGATTCTTGTTCGGTATCAGGATTGTTTTTAGCCATTTTTTTATTTTTTAAAGGATCATTGTCATTCTAGTAATTCGAGGTCGACATTAATTAATTTTTTATTTAATAGATAAGATACTTCGCTCTCATTTTTTTAAATGAAGCTAAATCTTTTTGCCAACTCTCTCTTATCTTATTTTCAGGAATACCATTTTCTATTTGTTGTTGTAGTTTTTTGGTTCCAGCTAATTTTGTAAAAAAAGCATTGAAGAATTTGGTTTTATCAGTTGTATTTTGATACGCTTTGATAAGCCATTTAAGTTCTAATTGTGTTAGTTTTTTATTAGATGACAAATCTTCTCCAAAACATTCTTTACCATTATGCATGGGATCTTTAGCTCCAAAATTTGGTTTCGGAGTAAAAGTATAATCAAAGTACTGTTTGGTTAAAAAAGGCGAACCATAAATTTGGAATTGCTTCTCTGTTCCGCGTCCTACACTTACATTGGTACCTTCAAAAAGACATAAACTAGCGTATAAATTAATAGCTTGATCGTTTGGTAAATTAGGAGAAGGTTTTATGGGTAAACTGTAAGACATTGTATGTTTGTAGTTAAGGCAAGGTATTACAGTTAGTTTGCAATGAGCAGCATTTTTAAGCCATTTTTGACCATTAATCATTTGGCCATATTCTCCAATTGTCATTCCATGAAGCAACGGAATAGGGTGCATGCCAACAAAACTTGAAAAATCTTTTTCTAAAAGTGGACCATCTATGATAGCTCCATTTGGATTAGGTCTGTCGAGTATTATTAATGGAATTCCATTTTCAGCGCAAGCTTCCATTACATAATGTAAAGAAGAAATATAAGTATAAAAACGAGCGCCAACATCTTGTAAATCAAATACCATAACATCAAGTGTGGCTAATTGATCTTTCTTAGGTTTTTTATTATCGCCATAAAGCGAAATAATAGGCAATCCTGTTTTAGCATCTTTTCCATCAACTACATGTTCGCCAGCATCTGCAGTTCCTCTAAAACCGTGTTCGGGTGCAAAAATAGTTTGAATATTTATTTTTTTCTCAACCAAAAAATCGACAACATGTGTCTTATCACTTAAAATCCCAGTTTGATTGGTAACGATTCCAACTTTTTTGTTCTTTAATAAAGGAAGGTATTTCTCAAAATTATCTGCACCAGTCTTGATCGTTTGGGTTTTAATTTCTATATCAATTTTAGCTGTATTTATATCAAGTGAGTTGCTGTAAGTTGTTAGGCAACTTAAAGCAAATGTGATAGCTATACTTCTTTTTATAAATTTGATCATTTTAAACAGGAGTTTATTGTTGGTAAGCTTAAATTTTAAGTAAAAGTAACTTTTATACTTAATAATTCCTTTTTCATACAGCTTAAAGGATTACAGTTATGGATACAGTGAACTAGTTAAACGAGAATTAATGAGTTTTTTTATCGTTTAATTAATTTTTTAAAAGAGCAATATTTATATAACTAGCTCTAGGTTTGATCTCTAGAGCTAGTTAATTTATAGTATTACCAACCTGGATTTTGTTTTAATTCTACTCCCTCAGCAAGGAATAAACTAATATCATTTGTTGGGATGGCTGATAAGTAGTGCTTTGGTGCGATAAAAGTTCTAGAAACAGTGTAGGGTATCACGTAACCGTTTGCATCGACTTTTGTTTTAGACGCAGTTCCTATTAATGAAGGAATTCTTGCTCCTAATAATACATCTGGATTTTTGGTACCATCAAGATAATCTCCTTTTTTCCAACGTAAAATATCTGCTTTTCTAAGACTGGTCCAGCTCATGAATTCTAATCTGCGTTCGCGGCGTATTTCCCAAATAAGCGGACTTACAACTCCAGATATCTGCTCTAAAGCGGATGTTCTCTGAGGATCGTTAATTTGTATTCCGCCCACAGATGCATTAGAGCCATCTGTAGTCAAGGTAGCAATACCAGCGCGTGCTTTAACTTTATTGATTGATAAATTAAGATCTGCATTGGTCGCTGTTCCAAGTTCTGCACAAGCTTCTGCATAATTTAAATAAACTTCACTTAAAGTAAATATGGGAGCGTCAATTTGATTTTGACCAATAGTTGTCACCTCAGTCCCAGTGGCAGCAGGATTATTATACAATTGAAATACATAACCCGTAATTGATGTTAATCCGTTTAAGGGTTTGTCAGAATAGGCATAATCAACATTTCCAAAAGCTTTAGCAAAACGAGGATCTCTATTTGCAAATACATTTGTAATCGTATTATCTCCAAGATATTCAGCATTTCCTCCGATTTGTTTTACCGGTAAACCATTTATTGTTGTATAACTTTCTGCTGCAAATTTTGATAAACCACTTTGTACGGTAGAAGTATTAGTGTAGGCTTGAATAGAGTTACCCAACACACCTCTAAGGTATCTTTTGCCTAAAATTACTTCGGTGTTATTTAGTAATTCTAAAGAATTATATAACGATTTCCAATCGGGATTTAATTTATATGCCGCATTATTCATAACTGCCAATGCCGCATCTTTAGCTTTTTGAAGGTATTGAGTTCCTGGTTGTGCAAGATTGTATTTTCTATTAGTTCCTTCGTAAAGCGCTACTCTACTTAATAAAGCATAAGCAGTATATTTATTTACAGTAATGTTTTTATCATCAATAGGGAGCATCAAAGTTGTTGCTTCCTCTAGATCTTTAATCACATTATTAATTACTTCAGCTCTGCTAAGTGCCGGTTTATACACTTTAGCGTCATCTTGATTTAAGTAGGCATCAGTATAAGGAACATCACCAAATTCTTGTGCTAAACGGAAATAACTAAAAGCTCTAAAAAATTTTGCAACCCCTAAATAGTGGTTTTTCTTGGCTTGCTCCATAGAGACAGCAGGCACTCTTTCAAGCATTAAATTACAACGACGAATCAAAGTGTAATATGAATTCCAGTTTGCGTTGGTTGCATTAGCAGTAGTATTGAATGTAGTAAAAACATTCATCGCTAAATTATCATCAAAATTATTTGAATTATGAAAATAAAAATCAGCAGTTGTTCCTGAATTATTTCCGTAGCCTAAAAAGGTATCATAATTTAACCATGAATAGGTTTTAACATTATTTTCAGAGGTCCAAAAATTACTATCTGTAAATATATCTTTTGGTGGTGTGTCTAGAAAATCCGAGCAGCTAAAAGACAGTCCTGCTAGTGAAAGGGCAAGAACGGATAGCTTTATCTTAGCGTTTATTTTTAAATTTCTCATTTTCTTTAATTTTTAATTTAATTTTTAAAATGCAACTTGAATACCTACCGACCATGTTTTAGAATAAGGGAAAGTTCTTCCCCAAGTCGCCTCAGATTCATTAATTTCTGGATCTACAGGTAAATTACCATCTTTAAAAGTCAATAGATTAAGTCCAGAAACATAATATCTAAATTTGTCTACACCAATTTTTTTAGTCAATGTTTTAGGTAAAGTGTAACCAACAGTTAAACTTTTTAATCTTAAATATGCCATGTTTAGTAAGTATCTAGATTGAGCTACAAAGTTGTTAGAGCCCGGAGCGTAGGTTCCAAAAGCATTAGCATCATGTTTAGGGTATGGATTAGGGTAATAAGCATCTGTATTATCGGGTGTCCAATAATCATTCATATTAGCATACATCGCATCTGTTCTACTGTAAAATGGCAACACTAAATCAGAAGTAGCCCAATATTGTCTTTCGCCAACTCCTTGAAAGAAAGCATCGATATCAAAACCGTAAACATTTCCACCAAGACGTATTCCATATTGGTATTTAGGAGTTGCATTTCCAATAACACTTAAATCTCCAGAATCATCTGCTGTTCCTTTACCTCTTGTAATCTTTCCGTTTCCGTCAAGGTCTTTGTACATAACATCTCCTGCACCATATTTAAAGGTACCAGAACGAACATCTTTATAATCAACACTATTTACAATTAATCCAGTAGCATCTATAACATCAGAAGATTGTATTAGTCTTTCTGTGGTTAAACCCCAGATTTCACCAATTTTTTGTCCTGCATAAAAAGAGCCTAATAGTTTAGAAGAGTTATTCCACTCGGTCACCTCAGTTGTATAATCGGATAGTGTTAGATCTGCATAAACACCAATGTTTTTGGTGATTTCTTTATTAAAATTAACTCCTAATTCCCATCCTCTAGTTCTAAGATTTCCAGAGTTGGTATTAGCAGCTGCTTGACCAAAAGAACCTGGAAGCGTTTTCCCTGGAGATAAAACTCCTTTGGTATCTCTCTGATAATAATCAAATGTCAAACCTAACATGTTGAATACTCTTACATCTAATCCGATATCTTGAGTAGTTACTTTTTCCCATGTCAAATTTGCATCGACATTACTTGGTAATGATACTGAAGGTGGTACAGTAGATCCACTTCCTAACCAAGTAGGATTTGAATTGGTCATAATTGGTAAAAAGGCATTGTTGGCAATGTTTTGATTTCCAATAGATCCTATGGATGCACGTACTTTTAAATCATTTAACCAACTGCGTGTACTTTCCATAAATTTCTCGTTTGAAATTCTATATCCAACAGATGCTGAAGGGAAAAATCCCCATTGCTCTTGTGTTGGAAATTTTGACGAACCATCATAACGACCATTCAATTCTAATAAATATCTTCCGTCGTAATCATAATTAACTCTAGCGAAGAATCCTGCTATAGCATACTGCGACAATCCAGGATTAAGGGTTAAATTAGAAGAAAGGGGTGAGGTAAATTGATCCCCAATGGCTAGGTTAAATTCGGGTTTGTTTTTATCCAACAAAGTATTTCTTCGAGCATATGTTCTTTCAAAGGATTGCCATTCTGAGTTTAATCCACCTAAAACTTTAAAGTTGTGTACGCTATTTAGTGTTTTAGAATAATTGACATAAACGTTTGCTACATTAATGATGTAAGAAGACTTTGCTTGAGCAACAAAATCATTCCCAGATTCCATCATTGTAGGTATTCCAGCTACTAAATCGGCAGCACTTGTCCACCAATCCCATAACGGAATTTGCCCACCATTCATTTTATTACTTATGTAATTATTATCTACACTGTATTCACCAATTATATTAAAGTTTTTTGTAACCTGAGCAGTCAATTTAGCACTGATTCGGGTGTCTTTTTCAACTCTTTCATTCATTGACGCATTATTCATATAACCTGGTGCATGACGAAAAGAAACACCTTTATAAGTACCGTAAGGAAAATAAGATCCCCAACGCATATAATAACCAAAATAACCATTTCCAGCCGTATCTAATCCGCTATTGTAATAGTTAAATGGTGAGTCGTATTTCTGGATAGAAGAAAGGATTTTGAAATCTCCTGTTAACCAATCTGCTAATTGGGTGCTCATACCCATGTTTAGGTTAATCCTTTGATTTGTTTCGGTATTAATATTCATAACTCCTTCTTGATTGGCCACTCCTAAGGAAACTATAAAGGAACTTTTTTCGGATAAAGAACCTTGTGCAGAAAAGTTATGATAAGATTGAATTGCATTCTTTTTAAGCATTTCTTTATGCGGATCCCAAACTCTATAAAAATATTCTTTTCCACCAATAACTTCAAAATCTTCGCCTAAAATCATGTTTTTATCATTACTATTTCGTGATGAAGCATATTTTTGTTGCCAATTTATAATTCCTGGTAGTAATGTTTTATAATTCATTCCAAAAGATTCTGGATTTGCATTTCCTGCGCGCTCCTGCGCCTGAATCATAGCTGGAAGTTCTACAGTAGGATCATTAAACTCAATTAGAGAGATAGGATTACTCCAACCATAATTATTACTATATGAAAAACGAACTTTTCCTTTAGAATCTTTCCCATTTTTAGTTGTAATTAAGATTACACCAAAAGCGGCACGAGCACCATAGATAGAAGCCGATGCTGCATCTTTTAAAACCGACATAGAGGCTACATCTTCTGGATTTATCAAAGACATATCAGACGGGACACCATCTACTAATACTAAAGGAGATCCAGTTGCAGTACCATTTATAATTGTTCCGGCGCCACGAATGTTTATATTAGAAGATTTACCAATATTACCAGAATTAAAAGTAATGTTTAAACCAGGAGTTGTACCCTGAAGTCCTTTACTTATGTCAGTTAGAGGTTTGCTACCAAGCGCTCTTTCAACATCTACTTTTGCAACTGCACCTGTTAAGTTTGCTTTTTTCTGAGAGGCAAAACCAACCACTACAACTTCATCTAAATTTAATGTATTTTCTAAGAGAGCTACATTTACTGTTTGTTGTTGCGCAATTTTAACTTCTTTCGTGGTAAAGCCCATATAACTAAAAACAAGAACATCATTTACGGATGCATTGATTAGATATTGTCCGTCCATGTCCGTAACACTGCTTTTTGTTGTGCCTTTAATTAGAACTGTGGCACCCGGAATTGGGATTCCATCTGCATTGTTTGTAATAGTTCCAGAAATTGTTTTCGTTTGTGCAAATGTCAATTGTACTAAAAAAAACAATAATGAAATCAGCAATGATTTTTTCATAATTATTTGGTTTTTTTATGGTTATAGTACAAATATATTTAAACGCACTGTATTTTTGCAACATTTTTCGAATTATTTTAATATTTTTATCGAATAACGCAAAATAACGCATAATATTAATGTTATTTTATAATTATTTTGTTAACTTATGATAGGATATAACTTATATTAAATCAAATATTTTATACATTTGCCTCCTATCTATAAAAAAGAATATGTTAAAAGCAGAAAGACATAATTACATAAAAACTAAACTTGCTGAGCAGCATCGTGTTAGTACTATTGAATTAGCTTTAGATTTGGGAATTTCAGAAGATTCTATTAGGAGAGATTTGAATAAACTACATGAAAAAGGTGCGCTTGAAAAAGTATATGGTGGCGCAATTCCTATTACTGAAAAAAACAAAAGTGTTTTTGATATTGTGATAACTAATGAAGACAAGAAGAAGAAAATAGGATATAAGGCATTGTCTTTATTGCATGATGGGCAAGTGATCATAATGAGTGGTGGTACTACGAACTTAGTTTTTTCAAAACTCATTCCAACAATGTTAAAGGCGACAATATATACCTATAGTTTGCCTATAGCGATGCAATTATCGCAATACCCTAACATTGATTTGATTTTTATTGGTGGTAAAATGCAAAAGAATGCAATGGTTACTATTGGTATTGATGTTTTGCAGGTTCTTTCAAAAATTAAAGCAGACATTTGTTTTATGGGGGTTAGTAGTATCGATATAAAGCAAGGTCTTACTGAAGAAGGATATGAGGTTTCAGTTGTCAAAAAAGCAATGATAGAATCATCAGATAAGGTGATAGCAATGTTTACTTCGGATAAATTGAATACTAAAAAAGCACACGTTGTTTGTGATTTAAGTAAGTTAGATACCATTGTGACCGATTTAGATCCAGAGGAGATCAAACTAGAAGAGTTTAAAAAATCAGGTGTTTCTATTATCTAATTGTATCTAATTACTTTTGCGTTTTTATGCGTTATTTTGTTTTTATTTGTTAAATAATGCAAAATAAAATAATCTTTTTATTTTTTGTATATATTTGTTAAACTATTTTAACTAATATCATCGATTATGAAAGACAATGCTTCCTTGGCTTATGATGTTCCTGGCAAATTTGAGGAAACTCGATTTGAAAAAAATCATAATGTAATTTTTAAAAGTGCAATCGAGGCTTCTCAAAATGTTGCACAAGAAATAGCACAATTAATACGTTATAAGCAGTCTTCAAACGAATTATGTGTGTTAGGATTAGCTACAGGATCATCGCCTATAAAGGTTTATGAGGAATTAGTTCGAATGCACAAAGAGGAAGGATTGAGTTTTTCTAATGTGATCACTTTTAACTTAGATGAATATTATCCGATGACTAAGGAAAATCGCCAGAGTTATCACTATTTTATGCATCAACATTTGTTTAATCACATAGATATAAAGCCCGAAAATATAAATATTCCAGATGGAACTGTTACATTAGACAAATTGAACCAATACTGTATAGATTATGATAAAAAAATTATGCAGCTTGGAGGGATTGATTTTCAGTTATTAGGAATTGGGCGTACGGGTCATGTTGGTTTTAATGAGCCAGGATCTCACATTAATTCTGGAACTAGAATTATAACCTTAGATCATATTACTAGAATTGATGCTTCTTCGGGTTTTAATGGTATTGCAAACGTTCCTAAAAGAGCGATTACCATGGGCGTTTCTACTATTTTAAGATCAAAGAGAATCGTACTATTGGCTTGGGGACAGAATAAAGCTGATATTGTAAAAAGAACAATTCAAGGAGACATTAGCGCAGACGTTCCTGCTACTTTTTTGCAAAATCATTCGAATACCACTTTTGTTTTAGATCAATTTGCGGCTACAGAACTTACACGATTTAAAACCCCTTGGTTGGTTGGAGAATGTATTTGGACACAAGAATTAAAAAGTAAAGCAATTATTTGGCTTTGTAATGAAACCAAACAATCGATACTTAAACTCACCGATCGTGATTACAACAATAATGGTATGTCTGATCTATTGGCGCTCGAAGGTTCTTCCTATGATCTCAATATAAATATGTTTAATGTTTTACAACATACTATAACGGGTTGGCCTGGAGGAAAGCCCAATACCGAGGACAGTAATAGGCCAGAACGTTCTAATCCTGCCCAAAAAAGAGTTATTCTTTTTAGTCCACATCCAGACGATGATGTGATTTCTATGGGAGGAACATTTTCTAAATTAATAAAGCAAGGGCACGATGTACATGTTGTGTATCAAACTTCGGGCAATATTGCTGTGACCGATGATGAAGCTTTGAAATTTGCCGAAGTTGGTCTTGATTTTATAGGAGACCATTCTAATGGTATAGATTTTTTATCCGTTATTGAGGATTTAAAAAATAAAACTGAAAATGAAACCGATTCTCTAGAAGTAAGAAAATTAAAAGGTCTTATTAGAAGAAGAGAATCTTACGCTGCCACTAGGTATATAGGTCTTAAAGATGAAAACACTCATTTTCTTGATCTTCCTTTTTATGAAACAGGACAAATAAAGAAAAATCCATTAGGTCCAGAAGACATCGCAATTGTTGCTGAAATAATTTCAAAAATAAAGCCACATCAAGTTTTTGCAGCGGGAGATTTAGCAGATCCGCATGGTACACATGAAGTTTGTTTGAATGCCATTTTTGCAGCAATGAAAAAATTAAAATCAGAATCGTATATGAACGATTGTTGGTTGTGGTTGTATCGAGGTGCATGGCACGAATGGGATATTCATGAAATTGACATGGCAGTACCATTAAGTCCTGATGAAGTTTTGATTAAAAGGCATGCTATTTTATACCATCAATCTCAAAAAGACAGAGTCATGTTTCAAGGAAATGATTCTAGAGAATTTTGGGTTAGAGCCGAAGATCGAAATAAAAATACAGCAAAAACATACGATGATTTGGGTCTAGCACAATATGAAGCTATAGAAGCTTTTAAACGTTTTGATTATTGATTTATATATTAGAGGCAAATTTTAAATTATGAAATATATATTAATTCTATTATTATCGGTTTTTGTTTCTAATGCTCAAATACAAAAAGAGCAGTTAGACTTAATGCCTTGGCCTCAAAAGATAGATTTGGGTACTGGAACTTTCGCTTTAAACAAAAATTTTAAAGTTAATATTACTGGTAATCCAAACTCCCGAATTTTTATAGGAGCAACTAGCTTTTTGCGTAGGTTAGATAATAGAACAGGATTATTTCTGCCACAAAATTTTTTAACTCAAATTAATGAAAGCCCAGAGGCTGAGCTGCAAATTAATTGTGGATCAGCTGGTAAAATAGAAATTAACGAAATTGAAAGCTACGAACTTATTGTTACTTCAAGTAAAATAACACTAAATGCACCAAATGATTTAGGAGCTTTACATGGTTTAGAAACTTTGTTACAATTACTTCAAAACAATAGCACTTCTTACTATTTCCCTACTGTTTCAATTACTGATGCTCCACGATTTACCTGGAGAGGTTTAATGATTGATGCCTCAAGGCATTTTCAACCAGTAGCTGTTATTAAGAGAAATTTAGATGCTATGGCAGCTATGAAAATGAATGTTTTTCATTGGCATTTAGCCGATGACCAAGGATGGAGAATTCAAATAAAAAAATTACCTAAACTAACTGATTTAGGTTCAAATGGAAATTTTTATTCCCAAGAAGAAATAAAAGATATTGTTAAATATGCTGATGAGAGAGGGATTCTTGTTGTTCCAGAAATAGATATTCCTGGACACGCATCGGCATTATTGGCTGCCTATCCTGAAATAGGGAGTAAGGTAGATAACGGAATTGGTAGTTATGCAATTCAAACCAATTCAGGGATTTATAATGCCGTTTTAGACCCTACAAATCCTAAAACCTATCAATTGCTTGAAGAAATCTTTGATGAGGTTTGTCCCTTATTTCCTGGTGCTTATTTTCATATTGGTGGGGACGAAAATAACGGAAAAGAATGGGCCTCAAATCCTAGAATTCAGGAATTTATGAAAAAAAATAAGTTTTCTGGAAAACATGATTTACAAACCTATTTTAATATGAAGTTAATTCCGATGCTAAAAAAGCATTCTAAAAAGCTTATGGGTTGGGAAGAAATTATGACAGACAATATGTCTAAAGATGCCATAATACATGCTTGGCGTGGCGTAAATGAAGGACTACAGCCTGGTGAATCATTAATTAAAGCGGCAAAAAACGGGTATAATACAGTATTGTCTAATGGGTTTTATATCGATTTAATGCTAAGTATAGCAACACACTATCAAAATCAATCGCTCTCTAAAAATGCGTTATTAAGTCCTGAGGAAAAAGCAAGAATATTAGGTGGTGAAGCAGCAATGTGGAGTGAATTGGCAACACCTTTAAATATTGATTCTAGAATCTGGCCACGAACAGCAGCTATAGCAGAGCGATTATGGTCTAACGAAAACGTAAATGATTTGCAAAGTTTGTATAAAAGGTTAAAAACAATTTCCTTTAGGTTAGAAGAGGTCGGAATTACACACATCAGAAATAAAGAGGTTATTTTAAGAAACATTAGCAACAACCAAAATACAATAGCCTTAAATGATTTTTCGAATGTTTGTGAACCTCTAAAAAATTACAAACGCAATGGTGGTGGTAAAAAATACCGCATGCATTCTCCACTAACACTTTTTGCAGATGCTTGTACTGTAGATGCTTCTGACGCAATTGATTTTAATTTCGCTGTAAAAAAATATTTAGACAATAAGAATATAGAAAATGAAGTTGTAGTAACTAACTTTTTTAGAAAATGGATTAAAATGAATACTGATTTAATCATTGTAAGTAGTAATGCTCCATTGGTGCAACCTCTTTTACCATTATCCCAAAAATTAAGTGAAATTTCAGAGCAACTGTTACTTTTAATAGAAAAGAAAAAGAATAGTGATAAGTCGAAACTGAATGTTTTGATAGAACAAGCAAATATTCGAAATGACGCTGATGTAGAGTTGGCTGTGCTTTCAGGTATAAAACTGCTTTTATAAATAACAAAGAAGATGTTTACTGAGTTTCCTATTTAAAACTTTTTTTAGATTAGCTATTGACTCAAATTTTAGAAGTTTTTATAGAATGATTTTACTATAATTTACTTTTTTTTAAAATAATTAATTACAATATATATAAATGACTATTACTCAAAAATTATTAGAATTATCAACATCATTAGAAGGAACACTTTTGCACGATGAGTTACATAAAATTTTGTACTCTACTGATGCTTCTGCGTACAGAATCTTTCCTATTGCTGCTGCCATTCCAAAATCTGAGTTAGATATTGTAAAAATTATTCAATTTGCATCCAAAAATAATATATCTATCACACCAAGAACAGCAGGTACTTCTCTCGCAGGACAGACGGTTGGAGGCGGGATAATTGTTGATGTTTCTAAGCATTTTACAAAAATTGTAGCTTTTGATCCAATCCATAAAACAGTAACAGTACAACCAGGTGTAATTCGAGATGAATTAAATTTATACTTAAAGCCACACGGATTATTTTTTGGCCCCAATACATCAACATCCAACCGATGTATGATTGGAGGCATGGTAGGAAATAACTCTTCGGGAACAACCTCTATTCGATATGGAGTGACCAGAGATAAAATAGTTGAAATAAAAGCAATATTGAGTGATGGAAGTAGCGCTATATTTAAAGAAATTAGTTCTGATGAATTTTTAGAAAAAACAAAAGGGGAAAGTTTAGAAAGTGGTATTTATAAAAGTATTTATGAGGAGTTATCCAATACAGATCAACAAATCGAAATTATAAAGGAATTTCCAAAGCCAGAAATTCACAGACGTAATACAGGATATGCAGTTGATTTATTACTAAAGTCAGAACTTTTTGGAGGAACAGAAAAAACAATAAATTTAGGCAAATTGCTTTGCGGAAGTGAAGGAACGCTAGCTTTTACCACTGAAATTACATTGAAAGTAGATGAATTACCGCCAACAAATAATGTGATGGTTGTAGCTCATTTTCATAGCATTCAAGAAAGTTTAGAAGCTGTAGTGACTGCCATGAAACATCATTTGTATACTTGCGAAATGATGGACGACACCATACTAGATTGTACTAAAAACAATAGAGAGCAAGCTAAAAACAGATTTTTCATTCAAGGAAATCCAAAGGCTGTTATCATGCTAGAAGTGGCTTCGCATACTAGTATGGAAGATGCCGAAAATCAAGCGGATGCATTAATCACTGATCTTCAAAAAAACAATCACGGTTATGCTTTGCCTAAAATTTTTGGCGCTGATATTGATAAAATAAATGAACTTCGTAAAGCAGGTTTAGGGCTTTTAGGAAGTATTGTTGGTGATAATAAAGCAGCCGATTCTATTGAAGATACTGCTGTAGAATTAAGTGATTTACCCAATTATATCGCTGAATTTTCAGCCATGATGGAGCGACACGGTCAGAGTGCTATTTATTATGCGCATGCTGGTGCTGGCGAATTGCATTTGCGTCCCGTATTAAATTTAAAAACAAAAGAAGGATTGCATCAATTTAGGAATATAGCAACAGAAGTTGCTGTATTAGTAAAAAAATATAGAGGTTCGCTTAGTGGTGAACATGGCGACGGAATTGTTCGAGGTGAATTTTTGCCTTTTATGATTGGTGACAAAAATTACGAATTGCTCAAACGAATAAAAAAAGCCTTTGATCCTCATACCATATTGAACGTTGGTAAAATTGTTAATGCCTCTAAAATGGATGAGAATCTAAGAGTAGAAGCAGGAAGAGTAGAACCCGATGTCAAAACGATTCAGGATTTCTCAGATAGTTTAGGGATTTTAAGAGCTGCCGAAAAATGCAATGGTTCAGGAGATTGTAGAAAACTACCTTCGGCTGGAGGAAGTATGTGTCCAAGTTATCGGGCAACTCGTAACGAAAAAGACACTACTCGTGCCAGAGCAAATGCCTTAAGAGAATATTTGACTCATTCAGAAAAGGAAAATAAATTTGATCAAGAGGAATTGTATAAAGTATTTGAATTGTGTGTGAGCTGCAAGGCTTGTGCTAGTGAATGTCCAAGTAATGTAGATGTAGCCGCTTTAAAATCAGAGTTTTTATATCAATATCAAAAAGCAAATGGATTTTCATTGCGAAATAAAACGTTTGCCTTTAATGCGAAATTAAATGGCTTAGGAAGTCTTTTTCCATCCTTTACTAATTTTATTGTTAACCTTCCTTTTGTCAAAAAAACTATGGGAATTGCTTCTCAAAGACAAGTACCACTTTTAGCAGCCAAAACTTTTAGAAAATGGTATGGAAAAAATTGGAATTTAGAAATAACGGAGTCATTTACAAAGGGAAAAGTATGTCTTTTTTGTGATGAGTTTACCAATTTCTATGATGTTTCAGTCGGAATAGATGCGTATGAATTATTGACAGCATTGGGATATGAAGTTATTTTAGTAGATCATGAAGAAAGCGGAAGAGCTTTTATTTCAAAAGGTTTCCTGGAACAAGCCAAAGCAATTGCTAATACGAACGTAGCCATCTTTTCAGATTATATTAGTGCTGATTGTCCTTTAATAGGAATCGAACCTTCGGCAATATTGACATTTAGAGACGAGTACATTAGATTAGCAGATGATAAAGAAAATGCCAAAAAGTTAGCTACAAATGTTTTTACCATTGAAGAGTTTTTTAAAAATGAAATTAACTCTGGTAAAATAACTTCAGAACAATTTTCTGATGAGGTTAAAACCATTAAAATTCACGGACATTGCCATCAAAAATCTTTAAGTTCTATTGAAGCTACTTTTGCAATGTTAAACTTACCTAAAAATAATTCAGTTACCATTTACAATTCTGGATGCTGCGGAATGGCTGGCTCTTTTGGATATGAAAAAGAGCATTATAAAATCAGTATGCAAATGGGAGAGGATACTTTGTTTCCAAAAATACGTACGACAGATTTAGCTGTAATTATTGCTGCTGCTGGAACAAGTTGCCGCCATCAAATATTTGATGGAACCAATAGAAAAGCCTTGCATCCAGTCACTATTTTGAGAAATTGTTTGTAATTGTTTACTTTCTTTTGGACGTCTTGCGATTTTAATTTAATGACTGTTTTAATAAAAATGTGTTGCTTTTTTTAAACTAAAAATAATCCTAAACTATGAAAAAAATACTCATTTTTACTTTCCTCTTACTGCTTTGTTTTTCTGTCAAAGCGGCTAAAATTGATACTTTAGAGGTGTTTAGTGTAGCAATGAATAAAAATATAAAAACCTGCGTAATCACTCCAAATGGATATAAAAAAAGCAATAAAAAGTTTCCAGTAGTCTATCTCTTGCATGGCTATAGTGGTAATTATGCAACTTGGGTTAACAGTTTTAAAGATTTGGCAAATCAAGTAGACCAATATAATTACATAGTAATTGGCGTAGACGGAAATTATTCTAGCTGGTATTTCGATAGCCCGATAGATGCTACTTTTAGATACGAAACCTACATCGTTGACGAGTTGGTTCCTTTTATTGATAAAAAATACAAAACTAAAGCCAATCCAGAGGGTAGAGCAATATCTGGACTAAGCATGGGCGGTCACGGAGCATTGTACCTATCTTTTAAACACCAAGATGTTTTTGGAGCAGCAGGCAGCATGAGTGGTGGAGTAGATATTAGACCATTTCCAGAAAATTGGGATATAAAAAAACGTCTCGGATCCATAACTGATTTTCCAGAAAATTGGGAGAAAAATACAGTTACTAATATGCTTGATAAGGTTAAAAATAATAATTTAAAACTCATTATTGATTGTGGAGTTGATGATTTTTTTATTGACGTAAACAGAACCTTACATCAAAAAATGGTGGCTTTAAAAATAAACCACGATTATATAGAAAGACCCGGGAAACACAATATAGAATATTGGGAGAACTCCTTAAAATTTCAATTGTTGTTTTTTAATAATTTTTTCAATAAAACATAAATAATTGATTATGAAATATTTGTATTCCAAAATTCTTTTTCTTTTTATCATTACTTCTTGTTTATCCCAAAAAATAGATAAAAATCAAGACATCAAATTTGTACACCTTACAGATATACACGTAACCGAAGGAAATGATAATGATTTTTTATTGCAAAAAATTATTAAGGAGATTAACGAATCGACTAATGAATTTGTAATTATAACAGGTGATTTGACCAATCGTGGTGATGACGATGAACTCAATCGAGTACATACTATTCTTTCAGGTTTAAAAATTCCTTATCACATTATTTCTGGCAATCATGAAACTACGTGGAGTGAAAGTGCAGCCTTGACTTATAAAAAACTTTGGGGAGCTGATCGGTTTGCTTTTTCAAAAGGAGATTACCTTTTTATTGGTTTTCCTTGTGGACCTTACATGAAAATGGGCGATGGTTTTGTAAAAAAAGAGGACCTTTTGTTTTTAGATAAAACCATAAAAGATAGTCTTATTAATAGTTCTAAAAAAGTATTGAGTTTTTCACATTATCCTTTAGATAATAGCCTGAGTAATTATAAAGAAGTGCTTACTGTTTTAAAAAAATATCCAACCGTTGCTAATTTTTGCGGTCACGGTCATACTTTAAAAGAGTATAATTTTTCGGGTTTAAGTGGAGTTATGGGAGCATCTATTACTTCTCGTGACGGAAAAACACAAAGTTATAATGAAGTAATTGTTAGTAATGATAGTATTCGTATTTTTAAAAAAGAGCTTGAAAAACCAGCTACTTTTAAATTTTCTGTTTCTGCAAAACCCTCAAAAATTGAAATTACCGAACCAAAAGAAAAGCAATCTATTGCACCTTTTATTCAAGATGTAGCCTCTATCTATAGTGTTCCAAGTTTTGATAAAAAAAATATTTATTTTGCCAATTCTCTTGGACAAATTCAGTCTGTAAATCTGAAAAGTAAAACTTTGAACTGGAAAATACAAACAGCTAATTCAATTTATTTTACCCCAACAATTGTCAAAAAAACGATAGTTGTTGGAACAATTGAAGGTCAGATTTTAGGGTTTGATAAAGATACCGCCAAAGAAAAATGGAATATTGCTGTGGGCGGAATTTTAGTAGGTACACCGATTGTAGAAAATAATAGAATCTATACGGCAAGTGCTACCCAATTTATTTGTGTAGATGCTGTTACAGGAATCATGATTTGGGAAAGCAAACTACCATTGTCTTACTCACAAGGAAAACCATTAATTCATGAGAATACTATTATTTTTGGATCATGGGATACTTTTCTATATTGTTTAAATAAAAACACTGGAGCACTTTTATGGAAATGGAATAATGGAAATGAAAAACAAGAGTTGTATTCGCCAGGGAATGTTAATGTAGTAGCATCAAAAAACAGACTTTATTTTGTTACTCCAGAGCGTTTTCTTACTATTTTAGATATTAATTCAGGAAAAACTTTATTGAGAACTAAGCAATGGAAAGTTAGAGAATCGATGGGGAAAAGTGAAGATGGTACCCTTTTTTATGCTAAAACAATGGATGGGGAATTACTACAACTTCCTTTAAATGATAATTTAGAACTGACGGAAGATAATCTAAAAAAAGAAAGTAAGATTCTAGATTTAAAAATTGGGTATGAACATAATCCTGCTGGAATTCTAGAAAAGAATGGAAAAATTTATTTGGGAAGTCGAAAAGGAGAAGTAATTATTGTCGATGCTAAAAAAATGATGATTATTAAAACAATTAAACTAGGGAGTTCAAGTATTAATGGCTTTTCAATAGACGAATCAGGTAGCGTTTGGACTGCATTAATTGAAGGAGGAATTTATAAAATAGATTAGTTTTTATTTTTTTTTTAATGAGTTTCAAAAAATGCCGAATCAAATCTTTCAGAATTAAATTTGTTTTATACATTTGGATTTTAAATAACAGTTGCATTATTTGTAAAATAAAAGAGTGTTAATTACAGAATATTAATTTTTAATGATAAAATTCATTTTATGGCGTTAAATGGTTTGTTTAGAAAAAAGACAGTACAAGATATTTTAAAACAAGTAGAAAAGAATAACGCTGACGGACATGATGCTTTAGGTAAACATTTGACTGCACGAGATTTGACTGCATTTGGTATTGCCGCAATTGTAGGAGCAGGAATTTTTAGTACCATTGGAAAAGCAAGCGCCGATGGAGGTCCAGCTGTTATTTTTCTGTTTTTATTTACTGCCATTGCCTGTAGTTTTGCTGCTTTTGCTTATGCTGAATTCGCTTCTATGGTTCCCGTTTCTGGAAGTGCTTATACCTATTCTTATGTTGCTTTTGGAGAAATTATTGCTTGGATTATTGGTTGGGCATTAATAATGGAATATTCCGTTGGTAATATAACTGTTGCCATATCGTGGAGTGATTATTTTACCGGTTTACTCAAAAGTGGTGGCTTAGAACTTCCTCAATGGGTTCAGATGGATTATTTGTCTGCGTCTAACGGGTTTAATGATGCAACTGCCCTTATGCAAAGTGGTAAACAATTTGCTAATTTAAGTCCAGCTTTACAAGATGCGTTCACTGCTTGGACCACCTCACCCGTTATAGGTTCTTTTCACTTTGTAGCTGATCTCCCTGCTTTACTAATCATTGTATTAATTACAGCCTTGATTTATCGCGGTATGAAAGAGTCTAGAAATGCAAGTAATATCATGGTAGTTGTTAAGTTATGTGTGGTATTATTAGTTATCGCTGTTGGGATTTTTTACGTAGACACAGCCAATTGGGATCCATTTGCTCCAAACGGAGTGACAGGAGTTCTTAAAGGGGTTTCTGCAGTGTTTTTTGCTTATATTGGTTTCGATGCTATTTCTACAACTGCCGAAGAATGTAAAGATCCACAGCGCGATCTTCCTAGAGGTATGATGTGGGCCATTATTATTTGCACTATTTTATATATTGCCATTGCTTTGGTACTAACAGGAATGGTCAATTTTAGTTTATTAAATGTTGGTGATCCTTTAGCCTTTGTTTTTGAGAAATTAGATCTAAAATGGATGTCGGGTATTATTGCTGTAAGTGCCGTAGTTGCTATGGCAAGTGTTCTATTAGTTTTTCAGATGGGGCAACCTCGTATCTGGATGAGCATGAGTCGTGATGGTTTGTTACCAAAACGTTTTTCAAAAGTACATCCTAAATACAAAACGCCTTCTTATGCAACAATAGTAACAGGTTTTGTGGTAGCAGTTCCAGCGTTGTTTTTAAACTTGACATTGGTTACCGATTTATGTAGTATTGGAACTCTGTTTGCATTTGTTTTGGTTTGTGCAGGGGTTTTGGTTCTTCAAAATAGAACGGACATTCCTCGCGGAAAATTTAAAACGCCTTATGTAAATTCTAAATTTATTATGCCTGTTTTAATTGTGATCGGATTAGTATTTGCTTTTGGTTTTAATAAAAAAGCAACTATGGATTTTATAACAAATGAAACTCAAATCAATAATTCGGAGGCTATCATTACCTCTTTAAATAAAGAAGAAACAAATAAAGTATATGACTATTTAGTAAGTATTGATCCAAAAAATAAAACCGTTGGAACTCCCGATTTAGAGCTCTTATTAAGTAAATACCATAAAGACGATGCAACTTATTCTAGTGTTATTGCCGGTATGCCCATTGCAGATTCTGTAAAATACGAAAGTGGTTTTGGCTTGTTTAAGCATAAAATTCCAATGTGGATTTTTCTAATTGTTTTAGTAGGTTTATTAGTTTGGTCTTTTAAATCAAACTTATCTTTAATACCATTATTAGGCTTAATTTGTTGTCTTTATATGATGGCAGAATTAAGTGTATGGAATTGGATTTATTTTGGCATCTGGCTTTTATTAGGCTTAATTATTTATTTTAGTTTTAGTCGTAAAAACAGTAAACTAAATCACATTACAGAATAGTAATTACTCATATAAAAAAAACCGTCTAAATTAGTTTAGGCGGTTTTTTTATGAATAATAAATAAATTTTTGTCTTAAATACAAAGTAAATTAATTAAAGAATTTCAAAAGCATTTTGATACGTAATTACGGATTCACTTTTTATCCAATTAAAATTTTTGTTTTGATACTCAATTTTATTTAGAAATTGCTCTTTTTTAAATTTTGATACGAAAAAAGTAAAGTCATCTAAATCCAAACGTTCTGTTTCTACCTCTAATTCTACGGAGTGTAACAAGCCCATTGTCTTTTGATGAATGTAAATGCCTCTTTCTAATAAATCGAGGTCAAAGGCTGGATTACTATCTATTTGATATAAAGGAAATAGTACCAACTCATTGAATATATCGTTGGGTTTTATTTTTAATACTTTGCGGCGATTGAACCAAATTTCGATGTGGCTTTTGGGTTTGTCTAAAATTCCGGTAACTACTTTTGCATTTATATCTAATATAGAACTAATTTTATTGTCCTTTAATTGATGATAAAAAAAAGGATCCAGTATAAGATCAGTAAGAGCACATTTTTTTTTTGAGGCTATAGCAGACCATTTTTCAAGTCTAGAATCATCCAACTGTATTTGTCTAATTTCGATACCTTCTCCGAAAGTATTTATCTTAATTTTTGGCAATTTGGTATTATATTATAATTTAGACAAAGGTATCATTTAATAGCTTTAAAAATAGTTACACTCTTAGATAAACTAATGTTTTAGATGACTACTAGCTAATTCCTAAAGCACTCTGTAACAATAATGCTTTTTATAAAACTAGAAATTATAAACAAGAAATTATTGTGTTAGGTTCATTGTTTCTAATTAGTACTATTCATTTTTAGGGAATATCATCAATTCAATTTTAATAATTCGATTTGCTTGAAAAATTCAATTACTTCTTTTTCAAAAATGCTTACGGGTATTTGATGACCTAATTTGTTGTGTATAGAAATTTTGATATCTATAGTAGGAAGCCGATTTTCTGCTAGCCATTTTAAAGTACTGTTGGCTTTAATGACTTCATCTTGACCTCCCAAAACAAATTGTAGAAATGCTGGTGTATTTTTAGAATCTATTTCCGGAATATTTTGAGCAATAGGTCTATGAGGTAAAGCTGGATTAAATAGTAAAGCAGGACATTTGATAGTATTAGCAATGTAGTAAGCCATAAATCCGCCCATACTACTTCCCATAATAAGATCAAATGAATGTTCATTATTATTTTTTAGCAATAATTTAAATATATTTGGATCACTATTATAATCCATGTCTGGTGCTATTACGGTGGCAAAACGTTCTAAAACATCTCTTTTTTCTGGACTTAGTTTACTTTCTAATCCATGTAAATATAAAAGGGTCATCGTTATATTATTTTAAATGTTGCTTGTAAATAGTTGTTTTATTGAATTTTGATTATTGTGAAAAAATCTTGTAATAAAATTCAAATTACAAGATATCAATATAAAGTATTTTATGATGTCAAATAAAAAAATAAATCTATAAGTTTTTTATAATTGATTTAGAATGTTACATTATAAATAATTAAAAGTATTGCCGTATATTTAACCTCCCATACTTAGTGACAGTTGCTAAATTTTATAACTTTATTTTGTAAATGAAACAATCTATAAAACTGATCAGTAATTACGAATACAAGAAATTATTTCTACCAACAGTTTCTACAAATGATCATTTTAATGAATCTAAACTTCAGGTGTACTGAATTTAAAATTATCTAAAAAGTATTGTCATTCCGGTTAAACTTTACAGAACCTCTTTTAATTTTTTGATTTTTGTAACTAAAGGTTTTGTAAAGCAACAACTAGAAACCTCAGTTTTTGAAATAAACGCTAATGAATCACTGAATATTAAAAAAGGAAATTTTACCGCAACCTTAGAATTATCGGCTGATGTGGAAGGTTTTTTTGTAGTCTATAAAAACGAAATTATTACTGATATTGCTTTGAATAAAAATGATTTGAGTTTTTTCTATACCTCGCCATTTTTAATTTTGAATGCCGTAAGTTTTGATTGGATTGTACGTGCCTTCATACTACTAAAGGAGGAATTATTGACCGGCTACCGCATTATGGAAATTTGTGTTGCCTTATTTCAAGCTATTTTATTGAAAATTATTCGATTATAAAATAAAGTAAATGAAGTGTTGTCACGAGCTCGTTATATTTCTTTTCATTTTAGAGAATTGGTTCAAAAACACACTGTAAATCATAAAACCATTTCGTATTACTCGAATCAATTGAAAATATCCGATAACTTTTGAATAAATGTGTTAAAGATCCTACTGGCAAACCACAAAAAAGTGGATCAACGAGATTATTATATGGAACAGGCAATTATTGTTACAAGATCATTCTCGAGATGTAGCAGGTATCGCTTTGGAGTTAAATTATCAATCTCCTTCTTATTTTCGCGCTTATTTAAAAAAGTAACGGGCTATTCGCCATCTGAATATCGATTACAGATTGCCAAATAGCCCGATGCTAAAAGTGTTATAAAATTTATAGTGTTTTCCCAAAAGGATTATTCCAAATCACATCTATAGCGATATAATTTACTCCAGATATTTTACTGCCTTTACCAATTAAATTGTAACCATAACCAAAATCAAATGTAAAAGGAATTTCGTGAGGTGTTAACTGATAATAAAGTCCAAATCTACTATCCTTATATTCAAATTTAGTCCACTCGCTAGTAGGTTTGTATTTTTTACTTGTTGCAAAAAGGGCTTCAGCACTACCAATTAAATGATGTACTTTTTGAGTTCCTAAATCAATATTTATTTGAGTTTTAAAGCGAGTACGAAATTGATAATCTTCATTACTTTTTGTGAAATCAGGATTAAAAAATTTTCTATATTCTTGGCGAAAGGTATTTTTCCATTTAATAGTGCTATTTCCTGTCAAATAGGAATAACGGCCGTAAATTCTGAATTCTTGTTTTATGGCAGGATCAGCAACTTCATAAGGAGCGCTAGATTCATATTCATTTTGTCGTCTGTAACTCAACGCATACGAATATTGCCAGTGTTTGGCATAGCGATTAGAGAATTCCTGATTCAATACTAATATTCCCATTTTATTAAAAGGATTATTATCGTCTGGCGTGCTTTTTCTACCAATACCTATATAAGTAGTTGATTCTTTTTTATGAACCGTGTCTAATGCTTGCTTGATTCCAAAAGCAAACCAAGAGGCATTATTCCCTTTTCCTAATCCTGGAGGACTTAATTGTGCATAAGAACTAACAAACAACATAAACAGAATTCCTGTGATTATTGTTTTTTTTATGTTTAAAAAATTTCTCACGCGATTTTTATTTTTAAAATTTATAACTAATTCCTGCTTTTACGGCAAATGGTGTTCCAGGAGTATAACATAATTCAGATACGGAACTAGACTCATTTTTAAGTCTTGTTTCAGTTTCAAATTGTGCTTCATTCCATTTTGTATCCAGCAAATTTAATACTTGCAAATTGACTTCCCAACTTTTTTTTCCGTAAGCCAAAACAAGATCATTTACAAAATAACCTCTAGTTTTTACTGAATTGTCTTCTGTTGCTGGTTTGGCGTCCATATAACGGTATCTCAAATTAGCTGAGAAACCTGATGGAAGTTTTACTGCAACGCCACCTGTACTGGTAAATGCAGGAACTAACGGGATGTAATTTTCTCCTTTTGGTGCATCAATCGCACGAGCATTAGCATAATTAATGTCACCATCTAAATACAACCATGATATAGGTTGGTAACGAATACTAAGATCAGCGCCTAAACGACGGGTTTTTCCTGATGGTTCAACAACCGCTTCATCACCTACGTACACAAATTCTTGTTTCAAAAACATATACCATACTGCTGGCTGGATAATCATGTTTTTTGTAGGACGAATAATTACACCTAAATCACTACCAATAGAGTAGGGTAAGATGTCTTTTCCATTTTGTTCTACAACTACTCGTACATCGTTAGAGTGGAAACCCATTCCTGATTTCAAATACCATTGCAAATTGCTGTTTTGAGTATAGGAAATGTTCAATTTTGGACTTATTCTTGTTGCAGAGGCATCTTGTCCTGCAGGTAGACTATTCAGACGATCATGCAAATTAAAAACAAAATGATCCACACGTACTGCTGGGTTAATGGTCCATTTTCCAATTCTCCAATCCATAGTAGTATAAGCATGTACATTAATTTCTGTAGCGGATACGTCAGAGAGTCTATTCAACAATAAATCACGGTAAAATACATGACTCAATTGCAAATCATAAATATCATCAAGACGCAAACCAGCACCTGATGTCCATGTTATTTTGCTATTTTCTAAATCAAAACGACGAATGTATTTATTATCGAAACCGTAAATACTACGATTGTCAGTTTGCTCAATTTCATCACCATAAACTGGATCATTCAAGAAAAAGGTGAAATTAGAAAACAGATTAAATTTGTATCTAGAATAGAATAAATTGCTAGAAAACTCTTCATTTTCATTGATAAGGTTTCTATAGTTTACAGCAACATTTGTTCTTGATGTACTTCCGCCTTCTGTAGGATCAATATAACCCCAACGGTCAATTATTCCTTGGGATACAGCGCGTTCTGGAATTTGTCCTGATGCGTTCCAACCCGAACTAAACGTAGAACCTAAAATAGATATATATTGTTTACTGTCTATCCATTGACTGTATTTTGTCAATATATTAATGCGATTAAAATTCTGCTTTACAGCAAATGGACCATCGGAATAATTAAATTCACTCGCCACATAAAAATTTTTGTCTTTAATATCTCTATTTAATAAGTTAATCATCGTTACAGCACGCATCGTGTTGAAAGATCCACCTTCTAACTTGAAAATGTTGTTTTCTAACTTGTCGAAGGTGCTGAAATTCACATAACCTGAGGTGTTAAAATCACCTTTGTCCGCGTAATAAGCGCCTTTTCCAAAATCAATATCCTTGATCGTCTCTGGAATCAGAAAATGCAAATCAGCATAACCTTGTCCGTGTGCATGCGATACCATATTTACCGGAATACCATCGGCTGTTACACTAACATCAGTACCGTGATCATTGTCAAAACCACGCAAGAATATTTGTTCGGCTTTACCACCGCCAGCGTGCTGAGCAATAAATAGTCCTGGAACTTTGCGCAATAAATCTTGTGCTGAGTTTACAGGAGCCATTTTTAAATCGACTTGCATGACTTGTTTTCTAAAATCAGCTTGATTGATGATGATCTTGCTAAGATGCACTGTGTCTTTTTCTGTTTTTGTTGAATCTAGCTTCTTAACATTCTGTGCAAATCCATTTTGTGTTAATAGCAAAATTGCTCCAAGAGCGAAAAGCCTAATCGTATTTCTCATTATTTTATGTCTAATTGCAAAAAAACGAAATATTGTCGTGATATCCACGTAAATCCCAAGCAAAAGCAGAGAAAGTTAATTTTGAAACACTAAAGTATTAAAGTTTCTATTTCTTATTTATGCTTAATGTTATTCATTATTAAGCGGTTGTGTTTTTGGCTAAAAGCTTGTAAATACTCTTTTTAAAGGAACAATTACCCACATTAGTAATACAAAAAGCAATCACTGTAACTAAGATAAATGGAATGTAAAAAAAAGGAATCTTTAGCAAATAATATCAGTTTTAAAAAACTAATTATTGCTTATAATTGCCATTCAATAGAATCTAAATTTATCTAAAAAGCTCTATGAAATCTAAATTGAGATAACTTTTTTTTATAAAATAGAAAAATTATTGCGATAATTTAATTCGTAAACTTATATGTGTTTTAATTTAAATTAGTGTTAGATATTCTTTTATAATTGTTTTTAAAATAATGAAAAAACAGTGAGTTTAGAATATAATAAAATTTCATTTCAGTTTAAATTTAATTATAAGGTATGATTATTTAAAATACTGATTTATAAATATTTAAACTTGTTTTATTTTGCTGAAATTAAAAGTTATAATTTCATTTTGAGCTATTTATAAAAACCGTTATTCTATTTCTTTTAGGAATGCCATAATTATAGCGAGAATTGAATTAGATTATCAAATATTTAAATCAATAAAATCCTTTTTTTATACATATAAACTGTGTAATCTGTGTTCCATTTTTTAAGTTTATTTTCCGAAATAAAAAATCTATAAAATCAATTTCATTTAAATGATTATTTTATAGAAAAATATCTATTTAAAATTGTCATATCGAGTTTAATTTTAAAGGAATTTTCACCAATTAATTTTATTCAATAATGCTTTTTTCAAGATTATTATTAGGATATTGCTATAGCAAAAAATAATTGCTTAGAAAGAAGATAAGTAGTCCATACACAACACTATAGATAATGAAAATACTGCATACTGCCGACTGGCATTTAGGGAAAAAACTAGATCATTTTTCCCGTTTGGAAGAACAAAAAAAGGTGATGAATGAAATTTGTGAAGTTGCAGAAGATCAACTTGCAGACGTAGTTATCGTGGCAGGCGATTTGTTTGACACGTTTAATCCTCCTGTAGAAGCAGTTGATTTACTATATAAAACCTTAAAAAGATTGACCAATAATGGCAAGCGCCCTGTAATTGCAATTGCTGGAAATCACGATAGTCCAGATCGAATTGACTCTCCTAATCCTTTAGCACGTGAATGCGGAATCCTATTTGTAGGAAACCCCGATGTTACCATTCCTAGGATAAAAATTGAAAATGGTTTTGAAATTACGCAGTCAGAAAATGGTTTTATAGAAATAAAATTGCCTCAATTTGATTATCCCATTCGTGTAATTACCACTCCTTATGCAAATGAAATGCGTTTAAAAACCTATCTTGGAGCAGATAATAAAGAGCAACAATTGAATGATTTGTTGCAAGATTCTTGGGCGATGTTAGCAAATAAATACTGCGACAACAAAGGCGTAAATATCTTGACTACTCATTTGTATATGTTAAAACGTGGCGGTGAAATCCTAGAGGAACCAGATGGCGAAAAACCGTTGCGAATTGGTAATGCTGATATTGTTTACACCGATTGCATTCCAGAACAAATGCAATATACCGCTCTAGGCCATTTGCATCGCTTTCAAAACGTAGGCGGCCATTCCAGTCCTGTTGTGTATTCTAGCAGTCCTTTATCGTATAGTTTTTCGGAAGCAGGTCAAGATAAAAAAGTCGTACTAATTGACGTAGAGCCAAATAAAGCGGTGAAATTTACCGCTATTCCGCTAAAATCTGGACGTGTTTTACATAGAAAACGTTTTGAATCTATTGATGATGCGGTAGAATGGTTGTTAGCAAATCCGTATTGTTTAATCGAATTGACACTTGTAAGCGATATTTTTTTTACAACGCAAGATTTGAAAAGAATTCACGAAAGTCATGACGGAATTATTTATATTATTCCAGTGGTTAAAAAGGATTCGAATCAGGATTTACAAATACCAAAAGTAAATTTAGAGCAAGATATTCAGGGATTATTTACTGATTTTTTTAAGTCCAAATACAAGCAAGATCCTAACGAAGAAGTATTGGATTTGTTCAATGAAATTGTAGGAAGTCAAGCAAAAAACGAATAAAAAAAGGTCTTATGTTACCATTAAAATTAAGTATTACTGGTTTGTATTCTTATCAAAAAAAACAAACTATTGATTTTGAAGAGTTGACCAATGCTGGTTTATTCGGGATCTTTGGAGCAGTAGGTTCTGGAAAATCTTCCGTTTTAGAAGCTATTGGTTTTGTTTTGTATGGCGAAACGGATCGTTTGAATAAAACCGATAAAAGAGCCTATAATATGCTCAATCTTAAATCAGATCGTGCCAATATTGAATTCGAATTTTTGAATTATCAAGAGCGAAAATTCAAATTTGTAGCTGATTGGAAGCGAAAAAAACGATTTGAGGAGACAACTTCTATAGAACGATTGGCTTATGAATGGAAAGACGAACAATGGATTCCGTTGAATTCTGCGGATGCGACAACAATAATTGGACTTACTTATGAAAATTTTAGAAGAACTATTATAATTCCACAAGGGAAATTTAATGAATTTTTAGGCCTGAAAGGAAAAGAACGTTCGGATATGATGAAGGAAATTTTTCATTTAGAGCGTTTTGATTTGACTTATAAAGTTTCGGCTTTGCAAAAAGAAACATCAAGTAAATTAGACTTTTTAAGAGGAGAATTATCTGGCTTTGAAGCGATTTCTACCGAAGCCATTACAACTTTACAAAACGAAGTTATAAGCGCCACTGCTGAATTACAAGAGGATAAAACAACGTTGATTTTAGCTGAAAAAGAAGTGAAAGAACTTGCTGTTTTGAAAGCGAATTTTGAGGATTTAGAAAAAAAGAAAGAGATTCTTTCTAAGCTGAATCTTGAAAAAGTTGCGATTGATGCGCTACAATTAGAAATAGATTTATTCGAAAAAACAGAACGAAATTTCAAAGCGAATTTAATAAAGCTAAAAACAGAGAAAACGGCTTTAGAAAAAGCGAAGGAAAACCTGCTTTCGACTGAAAATCAGAAGAAAGTAGTAGCGGAGAGTAATTTAAAAAGTAAAGCTACTTTAGAAATATTACAGCCTGATTTTGACAAACTCGATAATTCTAAGAGCAAATTTTCTGATTTAGAATCGATAGAAAAAATCAGAATTGCAAATGCAGAAGTTGCTGTTATTGACGAAAAAATAAAGGCAGCAGAAGGGCTATTTTTAGAAAGTGAGAAAAAAGAAAAGGATTTAGTAGCAAAATTAGACTCTATTCATAATCAATTGGTAGATTCCAAAAAAAAGCGATTGGACGCTTCTTTCTTATTAGAGTTAGGAACTTGGTACCAACAAGAGCTAAATCTTAAGAATAATTTTGAAGAGAATTATAAAAAGCAAGTCACAATACAAAAGGAATTAAATTCAAAAATAGCTGCTTTTCAACTTTTAGAAGTACCTTTTGAAAACTGGAAAACTATTTTAAAAACAAATTTAGAGACGCTTTCTTCCGAAAAGGAAATAGCGATTGAAACAAAAACAAAACTTTTAGTTTCGAAAGAGTTAGTGCAGTTTGCAGAAAATTTACATGATGGTGAAAATTGTCCGCTTTGTGGCTCACAAGAGCATCCGCATTTGATGCAAGGAGAAGATGTGTCTAATCAATTAGAAATTATTTCAAATACAATTACTGATTTAGCGGATAAAGAAGCGAAAATCATTTTGAAAAAGGGAGCATGTGAAAAATTAGAATTCGAAATAAATCATTTTCAAGAGCAATTAAAAGGAATTGAGAGGGAAAGTATAAGCATAGAAAATCAGCAAAAAACTCACTTTTCAAAATTCATATGGAGCGATTTTGATCCAAAAGATTCACAGCTTTTTGAAGCAAAAAAAGCAGAACAGCAACTTTTAGAAAAGGAGATAATTGCTTTAGAAGTAAACGAAAAAGAATTTCGCAAGGAGCAAGAAACTATTGCTTTGGCACTAAAAAATCATAACAGTACCAAAAACGAATTAGAAACAAAAAAAGCTTCTAAAAGCGGTGCAATTGAAAATGAGTTATCAAAATTAAAAGTGCTATCACTTATTGATTATGAAGCGATTACACTAGCTTCAATTCAAGCTGAAAAAATAGAATTATTCAATAAAAATTTAAAAACAGCAGAAGATTATAAGTTTATAAACGATGCTATTAACAAGGAAAATCTAGAGTTATCAGCTTTAACTGCAGTTTTAAAAACTATTCAATTACAAGTTGTTGATAGTGAGAAGGCTTTGCTAGAAACCCAAAAAATCATTAGTGAATTACTTCAAGAGCATCATTTTTCTTCTGTTGAAGAAGTGAGAACCATACTTATTAAAAATTGGAACTTAGAAGCTGAAAAAGAGAAAGTAAAACTTTTTGCGGTGAATTTGCAAACTTCAATAAATTCTGTTTCGGAAGCGGAGAAACTGTTAATAGGTAAAACATTCGATAGTAAACTTCTAGAGGAAAAAACGGCGCTGGTTGCTGCAGTTCAATTAAAATATGAAACCCAATTGGGGAAAGTTTCTACTTTGCAAGATAACTTACAGCGAATGAATGCCGCATTTGTAGAAAAAGCAGAATTATTAAACCAATCTGAAGTTTTAAATGCACGCTTTACTAATTTAGGAATTTTAGCTAATATGTTCAACGCAAGTGGTTTTGTAAACTATGTGTCGAGTATTTATTTGCAAAATTTAGCGGATGTTGCTAATGTTCGCTTTCATCGAATGACTAAAAATCAATTGAGTTTAACGATTAATAGTTCTAATGAATTTGAAGTGATTGATTATCTAAACGATGGAGCTTCTAGAAGTGTAAAGACGCTCTCGGGAGGTCAGGGTTTTCAAGCTTCCTTATGTTTAGCATTGGCATTGGCAGAAAGCGTTCAATCATTGAATAAAAATGATAAAAATTTCTTTTTTATAGATGAAGGGTTTGGTACACAAGATCCTGAAAGTATATCAATTGTTTTTGAAACCTTACAGTCCTTGTATAAAGAGAATCGAATTGTGGGGATTATTTCGCATGTAGGCGAATTGCAAGAACGAATTCCGCGCTCAGTAAATGTTATTAAGGACGAGGAAAAAGGAAGTATCGTAAGCGAAAGTTGGATTTAAGTATTGCAATTACATTTATAAAAAGGGAGAAATCAAACGAACTATTTTTTCCCATAAATGAATGCGTTTTGGACGGTTAAGCCAAGAAATAGCGTCAATTTGTGCAGATTCTTTTAAATCATTTTCAAAAGCTTCTTTAAGTTGCTTCGCTATATTCTTACTATAAATCATTGCATTGACTTCAAAGTTCAAATCAAAACTGCGATAATCCATATTTGCCGAACCAATAATAGCCAAATCATCATCAATTACCATAGTTTTTGCGTGAACAAAACCTTTGTTGTATTTGTAAATTTTCGCACCATATTCAATTAATTCTGTATAATAAGAACTTGCAGCTGTATTGACCATTTTAGAATCGGAAATTCCAGGAATCAAAACCTTTACATCCAGACCGCTTTGAATGGCGATAATTAAAGCATCCATCAAACTTTCGCCCGGAATAAAATAAGGACTTGTAATGTAAATACTTCTTTTGGCACAACTAATGGCTTCTAATAGCGAATAAAATATTAGCGGTTGACCACTATCAGGTCCAGAAGCCGCTATTTGAACCACATCATTTTCAATAGTATTATTTTGTGGAATTTCAGGAAAATAGCTATTACTGTACGTTAATTTTTTGTTGCTACAAAAATTCCAATCGCACACAAAAAGATATTGTAAATAGGAGGTAGCTTGTCCCTTAATCATTAAATGAGTGTCTCGCCAGTATAAATTATTCTTATTTTCTAAATCATTTCGATACTTATCACTCATATTAATACCGCCAACAAAACCAACATTTCCATCAATAATTACAATTTTTCTATGATTTCTATAGTTGATGCGACTAGCTAATGCATACCATTTTATTTTGTAGAAAGGTGCTGTAGCAACTCCAGCTTGATTTAGATTTTGTATAAAATTTTTACCCAAACCATGACTTCCAAAATCATCATATAGAAATCGAACTTCTAGACCTTCTTTTGCCTTTTTAATAAGGATTTCGGCTATTTGATTTCCAGTAACATCATTTTCATAAATATAATATTCAATATGAATGTGTGACTTTGCGTTTTCTAAAGCATTAACTAATTCTGGGAATTTTTCTTCTCCATTAATAAGTAATTTTACTTCATTATTTGCTGTTATGGGACTACTGCCGGAACGGCGAATAAATTCTGTTAGTGTTAAATATTTTTCCTGAATTAAACCCGAATCTCGTATAGAATCAGACTGTTTATTCATTTTGTTCCGAATTTCTAGTCGCATTGGTTCATCTTCTACAATTTTTTTGGTGTATAGTTTTCTCTTGCGATAATTAATTCCAAAAGAAAAATAAAAGATCATTCCCAATACTGGAACAAAAATTATAAAGAGAATATAAGCCAATGCTTTTGTGCTACTTCGTGTATCGTAAAGTACTCTCAAAATCACTAAAAAAGTCAATAGTAAATAAGCCGATTGTATGATTAATATCCAATTCATAATACTGTTTTTAAGCGGGAATACTAATTGGAGCCGTCTTTTTTTCTCGAATTAAATAAATTCCGATTAAGATTAATACACCACCCAAAATGTACCAAAAATTAAATTCTTCACCATCTAAAATTCCCCAAATTATGGCTACAACTGGCAAAAGATAACTCGAAATACTTGCAAAAACGGCAGAGGTATTTTGAATCAATTTAAAATACAGAAGCATTGCAATCGCTGTTCCAAAGATGGTTAAAAAAGACATGTAAATTATAGGTTCTATGTAATTTGGGTGCATTTCAAAATTTTGAATCATTCCAGTGAAATACAATATTATTGCAGATGGAATTGCCCAAAAGCTATAAACAGCTGCGGTTAATTTTATTGCATCTAATTCAGGTAATTTTTCTTTTACAATTAGCGAATTTACTGCGTAAGAAGCGCCTCCTAAAACAATCAACATTGCATAACCAAACTGAGAATTTTCAGAATTTCCTTCAGAAAAAAAGATTAAACTTGCAGCTCCAATAAATCCGATTATAGCACCAATTACTTGCGTTAACTTGCTTTTAATTCCAAAAAATAGAAATCCAAAAGCCAAAATAAATATAGGAACTAAGGAATCTAAAATTCCTGCTAAAGAACTACTAACTTGGGTTTGAGCTATTGGAAATAAAAACATTGGTACAAAATTCCCAAAAAATCCAGCGATAATTACCCATAATAAAGTACTTCTTCTCATTCGTAAAAGTGCAGGAATACCTATTGCAGCTAAAATTAATCCGGAACCAACTACTCGAATTGCACCAATTTCATAAGGTGAGAAAACTAATAATGATTTTTTAATCAAAATAAAGGAACTTCCCCAAGTTATAGAAATAAAGAGTAACAGAAACCAACGATTGTTGTAGATTTTATCCATAAAAGTAATACCTAATGTTTTAGACAACAATGTACTATAAAATAAAGCCTAATGGCGAATAAAATTATCTAGTAGGCTCAAATTAATAACTGAAATAATGTTAGAAATCATTAAAAGAAAAGACGTAAAAACAAAATCTAATTTTGTAGAAAAATAGGTTATTTGTATTACGTCCTGAATTTTAAAATTTACATATCTAAAGTTTGCTCGCCACCACCATTGATGAAAATAACTTGACCACTTGTCCAGCTTGAAATTGGCGCTGCAAAATAAAGAACTGCACCAGCGATGTCTTCTGCTTCACCCAATCTGTGGATAGGTGTGTGTTTCAACATAGCTTTTTCCAAATCTGGCGTTAATACAGTACTTAAAGCGTGGGTTCTTGTTGCTCCAGGTCCAATTGCGTTTATTCTAATATTGTCTGGTCCATAATCGAAAGCTAGGTTACGTGTCATGTGGTTTATTGCTGCTTTTGATGATGCATAGGCACTTATTGCTGGACTTTTATTGATAGAAGCCATGGAAGACATATTAATAATACTACCGTAACCCGCTTTTTTCATATGTGGTGCAACTAATTGACAAAGACGCCACATACTAAAAACGTTCATATCGAACACTTTTTTAAATTGTGCTACCTCAATATCGTAAGGACTTTCTTTTCCTGCTCCACCGCCACCAACATTATTTACCAATATTTCTATGCTGCCAAACTTTTCAATAGTTTTATCTACTAAGTTGATTAAAGCATTGTCATCAAGTATATTACAGTCAATTGCTATTGATGTTCCGCCATTATCATTTATTGCTTTTGATGTTTCCTGAGCAGCTTCCAAATTATAATCTGAAACCACAACTTTCGCGCCATAAGCAGCTAGTATTTCGCAGCATGCTTTTCCTATTCCGCCCGCTCCGCCTGTTACTATTGCTGTTTTTCCTTTTAAGTCAAAATGTTTTGTGATATCCATTATTGTATTTATTTTAAATTGTTAATTGTGACCTCTGGGTCTTTTTATTGTAATAATTTTATTTTTTATAAATTGATTTTCCTTCTTTAATCGTTTCTACTACTTTGATGTTCTTGATTTCCATCGGTTTTACTTTTAATGGATTTTTGTCTAAAATCACAAAATCAGCTAATTTTCCTACGGTTAAATTTCCTTTTAAATTTTCATCGAAAAATTCGTAAGCGGCGAAAGAAGTAATCGCTTGTATTGCTAGATAAGGAGTTGTTCTTTCGGCTTGACCGATAATTGCACCCGAACGAGAAACACGATTCACAGCGGTCCAAATGGTGAAAATTGGATCAATAGGAGTAACCGTAGCATCCGAATGATTGGTTGGTTTTAAACCTAAATTTTTTGCCGAAACCATCGGACTTAAAAAATCGGCACGTTCTTTTCCTAAATTTTGTACGTGAATATCACCCCAAAAATAAGCGTGATTCGTAAAAAATGAAGGTTCCATATTGTATTTTACAAATGTATCTAATTGTTCCGGACGCACAAATTGCGAATGAATTACAATAGTTCTTCGGTCTTTATTTAAAGGTTGATTTAGTTTTTCGCAAGCCAATTTGTGCGCTAATAAAACCATATCAATCGAAGCATCACCATTACAATGAATAAATAATTGATTGTCTTTGGCGTAAGCTGTTTCGAACAATTTGTTGATGGCTTCCTGTGATAAACTCGGTAAACCTCTACAATCGTGGTGGCAACCTGGAACATCGGTTAAAAAAGGTTTGCTAAAAAAAGCCGTTTTTCCTTGTGGAGAACCATCAGCAACGATTTTTGTTCCTTGAGTTTTAAATCCTTTTTTGTAGGTTTTGAATAGGAGTGAAGTGTCGGTCAAATTACTATCTAATTCGGAATATCCCGCTAAAGCAATCAAATCGATCTTCATTTTTCCAGCATCGGCTTGTGATTGAAAAAATCTAATAGATTCTCGACTCGTCATTCCGTCTTGTGCTGTCGTTATTCCGTTTGACGCGTAATAATCTTGCGTAGTATCGAAAAATTCAGCTTGTTTTGAATCTAATTTTTCCATCATTAAACGCACAAAAGGATACATAGCCGTTTCTTGCACTAAACCTGTTGGATCATTAGAATTAGGAAATCGAACAATTGTTCCACCATCAGGATCTTTTGAATTTGAAGAAGTATTTAATTCCTTTAAACCTAAAGAATTTGCGACCCCCATATGTCCACTTGTATGTTGTAAATACACGGGATTATTAGGTAAAATTTTGTCTATGTCTTTCTTGGTTGGATGTCGTTTTTCTGTTAATTGGCCATCGTCATAACCCCAACCAAAAATCCATTCGCCATCTGGAATCTTATTTTTTTCTTTATATTCCTTCAAGTTTTTAAGAATATCGTCAATATTTTTGATTTTTCCGACGGGTTCTGGATTCAAATCTACTTGTCCCATCGTATTAGAAACCATTCCAAAATGACTGTGTGGATCGATAAAACCCGGTAATAAAGTCTTACCTTTTAAATCAATTTTTTTGGAATCTTTAAACTGAGATTCGGCATCCGATTTACTTCCTACAAATACAATTTTTCCGTTTTGAATTACAACAGCTTCTACATATTTTGGAATATCTTCTTCCATGGTAAGAATGTCTCCATTATAGAATAATTTTGAAGCAACTATTGAATTTTCACTTTTTTCTTTACAGCCTAATAAGGAAAACAGTAACATTATAGATATGATCTGTTTCATAATTTAGTTTTTTGGATGCTTTCATAAAATTAAGTTTTTTTATTAAAAAAATATGTTTCCTATATTACTTTTTTAAAGTTCTAAAGGAAACATATCTGTAAAAGTGAATTGATAATCTTTTTTAATTAATCATCTCAATATTTAAAGTTTTATTCTCTAACAAAGTAAACTTGCAATCTTTGTATTTTGGTGGACCAAATTTCGGTTTAAAATTGTTAGAAAAACCATACGCTTCTTTCGGAATTCCCATAAAATTACGATTGCATTCGTTGTCTGAGTTTTCATCATGATACATAGAAATAGCATATTCTCCCTTTGGCAAATCAGTAATAGTAATAAATGCGGTGCTTTTATTAACCTTTATAGCGTAGTTTTTTATACTTCCAATTTCTTTCAAAAAATTAGTCTCTTTGTTAAAAACACCAATTTTAATTTCTCCTTTTATCTTTTCGATGTTGGAAACTTTGATAATTAACTCTGGATTTTCGGATGAAAATAACGTAGAAATAAGCGTAGTAAATAAAAATAAGATATTCATGTTTTTGTTTTTATGATGGTTATACTGAAATTAAAACTATTCTCATTCCTAATTCTTAGTAAAGTCTAGATTAACTTCAAAAGAATTATTTTGAATAGGTATATAACTACGTTAGCAAATTTGTTGCCAATTGATAACTTATAGACTTTTAATTTAGTTTTTTTTAAAAATTATAAATCATTTACTGTTATAGTTGTAAATCCCGTAAGAAATTAAATTTATTCAAATCCTTTTTACATTTAATTTTTAAAAAAACATCAATTTATATAGCAATTCGAAATTGTAGGTTTACATGTATACAGCTTCAAAAACGGCTAAGGACACTTTTTTATCAGAACTTAAAGTAAGCACATCGTTTGTAAGACTATAATTTTTAGCTAATTCTAAAACTTTTAATAGTTTACTTTCATCATTACCTACATTTGGACAAATTTTCATTGTTACCGCTATATTTTTAAAACTGATTCTATTATTGCCTTCTAAAGTATATTGACCAGAGAGTGTATTGCAACCCGCAAATCCAGTAACTGTTTTATCATTCATTCTGAGTGTAATAAAGATTTCACGTTCTTGGTTTTCTTTAAAAACGACCTCTTTGCCCTCGATTGATTTAAGTTTCCAATATTTTTCGGTAATGCTTCCGATAGTAGATTCTTTAGTAGTTTTGATTGTTGAAGTACAACCAGTAATTAGTAGAATTAATAATAAGAGTGTAAAAGATTTTATTTTCATTTTTAAGTTATTTTTGATTTAAATGTCAATAAAGAATCTTTTAAGTATTGTTCTAAAAAGATAAATTAGATAATAATCAGACATTTTTTTAGTAATCCACAAAGATAGCAATACTTATTCATAGTCACTTTAAAAGAAAATAAGGCTATAGTTTTAAATTCATTAAATAGTTTTTCAATATTTATTATTAATGAATTGTCAATAGTTTTAATACGACTCTTTAATAATTTGACTTTCTTTTATTCCAATAGAGTTCAAGCTTTTTATTACGCTTTCCATCATTGGTGGAGGACCACATAAATAATAATTTGGTGTATCCTCTTGAACGTATTTTTTAATTATTTCGTTGTTTATATAGCCATGTTCATAACCTTCTACCCATTCATCAGAAAGTACATTTATAAAGTTTTTACCTAATATTTTGTCAAAATAATCTTTAGCAATAATATCTTTAGCTGTTTTATTAGCAAATATCAATTTACTATTACCAATTTCTCCATTCAATTCTAAGACTTTTAAAATGGCGATAAAAGGGGTAATTCCTGCGCCACCAGCAATAAAAACACCTTCACCATGACTTTTGATATCTCCAAAAGGATCGTTTAATAAGAGTTCATCTCCCACATTTGCACTAAGAAATTTATTGGTGACTCTTTTTCTAGAAGGATAGGTCTTTATAGTAAATTCTAAATAGTTCTCTTCTGGCAAGGAAGTGAATGTAAAACAACTCAACTTATCGCTCCATTCCGGTTCGTTAAAGGATATATCTGCTGCTTGACCAGGAATAAAAGAGTACTCATTTGGTTTTTCAAATTGTACTTTTAGTACATCATGAGTTATTTTTTCGAGAGAACTAATTTTTACAATTTGCGACATAATTTTTATTTTAGGATTTTTAGTATAAAAAAATAAATACTGCAGGTTTATCTCATTTGTTGGTAAAATAAGAAAATTTTATTGCGTAAAATAGACTTGCTTTAATCTTTTTGGATCATCTGTAAGAAATAGCCCTCTGAATCAAAAACTAAATCATAGAAAGCACCATTATTAATTATACCGACTTCATAAATAACTTTACCATCATAATCGATTGTTTTAGAAGCTTCATTTATTGGAATTTTCGGATAATTTTTTTTCAAATATTTTTTGACTGTACGTGGTAATTCATTGCTGATTAAACTTATTTCTAAAGCTTTAAATTGTCCATCCTTATAATACATGGCTGCATTTTTTACAGCATTTACTTGAAATTTTCCAATAAATACCAGTTGGTCTTGATCATCACCTTGATAGGTACTGCTCCAAATAGCTGTTGTATTAGGAAATTGTTTTTGAAATGCAAATTCTACTTCAATTGGTATTCTTTCAGAGTTTATTGTTTGATAATTTTGTCCCAAAGCTGTCAAACTTAGAACCATTACAATTGATACTATTAAACTTTTCATTTTTTTTATTTTTGAAATTAAAGTTTTTTACACTCATAAAAATATTTTCTAGTCGCTGTAAAATATATGTACTGGAAAAGATTCTTTAGTTAATAAGGTGGATTTTTTTTGTTTAAATAGTCTTTAAAATTGGTTAAGTATTTGTTATAAAGGTATTTATGAGTTTTATAAAGGTATGAATTAAAATGAATTACTACAATTTTAGAAATGCTTTTTTTGTATTTAAAATTTGATTTCTTGTGAAGAGCCTTACAGATTGATGGAATAATAAGGTTTGTTGAAACTAGAAAATAAAAGACACAAGATTATTTCTGTTTTTTAATATAAAAGCAAATACTATTTAACGTTTTGAATTTCTAAAAAGTATATACTGTGTTGGGTTTATAAGCTTAGTAGTAATGCTTATTTAAGCTTTATTATAGACATTAATATCCAAAAATATTAAAAGGCTACTTTTGATTCTTAATAGAACAGATTAAAGTTATAAATTTTAATTTTCATTTTTTGTTAAAAGATTGATAGCCTTAAAGTGTAGTAATAGGAGTGATATCAGAATTCAGTTTATCAATTTAATTGTTTCTGAATATTATGCAATTATAAGCTTTAATTACTTAAATCTTAAACTTATAGTTGTGTCTGATTTTATTTTTTTCTTATATTAGTTCAATAAGTTATTATTAGGCTATTTTTCACAACTAAGCATAAAAAAACCCCAACATCTGTTGGGGTTTTGTGACCTTGACTGGATTCAAACCAGTAACCTCTTGAGCCGTAATCAAGTGCGCTATTCAGTTGCGCCACAAGGCCATTTGCAAGTGGTTATAATAACCTGATTGCGGGTGCAAATATAGGGATAAAAGTGTAATTTGCAATAGTAAAATAGTAAAAAAATAAAAAAATATGTCATTAAAAAATTATATACGTGATATTCAAGGTTTTCCAAAAGAAGGAATTTTGTTTAAAGACATTACGCCGCTGTTAATTAACGCCGATGCGAGCAAAAATTGCATTAAAATATTGGTTTCTTCTTTAAAAGATAAGAAAATAGATAAGGTGATAGGTGTAGAGAGTCGAGGTTTTTTATTTGGTATGCTAATCGCACAAGAATTAAATGTGGGTTTTGTTCCTGTTAGAAAACCCAACAAATTGCCCTATAAAACAATTTCTGCCACTTATGATTTAGAATATGGCACCGATACTCTCGAAATTCATATCGATGCTATTCAGAAAGGAGATCGTGTCGTGATTCACGATGATGTGCTGGCTACTGGAGGAACTATCAAAGCTGTTTGTGAATTAGTTGAACGCTTAGGTGGTGAAATTGTACAATGTAATTTCATTATGGAATTATCATTTCTAAACGGTAGAGAAAAAGTGAAAGAACAAGAAATTTTTGCCGCAATAAAGTATTAATTTAAAGCGCGAGTGGTTACATAATAACGAAAACCAATAATTGCCATTTGCCATTTTGTGGCTTTAGCCAAGTCCAATCGTTGTTTTGTAAAACTAGGAAGTATAAGTTTATTGATCTGAGCTAAAATTTTGTACATACTTTTTTTTCAAAGATATAAAAAAAGACGGTCTTGCTGAGACCGTCTTTGATTGAAAATATCTTATTGTTTTTTAGTAGTTATTTTAATAATTTTTTTGTCCACATCAGATTTAATAACCTCCATTTTTTCTATTGAATTTGGACTTATCTTATCTAATTCCGATTTTGAAGATTTTACACCATTAATATAAATTTCTGCTTCCTCTACAGATGGTTTATTTGAAGTTGCCTTAACATACACAATTTTGGTGGTTGTTTTACTTACCTGTTTGTTGTTTAAATTAGTTGGATCGGTTTTTTCTAAATTTAAATCACGTTGGTTAGTTTTCAATTTAGCATTTCTCTTTATGCTTAGAGTATCAGTAGTCGATTTATTTTGAGTAAATGAAAATGTTTTAGGAGTTTTTGCTGTGGTAGCGACTGTTGATGTAACAAAATTTTCGTCCTTAGTTGTAATTTCATAAGCACCGTTTTCTCCAGCTAGACCATATTTTATTATTGCATCTTTTCTATTTAAAGTTTTTATAATATCAATTTCTTCATCTAATGGGATATTTATTGCATTTCCTTTACTCTGAGTTTGATTATTGATTACTATTAATAATTCTTTACGATTAATTTTGATACTATTTAGTGACAAGGAATTATTATCTGTATTCTTAGAATTAGGTAATTTTGCCTTTGTATCAGTCAAATTGGTACTAGATGAAATAAAAACCTCAATTTTATTGTCTTTATCTTTTACTACTTTAATGATAAAAGGCAAAATTGGTTTGTCTTGATTTATTTCATGTACTGTTTTGTAGCTTTTACCATCGGTAGCAGTAACTTTTATACTAGTGATCTCATTTTGAGAATTTCGTTTTATTTTTTTTATTTTAACTTCAGTCCCTAATTCAGTTTTAAATAGATTGATGATTCTATCAAGATCTAAGTCGGTTGATTTTTCTGTAATTTGAGCTTCTAATTGTATTTCCAATTGCTCATCATTAATTGGAGGTTTTTAGATTTTCTAGTTTTGGGTTATTTTTCTCTTGTGCAACAACCTTGATTTGAAAGAGCATTACAAAGGCAATTAATGCTGGAATTACAACGGCATACTTCCAAGAATTCCTCTTTTTTGATTGATTTTTGTTTAACATAACAATTCGTTTTTTGATTAATGATTGATAAAAATGATTGGTAAGGGAAACACAATTTTCTTGTGTTGTAATTTTTAAAAGTGTGATTTGATAGGCTTTTTTGTCTGCTATTTTTTTTGTAGCCTCATGATCGGCTATGAATTCTAAATTTTGAAGAATTGCTTTTTTGTAGAACCAAATAAAAGGATTGAACCAAAAAACGATACAAAATAGTCTCGAAATTAGCACATCTACAGTATGTTTTTGCTCGCAATGTATTTTTTCATGCTCTATAATGTTCTTTAATTCAGTTGGATTGTATAAAGACGAATTGTAAACGATAGTATTAAAATAGGAAAATGGAGCAATATTATCTGTGGTGTCAATAAATTTAAAATCGGCTTGCTTTTGAATTGTTTTATTTTTAAAAATATTTTTCAAACTGTAAAATTCAAAAGCAAATCTAAGAATCAATAATAAGAATCCAATTCCATATATAATTGCAAAAATTAAATACCAATTGATTGTAAAAACAGCTGTTTCATTAATTGTTGTAATAGGAATTTTTGTCCAATCTATTATTCTTACACTTGGTTCTACCAATATAATTTTTGTGTAAAAAAGTAAAGGCAATATAACAGCAGTACATAAACCTACTATTAAAAACCAACGATTAGTGGTGAAAAAAGTTTCTTTGCGCAACAATAAATAATAGGAAAAATAGAATAAGACAAGTAGTCCGCTGGATTTAAAAAGATAAACAAATAATGGTTCCATGATAAAACGGGAATTAAGTTTTAAATAATTTAAAAGAGTATAATTTTACTCTTTTTGGTTTTCGATCATGGCTAAGATCTCTCTTAATTCGGCAGCAGAAATTTTGTCTTCTTTTGCAAAAAAAGAAACCATGTTTTTATAGGAACTATTAAAATAATTGTCAATTGCAGTATTCATAAATTTTTTTCTATACTCTTCAATTGGCACAATAGGATAATACTGATGGGTATTTCCAAAGGCATTGTGAGCAACAAAACCTTTTTCTTCAAGATTACGCACAATAGTAGACAGCGTATTATAATGGGGTTGATCTTCAGTTATTTCGGCCATTACTTCTTTGACGAAAGCTTTTTTGAGCTTCCATATAATGTGCATGATTTCTTCTTCTTTGTTGGTTAATTTTTGCATAGTTCTATATTTTGTCATTCTGAGTTTAGACGAAGGACAAACTTACAACTAAATTTTTAGTTAGTAAACTATTTTTCTAGTTAATTAACTAAATTATTAGTTTGTAAGCTGATTATTATAAAATTAATTAATAATTTAAAAAATAAAAACCTTTAAACAATTGAAAATAGGTAATGTAAAAGAGTTTGCGTGAGGGATAGAAGCTGGCTACCATAGTAGCGCGTATAGCCCGACAGCATTAGTAAAAGGGGCTAAATAACACTACTGTTTTTTAGCCCCCTTTACTAATGGAGTCACGCCCAAAATAGAAATTGGAAATTAATTTACTCTTTCTGTACTAATTTTTGCAACCAAATACATCCTGCTAATGAAAGCATTCCTAAAGTTCCCATCACAAACCAATTGGTTTGATAACCAAAATTTGCAATGATTTCTAGTCCAGTTTTAGAGCTGGCAATGTGAGCCAAACTAAAACTCATGGTGAATAATGCCATATAGCGTCCTTCGTGCCCTTTTGGGGCTCTACTTAATGCAAATGAATTGGAGAATGGAAAAATAAACATTTCGCCAAAAGTGATAAATAAGATACTCACCACAAGCATTCCCGCCCAAATATTGATTAATAAAACATAAAAACTAATAGACATTAATAAGGAACCCCAGAGAATAATTTTGATTTTATTGATGTTTTTTCGTTGACTAAAACTGACTATTGGCATTTCAAGAAAGAATATTAACAAACCGTTTAAGGATAATAAAAGGCCACTTTGAAATTCAGTTAATCCAAATTTTTCATTGTGATATAACGGTAAAGTGGTGAAAAGTTGGAAGAAAAGCATGGCTGTAACAAAACAAACAAATAGAAAAATCCAAAATATTTTATCTTTAAAAACCGAAGCTGGTATTTCGGTTTCGCTATTCGTAGCATTCAAATCCGCTGGTTTTTTGCGTTCTTTTACCAATAAAGTAAAAATTAAAATAGATACAATACAGGAAGTTCCATCAACCCAAAACAATCCGCTGTATCCTAAATTCATGATGATCAACCCACCCAATGCAGGCCCGGCCGTGAATCCTAAATTTACTGCTAGCCTAACAAGAGTCAATGCTCTGGTGCGATTTTCGGATTTTGCATAAGTTCCTAATGATACAAACATGGCAGGACGAAACATATCTGCAACGGTCATAATAAAGAACATCGCAAAGCATAACCCCCAAAAAGTACGCACATATTGAACCGCAAAAAGTAATAATCCGCTGGTAAATAAACTAAAAACCATGATTTTATAAAACCCTATTTTATCTGATAATTTTCCGCCGAGCCAAGAGCCTAACATCGAACCAAAACCAAAACATACCATAATCCATCCTACTTGCGCATAGGAAAAATTCAAATCTTCTTTCAAATACTTGGATAAAAACGGCAAAACCATTGTCCCAGCTCGATTGATGAAGGTAATTAAAGTCAGAATCCAGACCTCTCTTGTAAAACCTCTGTAATTATTAATATAGCGACTTAAAGCAGTTTTAATCATAAAAATATTTTCTATGTTGCAAATTTACAATGTTTTTCAGGAGCTTTTTCCAGCTATCCGCTACAATCTTTTCTTTTTTAAGAAAAAAACAAAAGGATTTCCCCTTCTATCTGGGCTAGGATATGGTGCCAATGAGAGGTGTTTTTTTCATAATTAATATTAGAAAATGATTCGTAATAGAGTAGCAAAAAATCTGCGCTTATTCATTTTAACTGTATTTTTAGGGTTCTAATTCGACATAAAGTACTTTTTTTTCATTATTATAAATTGAAATTTATAGATTTTAGTATGATAATAGCATAAATATAAACATTGTAGCTTTCTAACTTTTACGCTATTTTTGTGTAAAAATATACAAATGAGAATCCTACTTTTTTTTGTTTTATTCCTGCAGGTCCAAATTGGTTTTTCTCAAGAAAAATTTGATGTTAATGCAGTGACTAAATTCCAAGAGGAATTAAATGCAGAATATGCAGATGCTAAAACGAGCCCACTAATCCCTGAAGATTTAACAACATTTAAAACCTTAGACTTTTATCCTGCTAATGAAAAGTTTTTTGTTGTTGCGAAATTTGTTCGTACCAAAAAGGAGAAACCTTTCGAAATGAAAACTTCTACCGATAGAAAACCTATGTATGTAAAATACGGTGTAGTTTATTTTACAATTGATGGATCCAATTTCAACCTAAATGTTTACAAGAATATTGCACTTTCACAACAAGAAAAATACAAAGATCATTTGTTTTTACCATTTTCAGATTTGACTTGTGGTAACGAAAGTTATATTGGTGGAAAATATATTGATTTAAAAATTCCAAAAGGAAAGACGTTGGTGATCGATTTTAATACTTCATATAATCCTTATTGTGCTTACAATCATAAATATTCTTGTCCGATAGTTCCTTTAGAAAATGATTTGAATATTGAGATCAAAGCAGGAGTCAAAAAATTTCATGACTAATGGATTTTTTTAATCTACATACGCATAAAGGAACAAACCAAGCGAATGTTACGGAATTAGTGAATCAATATCCTCGAGAATTTGATTCTGAAATACCGTATTATTCGATCGGAATTCATCCATGGTACATTTATAAAGAGCAAGTAGAAGCTAATTTAGCAATTATTGAAACCAAATTAAAAGAAAGAAATTGTCTTGCTGTTGGTGAATGTGGATTGGATAAAAGAATAGAAATTCCGTTAGATTTGCAACAAATAGTTTTTGAAAAACAATTACTTTTGGCACAAAAATATAATAAACCAGTTGTTATTCATTGCGTAGCTGCTTTTCAAGAAATTATCGAAACCAAAAAAAGATTGCTTATTTCAGTTCCGATGATTATTCATGGATTTTCAAAAAACGAACAGCTAGCAAAACAATTATTGGATAACGGATTTTATCTTTCCTTTGGGAAATACTTATTACAATCCCGAAGTTTGGGTACAGCATTGGAAACTGTTTTTAAAAATGTTCCTAATAATCGTATTTTTCTAGAAACCGATACGGTTGAGGAAGGAATTGAAAAAGTATATGAAGTAGCTGCCAATTGCAAAGAAATCTCAATTGTTGCGATGCAGGAAATAGTAAGAAGTAATTTCACAGCAGTTTTTAATAATAAACATCAATAAAATACTTTAAGTTTTCAAAAATTTAAAGAGTAAATAATAAAAAATGGCAGAGTGGACAGAAAGAAGTGAACTTTTATTTAAAAAAGAAGGTTTAAATAATTTACAAAATGCAAATGTTTTAATAGTAGGATTGGGCGGTGTAGGTTCGTTTGCAGCGGAGTTTTTGGCTAGAGCAGGAGTAGGAGCGATGACAATTGTAGATGGGGATGTTGTCGATATTACCAACATTAACAGGCAATTACCAGCGCTACATTCTACTGTTGGCCAACCCAAAGTAACTATTGTTGGAGATCGTTTGATGGATATTAATCCCGAATTGAAACTAATACGTGTAGAGGAATTCCTTTCGCCGGAACGTGCTTTTGAAATCGTTACTGAAGAGTTTGATTATGTTTTGGATTGTATTGATAGTGTTACTCCAAAACTGAATTTAATCATTGGTGCCAAACGAAAAAGAGTGAAAATCATTAGCAGTATGGGTGCTGGTGGGAAAATGGAAGCCGCTAAAGTAAAAGTAACAGACATCAGTAATACGGTAAATTGTTTTTTAGCAAAAACCATCAGACGACGTTTGAAAGAAGTTAAAATTGACAAGTTAAAAGTGGTTTTTTCATCAGAAATTCAAGATGACGCGAGTTTAAAAATGACAGACGGTTCTAATTATAAAAAATCATTTTACGGAACCAACAGTTATATGCCAGGATTATTTGGTTTATATGCTGCCGAAACGGTAATTCGTTACTTGCTTAAAAAAGACTGATCAGTTTTTAGTGCTTAGTATTCAGTGGTAAAGTAATAAGTTTTAATCTTTTCAATCATTGGCAAATTTTATTTTTTGGGAAATATTGAAAAAAAAAATGACTTTATTACTTTGTGTATTGATGGCAATACCGAATTTGTCTTCTAATAATAATTAAAAAAGACTTCGTGTCTTAGCGCCTTAGTGGCAAAACAAGAATGATACAAACTGTAATTTTCGATATGGATGGCGTAATAGTAGATACAGAACCCGTACACCGTTATGCCTATTTTAAACATTTTGAGGAATTGAATATTCCAGTAACTGATGCGATGTTTACTACATTTACCGGTAATTCTACTCGTAATGTTTTTCAAAATTTAAAAGAAATTTTTAATCTGGAACAAGATGTAGAAGATCTGATTCAAAGAAAACGAACTATTTTTAATGATGCTTTTGATAGTAAAGAAGATTTAGAATTGTTAGAAGGAGTAGAAAAACTAATAAAAGATTTACACGAAAACGGAATACAATTAATATTAGCTTCTTCAGCCTCTAAAGTTACTATAGAACGCGTTTTCCGTAGGTTTAAATTACATCCTTATTTTACACATTTAGTAAGTGGTGAAGATTTTCCTAAATCTAAACCACATCCTGCTATTTTTGAGCATGCGGCTTCCTTGTCAATTGCAACAAAAGAGTGTTGTATTGTAATTGAAGACAGTACAAATGGAATAAAAGCTTCTACAGCTGCAGGAATTTTTTGTGTTGGGTATAATAGCATTCATTCTAAATCGCAAGATTTATCTGAAGCAAATGTAATTATCAATAATTTTAATGAATTAAATTTCGATAAAGTAAAGAATTTAGATTCTAAATTAAGAAGTAATTAACAATTTTGAGCAACTGAATTTGTAGTTTTGCGAGTCACAAAAAAAAACGATTAATCATGAAAAAAATAATTATTGCCCTTGCTATTCTTTTAGCCAATTTTACCGTTGAGGCACAAATTCAAACACCTCAATCAAGCCCAAAAGCGACCATTAATCAAACGGTTGGATTAACAGATGTAGAAATTGTTTATTCAAGACCAAGCGCTAGAGGTAGATCTGTTGTTGGAAATTTAATTCCTTTTGGAAAAGTTTGGAGAACTGGAGCAAATGAAAATACAACAATATCTTTTAGTGATAACGTAATTATCGATGGTAAAACATTAAAAAAAGGTAAATACTCTTTGTACACTATTCCAAAAATAGAAAGTTGGGATATTATTTTTTATAAAACAACGGATAACTGGGGTAATCCAGAAGAATGGAAAGAGGAGAATATTGCTCTTAAAGCTACTGTTAAGCCAGAAACTTTAAATAAAAGTGTTGAAACATTTACAATTGGAATTAGTGGTTTAGACAATAATTTTGCTTATTTAGATATCTCATGGGAGAACTCTTATGCAGCTTTAAAATTTGAAGTACCTACACAACAAAAAGCAACAGCCAATATCGAAAAAGCATTGTCAGGTCCAGGTGGAGCAGATTACTTTGCTGCAGCACAGTTTTTATTTCAATCTAATGGTGACAATGTAAAAGCATTAGAATATATAAACAAGTCGTTGGATATGTCTAAAGAAAAACCATTTTGGTATAATAGATTAAAATCATTGATACAAGCAAAATTAGGCGATAGAAAAGGAGCGATTGAAAGTGCTAAAGCGTCACTTACAGCAGCCGAAGCTGCTAAAAATCAAGATTACGTAAAAATGAATAAAGACAGTATTGCAGAGTGGAGTAAAAACTAAATTTCTATTATACGCAATATATAAAATCCCGTTAAGGTATAATCTAAACGGGATTTTTTATGCTTTTTTTATATGTATTTATAATAATTTAACTAGTATAACGTCATGACACTACAAGATGCTTTAGATTAAAAACTCAAGATTTTTCCATTAAACACAAGTTTTTCAACTTTAAAACAATCTTTAAATTCAACCTAAACCCAAATATCTTGTAAGGCCTGTTTTGCGATCGCTTTTTTTATTCAATTCGAGTTTTAATCTTACATTTCGTTTTTGAATTATTTTCGTAAACGTTTATAAAGTTATTTTTGGTTTCTATTTTGATATAATCGTCAAATTCTCCTAAATAATTGTCTGCTATTTTATATTTTTTGATTGAATCATTTTTAAATTTAATGAATAACCAATATTTCGGCATTATTTTTAGAAGTTCAGATTCTTTTTTTGAGTTCAAAATTTCGACAATTTTTTTAATTTGGTTTTTTTTTAATTCAACACAAAGTGTATCATATAAGCCTTTTTTGATTTCAGCAATTTCAATTTCTGAATATTTAATTTCATTCAATGTTTTTTTCTGTACTATTTTCTGATTTTGGCAAGCAAAAATATTTAATAAAATTAACAAAGCTATAAATGTCATTATTTTCATAATTTATATTTTTTTGAATATGAAACTTTAAAGTATAAAAAGTATATTGTCAATTTTTGTTTCTGTTTCCTGTTGCTCGAAAGTTTTGCACAACTCTTGATATACCAACTTTCAAATGGACTGTTTTCTAAAAATAAGAAGATTTTGTAAAGATTAAAATATTCAAAATATATTTACTAAAAGTTATTGTTTGTAATTTTCTTTATTTCTTAAATTATAAAAAATAAAATATATACCAATTATTATAAAGGGAACACTCAAGATTTGACCCATATTTAATGGCATCTTATCTTCAAATTGTACTTGATTTATTTTTACAAACTCAATTAATATTCTCATCAAAAAAATTAAAGTTATTACCAAGCCAAAGTAAAAACCTCCTCCTAATTCTATATTTTTAGTTTTATAAATTGTATATACAACTAGAAAAATTATTAAATAAGATATCGCTTCATAAAGTTGAGCTGGATGTCTAGGAATATTATCAATTTTTTTAAATATAAAGGCCCAAGGCATATTTGTTGGATTACCAATCATTTCAGAATTCATCAAATTTGCAAGCCTTATAAATGTCGCTCCTATTGTTGCAACTAATGCTATTAAGTCAAGTACCTTAAGATATTGAATTTTGTATTTTTTTGAAAATAGATAAAGAGAAAATATTAAACCAATTGTACCACCATGACTTGCTAAACCTGCATAACCTATGAATTTATATCCTCCATTTAATGTTTTTTTAATGGGCAATATAATTTCTAATAAATTTTTTGAATAATAATCAAAGTCATAGAATAAGCAATGCCCTAATCTAGCTCCAACAAAAATTCCAAGTATTCCATATATAAATAATGCTTCATAGGCATTATCATTTAAATTTTCAGTTTTGAAAATCTTTTTTAGAACCCTCATTGAAATGATTAAACCACAAGCAAATAAAAGGCCATAGTATTTTAATGGGAATCCTAATATGTTAGCTATTTCTGGATCAAAATCCCAATTTATATAAAATGAAATCATATTAGCAATTTAAATATATAAATAAAACTACTACAAAATAATCAATCATTAAAAATTTGTTTGTTATTATTCCATAAAAATTAAACCGCAGATTCTCTAATTATAAAATTAGCTAATCTGCGGTTTATTAATTATTCATTTATTGTTTCTAAAACCATGGGTTTCTGATTTCTAAATATAGTACTTTGGAGGAGTAAAGAAATAAGAATAGTTAATGTTGCGCCAATAAAATTCAACCATAAATACCCTAATTTTTCTTGTCCACTTGGATAAATATAAATAGCATAATAGTAGATAATAAAAATGGTGATTTGGCTTACCACTGCACTATAAAAGATTGCTTTAGACTGTACGTTTTTTAAATAAAAACCAACTAGAAAAATTCCCAACACAGTACCATAAAATATAGATCCAATAATATTTACTAATTGGATCAAATTTTCAAATAAAGTCCCAACACAAGCAAAGAGTATGGCTATAACACCCCAAAGTAATGTAAAGAATTTGGTTGCGTATAAATAATGACGTTCTGATTTCTCTTCTTTTAGATTTCTTTTGTAAATATCAATAGCAGTTGTAGAGGCTAATGCATTAAGGCCCGAAGCAGTAGAAGACATGGCGGCTGAAATGATTACAGCCAACAATAAACCAATAAGACCTTTGGGTAAATAGTTTAATATGAAATGAAAAAACACATAATCTTTATCATTGGTTTCACTGTTACTATCTGCTTTTAGAATTATTTCTTTTGCTCGATCTCTGAGGTCTTTTTCTTTATTAGAAAGTGCTACTAATTCCTTTCGAAGTATCGGATTATCATAATCTTGATTCAGCTGATCGATATACAATAAGTTGATTACCTTTTTATCTTCGGATAAATCATCTAATTTTTTTTCTAAAGCATTGTACTCTCCTTTGAAAGCTGATTTCTCAATCATGGCTTTATTGTTCGGATTAAAATTTAATGGAACAGGATTGAATTGAAAAAAAACAAAAACCATCACACCAGTCAATAAAATGAAGAACTGCATTGGTACCTTTAAAAGCCCATTCATAATCAGTCCCATTTGACTTTCCTTAACCGATCTTCCTGATAAATAGCGTCCTACTTGAGATTGATCGGTTCCAAAATAAGCTAATGCCAAGAAAAATCCTCCCGTAATACCACTCCAAAAAGTATATTTTTCTTCGGGATCAAAAGAGAAATTCACTATATTCATTTTGTCATTCGCACCCGCAATATGCAAAGCACTAGTAAAAGTCATGTCATTTGGTAAATAATGCAAGATTAGGAAAAAGGTAATAAACATCCCGGACATAATCACAAACATTTGTTGTTTTTGGGTTACGTTTACTGCTTTGGTACCTCCAGAAAAGGTATAAATTATGACTAATACACCAATGACAATATTCATATACGTAAGATTCCATCCTAATATTGCGGACAAAATAATTGCTGGAGCATAAATGGTTAGTCCAGTTCCTAAACCCCTTTGAAATAAAAATAAGATAGCTGCTAATGATCTAGTTTTTAAATCAAACCTTTTTTCTAGATACTCATAAGCAGTGTACACTTTATATTTGTGGTACAAAGGAATAAAGGTCACACAAATTACTACCATAGCAATAGGAAGTCCAAAATAAAACTGCACAAATCCCATCCCGTCATGATAGGCTTGTCCTGGTGTCGATAGAAAAGTAATGGCACTTGCTTGTGTAGCCATAACTGATAAACCAACTACATGCCATGGCGTTTCATTGCTTCCTAAAATAAATTCTTCTACGTTTTTACTTCCTTTTGTTTTCCATGCACCATAAATTACGATGAATAATAAGGTGACGATAAGAATAATCCAATCAAATAATTGCATAATTTAAGAGTATAATTTCATGATTAGATAAAAAAACATTATGTATATAACATTGGCTAGAAGTACCCAAGTATAATTCTTTGTCCAGGTTTTCGTTTTTTTTGTTTCCATTAGAATTGTTTATTACTTTTTTATTGAAACAGGAATTGTATCAGAGGATTGAATCGAAATGATATTAGATAATAGTTTGTAAGCGCCAGTAACGCCTTCTGGTAACTCTCTAAAAAAGCTCAAACCCGTGTAAATATAATGTCCTTTTCCGTAAGATGCAACGAGTAAAGCACCATTTTTAGGTGTCTCTCCTTTATCATTTGATGAAAGAATAGGAGTAAAGGCTTTGTCAAATTCGTTTGGATAATATAAACCTTGCTCTTGTTTCCAACCTTCAAAATCTTTAGAAGTAATTTTGTTTGGAAAATTTAATACAGGATGATTGGGTGCTAAAAATCGAACTTCCGCATCTTCTTCCGTAACACGATCTTTAGATAGTTTTAGCGGGTAAGGAGCTATATTTTCGGTTACAAGATCGCCGTTAGTATTATACTGAACTACCATAGTTTTTCCAGATTTTACAAAATCAAAAAGTAGGTTTTGTTTGAATGCTAATGCGTTGATTGTATTATAGGCACGAACGCCAGTCATAACCACATCAAAATCAGCTAATTTTTCAGCGCTTATTTCTTCTGGCTTCAATATGGTTACTGCATATCCTAGTTGCGTCAAACTACTTGGAACTTCATCTCCAGCACCCATGATATAGGCTATTTTTTCCCCATTAGTTTTTAAATCTGTTTTAATCAATTTAGCTTCTGCAGGTTTTAAAACTTGTTGCTTTGTTATATGATCATAATTGATAAAAATCTGTTCTTTATCAAATCGTTTATTGTCTACAATAGCAACACTTTTTACAACTCCTTCTTCAGGTTTATTCGGAGGAGTTATTTGAAAATTTACCATTTGTTCGGTTCCTTTTTTGGCAATGTCAAAAGGAATTGATTTTGGCTCAACGCTCCAACTTTTAGGTAAATCAAGTTGCAGGTTACCTTTTATTCCATCTTTTCCTGCTCTAATTTTGACAGTAACATTCTTAATTTTATTGTCTTTAAAAAGTAGTACTTTATCAGTTATAGCGGTAGTGACTTCTGGTACAATGTCAAGGTAATTGTATATCTCTCCCTTTACATCATCATTGTATTTGTAAACAACTATTCGTTCAAAAGGCATTTCTATTTCGTTCACTTTCATATTAAACACCACTTTTACTTCGCGAATAATATCTGGTATACCTCTATTTTTTTGATCATTTACAGTGTACATTCCAACTGTTCCATTTTCTTGTAACCAATAAGGTTGTGTGTAATTGATAGCTTCTGGTAACTGTAAATCTAAGTTGATGTTGTTTAAAATATTATTTTTCAACTCTAAATTTTGACTTGTTTTTATTTCATTTGGTAATGTGGTAACACTCAATAATTGCATCGGAACTGAACTTCTATTAATAGCTTCGAGTTTCAATTTGATATTAGTTCCTGGAGTTGCCTCTTGATTTTGAGCAACAGCTTCTAAATACAAACCAGAGCATGCTGCAATAATTTCCTTTATTTCGGCTGATTTTAGTGGGGACCAATGATTTTCATCTAATGCCTGAATCATACTATAGGCTTTTGCGAGATTAGGAATGCTTAACGATGGATTTTTGTGGTCAAATTCAGCTTCAATTTTTGTCAATAATTCTCCAATAGTTTTTCCTCCTTTTACACGATTCCATGTCGTGTCAATTCCTTCAAAAAGTGATTTTTTATTTTTTAAAGCTTCTCCATTTATAAATTCTAAATATTCAGTGTCTTCACCACGCACACCAGTGCTTCCAAAACCTTGTGACTGATGACGGCTGCGGCTCAATGCAGCTATTTCTTGATTTGATTTACCTACAGAAGGGTAGTAAGCACCCGTTTGCATAGCCATTAAATTGGTTTTGTCCGCTGCATTGTACTTTTCCATACTTCCATAAAACCACCAAGAAGTATTAAAAAACTGGCGTTTAGCTTGCCAAGGTTTTACATATTTTAATTGTTCAGGAAAAATAGTTGGATTATTAGTTAAATTAAAACTTTCTACACTTAATAATGCTGATGCGGTATGATGTCCGTGAGTTGTTCCCGGTGATCGATGGTCAAAACGATTGATGATTACATCAGGTTGAAATTTTCTGATTGCCCAAACTACGTCAGCTATTACTTTTTCTTTATCCCAAATTTGCAAAGTTTCTGTTGGATTTTTAGAAAAACCAAAATCATTAGCACGTGAAAAGAATTGCTCACCGCCATCAATTTTTCGGGCTTCAATCAGCTCTTGAGTGCGTATTACGCCTAATAATTCTCGAAGTTGTGTACCAATAAGATTTTGTCCGCCATCGCCACGAGTTAAGGAGAGATAACCTGTTCTTGCTTTTTGCTCATTTGATAAATAGGAAATCAAACGGGTGTTTTCATCGTCTGGGTGTGCAGCAATATACAAAACGGAACCTAAGAAATTTAATTTCTGAATTTGATTAAAAATTGCATCAGAAGATGGCTTTTTGGGATTTTGAGCACTTATAATTTGAAAAAATATTAGCAATACTGTTAGGACTATAAATTGTTTTTTTTGCATTTTTATTATTTTAATTTGCAATAGCTCCAAATGTAAGTATTAAATATTTTTTTCTGAAATGTTTTTTACTTTCTTTATATATTGTTGAACTGGTACAAAAAAACGAGAGAGAACTAGTTATAGCTCTCTCTCGTTCGATTCAAAATTGTTATGAATTAGTCTCTATCATGTCCACGACCATGACTGTTTTTGCGACCGTGATCATGATTATCTCTTTTATTATCATGTTTTCTATACTCTCTGTGATTATCGTATTTTTTATAACTACTATGATGACGATCGCTTACATAAACCCTACGGTTGTTATTATAAACTACAGGTCTATTCCCATTATATCCTCTGTAATATTTTACTTTATGATTTCTAAAATTATTATAAGGTCTTGAACCATGATAATCATTTAAGACTACTGTACGACCAGAATATAAATCATAGTTTCTATATTGTCTTGGTAGTGATCTGGAACGAATCCAGCTCCCGTTGCCATAATAAATAAATTGTGTGGCTCTTACATCATAGTATGCTTCTACATCTGGCAAATAATAATATTCAGCTTCAGAATAACCTGCTGGAGCCCACGCTGGAGCTGAACCAATATTTACATTAACTGAAACTTGTGCATGTATTGAACTTGATGCTAAGAGGATAATTCCTGCGGCGATTAGTTTTAATGTTTTCATTTTTCTTTAATTTAATTGAGTATATTTTATAATGGAATTGTATTCCTATTGAGAGATTTTCAAGAACTGTGCCAATGCAAAATAATTAACTTTTTTTTTAGATTTAATTATTCAGATGTTTTAATTGCTTTATAATAACTAAAGTTTAAAAATCTTTAGCAGAATGACTTATAGTTTATTTAATGTTTTTTATGATCTTTTTGATGCCCCTTATAACCTTTTCTATTATCATGATGATCCTGTTTTTTATAATAGGTTTTATTTTTTTGTACAAAAACTTTTCGGGATCCAATTGTTCTTTGTGGACTTCCTTTATATCCTTTACGATATTTAATTTTATGTTGTTTGTAATGCCCATAAGGTTTGTCACCATGATAATCCTTTAACACTACTTTATAACCCTTGTATAAATCGTAATTTCTATAACGGCTCGGTAAGTTTCTAGAACGAACCCATTTCCCTCCGCCAAAGTAGATAAATTGTGAAGATCTAGTATCGTAATAGGATTCGATATCCGGTAAATAATAATAGTCCACTGCATTATATCCTGCAGGACCCCAAGCTGGAGGTTTACCAATATTTACGTTAACAGAAACTTGTGCTTGAATACTACTTGAAAAAAAAAGTATAATTCCAAGTGCGATTAGTTGTAGTGATTTCATATGGTAATGTTTTTAATTACTAATTCCATTTTTTTAGATTATAGTGATACTTTTTTAGTACTAGCCAAACTGTGTGCCAGAATGTGTTATAAAAAAAATGTACTGACGAATATGAATATTTAATTATAAAATTTATTGTTAATCATTTAGTATTAATATAGTTATGCCATAAAAAAAAAGGAAATGATTTCTCATTTCCTTTTCTAAATATTTTTGTGATTCTTATTACAACAAAAGAATCAATAATAATATGATAATGATAATTGCACCTACTGATAAATAAACACCATTACCTGATGATTTTAAATCTGCTTTAATGGTACGAACTTCTTTTCTTAATTCTTTTTTTTCTGCTGAACTTAAATCAGACTTATCCATTGCTTTTATTTCTTCAAGACGATCAAGCATTACTTTAACTTCAGCAGGAACTTCTTTAGGATTGTTAGAAATTGCTGTTGGATTTTTTTCTGCAGCTAATACTTGGTTTGGTACGAAACTTAATGACAACACCATCATCATTAAATAAAAGGTAACTTTTTTCATTTGTTTTTGGTTTTTAATTATCAGATAAAAGTAAACATTAATCATTTGAATAATTTTATACAATTAGATATTAAAGTTATATAATTCACATTATATAAATTAATAACCAATTTATAAATTCCCACAAAAATATATTTGATAAAAATGCTACTAATATTATAGAATCTCTTTCAAAAGAGTTGCCTTATATTTTTATCAGCATTTATTTTACTATAGCTTGAATTAAATATTGCTCCATAATTTTATCAGCTTGCTTTTCTCCATATACAGTATTGTATGCAGTCGAAGTAATCACAATTACAAGTGGTTGGTCTTTAAATATAAAAATTTTATTACCACCGTTACCGCTTGAATAATAAACTTCATAATTTTTACCATTTACGTTATATGTTTTATTCCAGAACAAATAACCATAATATTCTTCCTCTGCTATTTTCATTTGGTGTGATAAACTTTTATCAACCCATTGTTTTGTCAAAATTTGTTTGCCATTCCAAGTGCCATTGTTTTTATATAATTGTCCAAACTTTGCAAGGTCAATTGAACGTAACTGAACGCCACCTGCTGTGTTAACCACCTTTTGTGGTGTAAATTGCCATCTGTAATTTGTAATTCCTAATGGCTTAAATAGATTTTGGTGTGCATATTTTTCTAAACCATTAGGAACCTTTTTATCAATGATGTCGCCAAGAACTACCACACCCGCTGTAAAATAGTCCCATTGCTTTTGGGCTAATTTTGTTTTATCAATTGGAAGATTTAAAGTAAATTCAATCCAATTTTTAGTGGGATACATATTTTCTTCGTTTCCTGCTGATTCTGAATTCATATCGGAACCATCGAAAATAGAACTCATTGTGAGTAAATCTTTCAAAGTAATGCTGTCTTTTGCTACAGCATAATTTTGATAATTATTAAGGTTATAAAACTCATTCAAAGTTTGTGTTTCCGATTTTATGTAATTGTCTTTGATAGCAATCCCTAAAAGTGTAGATGCAAATGATTTTCCAACAGACCTTGTATCGTGTAATGTTGCTCTATTTGCTGCATTAAAATATTCTTCAAGGAGTATTTTACCTTCTTTTAGCACTACAATACTTGTAATGTCTTTAAAGGTTTTAGCTGCAATTTTTCGGTTCAGCTCTTCAATTTTTTGGATATCAATTTTACTGTTTGAAATTTGTAACTCTTTAATTGGCTTTATACTTTGAACTTTAACCTGTTCTTCATTGAAAATAATTTCGGGAATTATAATTTTTAATTGTCCTTCGGCAATTAGGTTACCAACTATAAGTTCATTATTTTTTAAGTAAGGTCTAATTTCAATTTTAAGTAAATGTGTTCCGGTGCTAAAAGCATCCTCTCCGCCATTATAAAAAAACCTATTCCATAAAAATCTACCCCAAGAGTCTTCATTATTAGAACTTATTAGCGGAACTCTAAAAGTTGTTTTCTGTTTTTTGCTGCTAGCATTTCCGGCTCCAAGATTGAGGTTTTCAATATACACTATTTTGTTATCCACGATAAATGTAAATTGATAATTTCCATTATTAGTAAGCTCATCCGCGGATAATTGAGGGGAAATTAAATGAAGATAATTCGTTAATGAATTACCCATAAAAACTCTTATGTTTAGATCCGTTTTATCTTTTATATGAAACTCTTTTAGAAAATCAGTTTGCTTTATATTTTCAATAGGAACATTATTAGACATAAATGCAATTTTGCCAACATTTTCTTTATGAATTGCAAAAGTAATACTATCACTTTGCACAAAATCTATTTTCTGTGCCAACGATTTAAGAGTTATCAATAAAATAGTTACTAAAAGGGCAAATTTTTTTATCATATTTTAAATTTTAATAATCAATAAATTAAAAAACAATTTATTGATAAAGTACCGTTCTTGGTTTTGCTAATTGAAAATCTTGAAAACCAAAATCGGTAGTGTCAAAAGAGTTTGTTTTAAAAATATTTTGTCCACTTCCTGGAATTGAAGGGTAGTAGCTTAATGAAAGTTGGAAAGAACTAAAGACTAAATAATCGTTGCTAATAATTATTCCGATTCCAACTTTAGAATAGGCTCTACTCTCGTGTAAGCCTTTAGTAGCAGACCCAAGCATAGCAATGGAGTAATTAAAGTAAGGATTGACTCTAAATCCCCAAAGATCCCAAGGAGAATAAAACTGAGTTTGTAGCGTGACAATGGCTTTTTTAGTTCCATATTCAGCTATCGAAAATCCATTAAGGCCATAATTGTCATTAATGGAAATTTGATCTCCTTTTACAGGCACACGATTGGATCCTAAAACTAATTGTGGCTTAGCAAATTGTCTAACTTTCCATCTTCCCATGGTCATAAGATTAGTAAAATAATTGGCTTGGAAAGAAAATGCGGTTTGTTTTGCATTTGATTTTTCAAAAAAACTACCTAATTCAAAGTTTGCACTCAAAAATCCCCAACTATAAAAATTACCAAAAGCGGCACGTCCTCCCAAGTAATATCTTCCCGTACTATTTTTATACTGATAGCCACCCGTTAAACCATAAATTTTTCCAATGGGAACATCTTCAATAATTCCATTTTGAAATATATAACGGTCTCGAATAAACTTACGGGAAGAAATACCAATTCCAATAAGTCCCATTTTTTGATTAGAATAAAAATTGGTGCTATCGTATGCTATAGAAGGACTTTCTAAATATTTTATATTAGAAAAACCTACTGATGTAATTAAGTTTGTAGTTCGTTCTCTCTCCGTATTTCCTTCAAAAAGTTTGAAGGATCTTCCCATCCAAATATCGTGCGTACTGTATTTGAAATTCTGAGAGGCAAATTTTAAATTAGCATCTTGAAGGCTATCTTTTCTAAACTGCTGATCCAGGTAAATTCCACCAGCCCATTTTGTTAAAGGAGAATAAAATGGACGATCTATAGCAATGCTTTTACTATAGTAATTATCCAAATCAATTTGGTAGCTAATTTTAGAACTTATAAAAGTGTTTTTTATATTAGGAACCGTATAGGCAACATCGTAGGCATTTTTGCCATCACTAAATCTATTTTTAAATTTATTTTCCAGTTGATGACCAGTACCCAAAATATTGCGTTCAATTATTTTGAAATTAACTTTTGTATTTGAAACAGAACCTTTTGGAATAAGACTCCACGAATCTAAAACCCGTATCGAAATATCTACAGAATCTGGACTGTTCCCAATTGCTTTTGGATTAATTTCAACCCGATTTATATACCGTTGTGTACGAATTAAACGTTCAGATTCTTTTACTAAATAACTATCAAAAGCTTGATTTTTTTTAATCAACAATAAATTCATTATGGCAAATCGCTTGGTTTTTAAGTGCAATTTGTTTCCACTTCTTTCCGCCCAATTTTTAGGTTTTCTTGCAGTATCTGTCTCTGAATATCCAAAAGGATCAAGCGTAACAATATTTATGTTTCGAATTATTTTACCTTCAAAAGCGTCAAAGTTTCTTTGAACCTCTTTAATTTTTTTTTTGTTTAAAACAGGAGCCCTAAAGATAAGCTTGTGCATGACACGCGTGAACTTATTTTTTTTAGAGTAATTTTTAATGTTATTGTAAACTGCAGCTGTGTCTTTCTTTACAGTTGTTTCTTGCGCTATTGCCACTTGAAAACAACTAAAGAATATAAAAAATAAAACTAAATTTATTTGTTTTGGCATGATTTAAAGATCCATATTAAATAATAAAATATTTAGCATTTTTTACACTATTAAAATAGTTAACAAGGTACACAACTTTATACAAACTAATTAAGTTGTACTATTAGGGTTTTTTTCGGTTGTGGTTTCGGTAAATACAGGAACTACAACATCTGCTTTTATTATATTTTTATCTGGAACAGTTTCTGAATCGAAAAGTGGTAATTTTATCTTGCGCCAAGTATAGGTTTTAGGTAAATGATCTCCCATTAAATAGCCCCAAGGTTCTAATGATTCTATTCTGTCAAAAATAACTTTTAAAATAGCTAATATTGGAAGTGCTAAAAACATACCTGAAACTCCTGCAATTGCACCACCTATAATAATACCTATTATAGATATAAAAGCATTTATCTCTACTTTAGAACTTACAATCATAGGTACAATGATATTATTATCTATTAATTGAACTACGACTGTAATTGCAATTACACCTATAATTATAGATAAATCAGGTGTTCCTGTCAAGGAAGCAAGTATGCTTAATACACCAGCAACAAGAATTCCAATATAAGGTATCAAATTTAAAATTCCTGTAACCAATCCTAATAGAATAGCATATTTTACACCAATTAGCATGAATCCAACAGTTGTCATTGCCGAAACTAATATCATTTCAATAATCAATCCTACGATGTAACTATTGATGGCTACTCTAATATTGGTTAAAATATCTTTTAATTTCTCATGGTTTTCTTTTTTAAATAGTTTAGATAAAAAAAGTAAAAAATGAGTTCTGTATAAAAGAATTAAAAAGGTATAAATTGGAATTAATGTTAAATTCATCAAGGTGTCTGTAAAAGACATTAAAGTAGTACCAATTAACTCTTTCCCTTTTTGAACTGAATCTTCTGTAGCACTGTCAATATATTTTTTTTGCTCGCGAGTACTTAAATTAAAATTATCATGAATAAATCCTTGAATATTATTAAGATGAATGCTTATATTTTTTTCTATTTTATCAAAATCATTTGTAAAATCACTTATTTGATAGGACAATACCACAAAAAGACCTACGAATACCAATACGAATAGAAGTACTGCAATCATTACGGCTACTACATGTGGTAACCTAATTTTTGCTTTCAAAAAGTTTACAATAGGATATAAAAGGATTGCAAACAAGAGTGACATCATTACAGGAACTAAGATGTTCTGACTGATATAAAAAATAAAGGTAATTGCTATTAGTCCCAGTAAAACCAGAGTTAATTTTGCATAAAATGGAAATTTTAATATATCGTTCATTGTTTTAAGTATTGAATTAGAACTTGTAAAAAGTAAGTTATTTTATAACAACAAATATGTTCTATTTTAAATAATAATCCCTTATACTTTTTTTAACATAACTTATATAATTATCACTTTTTTATCAATATTAAATCTTTAATAAAACAAAAGAGATTGATCAAATTAATATCTATTGAAAAATGTTTAATCAACAAAATCTTTATCTTTAAAATGATCTTTTAGAATCGATATTCCTTTTTGCAACATCAGGTTATTTGGATAAATGATGAGTTCTCCATCATAGGTTTTCAAAAAAACATGAAAAGCACCAATATCTTCTATTTCTGCTATTATTGGAAAATCTTTATCATGGATTTTTATCACATCACCAATTTTAAAAGGGAAAGAAAAAAATAAAATTATTCCTGCAGTAATATTACTCAAAATAGACCACTGGGCTATCAGAGCAACTCCTACAACTGTTGTAATAGAAGAAAAAGCCCAAATAATATCCTGTGGTTTAACTCCCCATATCAGTATTAAAGCAATAATTGCTAAAACGTAAAGGAATAAATGCATGTATTTGACCACTAGATTTGTTCTATGTTCTAAGGTGTGGTTTGTTTTGGCATAACGCAACACTAATTTTGTAGTGGCAGTACGCAATAAAATTAGCAAAAGAAGTAAAACTCCACTTGCTATTAATTCTTTTGAATACTCTTGTAATGTTAACATGTCTTTAATTTAAATTAAGCTAATTTACTCAAATATCCGTACACTTTATCAGTGGGCATTCCCATGACATTCGCATACGAGCCTTCAATTTTAGAAACTCCTACAAAACCAATCCACTCCTGAATACCGTAAGCACCAGCTTTGTCGTAAGGCTCAAAATTATCAATGTAATACAAAATGGCTTCGTCACTCAATGTGTTAAAGGTGACTTTTGTTATTTCATGTAAAACTGCTGTTTTTTCTTTGGTTTTAAAACAAACCGAAGTAATAACTTCATGTGTTGCATTTGATAATGATTTTAAAATTTCAAATGCATTTTGTTTGTCCTTTGGTTTACCCAAAGCTTGGTTATTGTGCCACACGATGGTGTCGCTAGTTATCAGAATTTCATTCTCCAGTAATTCTCCTTCAAAAGCACTTGCTTTTAATTGAGCTAAGTAGTCAGTAATTTCGTGTGCATTTAATTCTGGCGGATAGATTTCTTCAATATCTTTTAAGCGTATTTCATAATCCAAGTCTAAATCCTTGAAAAATTGTTGCCGTCTTGGTGAACCCGAAGCGAGTATTAGATGATATTTTTTTAATTGATTTCTAAGCATTGTATTTCATATTTAAACTGATAACTACTACGGATATTATACCAAAAAACAGAATCCATTTTAAGAGTGAACTTAAAGTATGAAACTCTTTCTTCGATTTTGCGGTCCAAATTTTTATAGAAAAAAAAACTAAAGGACTGCAGACAAAAAGCAACAAGTAAACGCTAACAAAAAGTAAATCTAATAAGTACTTGTTAATGTAATAAAGAAGCGAAAACAAGGGGGTAAAACTTAATACAAACACTATTATAGTTGTGTTTTTTTTGCCTGCTACAATTGGTAGGGTGTTCATTACTTCAGCATAATCGCCGTCGAAATCTTCTAAATCCTTAACAATTTCTCTTATAAAATTAATCATAAAGGCAAAAATGGCGTAATCTAATAATATTGAAAAAAAGATTTTCATCTGTTGTTGATTGTCTAAACCTGTAGCAGGGAAAAGGTCAAATATTCCAATAATTATAACACTAAACGATAACAATAACGCCACAACAATATTTCCTATGATCATCATTTGTTTTAAACTCGTTGCATACAAATACAGTGTTGCGGCTATTAAAATAAAAATAGAAGCAAATCCTGGTTTTTGAATAACATTTGAAAGATAAAAACCAATACAAACGCCAGTTACAGTAAGTGCAAAATAGATATTATAGGCTTGTGTTTCTGAGATGCTTCTACCAACGATTACTTTATTTGGTTTGTTTTCATTATCAGTATTTTGATCAAAAATATCATTAATTACATAACCACCAGCAGCTATTAAAATAGTTGCTGCTATTAACAAACCGTATTGCCAATTGGCTAATGCCAAAGGAATATTTTGTAATTTAAAAAAACCAAATCTAAAAATAAGCTGCATTATAGCGAGCATTAAGAGGTTTTGGTATCGAATTAGTTTAAGAAAATGCACTTTTTTTGCTGTAAATTAATATTAATATATAAAACGTATTAGTAAAAGGAACTACTCGTTTTTTGATTTTTTCTTGTTAGCAATCAATAATTAATCGTGTTTTCCATCAAAATGAGCCATCCATTTTCCTTGTGCTTTCATAACTTGTTCGATAACATCTCTTGCCGCACCTTTACCACCGTTTTTATGCGAAATGTATTTAGAGATTGTCTTTATTTCGGGACTTGCGTCTTGCGGACAGGTCGCTAATCCTACTAGTTTCATGACATGATAATCAGGAATGTCATCACCCATATATAAAACCTGTTCTGGTTTTATTTGATAAACATCAGTATACTCATCAAAAGTTTCTACTTTGTCAGGAGTTCCTAAATAAATATCTGTTATGCCAAGATTTCTAAGTCTTACTCGAACACCTTCATTGCTTCCTCCAGAAATAATACAAACATTATAACCACTTTCTACAGCTGCTTTCATTGCATAACCATCACGGATATTCATCGTTCTAAGGATTTCTCCTTCATTAGTCACAAAAACAGAACTGTCTGTAAGTACTCCATCGACATCAAAAATAAAAGTAGTGATGTCGTTCATTATTTCTTTATAACTTTTAGCCATTATTTTGTATTGATTGGGTTAGTATTTTATAAATTGTAAGGTGATTTGTATTGGTTATAAAAGTTTCCTGTACTTTAATAGTTTCAATATCATTGCGTTTTGCTGGACCAGTTTGAGCTTCGTTAGGAGAAAGTGCCAATATTTTATGAGCAGTTTCCACAATTAAAGGTTTTAATATGTCAAATGGAACTTGATTTTCTTGACAAATTTCATTCCCTATTTGGTATAAATGATTTGTAAAATTATTAACAAAAACAGCCGCAACGTGTAAAGCTTTGCGTTGTTCTGAATTTATGGCATAAATACTTTCTGAAATAGACTTTGCGATTGTATTTAATAATTGAAAATCAGTTGCATTTTCACTTTCTAAACAAATAGGAATAGTTCGAAAATCAACTTCTTTATTTTTAGTGAAGGTTTGAAGCGGATAAAAAACACCTTTTCGATTTTCGTTGTTTAAACTACTTAAAGGTACACTTCCTGAGGTGTGAACTACTAAGCGATTTTTGAAAGGAAGATTTGAAACCACCTCTTGAATGGCATCATCATTAACAGCAATTATATATAAATCAGCTTCTAATAATTCATTGTATTCAGTTGTAATTCGATCGTAATCGAGCAAATGTACTAGGCTTTCTCTCTTTCTGGTAAAAACCTGAATAAGTTGTACTTCATTACTCGCTTTTTGAGCTTTTTCAAAGGCAAAAATTAAATGCTGTGCTACATTTCCAGAACCAATAATAATTACTTTAGTCATTTGGCAAAATTAACAAAAAAAACGGTTTCATTTCATCAGATTTCAGTAGGAATCAAAAAATGATATTTTCAAAAAAAAACGTTCAATTTATTGCTAAAAAAGAAGCTGATTTTTTGGTTTAAATTAACAAATGTGTCAATATGAAAGTCAACAATTTTAAGTACTTTTGTGGCAATTTACATAACGTAATCCCATAAAAATGGATAAAAAAATATTTTCTTTTTTGTTTTCTACTCGATTAATGGCTTTTTTATTTATCGCATACGCAGTAGCCATGGCTACCGGAACTTTTATCGAAAGTAAATACAATACCGACACCTCAAAAATTCTAATTTATAATTCGTGGTGGTTTGAAGCCATTCATGTTTTTTTTCTAATCAACTTTATTGGTAATATCAAACGTTACCAGCTTTTAAAGAAAGAAAAATGGGCTACATTAATCCTGCATTTGTCCTTTATATTTATAATTTGTGGTGCTTTTGTAACGCGCTACATTAGTTACGAAGGAATGATGCCTATTAGAGAAGGTGCTTCTGAAAATCAAATTTTTTCAGATAAAACTTTTTTAACGGTATTTGCAGATGGTGAGTACAAAGGTGAAATGAAACGTAGGGTTTTTGAAAAACAATTGCTACTTTCTCCCGCTACGAATAACAATTTTAGTATGTCAGAAAATTTTGCAGACACAAAATTTGAAGTAGAGTATCAAAATTTTATCATGGGCGCCAAGGAATATGTAAAACCTGATCCGAAAGGAATACAGTATTTAAAAATTGTTGAAGCTGGTGATGGCGGACGTCATGAACATTTTTTGAAAGAAGGGGAAGTGCAAAACATTCATAATGTTTTGTTTTCATTGAATAAATATACTGATGGAGCCATAAATATTACTACAACTGGAAAAGAGTACACGATACAAACTCCTTTTGAAGGTAATTTTATGCGAATGGCAGATAAGCTAGAAGGAAAAGTGGCAAAGGATAATGTTCAGCCATTAATGATGCGTTCGCTTTACAGTATCGGTGATATGCGATTTGTATTTCCAGATCAAGCCGTAAAAGGAATAATTGATTACGAATCGGATAACGATTATAAAGCGAAAACCCACGAAGATGCATTAGTAATTAAATTACAAGCTGAAGGACAAGAAAAAGTGGTTACCGTTATTGGATCTAAAGGTAAAATAGGAGATCCTAAGACAGTTAAAATAGGAAAAATTGATTATACCTTTTTCTACGGAAGTAAGGCTTATATTTTACCTTTTAAAATAAAATTAAATAAATTTATTGCACAAAAATATCCTGGTACAGAAAAAAGTTACTCTTCCTTTGAAAGTAAAGTAACCGTTGAAGATGAAAAACCATTTGACGCCAGAATATTTATGAATAACGTTTTAGATTATAAAGGATACCGTTTCTTTCAATCGGGATTTGATCCAGATGAGAAAGGAACTATTTTATCAGTAAATCACGATTTCTGGGGAACAGGACTTACTTACATTGGTTACTTCTTATTGTATTTTGCTATGATGGCGATAATGTTTACCAAACATTCTCGTTTTGCTGATATTAAACGAAAACTAGAAATTGTAAAAATGAAGAAAGCAAAATTATTAACCATTCTGATGCTATTATTTAGCTTTAGTAGTTTTGCTCAAGAAAAAGAACACGATCACGCAGACCATGCGGGTCATGCTCATACCGAAGCTGAAGCAGTTCCCGAAAGTCACACCAATCATACTAAGAAGGCTTTAAGTCAAGAGGAATTAGAAGGTTTAATTTTAAAATTTAAAGTCCCTGAAGCACACGCTTCTAAATTTGGACGATTGGTTATTCAAGATGGTGGTGGGAGAATGAAGCCTATTAATACATTCTCTTCTGAATTGTTGCGAAAAGTAAGCCACAGCAATAGTTATAAAGGAATGAATTCCGATCAGGTATTTATGTCAATGACACAATATGCCGGTTATTGGATCGAAATCCCAATTATTTACCTTAGAACTGGGAATGATAGTATTCGTAAAATTATTGGTGTTGATAAGGCAGCAGAATTTGCTCCTTTTGTATCTTTTTTCGATGACAAAGGGAATTATAAATTGTCTAAATATCTAGAAGAGGCATTTAAATCAGGAAATCCGAATCAATTCGAAAAAGATTTTATTGAGACAGATAAGAAAGTAAATTTAATGGAATCTGCTTTAAGTGGAAGAATATTAAAAATTTTCCCTATTCCAAATGATAAAAATAACAAATGGATTTCTTTCTTAGAACTCAACGAAGCAGGCTTAAAAGGAATGGAAGCAACTTACACCAAGAGTGTATTGCCTCTTTATTTTGGTTCATTGGCTAACGCTGCAAATTCTAAAGATTATAAAACTGCTGACGAACTATTAGAAAGTATACACGGTTTTCAAAAACGTTTTGGTAGTACAGTAATGCCAAGCGAAGAAAAAATCACTTCTGAAATATTGTATAATAAATATGATGTTTTTCAAAAACTACCTGTTGGTTACATTATTGCATCTATTTTAATGTTGTTTTTTACTATTTTAAAAATATTTAAAGAAAGAAAATCTTTGAATTATTTGGTGAATTTTATGCATGTCACCGTTCTTTTATTATTTTTAATACACACTTTTGGTTTAATTGCAAGATGGTATATTTCGGGTCACGCACCTTGGAGTAATGCGTATGAGTCTATAATATATGTGGCATGGGCTACTATGTTTTTTGGACTTGCTTTTGATAGTAAATCGAAACTAACAGTTGCTTCCTCTGCCTTTGTAACGGCGATGATATTAGGAGCAGCTTATATGAACTGGATCGATCCTGAAATTGCAAATTTACAACCCGTTCTTAATTCCTATTGGTTAATGATTCACGTTGCCGTAATTGTGGCAAGTTATGGTCCTTTTGCATTGGGAATGATTTTAGGTTTTGTTTCTTTATTATTGATCTTTTTTACCAATGAAAAGAATAAAGCCAAAATGGATTTAAACATTCAAGAAATCACTTATATCAATGAGTTAGCTTTAACTATAGGTTTGATTATGTTGACTATTGGTAACTTTTTGGGAGGACAATGGGCTAATGAAAGTTGGGGACGTTATTGGGGTTGGGATCCAAAAGAGACTTGGGCCTTAATTAGTATTATGGTTTATGCCTTTGTTATTCATGCTCGATTTGTACCTTCATTACGCGGTAAATGGTTTTTTAACCTGATGAGTATGTTTGCCTTTGTATCGATTTTGTTCACGTATTATGGTGTTAATTTCCATCTAGTTGGTTTGCACTCTTATGCTAGTGGAGAAGCACATTCTTTAAGTTGGATTTGGTATTCAATGGGAACTATTTCTTTAATCGGAATATTGACGTATCCAAAATATAAAAAGTATTACAAGAAATAAGATTAGTATTCTTTTCTATAAAAAAAAGGTTCAACTGTATGGTTGAACCTTTTTTTATGCTTCTAATTCTTTTTTATAGAGCTTATAATATTCTAAAGGTGGCATTCCTGCTATTTCCTTGAAACTAGTAAAAAAGGGATTATAAGATGTAAAACCAACTTTTTTCGACAATGATTCTAAGGTATTGTTACTAAGGAAATTTAATTCAATAAGATGAATGGCATCGTGAATTCTGATTAATTTTTTAAATTCAGAAAAAGAGAGAAAAGAGTGGTACTTAAAAAGATATGAAATGTGGCTTTTTGGTATTTTTAAGTTTGTAGACAAATCTGTAATACTTAAATCGGCATTTCTAAACAACTCAAACTGTAGTGCTACTGTTTCAATCTGAGAAATATAAACCATTATATTTAAATCTATTTTTTCTTTAAGAATTGAATGTTGGCAGTTTTTAAGTTCGATATCTGAATTGATTTTCCAAATATCTTTTAGTGCTAAGTTATTATTTTTATTCTCATTAAACTTTTGATGTAATAAATTGTATCCAAAAAGAATTTCGGGAGAAATTAGAATTTTGAATAGTATTACAGCCCAAATTAATGCAGAGATCCACTGATACAAAAATCCCTTAATGCTTTCATTTGAATATATTTCTACGCAAACGGATATAAAAAGTCTTATGAGCGTTAAGATTAGCCCAACAAATAGGAATAAGGTCCAATTATTTATTAATTTATTTTGCTTTTGAAGCACTTTGATTTCTCCTCTTCTGCTCCAAATTTTTGTTTTTAGAACGTCAAAACATAAATATATATATGTTATCGCAAAAATAAAAAACAAAATATATAATACTATTTCTAAGGAATGACTTCCGAGATTAATTTGATCTTGACTATTTATTACCAATAACAAAGTAATTGGAAAGATAAAATGCAAAAGATCTTTAGAATAAATTTTGTTTTTATTTTCTGCTAAATTTTTAAAATAAAGATAACATATTGGTATCACTATAATCGAAGCATTCGAGTATTTTGAAAAAGTAGTTTTAAAAGAAGGATCAAAAATAAAATAGGTCAATCCCGAGAATAAAAAGCGAAGTGAAATAATAAGAATTAGAATAATGATATATGGATTCATCATTCTATTTACAGTGTAGTTTCTAAAAATTAGAAAGGCTGTTGTAACACCAATTATTCCCGTTACAATAAAAAGTAAGCTTGTTAACATTTTCTTGTTTTATTAATTTATAAAGTAAATGTGCCGTTACAGAAAACAATAAATGTAATGTATTTAATAATACTATATTTCTTTCAAATAGAAATTGATTCTATGGAGATCATTTTTCCTTTATCCTTTTTTTTGACCATTAAAACTTAATTTAAGAGTTACTAATAACTGAAAAGTTTTTACTAATTAATCAAATATTCGTTTAAAAGCATTTTTTATCGATAAAAGGTGTTAATTTTATTATAATATTGACTTAAATTAATTTCTATGAAATATTTATTACTTCTTTTTTGTTCTACATTTTATGGTCAAATATTGCATCATCAAATGATTTCTTCGCAAAGCAAATCTGCAACTTTATCTAATGGTATGCTTGTCAAACAAACCGTTGGTCAACAAAGTGTAATTGGAAATTCGAAGGGTGATTTTATTGTCATACAAGGCTTTCAACAGAATTATTGGGCAAAATTGTTGACAGATGTTCCCATAAAAGGAAATCTAGTTGTTACTACATATCCAAATCCATTTGTTACTAGCATAAATTTTGAATTTTCTAAACCTATTAAAGAAATTTCTATAACTGTATTTGATATTGGTGGTCGTTTATTATTCAATCAACTTAAAGAAGTTAGGGAAGGTATGTTAACATTAGATTTATCGGGCTTACCAAACTCTCTTTATTTAGTTAAAATTACCAATAGTGAAATTAATCAATACGTTAAAATCATTAAAAAATCATTATGAAAACAAAACTACTTTTATTTAATTTACTTGTCTTTAGTCAGTTGGCATCTGCTCAAGAAATATTTTTTAAAGCTGGAAAAAATCTAACTTCCTATAGTTATAGTAGTTCCGCTGAAAATCAAATTTTGAAATTAAAAAGTAAAATTGGAGCTAATTATGAAATTGGATATCAAGAAAATTTTAAAGAAAAGTTCAGTTATCAAGCCAGTGTTACCTTAAACCAATTTAATAGTTTTAGTACAAATGAAGTACAAACCTATTCTTGGAATACTACTTATATAGGCTTAAAAAATGGTATTGGATATGTTCTTTTTAAAAATCAAAAAAATCTTTCAGTTGAACTTAAAGGAGCAGTAAATCTTGCAACAATAATAGATGGTAAGGAGGAGATTAACGGTGTTATTTATGATATAAAAAAACTTCCAGAATTTAAAGGTTTATTTTTTCAACCCAGTATTGGTTTAGATTTAAAATATCCTATAAATGATAATTGTATAGTTAATTTAGGTTATAATTTTTCGAATGCCTTTAAATTTTCACATCCTACCGATGAGAAGTTAGCCTTTATTACAAATCAAATTCAATTTGGACTTCATTTCCCTTTATAAAAAACTTATTATGAAAAAAATCTACTTAATATTAGTTTTTATAGTTAGTACCATTGCGCATTCGCAAACAAATGGAATCAGCTATCAAGCCTTAATTTTGAATCCAAATGCTCAAAAAATGCCAGGTATAAATCCTGCGAATACAGCATTAATAAATCAGTCAGTTTGTTTGCAATTTAGTATTGAAGATGAAACGCAGCAATTAGAATATAAAGAAACGATTAGCGCCGTTACGGATGAGATGGGTATGGTTAATTTAGTAATTGGCTTAGGAAATCAAACGGGTGGTTATGCTATTAATTTTAAAGCTGTAAATTGGATTTCGGGTTTAAAAAAATTAAAAGTTGGTGTAAATACTACAGGTAATTGTTCTTCTTTTATGGAAGTTAGTGATCAAGTTTTGAATGCTGTTCCTTTTGCTTTTTCAGCTCAAACGGTAAGTGGAATTGTGGGTATTGAGAACGGAGGAACTAACGCATCTAATATTGTGGATGCCAAAATAAATTTAATTCTAAATAATGTTGATAACACCCGTGATTTTGATAAACCCATAAGTAATGCTACTCAAAGTGTTTTAGATTTAAAAGAAGTGCTACTTAATAAATCAACCAATGTTATTGTTGATGGTTCGTCAGATGTTAAATATCCAACTGTTAAGGCATTAAAAACCTATGTAGACAATCAATTTTCAAATGGTGTTGTGGTTGATGCAGATGCTACAAACAAAGGTAAAATACAATTATCTGGTGATTTAGCTGGTACTGCAGCACTTCCTAAAGTACCAGGATTGTTATTAAAAGCGAATATCGATTCTCCTGTTTTTACTGGAACGGTTACCGGAATTGATAAAGCGATGGTGGGATTAGCAAATGTTGAAAATACAGCTGATGCCGATAAATTGATTTCAACAGCTACACAAACGGCATTAAATTTGAAAGCGAATATCGATTCTCCTTCTTTTACCGGAACTGTTACCGGAATTGATAAAGTAATGGTGGGTTTATCCAATGTAGAAAATACGGCTGATGCTGATAAATCGGTTTCAACAGCTACGCAAACAGCATTAAATTTAAAAGCAAACATCGACTCTCCCGCTTTTACCGGAACAATTACTGGAATTAATAAAGCGATGGTGGGATTATCAAATGTAGAAAATACGGCTGATGCAGAGAAATCGGTTTCAACGGCTACGCAAACGGCATTAAATTTAAAAGCGAATATCAATTCTCCTTCTTTTACCGGAACGGTTACCGGAATTGATAAAGCAATGGTGGGATTATCCAATGTAGAAAATACGGCTGATGCAGATAAATCGGTTTCAAACGCTACACAAACAGCTATAAATTTAAAAGCAAATATCGATTCTCCCACTTTTACGGGAACGGTTACCGGAATTGATAAAGGAATGGTGGGTTTATCCAATGTTGAAAATACGGCTGATGCAGATAAAGCGGTTTCAAACGCTACACAAACAGCATTAAATTTAAAAGCGAATATCGATTCTCCCGCTTTTACCGGAACAATTACTGGAATTAATAAAGCGATGGTGGGATTAGCAAATGTAGAAAATACGGCTGATGCAGATAAATTGATTTCAACAGCTACACAAACAGCTTTAAATTTAAAAGCGAATATCGATTCTCCTGCTTTTACTGGAACGGTTACCGGAATTGATAAAGCAATGGTGGGTTTATCCAATGTAGAAAATACGGCTGATGCCGATAAATCGGTTTCTACAGCTACGCAAACAGCTTTAAATTTAAAAGCGAATATCGATTCTCCTGCTTTTACCGGAACAATTACCGGAATTGATAAAGCAATGGTGGGTTTAACTAATGTAGAAAATACTGCTGATGCCGATAAATCGGTTTCAACGGCTACGCAAACGGCATTAAATTTAAAAGCGAATATCGATTCTCCCACTTTTACGGGAACAGTTACAGGAATTGATAAAGCAATGGTGGGTTTATCTAATGTAGAAAATACGGCTGATGCCGATAAATCGGTTTCTACAGCTACGCAAACAGTATTAAATTTAAAAGCGAATATCGATTCTCCCTCTTTTACCGGAACTCCCAACTTACCAGCAACTACAATAGCTGCAACACAGTCTGCAGGAAATAATTCTACAGCAATTGCCACAACTGCTTTTGTTGGAGATGCCCTAAATACTGCCATTAACGGAAATTTTGTTGATATAATATCTGATCAAACTATTGCAGGTACAAAAACGTTTTCTAATTCTATTCAAATACAGGATCAATTACGCTTTTTAAATACTTCTGGAGCGGTAAAATGGGAATTGTATTCCTCTGGAGATGACATTTCATTTTCGCAATCTGGTGTTGATTTTAATCAATTTATGGTAAAATCTAATGGGGAAGTTTCCTCTAGAGGAAGTATGACTGTCAACGAGTCTGGAGTTACGGGAAAAGGTCTTATTTTATCTGATGATGGTGATTTTGTAGATATGAATGATGGATATGGAACTTTAAGGTTCTCCTCTGGTGTAAAAGTTACTGATGCAAATAAAGGAGGTGCTACTGTAATTACATTAGGAGCAAATGGGAGAATTGAAGCAACAAATCAAATAGTTGCTGGAGAAGTTACCTATACAAATATTCATGGAACAGTTGGTCAAGTATTAGCTACAGATGGTTCTGGAATTACTTATTGGATGACGCCAACAGTACCTACAAATAACGATTTTGTAGATCTAACAACTGCACAAACTATTCTTGGAGTAAAATCTTTTGATAAAGATATGGTTGTAAATGGCATTACAGTAGGGAGGGGAAATTTTAATGAAAATTCTAATACAGCAATAGGCTTAGGTGCTTTACAAAATAATGCTGGTTATGCAAATACTGCTGTGGGAAGGGCTGCTTTACCAGAGAATGTGGATGGTAATGGTAATACAGCTTATGGTTATTTATCCCTTGGAAATAATGTTTCTGGAAACAATAATGTTGCTATAGGTTCTCAAGCATTATTATTAAATACTAATGGTTCAGAGAATACTGTAATTGGTCACAATGCGGATGTATCCGTAGATGGAATTTCTAATTCTATTGCGATTGGGTCTGAGGCAATTGTTACTACTTCGAATACCATCCAACTAGGGAATAGTAATATAGAAAATGTAAAAACGACAGGAACCTTAACTTCTGGAGCCATCACTTATACCAATACAGATGGAACAACCGGACAAGTTTTGTCTACTAATGGAACTGGTACAACTGTATGGGTTAATGCTGCACATGAAATTACTGATGCATCTGAAGAAATTTTATCAACATTATCTCAAACAACTTTTACGCTTGCACAAATTCCATCTATAAAAAGCAAAGTAAAAATGTATGTGAATGGTATAAGGATCAGTAATACGGCCTATAGTGTTACTAATGACGTTTTGACCTACATTCCAGCAAATAATGGAAATGCTATATTGAGTGATACTGATAGAATTCAGTTTGATTATTTTTATTAAATAGGGGTAGAGATATCAAAACAAAAATCAGGAAAAAATGAAAAAATATTATTTCATAGTAGGCTTATTTTTCTCGCTAATGAGTTATGCTCAAGGGAATTATACCATTACTAATTTAAATGATGATGGTGCTATTGGAAGTTTGAGATATGCTATTGAAAATACTACAGCCACTACCATTGATTTTGATTTAAATCTTATAGGAACTTTGACCTTAACAGGTAATTTACCCAATATTTCTCGAGATTTGACAATAACAGGAAACGGAACTAGTAATTTGATCTTATCTGGTAATAATTCTTATAAAATGTTTCAGGTTACTAATGGTGCTTTATTGACAATTTCTAACATTACTTTTACAAAAAATGCAGCGGGAATGGGTTCGATTTTTAGAGCCCAGAATAATAATTCTGCTGTAATGGCGAGCTCTATAAACATAATAGATAATGTTAATACTTATGCTTTTTATACCAATGATTCGTCTACAATAACTATTTATAATAGCACATTTATCTCTAACTCTAGTTTTTTATTTGGAAGTGATTATGGAAGCACACCTAATACTACATCAGATATTGAAACGGATTATTCCAATAGAATAACTGTTTTAGGATGCGCATTTACTGCAAATTCTGGAACTATATTTAATACAGAACGTTACGTTAAAATAGATAATTGCAATTTTTACGATAATACGGGTCAAATAGGAAATTTTCGAGGTCTAAATAGATACCAAGTTTTAAATTCCACCTTTATTAATAATTCTGCATGGTCTTTATTTTCTTTTTATTCAGATATAGTTAATGGTACTTTTTTGGCAACACTAGGTACAAATCAGCACTTATTTGAGGGCAATACATTTAAAGATAACTCGGGTACAATCATAAATACAGGAAGCGTTAATGAACAAAGTTTAACCACAATAAAAAATAATATTTTCATCAATAACGGAACTACTTATTCAGGAACTCCAGCTGTAATTACTAATAATAGTTTAGATAATTTCTTCAATTCAATTGTACATTCTGTATCTCAAAATACGGTGAGTATTACCATGAATCGTGCTGTTTTTAATACAAATTCTGGAATTGGAAATTTAGAAACTACAGATTTTGAGCTTTCAATAGCTGGCGGTAATGCAATTTTAGCCTCTCAAACACCTTCTAGTATTAGTTCAAGCGGAAATACTTATACATTAGGAATTGAATTGATAGGAGAAATTTCTGGTGAAGAAGTGCTTACTGTTTCTCCAGTCACGAATTCTATTTTTGATAGCAGTTTTAATATTGCAAGTAATAGTCAAATAAACAATTCGGTAAAATTAAATTTTTTAGACGATGATTCTGATGGCGTTTCTAATTTTCTAGACCTATGTCCTAATACGCAAGCCGGCGTTAGAGTTTATCCAAATAATGGTTGTGAGGATACCACATATCCATTTATAACTTATTTTGATTATAATTCTTACTCTATTAATTACACTAATAATTTTACTTCTACAACAAATCGCAATTTGTATTTTTTAAGTTATGATAATAATTGGAATAGTTCTCTAAAAAAATTGACACCTCAAAAGGTTTTATCGGATATATTTTCATCAACAGAATTAAATATAGAAAAATTAACTACTGATGGTTCAAATAATATCTTTATTTCCTGTTATAACAATAGTAGTGGAACTTATGAAATAAAGAAAATTAATCAGGATAATGTAGTTGAAACTATTTATAGTTTCAACAATGAATACTATATTCAAGATTTTACAGTCGATAAATTGGGTGTTGTTTATTTGTTTTTATATGATAATAGTACAAGTTCTAGATCTTTAAAAAAAATTAATTCAGACGGAACATTAATAACTTTAGAAAATAATTCAACTGGATATTACCAATATTTGACTATTGATGGATTAGGCAATCTATATTTTGTGTACAATGACAATAATTTTAGTACAATAAGAAAAATGACAAGTGATGGAAATATTTCTGATTTCTACACCGATAACAATACATATATTCAAAATTTTAAATTCGATAGTTTAGGAAATATGTATGTTGTTAGCAACAATAATATGTCTAATTTTTATCAAATAAAAAAGATTTCTAATGCGGGAATTGCTACAGATTTATTTACATTAAATGATGGTTATATCCAAAATATTGCAATAAACACAATGGGCAGTTTGTATTTTTCTACTTATAACTTTATTACAAATGAGAGAGCGATTAACATAAGGAGTGATGATGGAATTATAGTTTCTTATTCTGATTTTTTAGGACAAGAATTATATAATGATTCATTTGGTAATATCTATTTTTCTGATAATCAAAACAAAAAAATAATAGCTACAAAAATGACAACTCTTTCTGCCGATTTATCAAATTTTGCTGCTATTAATAAATATTATTTCGACCAATCATTTACTATAATTAATCCAGACAGTTCTAGTAGTGGTGCATTTACTTTTACCAGTGATAATACAAACGTAGCTACAATAACGGGTAATACCATTACTTTTACTGGTATTGGAACGGCAAATATTACTGCAAATCAAGAGGCAGATGCTAATTATGAAAACGGTTCTATTTCTGCTTTACTAACGGTAAAGGGTTCAAAAGTGGTATCTAAATATGGCGTTATTTCTGAGACTGATACTAATTATGTTAATAAAAATGGGAGCATAGGAACCATAAATGCTGTTGATGCTAATGGAAAAGAAGTAAAAGTGAAAACTCAATTATAATAAACAATTGAATTGAAGAAATACGATATAGTCTTATTTTATAAAGTATCTAATAAACTATGCTAATTTTATTTTACAACATAAAAAAAAGGTTCAACTTGATGGTTGAACCTTTTTTATTAAACTAGATTTTCTTTATACCTTTCCTAAAGTATATAATTTTTCCATTGTAGGAGTTAAGCTTCCACCAGCAGGTTCTAACGTAATTCCAAAAGCTTCTGCTTGATCCGTATTGTTTACTGCAAACAGTTTTTGATCATTCGAATCAAAATTATCTAACAAACCAATACTAGTTGGCGTAAGCGGATTTAATTTCAAAGCCCAAACTTGATAAACCATTCCTTCTGGAGGTTCTGGTAATCCCGCTGCGTCAATATAAACCACTTTTGTGTCCTTATTCCAATATACTTTTGCCGAAGATTCTGGAGCAACGCTTTGTCCTCCAAGAGCAACTACAATATTTTTCACATCTCTTACTACTGCCAAACTGGTTTCGCTTGCCTTATTTTTAAGTTCTAAATTTTTAAGGTCTTTTTCTAATTTTACTTTTTCTACATTGGCATTAGCAACTTGATTGGTAGACATTTCCATTTGATTGTATTGATATCCAATTCCAACTAATAATAAAACTGCCGCCGCCCAACCTATATATTGAGACCAATTACTGGTAGGTTCTAACTCAATAACCTTAGAATGCTTTAATTCTAATTTTTCTTTTATTTTCTCGTAATTCGCTACAGAGTGAAATGGTGAAAAACTAGATGATAATGCTACAATTGCTTTCTCTATAGCAATGATTTCGGCATCAATCTCTGCATTATTTTTTGCCATTAAAGCAACTTCTTCGTTTTCAGTTTCATTAAGCAAACCGTAAACATAGAGTTCCAAGACACCTGATTCTATATATTCTTTTGTTTCCATTATACTTTCAAATAATTTCGTAGATCGTTAATACAATTTCTATTTTGCGTTTTAACTGTTCCTAAAGGAATTGCCAACTCATCCGACGCCTCTTGTTGGGTGTAACCTTTAAAAAACAGTAAATCTATTATTTGAATACATTTTGGTTTTAGTCTTTTTACAAATTCCTGTAAACCTATTGTATCCACTTTGTCAGACAATTTAGAACTGTCTTCAAAGTGATTTACGAAATTATCAGTAGAAAGGTTTTTTTGACTGTTATTAAAGTTTTTAGAACGAAGTTTATCTATAGATGAATTTCTAGCAATATTCAAAATCCAAGTATAAAATCTTCCTTTACTTTCATGGTAACTATCCATGTTTTTCCAAATTTTTACGAATACTTCTTGTAGTACATCTTCTGCCTCTTCTCTATTTTTTATCAAAACATTAATGACAGAAAATAAACTTTTGTGATACATATCATAAAGATGTGTAAAAGCTCTTTCATCCTTTTTGTAAATTAATACCAATAACTCTTCCTGACTCATATACTTATAATTTTACTAATGCAAACTTATGCAATCTTACCTACAATTAAAGAAATTAATATTGATTATTGTAATTTAATAATTTGGTTTTTATGCGATTGATAAACAAACTAAAAAAAAACATAACATTATTGTTATCATAAAAGTATCAAAATATTTGATTTAACTATAAAATGTTATTTTACTTTTATTTTTGATAAAAATATTCAATTATGCAAACACAAAAATTTAACAATAAAGAAATAGATTTTTGTAAATTGTAAACTATAAATATACTAAAAAAATAAATTTTGCTATTTCAAAATAGAATAATTTTATTTAAGATATATTTATATTTAAAAAGTTAATTTTCTGTTTTTAAGGATATTAATATTAATAACAAATATTTATTTTATGCAAAATATGAAATAGAATTTTTATAGTATATAGAATTTATAGTTAGTACTTTTTTTATATTAAGTAAAAATTAATGTGAATTCTTAAAGAGTTATCAATCTGTATTATGAAGCTGAATCGACTGATTTAATCTTCTTTTTTTTAACTTCTGTTTAACTAAAATAAGTTTTAATGAGACAATTAATTGTTTAATTTTATAAAAAATTAAATTATGAAAAATGTAGTATTAATAGCGAGCTGTGCTTTGTTTATGTTTAGTTGTCAAAATCAAGCACAATCAAAAAAAACAAAAGCTAACATGAATGAATCAGCAGTAGTTGCCAAAGAAAATATTTATCAGTTTAAAGTGCAAGATTTATCAGGAGATATGTTTGATTTTGCCACTTTGAAAGGTAAAAAAGTATTGATTGTAAATACAGCTTCAAAATGTGGTTTAACCCCACAATACAAAGATTTAGAAGCTACTTATAAAGAATATAAAGACAAAGGTTTTGTAATAGTAGGATTTCCTGCTAATAATTTTGCTTCACAAGAGCCAGGATCTAATAAAGAAATTGCTGCTTTTTGTCAGCAAAATTATGGTGTGTCTTTTCCTATGATGGACAAGATTTCTGTAAAAGGAGATGATATGGCGGCAATCTATCAGTTTTTGACTCAAAAATCTAAAAACGGTTTGCAAGATTCGAACGTAGAGTGGAATTTTCAAAAATACTTAATTAATGAAAAAGGAGAGTTAGAAAAAGTAATTGCTCCTCGTACTTTAGTTACTTCTCCAGAAGTTATAGACTGGATAAAAGCATAATTACAAAATATAGATTTTCAAAAAAAGCGATTTACAGTTTTATGTAAATCGCTTTTTTTTTGATTAGGATATTATAATAAATTAAAACTTTTCGTTTCTAAAAATTTCAGCTACAGCCGCTTCGTAGTTTCGAAGACTTTGTGCTTTTTTAATTTTCTTTAGCACTTTATGAGGATTAGAAAAAGTAGCAGAGAAATATTCCCATAAATGATACATTTTTAATAAAATGTGAGTCGAACCAGATAGGGATTCGCTGTATATGGCATATAAAGTATCGTGAAAAGCATTGAATAATTCAATCTTATTTTCAGGATATTCGATGGTATTATTTTTTATCATGCTTGGCAAAAAGGGATCAGAAATCAATCCTCTACCAATCATCCAATGATCAATGCTAGGAAAACGCTGTTGCATTTCATGAAATTTAGTCACAGATGTAATATCGCCATTGTAATAGAGTTTGTGCTTGGTATTGTCAATACATTGCTGAAAAGCGTCCAAATGAACACCACCTTTGTACAGTTGTTTGCCAATGCGGGCATGAATTGCAATATTTTTTATAGGATAGGTGTCTAAAATAGGTAATACATCAAGGATTTCTTCACTGTTTTCATAACCCAAACGCATTTTCATAGATACAATAATATCAGATTCAGAATGCGCTCTTTGTAGAACGTGATTAATTTTTTCTGGATTACTAATCAATCCAGAACCCATTCCGGATTTAGTCACCATTGGATAAGGACAACCTAAATTCCAATTTAATTCTTTGTAGCCTAATTCCCGAACATATTTGGCTACGAATAAAAATTCGTCAGCATCATTTGTGATCACTTGCGGAATAACTTCTAAATCGAGATTATTCTCAGGAAGTAAGTCTCTTTCGTAAGAGGGTTTGATCACCATTTTACCATTTAACCTGATGTAGGGAGAGTAAAAAGTATCAATGCCACCAAAAAGTTTATTTTGGGCATTTCTAAAACGAAAGTCGGTAAATCCTTGTAAAGGAGAAGAAAGTAGGGTATAGTCCATGAAAAATTTAATTGTGCAAATATACTATTCTTTCTACACTTCTGTTTTTTCTGGGAGTAATAACTTTTTATTCCAATATCAATTGCATAAAAACAGAGTCCAACCAACGATCAAATTTATAACCTGATTCCTTGATGATCCCTGCGGTTGTAAAACCAAATTTTTCATGAAAATGCACACTGCTTTGATTCTCAGCATCAATTACTGCAATCATGGTATGAATATTTTGATTTTTAGCAAGATCAATTAATTCTTTAAGGAGTATTTTTCCAATTCCTTTTCCGTGTTGATTTTGATCTACATAAACTGAATGTTCGACGGTAAATTTATAAGCTTCCCGAAAGCGGAACTCACTATACATACCAAAACCAACTACTTCTCCGTCTAATTCAGCTACAATGACAGGGAATTTTTTTGCGATTTTTTCTTCTAGAATTGCCTTTTGCTGTTCTAATGTTCGTATGTTATAATCATAAAGTGCAGTAGAATGAAGAATGTTGTAATTAATGATCGTTAAAATCGCTTGGGTATCATTATTAATATAGGGTCTAATAGTAACAGACATAGTATTTTATTTAGTATTTAATTCTTTTAGCAAGTTATCGGCGTCTTTTGTATTCCAACCCATTTCTTTTGTAATTGCAAGTGCATTTTTAGCGTAAAGTTGTGCTGATTTTTTATCTTTAATTTTAGCATATATGCGAGCCAATACCAAATTTGCTTCAGCAGAATTGTTTAATTCAATTGCTCTTTTTCCCCATTCAATTGCCTTTTTTAAGGCGGTAATATCTTTTATTTCAGTTTGATATATTTGAATAATTTCTAGCAGTTTACTGGCTGTATTCCAAACGTATTTTTCGGTTCCTTCAAATGTAGTTTTTTGATATAATCCCCAGTTTTTAGTGCGTTCTGCTACTAATAAATCATATGAAAAAATAAGCGAATCTATTTTTTGTAATTGAATGGTTTTTGCAATTTGTCTTTTTTGAAAGTAAGAAGTACTATCAAGATTTATAGTGTAAGGTTGCAATAATTCTGAAACAATATTAGTGATTTTTGCATCCACTCGTTGTGGTGAGGTTATTTTTTCAAATTCTTTTTTATGGTTTAATACATATTGAAATTCACGAGACTGAATATCCGTAACACCATTCGAAATAACGCGCCAATTGGTTTCTGAAAGCAATTGCTGATCCGTTTGAGTCTCTAGATAAAGATGTGTTGGTTTTGATAACTCGTTACGATCTGCTCCTTTTCTAAGGGTTTGAATATAGGCCAAACAAGTAGTTACGTTACTTGGATCATTCAAAAACTGTTTTTCTAAATACGGCAATTGTAATTTAGGGTTTAAAGCATTCGTAGCTTCATTCATAAAAGTTTCTGTTTTCATCTCTCCCTTTATACTATACAAAAGAGTTTCATTAGCATCTATAAATAAAAAAGTTGGCAAACCATTGGTATTATATTGCTCTTTAATTTGTTTTCCCTCTTCTTTTTCGATGTCTTTCCAAATAGAGATGTAATTGGTATTCATAAAAAGTTTGACTTTAGGATCGCTAAAAACTGTTGCTTTCATCGTGTTACAGTGAGGGCACCAAGTAGCATAAAGCATAATAAAAATAGGTTTATTTTCCTTTTTAGATTGCACAAGGGCTTCCTTATAACTTATTTCGGTGGGATTTAAGTTTGCTTGTGACCAACTAAATTGAAATGAAAAGTATAGTAAAAAAGTGAAAATAAAACGCATAATGAATAGAATTATCGGTTATTTAAAATGAATCTCAAAAATAAGAAAACTAATCTACAATAAGGAATAAGCTGGCTAACTTTGTATCTTTACGTTTTTAAAAAATGAATTCATGATTTACCCCAAAATACCTTTAGCGCAAAGCATTATCGAACTTTGTTTGGCTAAAGGAATCACGACTATAGTAATTTCTCCCGGTTCTAGAAACGCTCCTCTAACAATAGGTTTTGTAAACAATCCCTCATTTCAGTGTTACAGTATTGCGGATGAACGCGCTGCAGCATTTTTCGCATTAGGAATCGCACAACAAACCAAGCATGCTGTGGCTTTAGTATGTACTTCAGGCTCTGCATTACTGAATTATTATCCGGCTTTTGCAGAAGCATTTTACAGTCAAATACCATTGATTGTTATTTCTGCAGATCGTCCGCAAAGTAAGATAGATATTGGTGATGGGCAAACTATTCGTCAAGAAAATGTTTTCGAAAATCATTCGTTGTACAATGCTAATTTGCAAGAAAATGTTTCTGAAGAAAATGACGCTAAAATAAATTTCGCCATAAATACAGCATTATTAAAAAAAGGTCCCGTTCACATTAATGCTCCTTTTGAAGAACCTTTGTATCAGACGGTTTCTGAAATTTCTGTAAATGTGGTTTTAGATGTATCGGAGGATTTTCTTCCAATTCCTGTTGTAGAAGATTTATCAGAATATAGCAAAATTTGGAACCAATCCACACGAAAAATGATTTTGGTGGGTGTAAATGATCCAAATGCTATTGCTGAAACTGCTATTAACTTTCTTGCAGCAGACGAGTCGGTTGTCGTTATGACTGAAACGACTTCTAATTTGCATCATCCTACTTTTATAAACAACATTGATACCATAATTACGCCTTTTACAGATGCTGATTTTGAGGATTTTCGTCCAGAGATTTTAGTAACTTTTGGCGGAATGATTGTTTCTAAACGTATTAAGGCTTTTTTACGAAAATACAAACCCAAACACCATTGGCATATTGACACTTTGAGAGCGTATGATACTTTTGGAGCCTTAACAAAGCATTTTGAAGTTGATCCCAATTATTTTTTTGAAGCTTTTTTCCCATTGGTAACCGAAATAAGAAGTGATTATTTTATCAAAATGGATAAAGTAAAAAAATTACGGGAAGTAAAGCATGAACTTTATTTAGATAAAATTCCTTTTTCTGATTTTGTAGTTTTTGATACAGTTATTAAAAGTTTGCCAAAAAATTCTCAGTTACAAATAAGCAATAGTTCTGCCATTCGATACGCGCAGCTAATTGATATTGACCCAACTATCGAAGTGTATTGCAATCGAGGGACAAGCGGCATTGATGGAAGCACTTCTACGGCTATTGGTGCGGCTGTTGTCAATGATAAACCAACTGTTTTTATTACAGGAGATATTAGTTTCTTGTATGATAGCAATGCACTTTGGAATCAATATATCGCAAAGAATTTCAAAATCATAGTAGTAAATAATGGTGGTGGTGGAATATTTAGAATATTGCCAGGACACGAAGAAAGTCCCGTTTTTAATACTTTCTTTGAAACTTCTCATTGTTTAACTGCGGAACACTTAGCCAAAATGTTTGGTTTCGAATATAGTGTATCCAGCGATCAAAAAACTTTAGAAACAAGTCTGAATGCTTTGTATAATCAAAATCTAAAACCATGTATTTTAGAGATTTTTACACCCACATTGGCGAACGATAAAATTTTGTTAGATTATTTTAAGGAGTTGGTTTAATTATTTTATTTTTCTCTTAAAATAGATATTTAATTGTTTAAATTTGAGAATATAAACTAATTACTAAAACTAACCTTAAAATTTTATTATGAGTGCAAGAGAAGAATTAATTGTAAAGTATGCAGCCGATTTGAAAGACAAATGTGGCGTTACTCCAGATATGGATTTATTAACGAAAGTAACCATTGGTTGCGGACCATCGATTTATAATGCCGATGCTGCAACGGTTGCAGGAAGTCAACAAGCAGAATTGGATACGGTGAAGAAAAATTTCCTGATTAAAAAATTAGGACTTGCGGACGGACTCAATTTGGATGCCGGAATCGATGCCGTTATGGAAAAATATGGTCGTTCTAACAGAAACAAATATAGAGCAGTAGTATATTATTTATTAACTGTTCACTTTAAAAAAGAAAGCGTTTACAATTAATTAAGACATTTCTAAATGTAAAAAGCGTTCGACTCTTTAGTCGAACGCTTTTTTTTATCTCTAACTTTTAGTCTTAATTATAGATCTCAAAGAAATATTTTTTCGCTTTTGATAATTGTTTTTTATCGAACTGGTACAGGAAAAACAGGTAAGCTAGAATGTCCCAAAGCATCAATAGTTTGAACAGCAAAGAAAAAATTATCTTTTGAATAAGGAATTTCTATTTTGGTGTCTTTTGTAAAAATTGTTTTTTCCCACTGTGATGAGGATGTTTCTCTAATAAGAATATTATAACCGAAAACTTCTTTGCCTTCTGGAGCTTTCCAAACCAAAGTCGAAAAGTTAGTTAAGTCTTTTACCTCAATTCCTACGTTTGTTGGCGCTTTTGGCGACCATGCTAAATTGCTAAAAGTAGCCAAGTTGGAGCAAGTCACTTTTTTTAGGTATTCAAAATCCATAAATTCAGGAAGATCACCATATTGAATATTATTTTCTTTTCTTACATCTTGGTGTTGGTGATCAAAGTTTTCGTTCATTTCACAAAAACGAATTGCCGTAAATCCATTTTGACTGAACGGAGTGTGATCGCCACCACGAAGAAAACGGTCGTTGCGATACACTAACTTAATATCTAATTGATCTACATATTGATTGGTAACCGTTTTAATATAGCGTGCTAATTGTCTTGATGGACTGTCATTGTCGCGATTAGTTGATTTGCGCATTTTAGATTCTGCTTCTGTCTCTAAATACGGAATTGTTTCGCTAAAAACGCGAACTTGTGTATTGTCTCTTAATAAAGTACCGCTTGACAAACTGTTTCCAATCATATCATTATTAATCATAGCAACTACATTCCATTTTCCTTCCTTTGCTGCATCAGCTAAATGTTTGGCTCCATACAATCCTTGTTCTTCTCCAACTACTGCTACAAAGATCAATGTAAAAGGAAATTCTCTCTTGCTCATTATTCTAGCAAGTTCCATCATAGCAGCAACTCCTGAAGCGTCATCGTTAGCGCCTGGCGCATCAATTTTTGCATTCATCACATCAGATGCACGAGAATCTAGATGTCCACTGATAATTAATACGCGATCATCATTAGGATCGGTACCTTTTAAGGTAGCCATCACATTTCCTAGTTCACTGTCGGCAGCAATCCGTTTTCCATCCGCTTTAATCGTAAAAAAGTCTATTTTCGAAGTTAATCTTCCGTTAGAGGATAAAGCATATTTATCAAACTCTGATTTAACCCAACGTTGTGCTGCTCCAATGCCGCGCGTATTACTTTTGGTATCGCTCAAGGTGTGTCGCGTTCCAAAAGAAACGAGCTTTCGAACCGTTGCTTCCATATTTTCCGATTTTACTTCGGCAACCATTTTTTTTATTTCAGGATCATCAACTGTTGTCTGAGCGTAATTGGTGTGAGATACAATTGTAAGTAGTAATAAGCAGTAAATTGAGGTTAATTTCATAAGTGGTATTTTTAGTTTTCTCAAAGTTAATAAAAAAGTAAAATAATAGGGAACCGAAATTAGTTTTTAGTATTTGTTGAACGCTAATCATTCTTAGGAAAAATTCTAAAGAAGTTGGATGAATTAAAATAGGACTTTATATTACAATAAAATATCCCACCTTTTCAGAATGGGATATTGTAAATATAAAGTGTAAAAAATGTTATTTAGCTTTATATGCACTTATTCAAGTACTTTTTTTACTCTTTCAACGGTATCTAACTTTGACAAAGTCAATCGTACGATGCTATCTTCCTCAGCATGTAAATCATGAGGGACATTGGCCTCTAACGATATTAAATCTCCTGCTTGTAAAATCATTTTTTCATCGTTAACACCAAAAGTAATTGTCCCTTGATGAATTTCTACTGTAATAGGAAAGCCTGCTTTATGCTCTTTCATGGCTTGTCCTTTTTTAAATAAAATTCTAATTTCCTTTGCTGTATCTGTTTCCATCATTACTTTGATAGCAACTTTGTCTTCATTGTATTGAAGATCTTTTCTTAAAGAGGCAGTTTTCATTATTTGAAATACGTTTTATAAATTAATAAGTGTTTGTTTATTTGATCAAAACTTTCTTGACATTCTTTCAAATCAGAAGAAGGCAAGGTTTTTAATAAATCTTTAATTGGAATTAAAAAATTATGCAACTGATCATGTGCTGCACCAGTCATTGTGCATTTTTGAAAAATCATTTTAAAATCTAATTCTAAATTTTCCGTAAGTTTTTTGTATGCTTCAACATTATCCTTTTCAGTAAATGAATTCATGGTTTGTTGCATTTTTTCTACTCCTAAAGTTGTTTCTGGATTCGCAATCCAACGTTCGCCATTGTCCAATACAAGGGAATGATTTTCGGAATGATGTTGTTCTTCTATTTCTTTATTTTCGGTGGTTGGGCTCGCGGACTGAATTTCCTTATTCTGTCTTTTACAAGAATAAGCAGTGGAAAGCGCTACAATTAGAATTATAGAAAGTGTAATCTTTTTCATGATCGTATTATTTTTGATTTTTAATTGTAAAATAGGACTGATTTACTAGTAAATACTAGCGATTTAATTAATCTTAAAAATAGGAGTTTATAAGTTTAAATCAAAATTATTTCTTAATTAAATCTTTGTACCTTTGTGCCTTATATAGTGGATAAAGACTAAGAATTTTAAGAAAATGATTGAAATAGGAAAATACAATACGCTTACCATTTTACGAGATACCAAAGTAGGTTTGTTTCTTGGAACACCCGATACGGATCCAGAAGGAATACACGATATACTTTTGCCAAACAAATATGTTCCAAATGAATTTGAAATAGGAGAGGAGCTGATTGTTTTTGTGTATTTAGACCATGAAGAGCGTCCCGTTGCTACAACATTAGAACCTTATATTTTACTGAATGAATTTGCCCTTTTGAGAGTGAATTATGTCAATCAAATTGGTGCTTTTATGGATTGGGGAATGGAAAAAGATATTTTAGTTCCTTATAAAGAGCAAGCGCGTCCTATGGAAAAAGGAAAACGTTATTTGGTTTACCTTTATATGGATGAAAAAACAAATCGTTTAGTAGCTTCTAGTAAAACCAATCAATTTCTAAAAAATGAAAATCTTACCGTTGAAAAAGGCGAAGAAGTAGATTTGATTGTCTCGCACATTACAGAAATTGGAATTAATGTAATTATCAACGAAAAGTACAAAGGACTTTTATACAAAGATGAAGTGTATGATGATGCCATTCGTACTGGTGATCGCATGCGAGGATATATAAAGACGATTCGTCCAGATAATAAAATAGATGTAGCACTACAAGTTCAAGGATATGAAAGTATAGAGCCTAATGCCGAAAAAATTCTAGACGAACTCAGAGCCAGTAGAGGTTTTCTGCGATTAACAGATAACTCTCATCCAGAAGATATCAAAACAGTTTTGAAGATGAGTAAAAAAACCTTTAAAAAAGCGATTGGTGCACTCTACAGAGAAAAATTAATCGAAATCAAGGAAGATGGGATTTACTTGGTAAAAGAATAATAAAAAAGAAAGACTAATCAAAAACGATTAGTCTTTCTCTTTTTAATGCCTTTTTAGAATTTTAAATTCGTAGTAGCAGTAAAATAATAGAAGTTTAAAGTAGCTTTATCCGCCTGCAAAATAATAGTACTATTTTTTACTATTTAAAATGTAATAACTTAAGCGTAAATTACTTTAAAGATTTTTTTTGTCTTTATTGAAACAATCGTTTGCTTGATACTGGTTATCTAAGTTCACAGTTAGCCATTGGTTGTTTTTATATATTGAAAGAATATTTTCTAAATTATTTTTATTAATGCCTCACTCATGCAAGCGCAAGAAAATAAATCTTTTTTTTAACCGTAGGTGTTACTTTTTAGAATTTCCTAAAATAGCAAATGATGGTATCAAATACTCATTTCTCCCTGTTTTTGAAATACTATAATTTTTTATAAACATAGAAAAAGGAGCCACAACATTTTTTAGTGTTTGCAATACATTCTTTTTTTAAGTTAATAAATCAGTGTAGAATCAATAATTAAATCGATAAATAATTGGTATTTATTAGATTAGCTTGTTATAAATTTAAAAATAATTTCAATTAGTAAGTGTTAAAAATTACTTTATCAGTTGATTTTTAACATTTTAGCCTCTTTAATCAGATAAGGATTACTACAAGCTTCTTTTAATAGAATAGATATACTGCGAAAAATGATTTATTTTTACGCTAAAATAATTTAAATCAATAATTATGGATTGGATTACTGCCAAAGAATACGAAGATATCACTTATAAAAAATGCAATGGTGTTGCCAGAATCGCCTTTAATAGACCGGATGTGCGCAATGCTTTTCGCCCAAAAACGACTGCAGAGTTATACAATGCTTTTTATGATGCACAAGAAGACACTTCAATAGGAGTAGTTTTATTGTCTGCTGAAGGACCGTCATCAAAGGACGGAATTTACTCTTTCTGTAGTGGTGGCGATCAAAACGCACGTGGACACCAAGGATATGTAGGAGAGGATGGGCAACATCGTTTGAATATTTTAGAAGTGCAACGTCTCATTCGTTTTATGCCAAAAGTGGTTATTGCTGTGGTTCCTGGTTGGGCTGTTGGTGGCGGTCATAGTTTACATGTAGTTTGCGATCTTACTTTAGCCAGTAAAGAGCATGCTATTTTTAAACAAACGGATGCCGATGTAACTAGTTTTGATGGAGGTTACGGATCTGCCTATTTAGCCAAAATGGTCGGACAGAAAAAAGCACGTGAGATTTTCTTTTTAGGACGTAACTATTCTGCTCAAGAGGCTATGGATATGGGAATGGTAAATGCGGTTATTCCGCACGATGAATTAGAAGATACGGCGTATGAATGGGCTCAGGAAATTTTACATAAATCACCAATGGCTATTAAGATGTTGAAATTTGCAATGAATCTTACGGATGACGGAATGGTTGGTCAACAAGTTTTTGCTGGCGAAGCTACGCGACTCGCTTACATGACTGAAGAAGCCAAAGAAGGTAGAAATGCCTTTTTAGAGAAAAGAAAACCAAATTTCGAAAAAAAATGGCTTCCTTAATATAATCATCAAATTTTAAATTTCTTAAGAGTATTCCACTTTGATTGTATTGTGAAAGCAAAAGTATTGGTGTAAAAAAATGCTAAATTAAGATTCAATAATTGTACTCTGAAATGCGAAATCAAATTTAAGCCTTTGATTATTTGCATTATTGAAAGAATAGCTTCTTGTTAAAAACAAATAAAATTAAATGGAAAATTTTACAAACAAAACAATTGATATTAAACAACTTCCTAAATTTGAGGAAGTTGTTTTTACAGCTTTGCATACCAAATATTTTAGAGTGGTTTTGATTAATTTAGGGATAGTGATTGGTTTATTTATATTGGCTCCAATGGTTCTTTCAGTTATTAATCCAGAACTATTCTCTGGAAGAGTTTGGTTAATTTTAGGAATGGTAATTCCAATACTTTTGATTTTTATTGTATCCTTTTCCATTATTGGATTTCGAAAAAAAGGATTTGCCTTTAGAGAGCATGATGTATTGTATAGATATGGTGTGATAGCAACAAATACAATTGTAATTCCTTATAATAGAGTACAACATGTTGCCTTACATGAAGGGTTTATGTCACGATTTTTTGGTTTAGCCAAAATTGAAATCTTTACAGCAGGAGGAAGTTCTAGTGATATTGCAATTCCCGGAATAGCCAAAGAGGAAGCAGAAAACATAAAACAGCTGTTAATGGGTAAAATACAAAAACAACTGTAATGGAAGACGACTTTAATCAACCGCAACGACAATCTCCAATTGGCGTTTTGGTTATGTTTGTTGATACCCTGCAATTATGGGCTCGAGGTTTATGGCCTGTTTTACTTGTTTATATTGTAAAATTTAAGGATCTAAATACGATTTACCTTGGTCTTGGAATCGTTTCTTTTTTAATAATAATTGCTTTTGTTGCTTATTTAAAATACTTGAATTTTAAATTTTATTTAGATGATAAAAATGAGGAGTTTGTCATAAATGAAGGGATTATAAATAAAAAGAGTACCATTATTCAATTGGATAGAATTCAACAAGTCGATATTAATCAGTCCTTAATTCAACGAATTATAGGCGTTTATGAACTTAATGTTGACACTGCAGGAAGTGCTAAAAAAGAAGGTAGAATTCGCGCTATTTCACATACACTTGCGCTTAATTTAAAAGCAAGATTGCTAGAAGGGAATGCTGTAAATGAAAAAGAAATAAGTGAAGAAGCAACAGTTCATAACTCAATTAATCAAAATCAACCTTTTGTAAAGATTAGCTTTCTAAGTTTGTTAAAGGTTGGAATTACAACCAATTATGTAAAAACGTTAGGTTTAGTTTTAGCCTTTATAATGACAATTTTTGATAATGTAAAAAGAATAATTCCAGAATATGAAGTTGATGACGAACAATTAGAAAACTTTGTTGACAGCCAATCGACTATTCAATATGTTGGATTTGTTTTTTTAATACTGATATTTTTGATATTGATTATCAACTTAATTCGCGTTGTTTTTAAATATTTTGACTATAAAGTAACCAGGCATAAGGATTCTTTGCTATTATCATTTGGATTACTAAGCACTAAAAGCACGATAGTCAAGCCAGAAAAAGTACAAATTGTTACGGTAACTCGAAATTATTTCCAGAAAAAATTTGATATTTTAGAGATAAAAATAAAGCAAGCAACGAGCAGTGATACTGATATTAAAAAAGCAATTATTGAAATTCCTGGTTGTAACGAAAAAGAGAAAATAGCTATTTTTAAGCTTTTATTTCATATCATGCCTGAAAAAGGAATAGTATTAAAACCAAACTATCGCAAATTGGTTTTTTCAATTTTCTTGTTTATTATACTTCCGGTTGGGCTTTTTTTTATTTTTGCTTTCTATTTAGATCCAACCTTGCTAACTTATAGTTATGTATTGCCGTTTTATATTGTGTTTATTGGACTCGTTTTGTGTTTTGGATTTTTAAATAATAGACTTTATATTAATGACAACTTTATTATAAAACAAAGTGGTGCTTGGGATATTGATAACGCAATTATTGAAACTTCAAAAATTCAAGGGGTAACCACTTCGCAATTATTTTGGCATAAAAGAGTAGACATTGGTTGTATAATTATTCATACAGCAGGAGGGGATTTAGCCTTTCAATTAGGTAATTTTACAGTGATAAAACAATATGTCAATCAATGGCTGTACGAAATTGAAACTTCGGATAGTAATTGGATGTAATTAGGATATTAGGGTTTTTATTTCTAAAAAAACACACCTTATCACCGATGGCTTAAAAGCCAAAATTTTTAAAAAATAGCATACCTTCGTGGTAAAAATAAATTGAATAAAATGAAACATTGGATTGAAGCAGCGCGTTTGAGAACATTACCATTATCGGTATCTGGAATAATTGTAGGTAGCATGTATGCCTTGCGTCCTACAGATAATATAGAAACGCCTACAGATGTTTTTAGCTGGACTATTTTTGGTTTAGCAATATTAACGACTTTAGGACTGCAAGTGTTATCAAATTTCGCTAACGATTACGGAGATGGTATAAAAGGAACAGATAATGCCGATCGAGTAGGACCACTACGCGCCATTCAAAGTGGTGCGATTTCGCCTCAAGCCATGAAAAAAGGAATTATAGTAACTTCATTCCTTACTTTAGTATCAGCAATAACCTTGATTTATTTTGCATTTAGCGATACTAATATTTGGTATTCTTTATTCTTCTTGGTATTAGGAATAGCAGCAATTGCTTCGGCTATACGCTACACTGTTGGTAATACGGCGTATGGATATCGTGGCTTTGGCGATATTTTTGTATTTGTGTTTTTTGGGTTAGTGAGTACAATTGGAGTAAACTTTTTATATTCTGAACAATTGGATTTTGATTTGTTTTTGCCAGCAGCGGCTATAGGTTTGTTAAGTACAGGAGTATTGAATCTAAATAATATGCGTGATGAGGCCTCCGATAGAAAATCGAATAAAAATACAATTGTTGTTCAAATAGGCGGAGAAAAAGCAAAGAAATATCACTTTTTTTTAATCATTACAGCAATGATTTTAGTTGTACTTTTTGCAATTTTAAGTGACTATCGTTGGGATCAATATTTGTTTTTATTGGCATATATACCTTTAGTAAAGCATTTAAATACGGTGTATAAAAATAAAGATGCCAGAGCATTAGATCCAGAATTAAAAAAATTAGCACTTAGTACATTTGTACTTTCTATTTTATTAGCGTTGTGTATGGTTTCTCTAATTCCAGATTTGATAGTGAATTTATTTTTAGGAGGAAGATAAATTCAAGTTTATAATATCAAACTTCCTTTTGAATATTAATATAAATTGAGTTTTAACAGCATTTGCAAAATATAATTCAAATATCTAAATTCAAAAAAATCACAATTAATAAATTTTAATCATACTGTTTTCTATTAGCTTTTTCTAAGAGAGCTATAGATATAATTTAAAACATAATCATATGAAAATAACTTTTTATGGTCACGCGTCTTTAGGAATTGAAGTAGCGGGTAAGCACATTCTAGTAGATCCTTATATTTCTGCAAATCCAAAAGCAGCACACATTGATATTAATGCACTACAAGCCGATTTTATTTTGTTAACTCATGCACACGGAGATCATATTCTAGATGTTGAGGCAATTGCTACTAGGACGAATGCGGTAATTATTTCAAATGCTGAAATTACAACTTATTATGCCGCTAAAGGCTTTAAATCCCATCCTATGAATCATGGCGGAAGCTGGAATTTTGATTTTGGTAAACTAAAATATGTAAATGCAATTCATTCTAGTTCTTTTCCCGATGGCACTTATGGAGGTAATCCTGGAGGTTTTGTTATCGAAAGTGAACATAAAAACATTTACATCGCTGGCGATACAGCTTTAACAATGGATATGAAACTGATCCCAATGCGTACCAAACTTGATTTGGCCATTTTACCAATTGGTGATAATTTTACGATGGATGTCGAAGATGCTATTATTGCTTCCGATTTTGTGGATTGTGATAAAATTCTGGGTTATCACTACGATACATTTGGTTACATAGAAATTAATCATGAAGACGCCATTCGTAAATTCTTTAATAAAGGAAAGGATTTAATGTTACTTGAAATAGGCGAATCAATAGAATTGTAATTTTATTCGGAGCTATTCCAGCTATCCGTTGCAATCTTTTATAAAGTTTCTAGCCTTCAAAAGGCTAGAAACTTTATAAAAGGATTTTCACTTCTATCTGGGCTAAAATCATCTTAATTAAGAATATGAATACTATAAAAGGACTTTTTTTGCTGCTAACAATGTTTGCTTTTCAAATCAATTTAGCACAAAAAGACGGTTATTGGGATAAAACACGCGCTACAAGCGAGGAAATTACTGTTTCTGCACGAGAGCGAATTATTATTAAAACACAAGATTTTCCGGAAGGAACTACCGAAGTTGTTTTTAGAATAACACTATTGGATAAAAACCAACAAATGGCGGGTAGTTTGGTTTCTGTTCTTAAAGCCATTCCTGATCCCACCGGAATTTCCCAAGGTTCTGCTGGAGCAGTTTTTATTCTTTCTAAAATTTCAGGAGACGACAAATGCAAATATGCCATTTTCTCCTCTGCAGATTTAGCTACAAAATACAAAGAAAACGGTAAAACAGAAAACGCGTGCTTAGTACAAGATACACCTGTTAGTAAAGATGCTAAACTTCTTTCAACGGATAAATCGGCCTGCATGAAATCAAATTCAAGTAATTTATGGTTTGGATTTGAAAGCAAAAATTGGATCATGAATCAGAAAGTAGTTCTAGAAGTAGTTCCTTGGGTTGATAATAAGTTGAGTCGTGGCTGGACAGCAGAAAATAGAAAATCTATTATAGATCAGTGTAAAACATCTAATCTGGCTCAAAAAATGAGTAATTCAGATGATTTTTGTGTCTGCATTTTAGATAAAATACAGTCGAAGTATAAGTATAAGGAATTTCAAAAATTATTGGCTGTAGAGCGCGCTAAAGCATTTAAGGATTTTGGCAACAGTTGTTTTGGCGAAAGTACTCTTTCTTCAGCTGTTTATGAAGATTTACGCAAACAAGCAGCCTCATTATCAAAACAAGGGAAACCTGGTGAAGCAATTACTAAATTAGCAACGATAATTAATGATAATAAAGCCAATGCACTAGATTATAACGCTATTGGAAACAATTATATTTTGACCAAACAATACGGAAAAGCAATTAAATTTCTTAAAGAAGGCGAGAAGCTCGATGAATCAGAATTATTAATAAAATTAAATTTAGCACACTCTTATTTATTAAATGATAATTATTCAACAGCCAAATCTATTTATAAGGAATACCAATATCAAAATGTTACAGATAGCTTGAGTTGGACTGAAAAGATAAAACAAGACTTTGAGACATTTAAAAAGGTTGGAATAGAAAACGACGATTTTAAAAGAGTATTAAAGTTGTTCAATTGATTTTTTATAAAATGAACTTCACTCTTAAAGCATAACCGAAAATTTTTATAAATGGTCTTTTGAAACTTATAAAAAACATAATCAGCTTTGCAGCTAAGAAAATATGAAAGCAACCTATCATAAATATATTCTAAATTTCAAACGTCCCTCGGGTACCTCTCGTGGTGTAATGAATGAAAAAGAAACTTGGTTTATTGTACTTGAAAAAGAAGAAAAAAAAGGAATAGGCGAATGCGGAATTCTCAGAGGATTAAGCATTGATGATCGACTTGATTATGAAGCCAAATTAAAATGGACTTGTGATCATATTCACCTCGGAAAAGATTTGCTTTGGGAAGCGCTTTTGGAGTTTCCTTCTATACAATTTGGAGTTGAAATGGCCTTTCAATCTTTAGTGAGTGAAAACCCTTTTTTACTCTTTCCTTCAGACTTTACAAGTGGTATAAAATCAATTCCAATAAACGGATTGGTTTGGATGGGAACAGAGGCTTTTATGAAGGAGCAAATTCAAGAAAAATTAGCCGATGGTTTCAAGTGTATCAAGCTCAAGATCGGTGCAATAGATTTTGATAAAGAACTACAATTATTACGCTTTATAAGACAGCATTTTTCTTCAGAACAAATAGAAATTCGAGTTGATGCTAACTGCGCATTTAGTTTAGATTTAGCTTTATATAAGTTATATCAATTATCTGAATTTGAACTACATAGCATTGAGCAGCCAATAGCGAAAAACCATACTGACAGTATGGCAGAGTTGTGTAAAAACACTCCTTTTCCTATTGCTTTAGATGAAGAGTTAATAGGTATGTTTACATTAGCAGAGAAAGAAGCTTTAATACTCAAAATAAAACCACAATATATCATTTTGAAGCCTAGTTTTATTGGTGGTTTTCGAGGGACACAAGAGTGGATTACTTTAGCTGAAAAATACAAAATAGGGTGGTGGATTACCTCAGCTTTAGAGAGTAATATTGGATTAAATGCAATCGCACAATGGACTTTTTTGCAGCATAATTTAATGCCTCAAGGATTAGGAACTGGCGCACTTTATACCAATAATTTTGACTGTCCGTTACAAGTAAAGCAAGGACAATTATGGTACGAAAAAGAAGTGGATTGGAAATTCGATTTAAACGGATAATGAAATGTAAATTGTTTTTTTATAACTAATTTATTCCTTAAAATTAGTCTGATTTTAAAGAACAGGAATTACTAATCCTATAATTTTAACAGAAAAAAACCATTACAAATAGTACTATTTGTAATGGTTTTTTTCTGTTAAATACGGTCATTATTTTTTTTGTCTTTAAAATTTGGAAAAATCTAATGAGATTCGCTGTATTTTTTTAAGGATGCTACAGCTTGTTTTTCTACTTTTTTCTGGAAAAATCCCGTCCAACCTAATAGATATCCTGTAATTCCAAATGCTTGTTTTGACCATTTCCAAATGTCAAATTGATCCGTTTGTTTAATAATTAATCCCTCTTTAAATTGAAACTCAGATAAAACAGTATTGACTACAGTTCGTTGGTTTTTACCAAATTTATAGGTAGCAATCCATCTTACAGATCCTGTATATTCGTCTGCTTTGATAACAGAAAATTCAATTTTCATGTTTCCTTTACTCTTCTCAGTTAGCATTTTCCACATTTCACAAACCTCATTCCCCTTTAATAAGCCAAAAGCAGGATCCCTAAATTGAATGTTTACATCATAGTTTTTGCACATAGTTGTAGCATCACCATTTGAAAAAGCGGTGTAAAATTCAATAAGTATATCTTTGGTTGTTCTCATTTTTATAAATATAATTGAAAGTAAAAATACTCTATTTTTTCAAATATAAATTTGATTAGATTTAAAAATTTGTAGAAATAAACTGATGCAAAATTTAATTTTAGAAATAACATCAACAATTAAAGTACTTTAATCTTTAAAAATAATAAAGCTATTTAAAAAATTATAATCATCGTTTTTATCTCTGGTGTGTTATATGGATGACGTATTAAAACAAAAAAACTTTCCATAATAATATGGAAAGTTTTTTTATTTAAGAGAATTTCATTGCTTGTGTTTAATTTTTAAATTAGTCACGAAGCATTTCATTATCTATAGTTTTCTCGGTTTTCTTAGTTACCACATTTGTAATTACAAATTGCAAAAGTGTTCCTAATATCCTTTTTACTGGATTATGTGTCGATCCAACTAGCACTTTTTTTGTTAAATATCCGGAAGCAATACCTATTACGTTACTGAGAACATTTCCTCTAAATTCTGATGACTGAGTCATTTGTCCAAAGGCTTTTTTTATTATGTTCACAGGTTTTAAACTTTCATACGTATAATAGTATTGATCTTTAAGTTCTAGTAATTCTTGATCTTGCTTTAATTTTAATAAATGTATGGCTTCTTTAAGCGTTGTTGTGTGATTATTTTTCATATTAACTTTTTTTAAGCATTCTTACAATAATAAAGTTACTCACTCGTACTTTAATCAGCGCATCTCTAAAAAGATAAATCAAGATCGATATTAGTAGATAAAAACTAGAAACTGCAAAAAAGCCATAATATACTTTTCCAAGCAATTCACCAATCCATATAGAAAGACCAATGTTTACTAAAAAGGCAAACATTCCAAAAACAACAGAAACGGCTATTCGAGAAATCATTGACGACAATACATCAGCCGTTTTATCAACTGCTTGTAACTTCATTAATTCTACTGTAGTTCTAGTGTAATCCTCCGCTTTGTCGAAAAGCATTTCTATTGTTGATGTGTTGTTTTCCATGATATAATTTTTAACATACTTATTATTGAAATTTTACTATGCGATTAGCTATTTTTAATTTCGCTTTTTGCTTCGTAATATTTTGATTTTCCTTCTGCTAACAAATCTTCACCTTCTTTTTTTGCATCGTTCAATTTTGATTTACCATCAGCAAGTAAAGATTCGCCTTCTTTCCAGATTTTTTCGTATTTGTTACTAATAGAACCTAATAAACTGTCTAGTTTATCTTTTAATTCTTCTGCATAATCGTTGCTTTTATCCATTATTTTTCTTCTAGTTTTGTCTCCCTTTTCTGGTGCAAACAATACTCCTAATAATGCTCCTACTGCAACTCCACCTAAAACTCCTAATATTACTTTATCTGCTTTCATAATTATTGATTTTTATTATTAAATTTTTTTACTTTTTTTTAAATTTTTAGTTATACACTTCTACCAGAGATAAGTCTGAAAAGTATTGCTATTACTGCAATTACAAGAAGTATGTGAATAATTGATCCTACACTGAAGGCGAAAAAACCGATTGCCCAAAAGATCACTAATATTACTGCTATTGTATAAAGAAGATTCCCCATTTTTTTATTTTTTAAATTGATTATTTATTATTTTTGGTTTAAACTTTTCTACCAGAGATAAGTCTAAAAAGTATTGCGATTACTGCAATAACAAGTAGAATATGAATGATTGATCCTGCACTGTATGCAAAGAATCCAATTGCCCAGAATATTACTAATATTACTGCAATGGTGTAAAGTAAATTTCCCATGATTTCTAGTTTTTGTGGTTAGTTAATAGTTAATTTTTTATTAGTTTAATCTCAATCCAACATAAACGCTCAAAACACTGTTTTTTGCATCTGGAAAAGTATAATTTGTTCCACCGTAGTTTCTTTCTTTTCCTACGTTAGTCAAACCATAGTTGTAACGAACTCCAAAGTTTACAACATCTAAATCAACTCCAACACCTCCAGCAATACCAGCATCAAACTTGTTGAAATCATTAGTATCTAATTCGCTTTGAGAATTAAAAAGGTTAGAATCGTTTGTTGTTTTTCCGCTAACCATATAAGCTGCGTAAGGTCCAACGTGTACATTAAAATTGTCTGTAATATTCATTACTAACAATACTGGAACTTCAATATAATTAGTATTAAATTTTGCTGTTCCTTTTACACCAAGTGTGTTGTAAACTAATTCAGCTCCTTTAGTAGTATAACTAATCTCTGGTTGAATAGCGATGTTATTTGTAATTGGAAATTTAGCATAAACACCTGCGTTAAAACCAGTCAATACATTATTGTCGTCTACATTATCTGCATAAAGATTTGAGAAGTTTACTCCTCCTTTAAAACCGTAAGACGCTGTTTTGTCCTGTGCGTGAATACCTGTTATAGACATTAGTCCTAATGCTAGTGATGCGAAAATTAAATTTTTTGACTTTTTCATTTTATTAGTTTTTTGTTTGAATTATTATATTACAAATATCCGCATCTTATATAAGGTTATTGTTACAATACTTTTTCTTAAATTTATAAAATTCACACTTAGATAATTTAAAATGTAATAAAAAGTATATTTAATATTCTATTAATCAGTTAGTTGTAATAAAAAAGGCGAGTATTAACTCGCCTTTTAGATTTATTTTTTGTCTTTTACTGTGAAGTTTTTTAATGATTGTCCTAAATCATCCATGTCATGTCTGAACTCTTTTTTGAAAGATTGCCAATCACTATTAGTGTCATTTTTATACACCTCTAATTTATTTTTAATCTCTTTGTTTTTTTCTTCTAATTCTTGAATGTTTTTAGAATACTCGGAATCAATTGTTTTTCCTGTTTTCTTTAATTCTGCCTTCATTTCAGCAATTCTAATTTCGTTTTGTTTGATGGTTGCATTTGTACTGTCTTTAAATGTTTGCCATTCTTGCTCTGTTGCTGCTCTTCTTGCATCAGATAATTCAGCTTTTGCATCATCTAGATTCTCTTTTGCATTTTCTACGTTTTCTTTTGCTTCAGCTTCTTGTTTAGATTTGTCTTGACATCCTACTAATACAGTTGCAACAATAAATGTTGTTAAGGCTAAATTTAAAATTGTCTTTTTCATGATAAATTATTTTAAGTTATTTAAATAGTTTTGTTTTAATTTTATTTTTTTGTTTAAAATTAAACCTGTTGCATCAAAAGAAAATAATTGAAAAATTATAATAATTCTAAAAATTTTTTTTGAAACAATTTGGTTGAATTTGTAATACAAAGTTGAATCATTTTAACTAAAAAATAATTACATAACTTTTATTAAAACTTATCTTATTTACTGATTGTTTTTTCAAAAATTAAAATTTAATATTTATACGCTTAAGAAAATACTAAACGAAGAAGGAGTTGAAATTTCTATAATATAAAAGGAGTAGTTTAATATTTTATAAACAAAGCTAGCTCTAAGATAATGTATGAGTAGAACTGTATTTTTTTATTATGTTTTCTAAAGATTGATAGTAATCCATTAATACTTTTGTATTTATTTCAGGATTGCTGATGTCTGGTATAGTTACAGGTAATTCTGCTAAGTATTTTATTAACTCAGGATATTCATTACGAATTTTCATTGTAATTTCGAGAATAGCAATAGTAAGTTGATTTTCTGTTTTCATAAATAAGTTATGTATTAGAAACGGCAATATTATTTAGTAAAAGCCATAAAAAAAATGGTAAATTCAAAGTGCAGTTTTTTTAAATTAACTGAACTGTGAATTTACCATTTTATAATTGTTATTCCTTTGAAAATGAGTTATTTTATCGAGTCATTTTTAACATCCATTTGTAATTCTTTTTTCATTTGTTCTTCTTCAAGATTATCTAGTTCTTCTTGCTTTTTTTCTTCTTCTTTTTTCTTTTTCTTAAAGAATCCTCTTAAAAGAAAATTATGTTTTGCAGCTTCAATAACTTCGTTAAGTCCTTTAGTAGCTGTTTTTACATTTGTTAAAGAGGAATCAACCGATTTTCCCATTCTTTCGTCGCCCACTAATTTAGATAAAGCTCCTTTGCCGTTATTCATATTTACAGTAAAGCGTTTAAACTCTGTTGTACTTTTTTCAAGATTCAAAATAGTACCTTTTATACTGTTTCCAAATTGTTCATCCGAAATTAATTTTGATAAAGCACCGTTACCATTATTCATGTTGTAACTAAACTGCGCTAATTCTGCAGTAATTACTGCGGCATTGTCTACACTTTTTTTTACGCTAACCATTAGATCATCCATTTCTATGGCTCGTTTTGACGCGATTTGATCCTTATCTTCAACTATAACATTAGACTTTTTGCCTGCAGAAATCACCAAAACCTTATCACCCATTAATCCGTCAGAACTAATACTTGCGATGGCATCTTTTTTTATAAATTGGCGCACTTCATCTTTAATGACTAGTCTTACAATAACTAAAGTGTCATTTAGAAAATCTATATCATCAACTGTTCCAATATTAATACCTGATAAACGAACATTATTACCAATTTCAAGTCCACTTACCGAATTAAATTTTGAATACAATTCAAATGTAGAACCGAACAAGTTTTTTTGTTTTCCAACAAAGTAAATAGTTCCTACAAATAGAACCAATCCAATTATTACAAACATTCCTAATTTCCACTGGTATCCAGATTCTTTTTTCATTTTATTTTTTTTATTAGTTATAGGAAAAACGAGCGAACCCATTCATCCTCACTTTTTTCTAGTTCTTCGTAAGTACCTTCAGCATGCATTACACCTTCTTTTAAAACCATTAATCGGTTTCCCGTTAATTTTGCACAAGGCATATCGTGTGTAATTATAATTGAAGTAGTTTTATATTTTTTTTGAATTTCAATAATTAGTTCACTAATTTCTCTTGAAGTAATTGTATCTAATCCTGTTGTTGGTTCATCATACAAAATAATTTCAGGTTTTAAAATTAGAGTTCTAGCTAACCCAATTCTTTTTCTCATTCCGCCAGAAAGTTCCGAGGGCATTTTGTCTATGGCTTCGCTCAGACCAACACTATCTAAAATTTCTTTTATCTGGCTTTCTACTTCCTCTGCAGACAAATCTTTAGCATGACGTTTTAAAGTAAATCCCAAATTATCGCGAACACTCATAGAGTCATATAAAGCAGCATTTTGAAATAAAAAACCAATTCTAACTCGAATTCCATTTAGTTCAGCAATGTGTAATTTGGTAATGTCTGTCCCAAAAACATTGATCTCTCCTTCATCAATCCGCATTAAACCAACAATACACTTTATAGTGATTGATTTTCCTGATCCAGACTTTCCTAAAATAACTAGATTTTCACCTTTATTTACTGTTAAGTTTACTCCTTTTAACACCTCATTTGTACCAAATGATTTATGAAGATTTTTTATTTCTATTACTGGAACATCAGCTTCTGATTTCTGGATAATATTCCTTTTTTTTATCTCATCTTCCATCTTATAAAAATAAATCGGTTAGTTGTACTGCAATCATGTCAATAATAAAAATACTTAGTGATGCGGTTACAACAGCTGAATTAGCTGCTTTACCAACACTTTCAGTACCATTTGCGGCATTAAATCCCTTGTAACATCCTATCATTCCTATAAAGAAACCAAAGAAAAAAGTTTTCATTGTTGCAGGGAAAATATCAGAGAATGTTATTGATTCTAGCACTTGAGATAAATAACGGTATAAGTTTACGTCGCCATGAATATTTATTCCTATATATCCGCCAATAACACCAATTCCGTCTGCAAAGATTACTAGTAAAGGAATCATGAAAGTAGTTGCTAAAATGCGCGTAACGACTAAGTATTTAAAAGGATTAATTGCTGAAACTTCCATGGCGTCAATTTGTTCTGTCACTTTCATCGAACCAAGTTCCGCACCAATACCAGAGGAAACTTTACCAGCACAAATTAAAGCAGTTATAACGGGTGCTATTTCTCTAATTAGTGATAAAGCAACCATACTAGGAAGCCATGATTCTGCACCAAATTTTGCTAAAGTTGGTCTTGATTGTAATGTCAATACTAAACCCATAATGAATCCTGTAACGGTGACAAGAGGCAATGATTTATAGCCTATTATGTAGCATTGTTTGATCAATTCTTTTATTTCATAAGGAGGTTTAATCACTTCTCTAAAAAAGCGAGAAGCAAACAAAGTCACTTTCCCTATGTCATTAAAGGTTTCTTTTAAGTAGGTTGTGATACTTTCCTTTTTGGCAATTAGCGTAGTATTCATTTCGATATATTTTTGATTTTATACACCTTTATTTAAACAAAGTGATGGGTAAATATAATTTTGAAAAAGGAATATTGAATTTTTTAATTTGTATAGCTTTGATTTATTGGTTGAATAAATATTATATATTCAACCAATAAATACAAGTATAAAAGAATAAGTAAGAAAATTAATTACCCTTTATAAGACTTAATCTCTATAATTTTTCAATAAATTCATGTTGGTATGAGTAGTAAATTTTAGCGAAAATAAATCTAAAATTTTCGTTTCATATTTAAAATAGAGTTATTTTTAGAAAGTAAAACTTTTATCATATTTGTGTTCTATTAACATTAAATCACCTAATTCTTTTAACTTATCGTGACGTGTTTCAAGCATTTTATAATGTGATTTTAATCTCATTTTGGTGCTAGTATCTAAATCAATTAAGTTATTTACTAATGTGCTTTTGTAATTGTTTAGTGCAACAAATTCATCGTATTCTAAAGTATTTAGCAAATCTTCTCTGTTGCTTTCATCAAAAAATAATTTAAAACTAAGCCACATTTTTTCTAAAAAAATATTTTTCTTTTTAAAGGACACTGGGTTACTATTCAACTTTTGCAAATCACTTTCAAGCTCCGTTATAAACATATTAATATCAGATCGAAAATGGTCAAATAATTGGTGTAAATCAATATCATGTGTCGCCTTTTGGGCTAAATCATAAACTCTAATTCTATCATTATTTATTTTGATAAGAGTATTTAATACTGCAACTGATTTTTCTGTACTCATCGTTTTAATTATTTAAACTAACTTCGTTTATCTTGTAGAGAATTATAAAATGATTTATTTGATTTGCAATGAATTAGTTATTTTACAAAAAAACTTTTTTCATTGTTTTAACTTATTATTTATTGTAGCAAATTTCATTTAATAAACGATAAGTTATGTTACATGAATACAGAGAATAGTTACAAAATTCATATACTCACAAAAGGAGAGCTTTATTAATTAGCTATTTTTTTTTGAACCAACTACTAATAATATAACACCACCAACAGCAAGTGCAACTCCAATGATTGGTGACCAAGCCATAGGATGATTCACTTCTTTATTGACTTCAATAGGACCTAAGTCAATTACTTTTTCGGTTGTTTTAAAATTGAAGCTGTTGTAGGCTACCATTAAGATTCCGATGATAATTAATACGATTCCGGCTGTTTTATTGTTCATATTTTTGGTTTTAAGTTTGTTATTTTAAAGTATAATTGATTTTAATATTCTTCATTATTTAAAGAATAAAATTTAGTATTAATTTTTAGAAATAATAAAATAAGTTAGATTGATACTGTTTATATATTTTTTAAAAAGTATAAAAAAAAGGACTGCTGTTGCCAACAGTCCCTTCCTAACTAAATAAAAACCTAACCTTACTATTTCCTTTGTACAATTGCTTTATCAGCTTTTTACCAAAGAATATATTATTCTAAATATCTTCTTAACATCCAAGCCATCGTTTCGTGACCTTGCATTAAGCCATTTAAAAAGTCTGCTGTACCTGAATCTTTATTTTCGTCTTCACTTGCATCAACATCTTTACGTAATTGTACAATTAATGTTTCATGATCTTCCAACAACTCTTTTAGCATTTCTTTTTGCTCTGGATATTTATTTGGAGATTCTTTGATGATAGTCAATTCAGCAAATTCTTTCATAGTTCCAATTGCTTTTCCGCCTAATTTGCTAATACGTTCTGCAGTTTCATCGATAGATACTTCAACCTCTGAATACTGAGCTTCAAATAATTTATGAAGTTCCATAAAACTTGGTCCCGATACGTTCCAATGAAATTTTCTTAATTTAATATAAAATGTCATCTCATTTGCTAAAATTGAAGTTAGTAATGAAATACTGTTTTTTAAGTGTGCTTCTGTAATTCCGATTTTAAGTTTCATATTATTATATTTAATTTGATTATTATGTGAAATTCGAACTAATTTGATTTCTTAATTGTAAAGAAAATGTTTGAAAATTATGATTCGTCCTTTGTTGTGCGGATCAAACTTATTCCAGACAAGAAGAAAACAATTCCTAATATGCCGTAAATAACTAATCCTTTAATATCATTCATTTCGCCACTCGTTTGTGCAAATAAAACTGCTGTGTAAATAAGTCCAGCAATACCTAAAGTTGTTAATAAAGCGCCAAATATTCTTTTGAGATTCATGATTTTCTGTTTTTAGAATTAATAATTTCTAAGAAATTAATGTGCTTTTTAAAACTCTTATAATTACTTCACAAAGATATTTTCATTTCAAACAAAATGAGTTACACAATTGTTTGTAAAAGTTATAATATTCAAAGCAAAAATGAGTTTTCAAAAGATTAAAAGTAATGTTTTATAAGGTTTAAGTTGTTGATAGTTAAAGTGATATTTTGTTTTAAAAAACAATGATAATCGCAAGAATGTTGCTTGGAACTCTTTTTTTGGGTTGTTGTAGAAGAATTTATCTTTAACTTAGTATTGGGCAACTTTCGAGTAGATTATTAAGAAAAAACTACGGATAGGATTACTATAAATGTTACCTAGAATTGAAAAGTTAATTTTAATCTAATCACGACTATTGTCGATTTTATTAAAACTTATGTTTTAATAAAAAAAAAGATTATTCAAGCGTATTGAATTCTTAAATTTAAAAAACAAAAGGCATAAAAAAAACAGCTTTGCGACTCCTTAATATTTGTCAAAAAGCTGTTGCTATTTTATTTTTTTTTAATTTTAAAAATTCATATGAATATTAATTTGAGCAAATTAATTCATTGAAAAGCCATCAACCCAATCCATAGATTTTATAGAGGAGACTTTGTTTTCTGAATTCATAATCAATCGTAATTCTTTATTGGCAACCTTTTTTGTATAAGAAGCTTTATAACGAAAAACGATAGATTGGTCAAAGTTGTTCTTGTAAGCTTCAATTAATTCAAGATCAATAAAACTGCCATAATATTGTCGGAAACGAGTGCAGGTTTTCGTTAATCTTTCTTCAGTTGTATTTTTTATTACAGAGGCAGTTGCTTCGCTTGTTGTAAAGGGTTTAAATTTAGAGGTATTGCAGGTCATTAATACTCTAGTTCCTAATTCATAAGCTTTACTTTTTTGGCTTTCTGAAATTTCAGAGGTGTTGATTTTTACAGTTTTATTTGCTTCCGCTTCTGCTGCAGTAATGGCGTTTTTAGATTTACATCCAGTAAGTATTAAGATACTTAGAACTATAATAAAATTTCTCATGATTTAGTCTATTTTTAATAAGATATTAGGATTTGGACAATTTTCTAAATAAAATTTTTGATTGTTTTTGCTACATACTCCGGGATAATCCCCTTTATAATTAGAAATATCTTTTATAATTTGAAAGTGTAAATGTGGAGCGTAATCTCCATTGACCGAAGCGTCTCCTAAGGTTGCTATTTGTTCTCCTTTTTTAAAAATGGAATCTTCCTTAAGGTTTACAATGCTTTCTAACGATAAATGTCCGTATAAAGTATAAAATTTTTGTTCTTCTATTTGATGTTCTAAGATTATTGTGGGACCATAATCGCCAATTCCGGTATTGTTATTAAAACTATGTACTCGACCGTCAACTGCTGCTAATACTGGAGTTCCTGCTTTAATCCATAAATCTAGACCAATGTGAATGTTCCTTTCTTCTATAGCAGTATCATTAAAGATTTCACTTCTTTTATATAAATTTCGAACTTCATTATAACCTCCAAAAGCTACTTTAGCATTATGGATACTTAAATAGTTTTCAATATATTCTTCAAATTGTATGGCATTATCAACTGGTAGTTTTTTTAAATTTTCATTTTCTACAGATAAATCCAAACCAATATAGTCTTTGTAGCCAATTTGTCCATCGATTACTTTAACATTTTGTATTTCTTTTAAAATTGATTCTAAAGATTTCATTTTGTTTGATTTTTATAAAACCTTAAATTTAAATAAAAAATGCCAACGTAAAAAATTTACATTGGCATTATAACTTTTATTTTTGAATTTAATTTCAAAAAAAATAATAAAGAGGATTAAAAAAGAATTGTATCAATATTAGATATTCGCTTACTATTTAATTGAAAACAATAATAATCACTATTTTTAAGTTTAAAACATAGTTGGATATTTTGACGGATTTACTTCATTCATCATTTCATATACTTTTTCATAAATATCTTCCGTAGAAGGTTTTGAAAAATAATCACCATCTGTTCCGTAAGCAGGTCTATGTTCTTTAGCAGTTAGGGTTTGAGGTTTACTGTCTAAATAATTATATCCATTTTGCTGTTCGATAATTTGTTGCAAGATATAAGCAGAAGCACCTCCTGGAACATCTTCATCAATAACTAATAAACGATTCGTTTTCATAATACTTTTAACCAAATCATGCTTGATGTCAAAAGGTAACAACGATTGCAAGTCGATAACTTCGCAATCAATACCAACTTCAAGCAGTTCTTTTGCAGCTTGTTGCACTAAGCGTAAGGTAGAACCATACGATACTAATGTAATATCTGATCCTTCTTTCATGGTTTCTACTACACCAATTGGTGTTTTGAATTCTCCATAGTTTGTTGGCATTTTTTCTTTTAAACGGTAACCATTTAAACATTCGATAACCAATGCAGGTTCATCACATTCTAACAAACTGTTGTAAAAACCAGCAGCTTGAGTCATGTTTCTTGGTACTAAAACATGAATTCCTCTAATAGCATTGATAATCATTCCCATAGGAGATCCTGAATGCCAAATTCCTTCTAAACGATGTCCTCGTGTACGAATAATAAGAGGCGCTTTTTGTTTTCCTACGGTTCGGTATCTTAATGTAGCCAAATCATCACTCATGATTTGAATAGCATATAATAAATAATCTAAATATTGAATCTCAGCAATCGGACGCAGACCTCTTAATGCCATTCCTATTCCTTGACCTAAAATAGTAGCCTCACGAATTCCGACATCGGCAACACGCAATTCTCCGTATTTCTCTTGCATTCCTTCTAAACCTTGATTCACGTCACCAATCGTTCCGGCATCTTCACCAAAGATTAATGTTTCAGGATATTTAGTAAAAATAGCATCAAAATTATCTCTTAAAATCATGCGTCCATCAGTATCTTCGGCAGCATCATCAGCGTATGTAGGAAGCACTTTGTCTACAGAAAAAACATTTAAATCAGTTTCTGAATATAAGTTGCTGCTAAAATTCTTTTGTGTTTTAGCAGTATATCTTGTGATCCATTGAGAAAGTTCTTCTCTCTGGTTCTCGGTAATAATCAAACGCAATACTTTACGAGCGGTAACCAGAATTTCTTTTTTGATAGGAGATTTAATGGCACTTAATTCAGAAGCATATTTTAAAACTTCTTCTTGTTTTTTACTAGTTGTTGCTATTTTTTCAAGTAAAGTTACTAACTCCTTTTGTTCTTCAATAATAGGCTGTAAGAAAGCATTCCAGGCTGCTTTTTTACCTTCTAAAACTTCTTTTTTTGCTGCAGCATCAATTGCATCAATTTCTTCCGGTGAAGCAATATTAATTGCAATCATCCACAATTTCATTTGTCTAATACAATCAAAATCTCTTTCCCAAGCTAGCCTATTGGCATCTTTATAACGTTCATGAGATCCAGAACTAGAATGTCCTTGTGGTTGAGTCAATTCATTCACATGAATTAAAACAGGCACATGGTTTTCTCTAGCAATTATCGCTGCTTTTTCATAAGTAGCTACAAGTTCTGCATAATCCCAACCTTTGACTCTCAGAATTTCGAAACCATTAGTATCTTCTTCTTTCTGATATCCTTTTAAAATTTCAGATATATTTTCCTTGGTTGTTTGATGTCTGGCGTGTACTGAAATACCGTATTCATCATCCCAAACGCTCATCACCATTGGTACTTGTAATACACCGGCAGCATTGATGGTTTCGAAAAATAATCCTTCGGATGTACTTGCGTTTCCTATTGTTCCCCAAGCAACTTCATTTCCTTCATTCGAAAAATTGGCTGCATTTGGCATTCCTTTAACCTGTCTATAGATTTTAGAAGCTTGTGCTATTCCTAATAATCTAGGCATTTGTCCTGCAGTAGGAGAAATATCGGAACTTGAGTTTTTTTGTTTTGTTAAGTCTTTCCAAGATCCGTCTTCGTTTAAACTATGAGTGGCAAAATGGCCTCCCATTTGTCTTCCTGCCGACATTGGTTCTTGTTCTATATCAGTATGTCCGTATAATCCAGCAAAAAATTGTTGAACAGTTAATTGTCCTATTGCCATCATAAAGGTTTGATCACGATAGTATCCAGAGCGGAAATCGCCATTTTTAAAAGCTTTGGCCATTGCCAATTGTGGTACTTCTTTTCCGTCACCAAAAATTCCAAACTTGGCTTTTCCTGTTAATACTTCTTTACGGCCTAAAAGACTACATTCTCGGCTTATAATAGCAGTTGTATAATCTTTCAAAACTTCGATTTTGAAATCAGCAAATGTCAATGTAGAATTGGTTTTTTCTTTTATCATAATTAGAAAGTATAACTTTATGATGCAAATTTAACTAAAAACTATCTATTTTCATAGTACACTGCATAAAATTGAATTTAATTATTCTATTTTATTCTAGTAAAAAGAAGTGTATTTTTTCACTATATGTAATTTAAATTTAGTTTTTGTAACAATAATGTAAGTAATAGTGATAAATATATTCGATTAAAACCATTTTCGATTAAAAAGATTGAGTAATGTTTTAGGCGAAAAAGTAACAATAAATCGTACTTTTTCATTATAATTATTTTCAGCAATCTCCCATCCATTGTTAGAATAGACTGGAAAGTAGAGTTCAAAGTAATCTGTAACCAAGTTTAAACGTATGCCACTATCATAAACAAATTGAGCTGGAGTGGAATTATTTTTGATTAATCCTACATCTCCATAAACTTCAATCCAGTTCCAAATACTGTAACTCGCATTAAAACTAGTAATCCAACGATTGGCATAAGGTGTGGCTATTTTTGATTTAAAACCACCCTCTGCAATGATGTATTGTTGGCTATAAATTCCGTTACTTTCAGAGCGTCCTAAATAGTTGTAATCAAACATATAATCCGTTGGTCGGTCTAAGGCAAAACTAAAGAAATTAGATTGAGTTTTGTTGTAAAGAAAGACTCCAGCATAAAAGCGCATATTTATTTGACGGTTGTTTTCAAATAATTTTCCATATCCAATCTCACTGGTCAATTTACCAAAATTACCGGCTATTTGCACATTACTAGACAGGCCAAAATGATTGGTAACTTCTGTTTTCGTATTAATATATCTGGCTTCAAAAACGGAATAATTTTCAGGTGAATTATCCATCAAAATTGCACTTTTTTCTTTATTTACAAGAACTTGTCTAAACATAAAGAGTTGTTTTCTATTGTCTCTAAAATTAGGTTCGCGAATGCGCAACTGAATTGTTGGATTCAATCTTAAATAAGTAGCATCTTCAGCATAATGAAAATAAGAACTACTCATAGAATATCGTGCATTATAAAGGGTGCTATTTCTATAATTATGATTGATAGCAAATGACGCAGAACCCGATAAATTGTTCGATTTAATAGAGTAGGAGGGATTTACATCAAAAACAAATGGTTTTTCTAAAATGGTTTTGTTATGCAAACGCAATCCAGGAATCAAACCATCATATAAATTGTAGCTAATAGAGGGAACATATAAAATTTGATTGTAATAAGGATCTTCTAAATCCTTCATAAATGCAAATTTAATGGGTCTATTGTTAGGAAAAAATCCATCGAGTTTGTACCAATTGTTTCTCAAATTATATTCGGGAACTTCATTTTTTAGGTTTAAAACGATTTTATCAATATTTGATCTAGGAATGGTAAAAGTACTATCACAAGCTTCTATATCTAGCCATTGTTTGAATACAATTTCACCGTTTTTTGTACCATAAACAGGAATTGGAATAGGAGTTCCTGTTCTATTTCTAACGGAAAAAGTGATGCTATCTTTGGTTTTTAAAACGTCCGTAAATTTATAATCTATAATAGCTCTTGAATCGATAATGGTATTAAAGAACCAATTAATATTTTTGGTTGTATTTCCTTTTAGTATTGTTTCAAAATCAATTCGACTTACTTGTTTCGAATTATTTTGTTTGTAAAATGTAGCAATACTATTGGCAACACTATTATTTTGCAAATAATCATCTAAGAACCGAATGCTTAATCCCGCGCGGTATTTACTAGCTATTTGCTCATTAAATTTTATTAATGTATTTTTTGGACTTCCTAATGGTTGATCTAGGTTTCTACGAGCCATCAGCATATAGAAATAACTGTATTGTCCGTTAAAGTCAATTTTGGTAAGATTAAAACTTTTCAGCAATTTAATTTTAGAGATGCTACCCATCATTTTTGCCTCAGGATAATGTTCGTCAATATATTTCATCATTACATAAACCTGAATACCATCATAAATCCAGCTGTCTTTTCTTGGATCTAAATGCAGACTTGTTTTTAAAAATTCGTTTAGATAGGTTTTTAAAAACTTAATTTCATAAATAAACTCATCCGGAAAAGGACTTAAAAACGATGGCAACTGATTAAGACCGTAGAACGGATTTCTCTCATAAGCGGTTTGCGAAACTATAATTTTTTGGTGAGGATAATTTCCAATTAAGTTGGTAGTAAAGTCTGTAATACGATCAATTAAGATAGCTTTCTGTATTTCATTTAGTTTGCTGTCTTTTAGATTGGTAATTACCTCTATTGCATTATTTTTATAATTTAAAAAACTCTTTTTGGGTTCAACAATTAAATTAAAATCTGTTCTATTGTCGCCAATTAATGTAAAGTTTACAAAACCTTCTTTTGCGACTGTTTTTTGACTGTTTAAATCCGATGTGATTTCTAATGTATTAGGCAATACAAAATCAATCTCAAAATTTGAAATTGCATTTGCAATATCGTCTAAGTTGTTATTGCTATTTTTTACAAAATTATGATTTTCGTATCGAGCTGGAGTTAGATACCAATTTTTAAGATTTAAAATCCCATTGTCATTGTAACCAAATTTTGTAAACTTATCACTTGGTATTTTACTAGCATAGGAAAGCATTAACGTAATTTTCTCGTTGGGTAATAATTTTTTATTTAATTGTAATACGATGTAATCAGGATTTTTTTTTGTTCGCTCCCAGATTATTGGCTCTTCGGTACTAGTAGTGATTAATAATTTGTTAGTACTTCCGCGCTCTTCTTCTTTAGCCAGATGAAAACCTCTATAAAATTCATCTGAAAATCGTTTTGCTAAAGGCGTATTTTTATTAGAAAAGGCATTGTTCCAATCATTCAGAACGATAGTAGTTAGCGTATCATTGGTTTGATTAAAAAAAGTAATTTGTTGCTGTATGTCTAAAATCTTTTTCTCAGCATTCAACGCTACAACCATCTTCGACTGATGTTGCGCAGATAATTTGGCAGAAACTAATACGATAAGAATTAAAAAGCCAATTTTATAATTTGATTTCAAGCAATGAGAATTAAGATTTGTAAAAAATAAATATAATTAATATTAGACACAAATTGTATAATTCTCCTTTAAAATAAAAAAAGCTGTCGGTTAAGACAGCTTTTTAATTAAAAATTGGGTGATAAATCATATTTTTTATAAAATTTATCAAGTATTTCAACGACCTCCTCTGCAGTATCAACGATTTTAAATAAATTTAAATCCTCTGGACTTACAGTAAGTTCTTTTTCTACTAAAACTGTTTTAATCCAATCGAGCAATCCAGACCAAAAGCTTGTTCCCACTAATATTATAGGAAACTTAGCCACTTTTTTAGTCTGAATCAAGGTGATAGCTTCAAACAATTCATCCATCGTTCCAAAACCTCCAGGCATCACAACAAAACCTTGAGAATACTTTACGAACATCACTTTACGAACAAAGAAATAATCGAAATTCAAGTTTTTATCACCGTCGATATAGGGATTAAAATGTTGCTCAAAAGGCAATTCAATATTTAGTCCCACAGAAGTTCCGCCACCAAGATGTGCGCCTTTATTACCAGCTTCCATAATACCTGGACCACCGCCCGTAATTACACCATAACCAGCTTTACTAATTTTGTATGCTATTTTTTCTGCTAGTATATAATGAGGCGAATCAGCTTTTGTTCGCGCCGATCCAAAAATAGAAACACAAGGTCCTATGCGACCCATTGTTTCATAACCGTTTACAAATTCTGCCATGATTTTAAAAATGGCCCAACTATCATTTGTTCTAATTTCGTTCCAACTTTTTTGCTTTAATCGATCTTGGATTACTTTATCCTCATCATTGTCAAAATCTTCTAATCTCATTTTTTAATATCTAATTTATTACTCATTTCTTTAGGAGCTTTTTCCAGCTATTTGTTCCAATCTTTTTATTTTTTTTCAAAAAAAACAAAAAGGATTTCCACTTCTATCTGGGCTAGGACTCCAATTTACTAAAGTAATTCTTTTTTATCAATAAAGTGAAATCAATCTTTAATTTTAAGATTATATTGTTGTTTTCTACCTTACAAAGCTTCTAAAATTAAATTTATTTACTGATTTAAAAGAAAAAAGAAATAAGTGGTTAAGGTCAAAAAAACTTATCTTTAAGGATATCAAAATAATGAGATCATGAAAGCTATTCATATTACAAAATCTGGCGGACCAGAAGTGTTGCAGTTACAAGAAACTCCAAAACCCAAACCAGATAAAAATCAAGTATTAATCAAAGTCAAAGCAGCTGGTGTGAATCGCAGTGATGTAATTACGCGTCAAAATAGTGATGCCTACGGTAAAGGATTTACAGGAACTTTAATTCCTGGTTTAGAAGTTTCAGGAGAAATAACAGCAATTGGCGAAAATGTAACCGACAAAAAAATTGGAGATAAAGTATGTGCACTTATCGCAAGCGGAGGATATGCCGAATATGTTGTGGTAAACACTTCGCATTGTCTTTTCATTCCAGATGGAATCAGTCTAATAGATGCAGCAGCCATTCCAGAGACTGTTTTTACGGTTTGGTTTAACGTTTTTCATTTAGGAAAACTGCAACCTAACGAGAAGTTATTAATACATGGCGGAACAAGTGGTATTGGCACCATGGGTTTACAAATGGCAAAAGCTTATGGTTGTAAAGTTTACACCACTGCAGGAAGTGACAAAAAGATTGATTTTTTAAATAAAATGAACTTAGGAATGGCAATCAATTATAAAAAAGAGGCTTTTGAAGAAGTGTTAAAAGAGGAAAAAATTGATGTTATTCTAGATATGGTTGGAGGAGATTATACGCAAAAGAATCTTGAAATATTAAACGAGAAAGGCCGCTTAATTTATATCAACGGAATGAAAAGTTCGGAGGTAAATATTAATTTGCGCACAATTATGAGTAAGAATCTAACCTTGACAGGTAGCTTTCTTAAACCTCAATCTGATGAAGTAAAAACTCAGATTGCAAAAGAGGTAGAAACCAACATTTGGCCACTATTTCATTCTAAACAAATTCATCCTGTAATTTATAAAACTTTTCCTTTAGAACAAGCTGCAGAAGCGCATAGACTTATGGAAAGTAGTGATCATATTGGTAAAATTCTATTGACAATGGATTGATATTATTAAAAAATAATCAAACTCAAATTTGATAATATAGTAATGAAACTAACTTCCTATTATTTTTTTAAATGACCTTTTTGAACAATAAAAAAAATAATTTAGAATATTGAGATTTTAAAAGTTACAATTTAAAATTTGCTGTTTTTAAAATAGAATTGCTTTAATCTTCAATTGATACGTTCCATAAGACACTACTCAATGTTAATTAATAATTGATATATTTGAATAAAAATAATAGTATGAAAAACACTTTTTTGATTCTCTTCTTTACGCTTTTTACGGCTACCATTTCCGCTCAAGATGGTAAGAAAAACCAGAAAGCAGTAATAAAAACAACTCTTTTTTGCGATCATTGTAAACAGTGTGAAACTTGTGGAGGAAATTTCCAATCCAATATGTTGAAAATAAAAGGAGTGAAAATGTACGAACTAGATGAAAAAAACAGCACAATTACCGTTTTTTACAATAGTCAAAAAACAAATCTAGAAACTATAAAATCAGGTATTTCAAAAATGGGTTATGATGCTGATGATGTAAAAGCAGACGTTGTAGCTTATGAACAATTAGATGATTGTTGCAAAAAAGTATAAGGGCTTTTTTTTGATTTATAGCATCATAAAAATGAAAACTACTGTATGATGCAGTAGTTTTTTTTATCTCTGGTATTGATTAAAAGTTTGAGGATAGAATGTTATTAGTGATATTGCAATCAATAAAAAACCACCCCGCCCTACGGGCACCCCTCCAATGGAGGGGAATTAAAACCGATTTGGTACTTATAGATTACTTTTATTTTGTTTAATTTACTTGATAGTTTACTTATTAAACAAAATTGTTGAGGGAATTTAAGCCAATTCCTTTTTTAAGAATTGTGCTGTATAACTCTTTTTATTTTTTGCGACTTCTTCTGGAGTTCCTTTGGCGATAAGTTGGCCTCCGCCTTTCCCACCTTCAGGACCAATGTCGATGATGTAATCTGCTAGTTTTATCACATCCATATTGTGTTCGATAATCAAAATGGTATTTCCTTTATCGACTAGTTTATTAATTACTTCCATTAATACTCTAATATCTTCAAAATGCAAACCTGTTGTAGGTTCATCGAGAATATAAAAAGTATTTCCAGTATCTTTTTTAGATAATTCTCCCGCTAGTTTGATGCGTTGCGCTTCTCCACCAGAAAGTGTTGTGCTTTGTTGTCCCAATGTAATGTAGCCTAAACCAACATCCTGAATCGTTTTTACTTTTCTGTAAATCTTCGGAATCAATTCAAAAAACGGAACCGCTTCATCTACCGTCATATTCAACACATCAGAAATGGATTTTCCTTTGTATCGAATCTCCAATGTTTCTCTATTAAAACGTTTTCCTTGACAAGTCTCACATTCAACATACACATCAGGTAAAAAGTTCATTTCTATTGTTCGAACTCCAGAACCTTCACAGGTTTCGCAACGTCCTCCTTTTACATTAAAACTAAAACGACCTGCTTTATAACCCCGAATCATACTTTCTGAAGTCATAGTAAACAGATTTCTAATTTCTGTAAAAACTTCGGTATATGTCGCAGGATTCGAGCGTGGAGTTCTACCAATTGGGCTTTGATCAATATCAATTACTTTATCGATATGTTCTAATCCTTCAATTTTTTTGTACGGTTTTGGTTTTTTGACTCCATTAAAATAATAGGCATTCAAAATAGGGTAAAGCGTCTCATTAATCAAAGTAGATTTTCCACTTCCAGAAACTCCTGTAACACAAATCATTTTTCCTAAAGGCAACTCTATCGAAACATTTTTTAAGTTATTTCCTGTTGCACCCGTTAATTTTAGGAACTTTCCGTTTCCTTCCCGACGCTTTTTAGGAACCTCAATTTTCATTTCACCATTCATGTACATTGCTGTAATAGTATGGTGATTCAAGATTTCTGCAGGTGTTCCTTTGCTGATGATTTCACCACCATACTTCCCTGCTTTTGGTCCAATATCTATGACATAATCAGCACGTTCAATCATGTCTTTATCGTGTTCTACCACAATAACTGAGTTGCCAATATCTCTCAATTGTTCTAGAGAATGAATTAGTTTTTCGTTATCTCTTTGGTGCAAACCAATGCTAGGCTCATCAAGAATATACAAAACACCAACCAACTGCGAACCAATTTGAGTTGCCAATCGAATGCGTTGCGCTTCCCCACCCGAAAGTGATTTTGAACTTCGGCTTAAAGCCAAATAATCCAAGCCTACATTCATCAAGAAGTTTAGTCGGTCCTTAATCTCTTTAATTACTTCAGTAGCGATACGCTTTTGTTTATCAGATAAATGAGTATTTAAATCATGAAACCAAGCCGTTAAATCCGAAATGTCCATATCGCACAATTCGGCTATGTTTTTTTCGTTTATTTTAAAGAATAATGCCTCTTTTTTCAAACGAGAACCATCACAAACAGGACAGTTAACTTCGTCCATAAATTCCTTAGCCCATCTTTTAATAGTAGTGGATCCACTTTCTTCGTATTGATTTTTAATGAAATTAGATATTCCTTCAAAATCAATTTTATAGTCACGAGCCACTCCTAAATCTTTAGAATTAACTGTGAATTTTTCTTTTCCACCATTCAAAATCATTTCCATTGCTTCCGCTGGGATTTTTTCGATGGCATCCGTTAATTTAAAACCATATTTTTCTCCTATGATTTCTAATTGCTTAAAAATCCAAGAACTTTTATATTCTCCCAAAGGAGCAAATCCACCGGCTTTAATTGTCAATTTTGGATTTGGAACAATCTTTTTACTATTAATTTCATTCACTGTTCCCAAACCGTTGCAATGATCGCAAGCGCCTTTTGGAGAGTTGAAAGAAAATAAATTAGGTTCTGGGTTTTGATAGGAAATTCCAGTAGTAGGACACATTAAATTTCTACTAAAATAGCGCACTTCATTAGAATCTTGATCTAAAACCATTAATACGTTTTCACCATGATGCATGGCAGTATTAATACTTTCTGATAATCTTTTTTCATTCTCAGGGCTTTCATCAATAACCATTCTATCTACTACAATTTCGATATCATGTGTTTTGTAACGGTCTAATTTCATTCCTAAAGTAATATCAAGAATATCATTATTGACACGTACTTTAAGGAAACCTTGTTTGGCTATTTGTTGAAAAAGTTCTGCGTAATGTCCTTTTCTAGCACGAATAACAGGCGCCAAAATATTGATTCGTTTTCCAGCAAAATCCTGAATAATCAAATCTTTAATTTGTTCATCAGAATAGGAAACCATTTTTTCTCCCGTGTTATAACTATAAGCATCAGCGCCACGAGCATAAAGCAAACGCAAGAAATCATATATTTCAGTAATGGTTCCCACAGTAGATCGAGGACTTTTACTAGTCGTTTTTTGTTCGATAGCAATTACTGGAGAAAGTCCATCAATTTTATCTACATCAGGACGTTCTAACCCGCCTAGAAATTGCCTTGCATAAGCAGAAAAAGTTTCTACATAACGACGCTGCCCTTCGGCATATATGGTGTCGAAAGCAAGTGAGGATTTTCCAGAGCCTGAAAGTCCAGTGATTACTACTAGTTTTTCTCGGGGAATGGAAACATCTATATTTTTGAGATTGTGAACGCGAGCGCCTTGAACTTCAATGGTATTGTCTTTGTCTAACATATTTTTTGTAAATTCCGAATGGTCGGTAGCAAAGTTACCATTTTGATTTATTCTTTCAATAGAACACTTTAGAAGTTTATGTTAAAGATTGTGTACTTTTGAAAAACAGATTAATAATCATTTTTTAGAAAGAGAAGCAGTATAAAATTATGAAAACAAGAATCGGAATTTTAGGAATGGGTGGAGTAGGCGGTTATTTTGGAGGATTGTTAGCCAAAGAACTTTATCAGTCAGATTCTGTTGAAATAGTGTTTATCGCAAGAGGAGAAACTCAAAAAGAAATCGCTAATAATGGATTAAAAATTATAACAGATACGGATGAATTTTTTGTTTTTCCATTTCTAGTATCAAATGACCCTCAGGTTATAGGGAAACTCGATTTTCTTATTTGTGCTACAAAAACCTATGATATAGAGGAAAGTCTTGTATCTATCAGTAAATGTATTACTAAAAAAACGGTTATTCTTCCTTTGTATAATGGAGTTGATGCTCCAGAGCGCATTAGTACTTTATTTCCTGATAATGAAGTGTTGCAAGGCTGTGTTTACATTGTTTCGATGATTGTTTCGCCTGGAATTATAAAGAAAATAGGAACTTATGAAAAGTTATTTTTTGGCTCTACTATGGCTTCAATCTCAGCCTTAAATAAATTACAAGCTATTTTTAAAAGTGCGGGTATCGAGAGTTATCTAGTAGATAATATCGAGGAAACAGTTTGGGAAAAATTTATTTTCATTTCCGCTTTAGCTTCAGCAACCTCTTATCTAAATCAGAATATTGGAGAAATTTTAGCAAATCAAACTAGTAGAGCACTTTATGTTTCACTATCAAATGAAATTACGATGCTTGCTGCTGTAAAAGGGTTGAATTTGCCTGAAGATAGTGTGATGCAAAGTATTCTTAAACTTGAAAAATCACCTCATAGTGCGACTTCTTCAATGCACAGAGATTTTTTAGCGGGTAATAGAACAGAATTAGATTCATTGACTGGTTTTGTCGTTACCGAATCATTAAAGTACGAAATTGAAACACCAACCTATCAAATGGTTTTTGATAAATTATCTAATTTATAATTGCTTTAATAGATAGATAGCGGTAAGCTTAAAAAAATCTTACAAATTAAAAACTGAAGGAAATATGAAACGAATTTTGAATTTATGCAATGTTTTATATTTGATTTGGACAATTTCAATACTAATACTGATTTTTTGTGGAAAAGCAGTTTTTGGACAAGGTCTTGGTGATTTATTTTATTTAATTTTGATTATTACTTTACAAATTGTTTTCGGCTATGTGTTTTATTTAAATTATACAGAAAAAATAAATTTTCCGATATTAATGATTATTTTATTGATTTTAATTCCAATATTATTTACACTAAAAATGACAATTTGGAGAGGATCAGAATATCCATGGAATGGCATTTTTTTTTTTGAATAAAAATATACTTATGAATTTTAATATAGCGTCAACAGAAATACTTGAAGATTTTCATTTAGCCCAAGAAAACTTTTTAAGAGCAGAATAAATAAAGTTTGAGAAAAGTAAAGAATTGAGAGAAAATAAAATACCTAATGCTCCAGGTGTTTATACTTTTTTTGAAAAAGGGAATAAAATACTATACATTGGAGAAGGTGGAAACTTAAAAAGTGAATGGACGAAATAAATAGAACTGTAAATCATTCTTTTAGAAAATAGATAGGCTTTTTGAGGTTTAATGGAATAAAATCAAGTAAAAAATATGATTTAGACATTGAAACTAAACTTGATAGCTTTTTTGCGGAAGAAATATATGTTTCTTTTATAGAAGTTTATTTTGGTCGATTAGAAATAGAAGAATTTATAATTTCAAATCATCAACAATTTCTAAATAATTCAGTAAAAAAACGAAAATTAACAACTATTATGGATTACTTAAAAGAGACAAGGTAAAAAAGCCTAACGCATAACAGCCGTTTAGCGAGATTGGGGTTTTAGCGGAATTAGCTTTTTTTATCCTATCATCGTTTCGGCAGAAAATACTCTGCTTTAAAGTCCCCAATCTCGCCAAACGCCAAGACGATGTATCCAATACCATTTTTTCAATAAATAAATAGTGTTAAATATTGCTGTGAAATTTAGCGTTAATACTATTTTCCTAAAATAAATTATAAGAACTAGACTTTAGGTTTACTCTGTTTTATTTTAAAGGTAATATTTAGAAAATCATTTTTGTTATGCGTGCATATTATTCAAATTAATTCCTTATTTTTCGCATATAATTAAATAAAAATGCAAAAAGATTACGACTATATTATAATTGGAAGTGGCTTTGGAGGTTCTGTTAGTGCTTTACGACTTTCTGAAAAAGGATATAAAGTTTTAGTTATCGAAAAAGGGAAATGGTATAAAGCCAATGATTTTGCTAAAACCAATTGGAACCTCCGTAAATGGTTGTGGATGCCAGCGCTTAATTTTTTTGGAATCATGAAAATGAGTGTTTTTAGACACATTGTCATTATTTCTGGCACTGGAGTAGGAGGCGGATCTTTGGTATATGCCAATACTTTGCCGGTTCCTAAAACCTCTTTTTATAAATCGGGCAGTTGGAGCGAATTAGCAGATTGGGAAAATGAACTTAAACCCTTTTATAAAACGGCACTAACCATGCTTGGTGCAGCTAGAAATCCAAAATTATTTGATGGCGATAAAGGACTTAAAGAATTAGCAATAGAATTGGGAAGAGAAGATCAGTTTGAAAATCCTGAAGTAGCCGTTTTTTTTGGTAAAGCAGGAGAAAAAGTGATTGATCCTTATTTTGATGGTAAAGGCCCAGAAAGAGCTGGTTGTAATTTTTGCGGAGGATGTATGACGGGTTGCCGTTATGATGCCAAAAACACACTAGATAAAAATTACCTTTATTTAGCACAAAATTTAGGCGCCAAAATTCTAGCGGAACATGAAGTTTATGATGTTTTACCTATTGATGGGAATAAAGGCGCTACAGGTTATAAAGTATTTTTAAAATCGAGCACGCATTATTTTAAATCTAAAAAAGAGTTAACTGCAACAAGCGTTATTTTCTCAGGAGGTGTTTTGGGAACGGTAAAATTACTGCTTAAACTAAAACCAAAATCACTGCCTTTGCTGTCTGATAAGCTGGGGGAAGATATAAGAACGAATAACGAAACACTAATAAGCGTTTCTAGTTTAGACCATAGTAAAAATATGTCTAAAGGTGTTGCTATAGGAAGTTTACTTCATACGGATGATAATAGCCATCTTGAAATTGTTCGTTATTCAGAAGGTTCTGGATTCTGGAAACTATTGCATTTACCACTCGCTATTGGGAAAAATACACCGGCTCGTTTATTTAATATGTTACAGCAATTATTGAAATTTCCAGTGCGTTATTTCAAAATCTATTTTACAAACAGTTGGTCCAAAAGTACTGTCGTTTTGTTATTCATGCAATCTATTGATAGTACTTTGAAATTTAAAACTAATTTTTTTGGCGGAATGGCTTCTTCCGTTGGAAAAGGAGTAAAGCCAAGTGCTTACATTCCAGAATCTATCGAATTGACTAAAAAATATGGTAAAATTGTAAACGGTGTTCCTACTTCATTTGTATTAGAATCTTTTGCAGGAATTCCATCTACAGCCCATGTTTTGGGAGGAGCCGTAATGGGAAAAGATAGTTCTCAAGGCGTAATTAATAAAAACAACGAAGTCTTTGGTTATAAAAATATGTATGTAATAGATGGAGCAATGATATCAGCAAATCCTGGAGTAAATCCTTCATTGTCGATTACTGCAATAGCGGAAAGAGCGATGGCGCAGATAGGGGATAAGTCAAAATAGTTAGAGAATACTTGAATTAATTGGAAAAATCAAAGCTAGACCGAGTTACTAACTCAAAAATTATTATACTAGTATCAAACTTGATAACGAGATAATCCATTTAAGAAAATAGATTTAACTCGTTCACGTAAATATTCAGGACGAAGCACTTCCAGACTGTCTCCAAAACCTAATAAAATGCGATCTAATTCGTAATTTTGAATGACATATAAATGAATAATGATACTTCCATCTTCATTTTGTTTAATGAGCCTTTGCGAATTGTGTAAAGGTTTTGTAGTAACATAAGGAGCGTTTTTGGCATCAATCCAAAGTTCGATGCGTCTGGGTTGTAAACCAGTATTTACGGTCACGCCAACTACATTTTTATAAAATAAATCAGGATTGAATTTTTCTTCCAAATAAGGTATATTCAAATCGTAGTCAATCGAAATAATTCTGTCTAATGCTAAATTGGTAATGGGTTGACTTCCCTTTCTTTTCCCTACCAAAAACCAACGATTATTAAATTCCTTCAAAATAAAAGGATGAAAATTAAACGTTTTTTCTTCTGCAGATTTAAAGGATTTGTAAGTAATCACTAAAACCACTTTTTTTATAATCGCCTGATATATTTCCTCCAAAAAATGCAGTCCCTTCAAATTTTCGTTTTTATCCAAATGAATTACCGGTTGCGTATTTGACTTTTCAGAATAAATTTTGTCTTCCAGCCGCTGTAAAATATCCGAAACATCTTTAAACAAAGAGAAATCCTTGAACTGCTTCAACATCGAAACCGTCTCCGTCAAAACATTCATATCCGTTTCCGTCAGCGGAATATCCGTAATCGAAAATTCGTCATCATCATATTTGTAAAACTTCTTGTCATACACCACAATTGGCGCATTGTAACCCAATTTTTCACTTCGCATTAACTGAATATCGAGCTGAACCGTTCGCTTACTAACCGGATTTTCCTTTCCTTCATATTCATACAACGCATCCGAGCAAGCGTTCATCAAATCCTCTAAAGTCCAAGTTCTATAGGAATTTTGCAAACATTTGTCAATAGTTTTATATCGAATAAGTGCGTTTTTATTTTGAGCCATAGTTGTTTAATTTTTTGGGCGTGTTCGCCGCGGCGAACGGGCTGTACACTGTATCTTTTTTGGTCTCGTAAAAAAACGAGACCAAAAAAGGATGCCGTTTCCATCCCTCACGCAATTCACGTTAATGAGATAATTTCTCTTTTAATATTAGCTCTTGCCTTTTCTTCAAATAATAATCTAAATTCTTCTGTTTGAAAAATAAACTCATTTTCTAAGAAATGTTCTAAAGCTTTTTTCCGGCCAGGATTGTATAGAAAATCAGGATAAATGCGATATTCTTTTCTAATTTGGTTGTAATATATTTGATAAGCTTCCCAATCTTTAGCAAGGATTTTTAAATCAAAATCAATCAACCAATTGATGTCTTCAATTGCATTGTGTTGATGAAGTTGTGTGGCACAAATCATATCAAAAATCAATTGTTTATCAAGTAATTCATTGCTAGATAAAACTTTTAGTGCTAATTCAGCACTTTTCAATTCATTATCTTTTCGCGTTGCTTTATAAATAGAGTCGTGATAGAAAATACTAAACAACACTTGATCGGGATTTTGTAGCTTATTTTTATACTTTTCAAATAATTCAATCATTTCTTCTAAATGAGTCAAATTATGATAGTGTCTTGATTTACTAGAATAGGCTTTTGCTAAATCAAGCCATAAGGTCTTTACATTAGTAGGATTAAAGCCGTTTTTTAATAGTAATTCCGAGTATATTTGAGATAGGTTCACATATAAGATTTAACCAAAAATACAAAATACATTTTACTACGCAAAATAGTTGCGTACTTGTGCAAAACATTTGTACCATCAAAAATAGAAACCATGAATAATGAAGTTGTAAAAACGAAAAGCGCCAAAAAGAAATTCGATCTCTTACACAAAGACGAACCACAATATTGTACCCAAAACCCAGAATTACCCAAAGCGATTATCTGCGACTTAGACGGAACATTGTGTTTGATGAATGGCAGAAATCCCTTTGATGCTAGCAAGTCTAATGAAGATTTGCTAAATGAACCAGTGGCAAATGTATTGAGAAACTACAAAAAGCTAGGTTATGCGATTTTGCTTGTTTCAGGAAGAGAAGATCGATTTAAAGAACCAACACTTCGTTTTCTTGAAAAACATACAATTGCATTTGATGATTTAATCATGCGAAAATCAAAGGACAATAGAAAAGACTCCATCATCAAAACAGAAATCTATAATGAATGTATAAAAGATAACTATTTTGTAGAATTTGTTTTAGATGATAGAAATCAAGTGGTAGACATGTGGCGCAAGGATTTAAAATTACCTTGTTTTCAGGTTTATTACGGAGATTTTTAAATAAAAAAACCAAAAGATGAAGGTTCAAATCCTTTTCGTGCATCAAAAATAAGACGCAGTAATTTAAGTTGGGAAAACAGTTGGATTTTAATCACAGATTTGCAAATGGTTTTGTGAGTTTGTGGTTTATTATTTGTTAATTTGAAAGAATAAGTTATGGAAAAGAAAATACTAGATAAATTAAAAGAAATAGAAAAAAGTAAGAATGTCGAGATACTCTATGCAGTAGAATCAGGAAGTCGTGCGTGGGGATTTGCCTCGCCCGATAGCGATTATGAAATACGATTTATCTACAAACACGATTTGGACTATTACTTATCACTTTGGGAACAAACCGATGTAATCGAGTTCATGACCGAAGACGATTTAGACGGTTCCGGTTGGGATTTACGGAAAGCCGTAAGATTATTAGCCAAATCAAACGCACCTTTGTTGGAGTGGTTGTTTTCGCCAGTGGAGTATTATGAAAATGAAGCTTTTGCAACCCAAATGCGCGACTTGGCAAAACAATGTTTTTCGCCAATTGCTTGTTTGCACCATTATCTAGGAACAACCAAAAATTTCATGGACTTTTGCGAGCAAGAACACGTAAAACTGAAAAGTTATTTCTATGCTTTGCGAACTGCCCTTGCAGGAAAATGGATTATAGAAAACAACACTTTCCCGCCAGTGGATTTTATGGAATTGTTGCCAATAGCACCATTGAATATTCAAGAAAAAATAATAGAGTTAATGGCAATAAAAGCCAATAATAATGAAACGTATTTGCACCCAAAAGAGGTTTTGATAACTGATTTTTTATTGGAAACGGTAAAGTTTAATCAAGAGAATGCGAGTGCGTTGGGAAGTGGGAAGAAGATGAGTTTGGAGTTGGATGAGGTATTTAGGGAATTCACATTTTATAATTTAAAAACTATTTAAAAATGCTAGATCAATCATTTTCAGGTTCTAATTTTAATATAATTTTTCTAAAGGAAAACAGAAAAGGAAATATAAAACAAAGACATTTAAGTCAAGCATATTTTGATAAGCACGATGAATTTAATACTGTTTTAAATGAAAAAATAAATCTTAAAAAAAGTAGAACACTTTCAATTCAAGAATTGGATGCTTTTGCTGAAAAACTTGAAGCTATAAACAAAGCTAAAGAAGAAATAAGAAATAATGTTTTTTGTGAATATGCTACTATTGTGAATAATGAAAAATCTCCATTTTGCTTTGAAATCAAATATGATAAGCAAAATGAAATATATACAACAAAAAAAGATGGAGTCCATTTTTTTGCAATTAAGCAACTTCAACAGAATTTGAATAAAACATTCAAAGTAATTCAGGCTGACAGAAATAAAATAATAAAACAAACATATAATTTAATTTCAGATGGTTTTCCAAAAGTTATCATACGAACTGATATACATAAATTTTACGAATCAATTCCACAAAATAGACTGTTTGAAAGATTCGAAAATAACACTTTACTTTCTCCTCTTTCTAAAAAACTTTTGAAAAGACTCTTCTATGAATTTGAAAGAATTAAAGACTCATCAATAATGCAACCTAAAAAAGGTATACCAAGAGGATTTGGAGTAAGTGCTTATCTTTCTGAATTGTATATGAGAGATATTGATAATGAAATTAAATCACTACCAGATATTATATATTATGCAAGGTATGTTGATGATATAATAGCAGTTTTTTGTCCGAAAACTAGAAGTCAATCCAAAAATTATAAAGAAGTAATTAAGAAAATTATAAATAAGAATGAACTTGAGATTAATGATGGTGTAGAAGGTAGAAGTGATAAAACTCAAGAAATCTCTTTATTAGAAAATCCATTACAAACACAGAAGAAACTAGAATTTCTTGGTTACAAATTTTTTATAAAACAGAATAAAGATGTTATACTTGAATTATCAGACGATAAAATAAAGCGATATCTAAACAGAATAAAATTATCTATTGAAAACTATAATAAAGACTCTAAATATGATGAAAAAAGAGCAAGAAAAATGCTCTTTGACAGATTGAAGTTTTTAACTGGTAATTATCACTTAAATCATAATAAGAAGAACATAAAAGCAGGTATTTATTATTCGAATAGTATGCTTGAATTAAATGCTTGGAGATACAATAGTATTAATTGTTTAAAAATAAGAATGAGTATATTACTTCAAAAAATTAATCCTCCTTTAAAAATTGGTATTGACAAAGAATATCAAATAGGGATTGATAAAAATGAGATTATAAGATTTATTTTAAATAAATTTTGTTTTGAAAAAGGATTTAGTGAAAAACCTTTTTATTCTTTTAATTTTAATAAAAAGGAACAAAAGTATTACTGTAAAAAATTTAGAAGGGTAACAAATAAGTTTGAAGTAATTAAATCAATTTGGAAAGATGAGTAAGAAGAAAAAATATATTCAATACCCTAAGGAGAGAGCAATATTATCTGATGTATTACCTTATGAGATTCCAATTACTTTTTCGAACAGATATTTATATCGATTTTTGGTTGAGAATAATATTTGTATTGATGATGATAAAATTGTCTTTAAGAATGATTTTGAAGGAGATGATTTAATAGCTTTTAAAGAAATTTTAAAAATATTATTTCATCCTGATTTTGAAAATAAAGAGGATTACAAATTTAGAAGGATTCCTTTTACATATAGAATTACACATAAAGAAAAAGACTTTAGGGAATTAGCATTAATACACCCAATTAACCAGCTAAAGTTAATCAAGTTCTATGAAGACTTTAAAGAATCTATTCTGTACTCATGTTCTATAAGTAGTTTCAGCATTAGAAAACCTGTTGAAGTTGCAAAATATAGTTTCTTTAATGATAAGTTACACGAATTAAATAAGGGAGACAATAATGACTTTTTAGAATTAAATGGTAGAGAATACGAAAATTTAAAAACTTTTTTTTCGTATAAGCAATATACAAATATTTATAAGTTTTATGAAGATTACAGATATCATCGAGCTGAAAAAAAGTATAATTTTCTATTTAAATTTGATATAGCAAAATGTTTTGACAGCATTTATACGCATTCAATTTCATGGGCTGTTTTAGGATTAGATCCTGTAAAAGAAAATGTTGATGCATCAAAGAAAAATTTTTCGGGAATATTCGATAAGTTCATTCAGTACTCGAATTACGGGGAAACAAATGGAATTTTGATTGGTCCAGAATTTTCCAGAATTTTCGCTGAAATTATTCTACAAAGGATTGATAAAATTGTAGAAGAAAAAATTAAGTTAAAAGGCTTTACAAATAAGATAGATTATGAATTGTACAGATATGTAGATGATTATTTTTTATTCTGTGATGATGATTCATTAAAAGAAGATATTTTTAAAATATTCAAACACGAATTAAAAGAATATAAATTATCCATAAATAATTCTAAAACGATTGAATATAAAAAACCAATTATCACCGAAATTACAATTGCTAAAGAAAAAATCAATAGATTGTTTTCAGAAACGCCAAGATTTTTAATTAAAAAATTAGACAAAAAAGAAAGTTCAGTTGAAGAGAATAAAGATGATATTGAAATACTTAATCATAAGTTTTCATTTTATTTTAATCCAGATAATTTAATAACTCAATATAAAATTTTAATTAAAGAATCAACTGTTGATTACAAAGATGTTTTGAATTATAGTTTGGCTCTTTTAAATAATATCATAGAAAGAAATCTTGTAAATTTTGAAAAAGTATATCTTGCTTATAAAAGTAAAATACAGTTAGGTGAAATAAGTGATATTAATGAAATAAGTAAATTAGACAAAGTTGAGGACTCTTTGACCTCGCATCTTGTAAATTTTATTGATTTTGTTTTTTTTATTTATTCGGTTTCTCCAAGAGTAAACTCTACTATTAAAACCTGTCATATTTTATCTAAAATACTTGTTTTTTATAAGTTAAAGCGAAAATCAGATAAAAAGTTTATTCTAAGTACTAATAATAGAAATAGAATTTTTAAAAAGATACTTGATGAGTCGAGTCTAATAATTAAAAAGAATTCAATTAATGAATATGCTCAGATTGAAACATTATATCTTTTAACTGTAATTAGAGAATTAAATAGAGAGTTTAGAATTCCAGAGGTTTTACTAGAGAAGTTTATAGGTTTTGACAATAAAAAAAATGAAATTCCAGATTGTCAATTAAATTATTTTTCAATAATGGTATTGTTGTTTTATTTAGGGCATTCAAAAAAGTACCAAAAAATCAAGGTTGCAATAAAAATATATATTGAAAATTATATAAAAAGTTTTCCAATTGAAAAAAGAAATAAATCTTCTGAGTTAACTCATCTAATAATCGATTTAATTGTTTGTCCATTCCTGTCGACACAAGATAAAAGAAGAATTTTTGCAATATATAAGAATAGCAAAGGTGTTAACGAATTAAAGAACGATTTCGAAACGTTGGATAAAATTCGCTTTTTTCAAAAAAGACACATGAAATATGGGTTTACTAAATGGGAAAGGTTTAATTTAGCAAAGGAATTAGAATACAAAAAAAGTCAAGAGGTTTACTCTTAAAAATATTGCCAACACCGATCTCCAGTTTGAATGTTTTATATTTCAATCTAGAATTTAAGAATGATTTATTATTTTTAAATTCACACACTTGTAGTTGGCAGCACTCTGTAAAAGAGGAAAACTTTAGCAACCTGAGGAGATGAAGGTTGCTTTTTTTATAAAACTACTACAACAGAATATTAATCAATAAATGACCATCCACACCCTAAAATCCCAAAACCTAATCCTTTTCGAAGTTATTTCGGGCAGTAAATCGTTTGGGTTAAACACACCAACTTCGGATACGGATATAAAAGGAGTGTATTATTTGCCGAAGGAAAAATTCTTTGGGTTAGATTATATTCCGCAAATTGCGAATGAAACTAATGATGAGGTCTATTACGAAATCGGTCGTTTTGTTGAACTGCTTTTAAAAAATAATCCCAATATATTAGAAATCCTCGCTACGCCTGATGATTGTATTTTGTACAAACATCCGCTGATGGATAATTTTAAAATAGAGGATTTCTTGTCCAAATTGTGCAAAGATTCTTTTGCGGGTTATGCCGTTACACAAATCAAAAAGGCGAGGGGTTTAAATAAGAAAATTGTAAATCCGTTGCCAAAGGAAAAGAAAAGTCTTTTGGATTTTTGTTATATACTGAAAGGTTACGAAACCATTTCTTCAGCTACTTTTTTAAAGGAAAACAATCTAGATCAGGAGCAATGTGGTTTGATTAATTTGCCCAATTCAAAGGGAATGTTTGCTTTGTTTTATGATACGGAGAAAGCGTTTGGTTATAAGGGAATTATTCAAAATGAATCTTCTAATGAAGTTTCGCTTTCGTCAATTCCTAAAGGCAAAAAAATGCTGGGATATTTATTTTGCAACCAAGACGGTTATTCAAAATATTGCAAAGAATACACCGAATATTGGAGTTGGATCGATAAACGAAACGAAGACCGTTACAACACCAATCAGCACGGAAAAAATTACGACAGCAAAAACATGATGCACACCATCAGACTTTTGCAAACGGCTGAACAAATTCTCTCGACAGGAAAATTAAACATCAGAGTAAACAATCGGTCAGCATTATTAGACATCAAAGCAGGAAATAAAGAATACGATGATTTGCTACAAATGGCAGATGATTTAATCATTTCTATCGAAAAGCATTATGAAACTTCAACTTTGCAAGAAAAGCCAGATGAAGAGAAAGTAATTCAAACGTTGATTGAAATTCGAGAAGAATTGTATCAATAGAAGATTAAATACTTAGGTAGTTGTGAAAGCAAATCTATTTCGCAGTAAATAAAGTTATATTAACCGCAAATTATGCGTTTAATAATTGTATATTTATCGCAAACTTATTCACGATGCCAAAATACATCCACCAAAACCCTCATTTTCCTAATTTTTATTGGGATATCGAAAAGGTACTTGCACCATTAAGCGATGTACGTTTTTTGCAGGGACGATTTTTGGGAAAAATGCAATCATTGGGATTTGATATTCAACAGGAATCGAATTTGTTGTTGTTAGAAAAAGAAATTATTACCTCTAGCCAAATAGAAGGCGAAATATACAAACCCGAAGAAGTGCGTTCGTCTATTGCCAAAAGAATAGGTTCTCCTTTAGCTAACAATCAACCAACAAATCGAAGCATTGACGGTTTTGTAGATTTATTATTGGATGCGTCACAAAATTATGCTTCTGCTATTTCGCAAGAGCGTTTGTTAAGTTGGCATGGCGCTTTATTTCCCACAGGAAGAAGTGGTTTGTATGCCATTACAACTGCCGATTGGCGAAAAGATGAAAAAGGACCCATGCAAGTAGTTTCGGTTGGATTTGGTACTGAAAAAGTACATTATGAAGCGCCCGCTGCTGCGTTAGTTCAAAATTTAATGCATACTTTTTTAGATTGGCTGAATACCGAATCACAACAAGATTTGATTATAAAAACGGCAATTGCTCATTTGTGGTTTCTTACGATTCATCCTTTTGAAGACGGAAACGGTCGAATTGCCCGAGCTATTTCAGAAAGCATTTTGGCAAAATCAGAGAATGATGCGATGCGTTTTTACAGTTTGTCTTCGCAAATTTTAAAAAACAAAAAGGATTATTATTTATTGTTAGAACAATCTCAAAAAGAGAATTTAGATTGCACAACCTGGTTACTTTGGTTTTTAGACACGTTGAAAAAAGCCATTCTCCAATCCGAAGAAATTATAAGTACGGTTTTGCAAAAAGCTAATTTTTGGAAAACTCATGAAAAAACTATTTTAAACTCTCGTCAACAAAAAATGTTGGAACTTTTATGGAATGATTTTGAAGGGAATCTGACCACCAAAAAATGGTCAATACTGACCAAATGTTCTGATGATACAGCTTTACGTGATATTAACGATTTGATTTTAAAAGGTATATTGCTAAAAGAAGATAAAGGGAGTAGAAGTACGAGTTATAAAATCAACGGAATAGTATTGTAAAAAAAAATAAAGAAAACTATTTTATAATTATAGTTTCAAATTCAACATAAATAGAGAAAGCGTCCTGATATCGGGACGCTTTTTTTGTTTTTTGGAGTATTTGTAAAAAAAAAATCTTCTACGCAGAATAATTGCGCAGTCGTGTCGAAATCTTTGTTCAAGAAATAAAACAAGTTCTTTGATTTATTAAAGTTTTGAGATTCCTCCTTCGTCGGAATGACAAAAGAAGGAGATTGACAATATCAAACAAGTCCTGTTACGTGTTTCTGTATAGCACCATTGTAGGGAACTTTTCGCGAAAGCGTATTATGTTTTTCTATGCAACTTGATTTGGAGGTTTTGGTAGTTTCCCAGAAAATTATCACCACTCTATGGGTCATGGGTTCGATTCCCATTCACAGCAATGTGATAGTTCAGTTGGTTAGAACAATAGATAATTTTGCAGGTTCGAATCCTGCACCGTTTTTCGATTCGGTTAGACAAATGGTAAGTCAAGCACAGACTGAAAATCTGTATTTCAGAGAACATCACTCTTAAAAAGATGACCACAAAAAAACTGATTTGTCTTTGTCGGTACAATTAGGATTGTAAAATCTAAAATTGCACACTCACGATACAACCAGTGCGAACAGCAATGTATTTAGGAATGCTCTTTTTCTTTTGGGTTTGATTGTTTAGGTAGTTTTCAGAATTGCTTTTACAAAATAGAATTGTAAAACAAGTGGAGCACAAGAATTACAAACTATTCGTCCGTTTTTATCGGAGGAGAAAGACAATGAGGTTTTTTATTTAAAGTAAATAGTCATTAGTGAATAGAAAATATTAAAGATAAAATCAGTTTAAATCTGCGTAACAATTTTTAATAAACTTGATTTTGAACATTGAATTATATGCCGCTCCGATGGAGCTCATTTTTGATTGTTTTTTATTCTATAAATATAATGCCCCGATGGAGCTAATTACATAAAAATATTTCCAATTTAAGCCACAGAGTGGCGTAATATTTATAACAATAAACAAATAATATTTCGTCAAGAACTCCGTAGGTGTGAAATAGTAAACACAATAATAATTAAAAAAAACAAATTATCATGATCAATAGAATTACAATCGATGCGTACCAAGTAGGTTTGGTATTCGAGAACAGGAAATTATTAAACGTATTAAAAGAAGGAAAACATTGGATTTTTGGAGATAAAAAAGTCATCATTCATGAAATGAACTTTCCATTCCAAACGCAGTATGAATTGAATATTTTGTTAGAAAATGAAGATTTGGCGGCGATGTTAAAAGTTGTTGAAGTAAGCGATACTGAAATAGTGTTGCAATTTGCAAACGGAAATTTCACAACTGTTTTAACTGCTGGAAGATATGCGTTTTGGAAAGGCATTGTGAAAAATGAATTTGTGAAAGCCGATTTGTCTAAAATTGATATCACCGAAAATATCACCGTAAACCTTTTGGAGAACCTCAAAGTAAGACCATTCGTTAGAAAATTTTTGGTAGCCAGTAACGATAAAGCATTGTTGTTTGTTAACGGAACTTTTACAACCGAATTAAAATCAGGAACCCATTATTTTTGGAATAATGCGATTACAATTGATGTAAAAACAGTTGATATGAGACAACAACAAGTGGAGATTTCTGGACAGGAATTATTGACGAAAGACAAAGCAGGGTTGAGAATCAATTTCTTTGTGAGATACCAAGTGGTGGATATTTTGAAAGCTTTGGTTGATAATAAAGACTTCGAAAAACAATTGTATGTTTTGATGCAATTGGCTTTAAGAGCTTTTGTTGGTGGACTTACTTTGGATGAGTTGTTGAGCAAAAAAGATGCGATTGCTAGTGATATTTTGGCTGAAGTAACAGCTAAGATTAGCAATTTAGGTTTAGTGATTTCTGATGCTGGAATTCGAGATGTGATCTTGCCTGGAGATATGAAGGAGATTATGAATCAGGTTTTGGTTGCCGAGAAAAAAGCACAAGCCAATAGTATTATGCGAAGAGAAGAAACCGCTTCTACTAGAAGCTTGTTGAACACCGCCAAATTAATGGAAGAAAATGAAATGCTTTGGAAATTGAAAGAGATGGAATATGTAGAGAAAATTGCCGATAAAATTGGTGAGATTACCATTTCAGGTGGCGGAAATGTCATCACTCAATTGAAAGAGATTTTTGTTAAATAGAAAAAATGCCTTTATGGTTTCAATTTTTAAAGAGTCAAAGTTTATAAATAACAATAAAAAGCACTATTGGAAATCAATGGTGTTTTTTTACAGACATTTATCTGATAAATATTGTGTAATTAATAAAAAACACTTTATCCAAGCTGATGATAATGTCTTTTTATGGCGGTTCGATATCTTTTAGAATCATTTAAATACTGTTAAAGGAAATAGAGATCTTTTGCCTCAGTTTTTATTTCTTCATAATTTTTTGATTTGTTCCGCTATCAATTAAAAGTTTAATAGTTTATTATATCTTAGCAAATATATATGAATACAACTTTAGAAATTTTTGGCACAGTTTTCGGTTTTTTGGCCGTTTATTTTACTATTAAAGAAAATATCCTGTGTTGGTATTTTGGATTAGTTCAGGTCATAGTATATTGCTTTGTTTTTTATACATCAAAATTATATTCGGATATGATTTTGCATGTTATTTATATTTTTCTGCAATTATTTGGCTGGTACAATTGGAAGTACGGGGGTGACAATAAAAGTACATTACGCATTACCTTAATAACAAAAGCAGCCTTATGGATTGTTTTAACATTTATATCAACTCTGATTTTGGGCTATTTTATGCAGACCAAAACAGACGCCTCTTTTCCTTATCCTGATGCTTTTATTACTGTAGCAAGCCTTGTTGCTCAGTATTTAATGATAAAAAAAGTATTAGGTTCCTGGATCTTTTGGATCGTAGTTGATGTGGCGGCCATCTTTGTATATTTTTATAAAAGCTTATATTTTACAACGGGTTTATATTTCCTTTTTTTGATTATGGCAATAATTGGTTACTTGCAGTGGAAAAAGGCGTACAAAGAAGAATTTGCATATGAAAAACAAGCATAAAATAGGATTGACATTAGGCAAATTTGCCCCTTTTCATAAAGGCCATCAATTGTTAGTTGAAACCGCTATCAAGGAGATGGATGAAGTACTATTATTAATTTACGATGATCCTGTTATAAATATTTCGTTAGCTACCAGGGCCACTTGGATACGCAAAATATACCCAAATATTACAGTTATTGAAGGAATAAATTCACCTAACGATAGTGGTTATTCACCTGAAATTATGAAAATTCAAGAGGACTATGTTTTGGAAGTTTTGGAAGATCGTAGCATATCTCATTTTTATTCGAGCGAACCTTATGGCGTACACATGAGTAAAGCTTTAAATGCGATTGACAGACAAGTTGATTTAAGTCGGAATATTGTTCCTATATCAGCAACAAAAATTAGACAAAATCCATTTAAACAAAAGGAATTTATTCATCCTGAAGTCTATAAAGATTTGATTACTAAAGTAGTTTTGCTTGGTGCACCTTCTACAGGAAAAACTACTTTGGCAGAAAAATTAGCAGTGCATTTTGATACGCAATGGATGCCAGAGTACGGAAGAGAATATTGGGAGAAACATCAAATAAATAAACGATTAACCTTAGACGATCTTTTAAAAATTGCAGAAACTCACATTGAAAGAGAAGATGCTTTGGTAACAGAATCAAATCAGTTTTTGTTTTCAGACACCAATGCAATTACGACTTATTTATTTTCACTTGATTATCATGGAGAAGCACTTTCCGCTTTGCAGAATTTAGCCAAAGCAGCAGAACAAAGGCACGACATTATTTTTGTGTGTGATACCGATATTCCTTATGATGATACTTGGGACAGATCCGGTGATGTGAAAAGAAAAGAATTTCAGCAAAAAATCATCGAAGATCTTAAGGATAGAAATCTTAGCTATTATATGCTGGAAGGTACTGTTGAAGAAAGAATTGAAAAAGTTTCAAAAGTATTAGCCGTATATAGAAAATATTAAATTTAACTAACTTAGAACAAAAATAGAACCATGTCTGACTTAATAAATAAAACTATGGGGTTTTTCAAAAAAGTCCCAGAATCGCCTACTAATCCACAAGAAAATAAAATTAGCAACAAATTTAAGGTAGAAGATCTTTATTCAAGTGATAATCTTCAAAATGAATCTAATGATGGAGTCAGCCTTGATGAAAAATTGCGTCAGGCTTATTTTTGGATTACAAATACCGCTATTATCAGTCCGTACTATGATATCGAATTCAATGATGGCGATCCTAAAAAGTTTTTTTTTGGCGATAGTAAAGTACCCGTTTGTTTGCCAACAGATCAGAGCTATTCCAGTTTTGTATTAATGCCATTATTGAATTTAGCAGCACGAGGCAAATGCCTTATTGTGGGCGGACCTGGCCGAGGAAAAACGGCTACTTCCATTTTGATGGGTTTGTTAGCGGGATATGATAATAAAGATGTATTGAGAGCCATTCAGCACGGTCAGCCTCAAATGACGATTTCAGATTTATTAGGGCATCCATTGCCTTCGGATATGGTAAAGGCCGAAAAAACGTCAGATATTAGAATTGCTTGGAGAAAATGGCTGGGTATGCGAGTAAAAATTATTGATGAATACAATCGAATCCCGACCAGAACGCAATCTGCTTTATTGACTGTTCTGTCAGATAATTATGCTGAAATTTTCGATCAGATTTATGAATGTCCAGAAGGAGCGTGGTATTTAACAGCTAATGATGATGCAGGCGGAGGAACGTATCAAGTTATTGAAGCTTTAAAGGATAGAATTGATATTGTAATTCGAGCCATGCATTTTAATACTCGATTTATTGAGGATTTATTACAGCGTATTGAACTTAATTTTAAGCCGGAAGCTATTATTCCCGAAGAAATTATTTTTACCGAAGAAGAGCTTAATACGATCAACAAACAGATCAGACAAGTACAAATAGACCCGGAATTACGTAAACGTATCGAATTTTTCTGTCGTCAGTTCGAGTTTTTTGAACCCGCGTCCAATAGATTGGAATATATGACAAAAGACACGGCAAAATTGTCCGGTCTGGACATGCGTACTCTTTTTAGAAAAGAAACGGGAAAAGATCCAATCAAGGATTTGGGTTCTCAGGCAAAAAATGGTTTGTCCGTTCGGAAAATCATGACTTTATTGATGTTTTCTAAAGCATTGGCTTATTTTAGAGGAAACAAAAAAGTAGAATTAGAAGATATTAGACAAGTTTTACCATTCGTTTTGCACGATAGTTTAACGCCACATTTAGAATCGCCATTTTTTGATCAGGCAGGTAACGAAGTATATAGAGTAGATAGAATTGTATGGTTGCGAAATTTATTCGATTTGTCTTGCGATGAGTATATTAGTCAAGATTTGGACAGAAATGATCCAGTTGATCAATTTGAAGCTGAATTTAAAAAAGGTCTTGAAAATATTTCCTCAAAAGAAATTGATAACCGACTTTTAAATATTGAAAAGCAACTACAGAAATGGTCGCAAGAGAAAAAATTGTATGGGTACAGAGCAGATGATATTTTAAAATTGAAATATCTACATCAACGTTATACCAATTATAAAAGATGGCTTCAATGGAAAAAATAAGCTTTCCTCCACTTATTGCAGAATTAAGCGATAAGAGTGTATTGTACAATCATTGGTATGATGAAAATGAAATGAAGTATGGCAGTTTGCCTTCACATTCTATTCTGAGATGGATGGAAGAAGTGGTTGAACCTATCGTAAAAGCAGTTTATAACCAAAATTCAGCTCCCGAGAAAATCCACGAAATAGTAAAAGCACTGTATTTAGAATCATTGAAATTAATTGGTAGTGGACAGGCAATACGCTATAATAATGAATACAAAACAGCTTGGCTCTTAATGGCTGAAATGCCCAATTTAGTATTGAAATTTCCAACAAAAACGATTTACTTATTGAATGATGTACTTTTAAATTTTCATTCGTACGCAGTAGAAAAAACCTTAGACTGGTGTCAACTTATGAAGAGCACTAGCATTGAGATTAAAACGATAGAAGATTTTAAAACAGCAGGGCGCATTTATGCATGGAAATGCGGTTTAGCACATTTAAGAACGCGATTAAAAGCTGATTTTTGTGAACTTTCAGAAAATCTGCAGCAGCTAATTGTCATTAATCTAGATTCAGATCATAAAAGAGATGACCTTTTTGATCGTACATGGTCTAATAACGATTCAAAATTTGAAGGCGTGCAAGGTGGTTTCAAAGGGTCAATGGGCTTTTTTGAACATCCGCCAAAACTAGCGCAGATAGAAGATCACGTATTTGTAACCGATTCAAAAAATAGTTACGCACTTTTTGCAGACCAGTTTGGTACTGTTTTGGTTCCAGCTGATACAGTTGATTCCGCTTACATCTTATCAAATTCTAAGCGATTAGAAACCTTGGAAAAATGGCTGGAAAAAAATCACGAAATTGATAGAAACACTATTTCATCGGTTGCAGCTACAAAAGATACTTTGGTTTTTACTTTGCAAAACTCTTATTTTTTATACCTATTCAGTCTGGGCAATGCATAATCAATTTGAAATAGAAAAAACCTTAGCGTTGTGGAAATCGTTATGGCCACAGGCAAAGCTGGAATGGAATCCTTTGCTTCGCTTGCAGGAACCGATCTGGTGTTTATCTCATCAGGAGGCTAAAGAAGAAGGACTTACCGGCAGTTTTGCTATGATTCGGCTAACAGATCATCGTATTGTGATCAATTTAGAAGAAATTGTAGAACGCCATATTGAAGGGTACGCTCTTGAAGTTCTGGCGCATGAAATTGGGCATCATATTTTTACGCCAGCTAATTTATATGATAATGCTATTTTACTGAATCGCATTCGGTTTGGTCTGCCTGGTATTGAGAACAGAGCACCTATGGTATCCAATTTATATGCTGACTTTTTAATTAATGACAAATTACAGCGTGTCAATAAATTAAGTATGTCGGAGGTTTATAAAGCCATAAATACAGAAGATACTTTTACTGAATTTTGGACTTTGATGATGCGTACCTATGAATATTTATGGCGGTTAAACCGAGGTGAACTGGCCACTAAATTATCCCTTCATAGTAAAAAAATTGATGCGGATGCCTCATTATTAGCGTCTTTGATTAGAAGTTACTCCAAAGACTGGATTCACGGCGGCGGCCGATTTGCCGTTATGTTGTATCCTTATTTAATGGAGGATCAAACTTTTAATGAGGCACGTAAAAAGATTTTAGTATTGCTAGACGCAGAAGATGCAGGTTTGGGGGCTATGGACATTTCAGGTATGACAGAACTTGATTTGGAAGGTTATGACGAGATAATCGACATGCGAAAAGAAGCTCTTGGTCTCGCAGATGGTGATGCTGAAAAGAAAGAAGACAGTTTAGGTTCCGGACAAAACAAGTTGGGAGGTCATGGACCAAGAAATGGATATATGGGACCTGGAAATTATATTGATTTGATGAAACAAGTCAATCCAAAAGCCGATGAACAGCGTTTGATCAATGCATATTACAAAGAAATTGCTTTACCACATTTAATAGATTTTCCGATCGAAACTTCTGAAAATGTGTCTTTAAATTTACCGGAAGGTTTAGAAACTTGGGATATTGGTGACGCAATTGAAGAAGTAGACTGGTTACAGTCGGCGATACAATCGCCGTCACTTATTCCAGGATTAACCATGCAAAAACGAACGTACGGATCCGATTCTGATAATGAAGTTTCAGAAAGTCCTTTAAATGTTTATATTGGTATCGATTGTTCAGGTTCGATGATGAATCCGAAGCACAATTTTTCCTGGCCTGTTCTCGCTGCTACAATTATTGGATTGTCTGCATTGCGTGCTGGTGCATCGGTTATGGGATGTCTTTCTGGCGAACCTGGAAGTTATCTGGAAACGAATGGTTTTATTACAGATGAAACAGATCTGCTGACAACTTTAACCTCTTATTTGGGAACTGGTTATGCGTACGGGATTGAACGCTTACGCAAACCATTTGAAGAAAAGCCAAATAAAAAATCACACATTGTAATAGTGACCGATAATGATATTTTTAGTATGTTGGAATCTGATACTCAAACGGAACAAACTCATTGGGAATTGGCTGAAATTGCATTAAAAAATGCTGGCGGACACGGGACAATGGTATTGCATTCTCAACCAGATTACAACAAAGATTTGGTGATCCGATTGCATAAAATGGGCTGGAATGTGTATTATGTTACCAACGAAGCTGAGCTTTTAAAATTTGCATTAGAATTTTCACAACAAAATTACGCTTATGTCTAAATATGATGTTTTTGAACTTGTTACTCATGTAAGAAAGTGTCCAGAACTTTTTTTTAAATCGTCAAGCTTTTTAGTAAAGGAAGGACTGAATTCGATAGCGTTGCTTTGTGATACCTACAGAACGGTAAGCGGTAATTTTTTAAATACGGTATTTAAAATACCATCAGGCGATCATTTAAAAGCCATTGGAGAGAATCATTGGCGCGCTATTCATATTTCTACTTGGTTACTTAGCCATCAGGACTTTAAGAATGCCTCTTTTGCTGAAGAAAAATTATATGATTTTTGGTTTGAAGAATTGCGTCACGCTTCACCTTATGTAAAATTTAACGAATGGGTCAGCGATGATGAGCGTGCCGAAGAGATGGTGAGGCTGTTATTAAATTGTTGTCAAATACTTCCTAACGGAGAAAATCCTGAAGAAGCAGCTGATAAATTATCCTCATTAAACAGTGCAGAACGCCATAACGTTTTAAAAAAATCCTATAAAGCAAATGAAAGAATAATGGATATTAAAAGACAAATGGAAGAGAAAAGAGCCCGTGAGGCAGCAAATACGTATGGACGCGAGTAGTAAGCCACAAATAGCATTAACAGACGAGGAACGTTTTCCTCTGTTAGATGATTTAAGTTTTTTAAATGCACTTAAACAAGATGAATTTGCTCCAAAATTTAATTTTAAAAGTGGTGATCGATTAGATGCTGTAAATCTTTCAAAAGTTAAAGCATATAAAAAGAAAAATTGTGAGGAAAAATCATTTTGGACGCAAGAGCAGACTCCAATTTGGTTAAACGAATATTTAAAATGGAGTAGTGAAACTGTTCCATTTTATAAAAATAAATCCAATATTTTAAATTCTTTTCCAACAACCAACAGAGATGATATTAGAAAAAATCCTCATTTATTTGTTTCAGATGAGGCAGATTTATACGAGCTCTTAGTTTATCATACTTCCGGCTCAACAGGTCCGAAATTAGATGTGCTTTTTGATGCTGTTTCGCAGGCAAGTTGGGTTCCACAAATAGAATCCATTCTCCAAGATTTTAATATTTCAATAACTTCATGCAAAAAAACTGTAGCAATTGCTTTGATTTGCGCTCAAGAAAAAACATTGACTTATGCCTCTTTATCAGCCTACTTAAAAGGTGCAGGAATTTTAAAAATAAACCTAAATACATCAGATTGGAATCATCCTGATGATGCTGTAAAATATCTAGAGAAATTCAACCCGCAAATCTTAACAGGCGATCCGCTGGCTTTTATGGCATTGTTGGATCTAAAGCCTAAATTGACTCCAAAAGCTATGGTTTCTTCGGCTATGAAATTGACAAAAGGTACTAAAGATACTTTAGAAAGTTATTTTAAATGTCCCGTAATCGATCTTTATTCCCTGACGGAATGTAGAAATATAGCTTATGCAACTGGAATTGGTCATAAAGTTATAAGACCCGATTTGTATTTAGAAATTTTCGATGAATTTGATGATATTGCGCTTCCTTATGGCGAGAGAGGTGAACTAGTAGTTACTGGAGGAAGCAATCCTTTTCTTCCTTTAATACGATACAGAACAGGTGATTTTTGCAGATTAAAAATAGAAAATGGTATTCCGTTTTTGATTGACTTAGAAGCCCGAAATCCTGTTGTTTTTAATACAAAATCAGGAATTAAAATCAACAATATTGATGTTTCTAATGTTTTGTCCGAGATACCTTTGGCTGGCTTTAAAATGCATCAGAGAAAAGATAAGTTAATTCAGTTTATTGGCTATTCTAATGAGGTTACTGCTGAGGTAATTATAGATTTATTGAATATTATTTTTAAAAATGACATCAACCTTGATGTAGAAATTCAAAAAATATCTCAAAATAATGATGTAGAAAAAACTAAGTACTCTTCGGAGTTAATTAGCTTTTGTGATTAAAAAAAGTTCTTTTAAGAATTATTTAAAAACTGCTTAAGAAGTATTTTGTTTTACATTAATTTTTTTAAAGAACCACAAATCTAAAATTTTTTCAAAATTTTAGATTTTAGATGATATAGTATTTAAAGAATATTATAATACCGTTGACAATTTAAAATTAGAAATAGTTATGCTAAATTATTTAATGGTTTTGAAAGAAGAATTATATCAAAAAGAATAGCTATTACTGTATTTCAATATAGCAATAAATTCATATTTGACAGGCCAATTAATAATATTAAAATCAATTAATTTTACCCAACAGGTTATATTATTTCCCAATACAGAAATTAGCAAAAATATTACCCAACAACTCATCGTTAGAAACTTGACCAGTAATGGTCCCAAATTGATACAAAGCTTCCTTAATATCAAGTGCCATTAAGTCGCTAGAAAGGTTATTTTCTAAACCATATTTTACTTTCTGAATTTCATCTAATGCTTTTAGTAAGGAGTCGTAATGTCTTGTATTAGTTACAATTGTTTCATTATTTCGTAGAGCTCCTGTATTAACAAAGGATAGTAATTGATTTTTTAAATCATCGACTCCAATATTTTGTTTAGCAGAAATTAGTAAGATGTTTGGGATTTGAGTTTGCAGATTTAGGATTTGTTCGTCAGAATATAAATCCTTTTTGTTCCCTATAATAATTAAAGGTTTCAATGGGAACTGATTTTTTATTTTTTCAATTTCCAGCTGTACTTGTTTTATGTTTTCAGTATCTAATGTTCCTCCTTTTGGTGTAAGCGGACTCAAATAGATCACCACTTGAGCTTGTTCGATTTTTTCAAAAGTTTTGCGGATTCCAATACTTTCAACTACATCTTGCGTTTCGCGAATTCCTGCCGTATCTATAAATCTAAATCCGATGCCTCCAATGACCAATTCATCTTCGATAGTGTCACGTGTAGTTCCAGCAATTTCAGATACAATCGCGCGTTCTTCATTTAATAAAGCATTCAAAAGAGTTGATTTCCCAACGTTTGGTTCACCAACAATCGCAACTGGAATTCCGTTTTTGATTACGTTTCCAACAGCAAAGGAATCAATCAGTCTTTTTAGTACAAATTCGATTCGGTTTAGTAATTCATGAAATTGTGCTCTATCGGCAAATTCGACATCTTCTTCGGCAAAGTCCAATTCGAGTTCAATAAGCGAAGCAAAATTTAATAATTCCTCTCTTAACTTGGCTATTTCGTTAGAGAAACCACCGCGCATTTGCTGCATAGCGATTTGGTGCGATGCTTCATTGTCGGACGAAATTAAATCGGCTACCGCTTCTGCTTGAGATAAATCGAGTTTACCGTTTAGGAAAGCTCTTAAAGTAAATTCTCCTGGATCCGCCATGCGACAGCCTTTTCTTAACAATAACTGAATAATTTGTTGCTGAATATAGGTTGAACCATGACAAGAAATCTCAATTGTATTTTCACCCGTATAGGAATTAGGACCTTTAAATAGCGATATCAAAACTTCGTCTAAAGTTTTGTTACCGTCCATAATATGACCTAAATGTAAAGTATGTGTTTTTTGAGTGGTTAGTTCTTTATTTTTTATAGATTTAAAAACAGAATTTCCAATAGTAATGGCATCTTGTCCGGAAATTCGAATTATGGCTATAGCCCCAGCTCCTGAAGGAGTTGCAAGCGCTACTATGGAATCATTAGGAATCATATATATCAATTTATGCAAAAGTAAGGAAAAATGCCATGGCAACAAGGACAGACTAAAGAATCCCGCGGCATTATTTTTTTGTTAAATATTCTTCAAACTGATAATTATCATTCTATTTTGGTTTTTGTTTTGTAAATTTATATAAATAATTGATTTGCAATAAATTAAATAGTATGTCTAAAAAAATCCTTTTTCCAACTGACTTTTCACAAGCTTCAAAAAATGCATTTATTTATGCTTTACAATTAGCTGACTCTATTCATGCTGAGGTAATTACCTTACATGTGTATCAAGTTCCACAAGCTAATTTTGTAAATGCAGCGGAATATTTACACGAAATATATGACGTAACTGAACTTAGTAATTTTGAGAATTACAAAGATCAAGTACCTGCATTGCGCGATATAGCCGCAGCAAATAATTTAAGTCACATCAAAATTAGTCATGTATTGCTTTCGGGTAATTTAGTACAAGAGATTAAAAAAATGACAACCAAAGAAAAATTTGATTTTGTAGTGATGGGAACTAAAGGCGGATCTAGTCTTGAAGAAACTTTTTTTGGCACTAATGCTACTAAAGTTATGAGTGACGTAAATGCGGTAGTACTTGTTATTCCAAAAGATTGCCAATACAAACCCATTCAAAAAATGCTTTTTCTTACTCAATATAAAACTGAGGATACGCTTTCTTTTCAAATAATGCTCTCTCTTGCCGAAACATTCAATGCTGCGGTAGATTGTCTTCAAATTGTTTCAAAAGAAAAGCAAAATAAAGCGAATTGTATGGAGGAATGGAAGGAAATGACAAAAGGCAAAGAAGTTGCTTTTTTAACAATCGAAGGTGAGGATACGGAAGGTTTAATATTAAGTTTTATAGAATCACATACAATTGATATGATTGCGATGCATGTGTACCATAAAACCTTCTTTGAAAAATTATTTGAAACGAGTCTTTCAAAAAAATTAGCTTTTCATATTAACATTCCAGTAGTAGCTATTTCTGAATAAGGAATTGCTTTTTAAGAGAAGAATTTTTAAACTCAATAATATTTGATTAAATATATTTTAAACTATACAAAATGAAGAAAATTTTATTTCCAACCGATTTTTCCGAAACAGCAACTAATGCTTTTGTGCACGCTTTAGAATTTGCAAAAAAGGTAAATGCTGAAATCATTCTTTTACACACTTTTGATCTACCTGTTTATGACAATCAGTTTTTTCCTGAAAACTATGCTGTGATTTACAATTCTTTAGAGTTGTCCCAGTTTGAGATGTTTAAAAACGAAATTCCAAAACTTCGCGCCATTGCCGAAGAACGCCATTTGGATAAAGTTAAACTATCACATCGACTTATGGATGGTGATTTATTGCATAACATAAAAAAATCAATTAAAGATGATGCTATTGATTTTGTAGTAATGGGAACGGCTGGCGCTACTGGATGGGAATCTTTTTTTATAGGAACCAATACAGGATCAGTAATTACAGGTATTGATGTGCCAATGTTATGCGTTCCAGTAGAAGCCAAGTTTAAGAAAATTGAGATCATCGGTTTTACTACTCGCTTTAGACCTAAAGATAAAAAAGCACTTAAAATGGTGCTAGATATTGCTAAAAAAACCAAAGCTAAAGTAAAATGCTTGTACGTAAAAACCAGTAATTCTGATGTTACCAAAGAAACTATTAAAAGCTGGGAAAAAGAATTTAGTGCAGATCCAATAGATTTTTATGTGATTCATAGTGATGATGTACAAGAAATAATTTTAGATTTTATAATGTATAAAGAGCTCGATATTTTGACGATGCTTACCTACAAAAGAGGATTTTTTGAAGGACTTTTTAAACCAAGTTTGACTAAAAAAATTGCTGTTAATAATGAAATTCCAATTCTAGCAATTCCAATTGATTAAGCAATAAGCATATTTTATTAAATGAACTTTATCTAAAATGGATTTATAAAATTAAATAAAGAGGACATTTAGTTTTGTAATTCATTTTCGTAATTGCTCTTGGTTTTTGTGTTTGTCATTGCTATTCATTTTTCAAATTGATTATATTTGTAATTCACTAAAAGTAGCAATGGACATATACAAAATCAAAAAGGAAGAATATTCAGTTCAATTAAATACAATTAACAAAAAGTACAATACTATTAGTTTTTTTAGACTAATTGCTATTGTACTTTTTTTAGTTTCTATTTATTATTATCTCAAAACGAGTGCAACAATTTATGTTGCTTCTGCAATACTTTTTTTTGTTTCTTTTATAGTTTTAATGCGAATACATTCTAAATTACAATTCAAGAAACAAGTGACACAAGCTTTATTTGCAATAAATAAAGATGAAATCACCTATTTAGAGAGAGAAAAAATTCCTTTTGAAAACGGAATTGAGTTTAATGATTTTCAGCATCCATACGCTTATGATTTAGATATTTTTGGAGAACATTCTTTATTTCAGAATGTAAATCGTACGGCTACTTTCATCGGAAAAAAAATATTAGCTACTAAATTGCTTAAAATATCTTCTAATGAAGAAATTATCCAGAATCACGAAGCCATAAAAGAACTTACTGAAAAGTTAGATTGGCGTCAGGAATTTTTGGCTTTTGCCAAAGTAAGCAATGACAGTCAATCCAATTACCAAACTTTACTAAAATGGAGTTTGTTTAATAGTGCACCGTTATCTAAGTTCACCGTTTTTATCTCATACTTTTTGCCCGTTATTTTTCTGCTCAATATTATTGGTTATATCGTGACATCAAATGTTACTTTTGCGTCGATTTTGTCTTATTTATTTGTTATAAATCTTGTCGTTTTAGGTGTATTTACGAAAAGAATTCAGCTTGAAGTTGCTAATTCTTCTAATATTGACAAAACCATTGGACAATATAGTTTGCTGTTGAAAAAAATTGAAGAGGAGACATTTACGTCTCAAAAGCTCATCAGTTTACAGCAAAAACTAACCTTTAAAAAAGAAAATGCTAGTGTACATTTTAAACAATTATCAAGTTTGTTTTCTAATATGGATACCATTGGTAATTTGATAACCGCAATTCTTTTTAACGGAACTTTTCTTTTTAACTTGCATGTTTTTAAATCATTAGTGCAATGGAAAACAGATCATGCCGAAGCGCTAGAAGATTGGTTAGGAATTATAGGAGAATTTGAAGTGCTAAATAGTTTAGCGAACTTATCCTACAACAATCCTGACTTTGTTTATCCTACTTTAAACACCAACTTTGAGATTGATTTTACTGATTTAAGTCATCCTTTATTGAACCAAACGACTAGAATAGGAAATGATGTTCGTTTTTATCCTCAATCTTTTATGATTTTAACGGGTTCTAATATGTCTGGAAAAAGTACATTTTTACGCAGTCTAGGGATTAATATGGTTCTCACAGGAATGGGTTCAGTAGTTTGTGCCAAGCAAGCCAATGTGCATCCTTTACCGGTTTTAGTTTCGATGCGTTTATCCGATTCTTTGTCAGATAGCGAATCGTATTTTTTCGCTGAAATCAAGCGTTTAAAACAAATTATGGATCAATTAGAAAAGCAACCCGCTTTTGTTTTATTAGATGAAATATTGCGAGGAACGAATTCTGATGACAAGCGAAATGGGACAATTGAAGTGGTTAAAAAGGTAATTGCTCAAAAAGCCATAGGAGCGATTGCTACGCACGATATTGAAGTTTGCTTGACAACTAATGATTATCCAGATTTATTAACTAATAAATGTTTTGAAGTAGAAATCATCAATAACGATCTGCATTTTGACTATAAACTTAGAGATGGAATTTGCAAAAACAGAAGTGCTACTTTTTTAATGAAAAAAATGGGAGTCATTTAGCATTAAAATAGTGAAGTAATTAATAGAATTTAGAATTTACTATATTGAGAATGGTGACAATTGAACAAAACATAAAAACAGCTGGATTGGTAACTCAATTAACCAAATCTCAAAAAGAGAATTTTATAATTATTAGCAAACATTGGATCGCCTTTAATGCAGAATTAAAAAAGCACAATCTAAATCAGTATTCTGGAAATTGGGTTAAATATGGAATTACTTTTAAAGTTGAAAACGAGTATTTTTATCTAACCGCTATTCCTAATAACAAACAAATTTTTCCAGACCATTTTATTAATTTCGAAATTTCAAAAGGCAATTATGAAATTTTCGTACATCAAGGTGCGATGCAAGATATTAAACAAACACTAAATCATATTTATAAAACGATTATTCCTGATTTGAATTTAAAGATTGAAGATCATGAAAAAAAAGGTTTTTTGCACTTTGAAAAATATGATTACCGTTTTCAATGGAACAATCCCAAATCAGTAATCGAAATTTATTTGCCTCTAAAAAAATAATTTCTAACTATTACTAATTATTAAAGAAGTTATTTATCAAGCAAATGGTTATTTATAGCAATAAAAAAGCCGTTTCGAGAAATCGAAACGGCTTTTTCAAATATAAAAATTGGTTTGGTTAATAGCGTATTTTGATAACTAAAATATTTTATTAGCTATTTAACATTACTGGCATTACCAGCATAGTTACTGTTTCGCCTTCTTCTAAACCATCAACAGGTGTTAGAATTCCAGCTCTATTTGGTAAAGACATTTCTAACATGATCATATCAGACTGCAAGTTAGTTAACATTTCTGTAAGAAAACGAGAATTGTAACCTATTTGCATATCGTCTCCTTGATAATCACAAGTCAATCTTTCTTCAGCTTTATTAGAATAATCAATATCTTCCGCAGAAACATTTAGTTCAGCACCAGCAATTTTCAATCGAATTTGGTGTGTGGTTTTGTTTGAGAAGATAGCTACACGACGTACTGAACTCAAAAATTGAGAACGGTCTATCATTAATTTATTTGGGTTTTCCTTTGGAATAACCGCTTCGTAATTTGGATATTTACCGTCAATCAAACGACACATTAAAACGTAGTTGTCAAAAGAAAAAGTAGCATTTGAATCATTATATTCAATTTTTACTTCCGCATCAGAAGTTCCAAGAATATTCTTTAAAATATTTAAAGGTTTCTTTGGCATAATGAAATCAGCTACTTGTGACGCAGTTACATCTGTTCTTGCGTATTTTACTAATTTATGTGCATCTGTTGCAACGAAAATTAATCCTTGTGGTGAAAACTGGAAGAAAACTCCAGACATCACCGGACGTAAATCATCATTTCCGGCTGCAAAAATAGTTTTACTGATGGCTGTTGCCAAAACATCGGCAGGAACAAGCGTTACTGAAGGATCGTCTAAACTAACAGATTTAGGAAATTCATCACCTGGAGCATAAGCTAATGCATATTTTCCAGAATTAGAACTAATCTCTATAGTACTATTTTCTTCAACAGTGAATGTTAAGGGTTGCTCAGGGAAAGTCTTAAGGATTTCCAAAAGTAATTTTGCAGGAACTGCAACACTACCTTTACTTTCAGAATCAATTCCTAAAGTTGCAGACATAGTGGTCTCTAAATCTGAAGCAGAAACCGTCAATACACTATGATCCAATTCAAATAAAAAGTTATCTAAAATAGGTAAGGTGTTACTACTGTTGATCACGTTACCTAATACTTGTAATTGCTTTAATAAGTACGAACTCGATATTATAAATTTCATCTGTTTTGTTTTATTTTTTAACGCATTTATTTAAATTCTAAATACGATACATTTTACAAATATATCGTAAACTATTCTAGTTTGGAAACTTTTTTATCAACATCTATTTACTATATTTTCTTTTGCGTAAAAAAGTGAAAATGAATCCAAAAATCAGCAATATCACTATTGGTAAACCGATAGTTATGAATTGTGTCTTGCTATAATTTTCATAGACTTTTTCTTTATCTAACAATGGTAAATCAAGATCTTTACTTCGAATGTTAATAAGTCCGTTATCATCCAGTAGATAGTTGACACAATTTATCAAAAAATCCTTATTGTCATATAAATTTCCAGAACGTTGATCATAGCCTAATTCTACTGGTTGAAAGTTTTTATCCAACTGATTTTTTATCAAATCTCCATCGGCAATAACAATCATTTTATTTTCTTTTCCCGTTGTTTGAAAGTTTTTTTGATTAAAAGGTAAAACTCTATTTTCATACATCGAGTGAAATTTGCCTTCTAACAATACAGAAAGCGGAATATTACCTTTATTCAAATAATCATCAGGTGTTGTTTGCTCGGAAACACTATTAAGATTAATTTCGGTTGGAGTTCCTATTTTCTTTGAATAAGGTGATGATTGCAGTAAAATGGTTTTTTTAATTCCGTTTTTCAATGTATCGATAGGATTAGCAAAATCAAATTTGATTCCACCTAAATTTTTCACAATTGGATGAGAACTACTTGGATAGACTTGTGGTGCAAATTTCCAATTGAATTGTTGGTATTGTGTGGCGCTTCCGGGTTCTCCAGTAGCTAATTTTATAGGACTTCCTTGCTCATCTTTTACAACATCAGGATTAATACGAATTCCATATTTAAAAAACATATCATTCAAGTTCAAATCTCTAGGATAGGCTAACGTACTTCCTGAGGCATTGTACAAACTATCCATTTCTGCCGAAACTTGATCAACTAACCATAATGTTTTTCCACCATTTATAATATATTGATCTAACACTTGCTTTTCTACATCTGAAAAAGCTTCAGTAGGTTTTGCAATTACTGCCAAATCGTATTTTTGTAAAGCTTCTAAACTTCCAATAGGATTTTTTGCAACTGAATCTAAGGTAAATGGACCAATAAAATAGCTTTCTCGCACTTGCATAAGAAATTTAGCCATTAAAATGTCTTGTAATTCTCCATTTCCTTTGATAACTGCTATTTTCTTTTGTTTGGCCTTCGTAATTTTATTCAAACCTTCAGCAATAGAATATTCTAAATGCTGAACCGAACCAATTACTTTCTGAGCCGTAGAAGCACCCATAAGGTTTTTTAATAATGGAATATTTACTTCCTTATTATTATACACTGCAATTGCCCACGGGAAAACCATTTCTTGGGATTGCTTGCCTTTATCATCAACAGTAATATTTATTGGCGTCAATCCTTTGCGATAAAGCTGCTTGATTTGGTCCATACTTTCGTCTTTGTTCTCCAAAGGATCAACAAATTCGAAAATTATATTTTTATTATAGGCTTGAAATTCTTCTAATAATTGCTTTGTTTCTTGTTGTAAGCGTTTGAATTCTGAAGGCAAATTGCCTTGCATATAAACTTTTATATACAAAGGATTTTCAACTTGCTTAATGATATTCAAAGAAGTGGTTGAAAGTGTATATCTTTTGTCTTTGGTTAAATCAAAACGATGAAAGAATGAATTTCCTATTGCGTTTAAAAGAAACAAACCAACTAGAAGAAAGGCAACTGATTTTAAATTATTTTTTTTAGCTGTTTTCATTACGATTTAAAAGATTTTAGATTATAAACAGTAAACGAAAGAAAAGCAATTGTAATACTGGCAAAATAGAGTATATCTCGGGTGTCTATAACACCTCGACTCATACTTTTATAATGATCTTGCATTCCTAATGCAGCAATAAAATTGGAAACACTTGGTACAACTGTAGCTAAACCTTCAAATCCAAAATATATAAAAAAGCATAAAAAAACTGCAATAATAAAGGCTACAATTTGGTTTTCAGACAAGGTAGAAGTAAAGATTCCGATAGCAGAGTAGCCCGAAATTAAAAATAAGAGTCCAAAATAAGAGCCAATAGTACTTCCCATATCAATATTTCCCTCTGGCATTCCTAGACCATAGATCACCCAAACATAAATAAATGTTGGAATAATTGCCATTACAATTAATAGTAAAGCACCAATAAATTTGCCGTTTACAATTTCCCAAATGCTCAAAGGCTTTGTTAATAAAAGTTCTAATGTTCCTTGTTTTTTTTCATCTGAAAAACTGCGCATGGTTACAGCAGGAATCAAAAAGATCAAGATCCATGGTGCTAATGTGAAAAAAGGGGTCATATCAGCGAAACCTGTTTTTAGAATATTGTATTCGCCCTCAAATACCCATAAAAAAAGCCCATTTATGATTAAAAAAATAGCGATGACTAAGTAGCCAATGGGAGAGCCAAAAAAGGATTTTACCTCTCGTAATATTATTGATTTCATATTTTTATGGTAAGGATTGAAACAATCTAATCCTCTTTATGTTATTGTTGTTTTAATTTTAAAATTCCAGATTTTCTTTCAAGAAAAAACTTAAAGCAAAGAAGCAAGTTTATCAACACTCCAAGCTTCTGGCTTGTCATTAAATAATTTCTTAGTAAATGTCCAAACTTCTTTAAAAAGTTCCGAATTTCTATAATTTTCTAAATCAAGTTCCGTTTCCCAATAACTGTAGGTAAAAAAAATAGATTTATTATTTTTATCCTGATACAATTCTAAAAAACGATTTCCTGGTGCATTTCTTATTTTTTGTTTATTCAATTCAAAATTTTCTAAAAATGCAGGAATGTTTTCCAAGTGAAAACTTAATTTTACAATTCGTACAAACATTTTATTACTTTATATTTAGGATTTTATACTTTTTACTACACTTTGAATTCAGAACAGCTTATAATGTTAACGAAAAACTATTTTGATAATTGATCTATGATTTAATCCCAATAGGCTAGAGGCAGAGCCAACAGTCGAAGGATTACTTCTAAAAATAGCAATTTCTAAAAATCCTGCTTCATTAAACAAAGCTAATTTTTGACCCTCGTAGGATTTTATTGGATATTTTTCAGAACTTGCAATATCAGAATAATTAGGTAAAATGGTTTTAATGTTTTTAGTTTTTAATTCAATTTCATAAGGCCTTCCTCTGGCTATTTCTATAAAATACTTCTTAGAAATATTGGTAACAATATTGCCAAAATGATCAATATATATTACGTGTCCATTTATCGAATTACCATCTGCTGCTGCTATAGCTTGCAAATCGGTAACTTGTTTGATACTATTAATTTCTTTTCCAATAATATTCATCAAACCTCCCTTAGCCAAATGACAAGCAACTTTTACAAAAACATCTAAATCAGCAGAATCCGTTGGTAAACGATCGTGTATGTTTATTGCAACTATTTTTTGAGGAACTATTTTTTGGGAAACCATGCTCAAAATGCCATTGTCTGCAGCAATAAAATAATGATCATTCCATTGCATGACAATATGTTTGTTCTCTTTATTCAATTCCATATCAACGCCAATAAGATGAACCGTTCCTTTTGGGAAACTAGAATACGAGGCATTGATAATGTAACTCGCTTCTACTGTGTTAAATGGGTCTATGTCATGAGAGATGTCAATGATTTTCGCCTCGGAGTACTCGGATAAAATCTTCCCTTTCAATGCACCTACAAAGTGGTCTTTCAAGCCGTAATCCGTAGTTAGGGTAATTATTGACATAAATTTTTTTATAATTTATTAGTTTATCTAAACCTAAATTTTGTTAAATTTGAGAAGTGCAAAGCTAAAGAATTTAAAGTTTTTTAATAGATAATTTTTAATTGAATTTAAACCAAAATATATGATAAAAAAAATAGTTACGTTCTTACTTTTAATTAGTGCGCTACAATCGTTTTCACAAAAGCTAATTTATAAATCCAACGGGAATATATTAAATTCTGAAAACCAGAAAATTTCGCCAAACCAAGTAAGAGAATTATTAACTAATAATGAAAATTTACTAGCAAATTACAATGCGGGCAGGTCTAAAAAAACTGCTGGAAACATATTGTTGATTGGAGGAATTAGTTTGTTGATTGCTGATCTTGCTCGAGGTGTAACAGATTCTGGAATAACTGGAAAACCTGTAGGAAATGGACAATATGTTCTACAAGATGAAGGAAACAATTACCCTTCATTAATAACCTATGTAGGAGTTGCGGCAGTTCTAGTTGCTATTCCAATTAAGATTGGTTTCTCTAAAAAAATAAAAAATGTGGTTGCTGATTATAATAATTCAAAAGCTACTGGTAATTACCAATTTGACAAACAGAAATTAGATTTTATTACCAATTCAAAAGGAATTGGATTTCGATTGACTTTAAATTAACTTAAAAAACGTGATAGTTTGAACGAAAGAATAATTGAGCTCATAGACATCGCTCCAAAAGAATTTTGGGGTGCTCAAGACACTCATCTTGAAACAATAAAAAAATATTATCCCAAACTTAAAATTGTAGCGCGTGGAACAACATTAAAAGCTTTTGGAGAAAAGGAAGTCTTAGACGAGTTCGAGAAAAGATTTCAACGCTTAATGCTTCATTTTACGAGGTATAATAATATTGACAATAATGTAATCGAACGTGTCATTCTTGGCGATATTCAGGAAGACCGAAAATTTCAAGGTCAAGATAAAATTTTAGTGCATGGTGTTGGTGGTAAAATTATAAAAGCCATGACGCCCAATCAGCAATTGCTGGTTGATACGATGGAAAAAAATGATATGGTTTTTGCAGTGGGACCAGCTGGTACAGGAAAAACATATACCGGAGTTGCAATGGCAATAAAAGCACTTAAAGAGAAACAAGTAAAACGAATTATTCTAACAAGGCCAGCAGTAGAAGCAGGGGAGAATCTCGGCTTTCTGCCCGGTGACATGAAGGAAAAATTAGATCCTTACATGCAACCTTTATATGACGCTTTACGGGATATGTTGCCTAATGAAAAATTAGAAGATTATATTTTGAAAGGCGTTATTCAAATTGCTCCTTTAGCATTTATGCGTGGTAGAACCCTTGATAATGCTTTTGTAATTTTAGATGAAGCTCAAAATACGACCCATTCTCAAATGAAAATGTTTTTGACACGTATGGGAAAAAGTGCCAAGTTTATGATTACCGGTGATCCGGGACAAGTCGATTTGCCAAGACGAACCATTTCTGGATTAAAAGAAGCATTGTTGGTTTTGAAAGATATTGACGGAATTGGAATTATTTATCTGGATGATAAAGATATTGTACGCCACCGATTGGTCAAAAAAGTGATTGATGCCTACAAAATGATTGAAAATAATGATTAAACAAAAAAGACTTCGTGAGAAGTCTTTTTTGTTTTAAAATATAGAACTCCAATTGGTAAATTCTAAATCAGAGAGTTTATATTGGTTTAAGCTTTCTATAAAAGCAAGATAAGCGGTATTAAAAACTGATTTTAATTTACAATTATGCGATTTGAATACACAGGGTTTTGAATCACAATTGACAACCGGCGTATCGTCTTGTTCTAAAAGATGAATTAAATCACCTAAGAGGATTTCTCGGGCTCTTGCTGCAATTAAAATACCACCATTTTTTCCTCTTTTAGTATGAACCAATTCATTGACAGCTAAGAATTGAACCACTTTAATGAGATGATTGCGTGATATTTTAAAATCAGCTGCTAGTACATCTAACGAACTTTGCTGATTGTCTTTTTTTTGATCTAAATACATCAAAACGCGCATGCTAAAATCAGTAAAGTGATTCAATTTCATAAAATAATATTAATTAAGGCTTAATAACTGTGGTCCAAATTCTTCATAAAGTATATTTTCTCTGCTTACACCAAGACTAACTAGAGATTGATACTGCACTTTAATAAAAACAGCAGGTCCGCAAATATAATATTTTGCATCTTTAATAAGAATTTCTTCTTTTATTTGTTGTAAATCTATTCTTCCTTCAATCGCGTTGGTTTCTGTTTCGGGTAAAGTTTCATAGAAAACAAAGGAAGTCAACCAGGTTTTTTCGTTGTTCAACTCTTCAATGGTATCTTTAAAAGCATGAACATTTTCATTGCGACAACTGTGAATCCATACTGTTTGGTTTCTTTGTAATGCATTTTTATTAGTTTCTACCATACTCATCATTGGCGTTAGACCAACTCCACCACTTACTAAAACCAACGGATTTTTAGCTTCTGGATCTGCATAAAATAATCCAGCAGGAGCACTTACATCTAGTAAATCTCCTTCCTTTTTGTCGTGTAAAGCGTTAGAAACGATTCCATCTGGTGTTTTTTGTCCCATTTCTTTTTTAACAGATATTCTGTAATATTCGTTGTTGGAATTAGAAGATAAACTGTATTGTCTCGGTTGTTTATGGCCTAATTCTGGAATAAAAGTGCTTACTGATATGTATTGCCCAGGGAAATAATCGGCTATTTCTTGATTGTCCTCTGGTTTAAGATAAAAGGAGTTTATTTCGTCACTTTCTGCAACAATTTTATAAATTACAAATGATCTCCAACCTTTCCAACCGCCTTTTTTCAGGCTGTTTTTTTGATACATATCTGCTTCAAGACTAATCATAATTTGTGCTAATTCATTGTAAGCGCACGTCCACGCTTCAATTAATTCTGGAGTTGCTGCTGCTCCTAACACTTCAATTATAGAATTAATTAAATGATTCCCTACTATATCATATTGCTCAGCAGCAATATTTAAACTCACGTGTTTATTTCCAATGGCTTTTAAAGTATTGATTAAAACAGTTGGATCATCAATATTCTCTGCATAAGCCAGAACTGCTCCTGTCAAAGCATTTTGTTGTTTTCCGCTGGCTTGATTGGCCATATTGAAAATATCTTTTAACTCAGGATTATTAGTTAGCATTCTTTCATAAAAGTAGGTGATCAAATCATTTCCGCTGGCTTTTAATACAGGAACTGTAGCTTTTACTAATTCTTTTTGACTTGTATTCATGGGGTTGTGTTTATATGTTTTTACAAAGGTAACGACTAAATTTAATTGTTATATTTTAAATGCAACAATTAAACTATTTTTGTCATAATGTTATTTATTTATGAATTATGAATACAAAATAGGAGTAGTACTGCTTTGTTTTAATATAAATTAATTACTAAAAGTTAAATTGTATGCTCTATTTTTAAACTAGAACTAAAGGTTGTGATTCTCTTTAAAATTGAATAAATTTGGAATTAATAAATAGGAGAGTCAAAAATTAAATGATATTAAAAGATAAAATTAAAGTAATTATTACGGATTTAGACGGAACTTTACTCAATTCAGACCATAAGATTTCTGCTTATACCAAAGCTATTTTTCAAGAATTACACCAGCAAAATTATTTACTAATTGTGGCAACCGGACGGCATCATCTAGATGCACAAAGTATTGTGTCGGGTTTAGATTGCCCCGTTTATTTAGTCACTTCAAATGGTGCTCGAATTCACTCGCCAGAAAATGAACTTTTGTATTCAATAGATATGGAAAGTGATATTGTAAAAAGCATTTTTGACCTTGATATTGATTCAGAGATTACTTCCGTACTTTTCAAAGAAAACAATTGGCAAACTAATCATAATAATGATAAACTGAATAGCTTTTCGGAAGAGTCAAAATACATACCTGAAATCGTTGATTTTAATACATTGGAAGATTTTAAATCGATAAAACTATTTTTTACACACCATAATCACCAAAAGTTAGTTGATTTGAAAGATAAAATTTTATCAAATTATGCTGACACGTTTAATCATGCGTTTAGTCTTCCCTTTTGTTTAGAATTTATGGACAAATCCGTTGATAAAAGTATTGCTATAGGTAAAATTTTAGAATTGGAGAATTTTATTTTTGAAGAAACTATTTCCTTTGGAGATGGTTTTAATGATGAAGAAATGTTGAAATCGACTGGAAAAGCTTTAATAATGGGAAATGCACCTCAAAGTTTGATGGATACACTTCCGCATCTTGAAACCATTTTGTCAAATGATCAAGATGGTGTTGCTACTTATTTGTCGGAGCAATTTTTATAATAAACTATAATTTAAACCAAAAACCACAATAAATAACCATAGTATGAATAATAAAATAATTTTATCCTTTTTCATTTTGTTCTCCGTTGTAGCGCAAAGTCAAGCTTTAAAAATGGAAGAAATCATGAAAGGAAACACTTTCATTGGTGCACAGCCAGAAAATAAAAGATGGTCTTTAGAGGGACAAAAAATATATTTTGATTGGAATCCAACTAATGAATTAGGCAATAGTACTTATTTCTGGAAAAATGGAATGTCAAAGCCAGAATTAGCAACTGCAAGTGATGCAGCTTTTTCTAAAATTGATTTTAAAAAGTCATCCAATCCAGATTTGTATTACTATATTGATAAAGGACGTTTGTTTTCATATTCTTTAAAAACGAAGACTAGCAAAAAGTTATACCAACAAAACAATCCTATTTCTGTTTTGCAAATGGGTTCCGATGCAGGAGTTTTGTACTTCAAACAAAACGAAAATTTATTTCAGTTTAATACTAATCAAGGTTCAATTATTCAGATTACTAATTTTAAACGAGGAAAAGGAGAAGATAAATCTGCCGAAAAAGACTCTTTTTTGAAAAGCCAGCAACAAGAATTGTTTCAGTTTGTTAGGGATCAAGAGGCCTTAAAAAATTGGAATTTGGCGAAATCGAAATTGACCAAGTCTGATTTTCCAAAACCGTATTATTATGGAAAATATAATTTTGGAAGTTTAAAGGCTTCTCCAAAAGGAAATTTTGCGACTTTCAGACTCATAGAAGAGGTAGAGCGTAAGAATGAAAAGATGGAACTTTTTATTACTGCAGATGGTTACAACCAAACTGAAGAGACTAAAGAAAAAGTTTCAGTAGACAACTTACTCACAACAAAATTTGGAATTTATAGTGTGGCTAAAGATTCTGTTTATTTTGTTAATTTTTCATCTTTGAGCCATATTCAGGATGTTCCAAAATATTTAGAATCTTATGATAAATCAAAAACTACTGAGAAAAAAGATAAATTAATAGTAGTTCAAGAGCCCATTTATAATGAAGATGGATCTTATGCCATTTCTGAAATTAGAAGTCAGGATAACAAAGACCGTTGGATTATAAGTTTAAATTTGGAGAACGGTACTTTTCAAGAATTAGAGCATCAACATGATGAAGCTTGGATTGGTGGACCTGGAATTCCTTCTTATTCTTATTCCGGTGGAACACTTGGATTTCTAGGAGATAATGAAACGATTTATTTTCAATCAGAAGCAACTGGTTTTTCTCATTTATACACTTATAATTTAAAGTCAAAAAAGAAAGTACAATTGACAAAAGGAAATTGGGAAGTTCGCGATGTCACTTTGTCAAAGGATAAAAAATCTTTTTATTTAACGACTAATACTACACATCCTGGAAATAGAAATTTCTACAAATTAGAAGTTTCAAATGCTATTTTACAACCTATTTTAACAAAAGATGGAGCTCATGAAGTGAGTTTGTCTCCAGATGAAAATACGCTTTTAGTTCGCTATTCGTATAAAAATAAACCTTGGGAATTGTATGTGGCAGCCAACAAAAAAAATACTACCCTTAGCCAAATAACGAATTCTACGACTGAAGCTTTCAAGTCCTATAAATGGCGTGAACCAGAAGTAGTTACTTTTAAAGCGCAAGATGGAACTGATGTTTACGCCCGCTTGTACAAACCAGAAACAAGCAATGCGAATAAAGCAGCTATTCTTTTTGTACATGGCGCAGGATATTTGCAAAATGCACATAATTATTGGAGTAGTTACCATAGAGAATACATGTTTCATAATTTATTAACTGATTTAGGTTATACCGTTTTGGATATTGATTACAGAGCAAGTGATGGTTACGGACGTGATTTTAGAACTGGAATCTACCGTTTTATGGGCGGAAAAGATTTATCAGATCAAATTGATGGTAAAAATTATTTAGTTAAAAATTTAGGAATTGATGCAAGTAGAGTAGGGATTTACGGAGGTTCTTACGGCGGTTTTATTACGTTGATGGGAATGTTGACTACCCCAAACGAATTCGCTTCGGGTGCTGCATTGCGATCTGTAACAGATTGGGCACATTACAATCATGGTTATACTGGAAACATTCTGAATTTTCCAGAAACTGATCCAGAAGCTTACAAAAAAAGTTCTCCTATTTATTTTGCTGATAATCTGCAAGGAAAATTATTGATGCTTCACGGAATGGTAGATGATAACGTAGAATACAAAGATATTGTTCGTTTATCGCAACGTTTTATAGAACTAGGCAAGAAAAATTGGAGCCTTTCTTCTTTCCCTGTAGAAGCGCATGGTTTTAAGGAAACTTATTCTTGGGTAGATGAATACAGCCGAATTTTAGATTTATTTAATAGTACGTTGCTTAAAAAGTAGAATGTTTGGCAAAAGTGATGCACTAGATTAAAAGTGCATCTTTTTTTTGCCACGAATTCCACAAATAGGCACAAATTTTAGTGATTCTGAAAAACTAATTGCACTAATTTTTAAAAAGTAAAGAATTGGTGTAATAGTAAGTCCACAAAAATTCGTGATTTTAGTGTAATTCGTGGCTAAATTTTATTTTATTTAAACCAATGCGTTTGTTCTGAATAATGTTTCAACAATTTTGTGTATCTCTTTCAAACAACCTATTTTTGCAAAAACAACAACACAACACTTAACAAAGATGAGTAATACAATTACGACAACCGACTTTAATTTTCCTAATCAAAAATCGGTTTACCGAGGTAAAGTAAGAGAAGTTTATAATATAAATGATGACCTTTTAGTAATGGTGGCTACAGACAGGCTTTCGGCTTTTGATGTAGTTTTACCTAAAGGAATTCCGTATAAAGGGCAAATTCTGAATCAAATTGCTACAAAATTCATGGAGTTGACTCAGGATATTGTACCAAACTGGTTGATTGCTACTCCAGATCCAAGTGTTGCTGTGGGTCATTTATGTACGCCTTTTAAGGTAGAAATGGTAATTCGTGGTTATTTATCAGGTCATGCTTCACGCGAATACGCTCTTGAAAAAAGAGAAATTTGTGGAGTTAAAATGGTAGAAGGGTTGAAAGAAAATGATAAATTTCCAGAACCAATCATAACGCCAACTACAAAAGCAGATAATGGCGAGCACGATGCAGACATTTCTAGAGAAGCTATTTTATCAAAAGGAATTGTTACCGAAGAAGATTATTTAGTTTTAGAAAAATATACTAGAGCTTTGTTTCAAAGAGGAACTGAGATTGCTGCAAGTCGTGGATTAATTTTAGTAGATACTAAATATGAATTTGGGAAAACTAAAGACGGAGTTATTGTTTTAATTGACGAAATTCACACACCAGATTCTTCTCGTTATTTCTATGCTGAAGGATATCAAGAAAGACAAGATAAAGGAGAAGAACAAAAACAATTGTCAAAAGAGTTTGTTCGTCGCTGGTTAATTGAAAATGGTTTTCAAGGTTTAGAAGGGCAACAAATCCCGAATATGACTGACGAATATATTGAAACGGTTTCTGAAAGATATATTGAACTTTATGAGAATATCCTTGGAGAAAAATTCGTAAAAGCAGATATTTCAAATATCAATGAAAGGATCGAGAAGAATGTTGTAGCTTATTTAGGAAATAGATAATTTCTAATAAACAATATAAATAATAGAAAAACCGCAGTTCAAATTTGAATTGCGGTTTTTTGCTTTTTAGAATAAAGTAATTTGAAAATATTTATACTTTATTTAAATCAATTTTATCCATTTTTAAAATTCAAAAAGGCATCATTAAATTAATAATGATGCCTTTTATCAACCTACAAGAAAACTATTATTGTTATAAAATTTAAAGGAATTAAATTAATTCCATCCTCCTCCTAATGCTTTGTAAACATTTACAACAGCATTAAATTCTCTTTTCTTTGCTTCAATTAATTCTAGTTTTGAAGAAAGTGCATCTCTTTGCGTCATTAAAACTTCAAAATAATCTACTTTAGAAGATCTGAATAAATCGTTTGAAATAGAGATAGAACTATTTAAAGCTTCTACTTCTTTACTTTTTAAAGCGTACAATTGTTCTAAGTTTTTAATATTCGATAGTTCATTTGACACTTCAACATAACCATTCAAAATTGTTTTTTGATAATTGTACATTGCTTGAACTTGATATGCTTTCGCCTTATTAAATTCGGCTTTTATTGCATTTCTATTAATTAAAGGAGCCGTTAATTCTCCAAGTAATGAATACGCTAAAGATTCTGGTGTTGTGAAAAGTAATGACGGTTTAAACGCTTGAAAACCTAATCCTCCTGAAATGGAAAATGATGGATAAAATTCAGCTTGAGCAGCTTTGACATCACATTTAGTAGCGAACAACTCTAATTCTGCTTGTTTGATGTCAGGACGATTGGCCAATAATTGAGATGGAATTCCTGAATTAATTTGTATTGGAATTTGACTTTCAAAAACTGTTTTATCTCTGACAATTGTTTGTGGATATCTTCCTAAAAGAAAATTAATTTTGTTCTCGTTTTCTTTAATTTGTTGTTTAATATCAAACTCTAGACTTTCAGAATTTAAAACTTCGGCTTCGTATTTTCGTACCGCTAATAAAGTAACTCTTGCCGCATCTTTTTGAACTTTTACAATTTCTAAAGCATTTTTTTGCAACTGAATCGTTTCTTTAATCACATCCATTTGATTGTCTAATGAAAGTAATTCATAATACGAATTGGCAATTTCGGCAACCAAATTAGTTACAACAAAATTTTTGCCTTCGATAGTAGCAAGATAGCGTGTTGCTGCTGCTTTTTTTGAGTTTCGCAATTTTTTCCAAATATCAACTTCCCAACTGGCACGAATGCCTAGAGAAAAATCATTTAGTGTTTCAGGAACGCCATGTCCCGGAGTGATATCAGTTGATGCATCACCCGCACCAGTGCTTGTATAACGACCTACTTTTTCAGTTCCAACAGCTAAACCACCAGAAACAGTTGGTAGAAACAAGCCTTTTTTAATTCTAACATCATTTCTTGCTATTTCAATATCTTGCAAGGTCATTTGCAAGTCAATGTTATTGGTAAGAGCAGTATCAATAAGGCTTTGGAGATTCTTATCAGAAAAAAAGCTTTTCCATTTTATAGTAGCAGAATTAATCGTGTCTTTTGAATCTGCAAAAGATACGGGTAATTCTGGTTTTTCTATACTTTCAACAGGAGCAAGCATTTTGCAACTCGTAAAAGTTGCAAAAAGAGCTATAATTCCTATTTTATAATAATTTTTTTGTACGTTCATTTTCTTAAATTTCTAAGATTAAAGATCATTCTTTTTATTCTTTTTTCTTTTTGTAATCTTGAAGATTCCTTTTAGATAATCTCTTAAACCTTCTGTCAGTGTTCCTTCTTCTTCTCCTTCAATTAGAATGTGTTTTTCTGAAATTTTTGCAAAGATGTAATACAATCCAGGGATGATAATTACACCGAAAATAGTTCCGAATAACATTCCTCCAGCAGCAGCAGCTCCAATAGTTCTGTTACCAACAGCTCCAGGACCAGAGGCAAAAACCAACGGAATTAATCCAGCAATAAAAGCAAAAGAAGTCATCAAAATAGGTCGAAGACGCGCTGTAGCTCCTTCGATGGCGGCTTGCATTGCGGTGAGTCCTGCAGCGTGCCTTTGTACGGCAAACTCGACTATTAAAACCGCATTTTTACCTAAGATACCAATCAGCATGACCATAGCAATTTGAGCGTAAATGTTATTTTCTAATCCCAATACTTTCAGTAAAAAGAAAGCTCCAAATATTCCAACAGGTAACGATAAAATAATTGGCAAAGGCAACATAAAACTTTCATATTGTGCCGAAAGTACCAGATAAACAAATATTAAAGAGATCAGGAAAATATAAACGGCTTGATTTCCTTGTCTGGATTCATCGATAGAAATTCCCGCCCATTCGATTCCAAATCCTTTTGGTAAGGTTTGTTTGGCTACTTCCGCAACTACTTTTAAGGCTGTTCCACTACTATAACCTGCAGCAGGACCTCCACTTATTTCAGAAGCATTGTACAGATTGTGTCTCGTAATTTCAGAAAGACCAAATACTTTTTCAACTGTCATAAAGGCGCCGTATGGTACCATTTCGCCTGCATCATTTTTGGTGTATAATTTCAAAACATCTTCTGGCATTGCTCTGTATTGTGGCAAAGCTTGAACCATTACTTTGTATTGTCGGTCGTATTTTATAAAACTGGTTTCATAATTACTTCCGATAAGTGTGGATAAATTATCCATAGCATCGGATATTGAAACTCCTTTTTGTTGTGCTTTATCGTTATCTACTTTCAACATATATTGAGGGAAACTGGCACTATAAAAAGTAAACACAGAAGAAAGTTCGGGTCTTTTACCTAATTCTTTGACAAAATCTTTAGTGACTTTTTCCATTTTTTTGAAATCGCCAGTACCAATTTTATCCACTACACGAAGTTCAAATCCACCAGCAGCACCATAACCAGGAACAGCAGGAGGAGGGAAAAACTCAATAGTAGCTCCTTTTATATTTTTTGATTTTTCTTCTAATTCATCCATTACTTGTTGAGACGTGTGTTTTCTTTCGTCCCAACCTTTTAGATTTACCAATACACTTCCTGTATTAGATCCAGTACCTTCAGATAATATTTCATAACCTGACATCGTTGAAACTGATTTTACTTCGTCCATTCCAGAAGCAATTTTTTGTAATTCATCTGCAATTTCATCCGTTCTTTCTAAAGTAGATCCTGGAGGAGTTTGTATCACCGCATAGAATAAACCTTGATCTTCATTAGGTATAAATCCCGATGGTACAGTTGAACTTAAGAAATAAGTTCCCAAACAAAATACTAATAATACTAATACAGTAATCACTCTTCTGTTCACAATAAGAGTTACCAGTTTTTGGTATTTTCCTTGCAAGCCATTAAACCAGTTATTGAATTTGGCTAATAATCTATTTAAAACCGTGTCTTTTTTGGGTACTCCATGTACGTTTTTCAACATCATAGCACACAATGCAGGCGTAAATGTTAGCGCTACAATACCGGACAAAATAATTGCCGTAGCCATGGTAACCGAAAACTGTCTGTAAAAAATTCCAACAGGACCCGACATGAATGAAACTGGAATAAATACAGCTGCCATAACTAAGGTAATAGCGATAATGGCACCTCCAATATCTTTCATTGCCATTTTTGTAGCTTCCAATGCATTGACATGAAATTCTTCCATTTTTGCATGGACCGCCTCGACGACGACTATGGCATCATCGACCACAATACCAATTGCTAAAACTAATGCGAATAAAGTAATTAAGTTGACTGTAATTCCAAACAGTTGCATGAAAAAGAACGTTCCGATTAACGAAACAGGAACTGCAATAGCAGGAATTAATGTTGAACGCCAATCTCCTAAGAATACAAAAACCACTAGTGAAACTAGTAAAAATGCCTCTACTAAAGTGTGAATTACTTTTTCGATCGAAGCGTCTAGAAATTTAGAAACATCATATCCAATTTCATAATCCATTCCTTTTGGAAAGGATTCGCCTTTTATTTCTTCTAATTTCTTTTTTACATTCTTAATTACATCGCTGGCATTACTTCCGTAAGATTGTTTGATTACAATGGCTGCCGAAGGTTTTCCGTTTAATTTGGAATATAAATTGTAATACGCATTTCCAAATTCAACTTCAGCTATATCTTTTAATCTGAGTAATTCTCCGTTGGCATTAGAACGAATTACAATATTTTCATATTGTTCTTTAGTTGTATAACGTCCTGGATATTTTAAAACATATTCAAATGCTTGTGATTTTTTTCCAGAACTTTCTCCTAATCTTCCAGGTGATGCTTCAAAACTTTGATCGTCAAGCGATTTCATAACTTCTTCTGAAGATACTTTGTAAGCCAACATTCTGTCCGGTTTTAACCAAACACGCATCGAATATTCTCTGTCTCCTAGAACATCTGCAAATCCTACACCATCCACACGCTTCAACTCTGAAAGCATATTAATATCGGCATAATTGTAAAGGAAATTTACATCTAGTTTAGGATCTTTACTGTACAAATTGATGTAAAGCAACATGTTAGATTCTTCACGTGTGATTTTTACACCTTCTCTAACAACGATTGGAGGAAGTTTATTTACAACAGCAGCGACACGATTTTGAACATTTACTGCCGCAATATTGGGATCAGTTCCTAATTCAAATACGGCTTGAATAGAAGCTTCACCATCATTACCAGCATCCGAAGCAATGTATTTCATTCCTGGAATACCGTTTAAGGCTCTTTCTAACGGAATTACTACTGATTTAACCATCAATTCGCCATTAGCACCTGGATATTCAGCAACAATATTAACTTTTGGCGGAGAAATAGATGGGAATTGAGTAATTGGTAATTGAATTAATGCTAATCCTCCTAAAAAAACAATGATAAGGGAGATTACAATAGAAAGAACAGGTCTTTGAATAAATTTATTAAACATAATAGTTACTTTATAGGATTAAATTTATCTATTGTTTGATTAATTCTAAACTATTGAAAATCGATGTAGCAGAAACCATTTTAGGTTTGATTTTTTCATCTTCTTTTACCGTTTGAAGTCCATCTATTAGTATTTTATCATCTGGAGATAATCCTGATTCTATGATGTAAACATTAGATAATCGTTGTTTTACTTCAATATTTCGAGAGTGAACTACATTGTTTTTATCCATAACAAAAACATATATTTTGTCCTGAATTTCGAAGGTTGCTTTCTGCGGAATAAGTAGTGCATTTTTAATAGGAACAGTCAATCTTACTTTTCCAGTTTCTCCGTTTTTTAGAAGTAATTCAGGATTTGGAAATTTTGCTCTAAAGGCAATGTTTCCCGTATTGTTATCAAATTCACTTTCAATAGTTTCAATTTGACCGGGATATTTATGTTGTTCTCCATTAGATAATAATAAAGTAGCTTTGTTATTGATGTCTTTAGTTGCACGAGATTTATAATTTAAATACTCTACTTCTGACATATTAAAATAAGCATAGACTTCTTTATTATTTGAAATTTTGGTTAATACAGTACCTTCATCTATAGAACTTCCTTTTTTGAATAAAATTCTGTCAATAGTTCCTTCAAAAGGGGCTTTAATTTTAGTGAATGACAAATGGGTCTCTGCTAATGATAAATCTGCATTAGCTTCCTCTAATTTTGCTTTAGACATCGCTAGTTCTGATTTTGAAACAATATTTTTATCAGCTAAAACTTTAGTATTTTGAAATTCAATTTGAACCATTCTATAATCGGCTTTAGCTTTCAAGTATTCAGCTTCATATAATTTAGGCATAATGCTAAACAATAATTGTCCTGCCTTTACGGTTCTACCTTCATCTACGTAGATGTTTTCTAGGTAACCTTTTTCTTGTGCTCTAAGTTCTACATTTTGTATAGACTGTATTTGAGCAATATATTCCTTTGTAAATGTGGTATCTTTTATTACTGGAGAAGTAACAGTAATTTCAGCTATTTCTGCCTCTTTTTTTACATCAGATTTGCAGCTTGTTAAATTCATTATGGCGCAGATGCCTATAAGAGTTACAATTTTATTCATTTTATCAATATTTTTAGTAGATTATTAAGGTTTGGAAACTTTAAGAAAATAATCTGTGGAAGGTATGTTTAGAATAATAAATTCTAAATCGAATCAAAAAGATAGTGGTAGAGAAACTAGTTTGGTGGATTACTGTATTGATTTTCAAATAATAAAGCTGATAATATCAATATTTGTTTCATTTGATCTTTTTTGATAGAACAAAGATGCTATCGATGGGCTTTAAGAGACCTTAAAATTGACCTTAAAAAAAACTTAAAAAAGAAATAAGGTAAATCAAAGAGAGTAAATAGTAGTAATAAGGAATAGTCCGTGAATTCGTATTGCAAATTGATTTCAAAAAAAAGACACCATTATAAATGAATAATGATGCCTTTCTAACCAAACAACTAATAATTTTTTATTCTATTGGAGCATGTTTTTTTCTGTTGAAAATCCAAAATATAATTGGGAATATCAATAAAGTCAAAATAGTGGCGGTAATCAATCCGCCAATAATTACAACAGCTAGTGGTTTTTGCGATTCAGAACCAATTCCTGTAGAAATTGCTGCTGGTAATAATCCTATTGAAGCCATAAGCGCTGTCATTACAACTGCTCTGGTTCTTGCTTTTACTCCTACGAATATCGATTCTTCCAGCGACAGTTTAGCTTTTAGATTATGATGGAATTCTGAAATTAAGATGACACCATTTTGAATACAAATCCCTAAAAGGGCGATAAAACCAACACCGGCAGAAATTCCGAAATTCATTCCGGTAACATGCAATGCTATAATTCCGCCAATAATGGCAAAAGGAACATTGGCTAAAACTAACAGCGAATCCTTGATATTTCCGAATAAGAGGAACAATAAAATAAATATCCCAATTAAACTTATAGGAACCACTTGTGCTAATCTTTCGCTTGCACGCACTTGGTTTTCAAATTCTCCGGTCCATCCTATAGAATAACCAGTTGGAAGTTCGATTTTAGCTACTTTTTCTTGCGCTTCCGCAATAGTACCTCCTAAATCTCGATCTCGTACAGAAAATTTCACACCAATAAATCGCTTCGTGTTGTCTCTATAAATAAAGGCTGGACCCGTAATTTTTTTAACATCCGATATTTCTTTTAATGGAATTTTCGCACCACTTTTTGTCGGCACTTTTAGATCACGTATATCAATTTCATCTTTACGATATTCTTTAGCATAACGAACACGAACATCAAATTTCTTTGAATCTTCATATTTTTGAGTTGCTGTTTTTCCACCAAAAGCGAGTTCTAGAACAGCTTGAGCATCATTTAGCATAACTCCGTAAGCAGCCATTTTTTCACGATTTAATACTACGCTAATTTCTGGTTGACCAAGATTGCGAATTAAACCTGCATCTTTAATTCCGGGGATATTTTTGATCTCTTTCAAGACAATATTAGCAATACTATCAATTTTCACCAAATCATCTCCATAAATTTTAACTCCGTTTGCTGCTTTAAAACCTGCAACGGCCTCCGAGACATTATCAGAAATCGGCTGAGAATAATTATAGGTTATTCCTTGAAATTGCTTCAACTTTTTGTCCATTTGATCGACTAATGCATCTTGGGAAATTTTTCTTTTCCATTCTTTTTTGGGTTTTAAATTCACTTGAAACTGTACGAAACCAAAACCATTTGGATCTGTTCCGTCATTACTTCTACCCGTTTGAGAAATAACGCCATCTACTTCTTCAAAGGATAATAAGACCGCTTTCAATTCATTGGTGACTTTCATCGATCCTTGTAAAGAACTACTCATTGGCATTTCTGCAGTGATCCAAAGTGAACCTTCGTTGAGTTGTGGTAAAAATTCTGTCCCTAAAAAAGTACCAGAAATAACAACAACCACTAATAAAACTATTGAAGCAGTCAATGATTTAACCTTATGTTTAAAACTCCATCTAAAACCTTTTTCTACAATTCGATCCCAAAAATCAACAAATGGATTGTGTTTTTCGCGAACATTTTTATTCAGTAGTAAATGCGACAAAACGGGAACTAAGGTTAAGGTAAAAAGTAACGCTCCAATTAAAGCAAAACCTAGTGTAAAGGCTAGGGGAGAGAACATTTTTCCTTCTACTTTCTGGAAAGAAAATATTGGGAGCAAAGCCGTTATAATAATCAATTTTGAAAAGAAAATAGATTTACCTATTTCAGTTCCTGTATTTTTTATTAAGCTGCCTTTGGCTAATTTGTTAAATTTTTCCATTCCAACATCTTTAGCTTTACGATCGAGAACTACAAATAAACCTTCGACCATCACGACGGCGCCATCAATGATAATACCAAAATCGACTGCACCTAGGCTCAATAAATTGGCACTCATTCCCATTAATTTCAGACATAAAAAGGCAAAAAGTAACGATAGCGGAATTACAATAGAAACCGTAAAAGTGGTGCGCCAATCGGCCATGAATAAAAACACGATGCAGGTAACCAGAATAATTCCTTCCAGTAAATTGTGCATTACAGTTTCGGTGGTGAAATTCATCAAATTATCACGGTCGTAAAAAGTAACCATTTTTACGTCTTTTGGTAGAATTGAGTTATTAAGTTCATCAATTTTTGCTTTTACCAAAGCTAAAACTTCCTTTGCATTCTCCCCTTTTCGCATTACTACAATTCCTTCTACCACATCATCTTTGTCGTTAAGACCCACTTGACCTACTCGCGGTAAGGAACTTTCATAAACAGAAGCTACGTTTTTTACCAAAACAGGGTTTCCGTTTGCATCGTCAACAATTATATTTTCGATATCTGCAATAGAACTTAATAAACCAACTCCTCGAACTACATATGCTTGACCATTTTTTTCGATTACATCACCACCAACATTTAGATTACTGCCATTCACCGCTTCAAAAACTTGTAGTGGTGTAATGTTATAGCGAGCCAGTTTGACAGGATCAACACCTACTTCGTATGTTTTTTCTTGACCGCCAAAAACAGCAATATCAGCAATTCCGGGAACGGCACGCAACTGCTTATCAATAGTCCAGTTTTGTATGGTTAATAAATCTCTAGTATCTCTATTTTTACTTTGAAGCGTATATCTGAAGATTTCACCAGTTGGACCATATGGCGGCTGTACATCGGCATCAACACCATCAGGCAAAGAGGCATTTTTTAATAAATTATTGACTTGTTGGCGAGCGAAAACATCATCGACACCATCGTCAAATATAATTTTGATGACCGATAAACCAAACATAGTAACACTGCGAACACTGGTTTTTTTCTGTACCGGATTTAATGCAATTTCAATGGGAGAAGTCACAAAGCGCTCAATTTCTTCAGCACTTCGGCCATTCCATTGACAGATAATAGTAATTTGAGTATTGGTTACATCAGGAAATGCTTCAATAGGCATATTTTTGAAAGCGATAAAGCCTGCAATGGCTAAAACGCCTACCCAAAAAAAGGTAAATGCCTTATTTTTAATAGAAAAAGCAATAATATTTTTGATAAATTTGTTCATGTTTTATTCGTTTAAAGCATCATAAATAAACAATTGATTGTTGGTAATTACCTTTTCGTTTTCTTCTAGTCCACTAGAAATATAGGTCGTACCGCTTACTTGTCTGTACACTTCAACTTGTCTGGTTTTAATGTTATTACGATCTTTATAGATCAAAACATAGTTTTTACTTTTGTCAAAAATGATGGCAGTACTTGGAACCGCAATCATAGATTTATCTTCTTCAAATGATAATTTAATCGTGGCGTTCATATCCGGTTTTAAGAGAAAATCTTTGTTTTGAAGTTTTATTCTAGCGTTCATGGCTTTCGTATTAGGATCAATCACGTTAAAAATTTTATCTACTTTTCCATTAAAAACTTTATCCGGATAACTTAAAGTGGTAATAGCTGCATCTTCTCCTAATTTTACTTTTTCAATATCACTTTCGTTGACATTAGCCATAGCCCAAACTTCGCTGATTTCGGCAATATCAAAAATATTTTCGGAGCGGTCATTTCTCAAAAGCATGTTTTGATTGATACTTTTTTGAATTATAAAGCCACTTATTGGTGCTGTTACTTCATATAAGGAGCCACTTTTTATATTATAAATTTTATAGGTTTGCTGAATTTTATTCAATTGTGAAGCCGCTTTATCGACTTCTCCTTTTGCTTGAAGTACTTCTCTCTCCGAATTTAATTTTCCTTCAAATAATTCTTGAGAAACCTTTAAGTTATTTTTGGCTACCAATAAATCACTTTTAGCATCTACCATTTGCTTTTCGAAATCCGCAATATCAGTACTTTTTATCACTGCTAATACTTGACCTTTTTTTACATAATCGCCAAGTTCAACATTTACTTTAACCACATTTCCTCCCACAAGTGGATAGACGTCAATTGCATTGTTGTCGTCCGTAGTAATTTTTCCGTAAAAACTTAATTCATTTCGTACCGCTTCTTTTGTTGCTACAGCTGTTGTAGTTGTTTTTAACATTTTGTCGCTTAGCACAAATGTGGTTGCTGTTTCTTGCTTTTCTTCTTCTTGCTTTTCTTCTTCTTGCTTACAACTTGCCATGGCTAATACAACTAAGCCAATTCCTATAAGTGTTTTATAATTCATTTTATTTCTTTTATTTGGTTATGTATCTGTCGCATACTGCTGCGAGGCAAGTGTAATTTGCCTAATTTATTTTTATTTACAATTGAATGTTTGCTATTCGTTATGAGGATTTTATGAATAGTATTTTAAAATAAATCCTTATTGATGGTACTGTTAAATTCTTCTCCAGAAAGGACTAATTTTTTCTTTAACTCATTCATTTGAATCGCTGCTTGATTGTAACTTTCCATGAAATCAGTAAACTCAAGTAAGCTGATGTTTCTTTTCTGAAAATTCTCTAAAATACCTTTGTAAACCATTTCAAAATCAGTGTTTATTTTAGGATTTAATAACTGATAGTTTTTTCGAGACTCATTCCATTTGTTCCAATTAGAAGCAATTTCGGTTTGTAGTTGTAAATCAAAAGCCTGTTTTTCTACTTTTGATTGTGCTAATATAGTTTTGGCAACTTGTATGTTTCCTTTATTTTTATTCCAAAGAGGCAATGGTATTCCAAGTGTTACATTTTTTTGATTATCAAAGGCGCCTCCACGTTGTGCGTAAGCTAATCCTAAAGTTAAGTCCGGAATAGCGAGCGATTTTTGATATTTTATATTCAACTCATTGATTTCAATGTTTTTTTGCTGTTGCAGATAATCAGGGCGACTTTCTATGGCTATGTTTTCTAATACTTTGGCATCAAGGCTGATTTCTTTAGTATATTTTTCAAAATCAATGTCAGTCAGTGTTGGAACAACATTTTCACTTTCGTTCAGCAGTAATTTTAAGTTTGCTTGTTCCTCTATCGTACTGTTTACGACTTCAATTCTGTCATTTTTAAAATTTAAAAACAAAGATTGTAAACGCACCAAATCTTTCAAAGGCAAATTCCCTTTTTGAGTTTGTACTGAATAAGAGCTTATTAAATCTTCAATATGTGACAGCTGTCTGTCTATGGTTTCAAGATTTTTTGAATTGAAGTAAACTGTGTAGAAACTTTTACGCAATTGGAATTTTAAGGTTCGAAGCAATTCATCAAATTCCAATTCGGTTTGCTTTGCAGTAGCTTGCGCTAATTTTACTTCATTGCGTTTTTTTCCTCCTAAGTAGATGAGTTGCTCAATCCCAAAAGATTTAGCTCCTTGTGATCCATTGTAGAAATACTTTTCTTTTTCTGGATTATACGCATTCAAATCAGCCGTAAATGTGGGATTATCCCAAATACGTGCCTGAATAATGAGTGCTTTTGAAGCATCAATATTGTAATTTGATGCTAATAATACAAGATTGTTCTCTAAAAAAATGTTTTCGCAGTCTTTAACTGTAACTATTTTTTGACCGAAAACAACTTGATTTAGAAATAAGAGTAGTACTAATCCAATTAATTTTTTCATTATATCCTTTTTTGTTGGATACAAAGATGTTCTGACTATCTTTAAGAAGCCTTAATTTCAACCTTAAAAAGACCTTAAGTATGAAAAATCAGTAGGAATAAATTAGTATTTTCTTCAGGATTTTTATATAAAATTTTAGAATTATGAAGCGTAAGGATTCGCTGTACAATACGTAAACCAAGACCAAAACCAGTGGTTCCATTAGCGTTTTCACCACGCATAAAAGGTTGAAAAAGGTTTTTTTGTTCCTTTGCAGTTAATGTTCTTCCAGTGTTTGAAACGGAGATAATTAGTTGCTCTCCATCAACTTTAATTTTTACTATCGCTTGTTGATTATCCGAATAAGTAAAAGCATTTTTTAGAATATTACTAATCGCAATTTCTAGTAACTTTTTATTTCCAGTAATTTCTAAAAGCGAATCTAAATTGTCACTTTCTTCCATTTCAAAAAGGATAACAAAATCAGGAAATATTTTGTTCAACTTCTCAATCGCAGTAAATAGAATTTCGTCTAGTCGATAAATTTCTTTGTTTTCGTATTTTTTATTCTCCAATTTGGACAGAATCAACAAAGAATTTATAAGTTCTGTTAATTGATTGACGTCACCAAGAATGGTGTTTAAGAAATTTTTAGCGTTTTGATCCGTTTCTTTGAGAGCAATATTGTTTTCTATTTGAGAGGTTATTCTAGACAAAGGAGTTCGTAATTCATGAGAAGCGTGAGCCGTAAATTCTTTTTGTTTTTGATACGAAATCTCAATTCGGTCCATCATAAAATTAAACTCGCTAGCAATCAAGTCGATTTCATTTTTTTTGCTTCGAACTTCAACTCTACTATCAAGGTTGTTTGCATTTATATTTCTTATTTTTTGATGAAAAATACCCAAAGGATGCATGATTTTTTTGACAGTAAATGAAGTCAATACCCAACAAATTGCAGTAAAAACGATATAAGAAATAATCAGAATAAAACGCAAGTAAAGTAATTTTCGCTTGCCGTAATCATCCGTTGCAGAGATTAACGCGTAATAATCTTCGTAATTAGTATCATAAAAGATACCATATACTTCATAATTACCTTGTTGTTTAAAAAGTGTTTTATGTGTTTTAAGATATTTTAGGTCATTAACTGACCAATTGATTTTTGCATCATCAATACTGCTATAAATCAAGCGATAATTAGAATCAAAAATTAATGTTTTTTCATTGTAAAGTTTGTTAATGGTATTTTGATCAATCATTTTTAATAATTGCTTATCTACCTTTTTAACATTTACGAGTAGTTTTATATTCGAAAGTGCTTTTACTTCTAATCGATCTCTAAATTCCTCTTTTCTAAAATTAGCATATAATATAAATATCAATGTAGAAGCCAAGCCAAACAAGACGGTGAAGAGTAAACTTACTAAAAGTGATATTCTGTTATTTAATGTCATTCGGACTCTTTTAAATAATAACCATATCCTATTTTGGTGTGAATTAATTTTACGGGATGGTCTTTATCTATTTTTTTTCTTAAAAAGTTGATGTAAACTTCAATTGTATTTTGATTGGTTTCTATATGATAATCCCACAATTTTTCTGCAATAAATTGCTTTGACAGTACATTTCCATTGGCATTGGCTAATGTTAATAGCAATTTAAACTCTTTTGGAGTCAATTTAATCTCTTCGTCTGAACGAAAAACTTTCATTTCCGTTTCAAATATATCTAAATTATGAATACTAATTTTATCTTTTGTTTGCTGTGGAATGTCTTTTCGTCTTAATAAAGCAATTACTCTGGCGTATAATTCATCAAAATGAAAAGGTTTTACTAGATAATCATCGGCTCCATTTTCGAATGAAGAAAGTTTGTCTTCGATTTCACTAAAAGCCGTTAACATTATAATAGGAGTTTTTTTGTCCAATTCTCTAATCGCTTTACAGACTTCAATTCCGTTTTTTCCTGGAACATTAATGTCTAGAATGATCAAATCATAAGCATTAGCTTTGTATTTTTTTACAAGCAATAGACCATCGTAAAATGGGGTACATTCATAAGATTTTGAAGTAAAAAATGTTGCAATTTCTTTTGATAAAGTAAAATCATCTTCGAGTAGTAGAATTTTCATAAAAAAATTGAATTTGTATTTATTCTTTCTTTAGCCCCGATAGGAGCGATATCCTTTTGTCCCGGGTTTCGGGACAAAAGATAAAGCGGATAGCGGGATTAGCTCCTTAAAATATTATTTAAAATAAGAAAAAGTCTCTTCATTTTCTAATTTCAATAGCGTTTCATAGATCAATTTTATTACATTTTCTACGTCATCGCGGTGAACCATTTCGACAGTAGTATGCATATAACGTAAAGGTAAGGAGATTAGTGCAGATGCAACGCCGCCATTGCTATAAGCAAAAGCATCCGTATCTGTTCCCGTAACCCGAGATGAAGCTAGTCGCTGAAACGGAATTTCCTTAGCCATTGCTGTTTCTAAAATTAATTCTCTCAAATTATTTTGAACCGCCGGAGCGTAAGTAACTACTGGACCTTTACCTATTTTTGTTTCGCCTTCAATTTTCTTGTCGATCATTGGCGTAGTAGAGTCGTGACAAACATCAGTAACAATTGCTACATTAGGTTTTATTGTTTTAGTAATCATTTCGGCACCACGAAGACCAACTTCTTCCTGAACAGAGTTAGTAATGTATAATCCAAAAGGTAATTTGATGTTGTTTTCATGTAGCAAACGCGCTACTTCAGCAATCATAAATCCGCCAATGCGGTTATCAATGGCTCGACAAACAAATTTATTTTCATTCAAAATCATAAATTCGTCAGGATAAGTGATTACACAACCTACGTGTACACCCATTTTATCTACCTCTTCTTTAGTTTCACAACCTATATCAATGAATAAATTGTCTACTTTAACCACTTCTTCTTTTCCTCTGTTTCGAGTATGAATTGCAGGCCAACCAAAAACACCTTTAACAATTCCTTTTTTAGTATGAATGTTCACGCGTTTCGATGGTGCAATTTGGTGATCAGAACCTCCGTTGCGAATCACATAGATTAGTCCGTCATCAGTAATGTAATTTACATACCATGAAATTTCGTCGGCATGTCCTTCAATCACTACCTTATAAGGTGCATCTGGATTAATAACTCCAACTGCAGTTCCGTAAGTATCTGTTATAAATGTATCTACATAAGGTTTTAAATAATTCATCCATATTTTTTGACCTTCAGCTTCAAATCCAGTTGGAGATGCGTTATTTAAATATTGCTCTAAAAATGTGATAGAGGATTCCTTTAATATCGATTTTGTGCTCATAAAATAATTTTTTGCTAAATTAGGATTTTGGTATTACAGTTGTGTATTAAATGTATAATTTTGGTAATTAAAATTTATTATATGAAGATAGTTAAATTCTTTATTTTATTTCTTTTCGGTGCTGTTGCTGTAAATGCTCAAATTATTGCTCAGGATACTACAAAAATGGGGTATGAGTTACGAGAGGATGACGCTATACTTAACGATACCATTCAGCTACCTGAAATATTAATATACAAGGATAAAATGAGTTCTGATGCAAGAAAGCAATTTTTGATCCTTCAAAACCGAGTATACGTAACCTATCCTTATGCAAAATTAGCCTCAGAACGTTTGACGAATTTGAATAAAGGAATGGCTAATCTTAAAACAAGTAAGGAGAAAAAAAGATATTTTAGTATAGTAGAGCATTATCTAAACGACGAATTTGAAGCCAAACTCAAAAAACTATCCAGAGGACAAGGACGAATTCTAGTCAAATTAATACATCGTCAGACTGGTAGCACCACTTTTGAATTAGTTAAGAATCTTAAAAGTGGCTGGAAAGCCTTTTGGTCTAATACAGCTGCAAGTATGTTTGATATCAACTTAAAATCAAAGTACGCACCTTACGAGGTAAACGAAGATTATTTAATAGAAACCATATTAGTAGGAGCTTTTGAATCTGGAAGGTTACAAAATCAAAAAACGGCAACGCCTATTGATATTGGAAATCTCAATGAATCATGGTTGGCTAAAGCAGCTAAAGCAAATTAAAATTTTCCTTTTGGCGTTTCCCATTCTAAAAAAGAGGCTATATCCGAGTTCGGTTATAGCCTCTTTTTTAGAATGGCCCGGGCTATTCGCTTCAAGTCCTCGTCAAGTTCCGTTATACTTCACTTGACTGTGGGCTTTCCGCTGCTATCCCTAACGCGGGGTTGTTTTTCTAAGGCTGTTATAAGAGATTAGACTTAATAAACAATTTACTATTCTAGATCACAGTCTGCTCAATAAGATTACTACACCTATATATAGGTAAGAAAAAAAACGCTTACCTATATATAGGTATAAAAACAGCGGTTTTATAAATGGCTGTATTGAATTGCTTATATATAATATAACAATAGCAATCCTAGCGCGATATTGTATTGACATTTGATTGTGCTAAAAAACAAATTCCTACCTATATATAGGTATCAAAACAGTGTTAATGTAAATTCTAGTATCGTTGTAGCTATATATAAGGTAAGAATAGCAATAATTAAAGAAAATATAAGCGTTTAAAATGACTACGCTATATATAATAGGTAGCTTTAAGGAGGATTACGAGGAGTAAATGTTATATGCAAACCCAATAAAAGGGCATAAAACCCTTTTTTAGATTGCATTTAGAAGAGTGGAGTAGATGTTTAGAAAAAAAATATCACATTCAAAGTTCATGTTTTCAGCTCTTTAAATATAACGTCAATAAAAGGTTAAAAAAAAGTGATTAAAAAAGCTTGCATAACGGTATAAACGTTGTAGTTTTGCACCCGCAATGGCGCATAAGTTCTTACTTAAATAATGAAAATCGGATCAAAAATAAAGCGAAAGTTTTAGAA
>NZ_JAGFBU010000039.1 GCF_017948675.1 Flavobacterium flabelliforme
CACTCACGTTGATCGCTTTTGGTGTTACCATTAATAGCGCGTCTGTTGTGCTTATCGTATAGTTTGGATTACTGCCTAAAGCAACTGCAATTGGATAGCTTCCTACTGCTGAAGTCGTCGTAGCGGTGGTGCTTAACGTATAGTCAATCACATCGCCATTTACCGTTCCAGTTACCACAGCGGTTAACACTGGGTTCGCGTCTCCGTATACTTTGGTTTTATTATCGGCTACCACACTCACGTTGATCGCTTTTGGTGTTACCGTTAATAGCGCGTCTGTTGTGCTTA
>NZ_JAGFBU010000040.1 GCF_017948675.1 Flavobacterium flabelliforme
AAAACATCAAAATCGGACGTGATAATTTCTTTGATTTTCTAAGAGCTCATGCCCTATTGGTACCCAAACAACGCAATTTTACACGAACTACAAACTCTAATCATCTATTTACAAAATGGAAAAATTTAGTACAAAATAAAGTGCCTAATCAACCAGAAGAACTCTGGGTAAGCGACATTACTTACTTGCGTCTTAATGGAAAAAATGCCTATTTAGCACTCGTAACAGATGCTTATTCTAAACAAATAATGGGTTTTCATGTAGCTACAA
>NZ_JAGFBU010000041.1 GCF_017948675.1 Flavobacterium flabelliforme
CTGATCAATGATCTTAAGTTTTAAGTCAAATCCAACGGATTTTTTTTGACAGTCTGGTTTCTTTTCTTTCATGTTGTCCTGTAAATAGTTGTTGATTTTTTGTCAACCTATTTCAGGATTTTACATGCGGTATGATTACCACTAACGTTTCGCGGCTTGCAGAAGTGGCGAACTTCGTAAACGATTATTTTCGGCTAAGATAAAATTTCTTGCGAAAGATAAACGTGAATTTACCACATATTTCGCCATTTATGCAAACCGCTGTTGT
>NZ_JAGFBU010000042.1 GCF_017948675.1 Flavobacterium flabelliforme
TTGGCTACACCAGTAACTCCAGTAGTGAGCACAACAGCAGCGACTTGTTCTGCTGCAGGAAGTATGACTCTTACGAATTACAATGCAGCCAATACTTATGATTTTTCACCTGCAGGACCAACTGTTAATGCAGCAGGAGTCATAACAGGCGGTATGATAGGAACGGCTTACACGGTTAAGGCAACTAACGCTTCCGGATGTATTTCAGCAGCTTCTAATAGTTTTACTGTTATAAGCCTAACACAGTTGGCTACACCA
>NZ_JAGFBU010000043.1 GCF_017948675.1 Flavobacterium flabelliforme
GATTAGAGTTTGTAGTTCGTGTAAAATTGCGTTGTTTGGGTACCAATAGGGCATGAGCTCTTAGAAAATCAAAGAAATTATCACGTCCGATTTTGATGTTTTCTTGTTTTATATCGTCTTGTAAAAGCTGATATAATTTTCGACCTCCAATTGCTTGATTAATTTCACCTCTTTTATCAATGACCATTTTTATCATCTTTTGATTGTCAGATTTTTGTTTTTGACAACGGTTCATTTTTTGATAGAAGGCTTGTC
>NZ_JAGFBU010000044.1 GCF_017948675.1 Flavobacterium flabelliforme
TGCTTACCGTATAGTTTGGATTACTGCCTAAAGCCACTGCAATTGGATAGCTTCCTACTGCTGAAGTGGTCGTAGCGGTAGTGCTTAACGTATAGTCAATCACATCGCCATTTACCGTTCCAGTTACTACAGCGGTTAACACTGGGTTCGCGTCTCCGTATACTTTGGTTTTATTATCGGCTACCACACTCACGTTGATCGCTTTTGGTGTTACCGTTAATAGCGCGTCTGTTGTGCTTATCGTATAGTTTGGAT
>NZ_JAGFBU010000045.1 GCF_017948675.1 Flavobacterium flabelliforme
ACACGGTTAAAGCAACTAACGCTTCCGGATGTATTTCAGCGGCTTCTAATAGTTTTACTGTTATAAGCCTAACACAGTTGGCTACACCAGTAACTCCAGTAGTTAGCACAACAGCAGCGACTTGTTCAGCTGCAGGAAGCATGACTCTTACGAATTACAATGCAGCCAATACTTATGATTTTTCACCTGCAGGACCAACTGTTAGTGCAGCAGGAGTCATAACAGGCGGTATGATAGGAACGGCTTACACGGTTA
>NZ_JAGFBU010000046.1 GCF_017948675.1 Flavobacterium flabelliforme
TATACGGAGACGCGAACCCAGCGTTAACCGCTGTGGTAACCGGAACGGTAAATGGCGATGTGATTGACTATACGTTAAGCACCACCGCTACGACCACTTCAGCAGTAGGAAGCTATCCAATTGCAGTTGCTTTAGGCAGTAATCCAAACTATACGATAAGCACAACAGACGCTCTATTAACGGTAACACCAAAAGCGATCAACGTGAGTGTGGTAGCCGATAATAAAACCAAAGTATACGGAGACGCGAACCCAG
>NZ_JAGFBU010000047.1 GCF_017948675.1 Flavobacterium flabelliforme
GTTTGGATTACTGCCTAAAGCCACTGCAATTGGATAGCTTCCTACTGCTGAAGTGGTCGTAGCGGTAGTGCTTAACGCATAGTCAATCACATCGCCATTTACCGTTCCAGTTACCACAGCGGTTAACACTGGGTTCGCGTCTCCGTAGACTTTGGTTTTATTATCGGCTACCACACTCACGTTGATCGCTTTTGGTGTTACCGTTAATAGCGCGTCTGTTGTGCTTACCGTATAGTTTGGATTACTGCCTAAAG
>NZ_JAGFBU010000048.1 GCF_017948675.1 Flavobacterium flabelliforme
CTCCTGTTAGTGTTCATATAAAGGCTAACATTCCATACAAATCCTATCGTAGGAATAAAGAAATTATTTATCTAAATTTGAATTGAAAACACAGTAAAAATGTGTCAACCTATTTCAGGACTTTACATTGGTTACAGAAATTTGCTACCTTAGAACAAAAACAAAAAGGTATGTCAAGTAAGGATGAAATAAAAAAACTCAAGGAAAAGATTAAAGAACTCGAATTCATTAAAGACTTCCAACAGATGATAAT
>NZ_JAGFBU010000004.1 GCF_017948675.1 Flavobacterium flabelliforme
CCTGATCAATGATCTTAAGTTTTAAGTCAAATCCAACGGATTTTTTTTGACAGTCTGGTTTCTTTTCTTTCATGTTGTCCTGTAAATAGTTGTTGATTTTTTGTCAACCTATTTCAGGATTTTACATGGGGTAATATAACCGCAAACGTCTTGGCGCTTGGCGAGGTATGGGAGTAAAGATGCGAGATTTTTCCATTAAACACAAATTTTACAAATACAAAACCATCTTTAAATTAAGCCTAAAACCCAAATATCTTGTAACGGCTGTTGGCAGATGGTTTTTTTATTTATTCTGATTGTCCGTTTCCATTATTCACTTTGACTTTGACTTTTTTAAAATTTCCATTTTCATCTTCTTCCAATTTATTTTCTCCAATTAAATAATATTTGCCTTTTTCTTTAATTATTCGATTTTCAAAATCTTTATCTTCTGATATAAACGCTTTTGTTTCTGCAATTTCATTCCAAGTTCCACTTTTTAAAGACCAAACAGAAACTTTATTCCACCAACCTTCAGTTGTTCGAGAAAAGATTATTATTTCATTTGCATTATCATTATTTAAATCTTCAATTTTCGCAACAACAATTCCTAAACTTTGTGCTATAGTTATTTTTGGAATATTCTCTGTGAACTCAATATTTATATCACAATTATTTTTCCCGCATTCAATTTCATTTGTTTCTAAATTCCATTTATAATTTACAAATGCAGTATCGTTAATTTCATCATTATTAATATCTCCAATAAAAAACTTTCTGTTTTCTATTTCAATTTTCGAGTTTTTAGAAATAGGTTTTTCTGTTTTAGTTTGACAACCAAAAAAGATTAAAATTAATATTAAATATCTGATTTTCATATAAATATCTTTCATTTTCTGTCGCTCGAAACTGTCTGCTAACGTTTCGCGGGTTGCAGAAGTGGCGAACTTCGTAACCGCAATTTTTCTGCTAAGATAAAATATCTTGCGAAAGATAAACGTGAATTTACCACATATTTCGCCATTTTTGCAAACCGCTGTTGGCAGAAGTATTTTTATTTATTATTGATTTGGTAATAAGTACAGAATATTTTTTTTCCAATCTATAGTCAATAAATAATCTTCAAAAAATCCATTGCCGATTAGTGACGAAACGCCTTTTTCTAATAAAATAGTTTGATTAGTTAGTTCAATTTCGCCAATTCTAATTTTTTCAATTTTAAATGTTTGTTTTGCTTCTTGGCTGTTTTTTTGTTCTTCTTTTAAATTTCCTACAAACGAACTGTTCGCAGTAAATCTTCCACTTGAACCAGTATCAAAAATAAATTTATGTTTTGTATTATTTATTTCAATATCTAAATATGATAATCCATAATTTTCTTTATGCATTTCAACTTTTTTATGTTCTCTACTTGATAAATCAATTTTATCAGTAAATCTGATTACTTTATTTTTAAAATCAATTTGCCAATTTGCTTTTCTCATTAAGTTGTTTCCTATTACTCCGTCTATTTTTAAATTTTCATAATCCTTTTTTATGAAGTTTAAATCTAGAAGCATTCCATATGTATTTTCAAAAATAATATTTGAGATAGAAACTTTTGGTAATTCAATCAAAGCGTTTTTTTGTGCAGAAATTGAACTTCCAGAAGCTTCGCCTTCTTTTTTAAATTTATATTCTATTTCTTTTGAGATTTCTTGGTCAATTAAAGTTACTGCCGCACCAGTATCAAAAATAAAGTTGTATTCTTTGTTTGAAATATTTACCTTAATAAAAATATGTTTTTTATTATATTCAAAAGGTATTTCTGTTATATAATCTTTTTGGTTTACAAATCCGCTTTTACAAATTTGTTTTAAATTTTGACTTACACAATTGTAGTTTGTCAAACATAATATTGTTAAAAGTAATAATGTGATTTTTTTCATAGTTTATTTTATTTGTGCAATTTTTCAGAATATTTTTGCCAACTTGTATATATGTATGACTTTATTGTACCTATATAACTAAATCTGTGTAGATAAGTATAGAAACGTTCCTACATTACTTTATTTCAAATATATAAAATAATTTCTTACAAATTTATATTTATGCAGTTTTACCATATGAAAAATGTTGTTATGCGTATAAAAAAAAACGGCAGTTAAAACAATTTTTAAATGCCGTTTTTGATTATCAAAAAATAAAATTTAAATTATCTCTTCTACAAATTCCTTGATTTTTCCAGTTCCATTTTGGGTTAGATGTTTGATAAAAGCACTTCCTATAATGGCACCTTTAGCATATTGAGTGGCTTGGTTAAAGGTTTCTTTATTGCTAATTCCAAAACCAATTATTTGTGGGTTTTTTAAGTTCATGTCAGAGATGCGTTTGAAATAATCAGCTTGTTCCGCACCAAAACCAGTTTGTGATCCTGTAACACTTGCCGAACTTACCATGTAAATAAATCCGTCAGAGACACTATCTATAAAGTTAATGCGTTCTACTGCAGTTTGTGGCGTGATTAGAAAAATATTTTTTAATCCGTATTTTTCAAAGGTTGCTTTGTATTCATCCGCGTAAACATCAACAGGAAGGTCCGGAATAATTAATCCATCAATTCCTATTTCGGCACATTTCTGGCAGAAATTTTCGATTCCGTATTGTAACATCGGATTGAAATAGCCCATGATCACTAAAGGAATGGTTACTGTTTTTCGGATGTCTTTTAGTTGGTCAAACAATACTTGAGTGTTCATTCCGTTATGAAGGGCTTTTGTTGAGCTGGCTTGAATTGTTGGTCCATCTGCCAAAGGATCACTGAAAGGCAAACCAATTTCGATCATATCGACACCATTTTTTTCTAAATCTTGAATGATTTGAACGGTATCGCTTAAATTAGGATATCCAGCAGAGAAATAGATGGAAAATATCTTTTTGGCTTCTTGTAATTTTTTATTTATTCTGTTCATTTTATATTTTTTTCTACTCTTTTACCAATTTTTGCATTAGTAGGTTTTAAAGAGAATTTATTTGTTTAAAATAATCAAGTTTTTGAAAACTATTTAGGTCATCGTATTGGATTCGCGTAAGGGATTGCAGTGTAAATCCTTTTCCTTTTTTTCTTAAAAAAGGAAAAGATTGCAACGAAAAGCCCGCCCGCCGCTGTAACGCTAGTGAAAGCGGGGAAACGCCCCAAAAAATCTTTTATAATTTAAAATAATCGATATATGTATTCAAATCTTTATCGCCTCGGCCGGAAAGATTGATCACTACGATGTCCTCTGGTTTAAATTTCATTTCGTCCAGAACGGCAAAGGCGTGCGCGCTTTCTATAGCGGGAATTAAGCCTTCCATTTTAGACAATTTGATTCCCCATTGCATGGCTTGATCATCTGTAATTGACACAAATTGAGCTCTTCCTGTAGCGAACAAATGCGCGTGCATAGGGCCAACTCCTGGATAATCTAGCCCTGCAGAAATAGAGTAGGGTTCTGTGATTTGTCCATCAGTAGTTTGCATCAACAATGTTTTACTACCGTGAATAACACCTACTTTTCCTAAAGCTGATGTAGCAGCACTTTCGCCAGAATGAACGCCTAAACCGGCAGCTTCGACAGCAATTATATTTACCTCTTCATTATCAAGGAAATGGTAATAGGTTCCGGCAGCATTGCTACCACCACCAACACAAGCAACCACATAATCCGGGTTTTCACGACCTTCTTTCTCTAATAATTGTTCCTTGATTTCCTTAGAAATTACGCTTTGAAAACGCGCTACCATGTCTGGATACGGATGCGGTCCCACAACGGAGCCAATAATATAGTACGTATCAACGGGATTATTAATCCAATCGCGAATGGCTTCATTAGTAGCATCTTTTAAAGTTTTAGACCCTGACATTGCCGGACGAACCTCGGCGCCCAACATTTTCATACGAGCTACATTTGGCGCTTGACGCTTAATATCGACTTCGCCCATGTACACAATGCATTCTAATCCCATAAGCGCGCAAACTGTAGCGGTTGCAACACCGTGCTGTCCTGCACCCGTTTCAGCAATGATTCTGGTTTTACCTAATCGTTTTGCTAAAAGGATTTGGCCAATGGTATTATTGACTTTGTGCGCTCCCGTATGACACAAATCTTCTCTTTTTAGATAGATTTTAGTGTTGTATTCTTCCGACAAACGTTTTGCAAAATAAAGGGGTGTAGGACGACCCACATATTCTTTTAGCAAAGCATCAAATTCAGCTTGGAATTCAGGTTCCGCTGTTATTTTTAAATAGTTTTGGCGTAGTTCTTCGACATTTGGGTATAACATTTCAGGAATGAAGGCACCTCCAAATTCTCCGTAATAGCCTTTTTCGTTTACGTGGTATGACATGATTTTTTCTTTTTATTGTTTTATATTTGAGATACGAATGATCGCATCTTTAGATAATTCTACATTCTTTAATCCAGGTTCTATTTCAAATTTGCTATTGACGTCAATGGCATGAATAGGTAAATTTGTTTTCAATATTTCTTGTACACTTTGTAATTCCTCAATTCCAATTCCGCCGCTTAGAAAAAAGGGTTTTGTAGAAGGATAATTTTCAAGTGTTTTCCAATCGAATGTTGTTCCGTTTCCTCCCGGTAATTTTCCTTTAGTGTCAAAAAGGAAGTAATCACAAACGGTTTCATAAGGTTTTAAAAGTTCAAAATCAAAGCTATCATCCACTGAAAACACTTTTATAATTTCGATTTCAGTGCGCATTTTATTTTTTAATTCTTTACAGAACGTAACAGATTCTGAGCCGTGCAATTGTATGGCTTGTAAATCGTGCTTTTCGGCTTTCGCCAAAATTACGTCTATAGTTTCATTTACAAAAACCCCAGTTTTCTTAATCGATTTCGGTAAAATTGGAATAATTCCATCAAAATAACGACTTGATTTTTCCCAGAAAATAAATCCCATATAATCGGGTAGGAGCGATGCTACTTCGAGTATGTTTTCAGGATATTTCATGCCGCAGATTTTGATCCCAAATCCCCCAGCCCCCCGAAGGGGGAATTGTTGCGACGGATTTGCACCGCAATTTTTATTGTTATTATTTCTTGAAAATGATTGCATAATAAAATTTATTTATCTGTTGCTAGTTCCCCCTTCGGGGGTTAGGGGGATTAAATTTTACTAATAAACTCTTTGGCTGCCTTTCCAGCATTATCCGTTTTCATAAAATTTTCTCCTATTAAGAAACCTTTGTAGCCAAATGGCTTTAATTCGGTTATTGCTTCAATTGACGAAATGCCACTCTCTGATACTTTTACGAAATCATCTGGAATTTGTGCTGCTAATTTCTTGCTGAAATCTAAACTCACTTCGAATGTTTTTAGGTTCCTGTTATTTACGCCAATCATATCTAGTGTAGGCATTATTGATTTTTCTAATTCCTCCTGATTGTGGACTTCTAGTAAAACTTCTAAGTTTAAACTTTTTGCAAATTCAGATAGCGATTTGATTTCTTCACGAGTTAAAACTGCAGCAATTAGTAAAATTAAATCGGCTCCGTGGGCTTTTGCTTCTAGTATTTGGTATTCGTCAACGATGAATTCTTTACGTAAAAGTGGAATATTTACCGAGGCTCTAGCCAAAAGTAAATCGTCTAACGAACCTCCAAAATATTTTCCATCGGTTAAAATTGAAATTCCGCAAGCACCAGCTTCTTCATATCCTTTTACCACTTCTTCGACAGTAAAACCATAATTGATTTCTGCCTTTGAAGGCGAACGACGTTTGTGCTCGGCAATAATTCCTGAGGTGCTATTTTTTAAACTTTTACTCAAAGAAATAGTCTTTTTTTCGAAGAAAATCGATGCTTCCAATTGAGAAACTGGAATGATTGATTTCTTGAGAATAACTTCTCTTTTTTTGTCGATTATAATTTTGTCAAGTATATTCATATTTGTTTTTACTGCTAAGGAATTCTTTTAATCTTTTTTTGCCACTAAGGCGCAAAGGCACTAATTTTTTATTCTGTGTTAATCTGTGTTAATCTGTTTGCAAATTTTTATACTGCAAGCACTTAGATTCTTAATTTGTATTTATCTACTCAATTCTTGTAATTTCTTCAAAGATAAAAGTCCTTTTCCAGACATTAAACTCTCTTTTGCTATTTGAAATCCTTCTAAAGGACTACATTTTGTCACCGTCGCAATGGCCATTCCTGCATTGGCACAAACCACGTTGTTTTGCGCTTCAGTTCCTTTGCCTGATATAATATCGATAAACATTTGCGCCGATTCATCAATAGTAGTTCCGCCTTCTATCTGGCTTTGCGCCAAAAGAGAAACACCAAAATCTTCTGGATTCAGCATTCCTTCTCGATTGTTGGTTATCATCTTCGTTGGTCCTGTCAGTGATACCTCATCATAACCATCAAGCGAATGCAAAATCGTGAAATTTGTGTTTGTATTTTGGTACAAATAGGCATACATTCTTGCCAATTCTAAATTGAAAACACCTACTAATTGATTTTGAGGAAAGGATGGATTTACCATTGGCCCAACCATATTAAAAAAGGTTTTTACTGCTAATTCTTTTCGGATGGGACCTACGTTTTTCATAGCAGGATGAAATAAAGGAGCGTGCAAAATTGCAATTCCAGCTTGGTCAATACTACGTTCTATAAAATCAGATTCATTGCTAAATTTAATTCCTAATTTTTCCATTACATTACTTGATCCTGAAATAGAGGAGAGACCGTAATTTCCGTGTTTAGCGACTTTAATTCCAGCTCCTGCAGCTACAAATGATGCTAAAGTAGAGATGTTAAAAGTATCTTTTCCGTCACCACCCGTTCCACATAAATCAACCGTATTGTACGCCGATAAATCGATGCGAATACACAAATCAAGTAAAGCTTCACGAAACCCAGAAAGTTCGTCGATACTTACACTACGCATCATGTAAACAGTCAAGAAAGAGGCGATTTGGCTAGTATTGTAACTGCCGTTGGAAATGTTTACTAAAACATTTTTAGCTTCTTCCTTCGAAAGCGTTTCATGATTGATCAATCTGTTTAATATATTTTTCATTTTTTTTTAAGATTCAAATGGGGTATATGATTTTGGATTCTTTTTTTTAAGGCTAATTAAATCCTACTCGCTTTTTTTATGTTGTGCCATGTATTTTAAATAATCAACTATTTCTTGGGACTGCTGTTGGGTTATTCCTAAAGTCGGCATTTTTACTTTATGTCTAAAAGAGGCAGGATTAACTATATAAGCAACCAATTCTTTTTCCTTCCAATACTCGGTAACACTTTTTGGATAGTTTAATTCTGGGCCCATAGTTCCTCCAATTTCATTTATGGCATGACAGGTAATGCATTGATTTTGAAATAAATTATAGCCTATTTCAACTTTTTTATTATCTATAGGAAATAATTCATTACGGGATGTATTACTAGGTTCAAGATGAATTTTTATCAAATTATAAGGCCATTTGTAACGGCTATCTTTTTCTGAAACGGATTCGTAAACGATATAAAAAGGCGTAGCGTCCATTTCGTTTTCATTTTTAATTATTTTCTCCCATTTCAAACCTTTTGGAGCTTCGACATCTTGGAAGGCTAGGAAAGATTTGGTGTTCAAAAATAATTCTAATGGCATTTCGGGTTTGTAACCGTCAATACACTCAAAAACAATTTTAGTGTTTTTTATATCAATTGTACTTAATTCAACTTGGCTTTTAATCAATTTTTCAGCGTTTACTGCTTTGTATTTTTTTATTTTATGATAAACAGGATCATTAACAATTGTAACAATGGTATCTTTTCCTAACTTATTTTTTGCTTGTAAATCAAGCAAGTCCAATGTTATTTTTTTTTGCGTAGAATTTCTAGTTTCTATTTTTTGCTCCGTATTTTGATGACAAGAAATAAAACTGAAAGTAAGTAGTAAAATAAATACAATATGGATTTTGACTATTTTCATTTTTTAAAAATAAAAGTGGAACCGATTTTTAAGGACTGCTAATTATTAATTATTAGTTTTTTACCCAGTTTTCTAATATCTTTTTTCCATTTGGTGTTAGCACGCTTTCAGGATGAAATTGTACGCCTCGGACATCAAAAGTTCTATGGCGTAACGACATTACCTGCCCATTTTCGTCAAAAGAAGTTGCTTCTAGAACATCTGGTAAATTAGTATCTACAACCCAAGAATGGTAGCGACCTACTTCAAATTCGTTTCCTAAACCTTCAAATAAAAGCTCATCATCAACTACTGTTTTTACCATTGTTGCTACTCCATGATAAACATGATCTAAGTTAGAAAGTGTTCCGCCAAAAACTTCGCCAATCGCTTGTTGTCCTAAACAGACTCCAAAAATACTTTTTGTCGAAGCATATACTCGGATTACTTCTTTTAGCAATCCTGCTTCATCTGGAATTCCTGGGCCTGGAGAAAGTAGTATTTTATCAAAAGCTGCAATTTCTTCAATATCAAATTCATCGTTTCTAAAAACGGTTACCTCACAATTTAAATCTTCAAGATAATGCACTAAATTATATGTGAAACTATCGTAATTGTCTATGACTAGTATTTTTCCCGTAGCCCCCGAAGTTGGAACTGTTGGTTTAGTTGTATTTTTATTTTCCATTTTAAAATTTTTTAGTCTCGTCTTCCTCCCCTTCGGGGACGGCTTGGGAGGGGATTTATATTGTTTCGGCTAAATCTAAAGCGGCATTTAACGCTCTTAACTTGTTGTAAACTTCTTGCATTTCGCTTTCTTCATCAGAGCTGGCAACAATTCCTGCACCGGCTTGTGAATGCAATTGATGGTTTTTACTGAGGAAAGTACGAATCATTATAGCATGATTAAAATTACCTTCAAAATCCATGAAGCCAATCGCTCCTCCATAAAAATTACGATTTGTTTTTTCGTAGTCTTCAATCAATTGCATAGCGCGATGTTTAGGCGCTCCGCTCAAAGTTCCCGCAGGAAATGTATCGGCAACTACTTGCATGGTTGTGGCTTTTTCATGTAAATGTCCCGTTACTTTTGAAACCAAATGAATTACATGCGAGAAGAATTGTACTTCTCTGTATTTTTCAACGTTCACATCATGACCATTGCGACTCAAATCATTTCTGGCTAAATCTACTAACATTACATGTTCGCTGTTTTCTTTTTTATCTTCTGATAATTGTTTAGCAAGAACGGCATCCTTTTCGTCATCACCTGTTCTTTTGAATGTTCCTGCAATAGGATGGATTTCCGCTTTACGATCTTTTACGATAATTTGAGCTTCAGGAGAAGATCCAAATATTTTAAAATCGCCATAATCAAAAAAGAATAAATAGGGTGAAGGGTTTATGCTTCTCAAGGCGCGATATACATTAAACTCATCTCCTTTAAAACCTTGAGTAAATCGTCTGGATAACACCAATTGAAAAACATCGCCTCTAAAACAATGTTTTTTAGCCAAAGAAACATTGTGCTTGAATTCCTCGTCGGTTAAATTAGAGAAACCTTCTCCTTCTTTACTGAATTTATAAGAAGCAATATTTCGGGATTGCAGTAATTGCTCAATCTCTGAAATGTTGTTTCTATCATCAACACTATGACAAAAAATATATGCTTCATTTTTAAAATGATTAATCGCAATAATATTTTGATAAACTGCATAATAGACATCAGGAATCGTATTACTATTTTCTTTTTTGGCAATAGCTACTTTTTCAAAATAACGAACGGCATCATACGAAATGTATCCAAATAATCCGTTATTGATGAATTTAAAATCATTTTTCTCTGATTTAAATTGATGTGAAAACTCCTCAATGATTTGTGGTATATCGGTATTTGAGTCGATAATTATTTTCTCAACATTTCCGTCAGGATACGTTTTAGAGATAGTCTCATTTTCAATTTTTATCAAAGCAATAGGATTACAACAGATGTAAGAGAAACTATTATCATTACCGTGGTAATCACTACTTTCTAATAACAAACTATTCGGGAATTTATCTCTAATTTTAAGATATACACTCACAGGAGTGATCGTATCAGCGAGAATTTGTTTGTGTTTTGTATTTAAGATATACTGTTTCAAGAGAAATAAATTTAATAATTACTATTTTATTGGCACAAAAAAAAGGCTTGTCGTGATGACAAGCCTTTTATATTTATAGTTCAAATAATACTATAGGAGCTTAGTTCACGACGTTTGACGTAAATTGTTCCACCACCAAGTATTGTTTAAAATTGTGTTCATGTTTTATTTTATTGCAGCAAATATATAAATGTAATTTGATTATTCAAATAGATCAAATGTTAATTTTTTTTATAAATGGTTTTATTTTTTCTTATTTAAAAAAATAAAACCCCAACAATTTCTTGCTGGGGTTTGTAAAATGGTGTTTTGTAAATTAGAATTTTAAAGCTACAGTTAAATAGAAATTATCATTGATAGCTTTGTCTCCTAGGTTATCAAAGAAACTTCCAGAACCATATTTAATATCATATTTAGTTCTGTCAATTTTTAAATTAGTTGTAGCAGTATTTGCTGTTGTAGCAAGATCAAAAATTACTGGTTTAGTAATGTTTTTTATTGTTAAATCAGCAGTTACAGTATATAAATTAGGTGATTTAGTAACAATTTTTTTGAAAACTAAAGTAGCTGTAGCAAATTTATCAGTTCCAAAAAAGTCATCCGCTTTCAAGTGACCTTCTAATTTCTCTTTACCTTGTCCTTCTTTTAAGTCAGTTACAATCATTGAATTCATGTCTACTGTAAATGTTCCACCTACAACATTTTTCCCTTTAAAAACAAGACTACCGTCTTTTAGGTTTACTGTTCCTTCATGTTGTCCTGTTACTTTTTTTCCTGTCCAGTTGATTGTACTTTTTGTAACATCTACTTTTTTTGTTTGTGCTGATACTGATGTTGTAGCTAGAACTACTACTAATGCTAATGCAATTGCTTTAAAATTTTTCATTTTTTTTGTAAATTTAATTTAAGGTTTAATAATTATAGAGTAATAAATAATTCTTCGTTTGATTTTCTAACTTTTTTGAAATGTTGCGTAGCATCTTCCTCATGTCTGTAGCCAAGAGTTGCTATTAATGTGGCGTTCAGTCCTAATTTATCAAGTCCTAATGCTTGGTTAACTTGAGCTGGAACAAAACCTTCCATTGGAGTAACATCAATTTTTAAGTCAGCCGCCGCATTCAAAAGATTTCCTAAAGCCAAATAGGTTTGTTTGGCAGACCAGTTGTTTTTTTCATCTTCTGATAGTGCTGTGATCGTCTTTTTCATAAAATCAATGTAGCCTTTCATACTTTCAAGAGTAACATTTCTTGTTTCACTAACATTTTTAAAATAACTGTCAATTCCAGTTACTCCAAAATTTAACTCATTAGCAAAAATAATGATATGAGAAGCATCTACTATTTGTGATTGTCCCCAAGCCGCTGGTTGCAATTGGGCTCTTAATTCTGGATTTTCGACAATAATAATTTTATATGGTTGTAATCCGTAAGAAGAAGAACTTAAACGTATAGCTTCTTTTAGGATAGCAATTTCTTCATTTGTTATTTTTTTGGAGCTATCGAATTTTTTTGTAGCGTATCTCCAATTTTGATTTTCTATAAAGGTATTCATGTTGTTTTTATACGTTATTGGTTTCTAAATTTCTCTAATAAATAGTTTAACTGAATAATTTCGTCTGAACTTAAGTTATTAGAAAAAAACTGCTCGTGCTGTATTACTTTAGGATCAAGATCTTTAAGTATATCTAATCCTTTTTGGGTAATTAGAACTTCAATTTTACGTCTGTTTTCTGGGCAAACTTTTCGGGTAACGAAATCTTTTAATAATAGTTTGTCAACTAATCGGGTGGTATTACTCGTTTTAGCCAGCATTCGTTCTTGTATCATCGACATATTTGCAGGATTTCCTTTTTGACCTCTTAATATTCGAAGTACATTATATTGTTCTCCGGAGATATCATAAGATTTAAGTATTTCATTAAATTTATCGGTAATCATACTCTGCGTGTACAAAATATTTAGGATGATTTTTTTAGAATTATCCATCGGTACTGTTGACTTTAAAACCTCTTCAATTTTCATATTTTATCTATATGTAATTTGTTGGTACAAATGTAACACTTTTTTTATTTGTATATACAAATGTTATTAATTTTTTTTATTAATTTTTTAATTATGCTGTTGAGCAATAACTGTTGTCTATAAAATTGGTAGCTTACTTTATAATTTAAAAGCTAAAGTTTCAAATTATATTAATTAACAAAAGAGATTTTCTACTTCATTTTTTGAGACTCAATTTTATTGCAATGCTAATGAAGTATTATTTCAGGTTTAAGTATTTAGTGTTAAAAAATATTTAAGTTTTTCGTTTTTTATTTACAATAATATTTTGTTATATTTAACTTTTAATCAAATTCATAAGCATGAATAATGACGAGCCTACCTACAATGATTTACTTGATCTGATAAGAAATAAGGATCTAGAAATAAATAGGCTATTAAAAAAGGAGCAATCTTTCTTAAACTTTGATTTTTACCAAAAAGGATCTCAAGATTTAGTTTGCATCGCTGGCTTTGATGGGTTTATTAAAGAGACCAATCTCGCTTTTCTAAAAACCTTAGGTTATAGCTTAGAGGAATTACTATCTAATCCTCTTCAGAACTTTATTCATCCTGATGATCGCTATAAGACAAATGAAGAATTGGTGTTATTATCAAAGTTTCAATCTTCGATTTACTTTGAAAATCGCTATATAAAAAAGAATGGAGATATTGTTACGATAGAATGGACAATCACTTTGTCTCCCACACAGGAATTTGTTTATGGAATAGGTAAAGATATTTCGGAAATTAAAAAGAGTCAACTGCACCTACTTTCAAATCAAAAATTACTTAGTGATGCTCAAAAAATTGCTAAAATAGGCAGTTGGGAACTAGACATGCAAGATCAAAAAATGATTTGGTCTCAAGAGTTATATGTACTCTATGAAATAGAAACATTCTCCGATCAAAACCTCTTTGAAGAATTTACAAGTATTTATTCAGAACAAAACAAAAAATATTTTTTTAATAAAATTGAGCAATCACTCATTAATAAACTACCATTTGAAGTAGAGAAAAAGGTCACTTTGTCAAATGGTAATAAAAAATGGTTTCGTTCAATCGTTACTCCATTAATTGATAAAGAAGGATTCGTTATAGCCTTACGAGGAAATACACAAGATATTACAGAGAAAAAAAGCGCTCAAAAAGCGCTTAAAAGTCAGGAAAAGGCTTTAACCGACTTTAAACTGAAATTATTTGAGCAAGAAAGCAATGCAAAGTTTAAGAATTACATTGCTAATGCTCCTGATGGAGTTTTTGTAATCGACAATGAAAGAAATTATTTAGAAGTCAATGAAGCTGCCATTCAATTGACGGGTTATTCTAAAGAAGAACTATTGAAAATGAAATTTGGGGAACTTTCTTTTAGTAATGATCTTGATCATTCAATTGCTAAATTCCAGTTGTTAAAGAAAACGGGAATGATGAAAGGCGAAGAAAGAATTCGTCGTAAAAATGGGGAACAAATATGGTGTTTTCTTGATGTTGTAAAACTTTCTGAAACATTATATCTTGGTTTTTTTAAAAATATTACAGAAAAGAAAAATACAGAGAAAAAGATTGAGCAAAATGAAAAAAGATTTCGTGCTCTAGTAGAATATAATGATGGGATTATTGCCATATTAGATAAAGATCTCAATACTATTTTTAGAAGTTCTTCGTCAGAGCGAATTACAGGATATTCAGATGGCGAATTTAAAATAATCAAAAATTCAGACTACTTTCATCCCGATTACTTAGATTATGTCAAAAAAAATATAGAGAAATCTCTTGAAAATCCCGGAATACCAATACCAATACTTGTTCAAATTAAACATAAAAATGGACATTATATTTGGTTACAAGGAGTTTTGAATAATAGAATTTTAGATCCTAATGTTGGTGGCATCATTTTGAATTTAAAAGAGGTAACAGAAGCTAAAATTGCTCATGACACTATTGTAAGTGAAAAAGAAAAATTTGATAAAATTGCTGCAACTTCGCCGGGTTTAATATATTCGATGCGACAAACCGTAGATGGAGCTTTACATTATTCTTATGCTAGTAATGCAATACAAGATATATATGGTTTTTCGTTTGAAGAAATTAAAAATGATGCCAATAAAATATTTAAACTCATACATCCACTTGATTATGAAAAAGTAGTTTCAAGTATAAAAGAAACTAAATTAAAATTAGTTCCATTAAAATGTGAATACCGTTATTTTCATCCACAAAAAGGTTTAGTTTGGCACGATGTCAATTCTTTGCCTGTTGTTGAGCCAGAAGGTACCGTAATTTGTCACGGTATTGTCACAGATATAACTCAGAGAATTTCTACAAAGCAAAAAATAATCAAGGCCAATAGACTTTATTCCTTTATAAGTCAGATGAATCAAATGATTGTTAGAACAGTAGATCAAGAAACGCTATTTAGAGAAGCCTGTAAGATTGCTGTAGCATTAGGCAAGTTTAAAATGGTTTGGATTGGACTTTTAGATGAAACAAATCATCAAATCGTTCCTGTAAGAATGGAAGGAATTGATAATGATTATTTTTCTAAAATAAAAACAATCTCTATAGAAGATGGACCTTTAGGGAGAGGACCTGCAGGTCGTTCTATCAGAGAAAATCAATATATTGTATGTAATGATATTGAAAACGACCCCATGATGTTGCCCTGGAAAGAACATGCATTATTGTGTGGTTATAATTCTTTAATGTCGGTACCAATAAAAAAGTTTGGTAAAACAATTGGAGCTTTTTCTTTTTATGCAGATGAGAAAAACTTTTTTGACGCAGAACAAATTCAACTTTTAGTAGGTGCTACCAGCGATGTTGCTTTTGCGTTAGAAATTTTTGAAAAAGAATTATTAAGAAAAAAAGCAGAAGAGGAAGTTTTAGAAAGCGAAAAAAGATACCACACGCTAACAGTAGTTTCTCAAGTTGGAATATTTAGAACTGATTTAGCCGGAGCTACAACTTATGTTAATCCTTACTGGTGTCAAGTTTCTGGTTTGTCCTATGAGGAAGCCATAGGAAAGGATTGGTTTAAGGCGGTTCATATAGAAGATAGAGCTTCATTGATTGAAGGATGGAAAAATGCTTCCAGTAATCAAGAATTATCTTTATCAGAATTTCGTTTTGTTCGTCCCGACGGATCCATTGCTTGGGTTATTGGTAAAGCCATGCCAGAACGAAATCTTAAAAATAAAATTATAGGATATATAGGTACCGTGACTGATATTACGGAGCGTAAGCTTGCCGAAGAGGCTATTTTAGAAGAAAAACAGCTCTCGGAAATGATAATTAATAATCTTCCAGGCATTTTTTATCTCTATGATGAAAAAGGAATTATTAGTAGATGGAACAAAAATTTCGAAACAGTTTCAGGATACAACACGGAGGAAATTGCTAAGATGAAACCAGTTGATTTTTATGATATAGACTTTAAGGATAAAATACAAAGTAGAATAAAATCATTGTTTGAGAAAAATTCACCTGGAATAGAAATTGAACTTTTTACCAAAGATAAAAGTAAGATTCCATTTTATATTAATTCCCATTGTCTAGAATACAAAGGGAAAAAGAGAATTTTAGGAATGGGATTAGACCTTTCTGATATTAAAAAGGCAGAACAAAAAATAAAAATTGCTAACGAAAGATATGAAATGATATCGGCCGCTACAAACGATGCCGTTTTTGAAGTTGACTTGATAACGGGTGAAAGTTGGAATAACAAAAGATTTGTAGAACTTTTGGGTTTTGGTAGTACCAACCGTACAGGTGTTAATAACAGTGTAATTTGGCGTTCAAGAGTGCATCCCGATGATCGAGAAAGAGTAACCAAAAAAATGGATGATTCGTATGCAAGCGACGTAAGTTTATGGTCTGATGAATTTCGTTTTCAAAAAGCAGATGGCACTTATGGAATTTTTTATGACAGAGGAATTATATCCAGAGATGAGGAAGGTAGAGCAATTAGGCTAAATGGAGCCATGATTGAAGTCACAGAATTAAAAAATATTAAAGAGCAACTTATTAGTAGTGAAGATAAATATCGAAGTTTGGTCGAGCAAGCCTCTGATGCTATTTTTATTAATGATATTTCGGGTGATTTATTAGAAGTAAATGATAGTGCATGCCAAATGTTGGGATATACCAATCAGGAACTTTGCTGTAAAAATATAAAAGAATTATACACTAATAAAGAAATTAAAGCGAGACCCATACTATTTGAGGAATTATTAAATGGAAAAAGAACTTTACTAGAACGCACTATGCTGCGTAAAGATGGAACTCTAATTGATGTAGAAATTACAGCCAAAATGATTGCTGATGGCCGAATAGTAGCTATTGTTCGTAATATTACCGAACGCAAAAAAATAAATGATGACTTCAAGAAAATGAATAAAAAAATGGAAGCCATTCTTGGTGCTATTCCTGATTTATTGTTTGAAGTAGATTTGAATGGTGAAATTTACAATTATCATTCCCGTCGTAATGATTTATTAGCAATGCCAGCACAATTTTTCTTGGGAAAGAAATTTACAGATATACTTCCTTTAGATGCAGCTAATATATGTTTATCGGCTATTAATGAAGCTTATGAAAAAGGCTTTTCAGCAGGAAAACAATATACACTACAACTTAAAAGCGGTCTGCATTGGTTTGAACTTTCTGTCGCTCCAATGAAAGAAAATTTTAATGATGAAACCCATTTTATATGTTTATGTCGTGATATAACAACGGCCAAAGAATCAGATTCTGCACTTTTTAAAAGTGAAGAGCGTTACAGAGGTTTACTTAATAATCTCGATGCCGGTATTGTGGTTCATGCAGCTGATACTTCTGTTGTGGTTGCCAATAAAAAAGCAGCAGAATTATTAGGATTAAGGGATGATCAAATCATAGGTATTTCAGCTTTTGATTCTACTTGGAAATTTCTAAATGAAGATAAGACGGTTATGGAGTTAGATAATTTCCCTGTAAGCCAAATTATTAGAAATAAAGAACCTCTAAAAAATTTCACATTAGGAGTTACTCGTTCCAATACTCAAGATCTAATTTGGTTGTTAGTCAACGGATATCCTGATGTAGATCATTACGGAAACATCATCGAAATTGTAGTTAGTTTTTTAGACATTACCGAACAAAAAGTGTTGGAAATGGAGTTGCTTAATGCTAAAGAATTAGCAGAATCTGCCAATAAAGCGAAGAGTGATTTCTTAGCCAACATGAGTCATGAAATTAGAACTCCATTAAATGGTATTATTGGTTTTACCCATTTATTGGTTAAATCTGATCTCAAGAAAAATCAGGCAGAATATATGAATACTGTCAATGAATCTGCTATATCGCTAATGGAAATTGTCAATGATGTTTTGGATTTTTCTAAAATTGAGTCTGGCAAATTAGAACTTAATATAGAAAAAGTAAATCTCAATAAATTAGCCACTCAAATTATTAATTTATTTAAATTTCAAGCCAATCAGAAAAGAGTTGCTTTGATTTTAAGTATTGATAAAACTATTCCAAACTATATTCTAGCCGATTCCATTCGATTAAAACAAATATTAGTCAATTTATTGAGTAACGCAATTAAGTTTACCAGTTTTGGAGAAATTCATCTTGATATTAATGAAATTCCTTCGGATGAAAAAAAATACACTACTATTAAATTTTCTGTAAAAGATACTGGTGTCGGAATCAAAATGGCTAATAATGAGAAGATATTTCAATCTTTTGTTCAAGAGGATAACTCAACCAATCGTAAATTTGGTGGCACCGGATTAGGTTTGGCTATTTCAAATCAGCTAGCGGGTTTGATGGATAGTAAATTACAGTTAATTAGTAAATACGGAGATGGAAGTGATTTTTTCTTTATTGTTAAATTTAAAAAAGTAAAAAATAAAGACACCTCACAATTAATGCCAAAACTAGTACCAATTATTAGTGATGAGCCTACAACAATTCTTGATGGTATCAAAGTATTGATAGTAGAGGATAATAAGATCAACATGCTTTTGGCAAAAACATTAGTAAAACGAATTATTTCTAACTGTACTATTTTTGAGGCATATGATGGTAACGAAGCAGTTGAAATTTATAAAAAAGAGAAACCCGATGTTATTTTAATGGATATTCAGATGCCCAATAAAAATGGATATGAAGCAACACAAGAAATTAGAGAATTAAAAGATTCTGAAAATATTCCTATAATTGCAATTACGGCAGGAATTTTAGTTGGAGATAAAGAAAAGTGTCTTGTTGCGGGAATGAATGATTATTTACCCAAACCAATCATCAAATTAGATTTAGAAAAAGTTTTATGCAAATGGCTAAAAAAATCCTGATTTCTCCTATAAAACAATTGAATTAATCTAGAAAATAATTATTCAAAATGAATATCTTTTAGTACCCAATTCCAACGAAAATTTTTAATGATTTTATCAAAAGAAAAAGCCTGTACTATAATACAGGCTTTACTTTTATACAAGAATTTCAAGTTTATGAAGCTAGAATGTTTAATTCAACCATACAAGCTTTCATCATCTGATACGTTCTTTCGATATCATTATCTAAACCTATAGAAAAACGAATTAAACCATCTGTCAATCCCATTTCTATTTGTTCTTCCATTGGAATTTCGCTCGATGTTGAGGTTCCTGGAGCACTAAATAGTGTTTTATAAAATCCTAAACTCACAGCTAAATAGCCCAAGTTTTTAGACTGCATTAATTCCATTAACGCATTGGCTTTTGCCAAAGTGCCTACATCTAGTGTCATCATTCCTCCAAAACCATATTCTGGATTAATCATCGTCTTGTAGATTTTATGACTCGGATGACTTTCTAAACCTGGATAAACAGTTATTAATCCGTCTTTTTCAAAACGTTCTGCAAGATACATGGCATTATGGCTGTGTTGTTTCATACGAATGTGTAGCGTACGCAAATTTTTCATTACACTCGCCGAACGCATACTATCCATTGTTGGCCCAAGCAACATACTAGCACCACTATTTACATTTTTTAAACTATTAATAAATTCAGTAGAGGCACACGTTACTCCGCCTACCGTATCACTACTTCCGTTAATGTATTTTGTTAAGCTATGAATCACAATATCAGCGCCTAATTTTGCTGGAGAAACGGATAGTGGTGAAAAAGTATTATCAACTACAAGCGTTAAATTATGACGTTTTGCAATTTTAGATAAACCTTCAATATCTGCTACTTCAAGCAAGGGATTACTCACAGTTTCACAATACAAAACTTTAGTATTTGAAGTGATCGCATTCTCTACAACGTCAAGTTTTGTAATATCTACAAATGCCGTTGTAATGCCTAATCTTGGAGCAAAATTTTTCAAAAACGCATACGTTCCTCCATAAATAGTCCTGCTTGAAACAATATGATCACCCGTTCCGCATAATTGTAATAGAGTAGGAGTAATAGCTCCCATTCCTGATGCCGATACATTAGCCGATTGAGTTCCTTCCATCGCTGCCAAAGCTTTGTCTAAATACAAATTACTAGGCGAAGAATGGCGAGAATATAAGTAGCATCCTTCCATATTTCCTTCAAAGGTGTCGAACATGGTTTTCGCCGAAAGGAAAGTGTATGTAGAGGAATCAGAAATCGATGGATTTACACCACCAAATTCTCCAAAGTATTGTAAATCTTGAATGTTGTCTGCGGGGTTAAAGTTTTTCATATCTATTTTTTTAGGAGCTATTTCCTGCTATTCGCTATATCTTTTAGTCGCTATCGCTCCTAAAAGGATGCCGCTTCTATCAGGGCTAGGTTTTTAGTTGTTAATAAGTGAATTCAAAATAACATGATTTCAGTTTATTAATCAATGCTATAGTTTTATATTAGATTTTAAAACTATCAAATGATGTAATTGTAAATTAATTATCTAAATTAGCTTTCAAAATAAGATTATTATAGATTTTATTTCAATTCAAATTCTAAAAAATGACATTAGACGCAACCGATAAAAAATTACTCTTCCTATTGCAATCAGATTGTAAGAAAACAACCAAAGAGCTTTCTCTTAAATTAAATCTCTCCGTAACTGCAGTTTATGAACGCATCAAAAAACTAGAAAGAGAAGGGATTATCGACAAATATGTGGTGCTTGTTAATCGTTCTAAAGTCGAAAAAGGGTTTGTTGTTTTTTGCCATCTAAAACTAATACAGCATACAAAAGAATTTATTTCAAAGTTTGAAAGTGAAGTAATACAACTCAAGGAAGTTTTAGAGTGCCATCATGTAAGTGGTGATTATGATTATATTCTGAAAATTGTTGTCAAAGATATGGAGGCGTATCGAGAATTCTTAGTCACAAAACTCACTACTTTAGAGCACATAGGAAGTACACACAGTACCTTTATGATTAATGAAGTTAAAAACACGACAATAGTTGCTCTTTAAAGCATATTAAAGAATAGCCGGTTTTTTTTTACCGCTTAATATTTTTTTTGATTTTAGTACATTTTGGAATTCTTATTAACGATAATTCAATTTGTATTGTATTGTGTTATAACCATTTGTTAATGAATGCATTTTCTTAGCAAAAAACCTTGCTAATTAAACTTTAAACAAAACTTAATTCCTTAATTTTGTGCAACATTTTATAAAAACACACTAAAATAAATTACTATGAGTTCATTTGACGTAGTCATTATAGGTTCAGGACCTGGAGGATATGTATCAGCAATTCGTTGTGCACAACTGGGTTTTAAAACAGCAATTATCGAAAAATATTCTACTTTAGGTGGAACCTGTCTAAATGTAGGTTGTATTCCTTCTAAAGCTTTGCTTGCTTCTTCTCATCATTATAGTGAAATTTCACATTTTGCAGAGCACGGAATCGAAGTTTCGGGAGAAGTAAAAGTGAATTTAGAAAAAATGATTGCACGCAAACAAGCTGTTGTTGACCAAACTTCTGGTGGTGTGAAATTTTTGATGGACAAAAATAAAATTACAGTTCTTGAAGGTTTAGGTTCATTTGTAGATGCTACGCATGTTGCGGTTGCTAAAGCGGATGGAACTTCTGAAACTATCGAGGCTAAAAATATAATTATTGCTACTGGTTCTAAACCATCTTCTTTACCATTTATCAAATTAGATAAAGAAAGAATCATCACTTCTACAGAAGCGTTAAAACTGAAAGAAGTTCCTAAACATCTAGTTATTATTGGTGGTGGAGTAATTGGTATCGAGTTAGGTCAAGTATATTTACGTTTAGGAGCGCAAGTTTCTGTAGTAGAATATTTGGATAGAATCATTCCTGGAATGGATGCTTCATTGTCTAAAGAATTGACTAAAGTATTAAAAAAACAAGGAATGAAATTCTACGTTTCGCACAAAGTGAAATCAGTAGAAAGAAATGGAGAAGGAGTTGTTGTTCAAGCAGAAAATGCTAAAGGAGAAACAATTACTTTAGAAGGAGATTACTCTTTAGTTTCTGTAGGTCGTCGTCCTTACACAGAAGGTTTGAATGCAGACAAAGCTGGAGTGAAAATTTCTGACAGAGGAATGGTTGAAGTAAACGATCATTTGCAAACTAATGTTCCTAATATCTATGCTATTGGTGATGTTGTTCGTGGAGCAATGTTGGCACACAAAGCGGAAGAAGAAGGAACTATGGTTGCTGAAATTTTAGCTGGTCAAAAACCACATATCGATTATAACTTAATTCCTGGTGTTGTTTACACTTGGCCAGAAGTGGCTGCAGTAGGACAAACAGAGGAGCAATTAAAAGCTGCTGGAGTAGATTATAAATCAGGAAGTTTCCCTTTCAAAGCTTTAGGTCGTGCGAGAGCAGGAGGAGATTTAGACGGATTCGTAAAAATTCTTGCTGATGCAAAAACAGATGAGGTTCTTGGCGTTCACATGATTGGTGCTCGTTGCGCTGATTTAATTGCTGAAGCAGTTACAGCAATGGAATTTAAAGCATCTGCTGAAGATATTTCTAGAATGTCACATGCACATCCTACCTTTGCGGAAGCTATTAAAGAAGCTGCATTAGCGGCTACAGATAATAGAGCATTGCACGTTTAGAAAATTATTTATAAAATAGTAAATCCCAAATTCCAGAGTTTAAGATGGAATTTGGGATTTTTTTATTGTATTACTTAGCTTTCAGATAAATAATTAAAAACAGCTTTTACACAAATAAGTATCAAGTTTACAGTTCAAATTATTTGTAATTTTTTTTTGTTTTCAATAAAATAGTAAATCCCAAATTCCAGAGTTTAAGATGGAATTTGGGATTTTTTTTATTTTAGATTTTAGTGAGGTTTATTTCAAACTTCCTACCATGTCTTCAGGTTTTACCCAAGCATCAAAATCTTCTGCGGTTACATATCCTAAACGAACGGCTTCGTCTTTTAAAGTGGTACCGTTTTTATGTGCTGTTTGCGCAATTTCAGCCGATTTGTAATAACCAATTTTAGTATTTAAAGCTGTAACTAACATTAATGAGTTGTCAACTAATTCTTTGATGCGTTTGTAATTTGGTTCGATACCTTGAGCACAATGTTCATCAAAAGAAAGACAAGCGTCACCTAATAAACGAGCCGATTGCAAAAAGTTAGCTGCCATTAAGGGTTTGAAAACATTTAATTCATATTGCCCTTGCATTCCACCAACAGTAATAGCAACGTCATTCCCCATCACTTGAGCGCAAACCATAGTTAACGCTTCACATTGTGTTGGATTTACTTTTCCTGGCATGATCGATGATCCCGGTTCGTTTTCTGGAATAATGATTTCTCCAATTCCTGAACGTGGTCCAGAAGCTAACATACGAACGTCATTAGCAATCTTATTTAAAGAAACTGCTAATTGTTTTAAAGCTCCGTGAGATTCTACAATAGCGTCATGTGCTGCTAATGCTTCAAATTTATTTTCAGCAGTAACAAACGGATGTCCTGTAAATTCTGCAATATATTGAGCAACTTTTACGTCATATCCTTCTGGTGTATTTAATCCAGTTCCTACTGCAGTTCCTCCTAAAGCTACTTCTGATAAGTGAGCCAATGTATTTTTAACTGCTTTTAAACCGTAGTTTAATTGCGCTACATATCCTGAAATTTCTTGTCCTAATGTTAGTGGAGTAGCATCCATTAAATGCGTACGTCCAATTTTAACCACATTTTTGAATTCAATTGCTTTAGCGTGCAATGTATCTCTTAGTTTTTCAACTCCTGGAATGGTAACTTCTACCACTGCTTTGTAAGCTGCGATGTGCATTCCTGTTGGAAAAGTATCATTAGAAGATTGTGATTTGTTTACATCGTCATTCGCTTTGATGAATTGTTCTCCTTCACCAATATTAAAACCTTTAAGTACTTGTGCACGATTTGCAACAACTTCATTTACGTTCATGTTACTTTGCGTACCAGAACCCGTTTGCCAAATTACCAATGGAAATTCATCATCAAGTTTTCCAGCTAATATTTCATCACAAACAGCAGCTATTGCATCTCTTTTTTCTGTAGGCAAAACTCCTAAATCACAATTAGCGTAAGCAGCCGCTTTTTTTAGATAAGCAAAACCTTCAATAATTTCTTTAGGCATAGATGCCGATGGACCTATTTTAAAGTTATTACGAGAACGTTCAGTTTGTGCACCCCAATATTTTTCTGCAGGAACCTGCACTTCACCCATGGTGTCTTTTTCTATTCTAAATTTCATGTTGTTAGTATTTATAAATATGTAGTTTACTAGATTTTTAGCCCCGATGGAAACGGAAATCCTTTACTTTTTTTCTTAAAAAAGAAAAGATTGGAGAGCACAGCGGGAATAGCTCCAAATTCTGAGTTCAAAAATACGGATAATTCCTTTTTTATAAAAATTCATTAGTAGTTTTTATACTTTTTTATTGGTATGAAAAGGAATTAGACTTACATTTGTGGCTACATTCAAAAATTCCGGAAAACATGTTTGAATTTTCACAGTATTTAGGCTTTTTACTTTTCTTAACCGTTCTTACTATAGGATTCTGGTTAATGTTTTTTTTAGTTAGTTTCGTATCCTATTGGGTAGGTGGTGCAACTTGGGAAGCATACAAAGAGAAAAGAGATAAAAAGAAGCAAGAACAACAATCAGTTTAAAACTCTTTGTTAAATAAAAAAAGGACTCATTTACATGGGCCCTTTTTTTTGTGCTTATTTGTTTTTATATTATAAAAAAAGGACCCCATTTCTGGAGTCCTTATTTATTTTATCCTTGAAAGTCACCTTCACTATCATTTTGATTTTGTTTAGGTCTTTCTCTTTCATTTTTAGGCTTGTTAAAGCGGTATGTAAATGATAAAGTAAACTGTCTTTGTCTGTATTGCATTTCGCTGTATGAATTTACAACACCTGCTAAATAATTTTCAGTAATTCTTTTTCTAGAATTAAATACATCACTTACGTTAAATGCAAGAGTTCCTTTTTCCTTCAAGATGTCTTTGCTAAAGGCTAAGTTCGCTCCAAATACACCTAAACTTTTACCTTGAGCGCTTGTTTGTGGTGCGTTATAACTTGCATTTGTTTGCCAATCAATTTTGTAAGGCAAGGTTATTTTTGATGTTATTCTTGAAGACCAAGAAGTAGCAATATTTCCAAAGTCTTGAATCACTAAGTTACTGTTAAAATCAGTATAGGAGAAATCTCCTTGTGTTTCTGTTCTGTAGAAATTGAAATTCCCATTTAATTTCCACCATTTATAAGGAGAATAATTCAAAGTAAATTCAAATCCTGTTCTGTATTCTGTTGCTATATTGATAGGTGAGCTAATTAATACTGGCGTTCCGTTAACGAAAGCACCTGATTCTCTTCGTGCAAATTGAAATGAATCCGAAGTTTTGTTAACATACAAAGAAGTATTAAAGGTCAATTTGTCCCATCTTTTGATAAAACCTAAATCAATTGCATCAGAGAACGCAGGATTTAAATCAGGGTTTCCAACAAAAATGTTGATGTTACTAGATAAATTACTAAAGGGATTTAAAAAACGCCCTCTAGGTCTTTGTATTCTGCGACTATAGCTTACAGAAGCACTACTTTTGTCTGATATTTCATAAGTGAAAAAGGCACTTGGAAAAAAGTTGTTGTACTTTTTAGTATTATAATTATTGGTGCCTAATAAATTGATTTCAATATTTGAATCTTCAAAACGAAGTCCAAAAAGAGCAGAAAATTTATCAATTTTTAACCCATATTGTGTATAAAGAGCATTTACTTTCTCTTTATATTCTAGTGAATTAGTAAAGTTGTTGTTAATTACGCCATCATTTTCTACTTCGTAATCAGTAAGTAATTTTGAAAAATCACCACGATATCCTGCTTCAAATTGACTTCCTTTTCCAAAAGGTAAAACATAATCCATTTGAATTAAATTTCTACCTTGTGTCTGATTATTTATTGTATTGTCAAATTTAACAATATTTGTGTTGGTTGCTTTGTCAGTAATTATAGCATCGTTCAGATCATCACTTGTAGAAAACGAACCGTCAATTGTTAATTTATGGCCGTCTCTTTTGAATTTTTTAATAAAATTTGTTGTAAATTCTACGCTTTCACTATCGCTAATTTCTCCATTGATTCTATTGCGAGTGTAATCATAATTAAAACCGGAGTCGTAATAATTTTGAAGAACATCATCAACATTATCCCCTTTACTTTTTCTATAATTTATAGCGTTTGTCCATGAAGTTGATTTATTTAAATATAATTCGATACCAAAATTACCATTATACCCTTTGTTATTTCTTTTATTGTCTCTGTTCTCGTAGATATAATTACGGGTAGTATTGTCTGGATTTAAATATTCTGAATTAGTGAATGAGTTTCCCGGACTGTTGCGATTGTTATATCCTTGAGTGGTAAAAAGGTTGAAATTTTTTGATTTATAATTTATATTTCCGCTCAAACCATAAGTTTCTGGATATCCAGTAGAAGCTATAAATGTTCCGTTTAAACCTTGGTTTTTTCCTTTTTTCAAGATGATATTTAATAAACCTCCACCACCTTCAGCATCATATCTTGCAGAAGGATTTGTTATTACTTCTACTTTTTCGATAGCATCTGCTGGAATCAAACGCAATGCTTCGGCTATATTAATCGCATTTGATGGTTTCCCGTCAATAAGTACTCTAACATTATCATTGCCACGAAGACTTACATTTCCTTCTACATCGACAGAAACAGATGGAATATTGTCTAAAACATCACTTACTGTTCCACCTTTTACCATAAGGTCACTTCCTACATTGTAAACTTTCTTGTCTAATTTAATTTCAACAGTTGTTTTTTCGGTACGAATAACAACCTCGTTTAATTGGTTTACATCTTCTTCTAAACTAATTAAACCTAGACTGCTAGTTGTATTTAAAGCCTTTTGTTTAATTTCTTTAATCTTGAAAGATATGAACTCAATTTTTATATCATAAATACCTGGTTTAATTTCGATATCAAATTCTCCTTTGGGATTGGTAATACCACCAGCAATTGCTTTGGGATTGTTTGCAGCAAAAAAAGTTATGGTTGCGTATTCAAGCGGTTGATTACTTGTTTTTTCAACTACTTTACCTGAAATTTTTATTTTTGCAACTGGAGATTCCTGAGCAAAACTGAAAATGGTTGTTAGAAAGAGAACAAGAATTAAAACAGATTTTATTTTTTTCATTTTTAAAAACATTGGTTATATACTATTAGACTATAAAAATTGATTTTGGTTTAAAACCAGAATTCATAAATATATGTTAATTAAAGTGTGCTCAGAATATTAAATAAAACCTTCTAGTTTTTCTAAATCTCTTGCTATTATTGCTTTATTATCTTTGATTACAATAGGTCTTTCAATCAAAATAGGGTGAGTTATCATGGCTGTAATTATTTCTTGATCACTCATTTTGTGGTCTTTAAATTGATCTATCCATATTTGTTCTTTTTTTCGAACTAAATCAATTGGATTAATATTTAGTTTTTCGATGATACTTGATAATTCGTCAAAGGATGGAGGGTTTATTAAGTAATTAATGATTTCAAAATCTTTTTTTGAATGTTGCAATTCTAGTAAACAATTTCTAGATTTTCCACAACGTGAATTATGGTATATTTGTATCATATTTATTATAATTAGTTTGTAAAAGTTGTCAATTTTATTTTTATCTCGCAAAAATAAGATTTGTTTAGCTGATTACACATTAAATTAAACAAAAATTTATGTTTATAGAACAAGGAGTTAAACCAGAAAATCACTTTTGGAAGTATATTTTGGGATCGTTGGCTATTATATTTGCTTCATTCGTTGGGCAAATTATATTTGCAGCAGCAATATTGTATGATTCGTTTTCAAGTAAAAAGTTGTATCCAACCACAAATGATGCAGTAATGAGTTACTTTGATTCCAATCTAACCTTGTTGTTAGTTTTGTTTTCTTTTGTTTTTACAATGTTAGCAGTTTATGGTGTTGTGCATTTGATACACAAACAAACTATTCTTTCCGTTACAACTTCTAGAAATAAAGTAGATTGGAAACGTATTATATTTTCCTTTTCTCTATGGTCTGCTTTTACTATTATTACTACTTTGTTGTCTTATTTTTACGATCCTACTAACTTTATATTTAATTTTAAACCCATTCCATTTGCAATTTTAGCAGTAATAGCCATACTTCTTGTTCCGATACAAACAAGTTGTGAGGAATATATTTTTAGAGGTTATTTAATGCAAGGTTTTGCCAATTTGGCTAAAAACAAGTGGTTTCCGCTGTTATTAACGTCTTTGATTTTTGGAAGTTTGCATTATTTTAATCCTGAAGTAGCTAAAGTGGGTCCAATAATCATGGTCTATTATATAGGAACCGGATTTTTTTTAGGAATAATTACATTAATGGATGAAGGGATGGAACTTGCTTTAGGATTTCATGCTGCTAATAATTTGATTGGTGCATTGCTCGTAACTGCAGATTGGACTGCTTTACAGACACATTCAATTTTTAAAGATATTTCTGAACCATCGGCAGGATATGAGGTTTTTTTTCCTGTTTTAGTTATTTTCCCTTTACTTTTATTTATTTTTAGTAAAAAATACAATTGGAACAATTGGAAAGAAAAATTAACTGGAAAAATTTAACCTTTTCGATAATTAAATAATAAATGAATATGAACCATAAAGTTACCTATAAAAATGTCCATAATTTATTTAAACTTAATGGGTATCATCTCAATAAAAATGATTTATGTCGAGTAGCCTATAGTTTTATTAAAGAAGGTGAGGGGTATGAAAAAGACATGGGCGACTTTATACTCGATTGGTTTGATCAGAAATCATTTATTGAACTAACTACCTCCGGCACTACTGGCGCTCCTAAGATTATCCGAATTGAAAAAAAAGCAATGGTTAATTCTGCACTTGCAACGGGTGATTTTTTTGATTTGAAACCAGGTGACACCGCTTTGCATTGTTTACCGATGAAATATATTGCGGGTAAAATGATGTTTGTAAGAGGATTAATTTTAGGATTAGCAATTGATTTTGTAGCACCCACTTCACATCCTTTAATTCGGGAAAATGCGAGTTATGATTTTGTTGCTATGGTGCCTTTGCAAATTCAAAATTGTTTATCTGAATTCGTTAACGTCAAAAAGATAATTATTGGAGGAGCTAAACTCAATAGTGAATTGAGAAAAAAGCTACTAAAAATAAAGTCTAAGGTTTACGAGACTTATGGAATGACAGAAACGATTACTCATATTGCTGCAAAGAAAATAAATGAAGAGGTTTTTTCGCTTTTACCCAATGTTGCAATTAGTCAAGATAATCGAAATTGTTTGGTAATTAGTGCTCCCAATCTTACGTCTGAACTTTTAGTTACGAATGATTTAGTAACAATAGTCAATGAGAATCAATTTATCTTTCTAGGCAGAATTGACAATGTGATTAATAGTGGAGGAATTAAATTAATACCAGAAAAAATTGAAGACAAGTTGGCTCAAAAAATTGCCTCCCGATTTTTTGTAATAGGTGTTGCGGATGCCAATTTAGGAGAGAAATTAGTACTTATTATAGAAGGGGATGAGTATCCTTTAGAGGAAACTATTTTTGATGATTTGGATAAATATGAAAAACCAAAGGCTGTTTTTTTTACTAAAAAATTTATTGAAACAGAAAATGGAAAAATAAAAAGAAAAGAGATTTTAAAAAATATTTAGTTTTTAATCATAAAAAAAGCATCTGATGAAAACAGATGCTTTTTTTATATGTAATTGATTAATTTTAATTAAACTTGAATTACTCCTAAGTTAAATTTTTTCTCAATAGGAGAATGATTAGCAGCTTCGATACCCATAGAAATCCATGTTCTAGTATCAATAGGATCTATAATAGCATCTGTCCATAATCTAGAAGCCGCATAATATGGAGAAACTTGTTCGTCATATCTCGCTTTTATTTTATCAAATAATGCTTTCTCTTTTGCCTCATCTACAATTTCACCTTTCGCTTTAAGCGAAGAAGCTTCAATTTGCGCTAATACTTTTGCTGCTTGTGTACCACCCATTACCGCTAATTCTGCACTTGGCCAAGCAAATATTAATCTAGGATCATAAGCTTTACCACACATTGCATAATTTCCTGCACCGTATGAATTACCAACAATAACTGTGAATTTTGGTACCACAGAATTAGAAACAGCATTTACCATTTTTGCTCCATCTTTTATGATTCCTCCGTGCTCAGATTTAGAACCAACCATAAATCCCGTAACATCTTGTACGAAAACTAAAGGAATTTTCTTTTGATTGCAATTGGCAATAAAACGAGTCGCTTTGTCTGCACTGTCAGAATAAATTACACCTCCAAATTGCATTTCACCGTTCTTAGTTTTGACTACTTTTCGTTGGTTAGCAACAATTCCAACTGCCCAACCATCAATTCTCGCATAACCCGTAATAATGGTTTGTCCATAACCGTCTTTATACGCTTCAAACTCGGAATTATCAACTAAACGATTGATGATTTCCATCATATCATATTGTTCATTACGTGCTTTAGGTAAAACTCCGTAAATCTCTTTTTCATCTAGTGCTGGTTTTTCTGCTTTTATTCTGCTAAAACCGGCTTTATCAAAGTCACCTATTTTGTCTATAATATTTTTTATTCTGTCTAAAGCGTCTTTATCATCTTTCGCTTTGTAATCTGTGACTCCAGAAATTTCACAATGTGTGGTTGCTCCACCTAATGTTTCATTATCAATACTTTCTCCAATAGCAGCTTTAACCAAGTAGCTACCAGCCAAAAAGATACTTCCTGTTTTGTCAACAATCATAGCTTCGTCACTCATAATTGGTAAGTAAGCACCACCAGCAACACAACTTCCCATAACAGCAGCAATTTGAGTAATACCCATACTACTCATTTGAGCATTATTTCTAAATATTCTTCCAAAGTGTTCTTTGTCAGGAAAAATTTCGTCTTGAAGCGGAAGATATACTCCAGCACTATCAACCAAATAAATAATTGGAAGACGATTTTCCATAGCAATTTCCTGTGCGCGTAAATTTTTCTTAGCCGTTATAGGAAACCATGCACCCGCTTTTACGGTAGCATCATTGGCTACTACTATACATTGTTTGCCTCTAATGTATCCCATTTTTACCACTACGCCACCAGAAGGACAACCGCCGTGATCCGCGTACATTCCTTCGCCAACAAAAGCGCCAATTTCAATGCTTTTTGCTTTTGGATCTAATAAATAATCGATGCGTTCTCTTGCTGTCATTTTACCTTCAGCATGTAATTTTTGAATGCGTTTTTCGCCACCCCCTAATTTAACCACCGTTAATTTTTGGCGTAATGTGGAAAGTAAAAGTTTATTGTGATCTTCGTTTTTGTTGAAGTTTAAATCCATGATGAAATAATATTAAAAAAATTTGCGCTAAAATACAAAATCAAATGGAATCAATTTTAATATTTTATCATATTAGAAAGAAAATAGAATTTATATTTCGTTTTAATACAAAAAAAACAGAATTTTAGTTCTGTTTTTTATGAATTCAATAAAATACGTATTATTTATTTTTAGATTCGTTTACTAATCTTTTTAGAATAGCCCATTGTTTTAGAGCATCTCTAGCTTCTACTGCGGGATATCCTAACATGGTTTTTCCTGCTGGAATATCACCAGTTACACCTGAACCAGCACCTACGATTGCACCATCTCCTATAGTAGTATGGTCTTTTATAGAAGCGCTTCCTCCTATAATCACTCCATTTCCTAATGTTACAGAGCCTGCTAATCCGCTGTTACCTGCCATGATACAAAATTTACCCAGTTTACTATTGTGTCCAATTTGCACTAAATTATCAATTTTGCAACCATCGCCTAAAACAGTAGAACTAAATTTACCTCTATCAATACAAGAATTAGCTCCTATTTCTACATTATTACCTATTATTACGTTACCTATTTGAGGTATTTTTACAAGACCTCTTTGTGGATCAGGACGAAATCCAAATCCGTCTGCACCAATAGTAGCATTAGGGTGTATAATACAATCGTTACCAATAATACAACGTTCTCTGATAACTGTTCCAGACCAAATTACAGTATTTTTACCTATTGTAGACTCATCAAGTATCGTTACGTTAGGATAAATAGTGCTGTTGTCTCCAATGATCACTTTTGGTCCTATATAACAACCTGCACCAATTCGAACTCCATTACAAATAGTTGCTGTGGTGTCTACAATTGCAGTTGGATGAATATCAGTATGAAAAATTGGAGTAGGTGGAGCAAAAAGTTCTAAAACTTGAGACATTGCTAAATCAGCATTTTTAACCTTTATAAAAGCCTTATTTTCTCCAGGTTCAATAGAAATATCTTCATTTACAACGGCAACACAAGCTTTAGAAGATTGCCATAATTTCTCATATTTTTTGTTTCCAATAAAAGAAATTTCAGTTTCATTAGCTACTTCTAGTTGTTCTGGAGCTGTAATGTTATGAGACGTATTTCCGACGATAACTCCTTTTAATATTTCATTTATTTCTTGAACAGAATAAGATTTCATTATTTGTAGTTTGGATTTGGTTAATTACTCATCAAATAAAACAAATTGGCTTTAAATTTCCTAATATTTCCAGATTCTTTAACAAGAATAAAAATGGTATTTATGTAAGGATTAAATGAAATTATAGAACAATTTGGTACTGTAAAAGTTTATTTTTGCCGGCGATATTAATATTTTTAATTATGAATTTGACTTCAATAAAGTTAGCAATAGTTGTTTTTTTATTCTCTATTTTTTCTGTAAATGCGCAGATTCAAGCTTTGTTTAATAATAAAACACAGCTTAGAAATATGACCGAACGATGGGAGTTGGATACCACTTCAGTAAGAGGGACATTCTTAATTACACCGTATAAACCCATATATGTTATCCCGCTTAGATGGTCTAGTTCTCCTAATGAACAACCTATTTCTGTGAATGAAGGTCCAGATTATGTAGCTCCAGACGGAGTGAACTATAATAATATTGAAGCTAAATTTCAATTGAGTTTTAAAACTAAGATTTTACAAAGTATCTTTTGGGGACATGGTGATTTGTGGGTTGGATATACTCAAGTTTCGCATTGGCAAATTTATAATGCTGCTTTGTCACGTCCTTTTAGAGAAATTAATTATGAGCCTGAAGTGATTTTGAATGTTCCTGTAAAACTTAATATTTTAGGTTTTAAAACCCGAATGGTTGGTGTGGCTTTTAATCATGAATCAAATGGCAAAAGTAATCCCTACTCGAGAAGTTGGAACAGAATAATTTTTCATGCTGGTTTTGAACGCAATAATTGGAGTGTTTATGTTAGACCTTGGTTTGTTTTACGAGCAAAAAAAGATGACAATCCGGATATTTCCTCTTATATAGGACGAGGTGATATGAACGTTATTTATACTAAAAATGGAAATATACTGTCATTAACGGGTAGTTATAATTTTAATTTTAATTCGAAAGCAAACGGTGGCGCTTCTTTCTCTTGGTCTTATCCAATTAAAAATAATTTAAAAGGATTCTTGCAAGTTGCTCATGGATACGGAGAGTCTATGATCGATTACAATCATCTGCAAACTAGTGTAGGTGTAGGGGTTTCTTTAATTGAATGGTTTTAAATTTGGGAGTACAGATCATAGTTTTTCTCAAAAAAAACTTCCTAAAAATATAAAAGCCTCACCACAATTTCTGTATCAGAAAGTGGAGAGGCTTTTTATTTATCCTTTTATTGTATTAGGATTTTTTTTAAATAAATGGATTCAGGTAGATACCCTAAAAATCGAATTTAGTACAAAATCTGGTTTTAACAAGAGTTCTATTCTTCTTCTTCCTTTTGTCCCATCATCATCAAATAGGCTTTCAGGAATTCATCAATTTCCCCATTCATTACGCCATCTACGTTGCTGGTTTCATAACCTGTACGAACATCTTTGACTAATTTATAAGGTTGCATAACGTAATTTCTAATTTGAGAACCCCATTCTATTTTCATTTTTCCAGCTTCAATATCTGCGCGTTGGGCTTGCTTCTTTTTTAGCTCTATTTCATACAATTGGGAACGTAGCATTTGCATGGCACGTTGTCTGTTGTCTTGTTGTGATCGTGTTTCTGAACATTGTATTTGAATTCCAGTAGGTTTGTGAAATAATTGCACTTTAGTTTCTACTTTATTTACATTTTGTCCTCCTGCACCACTTGATCTAGACGTTGTAATTTCTATATCAGCAGGATTTATATCAATTTCGATACTATCATCTACAAGGGGGTACACATAAACAGATACAAAAGACGTGTGTCGTTTAGCATTACTATCAAAAGGCGAAATACGAACCAATCGATGAACGCCATTTTCTCCTTTTAAATATCCAAATGAATAATCGCCTTCAAATTCAAGAGTAACGGTTTTGATTCCCGCAGCTTCTCCTTTTTGAAAGTTAAGTTCTTTGATTTTATAACCATACTTTTCGCCCCACATCATGTACATACGCATAAGCATTTCTGCCCAATCGCAACTTTCTGTTCCTCCTGCACCTGCAGTAATTTGTATAACAGCGCTCAAGGTATCGCCTTCGTCTGAGAGCATGTTTTTAAACTCTATCGCTTCAATGTGACTTTGGGTCAAATTATACTGTTCGTCAAGCTCTTCTACAGCAAGTTCCCCTTCTCTATAAAAATCATAGGCGAGTTGCAATTCATCCGTCATTTCAACGGCTTTATTGTAATCTTCGATCCATTTTTTTTTATTTCTGAGGTTCTTTACAATTATTTCGGCTTCTTTCGCGTTATTCCAAAAGTCTGGAGCAAAAGTTTTTTCTTCTTCGTTAGAAATCTCAATTAATTTGGCATCAACGTCAAAGATACCTCCTCAACGCACCAAGGCGCTCTACAATACCTTTTATTTGTTCGGTAGTTGTCATAAATTATGTAATTTTGTGTTGCAAAAATAGATAATTTTTAATGGAGGAGCAAGTTGATACTTCGACACAATATAAATAATAAACACTATATGGAAATAAATTTAGTTAGCGATACCATTACAAAACCATCACGCGAAATGTTAGTGCACATGTTAAATGCAGTAGTTGGTGATGATGTTTACAAGCAAGATCCAACCGTTATTGAGTTGGAGGCCAAGGTGGCTGAAATGTTCGGAATGGAAGCGGGGCTTTTTTTTCCGTCAGGAACGATGGCCAATCAAACGGCTATAAAGTTACATACCCAACCAGGAGAACAACTAATCGCTGATAAATATGCTCATGTTTACCACTATGAAGGAGGTGGAGTATCTTTTAACAGTGGTGTTTCTTGTTGTTTATTAGATGGAGTTCGCGGAATGATTACTGCGGAACAAGTAGCTAGTGCAATCAATGATCCTGAGTTTTATCACAGTCCGATGACCAGTTTAGTATGTGTAGAAAATACGACTAATAAAGGGGGCGGTGCTTGTTATGAATTAGAAGAATTATATAAAATTAAGCAAGTTTGTGAGGCTAACAATTTAAAATTTCACATGGATGGTGCCCGTATTTGGAATGCTTTAATTGCCAAAAAGCAAGATCCAAAAGCATTCGGACAACTTTTTGATACCATTTCGGTTTGTTTGTCCAAAGGTTTAGGCGCACCGATAGGTTCTGTTTTACTAGGTGATAAGGAAACAATACATAGAGCACTACGTATTCGTAAAATACTTGGAGGCGGAATGCGTCAAGTCGGTTATTTAGCTGCCGCAGGAATTTATGCTTTAGATAATAATATTGAGCGTCTTTCTGAAGATCATAGGAGAGCGAAGGAAATTGCTGAAGTATTAAAAAATGTTTCTTGGGTAGAATCAGTAGAACCGGTTGAAACTAATATTTTGATTTTTAAATTAGTTCCTAACTGCATCGAAAAAAACTTAATTGAATTGCTGAAACAGAAAAATATTTCTATTAGTTCAATGGGGCAAGGAAAACTAAGAATTGTAACGCACCTAGATTACAGAGAGGTAATGCATACTTACGTTTTAGAAACTCTATCAAAACTGTAAATAAAAGATGATGAATTATGAGTTTTATAATTGAAAACTCATAATTCATCATTTAAAATTATTTAAATAAATCTTCCATTCCTGGAATCATTGGCATATCCATTTTAGTAACAGCATCTAATTCTGATTGGTTTAATTTAGTTGCTTTTTCAATGGCTTTATTTAAAACTAAAATTAAATAGTCTTCTAATTGCTCTTTATCTTGAAGCAAACTATCATCGATTGCAATAGATTTTATAGCCGTATTGGCAGTTAAGGTAACTTTTAATAAAGCATCATTACTTTGTTCGTTTATCAAAACCGTATCCAAACGTTTTTTTGTGTCTTCTATTTTTTGTTGGGTTTCTTTAAGTTTACCCATCATTCCCATTAAATCCATATTTAAATATTTAAATTAAACTGAAAAGCAAAATTAGTATATTGCATACTGATAATCAATAAAAATTCATGAAAAATAAGATCGTCTTAAGTTGTCTTTGTGTTATTTTTGCAAGTTCATACACTAAAATTAAAGCACAAAAAATGTCAAAAAATATTCCGACTCCAATCGCTAAAATAATTCCCAAAACCTTAGAAAAGCATGCTGCAAAAAGAGTAGATAATTACTTCTGGTTGAACGACAGAGAAAATCCTGAAGTTATTGATTATTTAAATCAGGAAAACACTTATTATGATGCCATGACTGCCGATACGAAAGGTTTTCAAAAAGAATTGTACGAGGAAATGAAATCACGTATTAAGGAGGACGACCAATCTGTACCGTACTTGTACAACGGGTATTACTATATAACACGTTTTGAAACTGGAAAAGATTATCCTATTTATTCTAGAAAAAAAGGAACTCTTGACGCTGCAGAAGAAATATTATTTAATTGCAATGAAATGGCTGTTGGGCATTCCTACTTTCAGTTGGGAGGTTTAAGTGTAAGTCTTGATAATAAATATGTTAGTTTTGGTATGGATACTGTAGGAAGACGTATTTATACTATCCAGATAAAGAATTTAGAAACAGGCGAAATACTCTCCGATAAGATTGAAAACGCTACAGGAAGTTCTGTTTGGGCCAATGATAATAAAACTATCTTTTATACTAAACAAGATGAAGTTACACTCCGTTCAGATAAGGTTTTTAAACATAAATTAGGAACAAGTGCAGTTGATGATATATTAGTTTTTAATGAAAAAGATGATACTTTTAATGTCTCTGTTGGTAAAGAAAAATCAAAAAAATATATTGTAATTGGATCAGGAAGCACTTTGACTACTGAATATAGAATTTTAAACGCAGATACTCCTGACGGAGAATTTGTAGTTTTTCAGCCAAGGGTTCGTGGTCTAGAATATAGTATTTCTCATTTTGGAGATTCTTTCTATATTATGACTAATAAGGACAAAGCAACTAATTTTAAGTTGATGAAAACTCCTGAAAACGCAACTAAAAAAGAGAATTGGAAAGATGTTATTGCCCATAGAAAGGATGTTTTATTAGAAGATATTGAAATTTTTAGCAATTATCTGGTAGTCGAAGAGCGATCTAATGGCTTAAATCACATAAGAATAATGCCTTGGAGCGGGCAAGGAGAATATTATTTGCCTTTTGGTAGCGAAACATATAGTGCTTATACTACTACAAACGTAGATTTTGATACTGATATTTTGCGTTATAGTTATCAGTCATTGGCTACTCCGTCTTCTGTTATCGATTTTAACATGAAAACCAAAGAGAAAGAAGTCAAAAAAGAACAACAAGTTCTTGGTGGTCAATTTGATAAAAATAATTATATCGAAGAACGTGTATGGGCTACAGCTACTGATGGAACTAAAGTACCAATCTCTATGATTTATAGAAAGGGATTAAAAAAAGACGGTAACAATCCTCTTTTACTTTATGCTTACGGTTCTTATGGAGTTACTATGGATACGTATTTTTCTTCAACTCGATTATCAATACTTGATAGAGGTTTTGTTTTTGCAATAGCACACATACGCGGTGGTGAAGATTTAGGAAGACAATGGTATGAAGATGGGAAATTACTAAAAAAGAAAAACACCTTTACTGATTTTATTGATTGTTCTAAATTCTTGATCAGTGAAAAATATACTTCACCAAAACATTTGTATGCTGAAGGTGGTTCTGCAGGAGGTTTATTGATGGGTGCAGTGGTAAATATGGCTCCAGAATTGTATAATGGAGTCATTGCACAAGTTCCTTTTGTTGATGTAATAACTACCATGTTAGACGATACAATTCCGCTTACTACAGGTGAATATGACGAATGGGGAAATCCGAACGTAAAAAAATATTATGATTATATGTTGTCTTATTCACCATACGATAATGTAAAAGCACAAAATTATCCTAATATGTATGTTTCTACAGGACTTCATGACTCTCAAGTACAATATTGGGAACCTGCGAAATGGGTTGCTAAGTTAAGGACTCAAAAAACAAATGATACAGTTCTATATTTAAATACGAATATGGATGCGGGTCATGGTGGCGCTTCTGGACGATTTGAAGCATTAAAAGAATTAGCAAAAGAATATACTTTTTTATTAGATTTAGAACAAATTAAAAAGTAATTACTTTTTTTTGTTAAATTTGTATCGTTCGTGAATAATTTATAAATTGTTCTCGACTAACTATTTTTTTATGAAAAATGAAATAAATGCTTACAATAATGTTTTAGAATTAATAGGAGATACTCCACTTATTAAACTAAATAAAGTTACTGAAGATTTAAAAGGTAATTTCTATGCTAAAGTAGAAGCCTTTAATCCAGGACATTCCTCTAAAGACAGAATAGCATTATACATAATTGAAGAAGCTGAAAAAAAAGGAATATTAACTCCAGGTGATACAATAATCGAAACTACATCAGGTAATACTGGTTTTAGTTTAGCGATGGTAAGTATCATAAAAGGATATAATTGTATTCTAGCTGTTAGTTCAAAATCTTCAAAAGATAAAATAGATATGCTTCGTAGTTTGGGTGCAAAAGTATATGTGTGTCCAGCACACGTTGCCGCAGATGATGAACGTTCTTATTACAATGTGGCAAAACGTTTGCATGAAGAAACTAAAGGTTCGGTATACATCAATCAGTATTTCAATCAATTGAATATTGATGCGCATTACAAATCTACGGGACCAGAAATATGGAAACAAACAAACGGTAAAATCACACATCTTGTAGCTTGTAGCGGAACGGGAGGAACTATTTCTGGAACGGCTAAATATTTAAAAGAGCAAAATCCAAATATTAAAATTCTAGGAGTTGATGCTTTTGGTTCGGTTTTAAAAAAATACCATGAAACAAAAGAGTTTGACAACGACGAAATTTATCCATACAGAATTGAAGGTCTAGGGAAAAACTTAATTCCATCAGCTACAGATTTTGATGTTATTGATAAATTCATAAAGGTAACAGATGAGGAAAGTGCACATGCAGCGAGAGAAATCACCAAAAAAGAAGGCTTATTTGTGGGTTACACTTCTGGAGCTGTAATGCAAGCTATTAAACAATACGCAGAACAAGGAGAGTTTGATGAAAACAGTAATGTTATTGCTATTTTTCCGGATCATGGTTCTCGTTATATGAGCAAAGTGTTTAGTGATGATTGGATGAACGAACAAGGTTTTTTTGACAGTATTAATCAAGAAGAAGCTCAAAAAATAGAATTTATAAAATAACATATATTCATAAAAAAAAGTCCCATTTGCAAATGCAAATGGGACTTTTTTTTGAAGTAAAAAGACTGATTTTTTAATAGTTTATAATTCTTAGCTTATTAAAAAATGTTACCAAAGCTTATTTAAGTTTAAACTAGCGTATTCCTTTTTATTTAATCTAATAACTCAGGATTACTAAGTAATAATTCTATCTTTTTTATAATGATGGTAATTTGATTCATTTGTAATTCTATGTTTCTAAAAAAGAGACTAATGTCTCTATTGACCCAACTTTCAGAAATAACCCTTGCACCCAAACTCATTCTTAAAACAGCACTTTCAAAACCAGTACTATATTTTACATTTACGGCTTGACCTATGTGACATTTTTGTGCAGCAAGTCGAATGATTTCTATCGAAGAACCTTCAAACTGATCTGATAAATCAGAATTTAATAAAGTATATAGCTTTTTAACTTTATCAACAGATAAAGGTTCATTGTCTTTAAGAATGAAGAATGGGAAAATGGTTCGTATATTTCTAATTCCAAATTCTTTACTATAGTAAGTTTTAGATTTGGTTTCATCACCATAAATAGGCTCTAAAAAAGAGGCATCTTTTATAGAGTCATCCACAAAATTACAAAACATCTCAATTCCCATATTTCGATATAGAACAGGTGTTTTATAGTATCGATCCATTTCTACTATGGCAGCATTCCAGCGCATATAAGAGCCATAGTTATATCCTTCTGATAATTCATTTGAACAAAACCATGAAGTGGGCCAGTCGGAATGATTATAATACTGGGTTAATCCTTTAGGTAACGAAGTTTTTACAGAACGAATTAATTTATTTACATTTTTAGGTAAAATTAATGCTCCGCAATAGGGTGGACCAGTGAAGTATTTACTTCCCGTAATAGTAACAATATATCCTTTACTAAGATAATTTTGAATGTCTTTTGGATCTAATCGCAGTTGTGAACCATCTACAATTATCTGAATGGATAACTTTTTAAGTGAATTTAGTTTTTGAATAAATCCATCACTAGGAGATTGATATCCTAATTTTGATTGATCCATGGTATGCAATACCACATGTCTCCCTAGCTCATTAGTTCTAGTAATGGCATTCAGCACTTCTTCGTCTAATTGATCAGATGATTTTAATACTCCATTTTCATCTCTAAAAGGAATTTCAATCAAATCGACATCTCTAAAACCTTCAATTCGATCTCCTTTTTTAACCGGATAATTTAAAGCTGTCGTATTTTCAAAATGATTCCCTTTTAATGCAGAAGCCACACCGCTGCCAGTTTCGTCAGAAGCAACTAAAATATGCGTAATGTTTTTTTCGGAGATAATTTGAGTTATCGCTGCAATTTGAAGAGAAGAATCGGTACCTGAGGGTGAAAAAATGATTTCACATTCTTCATTTAACTTGAATGTTTTTCTAAGATTATTTTTCAATAACTCAGTAAACTCTATTGTTGTTTTTTTGAATCCGTTTTTTAGGCTATTATTAATTAAAATGCTTCTGACTTTATCGGTTTTGTCAAAAGCAAAATTAGAAACACTTGTAGCTGTTGACGAAGCAAAAGTAAAAGCATCTGGTCTAGGAAAAGGTCGGCAACCGTATTTATTTAATAATTCAATTTCATCAATATTCAATCTAAGATCACCTCCAGCCATTAATAAATATTCTGTTGGTTTTGCAAGATTTTCTATAATAGGCTTCCAAGATTCTTTACATTCTTTTCCAGATGTTTTCAAGCCATGAAAAACATCAAGTCCTTCATGATTCAAAGAAGATTCAGTGCTAAAATCAGTTTCATTTTTAATTAAATTAATTAAAAAATAATCAAGATTTTCTAGTTTTTCTTTATCGTCTTTAGGAAGTAATTTATAAAATATTCGAGTCACTTCAAGTGCCGCAATATCGCACAATACAATGTCTTTTTTTTCATTGTTTAAAGCCTTATACCACAGTTGCCATTCGATACCATATCTTAAATAAACTAAAGCTAAAACGGGTTGATTTAAAAAGTCAGCACCAATTATAATCGATTTATTGGGGATAATTTTAAAAACAGTAGGCTCTGTAGCAGAGGTAATAATATTGATATTATTTATTTTGGGTACCGTATTAAATCTTTTTAAAACGCGAACTAAGTAGTTTACATTTTCCTTTTCGAATAAACTAGTTCTATTGTATTGATTTTCAATTAGAATGTTGTTTGTCATAGATGTTATATTTTAAAACGTTCATCTGAACGAAGTTCTTTAATTAGGAATAAATACTTGATCAACTAAATATTGTTCCTGTTTGATAAGCTCAAATTTTAGATTTGTATGATTTAAATCTACAAAATCCCAAATGGTTTAAAGCTTTAAATTTATAGTGTAGTATTTTTTTTGAGGAATTGATCAAATTTAAAACAAAAAAAATCAATTGAAGTTCAATGACCAACAATAGTTATTCTTTTTTGCAATACAAGTCTGTTTTTATTTCATTAAGACTTACAACTAATTTGATAATTGTAATTAAGGAATAAAACAACCATAAATTAGGAATCGAAAAGTCCTTTTTACAGAAGCAAAAAGGACTTTTTTGTTGAGTATGAAATAGGATTAACTAAAAAAAACTAGTTCTCTTCCATGGTGTGATATACGTTCATAACGTCATCATCTTCCTCTAGCTTTTCTATTAATTTTTCAACATCAGCTACTTCCGCTTCTGTTAGTTTTTTGGTAATTTGAGGGATTCTTTCAAAACCTGACGAAAGAATTTCAATCCCTCTATGTTCTAATTCTTTTTGTATAGTTCCAAAACTATTAAAAGGCGCATAAATTAATATTCCATCTTCATCTTCAAAAACTTCTTCAGCACCAAAGTCAATTAATTCTAGCTCTAATTCCTCAGGATCCATTCCGTTGGCTGGAATTCTAAAATTACACGTATGGTCAAACATAAATTCTACTGAACCCTGAGTTCCCATAGTTCCGTTACATTTGTTAAAATAGCTTCTTACATTAGCCACAGTTCTATTATTATTATCAGTCGCCGTTTCTACTAAAAGTGCAATTCCGTGGGGTGCGTATCCTTCAAATAAAACTTCTTTATAATTGGCAGTATCTTTATCGGTTGCTTTTTTTATAGCGCGTTCTACGTTTTCTTTAGGCATATTTGCAGCCTTTGAGTTTTGTATAACAGCTCTTAATCTGGAATTCGCCTCGGGATTTGGTCCGCCTTCCTTAACAGCCATTACAATATCTTTTCCAATTCTGGTAAATGCTTTGGCCATTGCTGACCAACGTTTCATTTTTCTACCTTTTCTAAATTCAAATGCTCTTCCCATTGCTATTTATTATTTTGTACTGCAAAAATACAGTTATTAGTTATTTATTCAAATATTTTTTGAACTCAATTAAAACTGTATTTAAAAATAAAGTTGATTTTATCTAACTCTTTATTTTTTGATTAAAGTATTGTAATCGTTTAAAATTGCTATTGCCTCTTCTAAATAGGGACTGTTTTTTATATTTTTTATTTTGTAAGTATTAATATCTTGTTGCAAAGTGTCTGATTTTAGTTTTTCTAAATCGGTGGTGTTATTAGAAATGACTAAATCACTTTTAGTTTCAACAATTTTTTTTACTTTATCCCAAAGTGAATCTATTTGATGTACATCTTCAAAAACATCTTTAAAGATTAATCTTGTTGGTTTTTTTGGTGTATTATAAAATAAATTGATTTGTTCATTAGCCAAGTTAATTTCATTAAATATGAGTTTATTGGTCACTCTTAAATTACTACTTTCAATTACCTGTGCAAAATAATTTTTGGGTAAAGGAACAAACTTTACTTTCGGAATAATATCTTCATTTTTAAAAGCCGTTTTATAATTGGCCTCGCTAGAAATAACATTTTCAAATAAAACCGGCAATACTACATCGGGTAAAATTCCTTTTATCTGATTGCTTTCACCAGTAATTCTATAAAATTTTTCAACTGTAACTTTTACAAAATCTTGTTGCCTTTGCTCGTCTAATGGCAAAATAGATTGCATTGTTGCTTTTCCTAATGACTTGCTTCCTATTACAATTCCTCTATTGTAATCCTGAATTGCTGCCGCAAAGAGTTCGCTAGCAGATGCCGAATTTCCATTTATTAATAAAACAATTGGGCCATCATATACATTGTCTTCATTACAAACTTCTAAAATAATTTGTTCGTTTTTATTATTCACTAAAATAGATAACGGACCTTTTTCAATAAACATTTCAGCAAGTTTCACCGCTTCTTCTATTGATCCTCCACCATTATCTTGAAGATCGATAACGAGTCCTTTTATATTGTCTTTTTTAAGTTTTGCAATCTCAAGGGCAACATCATCAGCACATCCTTGTACAATTGTGCCATCAAAGTTGGAATAAAAATTAGGAATATTAATGTATCCTACTTTTGTTTCTTTTTCGGCAATGAAGCTATAAACGGCATTTGTTGTCGCCTTCATGATTTGTTTTTGAAGCAAAACATTTTGTATAGTTCCATTTTTTTTCTGAATAGTAAGTTCTATTTCGGTATTAAAATCTGACGAAATCATTTCTCCAATTTTTTCAATAGACGAGCAAGAAACGGCATATGCAACGCCCTTATTGTTAGAAACTTTTAAAACTAAATCTTCTTTTTCTAATTTATTAGTTTTTGCAGCTGGTCCTCCAGGTTCAATTTCTGTAATGATAATTTCATCATTTTGTCCTAAACTAAAATTTAATCCCAAGGAAAGAGTACTGGTAGACAAGCCAGACATAAAACTTGATTTTGCAGCTAGAGAAAAATAATTAGTATGTGGATCAAAATAAGTGCAAAAAAGATTCAAAAAAGTATTTTTAAGATCTTCTTCGATTTGATTTTTATTCTCTAAAATATTATCTACTTGACAAATAGTAGCATCAAAAAGTTTTGTTTTATTCACTTTTTCTAGAGTCGAAAAATTTTGTGCTAATGAATCTAAGTTAACGCTCAGTTTAGCAATATCTTCTAGAATAGTGTATCTAAGCCTCTTTTTCCAAACGCGTTCTAAGTCTTTAGCGACTAGATCAAATGGAAAGTTTTTTTTAGAAAACCGAATCGAATCTTTACTTGTGTAGTCAAAAGGATCATTTTGTATTTTATGAAGCACTTTTTTCTTCCTGATCAAAGCGTTTTTGTAAACAGAAACAAACTCATTCATAAATGAGCAATTATTTTTTAAAATATAATCGTCTAATTTAAGTCTATGCCTGCGTAATTTTAAATATTCTTTTTTGGTAAAAATATTTCTATTAAAATCGAGTGCGTCCATAAAAGTATCAAAAACATAAACAGATAAACTGTCGTCTACTTTTTTAGGTTTAAAATGCTCTTCTTGTAACAATGTATTTATTTTTAAAGCTAATTCACAGGTATTCTCATTTTGCTGCGCTAATAATGAAAATGGAGCCAATAAAAATAGGAGTAAAGTTTTTTTCATTTGTTTCAAAAAGAATAGATTCTATTGGTACTTCAAAATTTTATTTATAAAAAAGTAACCACAAATGTACACGTTTTATTTCGTGAAATTTGTGGTTCGTTTTTATTATTATTTACGCACAAAGCGCTACTATAATGTTATTTCTATTTCTTGTAAAAAGGTAATTTTACCACTTTTGCAGGAACATCATTTTTACGAATTCTAATAAAAATATCGCTGTCAATAGCACTGTTTGCTACCGTTACATAACCCAATCCAATTCCTTTGTTCATAGAAGGAGACATTGTTCCAGAAGTTACAATTCCAATTACAGCTCCATTTGCGTCTACAATTTCGTAATCGTGTCTTGGCACAGCACGCTCTTGCATTTCAAAAGCAACAATTTTTCTAGTAACACCTTCTTCTTTTTGTTTTTTCAAGTTCTCAGAGTTGGTAAACTCTTTATTGAATTTTGTAATCCAGCCTAATCCAGCTTCAAGAGGAGAAGTAGTATCGCTGATGTCATTTCCGTACAAACAAAAACCCATTTCCAAACGCAAAGTATCACGAGCTGCTAAACCAATTGGTTTGATTCCGAAAGCTGCTCCAGCTTCAAAAACTTTATTCCAAATCGCTTCTGCTTGGTCATTTTTACAATAAATTTCAAAACCTCCAGAACCAGTATATCCAGTTGCTGAAATAATTACGTTATCAAAACCAGCAAAATCACCAACTTCAAAATGGTAATAAGGAATCGCAGCTAAATCTAATGAGGATAAAGGTTGCATTGCTTCAACTGCTTTTGGCCCTTGAATAGCAAACAACGAATACTCATCCGAAAGGTTTTTCATATCCGCTCCTACATCATTACGAGCTGAAATCCATTCCCAATCTTTATCTATATTCGAAGCATTTACTACTAATAAATACTCTTCTTCTTTCATTTTATAGATAATCAAATCATCTACAATTCCACCGTCCTCATTTGGCAAACAAGAATATTGCGCTTTACCAATTGTTAAAGTCGATGCATCATTCGAACAAACTTTTTGAATCAAAGCCAAAGCATTTGGTCCAGAAAGTAAAAATTCACCCATGTGCGAAACGTCAAAAACACCTACAGCATTTCTCACTGTTTCATGTTCAGCATTCACTCCTTCATAAGTAATTGGCATATTGTATCCAGCAAACGGAAGCATTTTAGCTCCTAAACTTTCGTGTATGTGCGTAAGCGCAGTATTTTTCATTGTGTTGTTGTATAAAATTTGAAGTCGCTAATTTATTGCTTTTTTATGGAGTAGCAAAGAAGACAGCAAGCAAAATTAAAAGATTCAATCGTTTTCGTTAATCTAGAAATCACAGTTTCCACTAATTATTTTCTGGAGCTATTTCCAGCTATTCATTTCAAGTCCTCGCCTCGCTAAAACGCTCTGCTGTGGGCTTTCCATTTCTATCTGGGCTAGGGTTTTGGTCTTTAATTCTCGTTTTATCTTTAATACATCAATTATCTATTTCATAAAAAAAATGGCTTCACCACTTTTGTTTTAAGAGTGAGGAAGCCATTCCAAATAATAAAGTGTTATTTATTTATTTATTTATTTATTTCGAAAGTGTCAGTCCAAGTTACACCACTAATATCGGTAAGAATCACTTTGTAACTTCCATTAGATAAATGAGCCAGTTTTTCCTCTCTGATCTCCAGATTTGCTTTGGCACCCAAAGGAATAATCATGCTGTGTTTTCCGCTTTTTATTTGAGCAACATATCGATTTTTAATGTTCTCTTTTGGAAAATTAGCCAACGCCTTTTGATCTAATTCTAAAATGGTATTTTCATTACCATCGACAATTTTAATACCAATTAGGAACGAACCATATACATCAGCGCCTTCAACTCTAAAGATTTGAAACGAAAGTACGTCTTGATTTAAAGTAGAATTAGTGATTTCAATTTTAGGTTTAACTGATTTATTGTGTAATGTTCCCCAAACACCTCCGTGAAAATATTGGTTTGTATATAAAGTAAGTGCTAAAATAGCGAGGGCACCACCAAACACAATTTTAGGCAAAATAGTAAATCGAATAGGCAAAACACCCGATCCTAACCAACTAAAAATTGGATGTTTTGTAATTTTATAATTTTTAGTTTGCAAGAAATAATCTAATGAATATTTGCCGCTTCCTGACAGAAAGATCGTAAATCCTGAAGCTACACCAAGAACTCCAATTTGCCATTCGTCTAGGCAAGTGGTACCTAACCAACCCGAACCTAATAAAATTCCCATTGCCAAACTAAATACGCCAATGCTCATTAGGCGGGTAAATAAACCAAGCATGATGAACAAACCTACAATGGCTTCAACAATCGTAAAAACCGCCATCGCCCACCACAAAGCATCAGGAGTAGTAACTAAATATTCTATAATGGGTTTAATTCCTAAAGCATTGGGTAAAAAGTGATTGAATTTTTCTCCAATATATCCTGCGGTGTCGGGATCTAATTTGTTTTCTAAAATCAATCGACGCCAGAAAGCTGAAAAGTAAGTCCATCCAACAACCAATCGTAAGGTCAACGTAAAAAGTCCAGCCATATGATACGACTGCAATAATTCTTTATTTTGCATTTTTTAAGTATTTTATAGTAAAAGATAATTTGAGTTTAAGCGAAATTCAGATCGTTTAAATCAAATATTTTTAGTCTTTTATATAAAATATAATAGGGAGGAATCCAGCTTGAAGCAGTGTTTGCTAAAAGGTATTGTTTTTTTTCAGAACGGTAAAGATTAGTAAATGCGACAGCAGTTAAGAAAGTACTTTTTTTAATGATCTTATTTGCGAATATCTTCGTTTCCTTTTTTTCGGAGTTGATTTCTAAAGCAGAGCAGTAATTCGAATTCGTACTGGCGCTCTTAACAGGATTTAGCGGTTTGGTTGTGCTAATTTCTAAACTAGATTCTAAGTTATTCCTAAAAGAACAAGGCGCAACTAACAACAAAAATGCCATTACAAGAATGACAAATGATTTTGTTGAAGTAATTACGGCTTTATTCATTATGAATTTTTTCAAAAAATATTTTTGGATTTTTTTCTAATCCCAAGTTTTCAAAAGTATTAAATAGGATTATGGTTTACAAATAAGTTTTCAAACTTTAAGAATTCCTTACCAATTTACGTGAACCTATTTTCAAAAACTCTTAAATTGGTTTTACTAATAATGTCGTATTTTATCAAAAGAGATTTATATGCTGTTGTTATGATAAATTTAATCTCTAATCTTAAATGTCTTATATATTTTATAAAACAACAATCGTTTTATTTACTTTGTCATTTCTGCTACAATTATTTTACAAATTTTCTGCGCAATTTCTTCATTGGTATAACATTCATGGTCTTGATTCGGAATCAGATTTTGTTCGAGATTCATTTTATTGACCCAATCATTATTTGGGCGAAAAGTATCGTTCTCACCATAAAATAATTTAATTTTTCCCAATGGCTTTTCAGTTTCATGACGCAATCTTGTAGAAGAAATTGCAAATAAGTTTTCAATTTTTAAACCTAATAATGCGGCTTTCCATGCAATAGTGCCACCAATACTAAACCCTAGAACGGAGATTTTTTGTTTCTCTTTTTGAATTAAAGTAGAAACTGCTCTGTCAATTCCGCCATTAACAAATTGATGATGTAAGTTTTCTTCTGAATAATCACTTTTATCGATTGTTCCTAAATCGCAACTATCATAATATTCTATTTCAAAATGATTTTCTAAAATCGAAGTATAATAAGTAATCCAATCTGATTTTTCTTTGCCCCACAAATCAGAAAGTAGTAGCAATCGTTGTTTAGTTGTATTCATATTCTTTAGAAGATAATTAATCTAAAGGTTGTGCCTTTTCTAATTTCTCTATTAATGCAGATTTAATGATTGTAAAAGCATAATCTTTTGCCTCTGCAAATGAAATCTCATATTTACGCTCTATATTTTGCAATTCAGCAGGGAAATAAGCAAGAATTTTGGTGTAATAATCATCTAAAATATCTTTAGATGGCATTTCAAAATTAATTCTCAACTGGAATCTTCGCATCAAAGCAATATCAATGATTTCGGGATGATTAGTAGCGCATATTAATAAAGCATTTTTTGGAAAATAATCAATTAACTGAATGATAGTATTCACCAAACGCCTCATTTCACCCACATCTTTATCGTCATTTCCTCTAGCTTTACCTATCTGGTCAAATTCATCTAAAAAAAGTACTGCTTTTTCTCTTCCTGCTTTGTCGAATACTTGCTTGATATTTTGTGAGGTTTCGCCAATACGAGAGCATACAATATTACTTAAATTCAATGTCAAAATAGGTTTTCCTATCGCATTAGCAATTGCTTTTGCGGTCGTTGTTTTTCCGCAACCTGAATTTCCTTGCAGCAGTATTTTGTTGTTTACAGGCAAGCCAAACTTAGTCAGTTCATCTACATATTTATGTTCTTTAATCAGTTGCTGAATGCTTTTTTGGTTGTAATGGTTTAAAAAAACATCATTCAAAGAAACAATTTCGGTGTCATTGATCAGTAGGTTGTGTAGCTCCATTTGTGTAATTGTGTATTTTGGCTACGAATTTAAGCAATAATAATCCGTAGAACTATACAATTATGTTTTGCGGGCTGTATTTATTATCAAGATTAACCAGTTAGTCTTTGGTAATTATTTTTTTTCAAAACTTTAAGGATATTTTAAAAAAAAAGCTAAACCCATTAAGTATTATTACTTCTTGGATTTAGCTTAAATAATTGAAATTTATATTCTTGGTTTTTTTAAAATCTTACAATAGTTTCTTTAAAAAAACAGCTAATTTATTCGGTTTGTTTCTGTATCCACTTTGTAATTTCGTTTAACGCAACAGGCGAAAATGTTTGTTCAATAGTAGCATATTCACTAGGTGAGCCTGTCGTACTTTCTTGAAATAAATGGTTTAAATTCGGAAATTCAATTGTAGTCACATTTTTATTACCACCTTTGATCAGTGCATTTTTGATTGCGGTTAAGTTTTGTTTTGGCGGAACTTGCAAATCTTTTTCTCCATTGACGGCTAAGACTGGGCATTTTACTTTTTCTAATGTTGGTTGTGGATTATATTTTAGAAAATATTGCATCCAAGGATTTGTTATTTGATTGACTTGCAAGGCAATATATTGTTCCTTTGTCATTCCATTTGGAATTTCAGTAGAATTATCATTTTTGATTAGTTCGTTAATTTTAGTCGTTAATTCTGTTTTTAATTTTTGTAAATCAGTAGATTTTACAACCATTTCAAAAAGTTTTGAATTGTTTTGAAAGGTAGTTTTTATTTCCGCTTCTGACGCTCCATTGGCTCTAGCAATTAGTTCTTGTTGCAATAACAATAGTTTATCACCTTGAATTCCTGTCCCTGCTAATAATACAATAAAGCTAATATCTTTAGATTTTGCCGATACCATTGGAGCAATTATACCACCTTCGCTATGACCCATTAATCCAATTTTTTTTAGATTAATTTCTTTCCTAGTTTTTAAATAGGTAACAGCACTTTCGACATCGGTTGCAAAATCTGCAGAAGTAGCTGTTTTAAAATCACCTGTAGATTGCCCAAAACCTCTGTCATCGTATCGTAAAACTGCAATTCCATTTTTTGTTAAATAATCAGAGATTACTAGAAATGGTTTATGCCCTAACAATTCACTGTCTCTATTTTGGGCTCCACTTCCTGATATTAAAATTACAACTGGATAATTACCCTCTTTTTTAGGGAGCGTTAATGTTCCTGCTAAACTGATATTCGCTTTTGCATTTGGAAAAGTGACGTCTTCTGAATAATAAGAATAGGGTTTTGTAGGTTCTTGAGGTCTTTTTATGACCTCTTTTTCTATCGTTTTTCTGGAGAGATTCATTGGGAATTCTTGACCACCTTGTTTAAAAGTTCCAACAATTTCATCGTTTTTTAAGGCTCCATTGTATTGAATTCGTGCATTGGTAACTTCAAATTTAATGGTCGAGTTTACAAAGGTAGTTTGGGTAACGGGAATGCCAGCAGCTCCTTGATCTGGGCTATCCATCGTAGAGGTGTAAAAAGCTCCTGATTTTGTTACATTAAATACAACACGCAATTGCATTCCTTGAACTTTTAAAACACCGTTCCATTGTCCGGTAATGTCTTGTGCAGACATCGCTATTGAAACGAAAAATATAAATAATACTATTGAAAGTGTTCTCATCTTATTTTTTTATAAAAACTTTTAATATTTAGCGGCTTGTCCTTCTTTAGGTAATGACTTGTTTATGAATGCTCTAATATCTTCATTCGCTGTTTCTAAATCATTTTTTCTCAAATACATCATGTGTCCGCTTCTATAACCTTTCCAACTCATTCTATCTTTTAGTTTTCCGCTCGGATCCATTTGCCACATATTGTATTTAGCATTAAAATAATCGCAAGCTCCATCATAATAGCCCGATTGTACCATCACGTTTAAATAAGGATTTTGAGCCATCGCTTGGCGTAAATTTTCACCTGTTGCATCGTTCGATCGATCCCAAGGGTGAACCGGTCCGAACATATTGTATTTAAAATCTGTTTTATAATTTAAATTATTTCTAAGATACATATTTATCGCAGGAGTGAAAGAATGCAACCAAGAAGTAAGTTCCGCATTAAAATCTGGACCATTTCCTGCATCTTTTTTATCAATCCCTTTGTAACGAGAATCAAGTCTTCCTACGGTGAAACCTTCATCTCGCAATAATTCCTTCCAGAAATAATTTAAAGGAACGTCTAGGTTGTTTTGTAGGATTACTTTATCTGAAATTCCAGAATAGCGCGCCATTTTAGTGGCTATTTCTTTTCTTTTTTGTTCCTCTAGCGAACTTCCTTTACTTAAAGCAGGCAACAGTTCATTCATCGTAAAGTCTTCAACCTCCGGAAGCATAGCCGTTAAATCTTTACTTTGTAAGTCACTACTAAGTTTATTATGAAACCAAGCTGTTGCAGCAAAATAAGGTAGTTTAAGTGCCGCTTCTGTTGCAGCACCACGAGTAATTCCCAAATCTGTAGGCGAAACTAGAATTACGCCATTAAGATACATCCATTCGCTGTTTTGTAATTCTAGTGCAAGCCCAGAGACACGAGTAGTTCCGTAACTTTCGCCAATTAAATATTTTGGTGAAGCCCAACGATTTGTGCGAGTGACAAATCCGCTAATCCAATCGGCTAAATATTTTATATCTGCATTGGTACCAAAAAATTTTGCTTTCGGAATATCTTTACTCGTTGTTCGTGAGTAAGCAGTATTTACTGGATTTACAAAAACAATATCAGCTACATCTAATATAGAATAAGGGTTTTCTTTGATTCCATAAGGTTGCAACGGATATCCTTCATCATCAATATTAATTAGACTAGGCCCTGTGTAGGCAATTTGCATCCATACCGAAGCTGAACCTGGTCCGCCATTAAAAGAAATTACCAATGGTCTCGAAGCACGATCTTTAATATTAGAACGCTCATAATAAGTATAAAATAATCCTGCAATTGCTTTACCCTCTTCATCCCAAACCGGCATGGTTCCCGTGGTTGCTTTATAGCTAATTTTTTGCCCTTTAATTGTTGTATTGTGCTCTGTGATTACACTTTGATCCGGATTAAATACAAGGTTTGAAGCAAAATCAGTGTCTTTGCTCACTTCTTTTTTCTCCTTTGTTTCTTGTGCATTAGCGTAATTTATAAATCCTGACAGAAGAACTACAAATAATAATTTTTTCATAAATAGATGGGTATAGATTGGTTGGCTAGTAATTATGTGGATACTAAAGTATTGTTTTTTGAAAGAATAACAAAAAGTATAGAAATCAATTTGATTCAATAATTGAAATTCACGCTTTCTATTATTAATAAATTAGAACAGGTTTTCTCTCTTTTCAATATAAAATTGTATTTTTAAAGAAACAAAATCGACTATGAAACCTATTTTTATTGACAAATCAGAAATTATAAAACGATATAAACCCATCAATAAATATACGCACAAAGGTATTCAAGGGCACGCATTATTAATTGGCGGCAGTTATGGAAAAATAGGTTCGGTTTGTTTATCGGCAAAAGCTGCTCTCAAAACGGGTTGCGGTTTAGTAACGGCTTTTATTCCCAAATGTGGTTATGAAATTGTTCAGATCTCCATCCCTGAAGTCATGGTGTTAACAGACAAAGAAGAGGAGTTTATTTCGAACATAAATTTTCAAATTCTGCCACAAGCAATTGGTATTGGGCCCGGAATAGGGCAGGAGTTTTCAACTCAAAACGCCTTTCAGAAATTTTTAAAATCCAATAAAATACCACTAGTTATTGATGCGGATGCTTTAAATATTTTATCGCTACATAAATCTTGGATGACTTTATTACAACCAAAAACTGTTTTAACTCCACATCCAAAAGAACTAGAACGACTTATCGGAAAATGGAATTCTGACGAAGACAAAATGGATAAAACTATCGCTTTTTCGCTTCAATACGATTTAATAGTGGTTATGAAAGGTGCACCAACATATATAATCGATGGAGATACAATTTACCAAAACACTACAGGTAATGCCGCATTGGCTACAGCCGGAAGTGGCGATGTGTTAACTGGAATGATTACAAGCTTATTGGCACAATCTTACGAACCACTAAATGCTGCGATTATTGGTGTTTATCTTCATGGTTTAACTGCTGATATTGCCTTGCCAGAAACGGGTTATCAATCTTTTATCGCTTCTACAATTATTGATACAATTGGTAAAACCTATCTGAGTTTAGAAAATAATATTGAACGACAAGAACTCCTATAAAATTAAGCGCAGATATTTGTAAGTTTGCAAACGCGCAAAAAAGCCATTAAAATTAGTTTATGGAAAATAAACCACAATTAAGAACTGTAAATGTTACTCGATACATTACTCCGTTGCGAGAAGGTGGCTCTTTGCCTGCTTTGGCGGAAGCCGATGACGACTTTAAATATGTATTAAAATTTAAAGGGGCTGGTCACGGTGTAAAAGCACTAATTGCCGAATTAATTGGAGGCGAAATAGCACGCGTTTTAAAACTAAAAATGCCAGAACTTGTTTTCGCAAATCTTGATGAAGCTTTTGGTCGCAGCGAAGCTGATGAAGAAATCCAAGATCTATTACAAGGAAGTCAAGGACTTAATTTGGCGATGCATTATTTATCTGGAGCTATCAATTATGATCCTGTAGTAACGGTTGTCGATGCAAAACTGGCGTCTCAAATTGTCTGGTTAGATGCCTATATAACAAATGTGGATAGAACTTTTAGAAACACTAATATGTTAATGTGGCATAAGGAATTATGGCTCATCGATCATGGAGCATGTTTGTATTTTCATCATTCTTGGAACAATTGGGAAAAGCATGCCCAAAGTCCTTTTGCATTGATAAAAGATCATGTTTTGTTGCCGCAAGCTGCTGTTTTGAATGAAGTAGATTCAGAATTTAAAGCCATTTTATCTCCAGAAGTTTTACAATCTATTGTTAATTTGATTCCAGAAGAATGGTTAGTTTGGGAGGATAGTGAGGAAACTCCCGAAGCGATTCGGGAAGTTTATCTTCAGTTTTTACTAATACGATTAAATCATTCTGAAATTTTTATAAATGAAGCCAAAAATGCAAGAAAAACACTTATATGAGTATGCGGTAATCCGTGTTGTACCAAGGGTAGAACGCGAAGAATTCCTTAATGTAGGTATTATTCTTTTTTGCAAAAGAGCCAAGTTTATAAAGATGCTTTTTACTATTGAAAAATCAAAAATAGAAATGCTTTGTAGTGAATTTGATGTTGATCAATTCCAATTAAACCTAGAGTCTTTTCAGAAAATTGCACATGGATCTAAAAACGGTGGACCTATAGCACAATTCGAGCTTTCCGAGCGGTTTCGTTGGTTGACAGCCTTACGAAGTTCAGCAATTCAGACATCAAGACCACATTCGGGCTTTAGTAATGATTTGGAACAAACAGCACAGCGTTTGTTTGAAGAAATGGTTCTATGAATAACGTTATGAAACTTGATTTAAATGTCTTGCAAGGTGAGCTCCCATGCTAAAACAAGCTTGAAGTAGATAACCGCCAGTAGGAGCATCCCAATCTAGCATTTCGCCCACGCAATAGTAATTCTCCATTTTTTTTAGTTGGAAATTGGTATCAACTGCATCAATAGAAACACCACCTATAGTTGATATGGCATCGTTTATTGGTGCCATACCACTAATTTCAATGGGTAAATTCTTGATGTTTTGTGCTAATAAAATTGGATTTAAATAGGTTTCTTTCGAGAGATATTTTTTTAAAAGTCCAATTTGTGCTAGAGTTAATTTCAGTTCTTTTTGAAGTGTTTCGCTGGTCTTTTTAAAGTTAGTATTCTTAATTTTTTGAGCAATATCTTCCTGATTCAGTGTTGGTTTTAAATCTAAAAAAATAGTCGCTATTTGTTGAATGCTCAATTCCTGGCGAATTTGTGGACTCAATGCATAAATCGCATTTCCTTCTAAACCAAAACGAGTAATTACCGCTTCGCCTTTTTGTTTTTTATTCAAACAGCTAATAGCAATATTTTTAAGCGGACAACCTTCATAATGCAAAATAAAATCTTCGGGCCAGTTTACTTGATATCCACAGTTGGAAGGTTGAAAAGGTACGGTAGAAATCTCTTTTGTTTTGAAAAAATCAACCCATAATCCATCTGATCCAGTTACTTTCCAGCTACTGCCGCCTAAAGCAAAAATTGTATAGTCAGATTTTATATCTATATTTTCATTAAAAATAAGAGATTGATTATTTCCCCAATTTGTCCAAGTATGATTGTATTTAATAACAACTCCTTGCTTTTCAAGAACCATTAAAATAGCATTCAAGACGGTAATTGGTTTTATTCCTTTTTCCGGATATACTCTTTTGCTACTGCCTACATAAGTTGGAATACCAATACTTTTTAACCAATTTCTAAAATCATTATTGTCAAAATTCCGCAATGCTTCTTCTAAAAAAGATGGCGGAAAATAGCGATGGATCATCTCCTCTAAAGGTTCAGAATGAGTTAAGTTAAAACCACCTTTTCCAGCAACCAGAAACTTTCGACCTAGTGTTTTATTTTTCTCGTAAATGGTAACGTTAAATTTCTCGCAATCTAGGAAAGCAGCGAGCATAAGTGCTGCTGGACCTCCTCCAATAATAGAAACTGATTTTTTCACGTGGCAAAAGTAGCGTTTATGCCATGCAATATCCTAAACTTATTCTAAAAACAGCAAGTTTATTGTACAATTTGGGCGTAACCCCAAGCAGAAAACTACTATTCAAATTACTATTTCGCTTTGCTTGAGGTCGGGCTTTGGGCTTTATCTTTATTTTTTCCTAAAAAAAATAAAGGATACCTCCGCAATCCCTTACGCGAGATCTCAGTCTATGAGGACAAATAGTGTAGATAGAAAATTTAAAAAATAATTTACGTAACTTAAATCTTAAATCTTAAATGTTCTTCTATGTCTTCTATGTTTAAAAAAAAAAACAACTTTTACAAAACCTTCTTTTCTAATACAATAAACTCTAAAGGTGTATCTGAAATCGGAATATGAAATTCACTTGCAGGAAAAGGTTCTCTGGCTCCAGTATCTACATAACCATTGCGTTTGTACCAAGCAATAAGTTCTTCTCGAACCGAAATAACAGTCATCACAATTTTTGGCAGTCCTTTTTCGTGAGCATGAATTTCTGCCTGTTTTAATAACTTTTTCCCAACCCCACTATTTTGTAATTCTGGAGAAACGGTCAACATTCCTAAATACAATTGCTGCTCTTTTACAACCAGCAATACACAACCAATAATAACATTGTTTTCCGTAAATTTTAAAATCGTATTAGCAGGATTAATAATGTTTTCTTGTAACTCTTGTTCCGTAGTTCTAAGTCCTTCTAATATATTTGCTTCAGTAGTCCACCCTTTTTTAGATGATTCTCCGAGATAAGCTGCGTTTATTAATGTGTTTAATGCAGAAACGTCTTCAAGTGTTGCAATTGTGATCATGCGAAATAATTGGATTTTGGTTTTATGTTTTCAAAGATAAAAAAGAATGTTGTTATTTCCTTTGCATTGTTTTGTATCTGGCTGATATTTCAAATATTTTGACTTTCAGATTGATGACGAAAACGTGAAATTTAAATTAACAATGTAAAAATGAGTAAGATCTAATATGAATTTTGTTTTTTTTATAAAATAACTAGTTAGTTTTGCCGTAATCTTAGCGCTTTTTAGTATTTTGGCATCAAATAATTTAGGTTTTAAATTAGATTACTATGAAATATAGAGTAGCAACTTCGTCATTAAATCTTAGAGATTTTCCGCCGACGATGGATAATTCTACGATTTTAGCAGATATTCCTTTTAGGCATACCGTTAAATTACTTGATGACACCGAATCTGATTGGTGGAAAGTAAAACTTTTAAATACTGATAAAGAGGGTTTTGTGTGTTCAAAAGATTTAGAACTTATTGACGAAACGATTATTAAAAATTCAGATATAGAAATTCCTAATTTTGAACCAAGTTCAAAATCCAGTCTAGATTCTAAAGAAGAAACCTATAAACCAATAGGCAATCCTGATATTCCTTTTAGAGATCTAACAAATGTAGAGACTAAAAAAGCTTCTATAAAAAAAATTATTGACAAATTAAACGTGTCAAAAAGTTTCAGATACCAGAAGGATGAAGCCGATACGTATTGCAATGTGTACACTTTTGATTATTGTTTTTTCACTAAAGTATACATTCCAAGGTTGCGATGGACTGATAAGGCAATAGAGGAGTTAGAAAAAGGAAACGAAGTACCCTTAATTTTTAATGATACCGTAAGACCTTTTTACTCCAATTATCTTTATGATTGGTTTGAAGAAGCATCCAATAATTTTGGTTGGCAAAAAATCGACAATGTTGATGAACTTCAAAAAAGAGTCAATGAAAATGGTGGAGTAGGAATTATCTCTGCAAAACGATTTATCCTAAATAAATCCGGTCATATTGTAGTAGTCGTTCCCGAAACTGAAACCGAGAAAGCGTACAGAGTAGATGGTAAAGTGATTTATCCTTTGCAATCGCAAGCAGGTTATGACAATTATAATTATTTTGCTGAAGTCAGAAAAGATTGGTGGGCAAATCCAGATCCTGAAAAAGGCTATTCCTCTGCGATTTTTTACTACCACGATTAATTAAATATTTAAAATAAAAAAAAAGACTTTTTAAAGGATTAAACCTTCAAAAAGTCTTTTTTTTATGAAATTATCTTACCTAAATATTACGACAAAATAGCGTCTTTCTTAATTAGTAACGAACTGCAAAAACCATTTTTATAATATTTTGCATGAAAACTGGCATATATCTGATTGTAGATTTCTATTGGGTCCGTTGACGGAATATTGATCACTAACATTTCTTCTAAAATAGCAATATAATCAGCTGGAACAACGGTTTCTTTTCCATGAACAATCGATTCAAAAGTAAAGTTATTCCATTCTAAATTGCATATTGGATTTTCAATTTCGTGTAATAAAGAATGATCCATAATAAAAACAAGAAATTGCAATACTTCTTTTAAGTGCTTTTCTTCAAAATAATCAAACATTCTAAATTCAATACCGTGATTTTTATGTTTGTGAAAATTGATGTCCAATCCTATTTTATCAATTTGTTCGTAATCTGATATTTCGGAGTAGCGATTTACCCACCACTTCGGATTATCATGCATCGGATGTGCTGTAAAATCCATTTGCACAATCTTACCCGTTTTCATTACATCAGTATCATAAGTTCCCACGCCAATGTATCTTGACATAGCACATCGTTGCGAAGCCTTTGTTAAGTTTACATCAATATCGTTATGTGATAAATAATCGGAAGATCCAAATTTAATCATAAACAAAGGGCTCAACCACTGAAACAATCGAATCGTGCGTTGGTGTTTTTTTATGAAATCAATTTTATCTTTAATTTCACCTTCCACGTTTAATTCTGTCGGAATTGTTAAATTAAAATGATACGTCATGTTATTAAAAACAGAATAATTCTCATTATTCGACACAAATATGGCAAAAGGATGATTGACAGAACAAATTTTTATTTTTCCAAACTCCGAAAAAATATTTTCTTGCTCCATTCCGTTTTGCAAGTGCGTTGTAAATTCTTGTTTGATATTTGCTAACTCAGCAATAACGCTATCAACATCTTTTTTGTAAAAATCTTGCGTTACAAATTCAATTGTATCCCCATCAAAAATGAATTTTTTCTGAAGTTCATCTACAAAATAGCTGTTGTTTTTTTGTAATTTATCAAATATACTTACTCCAGAATACTCAGGATTAGGCTCCTTATCTATAAAATCTAAAGTTTCATGTTCGTTGTTTACATCTGTTTTTGTAAACGAATGCGAATTCATCAATACAGGAATATGGTATTCCTTTTCAGTTAAGATTTTTAGCAAAGAATTTTCGAATACATTTTCTTTGTAATTCTTAAAATGATTAACGCTGTACTTTTCATGCAGACCCTTGGTTAGCAAAAAATCTTTATCCACCGTTCGGTGTTTTTCAAACTCTAAATAACATTCATTTTCGATACCAACTCCCCAATAAAAATCATTCGATTTATACTGATTGATATACTCTTTATGTTTGTCCAATAATTCAATTTCAAAACTAACAGCATTCATGCTATGATTCGTCATAAACTTTTTTCTCCTTCTTTTTAAATAAATTATGTTGATATAGGAAGCTACTTTATCAGGTAGTTTTTTGAAGCATTACAAGTCTGTTCGAATTTTGATAAAAGTCAAAAGATTAGTACTACTTACGTTTTGTTTTTTTGTGAATATAAGTTGTTTTTTCTATTCTTAAAAGAGGGGAACACAAACAACTTATTATTGTGCAAAAGTAGTTAAAATTTATGTGTAAATCAATGGGTGATTTTAAAATATTTTTTTTACCAATAAGCTTACTTTTTTAGGATGTAATATTTTAATTTTTAAAGTTTTAGCAGTTTTGTTTTTAGTAAAAATCAACATTTAAAAGTTCTAAATTCTCATTTTGAATTAGGAGCAGATATTTAGATTTCATTAACACTATTCGTCTCGCTATTCGCTATATCTTTATGCTTGAACGCCAAGCATAAAGGATACCGCTACTATCGAGGCTAAATAACCTACTTTTTCTCAGTAACTAGAATAGCGAAGAGAGCTAATAAAAAAGATGTTAGGAATAAATTATTTGAATATATAACAAACAAAAAAATCCTTACTCCATCTTTTACGCATCGGTAAATTTGTGGTAAGGATTATAATTTTGAATCAAGTAAAAGGTTTAAAGCGAGACTTTATTTATTGAATTAAAAACGTTTTCAAATGTTCATAAGTCTTAATTTTTATACTTACTTTTTCTTTATTTAAAACGCTTTCTATTTGTGTCGGAATGGGTAGTTTTACATTCAAAGTTGGTTCTACAGTATGTAAAAATTTAATAGGATGAGCCGTTTCTAAAAAAATACCAATCGCATTTTTATGGTTTTGCAATTCCTTTTTTAACCCTAAATATCCAACTGCTCCGTGAGGTTCTGCAATATAACCGTTGGTGTTATAAATAGTTTTCATTGCTTCCAGTGTTTCTTCATCGGAAAATGTAAATGAAGAAAAATCTTTTTTGAATTGCTCTAAATCATTTTGATACATCTCCTGAATTCGGATAAAATTACTTGGATTTCCAACATCCATTGCATTCGAGATCGTAGCTTTGGAGGGTTTTGGATCGTAAATACCTTTTTCTAAAAATCTAGGAACAGTATCATTTACATTCGTAGAAGCTACAAAATGTTCGATTGGTAATCCCATTTTTTTAGCAATAATGCCAGCGCAAATGTTTCCAAAATTGCCACTCGGACAGGAGTAAATTAATGGTTTGTTCTCTTTTTTTAAGGCTTTATATGCATAGAAAAAATAGAACATTTGTGGTAGCCAACGCGCAATATTAATAGAGTTTGCCGAGGTTAAGTTCTTGTTTTTTAAATCTATATCTAAAAAAGCCTTTTTAACCATATCTTGACAATCATCAAAAACGCCATCAACCTCAAGAGCAGTGATGTTTTGACCTAAAGTGGTTAATTGCCTTTCTTGAATATCGCTTACTTTTCCGGAAGGATATAAAATGATGACTTCAACGCCTTTCACGCCAAGAAAACCACTGGCTACAGCGCCACCAGTATCACCAGACGTGGCAACAAGAACGGTGTTTTTGCTGTCCTTTTTTTCTTTATTAAAATAACCTAAACAACGGGACATAAATCGTGCGCCAACATCCTTAAAAGCCATAGTTGGACCATGAAACAATTCCAGTGCGTAAATATCTTTTTCTACTTCAATCACTGGAAAGTCAAAACATAATGTTTCTGCGATAATTTCTTTTAAGATAATTTCTGGAATTTCATTGCCTATAAATTGTTTAATGGCTTGATAAGCAATTTCTTCATTGCTCAGATTTTCAATAGTATCAAAAAAATCAGCATTTAATGGCGTTATTGTTTCAGGAAAATACAATCCTTTATCGGGTGCTATTCCCTTTATTACGGCTTCTTGAAAAGAAACATTTGGTGCATTATGGTTTAAACTGTAGTATTTCATTATGATTTTTGATTGCGCATTAACGATTTTTGATTTATGATTTTTTCGTGACGTCATTACATCTGAAATCATAAATTATTAATCAATATTCTTATATTATTTATTCTTAAAATGTATTTTAGAAAATAGATTGACGACTTGTGATTTTTTGCAAAGCAGTTACATCTGAAATCAAAAATCGTTAATCAAAAATTTTAAATAATAACTTTCATTCCCTCATCATTTACTCTAGAAACGTGAATTTCATAAGGCAGATTCATATTTTCATATACTTGACTCATGGCTTTTGCAATTTTTTCAGCAGTGTCTACACCTTTGCTTAAAGCAAAAATAGAAGGTCCAGAACCCGATATCCCAGAACCTAAAGCGCCGTTTTCTAAAGCAGTTTGCTTAATTAAATCAAATCCTGGAATCAAAACACTTCGCAACGGCTCTACAATCTCATCATGAAGTGAGCGTCCGATTAATTCGTAATCCTGAGTGTATAATCCTGCAATTAATCCGCCAAGGTTTCCCCATTGTACAATGGCACTTTTTAGCGATACATTTTGTTTTAATACGGAACGCGCATCCGAAGTTTTCAACTCAATTTGAGGATGAATAATCGTCGCGTATAATTCTGATGGACTTTTAATTTTGATAATGTCCAATGGATCGTAACTCCGAACCAAAGTAAATCCGCCCAAAAGGGCAGGAGCAACATTATCCGCATGTGCGTTTCCGCTGGCTAGTTTTTCACCTTGCATGGCAAATAAAACCAATTCTTTTCTGGTAAATGGACGACCCAATAATTCATTAATTCCAAAAACAGCTCCTGCAGAACTTGCCGCACTGCTTCCGATTCCGCTTCCTGCCTTTATGTTTTTGTAAATTTCAATTTCAAATCCAAACTCGGTTGTTACATTTTCGAGCATTGCTAAAGCCGCTACACCTGCCACATTTTTTTCGGTTTCCAATGGTAAATCGGCACCAACAATTTTGATAATACGAACTCCTTTTACATCAGATTTTCGAATAATCATTTCATCGCCAGCCGTTTCTAGGCATAATCCAAGGACATCAAATCCACAAGATAAATTCGCAATAGTTGCAGGACAAAATATTTTAATAGTATTCATAAAGTTTTTAAAGTCTTATAGCCTAAAGTTGTAGCCTTTTTGTCATCAAGTTTTTCACTTTCGACAGCAAGACTTTTCACTTTCGACTAATTAGTTATTTCCAATTCTGATCACATCTGCAAAAATTCCAGATGCGGTAACTGCGGCTCCAGCACCAGCACCTTTTATTAATAAGGGTTGCTCAACGTAACGATCTGTAAAGAATAAAACAATGTTGTCTTTTCCTTCTAAATTATAAAATGGATGGTCTTTAGGAATAAAACGCAAGCCAACATTTGCTTTGTCGTCTTCAAATTGTGCTACATATTTAAGTCTTGAATCTTTGCTTACAGCTTCTTGATAAATGGCTTCAAAATGGGAGGCGTGTTTTTTTAATGATTCAAAAAAAGTTTCGTTTGAAGTGGTATCTAAACATTCAGCGGGCATAAAAGATTCATTAGTAATCTGATTCATTTCCATTTGATAACCACTTTCTCGTATTAATATCAATATTTTTCTCGCGACATCAATTCCGCTCAAATCGATTTTAGGATCTGGTTCCGTAAATCCCTGAATACCTGCTTCTTTTACGACATCATGAAAACTATTTTGTGTATCAAAATTATTAAAAATAAAGTTTAAACTTCCAGACAAAACAGCTTGGATTTTATGTACTTTATCACCAGAAGCAATCAAATTTTTTAGTGTATCAATAATAGGTAAACCAGCTCCAACATTGGTTTCAAACAAAAATGGGGCATTGAATTTTTGAGATAATTTTTTTAATTTTTTGTAATTGTCAAATTCAGATGCACAAGCAATTTTATTACAAGTGACAACGGCAATGTTACGTTTTAAAAAGTGTTCGTATGTTTGAGAAATACTTTCATTTGCAGTAATATCAACAAAAATACTATTGCGCAAATTGAGTTCTTTTACTGTAGTAATAAACTTTTCTTTATCGGCAGTTTCTCCTGTCTCTAGCAAAAATCGCCATTCTTTCAATGAAATGCCATCTTCATCAAAATACATTTTTTTAGAGTTAGATAATGCTATAACGCGTACATTAATTTTAAGATTTTCTTTTAAGAATTTCTTTTGTTGGTGAATTTGTTCGATGAATTTTTCACCAACATTTCCAACTCCCATTACAAATAAGTTCAGTTGTTTGGTGTTCTTTTCAAAAAAGGTTTCATGAAGACTATTTAATGCTTTTTTCACATCTCTTTCGCTAATAACAGCTGAAATATTTCGTTCGGAAGCACCTTGAGCAATAGCGCGAATATTTACATTATTTTTCCCCAAAGTACTAAACATTCTACCGCTTAAACCTTGATGATTTTTCATATTCTCACCTACTAGGGCAATGATGCATAAATTTTTCTCTACAATACAAGGGGCTATTTTATTTTGTGAAATTTCAACTTCAAAAGCTTTATTGATCGATTCTTCTGCACTATCGGCATCTGAATTTAGAATTCCGATACAAATAGAGTGCTCGGAAGAGGCTTGAGTAATAAAAATCACATTAATTTCTTGATGTGATAATACTTCAAAAAGTCTTTTAGAGGAACCAGTTACGCCAATCATTCCAGAACCTTCTAGTGTGATCAAAGTAATATTGTCAATATGGCTGATTCCTTTCACAGGATTGGTATGTGACATTTCTTGATTGGAAATGTAGGTTCCTTCGGCTTGCGGTTCGAAAGTGTTTTTAATTAGAATTGGAATGTTCTTTCTTAAAACAGGTTGTATTGTTGGGGGATATAAAACTTTGGCACCAAAATGCGACAGCTCCATTGCTTCTTGATACGATATAAAGGCAATGGGTTGTGCTTGTTTTACTACTTTCGGATTTGCGGTAAACATCCCATTCACATCTGTCCATATTTCTAGTTCAGTTGCATTCAATGCGCCAGCAATAATTGCCGCAGTATAATCGGATCCGCCACGACCCAAAGTAGTGTTGATTCCGTCTAAAGAAGCTGCGATAAACCCAGGCATTACAACTACTTGATTTTCATTAGATGCAAAATAATCAGTTATTAATCGATTAGTGATTTCAAAATTAACAGTTGCTTTACCAAAATGATTGTTTGTTTTTATTAGTTCGCGACTGTCTTTATAACCGCTATTTTTTAGATTTTGTTTTAAAGCTTCCGCAATAATATAAGACGAAAGTAATTCTCCAAAACTCAAAATGGTATCTGAAGTTCGCAACGATAATTCTCCTAAGAGATAACAGCCATCTAATAAAGTTTCTAAATGGTTGATAATTCTTTTAACATGGCTTAAAAGACTACTTTGTTCGCTTATCGGAATCAATTCTTTTAAAGCATCCAAATGTTGTCTCTCTATATCTGCAAGAATTTCTTTAAAACTCTCGTCACCAGCTGCTGCTTTCTTAGAAGCTAACAGGAGTAAATCGGTAATTTTGCTAAAGGCGGAAACGACAACGATTAATTTTTCTGTTGCTGCTTTTTTAGTGATAATATCTAAAACAAGTTTTATGTTTTTTGCATTGGCTACGGAGGATCCTCCAAATTTTAAAACTCTCATGCGAAGTTGTATTTGTATTATTTTTATAAAATAGATTTGCCCTTTTTTTAAAGTGACAACTTGATTTTGCATTGTTTATGCGAGAAGGAATTATTTATTATAAGCCCAATAAATTTTTTCTCTAGAAAAAAAGAGAATATACAATAGGATTATATGTAGAAAATTTACCCCAAAGGGGTAATTGTAGTTGTTGTAGTAAACGTAACAGCAGTTGCAACCCAAATAGGAGTTGTTATGGAATATTGATATGTTATGCTGTTGTTTATCATTTTATTACTACAAAACTAACCTTTTTTAGAGAGTTAGAAAACTTTTGTTTCATTTTTGCGAATAGCTCAAAATTTAAAGTTGTAAGAAGAATAAATTGTTTAATAATCATTTTGCAGACTTTTTTATTTCTTAATTCATTATTATTCTTTACCGTCAAAAATTCCAAATTTGCTAATAAACTTTTTATACAATATAAAAACACTGTTTTTTAAGTAGGTAATTGTAAAATACAGAAATACGATTTATTATTTTATTTTGATAGGATTACTTCGTTAAAAATGAATAGCTTGAATTATCTTTCAAATAGTAATACCAATACAAGTTATTCTCACAACGCGGGCCAATTTAGGTAATGGCTTTACAAAGAATTTATTTTTTGGTTTTGTTTAAGGACTCTTTTTAAATTATTATCAATATATGTTGTGTAATAATAAAGATTTACTCAATTTTACTTTTTAAACACTATCAAAATGGATAATACGCACTACATTAGTACTGAATTACTTAGCCTTGAATCATTAGCTGAAATTATTACGCATCACAAAGCATTAGCTTTATCAGAAGAAGCAAAAATAAATATTCAGAAGTGTAGAGATTATTTAGACAAAAAAATGGCCGCAGAGTCTGGTGCTATTTACGGTATCAATACTGGTTTTGGATCACTTTGCAATGTGAAAATATCAAACGAAAATCTTTCTAAACTTCAGGAGAATCTTGTAAAATCTCACGCATGCGGAACAGGCGAGGAAGTGCCAAGTAGTATTGTAAAATTGATGTTGTTACTTAAAATTCAGTCGTTGAGTTATGGTCACTCCGGAGTTCAGTTGCAAACAGTAGAACGGTTAATTGCTTTTTATAACAATGATATTTTACCCGTTATTTATACTCAAGGTTCTCTAGGTGCATCGGGAGATTTGGCTCCTTTAGCCCATTTATCTTTACCATTGTTGGGTGAAGGTGACGTGTATTATGAAGGGAAAAAAGTCCATTCTAGTGAAATAATGAAAATTTTTAATTGGGAACCAATCATTTTGCAATCAAAAGAAGGATTAGCATTATTAAACGGTACTCAATTTATGAGTGCTTACGGAGCTCATATTTTGATGAAAGTAAGTAAGTTGTCTTATTTAGCAGATTTAATAGGAACCATTTCGTTAGAAGGTTTCGACGGAAGAATCGAGCCTTTTCATGAGTTAATTCATTTTATTAGACCTCATAAAGGACAAATTGTAACGGCAAACCGTATCAAAGGGTTTCTAGAAGGAAGTGAGATAATCGAGCAAACTAAAGCACACGTACAGGACCCTTATTCTTTTAGATGTATGCCGCAAGTTCACGGTGCTTCTAAAGATGCGATTGAGTATGTGAAGAAAGTGTTTAAAACAGAAATTAATTCGGTGACGGATAATCCTAATATTTTTATTGAAAGTGACCAAATCATTTCTGGCGGAAATTTCCACGGACAACCTTTGGCTTTAGCTTTAGATTTTATGGCAATTGCTTTGGCTGAATTAGGAAGCATTTCAGAGCGTAGAACCTATCAATTAATATCGGGCACTAGAAATCTACCTGCTTTTTTAGTAGATAATCCAGGATTAAATTCAGGATTAATGATTCCACAATATACAGCAGCGAGTATTGCTAGTCAAAATAAGCAATTAGCAACTCCAGCAAGTGTAGATAGTATTGTTTCGAGTAACGGTCAAGAAGATCACGTTAGTATGGGCGCAAATGCAGCTACAAAAGCATTGCGAGTTTTGGATAATCTGGAGCGAATTTTAGCCATTGAGCTAATGAACGCTTCTCAAGCTATTGAGTACAGAAGACCTTTGCAATCGAGTGATTTTATTGAAATGTTTTTGACAGCCTACCGACAAGAAGTTCCGTTAATTAAAGATGACAGAATTTTACACTATGATATAGAAAACACGGTAGCTTTTTTAAATACTTTTCAAATCGAAACCGATTTGTTAATATTAGCTTAACATTAAAAGACAAGAATGCTGTAATTTTGTCGCACTAAATTTAAAGTAAATGAACATAAATAATTTTTTCCAGTTTTTGGTTCCTAAAGACAAAAAATTCTTTCCTCTTTTTGAAGAGGCTTCAAGTAATTTGATTGAAATTGCTACAAATTTGCACGAAGCTGTTAATCTTCCATTGAAGGAACGTGAAGTTCTTTTTCAGAAAATTGATACTTTAGAACAAAAAGGAGAGGACATAACACGTCAGACGAATTTAGAGTTAAGTAGAAATTTTATTACCCCATTTGATAGAGAAGATATTCATGCCTTGATCACTTCAATCGATAATGTTGCCGATTATTTACATGGAGCTGCGAGTAGAATGCGTTTGTACCAAGTAGACAAAATCACAAAATCGATCAGGAAACTAACAGAAATAAATCTAGAAGCTTGTCAGAACATTGATGTTGCTGTTAGAGAATTGAGAGATTTGAAAAAAATGAAAAACATCACTGATGCTATCGTTAGAATCAATAAGCTAGAAAATAAATCAGATAATGTTTATGATAAAGCAGTTCTTGATTTATTCGAAAATGAGACAGATGCCAAAAACATTATTAAATACAAAGAGGTATTATCAGTTTTAGAAAATGCTGCTGATAAATGCAAAAGCGTAGCAAGTGTCCTAGAATCAATTTCTGTAAAACATTCTTAATTTAAATCGTTTTATTCTGAAATTAAAATTATGGAATTTACTCTACTTATAGTTATCATAGTACTGGCTTTAATCTTTGATTACATCAATGGTTTTCATGATGCGGCTAATGCAATTGCTACTGTTGTTGCCACAAAAGTACTAACTCCTTTCCAGGCGGTAGTTTGGGCCGCTTTTTTTAACTTTTTAGCTTATTGGGTTTTTGGTTTTGGTGTAGCGGATACCGTTGCGAAAACTGCCAATACCTTAGAAATAGACTTAGTTGTAATCCTTGCAGGAGTTATTGCAGCTATTATTTGGAATTTATTTACTTGGTGGCAAGGAATTCCTTCAAGTTCTTCTCATACATTGATCGGTGGTTTTGCAGGCGCTGCTATTGCACATGCTATTGCAGTTCATGGTTTTTTTGAATATACAATTGTAGATGGTGCAAAAAGCTATACCTCTTATTGGTATGATACCGTAAACTGGTACACAGCCGGAAAAGATGGTGGTTTTCCTTCGGGAGTTTTAATTATTATTGCCTTTATTGTTTTGGCTCCTGTTTTGGGTGCATTGATGTCATATTTGATCTCTATTTGGCTTCTTAACGCTTCTAAAAAGAGTATTTATCCTAAAATATTTACCGCTTTTTTGATGATATTGACAATTTGGTTTGTAGAGAGTCAAATGGTTTATTATGATCAGATTAAAAAACCACGCTTCGATTCCCATTTTTGGAGTGTAGCTTTAGAATCTCACAACATTAAATGGTTTTTAGTAGCCTTTATTGTCCTATCAATTAGTGGTTTTTGTATGATATTCAGTAGTTTAAATCTACATCAATCGAATTATTGGTTAAAAAAGATGCAGTTAATATCTTCTGCGGCTTTTAGTTTAGGTCATGGTGGAAATGATTCTCAAAAAGTAATGGGAATTATTGCTGCAGCCGTTACTGTTTATATTCACACTAGTGGAATTACGCAAGAAAGTCTTCCGCATTGGTTGGATGTTGTTCTTCCTAACGCAGATGGCGATTTTAAAATGCCTGAATGGATTCCTCTAGCCTGTTATTCTGCCATTGCAGCAGGAACTTTGAGCGGAGGTTGGAAAATTGTTAAAACAATGGGCTCTAAAATAACAAAAGTAACTTCTTTTGAAGGTGTAGCTGCAGAAACGGCAGGTGCATTGACTTTATATTTTACAGAGCATTTTAAAGTTCCTGTGAGTACAACGCATACCATTACTGGATCTATTATTGGAGTAGGACTTACAAAAAGAGTTTCTGCTGTAAGATGGGGGATGACAGTAAGTTTGATTTGGGCTTGGGTATTAACAATTCCTATTTCGGCAATTTTGGCAGCAGTAATCTATTATATTTTAAATATATTTTTCTAGTATAAACTTATTTTCATAAAAAAAACCATTCACAATGAATGGTTTTTTTTATGAAAATAATTATTTATCTTAATTTGATTATTGAATTTACTATTTTAGTTCTGATTTGACTTCAATAGTATTGCTTAGTATTTTGTGAATAGGACATTTGTTTGCAATATTTAGCAATCTGTCTTTTTGATCCTGACCTAAATTTCCAAATAATTCAATGGTTCGTGTTATTTTAGTTGTATTTTCTTGTGTTTCTTCTTCAAAATAAACTTCTACTTTTACATCCTTTAATTCCCAACCTTTTCGATTTGCATACATACGTAATGTAATGCAGGTGCAAGCTGCTAGAGAGGATGCGAGCAATTCATAAGGTGAAAATCCTAAATCAATTCCTCCGGCACTTTCTGGTTCATCTGAAATAATAGTGTTTGTTGCTGATCTAATTTCTGTTCTGTAATTTGCTGCACCAATATGTGCTGTAATTTTAGTCATAATATTTTTTTAGATTACAAATAAATTTCTACTAACATTAGCTATAATTTAATAATTAGTTTAGTCCACTTAGATTTTTGTGATTGTGTTTTCGCTTGAAATGAGTTTGTTTTAGGTTTTGAGTGCCAGAAATAATACTTATGTTACCATCAATTTCAAGCATAGCTAGTTTTACATCTTTAAAATATTCGATTCCATGTTCTCTCATTGCTTCTTTCAACTCATCAGAAGTGATGTTGAGTTTACTTAAAATATTGAAATCTAGATTGCCATTATGTATCAATATTTCTGGTTTTTCTTGCATGAAATCACTAAACTTACTATACCTAAACATTAATTTTTTTAAAATGTAATTGATGGTAAAAAGAACAGAAGCTGCCGCCAATCCACCCCATAAGCTGGTGTTATTGCCTACCATCGCATTTTGAACTGAGTTGCTGATTAATAATATTAAAATGACATCTGCAGTATTTAATTGTGATAATTCTTTCTTTCCAAAAAGACGCAATGCGATTACCATAAAGAAATAGACAGCTGCGCTTCGAATTATTATATCAAGATATTGGTTCATTACTTTTTGATTTAAAATACACTTTTATAAAGATTAGAACACTTATAACTTTCAAAGACAAACTGACTAATAAGAGCTCTTTTCCTGTAATTACTCCAATTTCGTAATGAGCATATTCAAATAAAAAGCCTAAGGCATCATAAACAAGTGAAATGGCAATAATGATAAATACACTTTTGTATTTCATTCCATTTGATGTTATCGATTTTTGAAATTTTTCTCGATTGCTTTTATCATTTCACCAGCTATATCTTTATTGGTAGCTCCTTCGATTCCTTCTAAACCTGGCGAAGAATTTACTTCCAGTAATAATGGCCCTTTTGAAGAACGAATGATATCTACACCCGCTACTTTCAGATCCATTGCTTTTGTTGCTTTTATGGCGATGCGTTTTTCTTCTGGAGTAACTTTGATAATAGAAGCCGTTCCGCCCAAATGGATGTTGGCTCTAAATTCTCCTGGCATCGCTTCTCGCTGTATTGCTGCAACAACTTTACCATCTATTACAAAACAACGGATATCTTTTCCGTTAGCTTCTTTTATAAATTCCTGAACTAATATATTGGCATTTAAGCTTTTAAAAGCATTGATAACACTTTCTGCTGCTTTTTTTGTTTCCGCTAAAACCACTCCTTTTCCTTGCGTTCCTTCCAATAATTTAACAATCAATGGAGGTCCGCCTACCATTTTTATTAAATCATCAGTATCTAATGGTGAATTTGCAAATCCAGTAGTTGGAATTTCAACACCATGATTCAGTAATAATTGTAACGAATAAAGTTTATCACGGGATTGTGTAATCGCATGCGAAGAGTTTAAGCAATATACTTTTAGTGCTTCAAATTGTCTTGTTAACGCGCAGCCATAAAAGGTAATACTTGGGCGAATTCTAGGGATGATAGCATCAAATTGATTCAGTATTTTTCCACCACGATAATGAATTTCTGGTGTTTTTGCATCCAGTTTCATATAGCATTCCTTAATGTTCAGGAAGTGCATTTCGTGACCTCGCATTTCACCCGCTTCCATAATGCGTTTGTTGCTATATAATTCGGGATTACTAGCCAATAAGCCAATTCGTAATCCAGAACTTGCTTTTTCAGAATTCTTATAAAGTTCTTTTAAAGTGTCAGAAGTGGGTTGTCCCAAAAGGTATTTTTGTTCAGGATCTACTAAAACTCTACCACTCATAGCTTCACGTCCCAAAAGCATTCGAAATCCCATTGAATCTCGGTTGGTTAAGGTCATTTCAATTGGCCATGTAGAAGTACCGATTTGAAGGTTGGTTTGAATTACATAACGCTGCTCTCTAAAACCACTACTACTTTTTACTATTCTTTTATCGATAAGTGGCGCTTCACAGTGAATAACTGTTTTTAAATTATTTTGAATCGGGTTAATATCAAATTTTACCCAATTGCTTTCGTTTTTGATGAAAGGAGCAATGTTTATTGCATGTAAAGCAGAAGTTTTTGCCCCTGAATCTACTCGCGCTTTTATAGTAGGAATTCCTAATTCTGGAAAAGAGCACCACTCTTCACTCCCAAGAATGACTTTGTTATCTGACATAAAGTATTTTTAAAGGTCTCGTTATATTGAAATCAAATGTAAAAATTTGTTTTCTAAAATAAAGACTATTTAACATAAAGAATAAACCCGTTAGGTTATTAAAACGTAACGGGTTTATAGTATTTATTAGTATCTAAAATTAAAGATTAGTTGCTTCGCCTGCTTTGTGAACTTGCACGGTTAGTTCTTGAGCTCCTTCTTCAATATCCATAAATATTTCGTCTCCAGAGGCAATTTTTGAAGTAATTATTTCTTCAGCAAGTGCATCTTCAACGTATTTCTGAATCGCTCTTTTTAACGGTCTAGCACCAAATTGTCTATCAAAACCTTTATCAGCGATAAAAGCTTTTGCTTTATCAGAAAGATTTAATTGATATCCTAATTCAGCCACACGAGCATACAATTTTTTCAATTCGATTTCGATAATCAAATCAATATCATGTTTTTCTAAAGCATTAAATACAATTACATCATCAATTCTATTTAAGAATTCTGGAGCAAAAGTTTTCTTCAATGCATTTTCAATAATGCTTTTCGAATTATCATCAGCCTGAGCCACTTTAGCAGCAGTTCCAAAACCAACACCTTGTCCAAAATCTTTTAATTGTCTGGCTCCAACATTTGAAGTCATGATAATTATAGTATTTTTAAAATCAATTTTGCGACCTAAACTGTCGGTCAAATAACCATCATCTAATACTTGTAAAAGCATATTAAAAACATCTGGATGTGCTTTTTCGATCTCATCTAATAATACTACACAATAAGGTTTTCTACGAACTTTCTCTGTCAATTGTCCACCTTCTTCATAACCTACATATCCCGGAGGCGCTCCAACCAATCTAGAGATGGCAAATTTCTCCATGTATTCACTCATGTCAATACGAATCAAGGCATCTTCAGAGTCGAACAATTCTTTAGCTAATACTTTTGCTAATTGTGTTTTACCAACACCCGTTTGTCCCAAGAAAATAAAGGAACCAATAGGTTTGTTAGGATCTTTTAAACCAGCACGATTACGCTGAATAGAACGAGCAATTTTCATTACTGCTTCTTTTTGACCAATAACTTTTCCTTCAATAAGTTCTGGTAATTTTGCTAGTTTATTACTTTCTGTTTGTGCAATTCGATTCACAGGAATACCGCTCATCATTGAGACTACATCGGCAACATTATCCTCCGTTACTTCAATTCGGTTATTTTTAGCGTCTTCTTCCCATTGTTCCTGAGCAACGGCTAAATCTTTTTCGATGCGTTTTTCATCGTCACGAAGCTTAGCCGCTTCTTCATATTTTTGTTTTTTGACAACCACATTTTTCAATTCACGTACGTCTTCTAATTGACGTTCCAAATCTAAAATTTGTTTTGGAACTTCAATATTAGTGATGTGAACTCTTGATCCTGCTTCGTCCAAAGCATCAATCGCCTTGTCTGGCAAGAAGCGCTCTGACATATATCTATCTGTCAATTTTACACAAGCCTCAATCGCTTCTTGCGTATAAGTAACATTGTGATGATCTTCATATTTATTTTTAATGTTATTCAAAATTGTAATTGTTTCTTCAACTGATGTTGGTTCTACAATTATCTTTTGAAAACGTCTTTCTAATGCACCGTCTTTTTCAATATATTGACGGTATTCATCTAATGTTGTAGCACCAATACACTGAATTTCTCCACGTGCTAATGCAGGTTTAAACATATTGGAGGCGTCCAAAGAACCTGTTGCGCCACCAGCACCAACAATCGTATGAATTTCATCTATAAAAAGAATAATATCATCATTTTTTTCTAGTTCATTCATTACCGCTTTCATACGTTCTTCAAACTGTCCTCGGTATTTGGTTCCGGCAACAAGACTAGCAAGATCTAATGTAACGACGCGTTTGTTGAACAAGGTACGAGATACTTTTTTCTGGATGATCCTTAATGCTAAACCTTCAGCAATAGCTGATTTTCCAACTCCTGGTTCTCCTATTAGTAACGGGTTGTTCTTTTTACGACGACTCAAAATTTGAGAAACACGTTCAATTTCTTTTTCTCTTCCTACTACAGGATCTAGCTTTCCTTCCTCAGCCATTTCTGTTAAATCTCTCCCAAAATTATCTAAAACTGGAGTTTTGGATTTTTTGTTTGATTTATTGGCTGGGTTGTTAAAAGTGCCTTCTTTTAGACTGTCATCTTGTCCTGAATCGTCATTATAAGATTCGTTTCGGGGTAAATTTTCTAAAAAATCTTCTTCGTTTGGAGTCATATTTATATACTGTTCTTTAGCTATATCATAATCAATTTTTAGTTTATTCAATAGCTTGGTTGTTGGATCGTTTTCGTTTCTTAAAATGCACAATAATAAATGTGCTGTACTAATAGAAGAGCTTTGAAAAACTTTGGCTTCTAGGAAAGTAGTTTTTAATGCTCGTTCTGCTTGACGGGTTAGGTGCAAGTTCTTTTTCTCAATATTAATCTCTAAAGTTAAACTGGCAGGGCTCAGAATTTCTACTTTTCTGCGCAGGTGTTCCAAGTCAACATGTAGATTGTTTAATATTTGAATTGCTTTTCCATTTCCGTCTCTTAGAATACCTAGCATTAAATGTTCGGTGCCTATAAAGTCATGACCTAATCGTAGTGCTTCCTCTTTGCTGTAGGTAATAACGTCTTTTACTCTTGGTGAAAAATTATCATCCATAATATATATTTGCTATCGTAAATTTAGTGAATTAGTGTTTGGAAAACAAAAACTATTCCCATAACTGCTCGTGTCAGCTAATAGACAAAAAATATAATAATTTCAACGTTAAATTTCCCTTAAATTATTAACTAAAATGATTGTGGGTGTTGTTAATAAATCATTGAAATAAGTAGTCTAAAAGTAGCTAAAAAATTTCAAAAAGGTGTATATTGGCACGTTTTGAAACTAATATAATTTTTTAATATAACAACTTATGTCTGAAGGAGAAAAGTTAATTCCTATTAACATAGAAGATGAAATGAAATCAGCTTACATCGATTACTCGATGTCAGTAATCGTATCAAGAGCACTTCCAGATGTTAGAGATGGTTTGAAGCCAGTACATCGAAGAGTTCTTTATGGAATGTATGATTTAGGAGTGTTTTCAAATAAAGCCCATAAAAAATCCGCCAGAATTGTCGGTGAAGTTTTAGGTAAGTATCACCCACATGGTGACACTTCAGTTTATGATGCCATGGTTCGTATGGCTCAGGAGTGGAGTTTGCGTTATTTATTAGTAGATGGTCAAGGTAACTTTGGTTCTGTAGATGGAGATAGTCCAGCAGCAATGCGTTATACAGAAGCAAGAATGCGTAAAATTTCGGAAGAAATTATGGCTGACATCGAAAAAGAAACAGTCGACTTTCAATTGAACTTTGATGATACTTTATATGAGCCAAAAGTAATGCCAACGCGTGTTCCTACGTTATTAATTAATGGAGCAACAGGTATTGCTGTAGGTATGGCCACCAATATGCCTCCACACAACTTAACAGAAGTGATCAATGGTACTTTGGCATTTATGGACAACAATGATATCGAAATTGATGAATTGATGCACCATATTAAAGCTCCTGATTTTCCTACAGGAGGAGTTATATACGGTTATGAAGGTGTTCGCGAAGCTTTTAAAACTGGTAGAGGACGTGTTGTAATGCGTGCTAAAGTTGGTTTTGAAGAAGTAGATGGTAGAGAATGTATTATTGTTACCGAGATTCCTTACCAAGTTAATAAAGCAGACATGATCAAACGTACTGCTGATTTGGTTAATGATAAAAAAATTGACGGAATTGCCAATATTCGTGATGAATCGGATAGAAATGGTATGCGTATCGTTTACATCTTAAAACGCGATGCAACTCCAAACGTAGTTTTAAATACGCTTTATAAATACACTCAGCTACAGTCTTCATTTAGTGTTAATAATATTGCATTGGTAAAAGGGCGTCCGCAAATGTTGAATCTAAAAGAAATGATTCACTATTTTGTAGAACACCGCCATGATGTAGTGGTAAGAAGAACGCGTTTTGAATTGCGTAAAGCCGAAGAAAGAGCGCATATTTTAGAAGGTTTAATTATTGCTTCTGATAATATTGATGAAGTAATCGCTTTGATTAGAGGTTCGAAAAATACCGAAGAAGCTCGTGAAAAATTAATCGAAAGATTTAAATTATCAGATATTCAAGCGCGTGCTATTGTAGAAATGCGTTTGCGTCAATTAACAGGTCTGGAACAAGACAAGTTAAGAGCAGAGTATGAAGAGTTAATGAAATTAATAGCGCACTTAAAAGCTTTATTAGAAGATGTTAATCTTAGAACTGCTTTGATTAAAGAAGAGTTGGAAGAAATTCGTGAAAAATACGGAGACGAACGCCGTTCTAAAATTGAGTATTCTGGTGGAGATGTAAGTATCGAAGATTTAATTGCCGATGAAAATGTAGTAATTACTATTTCTCACGCAGGGTATATCAAACGTACTAACCTAACAGAATACAAAACTCAAAATAGAGGTGGAGTAGGACAAAAAAGTGCGGGTACAAGAGATCAAGATTTCTTAGAGCATATGTTTGTAGCGACCAATCATCAATACATGATGTTCTTTACTCAGAAAGGAAAATGTTTCTGGATGCGTGTTTATGAAATTCCAGAGGGAAGTAAAACAGCTAAAGGAAGAGCGATTCAAAACTTGGTTAATATAGAAAGTGACGATAAAGTAAAAGCTTTTATTTGTACACAAGATTTAAAAGACAAAGATTATATCAATAGTCATAACCTTATTATGGTGACCAAAAAAGGACAGGTTAAGAAAACTTCTTTAGAGAAATATTCTAAACCTAGAGTTAATGGTGTTGCAGCTATTACGATTAAAGAAGGAGATGAGTTGCTTGAAGCTAAATTAACCAATGGTGAAAGCCAAATTATACTAGCGGTAAAATCAGGTAAATTAGTTCGTTTTGAAGAAACTAAAACGCGCCCAATGGGTAGAACTGCTTCTGGAGTTCGTGGAATTACATTAAAAGATGATACCGATGAAGTAATTGGTATGGTTACTGTAGATAAAGAAAACATCAATGATTCTCAAATTTTAGTGGTAACCGAGAACGGATACGGAAAACGTACTAAATTGGTTGAAGATGGGGAAGATGTTTACCGAATTACAAACCGTGGAGGTAAAGGGGTTAAAACCTTAAATATTACCGAGAAAACGGGTAAGCTGATCTCTATTAATGCGGTTACAGATGCTGATGATTTAATGATTATTAATAAATCGGGTCTAACCATTAGAATGGCAATTGAGGATTTACGTGTGATGGGTCGTGCAACTCAAGGTGTTAAGTTGATTAACTTGAAAGGTAAAGATTCAATCGCGGCAGTTACAAAAGTGATGAAAGATGATGTGGCTGAAGTTGTAGTTGATGAAGATGGAAATGTAATTGAAACAGAAGCTATCGAAAGAGTAAAACCAGTAATGGAAGTGCTTGAAGAAGAAGTTTCTGAAGAAGAAGACGATGATTCTGAAAACGAAGAAGAATTGGAAGACGATTCTGAAGAAGAGGATTCTGACGATGAAGCATAGTTAAATTAAGAATAATTATTAAATAAAAGAATGTTATGAAAAGTAAATATGTAGTATTAGCATCAGCGTTATTGATATCAGTAGCTACTTTTGCTCAAAAAGATCAAATAAAAGCGGCTGAAAAAGCATTGAAAAAAGGAGAAGTTCAAGAAGCTGCTACCATATTAAAAGATGTTGAGTACTTAATCACCAATGCAGTTGATACTGAAAAAGCACAATATTTCTTTGTAAAAGGGAATACTTTTTTAGAATTAGCTAATAAAAAAATCGATACAGATAAAAATTTAAGTATTGCAGCTGCTGCATACAATGATTTAATCGAAGTAGAGAATGAATCTGGTAAAGCAAAGTTTTCTGCTCAAGCAGCATCTTCAATTACAGACATTAAGTTTCGATTAATTAATGCTGCTATTGCAGATTCTAAAGTAGATAAACATTCAGAAAGCGCAAAGAAATTATATGATGCTTATTTGTTAGACAAAAAAGATACTATTAATTTATATTATGCTGCTTCTACTTATGTTAATGCAAAAGAATATGATAAGGCATTAGATCTGTATCAAACATTAAAAAAATTAAATTATTCAGGTAAAGGAAAAGGTTTTTATGCAATAAGCAAATTAACAAATGCTGAAGATTTTTTTAATAATGAAAAAGAAAGAGATTTAGCAGTAAAATTAGGGACTCACGAAAAGCCTAGAACAGAAGTTATTGCTTCTAAAAGAGGAGAGATCTATAAAAACATGGCTTTAATTTTAGTTGAAAATGGTAAAACTGCCGAAGCTAAAAAAGCAATTTCTGAAGCAAGACTTGCCAATCCTGATGATACTTCATTAGTTTTGACAGAAGCTAATTTGTATTTAGAAACAAAAGATTTTGAAACTTACAAAAAATTAATAGGTGAGGTATTGGCTAAAAATCCTAATGATGCAGATTTAACATTTAACTTAGGTGTTATTAGCGGAAATGCAGGAAATAAAGTAGATGCCGAAAAATATTATTTAAAAGCTATCGAAATTAAACCTGATTACATCAATGCTTATATCAATCTTGCTGCTTTGAAACTGGAAGGTGAAAAAGTTATTATTGATGAAATGAACAAGTTAGGTACTTCTACAAAAGATATGAAGCGCTATGATGAGTTAAAAACAAAAAGAGATAACATTTTTAAAAGTGTGATTCCTTCTCTTAAAAAAGCATACGAATTAGATCCAGCTAATAAAGACGTTGCAAAAACATTATTGAATGTTTATAGTGCTTTAGAAATGACTGCTGAGTCAAAAGCATTAAAAGCTAAAATGTAATCTTTATTTATTGTTATAAAAAAAAACGGTTTGAAATATTTCAAACCGTTTTTTTTTTTTTAAATATTTAATTACTAAATATTAAATAATTTTTTTGATCACTCTTAATTTGTGAGTGTGTTTGTTAGTCTCTGCATTAAAAATTCCTAAATGATCCAAACGATCAATTCTGATTTTTCCGCTTGCATGGATGATGTAGTTGTCTTCCATGATGATTCCTACATGAATAATGTTTCCCTCCTCATTATCAAAGAAAGCTAAATCTCCTGCTTCACTTTCTTCAATAAAGCTTAGTGGTTCTCCTTGTGTAGATTGTTGTGATGCATCACGCAATAATTTATAACCATTTAATTTGTAAACCATTTGCGTAAAGCCCGAACAGTCTATCCCAAAGGGTGTTTTTCCTCCCCAAAGATAAGGGGCGTTTAAATACAGAAAAGCAGTATCTATTAAAAGTGATTTGTCTTTTATTCCGCTAGTTCGCACTCCTTCAAAATCAAAATTAGAGGTATTAATCTCATCGTAATTTAAAAAAGACAAAGAAGAACCTAAAGGAATTGGAATTAATAAATTGGATGGAGTAGTGATGTATTCGATCAAGTCACCATTCAATATGATTTTTTCGTTCGAAAGTTTTTTATAACTATCTTCTGAAATCAATTGCATTTGTTTAAAATCGATCCAGCCTTCGTAAGCGTCATATTGTAGTCTAACACGAGTCCATTGGTTCTGTTGTTCTACAATTTCAAAATGTTCTCCAAATAAAACTTGAGAGACAATTTCGCTTCTATCACTAGGTTCTAACCGAAGTGGGATCATTGCTAGATTACAAATTCCAAACATTTATGCTTAATTAGGAGTTAAATATGATGGGTTAGGACCTGATTGTATCCTAACCCATCAGTTATATTTATTTAGATTCTTTCAATTACAATAGCTGAAGCACCACCACCACCATTACAAATGGCTGCAGCACCAACTTTGGCATTGTTTTGTTCTAAAACATTTAATAAAGTAACGATAATTCTAACTCCAGAGCAACCTAGCGGGTGACCTAAAGATACAGCTCCACCGTTTACGTTTACTTTGTCATTTGATAAACCTAGAATTTTAGTATTTGCTAACCCAACAACTGCAAAGGCTTCATTAAACTCAAAATAATCAACAGCATCTATAGAAATACCTGCTTTGTCTAATGCCTTTGGTAATGCTTTAGCTGGACTAGTGGTAAACCATTTTGGCTCTTGTGCTGCGTCTGCATATCCTTTGATATAGGCTAATGGTTTAAGACCTAAAGCTAGTGCTTTTTCTTCACTCATTAAGATTACAGCTGCTGCACCATCATTTATTGTAGATGCATTTGCTGCTGTAACAGTACCGTCTTTAGTAAAAACTGGGTTTAAAGAAGGAATTTTGTCTAATTTAACATTAGTAAACTCTTCGTCTTTAGAAACCATGATTGGGTCTCCTTTTCTTTGTGGAACAGCAACCGGTACAATTTCATTGTCAAATTTTCCAGCTTCCCAAGCTTTTGCACTACGCTCATACGATTGAATTGCGAAGTTATCTTGATCTTCACGGGTAAAGTTGTATTCAGTTGCGCACAAGTCAGCACAAACTCCCATTGCGCTGTTGTCGTAAGCATCTGTTAGTCCATCTTTCTGCATTCCGTCAACCATTGTTGCAGGACCAAACTTTGTTCCTGATCGCAAGTTCATATAATGTGGAATCAAACTCATGTTTTCCATTCCTCCGGCAACTACAATTTCTGCATCGCCACATTGTATGGCTTGAGCGCCTAGCATTACTGCTTTCATTCCTGAAGCACAAACTTTATTTATTGTGGTGCAGGCCACAGATTCATTTAATCCTGCATATATAGCGGCTTGACGAGCGGGAGCCTGTCCGGTTCCAGCTTGAACGACGTTACCCATAAATACTTCATCAACTAAATTTGGATCTAGTTTGATTTTGTCTAGTGCGCCTTTTATAGCTGCAGCACCTAATTTAGGAGCAGTAACTGTAGATAATCCCCCCATAAAACTTCCGATAGGTGTTCTAACGGCAGAAACGATAACAACTCTTTTGTTCATGACTTTCATAATGTTGGTTTATGTAGCAAATTTAATCTTTTTTATACAATTTCATATTTTTGAGGCTCACATTATATTTTGTAAAAATTATTTTTATTCTATATGTTTGATTGTGAAGTGCTTTTGTGAAAATGTCAAAAAATATTAAAAAAAAGCCTCGAAATACTTGTGAGTAACATAAAGAAGTCATAAGTTTGCAACCGCAAAACAAGACACGTTTCTTTGAGCTTGGAGAGGTGCCAGAGTGGTAATGGAGCAGTTTGCTAAACTGTCATCGAGTGATCGGTGCCAGGGTTCGAGTCCCTGTCTCTCCGCTGTTATGATTTTGTTTTTTCGGGGTGTAGCGTAGCTCGGTTATCGCGCCTGCTTTGGGAGCAGGAGGCCGCAGGTTCGAATCCTGCCACCCCGACAAATTAAACTTTTTCCATTTAAGTTTTAAAAGATAAATGGAGGCATAGCTCAGCTGGATAGAGCACCTGCCTTCTAAGCAGGCGGTCGAAGGTTCGAATCCTTCTGCCTTCACAAAAACCGATACTTTTATAAGTATCGGTTTTTTTTTGCTGTTTTTTTTACTTTCTAACACGATCAAAAATGCAAATTTTGCACAAAAGTGCATTCAAATTGCAAACAACGATCACTACTTATTCTTCCAGTTTTAAAAACTATAAAAAATGTTACTACTTTGCGGTTTTTCGTAAGTATTAACCTTGTTTTTTCAATATATTAGCAAATTGAATTTCCAATATTATTTTGATTGTGAAACAATTATTTATTTCATAAACTGACTAAAAGGAGACTCAAAATACGATACCTTAGAACTCTAAAATAAAATTGAATAAATACCATAAATGGCAGCCGAACAAAAACAAAAATTAGAACAACAACTCTGGAACATTGCAAACACCCTTCGTGGTAAAATGGATGCAGACGATTTTAGAGATTACATATTAGGTTTCATTTTCTACAAGTACTTAAGTACTAAAATGGATCTGTATGCCAACCAAATACTGCAACCCGACGGATTAACTTTTGGTGACATCATCGGGCATGCTGACGAAGCATTGTTGATGCAAGAAGTAAAACAATTGGCCATTGACAAACTGGGCTTTTTCTTAGAACCCTCAGAGTTATTTTCTGAATTGGCAAAAAGAGGAAACGCCGGCGGAAAAAACAATTTCATTTTAGGTGATCTCGCCAAAGTACTCACGCACATCGAGCAAAGTACGATGGGATCAGAAAGCGAAGAAGATTTCGGAAACTTATTTTCTGACTTAGATTTAACCTCTCACAAACTCGGGAAATCAGAAAGTGATAAAAACGAATTAATTGTAAAAGTGCTCACGCATTTAGACGAAATTGATTTTGATCTCGAAAATGTGGATAGCGATGTCCTCGGCGATGCTTACGAATATCTCATTGGGCAATTTGCCAGTGGAGCAGGAAAAAAAGCAGGAGAATTTTACACACCGCAACAAGTAAGTAGTGTTCTCGCACAATTGGTAACGGTTGGAAAAGACAAACTAAAAAGCGTTTACGATCCTACTTGCGGTTCGGGCTCTTTATTATTGCGTGTGGCCAAAGAAGTGAAAGATGTAAGCGCTTTTTACGGACAAGAAATGAATCCTACCACCTACAACCTTTGTCGGATGAACATGATTATGCACGACGTACATTACAAACGTTTTGACATCAAGAACGAAGATACTTTAGAGCGTCCGCAACATATCGACCAGCGTTTTGAAGCCATTGTAGCCAATCCGCCGTTTTCGGCAAATTGGAGTGCTAACCCAATGTTCATGACCGATGACCGATTTTCTGCTTTCGGAAAATTGGCGCCGAGTAGCAAAGCCGATTTTGCTTTTGTACAACACATGATTCATCAATTAGACGATAACGGAACCATGGCAATTGTGTTACCGCACGGCGTTTTGTTTCGTGGTGGCGCCGAAGGTCACATTCGGAAATACTTGATTGAAGACAAAAATTATCTCGATGCCGTAATTGGTTTGCCCGCAAATATTTTTTACGGAACCTCGATTCCGACTTGCATCATGGTATTCAAGAAAAATAGAACGCATACAAATGATGTTTTATTTATAGATGCCAGCCAGCATTTTGATAAAGTAAAAACCCAAAATGTATTGCTAGACGAGCACATTGACAAAATTATAAATACCTATAAAAACCGCACCGAAGAAGATAAATATTCCGCCATTGCCCCAATTAAATCGGGTACAGACGCGATGCATCGCGTCTCCACATCGCATCGCGTCTCTACATCAATTGCCGAAAACGATTACAACCTAAACATCCCGCGCTATGTAGATACCTTCGAAGCCGAAGACAGCATTGATATTAACGCCATTGCCAATGAAATAAAAGCACTGGATTTACAAATTGAAGAAAACGATCAATCAATAGCCTCTTTTTGTGCCGAATTGAACATCAAAACCCCATTTTAAGGATGAAAAACAATCAAAATAACAATTTGGGCGTTTCCCTATCGGGTCAGGCTATCCGTTTCAATCTTTTTGTGGGCAAAAGAAGGCCCACAAAAAGGATTTCCACTGCTATCCTTAACGCAAAACCCTGCTAACTATGGAAAAATCACTACCACAATTGCGTTTTCCTGGGTTTGAAGGGGAATGGGAAGAGAATATGCTTGGTAATTTAATTAAGATAAAAAGTGGAAATAGTCCGTCATCTTTTAATTTATTAAAAGAAGGAAATTATCCATTTATAAAAGTTGAAGAACTAAATAATTGTATTAAATATCAAAATTTAAGTAGGTTTTATTGCAATGAAAGCAAAAATTTAGTTGAAAAAAATTCAGTAATCTTCCCTAAAAGAGGAGCTGCAATTCTTAATAATAAAGTTAGAATAAATGACTGTGAAATTTTGATGGATAGTAATATGATGGCAATTACTCCTATAAAAGATAAAATAAATCATGAGTTTCTTTTTTATAAAATAATTAAAGAAGAATTATATAAAATTGCTGATACATCAACAATACCACAAATTAACAATAAGCATATTGAACCTTACAGGATAACTTTTCCTGATATTATTGAACAAACCAAAATCGCAACATTCCTAACCGAAGTCGATAAAAAATTAACCGCCTTAAAACAAAAGAAAACCCTTTTAGAGCAATACAAAAAAGGCGTAATGCAACAAATTTTCTCGCAACAACTACGATTTAAGGATGATAATGGTAATGATTTTCCGGATTGGGAAGAGAAAAAGTTGGGGGAAATAGCTAAGTTTTCAAAAGGTAAAAACATATCAAAATCAGATATAAGTGATGATGGTATTTACGAATGTATTAGGTATGGGCAATTGTACACTCATTATAAAGAAACAATAAATAATATAATTTCCAAAACTAATTTGCCTGCAAAAAAATTAGTTTTTAGTAAATATAATGATATAATTATCCCAGCTTCAGGTGAGACACAATTAGATATCGCAACAGCTTCATGTGTTTTGAAAGATGGTGTAGCATTAGGTGGAGATTTAAATATTATCAAGACAGATAGTAATGGTGTTTATTTATCATATTATTTAAATTATTATAAAAAACAAGATATTGCAAATCTTGCGCAGGGCATTTCAGTAGTTCATTTATATGCTAAGCAATTATCTATTTTACAATTATCTATTCCCATATTAAAAGAACAAACCAAAATCGCCAATTTTTTATCTGCAATTGATGAAAAAATCAACCATTGTCAGGGACAAATAGAAAAAATGCAGGTTTGGAAAAAAGGATTGTTGCAACAATTGTTTGTGTAAAATGCAATGCGTTTGGTCGCACAATACGTGTCGGTGGCACCCAACAAAACCAAAACCAACAAAATATCATGAACAAATACCAAAACAAATACCGCATTCCATCCACCCGATTGCAAAATTGGGATTATGGTGCAATGGGTGCCTATTTCGTAACCATCTGCACCCAAAATAGGGAACATTTTTTTGGCAAAATTGTACAAACGCAATGCATTGTAGAGACGCATTGCAATGCATCTCTACAAAATGAAATGGTATTATCTGATATTGGAAAAAAGGTAGAACAAGAATGGCTGAAAACAATTGAATTACGACCAGATATGAATTTAGAATTAGGCAATTTTGTGGTAATGCCCAATCATTTTCACGGAATATTGATTATTGGGAAAAATGAATTTAATTCTTAACAGGAAATTGCAACGGGAATTGAATCGGGAATTGAATCGGGAATTGAATCGCGAATTGAATCGCGAATTGAATCGCGTCGTACAGACGCGATGCATCGCGTCTCTAGCGATACCAATAAAACAAATAAATTTGGACCACAATCAAAAAATTTGGCATCCATTATTCGCGGATTCAAATCGGCCGTTACCACCTACAGCAGAACAAATGGAAATACCAATTTTGGTTGGCAACCCCGTTTTCACGATCATATTATTCGAAATTCATTTGAATTTGAAAGAATACAAAATTATATAGAACAGAATCCTGCAAAATGGGCAGCAGACAAATTTTATAAATAAAACTATGGCACATCAATCGGAAGCACAATTAGAAAACAACCTAATCCAGCAATTAATTGGTTTAGGCTACGCAGCTGTAAAAATTCAAGATGGAGATGCCTTGGTTGCTAATCTCAAAAAGCAACTGGAATTGTTTAATAAAACCAGTTTTACTGCTAAGGAATTTGATGCTGTTTTAAATCATCTGGCAAAAGGCAATGTGTTTGAAAAAGCCAAAACGCTGCGCGATCGTTTTCAATTGACTAAAGAAGATGGGACTTCGTTTTATGTTCGTTTTTTTAATACCGAAGATTGGAATTCTAATGTATATCAAGTCACCAACCAAATCAGTTTAGAAGGAAGTTACAAAAACCGTTTTGATGTAACGCTTTTGGTCAACGGTTTGCCTTTGGTACAAATAGAACTCAAACGTTCTGGAATTGAGATAAAAGAAGCCTTTAACCAAATTAATAGGTATCAAAAACATTCGTTTTGGAGTACGCATAGTTTGTTTCAATACGTACAACTTTTTGTGATTAGCAATGGTATAGAAACGAAGTATTTGGCCAATAACGAATTACAATCGGTCAAGCAAACCTTCTTTTGGGCTGATGAAACGAATAAAAATATTAAAGAATTAATTCCTTTTGCAAAGGCTTTCTTAAATCCCAATCATTTAGGTAAAATGGTGGCGCATTATATCGTCATCAACGAAACCCACAAAATAATGATGGTTTTGCGTCCGTATCAATATTTTGCTACCGAAGCGATTATCAAACAAGTCAATAATTCTCAAGACAACGCTTACATTTGGCATACTACAGGTTCCGGAAAAACCTTGACTTCGTTCAAAGCCAGTCAAATTTTAATGGATTTGCCCGACGTTCACAAAGTAGTTTTCGTAGTCGATAGAAAAGATTTGGATTATCAAACCATGAATGAATTCAACGCTTTCAAGAAAGACAGTGTTGATGTAACCGATAATACACAATCCTTAGTACGACAACTTACGGATAATACGAAACTGGTTTTAACTACGATTCAAAAGTTAAATAATGCCGTTTCAGACCGATTTAAAAATAGTATAGAACCGCTACGACATAAGAAGATTGTTTTCATTTTTGATGAATGCCATCGTTCTCAATTTGGGGAAACCCACGAACGCATTACTAAGTTTTTCGAGAAAAGTCAGTTAATTGGTTTTACAGGAACGCCTATTTTTGCTGAAAACGCTTCAAAAAACGAAAAAGGAAAACGCACCACCAAAGATTTATTTGGCAATTGCCTGCATAAATATGTAATTACCGATGCAATTCACGATCAAAACGTATTGCGTTTCGGAATAGAATATATAGGGAAATACAAAAACAAAAGTAGAGACAAGATGCATCGTTTCTCTACTTTTATTGATATCGAAGTAGAAGACATTGACAAACAAGAAGTAATGGATTCTCCCAATCGCATTGAGAAAATTGTCGATTATATTATTGCCTATCACGATCAGAAAACATTCAATAAACAATATTCGGCACTATTAACGGTAAGCAGTATCGATAATGCTGTAAAATATTATGATTTTTTTCAACAGAAAAAAGAAGCAGGAGCACATGATTTACGAATAGCGACTATTTTTACGTATGGTGCCAACGAAGATTCTAAGGATGCTCAAGATTACCTTCCAGAAGAATCGGAATATGACCTCGCAGCAGAACCGCAAAGCAGCTATAACTCAAATCACAGCAGAGATAAATTAGAAACCTATATTGGACATTACAACCAAATCTTTGGAACAAGTTTTTCGACAAAAGATTCGCAACTATTTCAAGATTATTTCAAGAATATCAGTCAGCGTTTGAAAGATCGGGAGCGAAAAAACTTTAACGACGAGAAAGATCGCTTGGATATTGTAATCGTTGTAAATATGATGCTTACAGGTTTTGATGCTAAAAAAGTAAACACGTTGTATGTCGATAAAAACTTGAAGCAACACGGTTTAATTCAAGCCTATTCCAGAACAAACAGAATATTAGGCGAACAGAAATCGCAAGGAAATATTTTAGCTTTTAGAAATCTTAAAAAAGCCACAGACGATGCTATTACTTTGTTTTCGAACAAAGATGCCGTAGATGTGGTGACGATGCCGGACTATGAAAAAATTGCCGAAAAATTTGAGGAAGCTCTAAAAGCTTTACGCGAAATTACGCCCACTTATGAAAGCGTAAACGACTTAAAAGACGAAGAAGCCGAAGCATTGTTTGTACAAGCGTTTCGAAAGTTATTGCGTTCTATGAATGTCTTGCAATCTTACACTAATTTTGATTGGGACGATTTACCAATTGACGAGCAAGAATTTGAAGATTACAAAAGCAAATATTTGGGCTTGTACGAAAAAGTAGCGCAAGAGCGTGCCGTACAAAAAACGTCTATCCTGGATGATATTGATTTTGAATTGGAGTTGATTCATCGTGATAAAATTGGAGTGGCTTATATTCTAAAATTACTTTCACAGATGAAAGGCGCCAATACTTCAGAAGCCAAAGCCCAACGAAAAGCCATTATCGATTTGTTAGGCGGAGACATTAAATTGAGAAGCAAACGAGAATTGATTCAGAAATTCATTGATGAGAACATGCCGAAAATTAAAGACGGTGATGCTATTGAGGAGGAATTTGAGAAATTCTGGCAGGAGCAAAAAGTCTTAGCCTTAGGAAAACTCTGCGAAGACGAAAATTTAGACAAAGCGCAATTTAAAGCTTTAATTGATGCTTACATTTACAGCGGTCGAGAACCCATAAAAGATGAAGTTTTTCAGTGTTTGGATAACCGACCAAGCATTTTACAAGCCAGAGTGATTGGTGATCGCATTATTGCCAAGATGAAAGAGTTCGTGCAGATTTTTGAAAGGGGAATGGTAGCTTAATGAAATTAATTTAAAACAATATATGTTAGATTAATAAGTTTATGGGACTTTACAAATTGATGTCAACTAAATTCAAATACCTTATCTGGTAAAATTTATTATTTAGTTAGAATAAAAATATAATTACATCATAAATATAAATGGCAAACAATTCCTTCTATTCAGGAGTTGCTTGCCATTTTTATAAATTACAACTATTTTATTTACACCGATTTGCCTTTTTTATTTTCGGAATAATCATTAAAATAAATTAATTTTATAGGGGTGTTTTTCCTGTAATGCAAAGCTATTTTATCTTTATGTTTCTTATTTGCTGTTTTAAAATCAAATAATTTGATATTGCTTAATTTTTATGACGGTATTTAATTGCTTTACAAAAAGGTTTAACTGCTAAATTAACTTTGTTGAGTTTATTTTTGTTTAACGTTATTTTTTTATTGTTAAACAAAATAATAAATTTTATATTTGCATGCTATTTTAAAAGTTCAGGATTTTATAAATCACTTTTAATTAGAGAAGCAACACTAAATTTAATATGCTAGATTAAATAAGACAATGGAAAATAAAAAACCCGATAATATAGTTTATTCAGAAAACGAAGGATACAATGCAAACCTACTGCCCTACGGGACAAGTGTTGGTGCTCCCGCGATTAGAGTAGATGATTTAGTTTCTTGGAAAAGTAGAGGTATTACTACTGTAAATAAGGAATTCGAGATTAAGTTTAGTGAACTAAAATCTCAGTATGAAAGTTTAATTCAAGAATTTGAGTGGAACGAATTAGTGTATAACTCTAAATTTTCTTTTGAACCCGTGGTAGGAGAGATTTACCATTTATATAAAAGTATTGATGGATCTGATTTTCTATCATTAATAGGTCCTCAAGAGTGGAATAAAGAACATATAGGAACTTTTAAACTGAATAGCGATAAAAAATGGATTCATATATCTTAAAATTATATTCAATCCCATTTTAATAAATGATTAGTCTATTTTGAATTTACTTTTATATAACATTTTATAACTATAGCTTTCCTTAGTTAAAATTTTTCTATTTTTATAAAAAAAGTTCCTCATGAATACTACGGCTACATCTTTATTTATTTTTTGTTTTATGTTAGGGATAATTTCTTGTAAATCCCAAACTATTTCAGAAAGTGTTCGTGAGAAAAGCAATTTTATTAGCGACACTACCTTTGTCAATTTAAAGGATTATAGTGAGGATTTTGTGTTCGATATGAAGTACGCAACTACCGATAATTTTCTTAAAGCAAAAGTTTACGATTGCGCGGAATGTTATTTAAGACTAAAAACAGTGGAGTCTTTGCTTGAAGCCAATAAAAAATTCATTGAAAAGGGATATAGAATCAAAATTTTTGATTGCTATCGTCCTTTAGATATTCAAAAAAAAATGTGGTCTATTGTTTCAAATCCTATATATGTAGCCAATCCCTCTAAAGGTTCTATCCACAATAGAGGTGGAGCGGTTGACATTACTTTAGTCGATCGTACAGGAAAAGAATTAGAAATGGGAACTTCCTTTGATCATTTTGGCAAAGAAGCGAGTCATAATTACAAGAACGTATCAAAACAAATTAAAAATAATAGAAAACTATTAAAAACAATTTTAATCGAAAGTGGTTTTAATTCATTTGATTCTGAATGGTGGCATTACAATTTAAAATTGGGTTTGAATGATAAGGTGTCAAATTTTAAATGGGATTGTGATTAATGTTATTCTACACACTTTAAATTTTCTATAAAATAGGTTTCAGGATAATAGATTTCATTATTTAGTTCCGATTTAAATTCTTTTTTCATTACATAATCTTCTGTTTCAGTTAGATATTTAATGCGCATCAGGGATACTGGAGATTTTTTTAATTCTTCAAAATTATCTTTCAAAAAAAGGAACACGCCAGAATTGACTCTATTATCAAAACCTTTGGCATCGCGAATAGTTGTTCCGCAATTTTCTTGATCAATGTGCACTAAAGTGACTATTTTTCCATTGTTCAATTGTAAATAAAGTTTAGAATTTTTATCGAAACAGTTCACTTTTATAAAACCTTTACTCTTTTGTATGAGTTGAACATTTAAGGAAGGCGTTCCGTCTGTATTGGCTAAAGAATAATAAATATAACTAGCGTTTCCAGCAAAGTTTTTTTCACTAATCATATATTCTTTAGTCTCTTTATAAGTTCCGATAGAGTCAGTTACATTGACACTATATTCACATGGTTTTTGAGCCATTATACTCAGGCTGAAAAGAAATATAGCGGTCGTTATTATTTGTTTCATTTTATTTAAATTTTGCTGCAAATTAGAATTATTTTTTCATTATTCATATCCGTTGTAAAAAAACAATACAGAGAACCTCCCTCTTTTATTTTCCATTTTTTACGAATGCTTTCTACAGTTTCAGGAAAATTACGTGTCGTAATATTGGCTTGCTTGTTCTCTAAGAAAGATTTCATTTCCGTTTTATGATAAGCAATTTGGTTTTGAATTTTAAATACTCTTCCAGGAAACGGAATTAAAACTTCGGAAGTATAAAGATGGGAATGTTTATGAAGTTTATAAAGTTTATAAAATGCACCAACTTCTTCAAAACCACCCGATTTCATTATTGCGCTATTGGGTTCGTAAAGGTATTTTTTTGGATTACTAAAGGGTAAAAATTCAGTTGGCTCATTTAATGTGAAATCAAATTTTTCGCAACTATCTTTCAATAAATTAACAGTTTTAATCTTTGGCTTTCCTGAAAAGGAAGAATGTAATTCCCACAATAATTCTTTTACTTCATTCTCTACGGCAACAATATGAATTACAGCAACATTTTCTAATTCTGATAGTCCAGCAGAAATATCAAGAAGTGGTGCCGTTTTAATTAAAATTGATTTTGAGTTTTTGAAATAAAATTGCAAATTTTCAGGAACATTTGGTAAGCAGTCTTTAAGTAAGAAAACTTTTCCTTTGGCATCATTTCTTCGCGAAGGATCTATGTAAATCCAATCCCAATGTCTATTTAATTTTTTTAAGGTTTCCGAGCTGTCTTCTGCATAGCAAGTACAGTTTGAAACCTGCAATTGCTTAAAGTTATGTTGTACAATAGCAGATAACTCAGGATTGATTTCACAATGTGCAATCTTTTTTATTTTTTTTGAAAAATAATAATCATCTACTCCAAATCCTCCAGACAAATCAATTAAGCTTTCCCCTGAAACAATCGATGCTTTATAGGAAGCAGTTTTTTCTGAAGAGGTTTGTTCCACAGAAATTTTACTTGGATAAATAATGTTTGTCGTAGCGAACCAATTGGGTAATTTATCCTTTGCTTTTGTTTTAGCTTCAATTTGATTTAAGATGATAATCCAATTTATCTCTGGGAAAGGATTTTTTTGTAGCGCTAATTTTGAAATGCTTGTTCCGATATTGGCATCAATAAAAGCTTGTATTTTTTGGTCTAAAATCGATAAATCCAACATTAAATATCTTTAGTTAGTAACTTGATAACCTTGTTTTCCGGAAAAAACTCTTTGCCGATGACTTTAATAATGGTGTACAAAGGAACGGCAATGATCATTCCTAGAATACCAAAAAGAAATCCTGCAGTAAGGATAACTAAGAAAATTTCTAAAGGGTGCGAACTAACACTTTTAGAAAAAATAATAGGTTGTGATACGTTGTTGTCAATTATTTGTACAATCCAAAAACCAATCAAAACATAGAGTGTAGTGGGTAAAATTTCAGTTTGAAAGTCTGTTCCCAAGTTGCTTAACATGGTTAATACGGCTGCTAAAATAGAGGCGATTAATGGACCAATATAAGGAATGATGTTTAAGACAGCACACAAAAAGGCAATTATCAAGGCATTAGGAAGTCCAAAAATAAACAATACAATTAAGTAGAGTATAAACACAATAAATAATTGAAGCAACAAGCCAATAAAATAACGAGATAATAAATGATTTGTTTTTTCTAAAGAATTCAGAATTTGCTCTTCGTGGCTATTGGGTATTAATTTCTTTGCGCCAATTAGAAAATTTTTTCGATCTTTTAAAAAGAAAAAAGTAATAAATAATACAGAAGCTAAACCCATTCCGAAACTGCTTATTGTTCCCAGAAGCATGTTGAGAAAGTCGGTAACGAAATTAAAATTTAGTTTAGAAGTAATATTAGATTCCTTTAAAACGGCTGCCGAATCAATTTTGTGGTTTTCTAAAAATGCACTAATTTGATTTAATAATTGTGTGATGTTTTTTTCAATTTCACCAGTATTTAGTAGTGATAAATTTTGTCCTTGCGATGATATTAATGGAATAAACAGCATAATGAATCCAAAAATAATTAATACAAAGATCAATAAAACGGCTATTGTAGCAAATAAGTGATTGAACTTTAATCTTCTTTTGAAAAAATCTAAAATTGGATTTCCTATCAAAGTAAGAATAAGGGAAACAATAAGATATATTATTACAGATTGAATTTTATAAAAGAATAACAATCCTAACCCAATAAAAATTAAGGTTAAAACTGCTCTTAGTATTCCATTTGAAATAATTTTTGATGATATCATAGCTTTAATTTAATTGGTAAATATAAAAAAACTCGCTAACAAGTAGCGAGTTTTAAATTCAAATAAAACTAAAAAAATTATTATCTAAAACTAGCTCTAGATCCTCCTGCAACGAAAAGAGCCGCCATTCTACTTTTTTGTCCATTACTAAACATATACATTCCTCTATCATCAGAATAATCCATGTAGTTCATTGTCATCTCAACTGGTGTACCAGAACAAGTACTGTAGTGAGGATAAGCAGGAACTCCATAATTAGGTGCGTTATGAGTTGGTGTATCTGAAACTAAATCACTTCCGCAATTTGCATCACCCCAAATATGACGTAAGTTCATCCAGTGACCTACTTCGTGAGTTGCTGTTCTTCCTAAGTTAAAAGGTGCACTAACTGAACCAGTAGTTCCAAATGCATTATTATCTATTACAACACCATCCGTTGATGATGCTCCTCCAGGAAATTGTGCATACCCTAAAATACCACCACCTAAATTACATGACCACATGTTTAAAACTGTTGTTGGCGTAGTAGGAGCAATTCCTGTAGCTGCTTTTTTCATGGCATCATTTGTTGTCCAAGATGTTGTAGTAGTAGCTTTTCTTACAATATTTTGTAATACAAAAGTAATACCTACATTGGCTTTAACTCCAGAAAATAAAGCAGGTACAGAGTTAAAATCACTGTTTAAAGCATTGTAATCTCTGTTCAATACATCTATTTGAGACTGTATTTGTGCGGTAGAAATGTTTTCAGCTGCTGTTTTGTATAATACATTTACTACAACTGGAATTTCAATTTTTCCATTTACTAATCGACCACTCAACATTGCATTTTGAGTAAAGTCTTCAATTTTATTCATTCTTAAAGCTAAAGTAGGATCAGCTTTCATTTGTGCTTCTAGTACTTCTTGTGAAGCACAACCGCGTTGTAAAATTGCAGTAGTATCTACTGTTGTTTCTGTTGTCTCATTTTGACAAGAAAAAAGCATCAATAAAGCTGCTGCTGATAAAAAAATTTTCTTCATGATTTGGTTTGTTAAAAATTATTGGTTTTGGTTAATTAATAAACAATTTTATAAAAAATTATCAATATAAAAAATTTATATATCTTTTTTTTGACAATAAAAAGACAATTTCTATATTTTGTTGAGTTTACAGATTATTTATAAGTAGGTTTAAACTTACTTTTTTTGTTTAAAAAACAGCTATTTAATATTTGTCTATGATTTTTTTTGGATTATTTTTTGTTGAAATTTTGGATGAAAAATCAAAAGAGAGCAACGGAATAAAACATAATTTTTTTAAAATAGTAAAGAAATTATATAATATTCTGATTCTTTGGGAGGTACTGTCTTTTGGAACAAAAAGAGTACATAATGTTGACTTTATTATTAGTTATTAAAAATATAACTAATAATATTAGCACCCATTTTAAGTGCTTTATCGCGAATTTCTTTGGGATCATTATTCACTTCGGCATCTTCCCATCCATCACCTAAATCACATTCGTAGGTGTAAAGCAAAACTAATTTGCTATCTACAAAGATTCCAAATGCTTGTGGACGCTTGCCGTCATGTTCATGTATTTTAGGTAATCCGTTTGGAAAAGAATTAGGTTTTTGAAAAATCAAGTGACTACTTGGAATTTCAGTAAGAGGGTTATTGGGGAATATTTTTTTTATTTCTTTTCTAATGTATTGATCCATACCATAATTATCATCAATATGAAGAAAGCCACCCGCTAATAAATATTTTTTAAGGTTATCAATATCAGAATCACTAAAAACAACATTCCCATGACCAGTCATATGTATAAATGGATACGAAAATAAGTCAGGACTGCTTGGTTCTACTACTGCAGGTTTAAGTTTTATTTGTGTGTTAATGGTGGCATTACAATATTTTATCAAGTTTGGTAATGAAGTAGGATTGGCATACCAATCACCACCACCGCTATATTTGACCAAAGCAATTTCTTGCGCAAATGATGGTAAAGTAAGCAATACTAAAAGATAAAATATTTTTTTCATTGTTATAAATGTTTAGTCTTCGTTGACAAAAACTACACTATGACAAGCTACAATAGCTGCAGTTTCTGTTCTCAATCTAGTATTTCCTAATGACACAGGGATGTACTCATTGCTGAGTGCTAATGCAATTTCTTTTTCTGAAAAATCGCCTTCAGGGCCTATTAACAGAGTAATATTTTGATTGGGTTGTAACACAGATTTAAATGTTTTTTTATCAGCATCTTCACAATGTGCGATCATTTTTACATTTTCATTGCTATTGTTAACAAATTCTTTAAAGGTGATGGCTGGATTCAATTTAGGTAGATACAACTCATTAGATTGCTTCATAGCAGCCAATAAAATTTTATCAAATCTTTCGTTATTGATTACCTTTCTTTCAGAATGATCACAGATAATCGGTGTTATTTCATGTATTCCGATCTCTGTGGCTTTTTCTAAAAACCATTCGTAACGATCATTCATTTTTGTAGGAGCTACAGCGAGATGCAATCTGAATTTGGAAGGAGGTGTTTTTTCAAACGAAATTATTTTAACGGTACATTTACTGTCCGAAGCTAAAGTTATTTCTGTCTTAAACAAAAAACCTAATCCATTTGTTACATATAATAGATCTGTATCTTTTTTTCGCAATACCTTAATAATGTGTTTGCTTTCTTCTTTATCAAAAGTGAATGTTTCTGTAGTTTCGTTTATGGTAGGGCTGTAAAATAATTGCATAGTTATAATTGTATTCTTGCTTTAGAAACAACTGCAGTTGTTTCAAAGGTTTGATTTAAAAATTTTTGATATCCAACAATTCCTATCATTGCTGCATTATCTGTTGTATATTCAAATTTTGGAATAAAGGTTTTCCAACCATAGGCATTTTCTGCTTCCTTTAATGTTTTTCTAATACCTGAATTCGCAGAGACACCTCCTCCAATTGCGATTTGTTTAATTCCGGTTTCTTTTACTGCCAATTTTAGTTTATCCATTAAAATTTCGATAATTGTATGTTGAATTGAGGCGCAAATATCATTTAGATTTTCGTCAACAAAAGCTGGATTCTCTAATTTTTTCTTTTGAATAAAATACAATATCGCTGTTTTTAATCCAGAGAAGCTAAAGTCTAATCCTGGAACTTTTGGTTTTGTAAATACAAACGCTTTCGGATTTCCTATTTGTGCATATTTATCTATTAACGGTCCGCCAGGATAGGGTAGTCCTAATATTTTTGCACTTTTATCAAAAGCTTCACCAACAGCATCATCAGTTGTTTCGCCGATAACGGTCATTTCAAAAAAGTGATCTACCTTAATAATTTGAGTATGACCACCACTGATGGTTAAGGCTAAGAAAGGAAAAGTGGGTTTCTCAAAACCATCTTCGGCAATAAAATGAGCTAAAACATGAGCTTGCATGTGGTTTACAGCTATCAAAGGAATTTGTAATGCCAATGCCATCGATTTTGCAAAAGAACTGCCTACCAAAAGTGATCCCATTAATCCTGGGCCTTGCGTAAAAGCAATTGCAGATAACTGTTCTTTTTGTATATTTGCTTTGCGAAGTGCGGCATCAACTACGGGAACAATATTTTGTTGGTGTGCACGGGAAGCTAGTTCTGGAACAACGCCACCGTATTGGTTATGAATTAGCTGATTTGCTACAACATTTGATAGTACTTTATCGTTGTGTAAAACAGCTGCTGCTGTATCGTCACAAGAACTTTCGATAGCCAGAATAAAAACCTCGGAATTTTGCATAAAAAGGCACAAATTTTGAATTACTTTTGACAAGTCGATTATACAATTGTATTAATTTGTCAAAGTCCAAAATTAGAGAATTTTTGTCAAAGACATCCCGTTTCTCGTGGCAAAATGAAATATTAGAAAATTTAAATAATAAAAAGGTATCAAAAAAATTGTAAAAATAGCATTTCGTTCCCTCATTGGATTAATTCTCCTTTTATTGATTCTTGCCATTGCACTAACTTTGCCAGTTGTGCAAACTAAAATTGCTCATTATTTTACAAATACGATTAATAAAGATTTTGGAACAAATATCGCCATCGAAGGAGTTTCAATATCTGTTTTTGGAGGAATAAAGTTCAAAGAGGTTCTTATACGCGACCATCATAATGATACTTTAATTTATTCTCAAAGAATTGCAACCACTATTTTAGAAGGGAAAAAATTATTAGATGGTGATTTGATTTTTGATGGTTTGGAGTTAAAAGGTTTGTTGTTTAACCTAAAAACTTATAAAAACGAAAAAGACTCTAATCTTGATAAATTTGTTGCTGCTTTTGAAACTGGAAAACCCTCTACAAGAAAATTTTTGCTCAAAGCCAATAAATTACAAATACAAAACGGGCATTTTATTTTAACAGATGAGAATCGAGAAAATCCAAAAGATGTAGATTTTACAAAGTTAAATGCTTCCGTAACTAATTTTATGATTTTTGGTCCAGAGGTCACTACAACCATAAATAAGATGTCATTTTTAGATTTTAGAGGTTTGTATGTTAAAAATTTAAAATCAAAATTCTCTTATTCAAAGAAAAATATAAAATTAGAAGATCTTGATTTATTAACGAAGGAATCTACAGTAGTGGGTACTGTTTTGCTAAAATATAAAATTGAAGACTTTAGTGATTTTAATGATAAAGTTTTATTTGATATCAAACTAAAATCAGCTTCAATTGCCTCAAATGATATTCGCCATTTTTATAATGAAATAGGAAAAAATCAGCATTTTTATGTAAAAACAAAGATCACTGGGACGTTAAATAATCTTAGTCTTACTAATTTAAAATTAGTAGATGATCGCATGACGGCGATAAATGGTAATATTAATTTTAAAAATTTATTTGCTAAAAAAGGACAGCAATTTTCGATGTATGCTCAATTTGATAAGTTAACTTCAACTTATGATGATTTAGTAGTGATTTTGCCTAATATTTTAGGTAACAAATTGCCAACTTCTTTAAAGAAATTAGGAAGATTTACTGCCTCTGGAACTTCTAGTGTTTCTACAACTGCAGTTGAAGCCGATTTTTCAATGGTAACTCAACTAGGAAACGTAACATCAAATTTGGCGATTCAAAATATTGATAATATAGACAAAGCATCGTATGTTGGAAATGTGATTATGGATAATTTTGACATTGGTACCTTGTTGGAACAAAAAGATTTAGGAAGAGTTAGCCTTAATATTGATGTTGATGGAAAAGGTTTTAAACAAAAATATTTGGATACAGCCATTAAAGGTGATATTAGTAAAGTAGATTTTAGAAACTACAGTTATACAAATGTAGTAGTTGACGGAACGCTGAAAAGTCCCAAATACAAAGGTCTTATTTCGATTAGTGATCCTAATCTAACTATGACATTTGATGGTTTATTGGATATTAGCAAAAAAGACAGTCGCTATGATTTTCATGTAAATGTTGAGAATGCTGATTTAAATAAATTAAAATTAGTAAAAGATTCAATCTCTGTTTTTAAAGGAGATGTTGTGGTACAGGCTTCGGGTAATAATATCGAGAATTTTCAAGGAAATGTTTACATCAACAAGACTTCCTATAAAAATGCAAAAGACACCTATAATTTTGATGATTTTACCATAAATTCTGTTTTCGATAAAAGTAGGATAAGAACTATTACTGTTAACTCTCCTGATATTGTACAAGGAGAAATAATTGGTCGTTATGAGTTTAGTCAGTTAAAAAACTTGGTTAAAAATTCTTTGGGAAGTTTGTACACGAACTTTAAACCTCACAAAGTAAAAAAGGGACAGTTTCTTAAATTTAATTTTTCAATCTATAATAAAATCATAGAAATATTTTTTCCAGAAATAGCTATCGGTGCTAATACGGTTGTTAAAGGGAATATTAATTCGGATAATCAAGAGTTTAAATTCAATTTTAATTCACCTCAAATTGTAGCTTCAGACAATACATTTGATAATATTAATATTGCTGTAGATAATAAAAATCCGTTGTATAATGCTTATATAGAGTTGGATAGTATTAAAACTAAATATTACAAAATACGTGATTTTAGTTTGATAAATGTGACCATGAAAGATACCTTATTCTTTCGTTCGGAATTTAAAGGAGGCAATAATGCAGAGGATTATTACAATCTCAACTTATATCACACAATTAATAAAGACAATAATAACGTTGTAGGAATTAGCAAATCTGAGGTTAAATTTAAAGATTATTTGTGGTTTTTGAATGAGAATGAAACAACGGATAATCAAATTGTCTTTGATAAAACATTTGAAAATTTCAATATTGATAATATCATATTGTCACATGAAAATCAATCGATCACATTAGGAGGAATATTTAAAGGGCCCACGGTAAAAGATTTAAATTTAAAATTTAAAGATGTAGATTTAAATCAAATTACGCCAACGAATGATAAGTTTTTCCTCGAAGGAAATATAAATGGAGATATAAGTTTTAAGCAAAACAAGAATGTTTATCAGCCTACTGCCTCAATTGTTATTGATAATTTAAATGTAAATAAAATAGATCTCGGAGTGCTTAACTTTGATATTCAAGGCGATGAAAGCCTTAAGAAATTTACAATAAATTCAAACTTAGAAAATAAAGATTTAGAATCATTTAATGCCGACGGAAGTTTTGAAATCATTGACAAACAGACCATTTTAGATTTAAAACTTAAATTTGATAAATTTAATATAGGTACATTAAATAAATTGGGAGGAGATGTTTTGTCTAATGTAAGAGGTTTGATTTCTGGTAATGCCACTATAGAAGGTAATTTAAAGAAACCAAACATCAATGGTCGTCTTTTTCTAGATAAAGCAGGATTAACAATCCCGTATCTCAACGTTGATTATGCCTTGAGTGATAATACGATTATAGATTTAACGGATGAGCGTTTCTTATTTAGAAACAATACACTTACTGATACGAAATACGGTACCAAAGGGAGTTTGAACGGAAATATTGAACATAAAAACTTTGGCGATTGGAAATTAGATTTAGCGATTAGTTCTAAACGACTTTTGGCGTTAGATACAAAGGATAGTGAAGATGCTGCCTATTATGGTACCGCATTTATTGATGGTTCTGCCACAATCAAGGGGCCCACAAATTCGTTATTTATAAAAGTAGATGCAAAGTCTGAAAAAGGGACCGCGTTCAAAATTCCTATTAATAATGCCGAAAGTGTAAGTGATAATATTTTTATTCATTTTGTCACCGAAAAAGAGAAATACAACTTGAAAAATGGTATTGTTGATAATTCTAGAAATTATAACGGATTAGAATTAGAGTTTGATTTTGATATCACACCAGATGCAGAAGTAGAAGTAATCCTAGATCGAAATACAGGTCATGGTATGAAAGGAAAAGGATTTGGATCTTTGTTGTTTAAGATTAATACTTTAGGTAAATTTAATATGTGGGGAGATTTCCAGGCGTATGAAGGAACTTATAATTTTAAATATGGTGGACTAATAGATAAGAAATTTGAGGTTAAAAAAGGAGGATCTATTACTTGGGAAGGAAACCCGATGAAAGCCCAGCTGAATCTTGAGGCAGTTTATAAAACGACTGCTAATCCAGCAGTTTTATTGGATAATTCCTCTTTTAATACAAAAGTTCCAGTTGAAGTAGTAATTGGTGTTCGTGGCGATTTAACCAGTCCAGAGCCTGATTTTAACATCGAATTTCCAACAGTAAGTAACGTATTGAAATCGGAAATACAATATAAACTGAATGACAAGGATGTTAGACAAACTCAAGCCTTGTATTTATTGTCTTCTGGTGGTTTTTTAAGTCCAGAAGGTGTAAGTCAGTCCGACTTTTCAGGAAGTTTATTTGAGACTGCTTCTAGTATTTTAGGAGGGATTATTCAGTCGGATGACGATAAGTTCAAAGTTGGACTTAATTTTATTGGTGCAGACCGAAGAATAGGACGAGAAACAGATGGAAGATTTGTGGCTACTATTTCTTCAAAGATTAATGATCGAGTTACCATCAACGGAAAATTAGGAGTTCCTTTTGGCGGTATCAATGAATCTGCGATAATTGGAGATGTAGAAGTTCTTTTCCGAGTTAACGAAGATGGAACACTAAACTTAAGACTCTTTAACAAAGAAAACGATATTAATTACGTAGGACAAGGAATTGGTTATACACAAGGGTTAGGGGTTTCTTATGAAGTAGATTTTGATACTTTTAAGGAGTTTGTGAATCAAATTTTTAAAAACCTAAAATTTGAAAAAATATCAAGTCCTGTATCCGAAGATCAAGATTCTAATTTGTCTCCAGATTACATCAATTTTCAAGGATCTAAGAAAACAAATACAGAGAAGATTAAAAAGAACCACGAGGGACTACTCCCAGAAGAAAATTAATAAAGCACCAATTTTATATTTTATTTGCTTCGCTCCTTTATAAATTGACACTGTTTACTAAGAATAGTGTTAGGAAATAAAAGGGAGCGAATCTTCTTTTTATTAAAATAAAACTTTACTGATTACATGTATTCATAAACTAATGTTGTAATTTGTTTTTTTATAAAATATAACGTGCTACTTAAAAAATGGTACATAAAAGTTAATTTTTTTTTTAAAACGTTCCATTATCTTCAATTTTTTTTTGATTTGTGAAAACTTATCAACGAAAACGTTTGAATTAAAATCACTGACTTGTTTTATTAAAATCATAAGCCTTGAAAGTAATTTATGTTTGCTAATTTTACACTTTAATACATTAAATAATGCCAAAAACAATAAAAAAAATTGGTGTTCTAACCTCAGGAGGTGACGCACCAGGGATGAATGCTGCGATTCGTTCCGTTGTTCGAACATGTGCCTATCATAACATAGAATGTATAGGAATTTATAGAGGATATCAAGGAATGATCGAAGGTGATTTTAAAGATATGGGACCTAGAAGTGTAAATAACATTGTCAATAAAGGGGGAACCATATTAAAATCAGCTCGTTCTAACGAATTTAAAACTCCCGAAGGAAGAAAAAAAGCACATGAAAATCTTGTAAAAGCAGGAATAGATGCCCTAGTGGTAATTGGTGGTGATGGAACATTTACTGGAGGACTATTATTTAGTACTGAATTTAATTTTCCAATAATGGGGATTCCTGGTACTATTGACAATGATATTTTTGGCACTAGCCACACCCTTGGATATGATACTGCACTGAATACAGTGATAGAAGTTATTGATAAAATAAGAGATACAGCAAGTTCGCACAATCGTTTGTTTTTCGTCGAAGTAATGGGTAGAGATGCAGGACATTTGGCCCTAAATGCAGGAATAGGAGCAGGAGCTGAAGAAATTCTTATTCCTGAAGAAGATTTAGGATTGGAACGTCTGTTAGAATCGCTACAAAAAAGTAAAGCATCTGGCAAATCATCAAGTATAGTAGTGATTGCAGAAGGAGATAAAATAGGAAAAAACGTATTCGAACTAAAAGATTATGTTGAAGCCAATTTACCCGAATATGATGTAAGAGTTTCTGTTTTAGGACACATGCAACGCGGTGGTTCACCATCATGTTTTGATAGAGTTTTAGCCAGTAGATTAGGCGTAAAAGCAGTAGAATCCTTAATAGAAGGGAAAGAAAGTTATATGGTTGGTTTGCAATGTGATAAAATTTCACTTACTCCTTTAGATCAAGCAATTAAAGGGAAAACAGAAATAGATAGAGAATTATTGAGGGTTTCAGATATCATGTCTACCTAGTGTTTTTAAAATCTATAGTGAGAAATTAGATTTTAAAATTAAGTGCAATAGAATAAGGAGAATTCATAAAATTTTAGACACTATGTCTACCAGATTTGTTAAAGTTTATTGTGAGGAAATTAGACTTTATGTTGGGTTAATAAATAAACTAAAAATTAAAGTAAAATGTCAAAAGTAAAATTAGGAATAAACGGGTTTGGAAGAATTGGAAGAATTGTTTTTAGAGAAACTTATAATAGAGATAATGTAGAAGTAGTAGCTATCAATGACTTATTAGATGTAGATCATTTAGCATACTTATTAAAATATGATTCCGTTCACGGTCGTTTTGCAGGAAAAGTAGAAGTAAAAGAAGGTAAATTATTTGTCAATGATAAACACATTCGTGTGACTGCAGAGAAGAATCCTGCTGACTTAAAATGGGATGAAGTGGCTGTTGATGTTGTTGCTGAATGTACCGGTTTTTTTACCACATTAGAAACTGCTAATGCACATATTGTTGGTGGAGCAAAAAAAGTTGTTATTTCTGCACCATCTTCAGATGCTCCGATGTTCGTTATGGGAGTAAATCACGAAAAAGCGCTTCTAACAGATACTATTGTTTCTAATGCTTCTTGTACGACAAACTGTTTAGCACCTTTAGCAAAAGTTATTAATGATAATTTTGGTATAGTAGAGGCTTTGATGACAACAGTTCATGCAACTACTTCGACTCAAATGACAACAGACGGACCTTCAAAAAAAGATTGGAGAGGCGGTCGTGCTGCTTCTTGTAACATAATTCCATCTTCTACTGGAGCCGCAAAAGCAGTTGGCAAAGTGATTCCAGAATTAAATGGTAAGTTAACAGGCATGGCTTTTAGAGTTCCTACAACGGATGTTTCGGTGGTAGATTTAACTTTAAAAGTTGCTAAAGAAACTTCTTATGAAGAAATAATGGCAGTATTGAAAACAGCTTCTGAAACAACAATGAAAGGTGTATTAGGCTTTACTGAAGATTTAGTGGTGTCACAAGATTTTGTATCCGATCCTAGAACTTCTATTGTAGATGCTAAAGCCGGTATTGGATTGAATAGCACTTTTTTCAAAATTATATCTTGGTACGATAATGAATATGGATATTCTAGTAAATTGATTGACTTGTCTGTTCATATTGCAGGTTTAAAATAATTATATATATTTACAAATCCCGTTATCTTTTTTTAACGGGATTTTATTTTTTATCATTTAACTATTTGTGATCAGTAGTAAATGACAAAATTCTAACCCAAACCACAAAATAAAAAACAACACAAAATGAGATTAATAGTTGATAGTGGCTCTACCAAAGCCGATTGGATTGCAATAAACGAAGAGGGTAAAGTATTGTTTACAACTCAAACTTTAGGATTAAATCCAGAAATACTTGAGGGCAATGAAATTATTGATCGGTTAAATGATCGTTTTGATATTTTACAAAACAAAAAAGAAGCTACTCATTTGTTTTTTTATGGCGCTGGTTGTGGTACCGAACGTATGAAGCTTATGTTGTCACAAATTTTTAAAGAATATTTTACAAATGCGATTATATCTGTTGAAGAGGATACTTATGCAGCCGTATACGCGACAACTCCCAAGGGCGAAAAAGCAATTGTAAGTATACTAGGTACAGGATCAAACTGTAGTTATTTTGACGGTAAAGAATTACATCAAAAAGTACAATCTTTAGGATATATTGTAATGGATGATTGCAGTGGTAATGTTTTTGGAAAAGAATTGATCCGAAAATATTATTTTAATAAAATGCCTTTGGAACTCGCTCTTAAATTTGAAAAAGAATATGATTTGAATGCAGATGCGGTAAAAAGTAAATTGTACAAAGAGGCTAATCCTAATGCTTATCTTGCAACTTACGCTAAGTTTTTAATTCAAAATAAAGACACGGAATTTTGTAGAAAAATTATCTTTAAAGGAATGAAATCTTTTGTGAAAAATTATATTAAGCAATATGATAATTGTAAAGAAGTACCAGTACATTTTGTAGGTTCTATTGCTTTCTATTTAAAGGAGGAATTACAAGAAACTTTTGATAAATATGAGTTGAAATTAGGGAATGTATTGCGTAGACCAATAGATGGACTAATTGCTTATCATGTAACTAATAAATAAGTAAAAATAAATTCCAACATCCTACTTATATGTGGATGTTGGAATCTCTATTTCTCTTTAATTGTCTTATAAAATGGCTATCATTGAGATTTCTACATTTACATTTTTGGGCAAACAAGCTACTTGAACTGTTTCGCGAGCTGGAGCCGTTTTTTCATTAAAGTAAGAACCATATACTTCGTTTATTTTTGCGAAATCATTCATGTCCATAATGAATATCGTAGTTTTGACCACGTTTTCAAAGGTCATTCCTGCAGCAGTCAAAACAGATTTCATGTTTTGCATTACTTGTTCTGTTTCCCTTTCAATTGTTTCCGTAATTAATGTTCCAGTTGCTGGATTTATTGCGATTTGTCCAGAAGTATATAGTGTATTTCCTTTTAAAACAGCTTGACTGTATGGGCCAATTGGCGCAGGAGCATTCTCTGTAAAAATAATTTTTTTCATGTTTTTTCTTTTTTTTGTACTACAATTGAGCGTTGCTAAATTTAATAAACTTACTTTTTATCGATTAATAACGCTTCTTTTATCCCATTTGATGTCGCTCAACACACCAGATTTTATTCCGATGAAAAAGCCCCAATTTGCATTATTTCCAAAAGGAGACCAGTTAAAGTCCATTCTCCAACTTAGTAAATCTCTCTCAAAACGAAGTTGTGTAAAAGTCACTCCATTTTGTACAAAATCATAACCAGTAGATACGCCTGCTTTCCATTTTGGAGTTATATCTGCATTGGCAGAAATCATAATCGAATTTCCTATAATTTTATTTTCGCGATTGTTATTTCCATAGGTTAATGAATAAGCAAAAGTCATGTCCCAAGGCAATTTGGAGTTGAAAAATTCTGAAATTTTATCTACAACATCACTGTCTTCATCATTAAACTGACTTTTTCTAGTGTCGCCTAAATCTTTATTGGTACCAAATAAATCATCTTCTCGACCACCATTTCGTTGACTTTGGGTATTCTTTTCTTTGTTTTTATCTTCTTTTCCGCTACTCGAAAGAGAGTAGTTTATAGTCATATTAGAACTTGTCATTCTAAAAAGACTTCCTCCGTTATCAATATTAAATTTATTGATTCTTTTACCGGAGTTGTCAATAGCATAAGGATCTAATGTGGCGCCAAAATTCACATTCATTTTGTTCTCAAACAACTGCGTTCCACCACTTACACGTACCGGAGCAAGAGCAAGAGTGGTAACTCCGTCTGCATTTAGATTGTAACTTGTAGAAAGATTTAAGTTGTTCAGTAACATAATTTTCTTAGGCTCTGTTTTAGTGCTATCTCGATCAGTTACTTTGGCTTCAAAAGTATTGCTTAAATCAAAACCTATATTCTGAGAATTATTCAAACCAGGAGCACCAAAAATTCCATTTTCAAATCTAGAATATTGTTTGTCCATTCTACCACTAGCATCGGAAGAATAAGTGTCGTAATATTTTTCGAAACTCGGTGTGTAACCATACGATACAGATGGTCTCATGACGTGTCGTATAGACTTTATTCTTTTGTCTTGACCAAAATTAAAAGTACCATAAATTGTTGTTCCTACACTTGATGAAAAAGAATAGGTTCTAAAGGCATCAAAACCATTAACGATTTTGTCAACTACTTTGCTTTGATCGGTGTCATAACTTTTTTCTATAGTTTTTGTATACCAAATTTCCTCGTAATTTACAGCGGTTGAAGCACTAAAGTACTTGAATATTTTAAAGTTAGTGCTTAATGGAATGCTGTGTTGAAATCCAATTTTTGCGTCTCTAAACATTTGAGGTTTAAAGAATAATGAGTCTGTAGTTACAATACTATTACGACCGTTTAAGTTGTATTGTAAATTGATGTTTTTAAAGAAGCCTTTTTTAAGACCATCTTTTCCCACAAAAGGATATATTCGATCAACACTCAACTGTAAAGTTGGTAAAGTCATATTGATTTCTTCTGTTTGCGTGTTTTGTGAATGTGTTGCAGTCAATGACATTCTCACTTGCGGAACAGAATTAAACGTTTTAGAATAAGAAACTGATGAACTTAATGTATTATTTAAATTGGAACCAATATTGACCTGATTGATCGATTGCTTAAAATATTTACTACTCCCAAGATTCACAGAAGCAGAAAAACTTGAGTTAGGGCTAGATTTAGAATCTTTAGAGTGTGACCATTGAATGTTATAAATATTCTGTTTCAAATAATCTGGATACCCTCTTTCGCTAGTAATTAAATTTTCAAATCGAACATTTACGTTCCCTCTAAAATTATATCTTTTTGCATAACTGGATTCAAATCGCATTCCATAACTTCCATTGGTATAGTAATCTCCTAAAACCGTTAAGTCATAATTATCACTTAAAGCAAAATAATAACCTAAATTTTGAAGTGAAAACCCTCTTTGATTAGAGTCATTGTAACTAGGTAATATAAGACCAGAAATACTGGTTTCTTTGCTCATAGGAAAAAAAGCAAAAGGTAAAGCAATGGGCGTTGGAACATTTGCAATTACCATATTAGTTAATCCTGTGACTACTTTTTTTCCTGGAATAAATTTAACTTTATTAGTTTGGAAATAATATTCTGGATTATCAATGTCTTTTGAGGTAGTAAATCGTGCGCCTTTTAAGAAATAAACAGAGTCATTTTCTTTTTTTGTGACTGCAGCTTTAATTCTAAATTCCCCTTGTTCTGATCTAGAATTCCAAATTAATGCTTTTTTAGTTTTAAAATTAAAACGAATAGAATCAGGTTCAATAACATTGGCACCTTGCTTAAAATTTGGAAACTGAGTATATTTACCTGTAGAATCCTTTATTCTACCGGCATAAACCTCATTTTTTTCATAGTCCATTACTATTATTCCCGATTTTAACTCGATGTCCTGATAATATAATTCGGCATTATCATATAAAGTGATCAGTTTTTTCTTTTGATCTATTTTTGCATATTTTTCAGCTTTGTACTTTACTTTCCCGTCTAAAAAGGGCTTTTTAGCTAAAACAGTATCTTTTTTGATCGTGTCATTTTCTTTTTTAGTAGTTAGTAAAGGATTTTGAGCAGTACTAACTGTTTTTTTAGTGCTATCTGTCTGTTTACTAGCAGGTATAGCTGTGTTTTTTTTGATTATATCTTGTGCGTATAATTTACCAGAACCTAATGACAGGAAAAATGATAGTAAAACGATATTAAATAAGTTTGTATACAAAGGTTTAAATGCTATTTTTGTAATTTCTGGCTTGTTTTTTGAATTCTCAGAATTACATATTATTATTCGTCAAAAATAGTCAAATAAATTTATGACAGAAGTCTTTTAATTAAATTAACTTATAGCTTTATGCATAAAATATATAAAATTAAAATAATTGTAACTTTTATTTTAATGGTGATTTCGGCATCAGTATTCAGTCAATCTACTACTTTCAAAGTTACTTTAGACGCAGGTCATGGCGCACATGATTTTGGTGCTGTCTATGAAGGACGTATTGAAAAAAATATTGCACTTGCTATTGTTTTAAAAGTTGGAAAAATATTAGAAGCTACTCCGCAAATGCAGATTAATTACACTCGTAAAACGGATGTATTTATAGATTTGATCGAAAGAGCGAATATTGCCAATAGATTTAACGCTAATATTTTTGTTTCTATTCACTGTAATGCTAATAGAAATACAGCTGCGGATGGAACTGAGACTTATGTAATGGGTTTAAGTAAAGTAGCTTCCAATCTTGCGGCGGCTCAAAAAGAGAACTCTGTAATCACTTTAGAGAAAGATTATAAGCAAAAATATGAAGGGTTTGATCCTAATTCTCCTGAAACCATGATCGGAATGACTTTGATGCAAGAAGAATACCTTGATAATAGTATTTCATTGGCCAGTAAAATAGAAGATGCGTTTGCTGATTTAGGAAAAAAAATAAGAGGTGGAGGTGTAAAGCAAGCTCCTTTTATGGTTCTTCATAAAGCATACATGCCTAGAGTATTGATAGAAACTGGGTTTATTTCTAATACTATTGAAGGAAATTTATTGAACTCAGAAGAAGGCCAAAATGAAATTGCTAAAGCCATTGCTGATGCGATTGTAAGCTATAAGAAAGAATATTATGGGAACGGAGAAATAGAAATAACAGGAGAATTGCCTTCTCAAAAAATAAATGAAAAACCAATTCCTGATAATACTCCAGTAAGGCCAAAAATTACGACTCCATCAGAAGAACCAATATTGACTAAAAAGCCGGTTGAAGATAATGGGAAACCTATTTTTAAAGTTCAACTTTCTGCTACTATTAAAAAGGTTGAGTTAAGTCCGAGTAATTTTAATGGTTTAAAAAATATTTCAGTTAGTTTTGAAAATAATGTTTACAAATACATGTATGGCGAAACAACAGATTATAATGAAGCCAAACAAGATTTGCAAGAAGCTAAAAGAAAAGGATATAACACTGCATTTTTAATTGCTTATAAAAATGGTGAAAAGATTAATGTTCAGGACGCTATTAAATAATTACATTTTAAAATAATAAATTCAAATTTTAATCAAACATACTACTATTTTGAAGTTAATTAGAAAGATTAAATTCTTATATATAATCCTATTTTTACTTTTTTCTTTATCCATTTTTTCTCAATCAAATACTAAATTTGTTGTTATTCTAGATGCGGGACATGGTGGTAAAGATCCAGGAAATTCCTATAATGGATTTATAGAAAAAGAAATTGCTCTAAAAACTGCATTGAAATTAGAAAAATATCTTAAAAAAGAAAAAGACATCGATGTAATTCATACCAGAAAAACAGATGTTTTTATCGAATTAGTAGATAGACCCAGAAAAGCAAATACGCTTCATGCCAATTTATTTGTATCTATACATTGTAATTCAGTAAAAAATCCCATCCCTTATGGTACTGAAACTTTTGTTATGGGGTTAACCAGAAGTCAGGGGAATCTAGAAATTGCTAAACAAGAGAATTCTGTAATATTGTTTGAGAAAAACTATAAGCAAACTTATAAAGGATTTGATCCCAAAAAACCTGAAACGCTTATAGGATTAAAGATGTTACAAGAGGATTTCTTAGATCGAAGTATTCAATTGGCCTCTAAGATCGAAAATAATTTTATAAATCAACTAAATCGTAAATCAAGAGGTATAAAACAAACTCCTTTATGGGTTTTAGACGCTGCTTATATGCCAAGTGTATTGATCGAATTAGGCTTTTTATCTAATAAAAAAGAAGGACTCTATCTTAATTCTGCTGCGGGTCAAGAAAATATGGCCAAAGCTATTGCTACTGCAATTATTTCCTATAAAAAAGAATATTTTGGTTCTGGTTACAATAAAAACATGGAACAAAGTAAATCCAAAAAAGGAAATGCTACATCAACAAAAGAAAAAGCAAAAAATAGTGTTCTTGAGGAGACAAATAATAAAAAAGAACTAAAGGTTGAAGATGATGGCATTCTCTTTAAAGTTCAGTTTGCGGCGGGAAAGCAAAATCTTAAATTAGTTCCGTCAAACTTTAAAGGATTAAAAAACGTATCGGTAAGATCTACTAAAGCAAGCTTTTATAAATATTCCTATGGAGCCACATCAGATTACAGTGAAGCCAAAAAGAATTTGAAAGAAGTGCAATCCAAAGGCTATTCTTCAGCGTATATAATTGCATTCAAAGACGGAAAAAATATTAGTCTTGAAGAAGCGCTTAAATAATAGTAACAAGTCAAATATTTTATATTAAATTTGTAAAAAATACTTAAATTTTGAAAATAACACGAGAAATTAAAACAGCTATTTTAGTTATAGCATCTATATTATTATTTATTTGGGGCTACAGTTTCCTTAAAGGAAGAGACCTATTTACTAATTACAAAACTTTTTATGTTGAATATAAAAGTGTAGAAGGTTTGGCTACCTCTGCTCCAGTTACTTTAAATGGTTTAGTCGTGGGTAAAGTAAGTAGTATTACTATTAATGAAAACACAGGTGCTTTGTTGGTAGAATTACAGTTAAAAACTGATTTCCCAATCTCTCAATCTAGTGTGGCATCTATTTATGAGCCCGGTTTTATTGGTGGAAAACAAATTGCAATAATCCCGAACTTTGCTGATAAAACTTTAGCAGTTGATGGACAAAAGTTACAAGCAGGTGTGAAAATGGGTCTTACTGATAAAGTAGGAGATCAATTAGCGCCACTACAAGAAAAGCTTGAGAAATTATTAGGTAGTACTGAAAAATTAATTTCTGGACTTAATAATGTTTTAGACCAGAAAGGGCAACAAGATTTAAAACTTACGCTAGCTGAATTGAGCAAAACCATAGAACAATTTCATATTGCTTCAAAAAGTGTAAATGGTTTATTAGATACTAATAAAACTCAAATAAACGGAGTTGTTACTAACTTTAGTAAAATAAGTGATGATTTTTCTAAAATATCTTCCTCTCTTAATAAAGCAGATTTAGGTAAAACAGTACAAAATCTAAATACAACTTTAGCAAAAGTCGATGGTATTGTTACTGGTTTAGAATCTGGAAAAGGTTCTATGGGTAAATTACTAAACGATGAAGCTTTTTATCAAAATATTAAAACTTCAACAAAAGAACTAGAATTATTATTACAAGATGTACGACTTAACCCAACACGTTACGTTAATATATCTGTTTTTGGAAAGAAAAATAAACCTTATGTGGCTCCTGAAAAGGACTCTGTATCTACTGTAAAAAATTAGTAATTATGAGTTATTTAGACAATATTTTATTTGCAATCCTTTTAATTATTGGATTTGGTTATTTTTTCAGAAGTGTTCAAAAGATACGAAGAAACATCAATCTTGGTACTGATGTAAATCGATCTGATAATCCAAAAGCAAGATGGACTAATATGGCTATGATTGCTTTAGGTCAGTCTAAAATGGTTAAAAGACCAGTTGCAGGAATACTACATATTATAGTTTATTTAGGTTTTATAATTATTAATATTGAATTATTAGAAATTATAATTGATGGCCTTTTTGGAACACATCGTATTTTCGCGTTTTTAGGAACTACTTATAATGTTCTAATCGCTTCTTTTGAAATTTTAGCAGTTTTAGTATTAGTTGCTGTTTCTGTTTTTTGGATCAGAAGAAATGTTATTAAATTAAAAAGATTCATTAGCTCTGATTTAAAGGGTTGGCCAAAAAGTGATGGTAATTATATCTTATATTTTGAAGTCGTTTTAATGACTTTATTTTTATTGATGAATGCCTCAGATTTGCATTTACAAAATGTACCAGGTGGTTTTTCTCACTTTATTAAAGCAGGTTCTTTTCCTGTAAGTCAATTTATTGCTCCTATATTTAACGGAGTTTCTAATGAGTCAGTGATGCTAATGACTGAGATTTTCTGGTGGTTGCATATTACAGGCATCTTGATTTTTATGAACTATTTGTATTTCTCTAAACACTTACATATTCTTTTAGCATTCCCTAATACCTATTTTGCCAATCTAAAACCTTTAGGACAGTTTGATAATTTAGAATCAGTAACTAAGGAAGTAAAATTAATGATGGATCCTAATGCCGATCCATTTGCCGCGGCACCTGTTGATGAAAATGCAGCGCCAAGTAAATTTGGAGCAAGTGATGTTCAAGATTTAAACTGGGTTCAATTACTAAATGCTTACACATGTACAGAATGTGGTAGATGTACCTCTGTTTGTCCAGCTAATATTACAGGAAAAAAACTTTCTCCTCGAAAAATTATGATGGATACAAGAGACAGACTTGTAGAAGTAGGAAAAAATATAGATGACAATAAAGGAGTTTTTGTACCAGACAATAAATCATTATTAAACGATTATATTTCTCCTGAAGAGCTGTGGGCTTGTACTTCATGTAATGCATGTGTTGAGGAATGTCCAGTAAACATAAGTCCGCTTTCTATTATAATGGACATGAGACGTTATTTAGTTATGGAGCAATCTGCAGCACCAATGCCTTTGAATGCAATGATGACAAATGTTGAGAATAATGGTGCGCCATGGCAATACAATCAGCAAGACAGATTGAATTGGAAAAATGAAAATTAATCGAAAGTAAATTAGTAATACTAAATAAAGTTAAAATTACATTTTAACCATTTGAAAAAAACAACGTTATGTCAGAGAATTTAATAGTGCCAACAATGGCCGAAATGTTAGCTCAGGGTAAACAACCAGAAGTTTTATTTTGGGTGGGTTGTTCCGGAAGTTTTGATGATAGAGCCAAAAAAATAACCAAAGCATTTGTTCGTATTTTAAACCGCGCTAATATTTCTTTTGCAGTTTTAGGTACTGAAGAAAGTTGTACTGGAGATCCAGCCAAAAGAGCTGGAAATGAATTTCTATTTCAAATGCAAGCCATGATGAATATCGAGGTTTTAAATGCATATGAAGCAAAAAAAATTGTTACTGCTTGCCCACATTGTTTCAATACTCTAAAAAATGAATACCCAGAATTAGGTGGTGTATATGAAGTAGTTCATCATACAGAATTTCTAAAATCTTTACTAGATGATGGAAGACTTACTATTGAAGGCGGACAGTTTAAAGGAAAACGTATTACTTTTCATGACCCTTGTTATTTGGGAAGAGCAAATAAAGTATACGAAGCTCCAAGAGATTTAATTCTTAAGCTAGATGCTGAGTTAGTAGAGATGAAACGTTCTAAAGCTAATGGATTATGCTGTGGTGCAGGTGGAGCTCAGATGTTCAAAGACGCAGAACCTGGTAACAAAGAAATAAATGTTGAAAGAACAGAAGATGCCTTAGAAACACAATCAGAAATAATTGCCACAGGTTGCCCTTTTTGTAATACTATGATGACTGATGGTATCAAGGTTAAAGAAAAAGAAGGTGATGTAAAAGTAATGGATATTGCGGAGTTAATTGCTAATGCACAGGATTTGTAAGTAATAAGACTAACTTTTATTAGATTGTATTATGGTTTATAAAGGCATACTATATTTCATAATAATGCTAATTAGTTTTAGTATACATGCTCAAACTATTGATAAGTTTAATATTCAGGATAGTCTTGATTTAAAAACAAATAAACAACTGCATTTTAAAGTAAAGCAGCTAATTATTCCATCAGTTTTAATAGGCTATGGAATTATAGGAATTGGTAATGATCAATTAGAATCTTTTAATTCTCAAATTAGAGAAGAGGTTCGAGAAGACATTGACAAAAAGTTTACTATTGATGATTTTTCACAATATGTACCATTGGCTTCTGTATATGCTTTAGATGCTTTTGGGATCAAAGGCAAAAATAACTTTAGAGATAAAACGATAATTTTGGCTACCTCTTATTTGATTATGGGAATAGCGGTTAATAGTTTTAAACATACTTTTAAGGTTGAAAGACCTGATGGTTCAAGCATGAATTCTTTTCCTTCAGGACATACAGCTACTGCTTTTATGGGTGCTGAGTTGTTGTATCAAGAATATAAGGACACCTCAATATGGTATGGTATATCCGGATATTTAGTAGCAGCAGGTACTGGAGCATTTAGAATGTATAATAATAAACATTGGCTTACCGATGTAGTTGCTGGAGCAGGGATTGGTATATTGAGTACAAAAGCAGCCTATTGGTTGTATCCTACAGTAAATAATTTGTTGTCTTCAAAAAAAAATAATACGAATAAAAAAACAGTATTTATACCTTATTATGATGGTAAACAAGTAGGATTTGGACTTGTCTCTGCATTTTAATAGTTGGTAAAAATCAATAAAAAATAAATATTATGTACGTTCCTTTTGAAAATTTACCCGAAGAATCTAAAATTTGGATTTATCAATCGAATAGAAAATTTTCGGATGCCGAATTTTCTGAAATAGAAACAGCTTTACAATCTTTTCTTGAAGAATGGGCAGCACATGGTACGAGTTTAGAATCATCTTACCAATTAAAATACAATCGATTTATTATAATTGCCGTAAATCAAGACGTTCAGGCGGCTACAGGTTGTTCTATCGATTCTTCAGTAGAGTTTATCCAGAGTTTAGAACAGAAATATGGTGTTGATTTACTGGATAAAATGAATGTTACTTTTAAGTTAGGGGAACATATTGCTCATAAACCACTGATTGATTTCAAAAAAATGGTAAAGGATAAAGCCGTTACAGAGAATACTATTGTATTTAATAATTTGGTAAATAATATCGAAGAATTTAATGAATCATGGGAAGTTCCTGCAATTGATAGCTGGCATAGCCGTTTCTTTTAAAATTATAACTATCCAATGAGAAAAATAGGCATCAAAATATTTACCTTTTATGTCTTATTTCTTTTTGTTGCTACTAGTTGTGTTGGTACAAAAATTAATAAGAATAAAATACTTGTAACCAACGTTCCCGTCAAAGCTCAAAACCTTGATAGCATTGCCATTACTAATACTCCAATACTTTTTGATTTAGTTTCTGAAGGTGAAAAATGGGTAGATAGTGTTTATAACGGAATGTCTTTAGATGAAAAAATAGGGCAATTATTCATGATTGCAGCTTATTCGAATAAAGATGCTAAACATTACGCTGCTATTGATAAACTCATTCAAGAAAATAAAATAGGCGGATTAATTTTTTTTCAAGGTGGACCTGTTCGTCAAGCTAAATTAACAAATAGGTATCAAGCTTTGTCAAAAACACCTTTATTTATAGGTATTGATGCAGAGTGGGGATTAGGCATGCGCATTGATTCTACCTATCGCTATCCTTGGAATATGACCCTTGGAGCCATTCAGGACATGCAATTAATAGAAAAACTTGGTAACCAGATGGGAATGCAAAGTAAACGATTGGGTTTACAGTTTAATTTTGCTCCCGTTTTAGATATTAATTCTAATCCCAAAAATCCTATTATTGGATTTCGTTCTTTTGGAGAAGATAAATTTAAGGTTACTGACCACGCTATTGCTTTGATGAAAGGAATTCAAAGTCAGGATATATTTGCCACTGGAAAACATTTTCCTGGTCATGGTGATACCTCAAAAGATTCACATAAAGAATTGCCAACAATAAATGCGTCAAGAGAAAGGTTAGAAGAACTTGAATTCTATCCCTATCATAAAATGTTTCATGAAGGTCTTTCATCAGTTATGGTGGGGCATTTAAATGTTCCTAGTTTAGAATCACGACCTAATTTTCCTTCTTCTCTTTCATGTAATATTGTTACAAATGTGCTTCAAAAAGAATTAGGTTTTAAAGGGCTTATTTTCACAGATGCTTTAAACATGAAAGGAGTAAGTGATTTTAAAGTTCCTAGTGAAGTTAATTTTGAAGCCTTTATGGCTGGAAATGATATTTTATTATTTCCTGAAAATGTTCCTGCTACAATTCAGAAATTTAAGCTCGCTTTTTCCCTTGATTTATTCACGGAGGAAAGATTGGCTTTTTCTGTAAAAAAAATTCTCAAGTTTAAATACAAAGCTGGTTTGAACTCCTATAAACCCATTGAAACAGAAAATTTATATTCGGATTTAAATTTGGTATCAAATGAGGCGCTACAATATCAATTGTATGAAAATGCCATTACAGTATTAAAAAATACAGATGCAGTATTGCCTATCAAAAATTTGGATAAACAAAAGATAGCTTATGTAAAAATTGGTGATGATAACAATGATAAGTATGTATCAACGCTTCAAAAATATGCTGATGTTACTGTAGTAGATGATAAAAATATAGACAGTTTGCAGGTTAAATTAAGTTCTTACACAACTGTAATAATTGGCTATCATAAATCTGATATTGCCTTCAAGAATGATGATTTAAGAGTAGATGAGTTACTTAAGATAGTTGCTTTGGCTAAGAATAATAATGTGATTTTAAACGTTTTTGCCAAACCTTATTCATTGTTGGCATTTGATAATTTTGATAGTATTGAAGGATTGGTAGTTTCTTATCAAAATAGTCCTATTTCTCAAATTGTTTCTGCTGAATTAATTTTTGGTGCGATTGAAGCAAAAGGTAAATTACCCGTTTCTATTAATTCTTTTTTTAAAGTTAATGATGGACTTTCAACAGAAAAACTAAATCGATTAGGATTTACTACTGCAGAAAATGTTGGTATGAATTCCCAAATATTGTCAAAAATTGATGGTATTGCCAATAAAGCAATTGCGGATAAGATGACACCTGGAATTCAGGTTTTAGTAGCCAAAGCAGGTAAGGTAATTTACCAAAAATCATTTGGATATCACACTTACGATAAAAAGATTAAAGTTCAAAATTCGGATATTTATGATGTAGCATCATTAACTAAAATTTTGGGCACTTTGCCCAATGTTATGATAGCTTATGATCAACATAAAATAAATTTGGGAACTACATTGGGATCAATGTCTCCTATTTTTAAGGATTCTAATAAACAAAATATCAGTTTCAAGGATTTATTGTCACATTATGCTGGATTGCCTGCTGGATTACCATTTTATAAAGCTGCATTGAATAAGTCTAAAAAACCATCTGAAGATTATTTTAGAAAAATACCGGAAGTTAATTTTACAAAACAGTTAGGAGATAGTCTATTTATTAGAAATGATTTTAGCGATACCATCATGAAAATGATTGTAAAAAGTAAAATTTCCATAAAAAAAGAATATAAATATAGTGATTTAACCTTCATGATCTTGAAGGATTATTTAGAGAAAACAACTGGTAAAACATTAGATGTTTTAATTCAAGAAAATTTTTATCGTTCGTTAGGTATGAATAATTCTAGTTTTAATCCATTGGCAAAATTTGATAAAAATAGAATTCCACCAACAGAAACAGATGCTTATTTCCGTCATCAGCTTTTGCAAGGATATGTAAATGATTTAACAGCTGCTTTAGAAGGCGGTGTTTCAGGACATGCAGGTGTATTTTCAAATGCTATGGATGTTGCTAAAATAATGGAACTTTATCTACAAAAAGGAAGTTACGGAAATCAACAATATTTTTCTGAAAAAACATTTGATGATTTTAACACTTGTTACTTTTGTGCAGAAGGAAATAGGCGAGGCGTAGGTTTTGACAAGCCTCAACTAGGTACTTCGGGTCCTACCTGCGGATGTGCTTCAATGACTAGTTTTGGTCATACCGGTTACACTGGTACAATGGCTTGGGCAGATCCAGAAACTCAAATTGTGTATGTATTTTTATCTAATAGAACTTTTCCAGTAGCTACAGAAAATAGATTGTCTAAGGCTAGCATTCGTGAAAACATACAGCAAGTTATTTATGATGCAATTATTAGGTAATAAATCAATATGCTTTATTTTCCTTTTTAATTGTAGAATAATTATTAAATTGATTTTAGATTTCTAAAGTTTAAGCTACTAAAATCTAATGTTTGTTTTCTAAATCCTATGAGTTTTTTTAATCAGAATATGTTACATTTGATAGGAAAAATTTCGGTATGAATACAAGGACTCCTTTTTTGAAAATCATTAACTTTTTGGGATTGTTTTTTTGTGTCAGTCTTATGAATGCACAAAACATAGATGTCGATATTTTGCATAATATTAATGTAAACAGAAATACATCCTTAGACGGCACATTTAGAGTTGTTACCAATAGTGCTTTACCCATTAGTATTGCAACCCCTTTAATTATTTATTCTGTAGGACTTATAAAAAAAGACAGCACTACCAAAAAGACAGCCTTATTTATTGGTGAATCATTTGTAGTTTCGGCTTTTATTACTACTGCTTTAAAATATACAACAAAAAGGCAACGTCCTTTTAATGCATACGCTGATATTGAAAAAGGAACTGCCGGACCTGGGTTTTCATTTCCTTCAGGGCATACCTCTGTAGCATTTGCCACTGCCACATCATTAAGTATGGAATATCCAAAATGGTATATTATTGCTCCTTCATTTGCATGGGCTTCTGCCGTTGGGTATTCTAGAATGCACTTGGGTGTTCATTATCCTTCTGATGTTTTAGCAGGAGCAATAATAGGTAGTGGATCGGCTTACCTGAGTTATAAATTAAATAAGTGGATCAATAAGAACAGTAATGAAGAACAAAAGATTCTTAAAAACAACGAATTGAAATAGCTTTTACGAAATAAAATTATCGAAAGATGGGAATGTTAAAGTATATTTCAAGATCGGTTTGGATACTATCATTAGTAAGTTTATTTACCGATATGGCAAGCGAAATGCTATATCCCATTATGCCTATTTACCTCAAAACAATTGGCTTTTCGATTGTTTTAATAGGAGTTCTAGAGGGTTTTGCCGAAGCTTTAGCAGGTTTAAGTAAAAGTTATTTTGGCAAATTATCTGATAACTCAGGCAAGCGGACTCCCTTTGTTCAGTTTGGTTATGGATTAAGTGCAATTTCAAAACCGATGATGGCTTTATTTATTTTTCCGATGTGGATATTTTTTGCCAGAACCATTGATCGTTTTGGAAAAGGAATTCGCACTGGTGCTAGAGATGCCATTTTATCAGATGAAGCGACTCCCGAAACGAAAGGTAAAATTTTTGGATTTCATAGAGCAATGGATACTTTGGGTGCCGTTCTGGGACCTGTAATTGCTCTCGTATATTTATATTATTATCCACAAGAATATAAAACTCTTTTTTATATGGCATTTCTTCCCGGTTTAATAGCCGTTTTAGTGTCATTTTTATTAAAAGATAAAAGGAATAGTAAGCCAATTGCAATAAAAAAAGTTTCTTTTTTCTCTTTTTTAAACTACTGGAAATTAAGTCCATATGAATATAAAAAAACGGTAATCGGATTATTAGTATTTGCTGCATTTAATAGTTCTGATATTTTTTTATTACTAAAAGCAAAACAAATGGGTCTTAACGATACTTATGTAATCGGAATTTACATCTTTTATAATTTGGTTTATGCTGTTGTTTCTTTACCAATTGGTATTCTAGCGGATAAAGTCGGGTTAAAAAAAATGTTTATTTTTGGCCTAACCTTATTTGCTGTGGTTTATTTTGGAATGGCTTTTACCGAAAATAAATATTTTATTATTTTATTCTTCTTTTTATACGGCGTTTATGCAGCAGCCACTGAAGGAATATCAAAAGCATGGATTAGCAATATTAGTGACAAGAAAGACACTGCTACTGCGATAGGAACTTATAGTGGTTTTCAAAGTATAAGTGCGCTTATTGCGAGTTCTTTGGCGGGTCTAATTTGGTACCAGTTTGGAGCCTCTGCTACTTTTATTACAACTGGAATTGCTACAGTTCTAGTTATTATTTACTTTTCTTTCTTCATGAAAGATAAAATTATTAAAAATGAAACATTCAGATAATCAAGAAGATCAATACAATGAGGAGTGCTGTACTCCAAAGAAAAAAGCAACTCATAAAAATACTCATACAACTTCCGGTTGTTGTTCTTCAGAAGAGGATTCTGAAGATCATTCTGGACACGACCACGACCATGGCGAAACAAACGGAAGCACAATACAATTATTTTTACCCTCTATAATCAGTTTCGTTTTATTGATCGTTGGCTTGTTATTCGATCATATAATTGGTCCATCTTGGTTCAAAGACTGGATCAGAATTATTTGGTACATTGTTGCTTATTTGCCTGTTGGACTACCTGTTTTGAAAGAGGCGATTCAAAGTATTAGAAAGGGTGGCATCTTTTCTGAATTTTTTCTAATGAGCATTGCAACTGTTGGTGCTTTTGGCATTGGTCAATATGCTGAAGGAGTTGCTGTAATGTTATTTTACTCTATTGGAGAACTGTTTCAAATGCTAGCAGTAAGAAAAGCTAAATCAAATATTAAATCATTATTAGATCAAAGACCAGATGTAGCTAATGTTTTAGAAGGAAATAAAATCATTTCAAAGCAAGCTTCTGAAGTTACGATTGGTGAAATTATTGAATTAAAACCAGGAGAGAAATTAGCTTTAGATGGTAAATTACTTTCGGATCATGCGACTTTTAATACGGCTGCATTAACCGGAGAAAGTAAACCTGATTCTAAATCTAAAGGAGAGACTATTCTGGCCGGAATGATCAATCTTAACACTCTTGCTCTTGTAGAAGTAACAACTGAATTTAAAGACAGTAAATTGTCTAAAATTCTAGAAATGGTTCAAGAAGCTACCACCAAAAAAGCACCTACAGAATTATTTATTAGAAAGTTTGCCAAGATTTATACACCAATAATTGTCTATCTGGCGATAGGAATTTGTTTGATTCCAATGCTATTTGTTGACGATTATATATTTAAAGATTGGTTGTACAGAGCCTTAATTTTCTTAGTTATTTCGTGTCCTTGTGCATTGGTTATATCCATTCCGCTAGGCTATTTTGGTGGAATAGGAGCTGCTAGTAAAAACGGAATATTGTTTAAAGGATCCACTTTTCTAGACATAATGGCGGCTATTCAAGTAGTAGTAATGGACAAAACAGGGACCTTGACTAAAGGGGTTTTTAAAGTGCAAAAAGTAGTTGCTATTGGTGTTTCCGAAACTGATTTAGTACAATATACTGCCGCAATTGAAGCGAAATCAACTCATCCAGTAGGTTCAGCAATAGTACAATATGCTAAAGATAACTATAAGGAGATTATTGTTGCCGATGTAAAAGAAATTCCTGGTATGGGATTGAAAGGAGTTATAGATGGAAAAGAAATTGCAGTTGGCAATCCTAAATTGATGAAGGAATTGAATATCAATTATGATTTAGAATTAGATTCGATACCGTACACTACAATCCTAGTAGCGATCAATCAAAAATATGCAGGTCATTTTATTATTGCTGATGAAATAAAAGAAGACGCTAAAACGGCTATTGAAAGTTTACACAAACTAAAAATTAAAACAATTTTACTTTCAGGAGATAATCAGGCGGTAGTTTCGGCTGTAGCCAAAGAATTAAATATTGACGAAGCTTTTGGAAATTTACTACCCGAAAATAAAGTCGAAAAAGTAGAAGCCATGTTAAGTCGAAAAGTAAAAGTAGCCTTTGTAGGAGACGGAGTAAATGATGCTCCGGTTATAGCTTTGGCAGATGCTGGAATTGCAATGGGAGGATTAGGAAGTGATGCCACAATTGAAACAGCTGATATTGTTATACAAAATGATCAGCCAACTAAAATTTTTACGGCAATCAACATTGGGAGGAAGACAAAACAAATTGTCTGGCAAAATATAACTTTGGCTTTTGTGGTAAAATTGGTTGTTTTAATAATGGGTGCGGGAGGATTAGCAACCATGTGGGAGGCCGTTTTCGCTGATGTTGGGGTAGCTTTATTGGCCATTTTAAATGCAGTTAGAATCCAGCGAATGAAATTTTAAAAGAGGATCTTTTTTTTTAACTTAAATTTCAATAAAACTCAGCGCTATTTTGTTAAATTCGTTTTTATTAAATTACATACATGAAAATAGCAATAGTTTGTTATCCTACATTTGGAGGAAGTGGCGTAGTAGCTACAGAATTAGGTTTAGAATTGGCCCGCCGCGGTCATGAAATACATTTTATAACTTACAGCCAACCCGTACGTTTAGCCTTATTAAGTCCTAACGTACATTACCACGAAGTAAACGTTCCAGAATATCCATTATTTCATTACCAGCCTTATGAATTAGCTTTATCTAGCAAATTAGTCGATATGGTAAAGTTATATAAAATTGAATTACTACATGTACATTACGCTATTCCGCATGCTTATGCAGGTTACATGGCTAAACAAATGTTAAAAGATGAAGGTATAAATCTTCCTATGGTTACCACACTTCACGGAACAGATATTACTTTAGTCGGAAGTCATCCTTTTTATAAGCCTGCTGTGACTTTCAGCATCAATAAATCGGATTTTGTAACCTCTGTTTCTCAAAGTTTGAAAGAAGATACCTTAAAGTTATTCAATATAAAAAATGAAATTGAAGTGATTCCCAATTTTATCGAATTGAATAAAAATGTAAAAGATGCTGGCGTTCCTTGTCAACGTTCGGTTATGGCCAAACAAGAGGAACGAATTATTACCCATATCAGTAACTTCAGAAAAGTAAAACGCATTCCTGATGTTATCAAAATTTTCTACAACATTCAAAAAGAAATTCCAGCTAAATTGATGATGGTTGGAGATGGTCCCGAAAAAGAAAAAGCAGAAGTTTTATGCCAAGAATTGGGTATTGAAGACAAGGTGATTTTCTTTGGAAACAGTAATGAAATTGATAAGATTTTATGTTTAACAGATCTATTTTTATTACCATCAGAAACCGAAAGTTTTGGTTTAGCCGCGCTCGAAGCTATGGCCTGCGGTGTTCCAGTTATATCCAGTAATTCAGGTGGTTTACCAGAAGTTAATTTTGAGGGAATATCAGGCTACTTAAGTAATGTAGGTAATATAGAAGATATGGCAAAAAATGCTTTAAAAATTTTAAAAGATGATGCTACATTAGAAAATTTTAAAGAGAATGCTTTATCAGTTGCAAAACAGTTTGATATTAAAAATATACTACCTCTTTATGAAGACCTTTATCAAAAAGCTATTAATAAATATTTATAAACAGCGGTATAAAGTCATTAAAAATTACAAGACCATTAAAAGTTATCGATACTAATTAAATAATTATTAAATGAAAAAAACTTTTCTATCCTTATTTGCCATAACCTTATTTTCTTGTAGTACAACTAATGCTACAAAAAATGAAGGTCATAATAAACTTTATGAAGTATTAACGCAGCAATCTAATGGAGGAGCGAGTATTCGTTTTTTTGAAATACTTTCTGAACCTAATGAAATCAAAATGTTACAGGAGGATGATAATTTAAAAAATAAGATAAAAGACACTGACATTCAGAGCTCTAATTTTATTATTTTAAATATGGGAGAAAAGACATCTGGAGGTTATGCAATTGGTATTGAAAATGTTGTTGAGACAGATAACGATATAATAGTAACTGTAAAAGAAACTAATCCGGAAGCAGGAGCAATGGTAACACAAGGGTTTACAAATCCATTTTGTGTGGTTAAAATAAATTCTAAAAAACATCTCATTATTAAATAAAAAAAAAAGGCTATTCAGATGAATAGCCTTTTTTTAATATATTTTAGATTAGAACTGGAATCTTAGTCCTAAAGCAATATCTGAACCATAATTGTTTTTGTAGTAACCATTTCCTCCAAACTCAGGTCTAAAATCTAATGATATTAATAAAGGAAAATCAAAGTTGTATTCAATTCCGATATCACCCGCTGCAAATACAAAAGTGTCGCTATAACGTTTGTCATTTTTAACATCGTAGCTGTAGTTACCAACTCCACCACCTACACTAGCATACCAATTAAAACCACCATCAATGTTCCATACCCATTGGTATAAAGCTGCTAGTTTGATAGCATTGTCATCGTATCCACTATTTTCATAATTATTTCTATTTCTCCATCCTAAATCTAATTCAAGTCTATTACTTTTAGACAATCCTCTTTGATAAGAAAGTTCTCCTCCAAAACCATTATTTCCTCCTAAACGTAGACCTAAAGCATTTTTAGATATATCCTGTGCTTGAGCTGTAAATGCTAATCCAATTAACATTAATGCCGATAAAATAATTTTTTTCATATTGTATGTTTTTAAAGACGCAAATGTAACTCTTAACTACTTCCGGTTCTTATGAAATTATTGCCATTATTTATATAATTACCACATTTGTGATTTAAAACAATAATTAATTATTACATGAACAAATAAACCTAAGTAAATTTTTGTTAAAGTTTATAAGCAGAATTTTGAGATTAAATAAATGATAATTCTACACTATTAAAATTAAAACGGAATAATAATATATGATTAATATAAGTTGGAATTAATTAATGAAAAATTTAAAGATTTTATTCTTAAATAATGTATTGGTTTTTCAAAAGTTTAAACTCAAAAATTTTGAACTTTAAACTAAAACGTTACTTTTGTTTAAAACTATTTATAATGGCAGGTAATAGCTACGGAACACTTTTTAGAATAACAACTTTCGGGGAATCTCATGGTGAAGCTTTAGGAGGAATAATAGATGGTTGTCCTCCGGGAATAGCAATAAATTTAGAAGATATTCAATTCGAGATGTCTCGACGCAAGCCTGGTCAATCTGCAATTGTTACTCAACGCAAAGAACCAGATGATGTTCAGTTTTTGTCTGGAATCTTTGAAGGAAAAACAACAGGAACACCAATTGGTTTTATTATACCTAATACCAATCAGAAATCAGATGACTATTCTCATATAAAAGATAATTTTAGACCTAGCCACGCTGATTATGTCTATGAAAAAAAATATGGAATACGAGATTATAGAGGAGGTGGTCGCAGTTCTGCCAGAGAAACAGCTAGTAGAGTAGTGGCAGGAGCAATAGCCAAACAAATTTTACCTGAGATAAAAATTAATGCATATGTATCTTCTGTTGGACCTCTATTTTTAGAGAAACCTTACCAAGATTTAGATTTTTCAAAAACAGAAAGTAATCCTGTACGTTGTCCTGATATCGAAATGGCAACGAAAATGGAAGATTACATTCGTGACATTAGAAAGCAAGGTGATACTGTTGGTGGTACGGTAACTTGTGTGATTCAAAATGTACCAATTGGATTAGGTGAACCTGTGTTTGACAAACTTCATGCTGAACTAGGAAAAGCAATGTTATCCATTAATGCAGTGAAAGGTTTTGAATTTGGAAGTGGATTTTGTGGTGCGAAAATGAAGGGAAGCGAGCATAATGATTTGTATAATCCAGATGGAACAACTAAAACAAATCTTTCTGGTGGAATTCAAGGTGGTATTAGTAACGGAATGGATATTTATTTCCGTGTTGCTTTCAAACCGGTGGCAACAATAATGCAAAAACAAGAATCATTAGACAATAAAGGAATAATCACTGAAATGACAGGAAAAGGACGTCACGATCCTTGCGTTGTTCCCCGTGCTGTGCCAATAGTTGAAGCAATGGCAGCCATTGTATTAGCTGATTTTTATTTGATTAACAAAATATATTAATATTAATCTTTAACATTTTTTCTAGTAGTAATTGCACGTCAAATTTTATAATGATCAAAGTAATTATACCACTATAAAACTAAATATCTAAATTTAATGGATACCAATACAATAAAGAAAACATCCTTCTTTTCAGGATTAACAGGACAAATATTAATTGCTATGGTTTTGGGTGCTATTTTAGGCATCATCATACACAATTATATTTCACCAGCCGATGCAGAAGCCTTTAGTAAAAAAATTAAAATCTTAGCGACTGTTTTTATTCGATTAGTGCAAATGATTATTTCTCCGTTAGTCTTTACAACTTTGGTTGTAGGAATTGCTAAACTTGGGGATATAAAAGCAGTAGGTAGAATTGGTGGTAAGGCAATGGGGTGGTTTTTTACAGCTTCATTTATATCTTTATTATTAGGAATGTTTTTTGTAAACGTACTTAAACCAGGTGTAGGACTTAATTTACCAAGTATTGATTTGGCTTCGGCTTCAGAAGTTACTGGTAAAACCCAAAATATTTCATTCGAAAATTTTATTGAGCATATTGTTCCTAAAAGTATTTTTGAAGCCATGGCTACCAATGAGATTTTACAAATTGTAATTTTCTCTATTTTCTTTGGTCTTGCAGCTGCTTCATTGGGAGAATACGTAAAACCAGTTACTAATGCTCTAGAAAAGACATCTCATATTGTCCTTAAAATGGTTAATTACGTGATGAAATTTGCTCCAATTGGAGTTTTTGGAGCGATTGCAGGAGTTTTTGCAGTACGAGATTTTCAAGAATTAGCGATTACCTATTTCAAGTTCTTTGGCTCTTTTTTAATTGGAATTTCATCACTTTGGGTGGTCTTAATTCTTGTAGGTTATATTTTTCTTAAAAGCAGAATGACTGTTTTACTAAAAAGAATTATAAGCCCTTTAATTATTGCTTTCGGAACTACAAGTAGCGAGGCTGTTTTTCCAAAATTAACAGAAGAATTAGAACGCTTTGGTGTCAAAGACAAAATTGTTTCCTTTATGTTGCCACTGGGTTATTCTTTTAACTTGGATGGAAGTATGATGTATATGACTTTTGCAAGTATTTTTATCGCACAAGCCTACGGAATACATTTAGACTTAGGAACGCAGATGACTATGCTGTTAGTATTAATGCTTACGAGTAAAGGAATTGCTGGTGTTCCAAGAGCTAGTTTAGTTGTTGTTGCAGCAACTTGCGGTATGTTTGATATTCCTATTGAAGGAATCGCTTTGATCTTGCCAATTGACCATTTTTGCGATATGTTTCGTAGTGCAACCAATGTATTAGGAAATGCTCTAGCTACTTCTGTTGTAGGACAATGGGAAGGTGATAAAGAAGTAGAAGTGCCTACATTAGAATAATATTTTAACTAGTTATTGTCAATTTATATACTAAACCTGTTCCCTTATTTGTGAACAGGTTTTTTTATGCCTAATTTTATTTTTATGTACACTTATTCTGTATAATAAATTTGTTTAAATAAAGTTTTTATTTTGCTAATAAAAGGTATATTTGATAAATAAATTTTAGCTATGTATCTGAATCGTATTGTTTTGCTATTCGTTGTATTGACTGTTTTTTTTGATAATAACATACTAGCACAGACAATTACCTTTTCCAAAAAAGAAATTACTGTTTTAACAGATCAAGCTTCTCAATATCTAAAAGAGACAAATTTTAGTAAATCACTCGAGATTTCAAAAATGGCCTTGCATGAAGCCATCTTAGCAAATGATTTTTCATCTATAGCCATTTCATACAATACGATTGCTGCTAACTATGCAGAACTTGCACAATTTGAAAAAGCTATTTTTTTTTACAACAAAGCCTTAATTAATGCCAAAAAAGTAGAGTTTGATACTTTAAGCAATAAAATATACAATAACCTAGGAAATATTTATTGTTTTGAAAAAAAGCAATATCTAAAAGGAATTGCGTATTACCAAAACTCATTAAAATACAGTCAGAAAATAGCCGATACAAATCAAATTTTCATGACGAAATTAAATATTACTTGGGCGTATTTTGATATTAAAAATTTTGAAAAAGGATATGATAGTTTAAAATATATTAATAATCACAAGTCAAAAAAGGGTGATGATTCCAGTTTTGCTGCAATAAGCATGCTCAATGCAATGTATTATGCGCATGAGGGAAATAAAGAAAAAGCTAATGCATTTTTTTTAAAGGCTATAAAACTTGGAAATGAAACCGATCAAAAATCAGATTTATCTTTTGCTCATTTAGAATATTCTAAATTTTTAATTGGAAACGGAGATTTTAAAAATGGGTATCTAAACCTATCAAAATACAATGAAATTACAGACGCGCTTTACAGTAAAGATAAAATTGATCAAGCTAATAGTGTTGGTGTAAATTTAGAATTAGAAGACTATAAAAGAGAAATTGATAAGTTTGAAGCCGAAAAAAAAGCTAATCTGATATTGCTTGGAAAATCAAAAACAATATTATTTTTATTTTTAGCGATATCTGTTATCTTACTGTTGTTAATTTATTCTTTATTTAAAAATAATAATTTAAAGAAGAAATCCAATGCTGATCTTTCCCATTCAAACAAACAATTATTGATTGCTATAGAAAAAGCAGAGGTAGCCTCTAAGCTAAAATCTCAATTTGTATCTACGGTAAGTCACGAGCTGAGAACTCCTTTGTATGGTGTCGTCGGAATTACAAACATCTTGGCAGAAGAACACAAAGAATTAGCCAATAGTCCTTATTTAAGTTCTCTGAAATTTTCTGCTAGATACTTGCTATCATTAGTAAATGATATTCTCCAAATTAATAAAATTGAAGATAAAAGAATTGTCCTAGAAAATTTAACTTTTAATCTTTTAGATGAAATTAATCTGGTAAAAAACTCTCTTTCCTTTTTAGCAAAACAGAACAATAACAGCATTGTAGTGAACATTGATCCTGATATTCCGGACTATTTGATTGGAGATAAACTGAGGTTTTCGCAAATTATAATGAATTTGGTAAGCAACGCGCTAAAATTCACATCCAATGGAGAAGTAAGTATAAGTGCTAACTTGATTAAAACAGTTCACAAAACATATTTTATAGCATTTATAATTGCAGACAATGGTATTGGAATTGCTGCAGAAGATCAAGAAAAGATTTTTGATAAGTTTGTACAAATTCGAAGGAAAGAAACTGATTATCAAGGAACCGGTTTAGGACTTTCAATAGTGAAACAACTCTTAGAATTGTTTGATAGTTCTATTTCGGTAGAAAGTTCTATTAATAAAGGTTCGATTTTTAAATTTGTTATAGGTTTTGAATACAATCCTGAAAAAACAATTGATATTATAAACAGTATTCAAGTCAATCTTAGTCATTCTCCCAATACTGTAAATGTTTTGGTTGTAGAGGACAATCGCATCAACCAGTTGGTTACCAAAAAAACCATTGAAAAAAACAACTTTAAATGTAGTGTGGTTGATAATGGTTATGCTGCCATTGAAATTTTAGAGAAAGAATATTTCGATATTATTTTAATGGATATTAATATGCCTTTGATAAATGGTTTTGATACAACTCGAAAGATTCGTTCTAAAGGAATTATAACGCCAATAGTAGCATTAACAGCATTTGATAAGGCTGAAATTACTGAAGAAGCTATTTCGGCTGGAATTAACGATATTATAATGAAACCATTTGATGCTATTAAATTAGTTGATATGATTACTATTTTAATTTCTAAAAATTAATCAATTTCTGGAAAGATTGTTATTTCAAAATAATAAAAAAATCGCTGGATTAGAAAGTTTTAAATTTCAGATCCAGCGATTTATAAATTATTGATTCAGATATAATTAATCTATTTAAAATAAAAATTAGACTAATACCAGCGTTTTTTATTTTGTTTAGAAACTTCCGATTTTCTAGATTTATGAGCACCTGCACTTCTGTTAGAATTACTTTGTTTTGCACCAGGAGCTGTTTCTGGACTTCCTGAATGCCAGCCATAAGGATGATCACTTACTATTTTTACATCTACTTTGATTAATCTCTGAATGTCTTTCCAATACTGATGTTCGTCTTTTCCACAAAAAGATATGGCAACACCTACATTTCCAGCACGACCCGTTCTTCCAATCCTATGAACATAAGTTTCAGGCACATTGGGTAAGTCAAAATTAATTACAAATGGTAACTGATCAATATCAATTCCTCTTGCCGCAATATCAGTAGCTACTAATACGTTAACTTCTTTATTTTTGAAACCATCTAAAACGCGTTGTCTAGCATTTTGAGATTTATCTCCATGAATGGCTTCGGCAGCAATATCATGCTTACGCAACGCTTTTACAACATTGTCGGCTCCATGCTTGGTTCTCGAAAAAACCAAAACATTAGACAAGTTTTCATTTTTTATTAAGTGGTATAATAAATTTCTTTTTTCTCCTTTTTCGACAAAATAAACTCTTTGTTCTACACTTTCGGCAGTAGATGAAACGGGTGAGACGCTAACAGTTGCAGGATCTTTAAGAAACATTTCTGCTAATTCTCTGATAGCAGTTGGCATTGTTGCTGAGAAAAAAAGTGTTTGTCTATTATTAGGTGTTAGTTTTACAATTTTTTTGACATCATTTACAAATCCCATATCAAGCATTTGATCTGCTTCATCGAGTACTAATGTATGTAAATGATCTAGATCTATAAATCCTTGTTTTACTAAATCTAATAAACGGCCTGGAGTTGCAATTAGAATATCGATTCCTTTTTTTAGCATTTCTACTTGAGGAACTTGAGAAACGCCACCAAAAATAGTAAGTTGTACTAGGTTAGTGTATTTTGCATATTGATCAAAATTTTGTCCAATTTGGACTGCCAATTCTCTTGTTGGTGTAATAACAAGGGCGCGAATTGGACTAGCTTTTTTAGACGAACCTACAATTCTATGCAGTTGATGAATAATAGGTATTGCAAAAGCTGCCGTTTTTCCGGTTCCCGTTTGAGCGCAACCAATTAGATCACGTCCTGATAAAACGATAGGTATTGCTTGTTCTTGTATTGGGGTTGCTTCTATATAGCCTTGTTCAAATACGGCTTTTTGTATACTTTTTGAGAGCGATAAATCTTCGAATAACATAATTTTAATATTAAATATCTTGTATTAAGTACATAGATAAGGCAACAAAGATAGTATTATTATTTTTGATGCTTATTTATAACTTGTTCAAGACCTCAATTATAGCTGTTGTGCGTAAATATTGATTGGCTTATGAAAGTGCTGCACTGTTCGATTTCATAAAATCGGTTACAAGATATCCGATGAGTTTACCAATTAAGTGGTTGTTTTTTTCTTCTCCTAAATCTGGAGCTCCTTCACAAATGTGCAGATAAGATACGTTTTTGGTTTTTCCAAAATAGGAAATAAACTGTCTAAGTTGTTCTACCGAGAATCCGCTCATTGTCATTGCACTACTGGCAATATTAGGAATGGCATCTAAGTCAATTTCTAAGCCATAGAAATCATCATTAATAAAGTCTAAAGCTTGTTCCATCTCATGATCAAATTCTTTTTCTCTTCTGATATTTACACTATCATAGGTATTAAAACGAACTCGGTCTTCTATTTTTTTGATAATATCTAAAACACTTTTGGAAATGTAATTTTCATGCAAACCAAAAATGAAATATTTTTTAAGAAATCCTTCTTCGTAGGCATATGAAAAGCCATTTCCGCTGTGACGCCCCTCTAAAATTCTAAAATCAGAATGTGCATCAAAATTAATTGCATTTATTGGTTTTCCTTTTGCTAAGGCGGTACCTTTTATATTTCCGTAGGAATTATTATGACCACCACCAATTACAATAGGTATTTTACCTAATTTGATAAGATTAAAAATTATATGCGAAACATCTTTATCGATTTTGTCAACCAATTGACTTAATTTTGAACGATCATCAATGTCATTAAAATCTAGTAATTCGACATTTTTCATTACTTGAGTTACATCTAGTTGTCCTAAAACAACCAGTTGATTGCCTTTGCAAAAACGGTTGTGTTGTATGTTAGCGATGTTTTTTATGGCACTTTCCCAAGCTGATGCTGCTCCAGGTCTGCCATAATTTGCTCTAACGCCTATATCTTCAGGAATTCCAAATAATACATATTTAGCTTCACAAGTTTTTATAAATTCAAGAGAATCAGTATCTTTTGGAATAGTTATCATTTTCTCTCCAAATTTTATTTCACCACTTCTATGATTTGTTATTTTTGATAGATCTTTGATCGTGAAAGGGATAATTTTTTCCATTAAAAAAATATTTTTTCCAAAAATACTATAATTGTGTTAAGTTTCGTTATTAGATAATTATATATTATTAAATTTGAAAAAAAAAATCTATATGGAAAATCAAAAAAGCAATTCAAGTCTTAAGGCAGTAGTAGCAGTATTAGCTATTTTATTAGTAGGAAGTTTAATATACATATTTAAAATGACCTCTGACGCGGATACCGTTAAAACAGAATTGAAATCAACTATGACTGAAAAAGAATTAGTCATGAAGGATCTAGAAGAGCTAAAATCGACTTATGATGCTGCTATTTCAGAAAACACATCGATGTCTGACGAATTAATTCAAGAAAGAGACAAAGTTGTTAATCTAATGGCTGATTTAAGTAAATCTAAAGGTGATGTCGCTTCATTATCAAAATACAAAACTCAATTTGTTGCCTTGCAATCAAATATGAAAGTATTAATGGCAGAAAATGAGACTTTAAAAAAGGCAAACACTACACTAACCTCACAACGTGATAGTACAGTAGTGGTTTTAGGAGAGACTAAGAAAAATGTAGAAGCATTAACAGGTCAAAACGAAGAATTGTCTAAAGCAGTAGAAATGGGTTCTAAACTAACGGTTTTAAACACAAGAGGTTCTGCTTATAAATTAAAAAGTTCAGGAAAACAAATTGAAACAGATAAAGCTAGTAGAGCTGATGTTTTGAGAGTTAACTTTACAATTGCTGAAAATGCTATTGCAAAATCTGGTGCTAAAAGCTATTATGTACAAGTAATTGACAGTAAAAATAATGTTTTAGGTGATAAGAAAACAGAGACTTTTGGACAAAATATTTTGACGTACAGTTTTATAACTAATGTTAATTATGAAAACAAAACAATTCAAGTTTCTGAGGATTTAAAAGGTAAAGATTTTGCTAAAGGAACTTATTTTATCAATATTTTTGATAAAGATCAATTGGTTTCTAAAACAAGTTTTAACTTAAGATAGTCTTGAAGTAAAATAAAAAAAAAGAGGAACGTAATGTTCCTCTTTTTTTTATGCCAAAATTTCACCTTCTATGATAATCATTTCAATTAGGTTACTACCAAAAGCGTAGGGCAATTGGTAATAGGAGGGAATGGGTTTTGTGATAATGAGATTTGCTTTTTTGCCAATAGTAATACTTCCATGAGTTTCTGAAATTCCCATGGCATAAGCACCATTTATTGTTGCTGCATTTATAGCTTCTTCTGGAGTCATCCTCATTTTAATACAGGCTGTTGCTACCACAAAATTCATATTTCCTGATGGAGTTGATCCAGGGTTATAATCTGTAGCCAATGCTATTGGCAGTCCTTGAGCGATCATTTCGCGTGCAGGTGTGTAAGGAATACTCAGAAAATAAGAGCATGATGGCAATGCCACTGGCATTGTTTCGGTGTTTTTTAGAGCCATAATATCTTCTTTAGTCATAACTTCTAGATGATCTACAGAAAGTGCCTGGTATTTTACTCCAGCTTGAATTCCTCCAATAGAGTTAAATTGATTTACGTGAATTTTGGGTTTTAAACCTAGTTTAATTCCAGCTTCCATAATGGCTTCTGTTTCGGCAACAGTAAAATAACCGGTTTCACAAAACACATCTATGAAGTCAGCGAGTTTGTTTTTAGCAATTTCAGGAAGCATTTCATTTAACATGCAATCTATATATCCTTTTCTATTTTCTTTGTATGCTGTTGGAATAGCATGAGCGCCAAGAAAGGTAGCTTTAATCGTTATAGAATAATTTTGAGCTAATTGTTGAATAACACGAAGCATTTTAAGTTCTCCTTCTACGGTTAGTCCATAACCCGATTTAATTTCTACGGCGCCAGTTCCTAAACGCATCACTTCTTCTAAACGTGCTTTTGATTGCTGATAAATTTCCTCTTCAGAAGTTTCGTTGAGTTTTTTTGCCGAGTTTAAAATTCCACCACCGCGATTGGCAATTTCTTCGTAGGTCAATCCGTTGATGCGATCTACAAATTCTTGCTCTCGATTTCCAGCATATACAATATGAGTATGACTGTCACACCAAGATGGTAGCACTATTTTTCCGGTTGCATCAATAATCTTATCTGTGTCTATTTTTGGTACATCATTCATCGATCCAAAATCAGCAATAAAATTGTCTTTGATAACTAAATAAGCATTTTTTATAGTTGGAAGAATAGCCATTTCTGCTCCAGAAACTTTAGCAACACTAATTGCTCTAACTTGGAGTAATTCCTTAATATTTGTGATTAAAGTTGTCATTTTTGTGGGTTTGTTTTAGGTAGATTTCAATGTCTGATTCCTGACATTTTTTTTTTACGCAACGAAGGCACTAATGCACAAATTTTAAATTTAATTTAGTGGACTTAGTGCCTTCGTGGAAAAATTTATAAATCAATTTTAGTTTACACAGAATTTAACTTAGTGTCTTCGCATCTTTCTGGCAAGTAGTAATACTCTAAATTATGTTACTCTGAAACTGAAATTTCAAACATTTTATCCCAGTTTTTTCCAGTTACAAAAATGGTTTTAGTTTTAGGATTGTAAGCAATTCCGTTTAAAACATCAGTGTCGGGTAAATGACTGACTTTACTTTTTAGGTCAACAAGATTGATAATTGCTTCAACAATTCCGCTTTTTGGATCTATAATAGCAATAGCATCTTTTTGATAGATATTTCCGTAGATTTTACCATTAATCCATTCCAATTCATTCACCGCCTTTATTTTGGTTTCATAAGAGTAAACGTTAATATAATCTACTTCTTTGAGTGTTTTAGGGTCTAATTTCCAAATTTTCTCTGTTCCGTCCGATTGGTATAAATAAGTTCCGTCATTTGTAAGTCCCCAACCTTCAATTTGTTTAAAGTACGGGAATGTTTTTTCTTTCTTGAAAGTATCGGCATTATAAATATAGCCTTCGTTATTTTGCCAAGTTAGTTGGTAGACTTTGTTATTTAGAATTGTGATCCCTTCACCGAAATACTGATCCGCAAGTTCTACTTTTTTGTAAACTTTACCAGTTTTATAATCTGTTTTTCTTAAGCTCGAAACACCTCTTTTACCAGTTGGACCACTTCCATTTCCTGTTCCTTCATATAATGTGTCACGATAAAATTCTAAACCTTGAGTGTACGCTTCATAATCATGAGGGTAAGTATTTACAATTTTATACTTTAATAATTTAGGTTGTACATTAGAAACTAGCTCAACTCTTGCAGTAGCTTCAGAAAATTCATTATCATAATAAACCTTTGCTTTAAGGTTTTGATAACCTAATTTTTGCTCTTTTAAATCAAAGTTAAGTTTTTCAACTCCTTTGATTGTTGCTACTTTTTTATCATTTACAAAGTAAGTGATACTATCTACCGCTTTGTTATTTGGATTTAATATAGCTAATATAAGAGACTCTTGTGGCTGATATTGCTCCTTAAAAGCACTATTATCAATAGTAAATATAGAATTTTCACCTTTTTTTGTATCACCGCAATTGGATAATGTGATTCCTAATAAAATGATAAATAGGAAGTTATGATTTTTCATAGTTTAAATTTTTGATAGAACAATATACAACGATATTTTATAGCTGCAAAGGTATTGCAAAAATATAAAAAGTGTTGTATATTTGCACCGGCAAGTCCTACACGACCAGCTCCTGCAGACTCCCCCAGGATGGGAACATAGCAAGGGTACGTGGTTGAGCGGTGCGATGTAGGTCGCTTGCCATTTTTTATAAATCTTCTTTTTTGGAAGATTTTTTTTTGAAATAAAGATAATAATAGTCTTCCTTCGGGAGGATTTTTTTATTTTTGGACCTTTCGTATTAAATAGTATAGCAAATGGGTAAAGTAGTTCTTATTACAGGAGGTTCTTCAGGAATTGGGAAATCTATAGGTGAATTTTTGCATCATAAAGGTTTTGTTGTTTATGGTACGAGTAGAAATCCTGAACGTGTTTTGAATTCGGTTTTTCCCTTAGTAGCTTTAGATGTCAGAGATTCTAATTCTATTGGTTTGGCTGTAGCCAAAGTTATTGCTTTGTCGGGAAAAATTGATATTGTAATTAATAATGCTGGTGTTGGAATAACAGGACCTTTGGAAGAAATTCCAATGGAGGAAATCAAAAATAATTTTGAAACGAATTTTTTTGGTCCTATTGCAGTTATGAAAGCAGTTTTACCACAAATGCGCAAACAAAAATCTGGATTAATTATCAATATTACCTCTATAGCTGGGTATATGGGATTGCCTTACAGAAGTGTTTATTCCGCCTCCAAAGGGGCTTTAGAACTGATTACAGAAGCTTTACGAATGGAAGTAAAGGCATTGGGAATCAAGATCACCAATGTGGCACCAGGAGATTTTGCAACCAATATCGCTTCTGGTCGTTTTCATGCACCAGTAATTCAGGATTCTGATTATAAAGTTCCGTATGAAAATACCTTACGTACTATGGATGAACATGTTGATTCTGGCAGTAATCCTAACGAAATGGCAGAAGCAGTTTATAAAATTATTCAATCTCCAAATCCAAAAATCCATTATAAGGTGGGGGTTTTTATGCAGAAATTTTCAATCGTTTTAAAAAGAGTTTTGCCTGATATAGTGTATGAAAAAATGCTTATGAATCATTATAAATTGTAATTTTGCACTCAATTTTAATAGCACGAGGTATTACTTCACTAAGCGTCTATTTTTTATAGGAGTTCAGTGATTTTCATTTGTAGTGAAAAGCCCATAGTATAATGTAGCATCAGCGGAATTATTTGAGGACTTGTAGCGCAAAGCCCGTTTCGCCACGGCGAACACGCCCAAATTATAAAACACACAATTAAATACAAAAATTATGAAATTTTTTATTGACACGGCTAATTTAGCTCAGATTAAAGAAGCACAAGCATTAGGCGTTTTAGATGGCGTTACTACAAACCCATCGTTGATGGCGAAAGAGGGAATTACAGGAAAAAATAGCATTTTGAAACACTATGTTGACATTTGTAATTTGGTTGATGGTGATGTGAGTGCCGAAGTGAATGCTTTGGATTACGACGGAATGATTAAAGAAGGGGAGGAGTTAGCTGATTTACACGATCAAATCGTGGTAAAATTGCCTATGACTAAAGAAGGTGTTATGGCTGCAAAATACTTTTCGGATAAAGGAATTAAAACAAATGTAACTTTAGTATTCTCAGCGGGACAAGCTTTATTAGCTGCTAAAGCGGGAGCTACTTATGTTTCTCCGTTCATTGGTCGTTTAGATGACGTATCTACCGATGGTTTGGCTTTGATTGAAGAAATTAGATTAATTTATGACAACTACGGTTATGAAACTCAAATTCTTGCTGCTTCAGTGCGTCACACCATGCATATTGTGAATTGTGCTAAGATTGGTGCTGATGTTATGACGGGACCACTTTCTGCAATTTACGGATTATTGAAACACCCACTTACTGATATCGGATTAGCTCAATTTGTTGCTGATTTTGAAAAAGGGAATAAATAAAAAGTTTTTTTTAGATTTCTATATTATTATAAAAAAATCCCATTCGCCGCGGCAAATGGGATTTTTTATTAGTTTTATTTTAATTAGTGTCCACTACCTACTTCTATTTCTTTTCCAATTCCTTGTTTCTCTAAAATTCTAATCACTTTCCAACCATAGAATGCAATAAAGGAGAAGCAAAGTACAGGAATAAAGTACGAAGCATGAATGCCTATAATATCAGCTAATTTTCCTTGTAATGGAGGAATAATTCCGCCACCTAAAATCATCATTACTAAAAAGGCGGAACCTTGTGAAGTATATTTACCTAATCCTGCAATTGCTAATGAGAAAATACAAGGCCACATGATACTTAGGAATAATCCACCACTCATAAAGGCAAAAATAGCAATTGTACCTGTAGTAAGTAATCCTATAATCATAGCTGTCATTCCCATTAATCCAAATATCATTAGCGTTCTTGAAGGTTGATCTTTACCTAAAAAGAAACCAGTTATTTGAAATAAAATTACAAATGCATAAGCATATAACGGAGTAACATCTTGTCCAGAAATTGCATTAGCAGTTAGTATAACACCAAATGCCACATAAGGAACTACAATTAATAATATTTTCTTTACCATAGACGACGGATTGAATACAGTAATTGCTCCAGCCCAACGACCAATCATTAAACTTCCCCAGTACATTGACATATAAGGAGCAAGACCAGGCCCAGAAATAGATCCAAAATCAGGAGTTACCAATAATTCACCAAGATTACTTCCTATCGTTACTTCTACACCTACGTAGGCAAAAAGCGCTACCATTCCCAAAACTAACTGAGGATATTTCATGGCGCCCCAACCTTCAGGATTTTTTTGTGCTGTAGTATTTGCAAAAAAGAGACCAATAACAACTACTAATAGCGTTGAAATAGTAAGTGCTAATCCTAAATAATCTTTTTCTTTATTTTCGATAAAATGGGTAATAAAGGTTGGGTCTTCGTATCGAGAAAAGATATAAGCAAAAATAATTACTAAAATTACTGTAATAGCAATAAGCGTCTTGATGGCTTTGTTTGCCATTTCAAAGGTAGCATCCGTTTTCCCAGCGGGCAGTTTTTTTGAAAAATGAAATAATGCAGCTGCCAATAAAAATAAACCACCTACAAATACATATAAAATTCTCATAGACTCTAATGAATCTGGTTTTTGAGCATATTCTTCAATATTTACTCCAGCAATTACACCAAATAATGCTATAGAAACTACTATTGGTCCTATCGTTGTTCCCAATGAGTTGATTCCTCCAGCAAGGTTTAACCTACTTGATGCCGTATGTGGCTCTCCAAGAGAAGCAGCAAATGGTTGTGCCGAAGTTTGTTGTAATGAAAAACCAAGGGCAACAATGAATAAAGCTCCAAGAATAAAAAGATAATTTCCTTCAGTTACTGCAAGAATCATTAACCCTGCGCCAAAAGTGCTTATTAATAAACCATAGATAATTCCTTTTTTGAATCCCCATCCATTTAAAATGTCTTTTTTAGCGATACTACTTAAAATAAAAAGTAATAATGCACCAATATAATAAGCGCCATAAAAGGCAAAATCAATTAGCTGACTTTGAAATTGGTCTAACCCAAATTTAGCTTTACAAAACGGAATAAAAACACCGTTTGATGCACCAATAAAACCCCAAAAGAAAAATACGGTTATTAGCGTGTAAAGCGCAGAATTGTTAGACTGAGTTTTTTCTGTATTCATAATTTTTGTTTGGTTAATTTTTTAGGTTAATAATTTGTTCCATCCGTAAATGTATCTTTTAGGAAAATTAAAAAAAAGTAATTCATTATAAAAATGACTTATATTATACCATCGACAGTATTTCTTTTACCAACTGCAAAATGTGTTGGTTGTAAAATTGCAATTACTCTAAAATTCTAATTTTTACATCCTTACTATAATTTCGGCCAATTGGTAATATGTATGAATGCACTTGTATTCTATTGCCCTCTATAAATTTTACTTTATTAATGGCAATTATATACGATTTATGAATGCGAGTAAATTTATCTACAGGTAATTCTTCGGACAGAGCGGTAAGAGATTTGTGGGTAATATAGGTTTTATCAGCGGTTACTACTTTTATATATTCTTTCATTCCCTCAATAAAAAGAATTTCATCAATAATTATTTTGACCATTTTTTTATCTACTTTGATAAAAATATGAGGATCTAATCTAGGTGTTTCTACTTTAAGATTATTTTTTAAATTAAAATCAGCTTCAATTTTATGAATGCATTTTATAAAACGAGGAAGCGGAATAGGTTTTACTAAATAATCCAACACATCTAACTCATAACTCTCTGCAGCAAACTCTCTAAAAGCAGTTGTAATTACAATTTTAGTTTTATTCTCAATCAATCGGATCAATTCAAATCCTGTCATCAAAGGCATGTGTATGTCTAAAAAGACAATATCAATCGTATTATTGTTTATAAAATCGAGCGCTTCTATGGCATTGTGAAAAACGCCAATAATTTCAAAGTCTGCAAAATTTGTGAAATAATTTTGCAGAATTTTTGTAGCCAATGGCTCATCATCAATCAAAACACATTTAATCTTCATTTTGAACAGGTATTTGTAAACGAATGATATAATAATTGAATTTAACTGTTTTTTCTAGGGTAAAATTATTCTGAAAAATTAATTTCAATCTCTTTTTAGTATTAGATAAACCAATGCCTTTTTTAGTTTTAGCATTTTGTGAAAGTACAAAATTATTTAGTATTTCAAATTCCAGTATTGTGTTGTCAATAACTTTGCAATTGATTTTGATTCTAAGATTACTGTTACAAGGACCACCATGTTTGAATGCATTTTCTATTAGCGTAATCACCAATAAGGGAGGGATTTTTATGTCGTCGATATTCGATTCTATATTTACTGCGACTTCTACGTTTTCAAAACGAAGCTTTTCAATTTCTATATAATTCTGTATGTAATCAATCTCTTTAGTCAAATCGACCATCTTAGTTCCCTTAACGTCATACAGAATATATTCCATCAATCGGGAAAGTTTTAGAATTACATCGGGAACTTTTTTTGAAGATTCTAAAGATAAAGCATATAAGTTATTGAGTGTATTAAAAAAAAAGTGAGGTTGTATTTGAGTCTTTAGATATTTTAGTTTCATTTTAGACTGATTCTTTTTCATAATCGTGTTGCGATCTCTTTCTTTTAACCAATTCATGGTAGAAAAAACAGAAGACGCTATCGATAGAACATAAATTTCACCAATGGTAACTGCTACAATATGATTGATATCAAAAGGATGATACATTTTATTGGCTTCTGGCCAAATATTCTCAGAAATCATATAATATGTCAAACCTGTCTTTAATATATAGATTACTGCTAAACTACCTAATAGAGCCAGAGTGTATTTATAATATTCAAATTTTACAATGTAACGCGGAATGAGTACTAACAAATTAAAGTACACAAAAGGAATGTGTAATGAAAACTCGATCAGATTGGATTTGAAAGAATACGGATAATTATCAAAGTAAGATCCCCAACGTAAAAAGTTGATTAAAAAAAAGATAATCCAAAAACCAAAATGGTTTCTAAATTCGGTATTAAATTTTATTTTTTTAATGAGGTTCAATACTAAATAATTTATTGATAAGAGATTGTTTTTTACAAATTCAAATAAGAATGTTTTGCAACTTTAAGGAATTTGAAACCAAAAATCGAATTTTATAGTACCAAAATTTAAAATAATTTAAAAATAAATTGGTAACGACTTTCAAAAAGCATTTCGTAGTAGAAACAGTGTCGTTGGTTGAATATAGTTGCGATCTCACTGTTAAATTTCATAAAATTTACGCATTGTTTATTAAAGTAAGTGGTTAATGTTGATTTTATGGTTGTTAGTATATTTTGTTTTTTTAAGAATGTTTTAACAATTAGATTTACACTATAACTAACAAAATAAATCATTTATAATGAAAAAAATTATTTTAATCTTTATGATTCTTTTCAGTGCGCAGGTTTCGCTTGCTCAAATGAAAACAATTAAAGGTTCTGTGACGGACGGAAGTGGTTCGCCATTGCCTGGTGCTAATGTAAATGTACTTGGTGAAAAAAACGGAACTGTTACTGATCTTGATGGTAGCTTCTCTATTAAAGCAGAGAAAGGAAGGACTTTAGTAATTTCTTACATCGGTTTCGATCAACAAAATGTTGTTGTTGGAGACGAAGTAATTAAAGTACGATTAAAAGAGTCCTCAGAAAATAAACTTAATGAGGTTGTGGTTACGTCATTGGGAATTAAGAAATCTAAAAAATCCTTAACCTATTCTGCTCAGGAGGTCAAAGGAGATGAAGTTACCAGAGTTAAAGATGCAAACTTAGTAAATAGTCTGTCCGGAAAAGTGGCAGGTTTAACCGTAGAGAAAAGTGCTTCTGGAGCAGGTGGTTCTGTAAAAGTTACTATTAGAGGAAATACATCTGCTACAAACAATCAACCGTTGTATGTAATTGATGGAATACCAATGTTAAATACCTCTTCGTCTCAAGGGAATCAAGTTTTTGGAGATACAGCTGGTGGAAATAGAGACGGTGGAGATGCCATTTCTATGATGAATCCAGATGATATAGAATCTATTACGGTGCTAAAAGGAGCTTCGGCAGCTGCATTATATGGTTCTCAAGGAGCTAATGGTGTAATCTTAGTCACTACCAAAAGAGGTAAAGAGGGTAAAGTTACAGCTAATTATAATTCAAGTGTATTTGTTGATAATGTAGTTTCTTTACCTGAGTTTCAAACTTCTTATGCTGCAGAAGCTGGTGCTACTACTTCTTGGGGCGCTGCAAAAAAGTCACCAAATCATGTAAAAGATTTTTATAATACCGGTATGACCTATATTAATTCTGTTTCGATAAACGGTGGAACAGATAAAATGACAACGAGTCTAACTTATGCCAATACTAAAGTTGATGGTGTTATGCCAACAAATGAGTTTAAGAAAAACAATATTGCGCTACGTCAAAGTATTAAAATGTTTGATGATAGAGTAACTGTTGACGCGTCTTTGTCTTATGCGGAACAAAAAATTAACAATAAACCAGTAAATGCATTGTATTTTAATCCATTAACGGGTGTGTATTTATTTCCAAGAGGGAATGATTTTGATACTTATAAAAACAATTATGAAGTTTTTGATCCAGCAAGAAACTTAATGGTACAAAATTGGCCAACGGGTACTAGTGATATTATTCAAAATCCTTTTTGGATTCAAAATAGAAACCGATCTATTGATAAAAATCAGTCTTTAATTTCATCTGCAGCAATTACTTATAAAGCGAATGATTGGTTAAGTTTTAAAACTAGAGGAGGATATAATAAATTAAATAATTCATTTGACAAAAGAATGTATGCTAGTACAAATCTAACCTTATCTGGTGCTAATGGAAGATATATTTATTCTGACAGCGAAAGTTCTCAATTGTATGCCGATTTAATTGCTACTATTTCAACTAAAATCAATGCTGATTTTTCATTTAATGCTAACATTGGTACGAGTTTAACTAAATCAACAATTAATGATGCAATTACAAGTGATTCCGGTACTACAAAAGGCGGATTAGTTTATGCTAACTGGTTTAACACAGGTAATTTTGACTCTGCAGGTAAAAATAATCAAATTGTAGGTGCCAAAAAAGAAGTTCAATCGGTATTTGCTAGTGCCACTTTTGACTACAAAGAAATTCTTTTTCTGGATGTAACAGGTAGAAACGATTGGTCTTCAACCTTAGTAAATACAGATAATTTAGGTTTCTTTTATCCGTCAGTAGGTCTTACAGGGATTTTAAGTGAAATGGTTTCATTGCCAGAAACAATTAGTTTTGCAAAATTCAGAGCTTCCTATGCTCAAGTTGGTAATGATGTTGGTGCTTATTTAACAACTCCTTTAAATACAGTAGGTAACGGAGGTCAACTGGGTATTCCGCAAGTAGGACCGAGTCCAGGATCCTCTTTGAAACCAGAAAAACAAAACTCTTATGAGTTGGGTACAGAATGGAGATTTTTTAATAACAGATTGGGTTTTGATTTTACATACTACCAAAACGAAACCAAAAATCAATTGATACAAGCTCCAGCTCCAATTCCTAACACTACAGGATACGCTAATTATGCTTTTAATGCCGGAAGTATACAAAATAAAGGATTAGAGATTACATTATTTGCAAAGCCAGTAGTTTTAGATAATTTTTCATGGGATTTAGGTTTAAATTTTGCTTCGAATAAGAATACAGTTTTAGATTTAGGAGCTGGTGCTCAAGGAGCTGTTAATACTGTTATTCTAACAAATGGTGATCCAAACAGTTATAGATATGTATTAGAAGTTGGTAAACCATTTGGAGAAATACAAGGAAAAAATATTCTAAGAAATGACAAAGGCCAAATTGTATTAGATGCCGACGGTCGCATTCAAAAAACCGAATTTGTTGATTTAGGAAGTTCTAATCCAGACTTTATGTTAGGTTTCTCTAACACGTTCAAATACAAAAAAGCATTTTTAAATGTTCTTGTAAATGGAAGATTTGGTGGTCATGTAATGAGTATGACTGAAGCTATGTTAGATTTTTATGGTGTTTCTAAAGCTTCAGGAGACGCTCGAGATGCAGGTGGTGTTGCAATAAATGCTGTTGATATTAATGGTAACGCAGTAACTACAATGTCAGCTAAAGAGTATTACAATCAAGTGGGTGACAGAAGTGGTGCTACGGGAGAATATATGTACAAAGGAACCAATATTAAACTAGGAGAAATTTCATTGGGCTATTCTTTTGATTTTAGTAAAAGCACCATTTTTAATACCGTAAACCTTTCTGTAGTAGGTAAAAATTTATTTTTCTTTTACAAAGATGCCCCGTTCGATCCAAACGTGACATTAAGTACGGGAGAAGGTTTACAAGGAGTGGACATTTTTGGAGCTCCTTCAACAAGAAGTATTGGTGTTAATTTAAATTTAACTTTCTAATTCTATTAAAGAACTCCGTTTTTTGATTGTAAGATGTTTGTTTTTTCAACTTTAAAATAAATAGCTGAACTCGAAAGAGTTGCTTACAAGTCAACGAAAAGATTTTAATCAATAAAAAAATCCACAAATGAAAAATAAATTATTAATCTTAGGTACATTCATATCCCTTTCTTTAGGGAGCTGTACAGGTGATTTTGAAAATATAAATACTAGCGATTCTAATTTTAGTAATGCACAGTTAGAACAAGATTTTAATCATGTCAAAGGACCGATTAAAAAGATGGAACGTTCCATGTATATTCTTGTTGCCGATGATTGGCAAGGCGATATTCAGTTCAATTTAAGTGCCGATATATTCTCTGGATATATGGCAACTCAGCATGATTTTGCTGGAAATAGTAATAACTCTACTTATGCTCTTACAGATGGTTGGAACCAAGCAGAATGGGTTCAGAAGTATCAAAATGAAATGGTGTATGCTTATAATCTTGAAAAATTAACTAAAGACAAGTACCCACAATTTTATGCTTGGTCTTTGATTTTGAAAGTCTATGCAATGCATAAAACCACAGATTATTATGGACCAATTGTATATTCTGGTTTTGGTAATCCTGATGGATCCACTCCTTATGATTCTCAACAAGCTGTTTACAACCAATTTTTTGCGGAATTAAAAACGGCTACAGATATATTGAATGCAAAAGTAGCTAGTGGTACTACTACATTTTTCCCTGATGCAAATGACAAGACAGATGGAACTACCGCAAAAGGAAGTATTGTAAAATGGATAAAATTTGCTAATTCATTGCGTTTGCGTTTGGCAATGCGCATCTCAAATATTGATCCAGCAAAAGCAAAAACAGAAGGTGAAGCGGCTTTAACAGGTTATGGAGTTATTAGTTCTAATGATGACAATATGCTTTACTTAGCAGATCATCCTGTTGCTACTTTTAGCGGACCGTGGGCTGATATTGCTGCTGGCGGAGCCATAACGTCTATCATGAACGGATATAATGATCCAAGAAGAGCCATGTTTTTTAAGACGGCAAAAAATGGTACTTTTCAAGGTATCAGAATGGGATCTTTGGTAAATGATGAATATAGATTTTCAAAAGCGGATCAATTTTCTATAATTGGTCCTATTGTTGAAAATGGAATGATACCTTGGTTTTGTGCTGCTGAATCCCACTTCTTGAAATCGGAAGGAGCTTTAAAAGGTTGGAATGTTGGTGGTACTGCACAGAGTTTTTATGAGTCAGGTATAACAACCTCTTTCGCACAGTTAAGTACTAGTGGAGTTGCTTCTTACCTAAGTGATGATGTTTCTATGCCAGCTAATTTCTCAGATCCATTAAATGCGGCAAATAATAATGCAGCTCAAAATTTAGTAACTGTTAAATGGTCTGATGCTGTTTCTAATGAAGTGAAACTACAAAAAATTATTACTCAAAAATGGATTGCAGGTTTCCCTGACGGTCAAGAAGCTTGGGCAGATACTAGAAGAACAGGATATCCTAAATTATTTTTACCGGTAAACAATTATTCAGCAGGAAAGATTCCGGTGGGAACTTTTGTGAAAAGATTGAACTTTCCTGTAAATGAGAAAACATCAAATCCAATGGGATATGCTAAAGGGCTTCAACTTTTAGGTGGTCCAGATAATGGCGGAACTAAACTTTGGTGGGATACAGGTATTAATAAATTCTAAAAAAAGGAAATAAAAAAGGAATAGAATTGGCATAAGTATTTCCATGCTTATGCCTTTTTTTATTTTGAAATTACATAAATTTTACAATCCAATTTTGTTAGAATTATTTGTAAAACCAGCTGTATTTTAATCCTAATAGTCAATTTAAAAACGGAATAGTTTGTATGATTTAGTATAATAACGATACTATACCCAATGTGATTATCCAATCTGATAATAAATAAACGTACAAACAAAATAGGCCAGTGCTTCCAGAAGAATAAAGCGGAACTAAAAAATGAAGAGTAGCTTTTTGATCGGAATAATTTAGATTAAAACGATTTGAACTCAAGCATCAATTTAGAGCACATTAATTTCAAGAAATGCTAGCCAATTGAAAAAAAATAATAATGAAAAATACTTTAGAAATTAAATCTGATATAAGTTATAAAAGCGCAGGAAAATTTGAAGACACCAGATTTGAAAAAATTCATAATGAAATCTTCAAAAATTCTATTGATGGTTCTCTAATTGTTGCTCAGGAAATAGCGCAATTAATAAGAAATAAACAAGAAAAAAACAAAAAATGTGTTCTTGGTTTAGCTACCGGTTCTTCCCCGATAAAAGTTTATGAAGAATTAGTACGTATGCACAAAGAGGAAGGACTTAGCTTTACCAATGTTACTACTTTTAATTTGGATGAATACTATCCAATGACCAAAGAAAATAGCAAAAGTTATCATTATTTCATGCACCAACATCTCTTTAATCATATTGATATTAATCCTGAGAATATCAATATTCCTGATGGAACAGTAGCAATAGAAGAGTTAAACCAATATTGTGTGGATTATGAAATGAGGATCAAAAATGCCGGCGGATTAGATTTTCAATTATTAGGAATTGGACGTACGGGTCACGTTGGATTCAATGAGCCAGGATCTCACATCAATTCAGGCACCCGAATCATTACTTTAGATCATATTACAAGAGTAGATGCTTCTTCTGATTTTAACGGAATTGATAACGTTCCTAAAAGAGCAATTACAATGGGAGTTTCTACAATTATGAGATCTAAGAGGATTGTACTAATGGCTTGGGGACAAAACAAAGGAGAAATTATAAAGAGAACAATTCAAGGAAATATTAGCTCGGATATTCCTGCTACATTCTTACAAAATCATACCAATGCGACATTCGTTTTAGACCAATTTGCTGCTTCCGAGTTAACTCGTTTTAAAACTCCTTGGTTAGTGGGCGAATGCATTTGGACACAAGAATTAAAAAGTAAAGCAATCGTTTGGTTATGCCAGAAAACAGAGCAATCTATTTTAAAATTAACAGATAGAGATTACAATAATAACGGTATGTCAGATCTTTTGGCACAGGAAGGTTCCGCTTATGATTTAAACATCAATATGTTTAATGTATTGCAACATACCATAACGGGATGGCCAGGAGGAAAACCTAATACAGATGATTCGCACAGACCAGAAAGAGCTACTCCTGCCAAAAAAAGAATCATCCTTTTTAGTCCACATCCAGATGATGATGTAATTTCTATGGGAGGTACTTTTTCAAAATTAATAAAACAAGGTCATGATGTTCACGTAGTTTATCAAACTTCGGGTAACATAGCAGTTACAGATGATGAAGCATTAAAATTTGCTGAGGTTTCGAATGATTTTATTGCAAAAGAAAAAAGTGTTCTCGATTTTGAGTCGATAATTCATTTTCTTAATAATAAAAAAGAAAATCAAATTGACTCTCTTGAAGTTCGAAAACTAAAGGGATTAATCCGAAGAAGAGAATCCTATGCCGCCACAAGATATATTGGTTTAAAAGATGAAAACACCCATTTTTTAGATCTTCCTTTTTATGAAACGGGTCAAATTAAGAAAAATCCATTAGGAAACGTAGATGTTGCTATTGTCGCAGCTATAATTGCTAAAATTAAGCCCCATCAAGTTTTTGCTGCTGGAGATCTAGCAGATCCACATGGTACACACGAGGTTTGTTTGAACGCGATTTTTGCTGCAATGAAACAATTAAAATCAGAACTTTACATGAAAGATTGCTGGTTGTGGTTGTACCGTGGCGCTTGGCACGAATGGGATTTACACGAAATAGATATGGCTGTTCCTTTGAGTCCAGATGAGGTTTTGCTAAAAAGGCACGCTATTTTATACCATCAATCTCAAAAAGACAGAGTTATGTTTCAAGGAAATGATTCTCGAGAGTTTTGGGTAAGAGCCGAAGACCGAAATAAAAACACCGCAAAACTGTACGATGATTTAGGGCTTGCTGAATATGAAGCGATTGAAGCATTTAAGCGTTTTGATTATTAAAACAACATTTAATTTAGTTCCTACAATATGAAATACTCCCTAATCTTACTATTGGTAGCTTTTGTATCGAATGCTCAAATAAAAAAAGAGCAATTAGATTTGATGCCTTGGCCCAAAAATATAAATTTGACTGATGGTACTTTTACAATTAACAAAAATTTCAAAGTAAATATTACAGGCAATCCCAATCCTAGAATTTTTGTTGGTGTAACTCGTTTTTTAAGAAGATTGGATGGAAGAACCGGATTGTTTTTTCAGCAAGATTTTATAACCAAAATAAATCAAGAACCTTCGGCAGAATTACAAATAAATTGTGTTCAAAGCGGAAAAATAGAATTATATGAAGATGAAAGTTATCAGTTAGAAATACAATCGGATAAGATCATTATTAATGCAACTTCAGATCTTGGTGCACTTCATGGTTTAGAAACATTATTACAACTGTTGCAAAATAATAGTACTTCTTATTATTTTCCAACAGTAAAAATTACAGATTTACCAAGATTTACTTGGCGTGGACTTATGATTGATGTTGCAAGACATTTTCAGCCAGTTGATGTAATTAAAAGAAATTTGGATGCAATGGCAGCCGTAAAAATGAATGTTTTTCACTGGCATTTAACAGACGATCAAGGTTGGAGAATACAGCTAAAAAAACATCCAAAATTAACGGAATTGGCATCAGACGGATTGTTTTACACGCAGGAAGAAATCAGAAGTATTGTGAAATATGCCGATGAAAGAGGAATTCTTGTAGTCCCAGAAATTGATGTACCAGGACATGCTTCGGCTATCTTGACAGCCTATCCCGAAATGGGAAGTAAAGTTCTTCCTTTTTCTAATGCAAATGCAGAGAAGAAACAAGAATTGTTGTCCTTATCAAATTATACAATCGAAAGAAATGCAGGTATTTTTAATCCAACATTAGATCCCTCAAATCCTAAAACCTATCAGTTTTTGAGTGAAGTTTTTGATGAGGTTTGTCCTTTATTTCCTGGCGCTTATTTTCATATTGGTGGAGACGAAAATGAAGGAAAAGATTGGGATTCAAATCCTAAAATCCAGGAATTTAAAAAGAAAAATAAATTAGTAACCAATCACGATCTTCAAACCTACTTTACCATGCAGTTAGTTCCGATGCTTAAAAAACATAAAAAACAATTGATGGGCTGGGAAGAGATCATGACAAAAAATATGTCTAAAAATGCTATTATTCATTCCTGGAAAGGTCCAAATGAAGGAATTCCAGTAGGAGAATCAGTTGCAAAAGCGGCTAAAAATGGCTATAAAACGGTATTGTCAAACGGATATTATATCGATTTAATGCAGAGTATAAATGATCATTATTTGAATGATCCAATTCCTCAAAATAGCAATCTAACACCTGAAGAAAAAGCAAAAATATTAGGTGGAGAGGCGACTATGTGGACAGAACTTGCGACACCATTGACGTTAGATTCTAGAATTTGGCCAAGAACGGCAGCCATTGCAGAAAGATTATGGTCTAATGCAGACGTAAATGATTTGCAAAGTATGCACAAGAGAATTAAAACAGTATCTTTTAGATTAGAAGAGCTTGGCATTACGCAACTTAGAAATAAAGAAGTAATTTTAAGAAATATTAGTAACAATCAAGATATAACAGCTGTTCAAAATTTTTCTAATCTGTGTGAACCATTAAAAATTTATTCCAGAAATGCAGGAGGAACAGAATACCAAACCTATTCACCTCTAACTTTGTTTGCCGATGCTTGTACTCCAGATGCCTCAGCAGCTTTAGATTTTGATGCCGCCGTTTCTCTTTATTTAGCAGATAAGAATAAGAATAATGCGGTTTTGGTTAGCAGTTTTTTGAAAAAATGGATTCAAATCAATAAAGATTTAGCTCAAATAAGTTATAATGCTCCTCTGGTAAAACCTATTTTGCCGTTATCAAAAAGTTTAAGCGATGTATCGGAACAACTTTTGTTGGTTATGGAGAAGAATCAAGTAGCTAATTCTGATTTATTAAATCAATTGTTAAAACAATGCAATTCTAAAGAGCATGCAGATGTAGAATTAGCGGTTTATGCTAGTTTGAAAAAGTTAATAGGTTCGTAGAATCTAATAATATTTGACGTATTTGAATTAGTTAGATTTAATTTGGTTTTGGTTTAACTGAAAATTGCCTTTTTTAATATGTCAATAGGATGACCTGGTATTTTTTATCAGGTTTTTTCTGTTAGTAAAAATACGACGCAATAATTGTTTTTATTCTTCTTTTTCCTCTAAAGTTCTCGCTTTTGTTAATGCTGTAGCTACTAATCCTGCTGGAATTGTAACAATACCCACACCAATTATAAGAACAAAAAAAGTAAATATTTTACCACCTAAAGTGATTGGATAAACATCACCATATCCGACTGTAGTTAAGGTTACGATCGACCACCATAAACTATGAAATAAGGAGCTAAACACTTTGGGTTGCGCTTCGTTTTCAAAAAAGTAAATCCCTGATGATGTTAGAAATACTAAAATTAAGGTAATCATAAAAAATAGCACTAATTCCTCTTTTATGATAGTGAATGCCCTGCTGAACCTATTTAATGCCTTATTGTATCGAACCAATTTGAAAGCCCTAAATATTCGAAATATTCTAAAAGCTCGTAAAGCTTTTAAGTTGAAAGTGGCACTTAGATAAAAAGGAAGAATCGATAATATATCTACAATTCCATAAAAACTAAAAATATATTTTAGAGGTTTTTCAGCAACATAAATTCGCAGTAAATATTCAATGCTAAAAATCACAATACTGATCAATTCTATAGTTGCAAGTATTTTTTTAGTTTGTAAAGAATTGTCTGGTAAGGTTTCTATAGAAAAAGCGACTAAAGAAATTAATATTAAGATTTGAATAAAATAGTCAAAAATTCTTCCTATTCTGGTTGTATTGTCTTCGATTATCAAACGTAATTTATTTCTCTTCATTTTTTTATTCTTTAAAAAGATTCTTTTCCAGCAAACTGTTTTACTAAAAAAATGGAATGCAAAGTTATAAAAAACATTTTATTTGGTTTTTGAACTAGAAAACGTGTGGTAAAAAAAGGAGTATTTTAAAATCCAGAAGTACTGATTAGTAAAAGTTTTTCGCGATTGCACGCTTTAAAAAATCTATTAGCAAATCACTAATGCGTGTTTTAAAATGGTTAAAAATCAGTATTTTTTTCGTACTTTTGCCAAAATTTTATAAAAAGATATTCATGTTAACAGTTAATAATTTATCAGTTCAGTTTGGCAAAAGAATTTTGTTTGACGAAGTAAATACAACCTTCACTCACGGTAATATCTATGGTGTTATTGGAGCAAACGGTGCTGGAAAATCTACTTTTCTTAAAATAATTGCCGGTGAAATGGATCCTACTTCAGGACATATTCATTTAGAACCAGGAAAACGGATGTCGGTTTTAAACCAAAACCACAATATGTTTGACGAAAGTACGGTTCTTGAAACGGTAATGATGGGGAATAAAACCCTTTACGCTATCAAAAAAGAAATGGATGCTTTATATCTTGATTACGATGATAAAAATGCTGACAGAATAGGGGAGTTGCAAGTGCAATTTGAGGAAATGAATGGATGGAATGCGGATTCAGATGCAGCATCTATGCTATCCAATCTTGGAATTACAGAGGAGCATCATTATACGTTAATGGGCGATTTAGAGGGGAAAATAAAAGTACGTGTACTTTTGGCACAAGCTTTATTTGGAAATCCAGATTTACTTATTATGGATGAGCCTACCAATGACCTGGATTTTGAAACCATTGCTTGGTTAGAAAATTTCTTAGCCAATTATGAGAATACAGTAATTGTAGTTTCTCACGATAGACACTTCTTGGATTCCGTTTGTACACACATTTCGGATATTGATTTTAGTAAAATAAATCACTATTCTGGAAATTATACGTTTTGGTATGAGTCAAGCCAATTAGCGGCAAAACAAAGAGCGCAACAAAACAAGAAAGCAGAAGAAAAGAAACAAGAATTAGAAGAATTTATTCGTCGTTTTAGTGCGAATGTAGCCAAATCAAAACAAGCTACTTCCCGTAAAAAAATGATTAGTAAGTTGAATATATCCGAGATTAAACCATCAAGTCGTCGTTATCCAGCAATCATTTTTGATCAAGAGCGTGAGGCAGGAGATCAAATTTTGAATGTTCAAAACTTAAGTGCTTCTATAGAAGGAGATGTTTTGTTTAAAGGAGTCGACTTAAATATGGCAAAAGGAGATAAGATTGTTCTTTTCTCTAAAGATTCCCGTGCTACGACTGCATTTTATGAAATCTTAAACGGAAACAAAACAGCAGATTCAGGTACTTTTGATTGGGGAGTTACTACAAACCAAGCGTATTTACCGGTAGAAAATCATTCTTTTTTTGAAAGTGATTATACTTTAGTAGATTGGTTGCGTCAATGGGTAAAAACAGAAGAAGAGCGCGATGAGGTTAACATTCGTAGTTTTCTAGGTAAAATGATTTTCTCTGGAGAAGAAGCTTTAAAAACCTGTAGAGTTTTGTCAGGAGGAGAAAAAGTGCGTTGTATGTTGTCTCGTATGATGATGGAAAGAGCGAATGTATTAATGTTGGATGAGCCTACGAATCACTTAGATCTAGAGTCTATTACTGCTTTTAATAACTCTTTGAAAAACTTTAAGGGTTCTGTGATTTTTACTACTCATGATCACGAATTCTCTCAAACGGTTGCTAATAGAGTTATCGAATTAACACCAAACGGAGCCATTGATAGATATATGACTTTTGATGATTATCTTGATGATGAAAAAGTTCAAGAATTAAGAGTTAAAATGTATACAGTATAAAAAGATACTTTATAATAAGTCAAAAAAAATCTCCTGAATTTCAGGAGATTTTTTTTTAATTAAATAAGAGGCAATTGAATAAATATTAAATGGCTTAGAAAGGATAACCAATAGCTAAATTGAATATCAGATTTTCTTTTCTCCAAGAACCACTACCAAAATCTACTTTATCCAATACCCAGCGATTGCCTTCTGATAAATAGGGTTTGCGAATTGGGAATGCCAAGTCGGTTCTTAATACTAAAAATGAGAAGTCAAAACGCAATCCAGCTCCAGCTCCAACTGCTAATTCGCTAATAAAGTTTTTTGAAAATTTAGCTCCAGGTTTATCTGCGTTTTCATTTAGTAACCAAATATTTCCAGCATCTATGAATAATGCTCCTTTTACCAAACCATATATTTTAGCTCGGTATTCCGTATTCAATTCTAATTTTATATCTCCAGATTGATCTGGTAAAAATGTGTTAGTAGCCGTAGTAGATCCGTCAAATGTTCCCGGACCTATAGAACGAGCTCTAAAAGCGCGTAAGCTATTGGTACCACCAATAAAAAATTGTTTTATAAATGGCATTTCTGTTGAGTTTCCATACGCATAACCAGCGCCTACAATAATCCTACTGGCTATTTGAGAATCGGGACCTAATTTATAATAATGTCTAAAATCATTTTCAATTTTTATAAATTGACTAAAAGGAACATTAAAAATGTTAATCGTATTTCCCTTTTTAGTGTCGGCACCAGTAGCCAATCCTGTAATATTTCCTGCTAAATCGACTGTTCCTTTATAGTAAAAAGTGTTTTTCTTTCTTTTTTGTACTGTGTTCGTATAAGTGTAGGAATAGGTTGGCCCAAAAATTAATTGTTTATCAATTACTTTTTGTAACGATTGATTGGCTTGAATTTGATCCAAATACAATGCAGTTACGTTCCGTGGACTAGCATAAGTGATTTCCGTTAGATTTAATAAGTGTTCTTTTCTTTCACTTTCTTTCCATAAGTAACCAAAAGAACCTTTAAAAGTCTGTAAGGAATACAATTTAGTTCTGTTTTGATATTCGTATCCTAAGGTTAGTTTCGTTTTTGGTACAAATCCACTTGGAGAATGAAATCTAAAAGGAGCCACTAATCTAGGCCATATTAAATTGGCTTCTGATCCAAAACGATACACATTAAAACCGTTATTTTGTCCCGATACTTGCACTTCAAGACCTCCAAATGCTGAAATAGTGAGTAATTCTGCACCACCAATCGCATTTCTATTACTCCAATTTAAGTTTAATTCCGTTCCAGTATAATTGGCTGAATTAGTTTTTGCTAACAATTCTAAACGTAAAGACTTTTTAGGTAATGGCGTAAGAAAATAATAAGCATCTAAGTAGTTTCCGATAGTATCAGAAACCTTAAACTGATTTTTTACAAATTTAAATGTTCCTAAGTTTACTAAACGATTTAAAGACAAATTATGATCGGTGCGATTGTATAAATCTCCTTTTGAAAAATTTAAAGTACGATCAAAAACTCGAGGTTTGAACATTTTTGTCGAGTCTATAATGGTAATATCATTGTATTTAACAATAGAGTTTTTATTGTCTATCAGACTATCAACGCCAATAGAGTAATTTGGATAAACAATGATTTTATTAATTTGATAAGGCGTTTCAGCCATCTTAGGTGTTGCTTCTTTTATTTTTACGATAAGGTCTACCTGATGATCTGCTACGGTACTATCTACTTGAATTAATAAATAATCAGGATTAAAGTAAAAGAACCCTTTTTCTTTTAATCGTCCGTCAATACGAGCTCTTTCCTCTTTTATAACATCAAGATTAAATGCTTGATCTTTCTTTAAGAGACTTCTTTTAGAGGTCTTTCTTACGGCTGTTGCTAATACTGATGAGTCCGTTGGAAATTTAACTTCGTTGATCTTATATTGTCTTGCAGGCTTTACGGTATATTCTGCTGTTGCTTTTTTCCCTCTTCGAGTAGAGTCGGCACTTGTTTTTGCATTAAAGTAGCCATTGTTTTCAGAGAAGTTTTGTAAAACACTTTTGTTGTATTCAAGATCTACTTGACTATACAATACGGGCGGTTCTCCCACTTTATTTTTTAACCAATAACGAAAACCTTTATCTTTTTTCGTTTCACCAGCAATATTGTAAATGTATAATTTAGGTCTTAATCCTAATATTTTTGCATTAGGTTTTGGCCGAACGAGTTCTTGTAATTTGCTTTTTAATGCTTTTCTTTCTTTTTTACTCACTTCTTTTCCCTCGACTTTTACTGTAGCTCCAGTATATAGTAAATCTCCTTCTGACAAGAAGCGAGTGTTACTACATGATGAAACGAGTACAATTAAAAAAAAGGTATATATAAAAGGATACTTATTCATTTGATTTTTTTTTCGATTCCTCTTTGTTTTTTTTTGCAACTTTTTTCGATTCACTTTTCGAAAATAATTCTTTGAATTTATTATAATCCATCGTTATTATAAAAGCAATACCCGTTTCTACTACTTCTCCTTGAAGTGCCACTTGATATTTATTAACGCGATAGGCTCTCATTTTATACCTTCCGTCTTTCGATAGTTGATAATCTATAGAAATATCACCTGCTATATTGTTTGCATTCTGATTGGTTTTCTGTGGGCCTTCGATTCCAAAACTACTACCTACAGTAACTTTTAGACGGTCATTTAATAGTTTTTTAGAGACACCAACATTCAAATCTGTTTTGTTTTCTCGCTGTCCTGTGGTATAATCATCAGAACTGTCTATATCAAAATTAAGTTCAACACCTTCAATTAAGTCACCAGCTAAATTATTAAGTTGTTGTGATAAAATTTTACTCGCACTTTCACGTGCTAAAGAGGAAACGTTGGTACCTCCAGTTTCACTCGCAAATGGATTTTCTCCAATAAAACGATTTAAAAGTAGCAAGGCAAAAACTTGCTTGTTCATTTCATCAGGTTGCTGACGCAATTGCGTTAATTTAGCTTGAGTAGTATTTATAATTTCTGTAGAAACGCTATTGTTTCCTTCTGGTAAAACGACATCAAAAGAAATGGTTGGTTTCATTAACTCTCCTGTCATTTTTAAATTCGTTTCAAAAGGAATTTTTTGCTTATAAGTATTTCTAACTTCATTTGTTATTGCACCAAGTTGGTCGCTTACCAAATCTATTGGAGCAGCTTCAGTTTTATAGATAGCCGTTATGTTTATATCGGCCATAGTTGGCTCGCCAGTCCAGAGAATATAACTTCCTTCTTTAATATCAAATTTTCTCTTAATAGCGTTAAAACTCATTTCGTAACTTCCTTGGGATAATTCATATCTACCAGTCAGCGTAGTTTTTCCAGAAGGGTCAATACCACCATTAAGTTGTGCTTCTCCTTTTAATTTTAAGAAATCTCCATTTGCTTTATCAATAACCATCGATAGTTCTGCATCTTTATCAATTTCGATGTTTACAGACGCATTTATACCTTTAATATCCATTTCACTACTGACATCAGATAAAGCCAATTTTTGAACTATTTTAGGTTTATCTTGATCTATAAATTCTATAATTCCTTCTCTATCCGCTATAGACGGATCAGATTGTGGTAATACTACTGTAAATTTGGTGTCTTTATTAATCTTGATAGTTCCTTCTACAATAGGATTATCAAGTGTTCCTGTTACTTTTAGATGGTTGTCCATAAAAAGGGCACCATAATACAAATCGTTGTCTTTTGCCTTTGAATTAACTGCTTGAAAATTATCAGCATCCACAGTTAAATTGAAACCAAAATTGCTAAAATTACTACTGTTTATTTTTCCGTTCACTACTAAGTCATTATCATTTTGATCCTTAACAGTAAAATCATTGAAAATAATGGCATCGCTTGTAAATCTAATTTTATCATTTATAGATTTAAATGTGGCGTTCAGGGCAGTTGCTTTAAAGCCAACATCATTAAATTTTAACTCTCCAAGAATCAAAGGTTGTTTTGTATTACCTGTAATTTTAAAGTTTCCGTTCAAGAATCCAGTACTCTCCGCTAGGTTATCTAATGTAAATCCTTGAATACTTTTTAAATTCAATTTTTCAATATTCAGATCCATATCAAAACTTGCCTCAGTGGCTTTATAAAATCCTTCCAAATTTAATTGATTGCCTTGTCCGGTTATCGCAATTTTTGCATCGTATCGATTGGCAATGTTATTATTGACTTTTATACTAATTGTACCAATTGTATCGTTTTTGAATGCAAAATTTTCAATATTTAAATCAGAAGTGAAAAGCGGACTTTTATCTAAATTTTTAACTTCTGCAGTTCCATTAATTGTACCTCTGAATTGTAAATCTTTTTTCTCGATGAAACTAGTGATGGTGCTAATTTCAAAATCCTTAAAATTGACCGCAATAGGAGCATTGGGAACATTCGTTTCTGATTGTATTTTTATGGTACTTCCGGCTTTACTCAAATCAAATTGTCCAACATAAATGCCTTTGTCTCCAAAACGAATTACATTTTCGGGTGCAATGGACCATCCGTCGTAATTTAGCACTAATTTACTTGGATCAAGACTAACTTCATTGCTACCATCTATACTTTTTAAAGTTCCAGCAATTAAATAGCGTTCGACTTCTTTTAAATCTTTTAGTTGCAAAGTATAACCTACGCTATTTTTCTCTACTACTCCAGAAATACTAGTGTACGGTAATTGAAATTGTTTGTTTTGTATATCATCGATAACTACATTATATACTAAGGATTTGTCTTTTGTTTCTACTTTTAAAACAGCATTAGTAATCGTATTTTCTCCATAAATAAGTTTAGGAATTGCGCCATTAATAACAATGGAATCATTAACTGAATTGTATTTTCCTTCAATAATTATGGGTTCTAAACTTTTTAAATTTGGAATTAACTTGTATAAAATTGGATCATCTTTTACATTCACTTTAAAAGTAAATTGCTGCTTCTCAACTACTGTTTTTTTAGATTTAGGATTTGCATCATAATATTTTGCAATAGAATTACTGAGCGCTTTACCTATTTTAGAAAAACTATATTTCCCATCTACATCTGCAACTAAAAAAGGAGATTTTATAGATAAGATATTTTTCTCAGCTGTTGATTTTGCAATAATACTTATAGAATCAATAGCAAATTCTTCTTTTGCATCAACAACACTGATGCTGTGTGCGTAAACAGATCCGTTTAAATAATCTAAATTTGCCGACTGAATATCAGCATCTATTGCACCTCTTATTTTTAAAGGTCCAGCATGAAGATTTAGTTTTTCTAAATCCGCAATATCTACATTCAACTTTAATTTTGCAACAGGATATTTATCTTTAAAACTTCCATTACTCACTAAGTCAAAGGTTAGATTAGGATCATTTGCTGAGGCAACTGCATTAAATTTTCCGTTGGCAATTGCACCTTTTAAAGCAAGGTTTGTATAAGTGTATTTATTATAATAGGCTTTTATAATATTCCCGTTTAATGATGCTGTGGCGGTTTTAGGATCAAAACCTGTTCCCTTAATGTTCGCTTTAAGCGTAACTTTTCCAACTGAATCATTTTTGATTAATTTACCCAAATCAAAATTAATTAATTCAGTTTGTGCATTATATCGTTCGTATTTTTTTCTGCTTTGATCAAAAGAGGCATTTATTTTGGCATTACCAAAACTACTTGTCAAATTCATTTTTGTACTGAAATTAGCGATCATTCCTTTAAAGGTTCCTTTTGCGCTAAATTTAGAGGGCAATTGTATAGAGTTCGGAATTGTCCCTTTTGGTAAAAAACTAAGAAAATCTTTCTGTGTTGAATTTAATTCTTTAATGTCTAAATCGAAAACAGTTTTATTAATATCGGGCAAACCAACAATGCTTCCGCTGGCTATCAAATTGGTGTTACCAAATCCGCTGATGTTAATACCAGGAAATTCTAAATTTTTTAGTTTTCCGTTAATGACACCATCAATTAATAAAATTGCATCTTGATTACTATTAAAGGGACTCGTATTTGCCAAAGTAGGAGCGAAGAGCAAAATATCTTTGATGCCTAACTTGCTTTTCTTAAGATTGGCATTTAATCCTAATTCTCCGGGATTTTTTGCTAAAGAAGCTATTGATGGATATCCTATTCTAATTTCATTTTTTAATTCGGTTTGGGGAGTTTTTAAATATAATTTCTTAAAAAAAGCATTCTTATTACCATAGAAAAATTCTGTGGTCATAGCTTGTATGTTTAAACCGCTTTTATCCTTTACCGTTAATGAATTTACCGTTCCCGAAATATTTTCAGGATTGTAATTTAAGGCTTTAGCTTTTAAATTAAGATTGGTAATATTTAAGTGATTGTAGTCAATTCCTTTTTGGGTGGCAGCAACACTATTTTTGTCAAAACGAAAATTAATTTTTTCTAATTCTGTTGTATTTACTTTTATTTGCCAGTTATTGGAATCATCATTTGATGCTGGTTTTTTAGATTCTATTTTGTCTGATTTATCAATAGATAGATTTCCTTTTAGTCCTTTTATATCCAAACGTTCAACTATAGCAAATTGATTATTGAGATCCATTTTATCAATTTTTGCAAGCAGTTTTTTCAAATAAAAAGTAGTAGCTAATTTGGTCTCTTCACTTTTATAATCAAAGTCAATCTTAGCCAAATCAATTTCACCTAATTTTAATTTTAGCAATGATTCTGGCTCATTATTTACAGTAGCTTTTTTAGTTTTTTTGGATGCGTCAGCAATACCTTGCTGCAATTTTAATTTTAAACCATTGATTTTAGCTTTAGGAATTTCAAAATTCATTTGGGCTAAATCAAAAGTCTTAATCTTTGTTTGAAAATAAGTCAGATTGACATCAATATTATTATTGGTAATTTGATCATTATATTTCAAACGGATACGATCTAATTCTATTTCGGCCACAGAAAATTCCATAGGAGGAGAATCACTTTTTGGTTTATCAGGAGAAGTAAATGATTTTATAATGTAGTCAAAGTTAAAAACAGATTTCGAATCTCTTTTTAAATTAGCTGTAATTCCTTCTAAATGAACAGAGTTGATTTCTACTTTATTATTTAGTAATTGAAATAAACTAATATCGACTGCTAGTTTTTCTCCAGCAAGAAGCGTGTCTTTTTTCTGATCTTCAAAATAAACGCCCTCCAAAATTATTTTTTTAGGCAAACCAATTTCGATCCTATTTATCTGAACCTTAGTTTTAATTTTTTCCTGCAGGTAGGTAACCGCTTTATTTTTTGCTAAATTTTGTATAGAAGGAATCTGAAGTGCGATAACCAATAGAAGGAATAATAGAATAATAGATCCTATTATCCAAAGCAAAATTTTGAGACTTTTCTTTAAATATTTTTTCAATCGAGGCAATTTTTTGGTTAAAAATAGCAAAATTAAATCAGAATTACAATTTCATCGCTAAAGGCACTAGTTGGTAAAGATCAAAAATTAGCGGTACAACTCTTTATAAAATTTACGATTAAAATTATAAAATTTAGGGTTTCTTAATTTCTAATGTTAATACTAAAGTGTATTTGCTGAACTGAAATTCAATAAAAAAAGTAGTTGTATAATATGATAAAGTCTTTTGGAATCATTTACATTATAGGGGAGTATAACCACTCAATTTAAACTTGTTGTCCGTTTTTACTTCTGTAAGGTTGTTTAAAATTGTTATGTAATTCTATTTGAAATTCCTCAAACGATTTAAGTAATAGTAAAGCGATAAATAATTTATTAGTTTTAATAAAAACCTAAGTACAAAAACATGATTTAATTTAATATAAAAAAAACTACAACTTTTAAGGCTGTAGTTTTTAGTATCAAATGGAAAAAAAGGGAATTAGATTCAGGTTTACTTCTTCATACTTCCTGTTTCCATAAATCGTAAGTTAAGTTTAAATGCTTCTTCCAGAAGGTGAGGAGTATGACCGCCACGCGCACAAGCACGGTTAAAATAATCTAATAATTCCTCTTTGTATTCGGGATGTACACAGTTTTCAATGATGACTTTGGCTCTTTCTCTCGGAGCAAGTCCTCTTAAATCAGCGACTCCTTGTTCTGTTATCAAAATATCGACATCATGTTCCGTATGATCCAGATGCGAAACCATGGGTAATACATGAGAAATAATATTCCCTTCTTTAGAAGAAGATTGAGTAACAAATATGCTCAAATACCCATTTCTTGCAAAATCTCCCGAACCGCCAATTCCGTTCATCATTTTTGTTCCAGAAATATGTGTGGAATTTACATTTCCATAAATGTCAAATTCAATGGCTGTATTAATTGCAATGACGCCTAGTCTTCGGATTACTTCTGCTGAATTGCTAATGGTTTGTGGTCGAAGCACTATTTTGTCTTTATAAAAATCGAAATTTTCAAGAATATTTTTATAACAATTTTCAGAAACTGTAATTGAAGAGGCCGAAGCAAAACTCATTTTTCCGCTGTCAATAAGTTCAAAAGTGCTGTCTTGCAATACTTCTGAATACATTACTAGATTTTCAAAATTGCTTTTGGCAAATCCAGACATTACTGCATTAGCGACTTTTCCAATTCCGGCTTGCAAGGGCATTAGTGAATTGGTTAAACGGCCTTCTTTAATTTCATTTTCAAAAAATTCTAACAAATGATTAGCAATAGCAGCCGTTTTTGGATCTATTTCGGTTGGTTTTGCAGGACTGTCTAAAATTTCAGTAAAAACAATTCCAACCACTTTTTTGGGATCAATACTAATGAAATCTTGACCAATTCGGCTATCTGTAGCAGTGATGTTTAAAACAGCTCTATTGGGATATGATTTTGAAGTGTAAACATCATGAATTCCTTTAAATTCTAAAGGAATTGAAGTGTTTATTTCGATGATTATTTTATCTGCCAAATGCGCAAATGTGGCGGAGTTTCCAACAGAAGTTGTCGGGATAACATTTCCGTTTTCATCAATATAAGTGGCTTCAATTACCGCAATGTCAATTTTAGGAAGGTGTTTGTTTTCTAATAATTCAGCGGTTTCACTTAAATGTTGATCGATATATAAAATGGTACCTTCATTTATTTTTTTTTCTCAAACTTGCATCAGATTGAAAAGGCATTCTTTTATATAAAGCATTATTGTTAGCTAAATCAGTATCGGTAGTTTGACCTAAAGAAGCGCCCGTAATCAATGTGATTGCAATCGTTTCCGATTTTGCCCTTTCTGCAAAAGCTGGTAAAACGGCTTTACTATCACCTGCTTTTGTAAATCCGCTGGTTCCAACAGTCATTTTATCTTTAAAATAAAGAGCGGCTTGCTGCGCAGAAATAACTTTGTCTTTGTAACTTTGAAATCTGATTCTGTCCAATTGCATAATTTGTTTTTATTTTGAAATAAAACACCTAAAAAATGATGTTTCCTTAATGAATGAATTGTTTTTTTTAATATCATTTATAGGTAGTGCAATTTTAGCAAAAAATGAAATTGGATAAATATCGTAGGAAGCCATAAAAATATTCATTTCAGCCAGTATGGAAGAGCAAACGATTTTAGCCGAAAAATATTACACGAGAGAGGTTGATACTGATAAAAAAAGTATTTATTGTCATCATGATTTAATGGGAGAACTGATGATTCCCACTCATAAACATGAAAAAGGCCAAATGCTGTATGCAGAAGGCGGAATAGTTTATGTTACCACCGAGGCTAAAACTTATTTTCTTCCGGCCAGACATTTTATTTGGATTCCTGCTGGAATTGCGCACAGCATTCAACCCAATTCTCAAAGCGTAATGATGCGTAATTTGTATTTTCCGGTGGAAATGAATGAAGATTCCTTTTATGGAACCGAAGGGATTTACCCCATCAATGATTTATTGTTGCAAATGATGCTTTTCACGAATCGATGGAATGGAAATCTAAAAAAAGGAAGTCGTAATTATAGTATCGCCCTTGCTATAAAAGCTATTTTACCCGAAATCTGCTTGACCAATTTGCCTTTATCACTGCCTTTTCCAAAGGATACTCGGCTGATTAAAATTATTGATTACTTAGATAAAAACTTAGGCGACACAATACTTTTTTCTGATTTAGCGGATCGATTCGGATTTAGCGAACGCTCCTTATACCGCTTATTTCAAAAGGATTTAGGAATGTCTTTTATCCAATATTTCACAATTCGAAGAATTTTAAAAGCGATTGAATTATTGCTTGAAAAAAAACTTTCGGTAAATGAAGTGGCGCAAGCAGTTGGTTATAATAGCGTACCTACCTTTAGTAATACCTTTTTCAAAACTTTAGGGCAACGACCTTCGGATTATTTAAACGGAGTGGAGATTTTAAAAAAGAACAATTATAGTTAGTAGTAATTTTTTTTTCATTTTATTTTGTCTGAAATGAATAAATATATGACTTTTGTTGATTTTACCACATGAAATAGAGTAGATACCTTTGTGGTAAATACTTTTATATTATGTTTCTCATAAACTGGGTTTCTTCAAACCAATCGAGAATTAATTTGCTTCAAGTTCTCTTATTAGCATTCCTTTTTTTTCAAGTTCCAATAGGAGCACATGCGCAGCAACCAAAAGTCCTTACTTTGAATGAAGCAATCCAAATTGCAAAAGTTAATAATAGGACAATACAAAAATCCCATATTTTAAAGAAAATTTCGGAAACTGGAATTAAGGAGGCCAAAAATCTTCGTTTACCAGAAATTGGTTTTAATGCCATGTATTCAAGATTGTCTGATGTGACTTTGTGGGAAGGTGGTGGTTTTACTAAACAAATAGTGGTCGCTCCAGAACCTGGAAATACAATTTATGATGCGGTTACAAAGTTTGATATGCCACTTTATGAAGGAGGTAAAATTAAAAATGAAATCAAAAAATCACACCAAGAAAATGAAATTGCTGAACTACATGTGGAGAAAACAGAGAACGATGTTCAATTAGAGGTTACAGCTACTTTTTTGGGAATTTACAAAATGATGGAGCTCCAAAAAATAATTGAGGAAAGTATTAAGGAAGAAGAAGAACGATTGAAGGAAGTGAAAGCATTTAAAAGTCACGGAATCGTTACCAAAAATGAAGTACTTCGTGCTGAATTACAACTTTCTGATCGCGAGTTAAGTTCTTTGACCAATAAAAAAAATATCAGAATTGCTCTTCAGGATTTAAAGACACTATTGCAGTTGCCCGAAGAGGAGGACATTAGAATTGATTCAACAAGCTTGATCGATATGATACCTGTCATGAAACAGTATGATTTTTATTTTAAGGAAACGATGCAAAACGAAGAAATGCGTATTGCAAGCAGAGAAATTGATGTCAAAAAAACAGAGTTGAAAATGGTAAAAGCAAATGCTTTGCCCAGGCTAGCCTTCTTTGGAAATTATAATTTACGCTATCCGATGTATTTGACTTTTAGTCTAGATATGCCATTTATGTACACAATTGGGCAGGTAGGGATTGAGGCTTCTTATGATATTTCAAATTTATATAAGAATAGAGCCAAAGTACAACTTGCTAATTTGAAAGTGGAATTGCAAAAAAATGAATCTGAGATAGTGAAAAATGAGATGAACGATAAAGTCTTTCGAAATCACACACAGTATCAGGAAATACTAGATAAACTGAAAGTTACTGATAAAGCTTTGGTTTTAGCCCAAGAGAATTATCGTATTGTAAAAGCAAAATATCTCAATCAGTTGGTTTTAATTACCGAAATGGTCGATGCTGATAATGCATTGCTTCAAGCAAAATTCAACAAAATTTCTATGAAAATAGATGGTGCTATGAAACAATATGAATTGCTTCATACCGCTGGAATACTTAATAAATAACAATCAAAGTTTACAATAATTTTAGTTTCATTTCTATATGATAATAGCAGAAAATAAGTCAAGAGCCCATAAATCGTTTAGCAAATTAATCACTGTTGTTGCCAGTATTCTGGTTTTCAGCGGAATTATTTTGGGTATTTGGTTCTATATTTTTAATAAAAACCATGAGGAAACTAATGACGCTCAGGTTGATCAGTATGTGACGCCTATTATGGCAAGAATAACAGGTTATGTTCAGGAAGTCCGTTATGATGAAAATCAATTTGTTCATAAAGGCGATACTTTGGTTGTAATCGATAACAAGGAATATACATCGCATTTGAATATGGCTTTGGCGGATGTTGAAAATGCAAAAAGTAACGTTATCGCTATAGAAAAAAATGTGGAGACAACTGCTAATACGACTTCCGTTAGGCAATCTCAATTGTTGGCTGCGAAGACCCAAGTTTGGAAAACAAAATTGGAATACAATCGATATCAATCTTTATTAAAAGAAGATGCCGCAACAGAACAGCAAGTAGAAAAGGTTAAAGCGGATTATGAATTGGCCAAAGCGCATTATGAAGAAATAGCAAACACCATTCAGTCGGCGGTATTAAATACCTCAGAAGCTTCGGCTAAAATACCAACTGCTCAAACCGTAATTCAGTCAAAACAAGCCGTTGCTGACAACGCTGGTTTGTTTCTTTCTTTTACAGTAATTACAGCTCCTTATGATGGTTGGGTTGGGAAAAAAATGATTCAGCCGGGACAAATGATAAAGGAAGGACAGACTTTGGTTTCTATAGTTAGCAAGGAAAAATGGATTACGGCTAATTTTAAGGAAACGCAGTTGCAATATTTATCTGTTGGACAGGAAGTTGAAATGAGTGCCGATGCCGTAAATGGTAGAAAATTTATCGGAATCATCGAGTCTTTATCACCAGCAAGTGGAGCTCGTTTCTCGTTATTGCCGCCCGATAATGCAACAGGTAACTTTATTAAAATTGAACAAAGAATTCCGGTTAGAATAAAATTGAAAGAAAATGATCAACAAACTGATTTTCTTAGAGCAGGAATGAATATGGTGGTTGTAGCTGAACATAAATAATCAGATGTCAAATACAAAGTTCTTTAAATCTTGGGTTCCCAATTGGGCCATAATCGCTATTATATTTTTCTGTCTGTTGCATTCGATGGTTTTGTTGGGAGTTTATACTTCCAATGTGACGTACGCTGCCAGTTTTTTAGATGTGGAGCCAGAAGATTTGCAGTTTTCAATGATTGTTACATACGCTACTTTTTTGACCACTATTTTGGTCGAAAGCAGATTGTTTAAGTTTTTCCCGACCAAAAAATATTTCCTGACAATTTACGGCCTGTCTGCAATAACATTCATATTAACGGCTTATATCGAAAATTTTTCGTTATTTATTATTTTGAGAATAGCCGAAGGAATATTGATGGCATTGCCTTGTGTAGCCTTAAGACAATTTCTGATTTCAAGATTCAAGTCAAAACATGCATTAATTATTGGTTTTACCCTTAATTATAGCGCTTTGTTTCTGGCGACACCTTTTATAATGAATATTGCAGTTTGGCTTCTTGAAAATTACGATTGGAAATACATGGCGTATGGTTCGGCATTGTTTCAAATCGTCTGTGTGGGCTTGGTTATGCTTACATTTGAGAGTCATCGTTTTCACAGAAAAATCCCGTTATATCAGATAGATTGGTCAAGTTTTATTTTTTTGCTCACTTCCCTTTTGTCTGGAGCTTATTTCTTTGTTTATGGCGAAAAAAAGTATTGGTTTGAATCCCATCAAATTATAATCGCACTTATAGTTTCGTTACTAACTGGTGGGCTTTTTGTGCTGAGGCAAATGCTGATCAAACGACCTACTTTTGATATGGGAGTATTTCGCTATGCCAATTTACGCAACGGATTATTCATATCTGTTTTTTTTTATATCGCCAGAGCGACTCTGAATATTTGCCATAGCACGATGTTCACCGTTTGGAATTGGGAGCCTTCGAGAGTGGCGCATGTGCAATATTTAAATTTAATTGGTAATGTAATAGGGATGGTTTTGGCGGGAGTATTTCTGGCAAAATCAGTGTCCTCAAAGTATATGTTTATTATCGGATTTTCACTTTTTGCAGTTTTTCATCTGTGGTTTACCTTTCTTTTTGTGCCAGATGTTTCTTTGTCTGATATTGCTATTCCGTATATGTTGCAAGGAGTTGCGGTTGGAATTATATTTGTACCATTAGTCTTGTTTACAGTAGCTGCTGTACCTACTCATTATGGACCATTTGCAGGAATTGTTGGAGTTGCAGGACGTTTTTGGGGAAGTATTTTAGGTTTTGCTATTATTCAAAATGCTGGAGTGTTTTTACAAAGAAATCATTATTCGAAATTGAGTCAATTTGTTTTGCCTGAAAGTCCAGAAACCCAAATGCGTGTAGCGCAAATCACCCAAAGTTTTATTGCCAAAGGATATTCTTCTGATAACGCTAATAAATTAGCAATTAAGCAAATTGTGAGTTCTATATCCAAACAATCGGTTTTATTGTCAAATATGGAAATTTTTACTTTTATGGGTTACGCCATGCTTGTTATCGTTGCTTTATTGTTGATCAATCAGCATCTGAAACAAACCTTTGATATTTTTAGAAATAGGATTTGGGGGAATTAGAACAATATTTATTTGTAGTATTGCTGCTATTTTGGTTTTCAAAAAATATTTTCTTGTAAAGATTATAACAATGTGCAATAAATAAAAAAGACTCGAAATTTGAAGTTTTTTAGATTTTAATCTGTAAAACTCTCCAAATTTCGAATCATATTTTGCTATTTAAAGCTGCATAAAATCTTCGCTTTTTGGGAAATGACTAATCGCTTGAACAGCAATTTCTGGAGTTGGATCGGCTATTTTGCGTAATTTGGTGTCCATCCAAGCACCATCTACGGTTATTACTGCACATAGTTTATTTTCTTCATTCAGGAACTCATGCACAATAGACCATCGGGAAGCGTCGGGTTTCATTTTAGAAACTTTTGTTTGCATTACAATCTTGTCAGAAAGTTTAATTTCTTTTCTAAAAATACATTCTTCTCTAAATAAAATAGGACCAAAATGATTTTGTTGTAATATTTTCATCGTCAATCCTAGACTTTCCAAAATTTCAATACGATGTTGTGCTCCAAAATCATAATAAGCACTGTGACGAACATGAAAATTAGGGTCTAAATCGGACCAACGCAAGGATAATTGTTTACTAAATGATGTCATTGTTTTTTATTTAATTGCTGTTATTTGATATTTTAAAAAAAATACAAAAGTAAAATTAGCTATTAAAAATTTAAATTATGTATAAATTAAACTGGAATTTTTTCGATTATCATGGGAGCATCTAAAATATCAAAATAGGTACAAGTCATTTCAAGAAGGGCAACGCGCGATTTTGCAATACCACATTGTGCCGCTTGTTCGCAAAAAGTATAATAATCGGTTTGGCCGTCTTGATGTAATACTAAAAATTCTATAAAGCGTTCCTTATTTACATTTGGTGCAATCTTTAATGTCGGATATTTTTCGGTAGTACTCACAGAAAAATTATCAACACCATAATATGATACTCGACCGTCATTTATAAAAGTGTCATATCCTTGTACTCCCATTTGTATTACTTCTTTTATGTAATTTGAAAAATCAGCAGCTGTTTGTACTTTATCATGTGCTTCTTTAATTTGTTCTAGTGTAAACATACTTTTTGTTTCTAAAGGATTTATTGTAAAGAATTACAAAAGTATTGGTTTTATTTAACAACAAGTATCTAATAAATACTAATTTCTGGACTTGCAATATAAACGGAATGTTTAATAATTATGATATGCCATTTGCATAATTACTCCTATTATTATAAAAAGTACTATTATTAAAAGGAATATTAATGAGGAGGATCGAGGAGATTTTATAATGGCAATGTTATCTTTGTAGAAATCCATAACGACACCATTTGCACCATAACCTAGAATTATTTTACAAGGTACTTTGCGATCTTCTTCCATTATAGTAAAAAGGTGCGTTGCGCCAGTGATTGATTTCTTTTCGGAAACGGTTTCTCCATTCAATCGTATGGTTTCTCGCCCTAAATAAGAATTAAAAATTTCTATTTTATTAGTTCCTAACTGTATTGTTGAAAATTTCATATCTTTTTTTTTCAAACATAGGAATTTAATTATAAAAAAAGCCAATCCATTTCTAATTTGATTAGTTAAATAGAGATTGATTGTGGTGCCTATTTAAGGATAGAGTTCCGCTACAACTATTAAATTCCACCTCTGTCAGTCAGTCTAAAATGTCATATTGTCATATTTATTATTATTAATTTTAACATAAACTGACAATTTATAAGTGTCATTTGTATTGGCACAAAGATTGACTTAAAGACTCCGAGTGAATAAAACTAATATACAATAAAATTAAATATATTAAAAATGGGTAAAATAATCGGAATTGATTTAGGTACGACAAACTCTTGTGTTTCTGTAATGGAAGGTAATGAAGCAGTTGTTATTCCTAATGCAGAAGGAAAAAGAACAACACCATCTATCATCGCTTTTGTTGAAGGTGGAGAAATTAAAGTAGGAGATCCTGCTAAGAGACAAGCGGTAACTAATCCAACTAAGACTATTGCTTCTATCAAACGTTTTATGGGTCATTCTTTTAGCGAAGTTTCTGCTGAAGCAAAAAGAGTTTCTTACAAATTAGTAAAAGGAGACAACAATACACCACGTGTTGATATTGATGGTCGTCTTTATACTGCACAAGAATTGTCAGCAATGACACTTCAAAAAATGAAAAAAACTGCTGAAGACTATTTAGGTCAAACAGTTACTGAAGCAGTTATTACTGTTCCTGCTTACTTTAATGATGCACAACGTCAAGCGACTAAAGAAGCTGGTGAAATTGCAGGTCTTAAAGTAATGCGTATCATCAACGAGCCTACTGCTGCGGCATTAGCTTACGGATTAGATAAAAAAGGAAAAGATCAAAAAATTGCTGTTTACGATTTAGGTGGAGGTACATTTGATATTTCTGTTCTTGAATTAGGAGACGGAGTTTTTGAAGTATTGTCTACAAACGGAGATACTCACTTAGGTGGAGATGATTTTGACCACGAAATTATTGACTGGTTAGCGAATGACTTCTTGAAAGAAGAAGGTATTGACTTACGTCTTGATCCAATGTCATTACAACGTTTGAAAGAAGCTGCTGAGAAAGCTAAAATTGAATTGTCATCTTCTGCTGAAACTGAAATCAACTTACCTTACGTAACTGCTACAGCTTCAGGACCAAAACACTTAGTTAAAAAATTAACTAGATCTCAATTTGAAAAATTAACAGATGCTTTAGTAAAACGTTCTATGGAACCAGTTGCTAAATCATTGAAGGATGCAGGTTTAACTGTAGCTGATATTGACGAAGTTATTCTTGTTGGAGGTTCTACTCGTATGCCAAGAATCGCTGAAGAAGTGGAAAAATTCTTTGGTAAAAAAGCGTCTAAAGGAGTTAACCCTGATGAAGTTGTTGCTATTGGAGCAGCTATTCAAGGTGGAGTTCTTTCTGGAGATGTAAAAGATGTATTGTTACTTGACGTTACACCTTTATCTTTAGGTATCGAAACTATGGGTGGAGTTATGACTACATTAATTGAGTCTAATACTACTATTCCAACTAAAAAATCTCAAGTTTTCTCTACTGCTGCAGATTCTCAACCAACAGTTGAATTGCACGTTCTTCAAGGAGCTAGAGCAATGGCTGCTGATAACAAAACGATTGGTCGTTTTAACTTAGACGGTATTCCACCAGCACCAAGAGGAGTTCCTCAAATTGAAGTAACTTTTGATATTGATGCTAATGGTATCATCAAAGTTTCTGCAACTGATAAAGGAACTGGTAAATCTCATGATATTCGTATCGAAGCTTCTTCTGGATTAACTTCTGAAGAAATCGAAAGAATGAAACAAGATGCTGAAGCTAACGCTGAGTCTGACAAAATCGCAAGATCTAGAGCAGAAAAATTGAACGAAGCTGATGGAATGATCTTCCAAACTGAAACTCAATTAAAAGAACTTGGTTCTAAATTAGCTGATGATCATAAAGTTGCTGTAGAATATGCATTAACTGAATTGAGAATGGCTCACCAATCTCAAGATATTGATGCAATCCAAACAGCTTTAGATAATATCAATGCAGCTTGGAAAACAGCTACTGAGGCAATGTATGCTAAAGGAGAACAAGGTCAACAAGAAGCTGCTCCACAAGGAGAAGCAACTCAAGGAGACAATGTTGAAGACGTTGAATTCGAAGAAGTAAAATAATAAATTATTGTAAAGACTCGATGTGTTTATCGAGTCTTTGCTTTTTTTATAAAAGAAAACCGTTCACTTTAAGTGAACGGTTTTTTTTTGCATTTTTTTAAACTTCTTCTTTTCTTTTAAACATTTTGTTAATCACTAAGGTATGAGGAAATGTTATTGCTGCTAAAAAAGAAAAAAACAAAGCATTGAATAATTCTTCTTCTTGATACCGATAGTAAATTAGAGCAATTCCTATTATTGATATTAACCAATATACTCCAGCAGATTTGCAGTAATTAAAAAAGTTTGGAAAGGTAAAGGATTTATTCAAAAACTTAATTTGATCTATTATGGAAGGTATGCTGTGCCAGAGAACGAAGTATATGGCAAATCCCCAAATTAAGCTAGAAGACTTAAATAAAATTGCGAATACAAATAAAAAAAATAATTCTAAGATTATTTTTTTTCTAATCTTTTCTATTTTCCAGCAAAAGTAACTACTTATTATAAGGAATGAGACAATCGAAGCTTGAAGAGTGTATAATAGTAATTCTTTTGGAATAATGAAATGAGTGATTGTTTTGATGATATCTTTTACTTGATCACTGTGAAAATTAAAAAGCAAGAGTAATACAATCATACCATATAAAGATTGATATACAACAACTAATGTTTTAGGAAAAAGAGAATTCAATTTTTGCCATTGTTGTTCTCCAAAATGATTCGCGCTGACTATTATAAAAAGTAAAAGAGCAAACTGCGGAATAATGTAAAAAAGTAATATTCCAGCTAAAACAATTATTACATAATATGTAAAGATTTTTAGCCAAGAATTAGATTTATTTTTTGCAATTATATTCTTAATTAGTAATAAATCATTGGCTCCGTGAAGTATTCCGAATGAAAATATGAATAAAAAACCCATAAATATCTGATTTATAGTAGATAAAAAGGAATCCATCCATAAAGCAAAAAAGCTTGCTACGATTGCAATGTTGGTATAATTTTTCATTGGTATTAATTATTGTTTAAAAATAGTTAAAAATAGTTAAACAAAAAGATAAATTATTGTTTAACTTTTATTAACTTTGAGTAAACAAAAACCATTTAAATTTTTACTTATGACAAACTTTATGTTTATTTCAGCATTGGTTGGTAAGTTATCACCAACAGATTATGTAGGTTTTACGTTCTTTGTAGGCTGTATGGCTATGATGGCTGCATCAGCATTTTTCTTTCTATCTTTAAGTCAGTTCGACAGAAAATGGCGTACCTCCGTTTTAGTTTCGGGACTGATTACTTTTATCGCAGCAGTGCATTACTTTTACATGCGAGATTATTGGGCTTCTTTTGGGGAATCGCCTACTTTCTTTCGCTACGTTGATTGGGTATTAACAGTGCCGTTAATGTGTTTAGAATTTTACCTTATCTTAAAAGTAGCAGGAGCAAAACAATCCTTGTTATGGAAAATGATTATTTACTCAATTGTAATGTTAGTTACAGGTTACTTTGGTGAAGTAGTTTTTACTGATAGTGCAGCACTTTGGGGCTTTATTTCGGGTCTTGCTTATTTTGCTATAGTATATGAAATTTGGTTGGGAGAAGCATCAAAACTAGCTGCATCAGCTGGAGGAGAAATTCAAAAAGCACACAAAATCTTATGTTGGTTTGTTCTAGTAGGTTGGTCTATTTATCCTTTAGGATATATGATGGGGACAACAGGATGGTACAACGGATTTATACCAGCAGGAAATATTGATGTAGTATATAACATTGCAGATGCCATTAATAAAATTGGATTTGGTTTAGTTATTTACAGTTTAGCAGTTAAGTACCAAAAAGATTAATTTTTTTGTTTGTTTATATTTAATTGTAAAACCAGGCTATTTATAGTCTGGTTTTTTTTATTTCAACTTTTTAATAATTATCATACTATTCTTCTTAATTTTGTTGAAAATTCTTAGCTCCCATATAATGTATAAAATTAGCGTATTGCTTATTCTTTGTCTTTCATTTAATATCAATTATAGTCAAAAAAAGAAAAGCTCCAAAAAAATTACTGGTGTAACTTTAGCAAAAATTGATAATATTAGAGCGGAAGTATCTAATAATAATTTTTATCTGCTGATTGTTAATAAAGAGGTGAGTAACGATACCATTCAATTGAAAAAGATTCAAGATCCTAAATTGCTTTTAGAATGCAAAATTACTCCATTCACCGCAAAAGGAATTAAATTGTATAATTTAAGTTGGCTTGAAAGTAGTTCAATAATTAGTCCTTCAAAAACGGAAGAGTCTTCTTCTATTTACAATGAAATATTTGATGTACTTTCAAAAGAGATTTTAATTTCCAATGTTCAGTCTGTTGTTAAAATTAAAGAAACAAATTTTGTAGATAAAGATCAGAGTGCTACTCAAACGATTCAAAAAGTACGAAATGCAGGATTTATGCTGAATGTTACTAATGAAGGAGATATAATTTTAAAAAACAAAACGCAGGAAAACAAATTGACGTATAACTTAACAGATAAAAAGTTTGAAAATGTTTCTAATGTGATACCTAAAAAGAAAAAAAAATAACGTTGCTGTTTTTTAATCTTAATTAAAAAATAGTAATATTTTATTCTTATTTATAAAATATAAACCCGACTTATTGTTATAATAAGTCGGGTTTTATTTTACATTTTATTTTATAAAAAAGTATTTATTGAGACTGAATAATCCTATTTAGGATTTAAAGCTTCTCCAATTCTTGCTATTAAATCTTGCACATGGTATTTACTCACAGTATCAGTCATCCTGATCGTAGCCATTTTTAAATCATTTTTTAAAGTGTTCAATTGACCTCTAGCTATTGAAGGAAGATCGGTTTGTGCTAAGTTTACTTTTCGGGTATTAAAACCATAAGTTACACCTACAGGAACAGATCTTACTGTTGCTGAACCAGGTTTAAGTAATTCGATAAGTTTATCTACATAGATTTTTTGAATATTTCTTCTGTAAATATCTATACTGCTGGAGCCTTTTAACTCAGAGAAAATTCCTTTATTTAAATCAGTCATCAGTTCGTCTACAGCGTAATTTTCTTTGCTAGCACTAGAAGTTTCCATTAATCGAACCATTCTATCTCCCGCTAATAAACTACTTAATGTTGCGTCCTGCATCGATTTAATGGCTTCAACACCACTATCAGGATTTATTTTAGATAGAATATCTTGATTTAACAACCATTTTGGAGTCGTAAATAATTGTGTATTTAAGAAAGCTACAGCATCTTTCTGAATACTTTTTGGAACAACTGTAAACTGATTTCCAGTCATATCGTATGTTTTTGGAGAGTCATATATTCCACCAACATTTTTTGTAACATGTCCCATATACCTTCTAAACTGTCCGGTAAGTGCGCCATAAAGCTCATCTAGTTCACTATAGCTTTCTCCTTTTTCGCTGGACCATTCTATAAGGTTTGGTAAAATTCTTTTTAGGTTTTTAATTCCATATTCCGAAGCTCTCATTGCGTTATCACCAATATCCTCTGTTTGGTACCTTGGATCGTAAGGACTAGATTCAGTTCCAAACCACAAACGATTATTTTTGTAGGCTTCTTTAGTCATTTCGTTTAAAATGGTTTTTTCTTCTTTCTCAGATTTCGCTTCTTCAAAATAAGAGTAACCCCATTTTATTGCCCATTTGTCATAATCTCCAATTTTTGGAAAGAAATCAGTTACCCCATCTTCTGGTTGCGCCACATAATTAAAACGAGCATAATCCATGATAGAAGAAGTATGACCATTTTTTGCAACAAAATCTTTGTCTCTTAATTTTTCTACAGGAGTTGCAGAACTAGCTCCCATATTATGACGAAGACCTAATGTATGTCCCACTTCGTGAGAAGACACAAAACGAATTAATTCTCCCATTAGCTTATCATCAAATCTCTTTGCTCTTGCTTCTGGATTTGCAGCGGCAGTTTGAATTAAATACCAATTTCTTAAAAGGCTCATGATATTATGATACCAACCAATGTGACTTTCTAAAATTTCTCCACTTCTTGGATCATGCACATTGGGGCCGTATGCATTTTGAATTTCTGCAGCAAAATATCTAAGTACACTAAAACGAGCATCTTCTAGACTCATCGTCGGATCATTTTCTGGCCAATATTCTCCACGAATGGCGTTTTTCCAACCCGCAGCTTCAAAAGCAACTTGCCAATCATCAATTCCTTGTTTGATGTATTTTTTCCATTTTTCTGGAGTCGCTGGGTCAATATAATAAACGATTGGTTTTAGAGGTTCGATTAGTTCTCCATTTTTTTGTTTTTGAGCATCCTCAGCAGATTTTGGTTCTAAACGCCATCTTACCGCAAATACTTTTGTGTCAGATTTATGAGAATCCTCTTCAAAAACGCCAAATTGGTTTGCAAAATAACCCACGCGAGCATCAAATTCTCTTTTTCGCATCGGTGTTTTTGGTAATAAAATCATAGAAGTATTCATTTCTACTGTAATCACACCAGCGTCTAATGCAGAAGGTAAATTTACTCCAATTTGTGGTGTTGGTGTAGGACTGATTTTTGGAGGTGTGGTAGTAAATGTTTTTACACTTCTTATTTCGGTGTTTATAGGATAACTACTGACTTTTGAGATAAAAGAGCGGTCTTTTTGAAAAGCTTGTATATTTAATAATTGTTTTTTAATCGGATCTAGTGAAAATGTTTGAACATCGGCATCAAAAGTAGGTGTCAAATCGATTACATATCCTATAATTTTTCCATCATTATCTTTTTTATAGGCCAAGACATCATAGTTTCCTATAATAGGATCTGAAGTAGAATTTTTGACTGCTTGTGCCAATGGTTTGTCTTCGTCTGGAGACATTATAACATAAGTAATAGATCGCAAAAGAAGGTTGTTATTCAATCCCTTTTCCCAACGAACAACTTGTCGGTTAATTTCTTCTCCACCAAAAATACCTCCACCAGCTGGGGTTTTAGAATAACGGGTGATGGTCATTATTTCACTTCCTAAAAGAGAATCCGAAATTTCATAAAGATATTTTTGGTCAATTTTATGAACAGTAATTAGTCCGTTTTGGGTAACTGCTGTCGAATCAATTACTTTTCGATAAGGTTTTGGTTCTTTTTTTAAATCACTGGATTTTGCATCCACTTTTGCCATAGCATTTTTAGCTGCTTTTTTATCCTTTCTACTTTGAGCAATTGTTCCTTGGGCCGAAAAAATAAACAGACTAACAATAAGTAAGGTTAAATTCTTTTTAATCATTTAGTTAATAGTATGTTGGTTAATAAATAGTAGGAATAGTAAATAATAAGAATTTTTTATTTTTTACCATCAATTTTCAAATCTATTGATATATTTTCAAAATTTAGCACTATGAAATTTAATTTTAGAGAATTAACATTTGTTGATGTTCTTTGAATTATAATTAATTATATGATTTATCTCATGAAATAGGATCATAATTGTCGTTATTTTTGTTTTAAAATTGGTGATTTAATAACATGATATTCGTTTTAAAAGCCCAAAAGGAATATGAAGCGGAGGTTTTAAAAAAGTTTTTGTAATATTACTACATAAACGATTTTGCATGAGAAAAATAAAATATAAAAAAGGCCGAAAGCTGCAACCGTATAATCTTGAATATACTGGAATTCATAAAAAAAATGAATCAGAAATGCAATTATTTGTATATGACGATCTAGATTTAGCCGAATATGAAGATTTTGAAGTGTCTGATCTGTCTAAATACATTAACAATCAAAAAAGCAATTGGCTCAATATTCATGGTTTAAATGATATTGAAGTCGTAAAAGAGATTGGTGCTTATTTTAATTTAGATAATTTTATGCTTACTGATATTTTAAATACCAGTAGAAGAACTAAATTAGAGGAACAGCCTGATGTTTTATTTTTTAATATAAAATCACTTTTGCCCGCCGGAAATTCAGATAATATAAGTGTTGAGCAAATTAGTTTTTTAATAAAAGATGGTGTTCTAATCTCTTTTCAAGAAAAACGTTCAGACTTTTTTACACACATTCGGGAACGCATTCGAACCCATTCGGGATTAGTACGTACTAAAAAAGTAGATTATTTATTATTCATTCTTTTAGATACCATCATGGAAAATTTCTACATCACTATCGAAAATGAAGAAGATAAAGTAGAAGAATTGATCAATCTTTCTAAGAAAAGTATTGATCCTTTGACATTAGAACATATAGAAAAACACAGAGATAATTTTAATTTTTTAAAACGTTCTATAATACCGCTGAGGGATTCTTTGTATGAAATCAAAAGTATGAAAGATGACAATGTTTTTGAAGGCATAGCATTTGAGAGTTTTAGTTTTTTTTCCCGTTTGCATCAAAAAAGTTTTGAACTTTTAGAACAAATAGAAGCAGATATGGGATCATTAGAAAGTGCTTCCAATTTTTATTTTGCCGCTCAAACGCATAAAATGAATGAGATTATGAAAACGCTAACCATAGTCTCTGCCATATTTATTCCATTAACATTTATTGTTGGTGTTTATGGTATGAATTTTAAGTTTATGCCAGAATTAGAATACCGCAATGGATACTATATTATCATTGGAGTAATGGTATTTATCGGAATAGCAATGATTTTTTATTTTAAAAAAAGAAAATGGTTTTAATTCCAGACATGATATAAATTATAATAAATAGAATTTTAGAAAATAAATTTAGTACGAATAAAAAATAGTATAATGAACAAAGCCATATATATTGCAACGAGTGAACACAATAGCGGAAAATCTATTATTACTCTTGGATTGATGAGTATGCTTATTGGAAAAACTGCTAAAGTTGGTTACTTCAGACCCATAATAGAAGATTTTGAGGATGGAAAATTAGACAATCATATCGAAACTGTTATTTCTCATTTCGGTTTAGATATTGATTTTGAAGATGCTTTCGCAATTACCAAAAGTAAGCTGATTAAAAAAAAGAATAAAGGAAAAATAGGAGAGGTTTTAGATCTTATTATTGATAAATACAAACGTTTAGAAGAACAGTTTGATTTTGTTTTGGTAGAAGGAACAAGTTTTAGTGGTGAAGGAACAGTCATAGAGTTAGATATGAATGTCCTTATTGCCAAGAATTTAGGAATTCCAACCATAATTGTGGGTTCTGGAGTAGGAAAAACGCTAGATGAATTAATTGATAGTCTGTATTTGGCTTACGATTCCTTTAAAGTTAAGGATGTTGAAGTCTTGGCTGTCATTGCCAATAAAGTGCAGCCCGAGAATATTAAATTAGTAACAGATGGTTTAAAATCTAACTTACCTAAAGAAGTTTTAGTCGACGCCATTCCTATAATATCTAGTTTACACAATCCTACGATCAAAGAAATTGTAGAAGTTTTGGGTGCTAAAGTATTGTTTGGTGCAGATTCCTTGAATAATGAAGTTGGTAATTTTAGCGTAGGTGCTATGCAATTGCGCAATTATTTATTACACCTAAAAGAAAACGCCTTAGTAATTACTCCGGGAGATAGAGCCGATATTATATTGGGTGCTTTACAAGCAAATGAGTCCGCAAATTACCCCACTATTTCAGGAATTGTTTTAACCGGTAATATTCTGCCAGAAGATAGTATCATCAAATTAATTGAAGGATTGACAACTATTGTTCCTATAATTACCGTAGAAGGAGGAACCTACGGAATAACAAACCAATTAGGAAACATAAAATCAAAGATTTATGCCGATAATAAACACAAAATTGAGGCTTCTATAACCACTTTTGAAAAATATGTTGATTTAGATGGTTTATCAAAAAAATTAAGTTCTTTTGAAGCAGATGGTATGACTCCAAAAATGTTTCAATACAATCTTGTAAAAAGAGCAAAACAACACCGAAAACATATTGTTTTACCAGAAGGAAGTGACGAAAGGATAATTATTGCAACTTCTCGATTATTAGCGATGGATGTGGTTGATATATCTATCATTGGAAACAAAAAACAGATAGAAAGTAAAGTAGCCGAATTAGGAATTGCATTTGATTTTTCTAAAGTCAACATTATAAATCCAATCGAGTCTGAAAAATATGAGGATTATGTAAATACCTATTATGAGTTAAGAAAAAATAAAAACGTTTCTATGGCTATGGCCAAAGATTTAATGGAAGATGTCTCTTACTTTGGAACAATGATGGTGTATAAAGGAGATGCAGACGGAATGGTTTCTGGCGCAGCTCACACAACGCAACATACTATTTTACCCGCTTTACAATTCATAAAAACCAAACCGGATACCTGCATTGTTTCGTCTATATTTTTCATGTGTTTAGAAGATCGAGTATCTGTTTTTGGTGACTGTGCTATTAATCCAAACCCAACAGCTGAGCAATTAGCAGAAATAGCTATTTCATCAGCAGATTCCAGTTTAGCTTTCGGAATAGAACCTAAAATTGCCATGCTTTCCTATTCTTCTGGTGCTTCAGGAAAAGGGGACGAAGTCGATAAAGTTAGAGCAGCAACTGAAATAGTACGAAAAAAACGTCCTGATTTAAAAATTGAAGGACCAATACAATATGATGCTGCCGTTGATATGGAAGTCGGTAAAAGTAAAATGCCAAATTCAGAAGTAGCAGGACAGGCGAGTGTGCTTATTTTCCCAGATTTAAATACAGGAAATAATACTTATAAAGCGGTGCAAAGAGAAACAGGAGCATTAGCAATTGGACCAATGTTACAAGGTTTGAACAAACCAGTAAACGATTTAAGCAGAGGTTGTACTGTAGATGATATTATAAATACAGTTGTAATTACTGCAATTCAAGCGCAAGGATTGTAAATTTTTATAAAAAAGAAAAAAATCAAGCCACTAAGACTCAAAGTCACTAATAATATTAATTAAGATATTCAAAAAAAATTTCGTGCCTTAGAGTTTTGCAAGTAAAGAAAATGATTAAAGAAACTTCGTGACTTAGCGTCTTGGTGGTATAGAAAAGACTTTTAGGAAACTTTCGAGTCTTTGTAGTAAAAACAAAATAAAAAAAATGAAAATAATAATAATAAACTCAGGGAGTTCTTCTATAAAATACCAATTGATTTACATGCCTGCAAATGAAGTTATCTGCTCTGGGATGATTGATAGGATTGGATTAGAAAATTCAAACTTAACGTACACAACTAAAACAAGTAAAGTAGAAGAGTCCTTGTCTATTGCAAATCATAAGATAGGTTTAGAAAAAATTGCAGAATTATTAATGCATCCCGAAATAGGAGTTATAAAAAGCACCAATGAGATTGAAGCGGTTGGTCATCGAGTAGTACATGGCGGAAGTACTTTTTCTGATACAGTCGTTATTACTGAGGAAGTGAAAGAAAAAATCAGACAACTTTTTGATTTAGCTCCATTGCACAATCCGGCTAATTTAGAAGGTATAATTGTAGCTACAACTATTTTTACTGCAGCGAAACAAGTGGCTGTTTTTGATACCGCATTTCATCAATCAATTCCTGTTATCGCACATAAATATGCCCTGCCAAATTATCTTTTGACAGAACATAAAATAAGATTGTATGGTTTTCACGGGACCAGTCATAAATACGTTTCGGAAAATGCAGTTCATTATTTGACACAGAATTCTTTTAGTAAAGAATCTAAAATAATTACAATTCACTTAGGAAATGGATGCAGTATGACTGCTATAAAAAACGGAAAAAGTGTAGATCATACTTTAGGTTTTGGGCCTATGAATGGTCTTATAATGGGAACTAGAAGCGGAGATGTAGATCAATCTATTCTATTTTATTTAGTGAATACTTTAGGTTACTCTTTAGAAGCGGTAAATACAATGTTACAAAAACAAAGCGGAATGCTTGGGCTTACGGGCTATAGTGATTTAAGAGATATCGAAGCTAATGCGGAAAATGGAAATGCAGATTGTCAATTAGCATTGGCCATGAATGCTTATAGAATAAAAAAATATATTGGTTCTTATGCTGCAGTTCTAAACGGACTTGATGCTATTGTATTTACAGCAGGAATAGGCGAGAACTCTTCCTATATTCGAAAACTAGTTTGTGAGGATATGGATTATTTTGGTATTGAATTAGATTTAGAAAAAAATGAATTGCGTTCTAAGGAAATCAGAGAAATCAATACACCAGATTCTAAAACAAAAATATTAGTAATTCCAACCAACGAGGAAATTGAAATTGCCAATCAGGTGTATGAATTGTTACTGAATTAATTACCTGTTTTTTCATATACAGTAGTTATGAAACTATTACTAAAGTCCTGCAAGTTTTAACACGAGCAGGATTTTTTTTAATGTGTTATTAATATTTCATTAATAATGACGAAATTGCGAATCTAACTAAAACTAAATTTTATTTTTTAATATCTATTTTAAAATTATGAAAAAATCAATCGTATTAGCCGCATTGCTCTTAAACGGCATAGCCATTTTTGGACAAACTAAAGACGAATTATTCTTTAAAGAAATTTATAAATCTTCCTTGACAAACGCTAAATGCTACGATTGGTTAGATCATTTATCCAATAAAATTGGTGCACGACTTTCTGGATCTGATAATGCTCAAAAGGCTGTTTTGTACACTAAAGCACAATTAGAAACACTAGGTTTAGATAAAGTTTATCTTCAGGAAGTGATGGTCCCAAAATGGGTTAGAGGCGAAAAAGAAACGGCTTATATTCTAGACAATAAGACTAAAATAACAGTGCCAATTTGTGCGTTGGGAGGATCTATTGCTACAGCTAAAAACGGACTTACTGCAGCGGTGATCGAAGTACAAAGCATTGCCGAATTGAACACTTTAGGCGATAAATTAAAAGGTAAAATTGTTTTTTTTAATAGACCAATGGAACAAGAGTTTATTGAAACTTTTAAATCCTACGGAGGATGTGTAGACCAAAGATATGCAGGAGCAAAAGAAGCAGCAAAATTTGGTGCTGTAGGAACAATTGTTCGTTCTATGAACTTAAGACTAGATGATTTTCCGCATACAGGAAATCAAAGCTACGGTGATTTACCAAAATCTCAATACATTCCAACGGCAGCAATAAGTACGAATGGAGCAGAGTTGTTGAGTAAATTATTAAAAAAGAATCCGAATTTAAAATTCTATTTTAAGCAAAACTGTCAGCAATTAGAAGATGTTTTATCTTATAATGTTGTTGGTGAAATAAAAGGTAGCGTACATCCTGAAAATATTATGGTCGTAGGAGGGCATTTGGATTCTTGGGATTTAGCGGATGGTTCTCATGACGATGGAGCAGGAGTGGTACAAAGTATGGAGGTGATTAACATTTTTAAGAACTTAGGATATAAACCTAAAAACACCCTTCGTGTTGTATTGTTTATGAATGAAGAAAATGGAGGAAAAGGCGGTAAGAAATATGAAGAATTGGCTCAGGCAAATCATGAAAATCACATTTTTGCTTTAGAAAGTGATTCAGGTGGTTTTAGTCCAAGAGGTTTTTCTTTTGAATCAGATGAAGCCAATTTTAATAGAATTCAAGGATGGAAAAATCTTTTTGAACCGTATTTAATCCACAGTTTTACAAAAGGACATGGAGGTTCAGATATAGATCCACTTACTTCTAAAACTATTGTAAAGGCGGGCTTAAAGCCAGATTCGCAACGTTATTTTGATTATCATCATGCTGCTAATGATACTTTTGATGCTATAAATAAAAGAGAATTAGAATTAGGAGCTGCAACAATGGCTTCTTTGATATACTTAATAGATCAAAACGGAATTCTAAAATAAAAATAGCAAAACACTAAATTTTTTGAAGGTGCTATATTATGTTTTTTTCAATATTTGAATGAAATAGTAAATGTAGCACCTTCATCTAATTTGCTCTCTACTGCAATTCTTCCACCTAAACTAGAAATGTGATTATACACTAAATACAAACCAATGCCGTTGCTGGTACAATCTTCATTACCATGAAATTTTTCATATAAACCAAATATTTTATCCTTCACTTTATCCATATCAAAACCAATACCTTCATCCGAAAAAATTAATTGTTTAATGCCATTCGTTCTCTGGGTTTTGATGGTAATGCATGGAACTTGCTCTGGTTTAGCATATTTTATTGAATTAGTAATCAAATTCAAAAAAATACTTTTTATATAAGCTTTATTGAAAATTATATTTTGCACTTCAGAAAAGTCAATATTGATAATGGCTTTTGAATCCTCTAGTAAAGAATTGATAGAAAGGAGAACTTCCTCTAGAGCTGTATTTAGATTAATATCTGTTAACTGAGTGTTTACATTTTCATTTTCTATTAATTGGTCTATGGAGTCGTTTAAAGTTTCTTTTAAATTTTCACTTGTTAATTTTAGAATTTCGATTAATTCTAATGTTTCAGGATCATTAATTTTTGAAACATCAATTAGGTTAAAAACGGAAAGCATATTATTAATAGGAGACTTTAGGTCATGTGATGTTTTATGTGATAAAATTTTTAGCTCCTTGTTTATTTGCGTAAGATTCGTCAATATTAAATTTCGTTCTTCTTCTATTCTTTTTTTATGGGTGATATTTTTTGCAATTGCATAAATCAATTATTCTGATTCTACAGGCATAGAGGTCCAGGACAACCAAACAATTTTACCACTTTTGGTTAGGTATCTATTTTCGAAGTTTAATAAGGGTTTATTGTTATAAACTTGTTCCCTTGTTTCCATTGTTGCTTGTAGATCATCTTTGAAAACAAAATCAAGAATAGGTTTTGCATATAATTCTTCTTCAGAGTATTCTAATAATTTTGCAACAGCTGGATTTATTCGCTTAAAGTAACCATCAAATCCTGCAATACAAATTAAATCAGCTGAGATCGTAAAAAAATTATCAAAGCGGTAAATCCCATTGGGATCACTTGTAGTTTTATTTTTGGTCATTGGACTGAGTCGCATTAATTATTTAGTTTTATGCTATTACTAATTTTAAGAATTGTCTAGTGAAAAAAAATAATAATGATTTGCTCAAATTTAAATAATTAATATTAAATAAAGCCCATATGTAATTCTTATTTCAAATAAAATAAGTAAGCATAACTCGTAAGAATTAACATAATTAAATAAGAATAAAAAACAAATTTAAAATAAAATTCCCCCAAAAAGTAAATCACTATTTGGAGGAATTTTATTTAGAAAACATTAAATTACGCTACTTTTAAGATTACATATCTTTACTTTATTGAAAACTGTTAGATTTTAAATATACCTCCTACAGCAATTATTCTTTGAAAAAAGAAAAAATCTTGAGAAGCACTATCCTCACTACTTTTAGTGGTTTTTATATCTTGCATATTGATATAACCTCCTTTTAATTCTCCTTGTACGTAAAAGTGTTTAAAAAAGGTAAGATTCAAACCTGCTTTTACAGAAGTTCCAAAGCCTGAAACATGAAAATCATCATGACGATCTTTGCCCAGTAAAGTGGTATTTGTTTTAGGATATAATAATCCAAATCCAATTCCTTCTGTTAGATTTACTTGAATTTTATCGGTGTTAGTGATTTTAAACAAAGAGGATATATCATCAAATCTTGAGACCTCCGTATTTACATAATTCAATCCATCAGTATGTTCAAATTTTAAAAACTTTTCAGTCAACAAGATTTGATTGTTTGGTAATAATTCGTCATAAGTTCCCGAATTAGGGTAAAAACCAGTATAATTTACCGCTTTATCTTGTGACATAACATATTTCATGTGATCTACACCAATTGTAACACTGTAGTGATCCGTAATAAAATAGCCCAGTCTCAAATTAGTTTGAGGAATTGTCATTCTAGCTGGATTAACATAATCTACATGCCAACCTTTTGGTTTGTCATGTGCTGTTACGTTTTCTAAAGTAAAATTATAATCTTTCCCTCTAAAGTTAATGTCTGACTTAGTATAATTTTCGCGGTTTCCTCCCCACGAAACAAAAAATTTGCCTTTATTGTGCGCAGTATATTTATCTTGAATTGGAGTATTTTCTTGTGCATTCGCATTATTACTAAATAATGTAATAAGAATGGCAGCAATATAAAAAATGGGTTTCATTGTAATTTAGTTCTTTATTTAAAATGAGTTTACTGTTTTTCTAATAGCAACTAATTTGGTCATTAACGATTCAAAATAATCTAAATGCAACATATTTGCACCGTCACTTTTTGCATTAGCAGGATCAAAATGAGTTTCTATAAAAATCCCATCAACACCCACTGCGATACCAGCTTTAGCAACAGTTTCAATCATGTCGGGTCTTCCACCAGTTACACCAGCACTCTGATTCGGTTGTTGCAAAGAGTGTGTAACATCAAGAACCGTTGTAGCGTATTGTTGCATCGTTGGAATTCCTCTAAAATCAACAATCATGTCTTGATAACCAAACATGGTTCCTCTATCGGTCACCATTACATTTTCATTTTGGCAATCTAAAACTTTTTGTACGGCATGCTTCATACTTTCTGGACTCATAAATTGTCCTTTTTTCAAGTTTACAACTTTACCTGTATTGGCTGCAGCTACAACAAGATCCGTTTGACGCACTAAAAATGCTGGAATTTGTAACACATCAACATATTGAGCAGCCATATCCGCATCCTCATTCGTATGAATATCAGTTACTGTAGGAACATGAAATGTTTCCGATACTTTTCTAAGAATTTTAAGTGCTTTTTCATCTCCAATTCCTGAAAAACTATCTATTCTTGAACGATTTGCTTTCTTAAAAGAGCCTTTAAAAACGAATGGAATTTGTAAATTGTCAGTGATACCAATTAATTTTTCTGCAATTCGCATTGCCATTTCTTCACTTTCAATCGCGCAAGGACCAGCTAATAGAAAGAAGTTACCGCTTTCGGTATGCTTAATTTGTGGAATTTTATGTATGTTCATAGTAGTTGTTTTTTGAAGGTGCAAAGATAGTTAGGTTTTATGACTCTCCTTTATTATTAACGTTTTATTTGAAGCTGTTTCCTGCTATCCGTTGCAATCTTTTCCTTTTATTTTCAAAAAAGGAAAAGGATTTTCACTACTATCAGGGCTAGGGAATACGGTTAAAATGCTAATTTTTCTTTAAACTAAGCCCAACAGGAACCATCACTAAACCTTTTTCATAAATGTTTAGGTATAATTTTATTGGTTTTTTTTGCCCTTCCCATTTTAATTCATAAACATCTAAAAAACCTGCGCCAAGATCCGTTCTTTTAGTGGGAAAAGGACAGCAACTTTCTAATTTTTCGTATGTTATTTTTTCACCATTTGGACCTGCTAGTGCATTTAAGAAGCGTTGTTGATTAATCTTATCGTTTAAGGTGTTTTTATAAAAGATATTAATAGGATAATCAGCTTCATATCCATATTTTTTATCTGTACTAAAAGCAGTGATTACAAACGTATTTTGATTTGTAAGAACTAAGTTTGGTGCGTTGTCATCAACATTTTTCAAAGTCGATTTGGTACTCACACAAGATACAGTAAGTATTAATAAAGCGATAAATAGAAGATTTTTTTTCATATGGTTGATTAATCTGTAGCGTTAAAAAGTATTGGTAATTGCTTGGCCAAAACATTCATTAGTAGTACAAAGATAATCAGAACTTTAAATTCTATAAGAGTAGAAAATGTTTTTTTGCTAATAAAAGCTTTAAAAAACATTCTTTAGTTTTTAATCTATAGTTTTACGTTAAGAATACTTACTTTAGAATTCACATCAATTCCTAAATCTTGATTTACTAAGCGCTAATCACTCAGCACAAATTATTAGTAACTAAAAAGCTAATCTTTTACACCTAATTTATTCAAAATGGTATCTAACAAACACCATTTGCTAATGGAAGATTGAAATAAATTAGCTCCCACAAAGGCTGTAAGCCATAACCAATTTGGACTTAAATAATGTGCTAAAAGCAAACTAGTCAATATAAAAATTCCTGCTACGGCTCTTACGATTCTGTTTTTCATGATACTGTGTATTTATTATTTTATTAATTTGATTTTTCAATATTAAGAACTGCAATATGAATGTTTGATTTAGTTACTTGTTTTGCATTAAAGTCATTAACCAAATCAAACAGTGGGTCAATATTTTCTTTTTTCACAAAAGCATAAAAAAGGATGGATTCTGTTTCGTGCATATCGCCAGCAAACCAGTTGCTTTCTATGGCTTCTTCAGAAAGATCTGTAAACCCCTTTACTTCTTTAAAAGTAAAGGTTTTTACATGAGCTTTTTTTAACATTTGCTTGATGTCATTTTCAAAATCTAGGACAGCAGTTATAATAAGTAGTTTCATAGTTTCATAGTTTATATTTTAAAAGTCCAAAGTCCAAAGTCAAAAAACTTCAAGTACTTTTCGTTAATAAATGTTATTTTATAATTTAGTAGAAGACTCTGTTTCTGGCTCTCCAACTTTGGATTGGTTGGTGGACGATTCCCATTTTTTTCTCTCTGTGATATAATAAATTAATGGCACCACTAATAAGGTTAGAATAGTAGAAACAATAGCTCCAAACACTAATGAAATTGCCAATCCTTGAAACAATGGGTCAAACAATATGATCGATGCTCCAATAACTACTGCTCCAGTCGTTAGTAAAATAGGGGAGGTTCTTACCGCTCCAGCTTCTATAATCGCTTGTTTTAACGGAACGCCATCTTGCAATCTAATCTCGATAAAGTCAATCAGTAAAACCGAGTTTCGAACCATTACACCAGCTAAGGCAATCATCCCAATGAAAGAAGTAGCTGTAAAATAAGCACCTAACAACCAGTGCCCAAATACAATTCCAATCAGCGATAACGGAATGGCTAACATCATTACGATTGGCGTTTTAAAGTTTTGGAACCATCCTACGATTAACATATAGATGATAACAATCGCTACCATAAATGCAACTCCTAAATCACGGAACACTTCTAGTGTAATTTGCCATTCTCCATCCCATTTTACGGTAAAATTACTTTCATCCGTAGGTTGTTCCATGTACAATTCATCTACTTTATAGCCTTTTGGAACTTTCATTTTAGCTAGTTGGTCGCTCATTCCTAAAATGGCATAAACAGGACTTTCTAAAGCTCCAGCCATATCAGCTGTTACATAAACCACACGTTTTTGATCTTTTCTGTAAATGGTTTTTTGTAAAGTATCTGTTTTTACTTTTACTAAATCACTCACCGGAATCATGTTTCCTTGATTTCCTTTGATTTTTAAATTCTGAATGTCTTGTAAACTTGTTTTGTCTTTATCATCTAGAGAAAGAACGATTGCTACATTATCATTTGAATTTTCATCGTATAAGTTAGCAACAGGATATTCTTTTAGTAAATAGGTTAGATTGCCAACCACTTGTTGTGGAGCAATTCCGTTTAGCATTGCTTTTTCCTTATCTATTTCGAGTTTGTATTCTACTTGATTGTCCTCAACCATCCAATCGATATCAACGACATCAGAAGTGTTTTCTAAAATAGTTTTTACTTGTTTGGCTACTTTTATTTGCTCGTTATAATTAGGTCCGCCATAAATTTCAGCAACTAAAGTCGATAAAACTGGCGGTCCTGGTGGCACTTCAATCAGTTTCACATTCGCACCATATTTCTTAGCAATTTTCTGAACATCGGCACGCATATCTCTAGCAATAGCATGACTTTGAATCGATCTATCTTCTTTGTGTAGTAAATTAACTTGAATATCCGCCATATTACTACCGCCACGCATGTCGTAATGACGCACTAATCCGTTGAAAGTGATAGGAGCAGAGGTTCCAATATAATTTTGATAATTAACAACTTCTGGCCTTGTTGATAGATATTGCGCAATTTCTTTAGTAACCGCTGTTGTGCGTTCTAGAGTAGTTCCCTCTGGCATATCAATCACCACTTGGAACTCATTTTTATTATCAAAAGGCAACATTTTTACCACCACCGATTTGGTGAAAAACATAAAAACGGAACCAATTAATAATAAAACCGTTACGGCTAATAGTATTCTTCTTTTGGAACTGCTTTCTAATAAAGGGCGTTCTAGTTTGTTATATATTTTATAAATACGGCTCGTTTCTAATCCTTCGGCTTCTTTGTGTTCTTGTGTATCTTTTTCTTGAAGTAAATGATAGCCTAAGTAAGGCGTAACCGTCAAGGCTACAAACAAGGACAATATCATCGCAATCGAAGCTCCAATAGGCATCGGACTCATATAAGGGCCCATCATTCCTGATACAAATGCCATGGGTAAAATCGCTGCAATTACTGTAAAAGTGGCTAATATTGTTGGATTTCCTACTTCATTAATCGCATAAATAGCTGCTTGTTTAAACGGTAGTCGCTTCATCTTGAAATGGCGGTGCATATTCTCGGCAATAATAATACTATCATCAACCACAATTCCCACCACAAAAACTAGTGCAAAAAGTGTAATTCTATTTAAAGTGTAATCCAATAAATAATAACTAAATAAAGTCAGTGCAAAGGTTAATGGAACAGAGAAAAATACCACTAATCCACCACGCCATCCCATAGCTAGCATTACTAAAACGGTTACCGCAACAATCGCAATAAATAAGTGAAATAAAAGTTCGCCTACTTTATCCGAAGCTGTTTCTCCATAATTTCGAGTTACTTCAACGTGAACATCATTCGGAATTAAATCTTTCTTCAATAATTCCACTTTGTGAAGGATTTTCTCCGAAATTTTCATCGCATCTGCTCCTTTTACTTTTCCAATAGAAATAGTAACAGCAGGATATTCTGATTTGGCTGTTTTAAATTTTTCATTGGCTTTACCATATCCAAAAGACACATAACTACGTGGTGTTTCTGGTCCATCTTGCACTTTGGCCACTTGCTTCAAATAGACAGGCATGTTTTTATTAATACCAACCACTAAGTTTTCTAAATCCTCAGCATTCGATAAAAATTGTCCTGTAGTCACTAAATATTCTTGATCATTTTGAACAAAACCACCCGATTGTGAACTGCCGTTATTCGCCTGAATCATTTGCATAATTCCTAAAGCATCAACACCATTTTCGGCCATTTTATCTTTATCTAAAACTACTTTTAGCGCACGATTACTTCCTCCAATTTCTTTTGTAATAGCTACATCTTTGATTTTCTCAATCTCCGAAGTTACTTCTTCAGCAATTTGTCGAATTTGAAAAGCATCTTCTTTTTCGCTCCATAAAGTAATTCCCAGCATCGGAACATCATCAATCGAACGTGTTTTTACCATTGGTTTATACACTCCTTTTGGGAACATATCCTCATGTTTTGCTAATTCATCGTATAGTTTTACATACGAACGTTCCACATCTTGACCCACATAAAACTGTACAATAATCATGGCTTGGCCGTTCATAGCCATCGTGTGCACATGTTCTACACCTTTTATGTTAGATATAATTTTCTCTAATGGTTTTGCCACACGACTTTCTACCTCTGACGGACTTGCTCCCGGATAACCAACTAAAATGTCGGCCATTGGTACATTTATTTGAGGTTCTTCTTCCCTTGGAATCAAAAATGAACTGTAAATTCCAATAATCATCAAACCAATCATTAATAAAATGGTGAGTTTTGAGTTCATGAAAAAACTGGCTATTTTACCTGAAATACCTTCTTGCATAATTTTTTATTTTATCCCCTAACTCCCAAAGGGTGAATTAATTGAGGGTAGTTATTTTAAAAAAGTTTTTTTTATACTGTTATTCTCCCTTCCCTTTTGGAAGGGTCGGGGATGGGATCATTTTTTTTCTTTTACTGAACACTGATAGTTGCTCCATTATACAATTTCCCATCTGCTGAAACGATATATTGTTCATTATATGAAAGTCCAGACAAAACTTCAACTTGGTCGCCAAAGCTTTTCCCAACACGCAACCATCTTAATATGGCTACATTTCCAGTTCCTATTGTGTAAATTCCAGTTAATTGTCCTTGTTTTACTAAAGCGGATTCTGGTACTAGCAGCACTTCACTTTTTGATGTGTTTGCTTTATTTGCAATTGGAAACTGAATATTGACAAACATTCCTGATAAAACAGTAACGTCTGTTTTGTCTAAATCTACTTTTACTAAATATTGCCCTCCCGTATTAGTAGCCGAAATACTTACCTCGCTTACCTTTCCGTTTAATTTCTCATTCGATGATTTTACTAAAACACTAACTGGCATTCCTTTGTTAATTGCCGCAATATCATTTTCAGACACCATTGCCATAACTTGTAACTTAGAGGCACCTTCAACACTTACTAAAGGCATTCCTGGATTAGCCATATCACCTTGTTTGATAAATGTATTGGTAACCACGCCAGCAAATGGAGCTGTAATATTCGAGTAAGAAAACTGAGCCATCACTTCATTTCTCATTTGTTTTGCCCCTTCTAATCCTGCTTTTGCCATTTCGTAGCGTGCAGTCATATCATCTAATTCTTTTTGCGAAGCACTTTGAACTTTGAATAAATTCACAAAACGATCGTAATCTTTTTTAGCAGTATTAAAACCTGCAGTCGCTTGAAGAATACTCGCATCAACCTGCGCTTTTTTAGCTTGTAAATCGGTATTATTAATGCTTACTAGTAATTGTCCAACATTTACTTTTTGACCTACTTGTACGTGAAGTTTGGTTACATACCCCATCATTCTAGTACTTAAGTTGGCACTATTCTTAGCTTCAATTTTTCCGCTTGCAGTAACAAAAGGACTATTGTTGTTTTCAGAAACTCCGCTTACTTTTACAGCAATAGCAGGTTCTTTTGCAATTTCTTGTTTCTTTTCGCTGTTACAAGAAGCTAAAAGAATTACTGCTAATAAGGGTATAAATATCTTTTTCATAGTTTTGTTTTTATTGATTTCTGTCCTGCAAGGTTTTTTTTAACATTGTAGGTATAATTTTGATTTATATTATTACGATCTACTAAATTTTTTAATACCTACAAGGTTTTGGAAACCTTGCAGGAATAAAAAGCGTCTAAGTAATTTTGCAATTGTAAATTTTTTTTTTATTTTCAATCCTGCAAGGTTTTTTTTAACCTTGTAGGTATAATTTTGATTTATATTATTACGATCTACTAAATTTTTTAATACCTACAAGGTTTTGGAAACCTTGCAGGAATAAAAAGCGTCTAAGTAATTTTGCAATTGTAAATTTTTTTTTATTTTCAATCCTGCAAGGTTTTTTTTAACCTTGTAGGTATAATTTTAATTTATATTATTACGATCTACTAAATTTTTTAATACCTACAAGGTTTTGGAAACCTTGCAGGAATAAAAAGCCTACAAGTAATTTTGCGATTGTAATTGTCGTTTTTTATTTCGTTAAAAAATGTAAATAGTTTTGAGTAAAATTATATTCGAAAACAGCTTGCAAAAACTCCAATTCTTTTTGAAACATCAGTGTTTCTGATTGTAACAAGTCGGTTGTTTTTTCTAAGCCTTGTGTAAAACGGTTGCTGCGAATGCGATAGGCTTCTTGCGATTGTTCTAAAGCTAGTTTAGAAAGATTCACTTTGTTCTCCGCATCTTTTAACTGACGGTTGGTTTTGTTTAATTCCAACTGGCTTTTGGCCTTATATTGCTGCGTTTCAATCTCTGATTTTTGGAATTCTGCTTTTGCTTTTTCCATTTTTCCAATGGATTTATAACCGTCGAATAAACTCCAAGATAATTGTGCTCCAATTAAATATCCTTTAGCATTGGTACCAAACAAAGTATCATTGTACAATTCGTAACTTCCAAAAGCATATAATCTTGGTAAGAAATTCATCTTACTAGATTGTAACATTTTGGCGTAAGCTTCGGATGATTTATCCATCGCTTGAATGTCTTTTCTATCGTTTGAAAGTGTTGTATTAATGCTTTCTAGTGCAATTACATTTTCTAATTCTTCAATTGGTTTATAGACTTTGTTCGTGTTGTCATCATTTAAAAGGAAGGCTAAATAATCTGATGTGTTTTGCACATTACTTTTTGCATATTGCAACTGATTTTCAATTTCATTTACGCGAACCTGAACCGATAGTAAATCCGTTTTTTGTAGAATTCCTTGTTTGAAATAATTTTCTATCAGTTTCAAATTTGCATCGCCCGTTTTATTTGCTTTCTCTAAAACTTTAACTGCCTTATATCCTAATTGCAATTCCATGAAAGCTTTGTTAACTTCTAGTTCTAAATATTCTTTAGTGCGTTCTGTTTGCAAAGCGTAAGCATCCATTTTAGCCTTAGCTGCTTGTCTTCCGTAAATTCCGTCCACATTGATTATAGGCTGTAAAACCTCAAATTTGGTTGCGAAGTTTTTTGTTCGAGCAGGATTATTTAGCAAAGCAGGATTAAAATCAGAAGCTGTCAAAATTTCCTGATTCAGTTTAGAACCAAAAGCCATCAAAGGATTTGTAGTAGAAATTGCAGTATGTGAAGCTGAAATACTTGGCAAAAACAAAGAATTCGATTGCCTGTAATCTGCCTGTGCTGATTTAAAGTCTTGATTTGAAATCTTAATTTGTAAATTTTTATCGGAAGCTTTTAACCAAATATCTTTTTTAGAAATAGTCAAAGTGTCTTGACTAAATCCTACAGTAGAAATAGTAAGAATTCCTAAGAGCAGTATAAATTTTATATTCTTCATAATTATTGTATCAGATTTATGAAGCAAAGATAGATTGACAAAAAAGCTTGTACGGTAACATAAGTCACACACGCCATTTAAATCTACTAATTTTTAAAATAATGAATTTTAGTTGCTTTCATTTTCAATTTATTGAGAATGGCTAAATTTTAAAATGAACAATCAGTTTATACTGTCACTTTCATTGCTTAACCGCTTCCTTTTATTGAAAATGCGCCTTATCTTTGTAAAAAAATAAAAATAAAATATGGAAGTAATTTTTCAAACGTGGCCGTGGTATTTTTCTGGATTTATAATAGGTATGATTATGATGTCGTTAATTTATTTTGGCAAAACATTCGGAATGTCTTCTAATTTAAGATCTCTATGCTCTATTGCAGGTTTGGGCAAAAGGGTTTCTTTTTTTGATTTTGATTGGAAAGCACAGCGCTGGAATTTAGTTGTAGTTTTAGGCGCAATGATAGGTGGTTTTGTAGCCGTTCATTATATGAGCGATCCTTCTAATGTGTCAATTAATCCAGAAACTATAAAACAATTATCAGAAATGGGAATTGATGCTCCTAACGGAAAATTAATGCCAGAAGCTCTTTTTGGAACTCAGATTTTACAATCGCCAAAAATTATTTTCATTCTTTTAATAGGGGGTTTATTAATAGGTTTTGGTTCACGTTATGCTGGAGGTTGCACTTCGGGTCATGCTATTCAAGGGTTAAGTAATTTGCAAATCCCTTCTCTTAAAGCAGTTATAGGTTTTTTTGTGGGTGGTTTAATCATGGTACATTTTTTATTACCATTAATTTTGAACTAATACGAACAACAAAAATTAATTTTTAAAAATTAAAATACAAAGAATGAAAAATATATTAAAATACTTAGTTGTCGGTTTTATTTTTGGAATCGTTCTAACTAAATCTGAAGCAGTTTCTTGGTATCGAATTTACGAAATGTTCCAATTTCAATCGTTTCACATGTACGGAATTATTTCGGTAGCCATTTTGACGGGAGTTATAGGAATTCAGCTAATTAAAAGAAACCAAATAAAAGATATTAAAGGAGAAGCAATTGTTATTCAAGATAAAGAAAAAGGATCTGCTCGTTATTGGATTGGAGGTCTTTTATTTGGATTAGGTTGGGCATTAGTTGGTTCTTGCCCAGGACCTATATTTATATTAATAGGGGCAGGATTCTGGACGGTTTTTATTGTTCTTTTTGGAGCACTTTTAGGAACTTATCTTTACGGATTGCTAAAAAATAAATTGCCTCACTAAATCAATTAAAAATTATAGTATCATTATCAAAGCTGCATTTTCTAAGGAATTTGCAGCTTTTTTTTGTTTAGTTTTAAAATACCAATTACTATTAAATATTGTGCTGTTAAGTAAGTTGACATAATCAAAAAGGTACTGTATTGTATTGCTGCATAAAACTTATCAAAAGCCAGTATACTATCCGAAGCTACAAAAATTATTGCACCTATTAAAATATAAGTATTAGCAGGCTTATGCCAATTTAAAAATCCCTTTAATGCAAATAACAACATGATTGAAATGGTCATTGCATATACAAAAACAGGCAGTAGTAATTCACCAAGATTTGGCATCAGTAAAACCATCATTCCTATTAGATAAATTATTATTAATGTAATTCCTATCCAATAAATAGTTTTACTTTTTCTTAAATAGATTTTTAATTGTTTGTTAAATAATATAATATAAAACACATGCGAAAATAAAAAAGCAATCAATCCTCCTATAAAATAGATTTCTCCTTTGGCTGCAAAAAGTAATATAATATCGCCAATCCAGGATAATGTAATTGCTATTAAAAGTGTTTTTTTACTAGAAAAGTTTTCTTGTAAATAAACAGCCGTTATTAAAAAAGGAAGTAGAAAAGGTTTTAAAAAGGCGGTAATATCTTCTCTACCCAAAAGAATTATAACCAAATAAATAAGGCTGAAGCCAATAAAACCAGTTAATACGTTATTACTTTTCATAGAATAAGTTTAAGGAGTTGTCACTGACAAAAGTTCTTTTTCAAAATTATTATTGTTAAAATATAATGTAACAACTAACGATAAAATGAGATAAGCGGCTATTAAATATGTAGCAAAAGGGAAAAGTTGATTTATACCAAACCAATCTCCAAAATAGAAGATTAATCCAATACCAAATAAAAACCGGATGCTTTCCCATAGCATAGAAATTTTTCGGGCATCCATCAATTCAGTATAACTGTAAACGCTCAAGAAAATAAACGCTCCATAAATGAATACATTTGGCAATCCTATTATTGCAATTGAGTTGTACATGTATGTTATAAGTAGTAAAGTAATTGCTGCTTGAAAAATAGACCAATACATCAATTTTTTAGAGTATATAGCTCCGTACTTTTCGAAATTATAGACATCTGTAATTTTTTTGACAGGATATTTAATTTCAAAATTTTCTGGTCGCCATCCTGTTGGTTTAAACCAAATAGTAAATTTGTCCTGCCACTTTTCTGCGCGCCAAGCATCAGTGATCAACAACCATAAATGCTGAAAATTAATCCGTATCGGATTCCAAGTTTGTGCAGGTCTTGTAATGCCAAAAACAGGAGGAACACTTTCTAATTCTTCTTGAAAAGTACCAAATAATTTATCCCAAATTATAAATATTTGCGAATGGTTCTTGTCTAAATATTCGGGATTTATGGCATGATGTACTCTGTGATGAGAAGGAGAAACGAGTATTTTTTCTAGAAATCCAATTTTTTTAATGTGTTTGGTGTGATACCAAAACTGCAAAAACAAATGTATAGGAATAGTGATTGCAATAACTTTTGCGGGAACGCCAATAAGTGCTGCTGGTATTAATAAAAAGGTAAATAGATTGACAAAACTTGAAACAGTTTGGCGCAAAGCACAAGCCAGATCAAATTCTTCACTACTGTGATGAATGGCGTGTTTGTTCCATAAAAAATTTATTTGGTGAGATAAACGATGACTCCAATAACCATAGAAATCGATAACGATAAAACCGATAACATACGTTAATATGTTTGCTTCTAAATGAAATATAGCAATTTTAGAAACCATCCAATCATAGGATACTAATGTAACGCTAATTCCCAATACATCTTTTACAGAATTGACCATTCCGGAGCTTACACTCGAAACAGAATCCATATTTGGAGAAGTATTTTCTCCTTTGTAATGTCCGTATAATTTTTCAATTATAATTAAAATTAAAAAAATAGGCATTACATAAACTAGAATTTTACCATATTCTTCCATAAAAAAAACACTTTCATTTATCCAAATATAGGATAAAAGAGAGTGTCTTTAAATTATTTACAATAAATTTTTTCTAAAACAGAATTTACTGTTATTTAAATTATTTCAGCATTAAGTCCTGCTGCTAATAATTGAGTGCATTGTAATTTTAATTTTTCGTAAGCACCTGTTTTAACAGTACACTTTCCATTATAATGTATGATTAGCGAACATTGTTCCGCTTGTTCGGGAGCGTGTTCACAAACACGCATCAAAGTTTCAATAACATGATCAAAAGTATTTACATCATCGTTGTAAACTACTATTTCATTATCTAAATGCACTGATTCTTTTAGACTTACTCTTTCTCTTACTTTTTCTTTAGTACTCATTTTGTAGGTTTTTGTACTTTCGTAATTAATAAAATAATACCAACACTAATTTACGTATTTTAAAGATACCCAATTGTTTCTTTCTAATTTTTTAACATAAGTTAACCCTTTCTCTTTGCAAGAAGAATCTATAAATGGAATGTCTTCATTATAAAAACCGCTTAAAAGTAAAGTTCCACCCGGATTTAAACTATCTACATAACTTTGCATATCATTCAACAAAATATTACGGTTAATATTTGCAATAATCAAATCGTATTTTTTATCTGTAAGTAATGATGCTTCGCCTTCATAAACCGTAATGTGCTTGCAATTATTACGTTCTGCATTCTCGATAGAGTTTAAGTAACACCAGTTGTCGATATCAATTGCATCGATAGGTTTTGCTCCTTTCATCTCTGCTAATATGGCTAAAATAGCTGTTCCACAACCCATATCTAGCGTTTTCATTCCGGTAACATCCATTTCTAATAAATGTTGAATCATCATGTGAGTCGTTTCATGATGTCCGGTTCCAAAACTCATTTTTGGTTCAATTAAAATATCAAATTCGGCATCTGTTTTTGGATGAAATGGAGCGCGAACATGGCAGTTTCCATCTACATCTATCGCTTCAAAATTCTTTTCCCATTCTTCATTCCAGTTCACTTGTTCGATTTCTTCAAAAGTATAATCAATAGTAAATTCGTCTGATTGTAAAATGTGAATATCATCAAGAATCATTTCGTCCCATAAATCCTTTTGTACAAAAGCAGAAATTCCTTTTTCTGTTTCGGTAAAGCTTTCAAATGCTTTTTCGCCCAACTGAGCTATTAATATTTCTGAACCCAATTCTTTAGGTTCAATAGTAAAATGATATCCTATATATATGTTTGACATGTTTAATTTTTTTGCAAAGGTAGCATTCTATTTCAATTCAATAATGAAAACAAAAAAAAAGAGGCTTGAATACTTTCAAACCTCTTTTTGCAACTTATTTTTTAACTTTTATATTGCGTTTACGATAGCTACAAAATCGTCAGCATTTAGTGCTGCACCACCAATAAGGCCTCCGTCAACATCTGGTTTAGAAAAAATTTCTTTTGCATTATTTGGTTTCACACTTCCACCATAAAGTATAGATACTGTATCGGCAATGTCAGCTCCAAAAGCAGTTCGAACCGTCTGTCTAATAAATTCGTGCATTTCCTGCGCTTGCTCTGGCGAAGCAGTTTCTCCCGTTCCTATTGCCCAAACTGGCTCGTAGGCCAAAACAATATTTTCCCAATCTTTGGCTTCAATATGAAATATCCCATCTTTTAGCTGATTTTCAACAATATTAAAATGGTTTTTAGTTTGGCGATCTTTTAATTCCTCTCCAAAGCAAAAAATAACCGTCATATCATGTTCTAAAGCGGTGTCTACTTTATTAGCAATTAAAGCATCTGTCTCATGAAAAATAGCTCTGCGTTCAGAATGACCTAGAATTACTGTGTTTACACCAACACTCTTTAACATATCAGCAGAGATTTCTCCAGTAAAAGCCCCAGATTCTGCTTGGTGAACATTTTGTGCAGCCACATCAATATTAGTAAATTCTAAATGATCTACAGCTGAAGCTAAATTTACAAAAGTAGGAGCAACCAATACTTTTACAGTTGTATCTGTAGGTATTTTTGCTATTAACTCATTCAATAAATCTTCGGTTTGCTCAGCATTTTTGTGCATTTTCCAGTTTCCTGCAACAATCTTCTTTCTCATATTAATTATCTTAATAATTTAATAGTTTGCTTTTATGGTTGTTTAAAAAAATTATTTCAATTTTTCTAGAGTCTCATTAATTTTATCAAAATCAGTTTCAATAGCTCGGTAAAGAACAATTTTTCCTTTTTTATCAACGATTATATATCTCGGTATCCAATCTACGTCTAGTGCTTTTGCAAAAACACCTTTCATTTGATCATTTGCCATAAAATGATCTCCTTTAATTTCGTGTTTTTCAATTCCATTTTTCCATTGCTCTGCAGTTTTATCCATTGAAAGGAATAAGTAAGCAACATCAGGATTTTTAGCTTGTAATTCTTTTATTTTAGGCATTGCTTTGACACAATCACCGCACCAAGAAGCCCATACTTCGATTACTAATGTTTTTCCTTTATATTTTTTTAAAATATTTTTAAAAGCAACTTGACTTCCATCAGTTGCTAAAAGAGTTTCTGATAAAGCTTCTTTTGCAAATTCTGTTTTTTGAGCTTTAGAACAAGAAAATGTTGCAAAAGCAATTAAGGCTAATATTGTTTTTTTCATTTCAGGTTGTTTTAACAAATTTAAACAAACATTCTGAACCTTTCACACACAATATGAATTTTTTGAAACTTTCAAACCCTTACGATCCAAGTAATATCGTTATAGTTAATAAGTAAATGGATTTGTTTTTAAAAAACATGGTTTTAATTTCTAAAATTAAAAGGTTTTGGAATAGTGTTTAATTAAAAAAAGGATATGAATTACTGCCACTCCAAAAGAGTTTTTGTAATTCATATCCTAAATTTGTAAAGTGATCGTTTGTTATAATTTTAAATCGCTAAGATCATTATGATGCGCCTTTTGAGTAACTGTTCCTTTATCAAGAATAACAATACTAGGATTCGATCTTTCAATTGTTTTTAAGGTAATAGCATCACAAAAATAGAAATCAAATGTTAGTCCAAATTGTTTTTTTACAGTATCAATTTCTTCTGGAGTAGAGGCTGTCATTCCCGCTACTTTATATCCTTTTGCCTTTGCTTCAAGATATAGTTTTTCCATTTTGGCCATGCCACCTTTATCTGCGTTTACCAAGTCATAAGCAACGATTAGCATTGTTTTTGGTGATTCTAAAAACTCGTCTTTATAATCTGTATCATTTTTTTCCATCGTAAAATCGTGAATAGGCGGAACATAACCTTCTGTAATTATTTTATCTTTACGGTCAACAAATACAGCTACTTCTGGGATGTTTGCCAAATCTTTTTCGGTATATTCTTTATCAACTCCATTTACCTTGTAGATAAAAATCATTTCAACTACTGATTTTTCTGCATTGTCAGGAATACGCATTCCTTTTTGGATATTATTTCCGACTTTGAATGGTCTAAAATCAATTAGTGGTAAATGATTTAAAACTAAAATTCCCATAAATGAACATAAAAAGATACTAACGTAAATAATTATATTTTGAATACTATTCTTAAATAATGGTCTAATAAGTGTTTTATTAAAAAATAAAATTAAAATAAAGAAAAGCAATACAATATCTTTTGTAAAAGATTGCCAAGGCGTTAGTTTTAAAGCATCTCCAAAACATCCACAGTCTTTTACGACATTAAAGTAAGCAGAATAAAAGGTAAGGAAAGTAAACATTACTATCAAAATTAGTAAACTCCAAACTGTAAATTTAGTTTTGTAACCAATGAGTAACATAATTCCCAGAACAACTTCAAGAATCACTAAAAATAAAGCAATTCCCAATGATAATGGAACCAGAAAAGGCATGTTGAAAACAGGTTCACTAAAATATTCGGCTAATTTATAAGAGAATCCTAATGGATCATTTAGTTTTATTAATCCAGAAATTATAAATAGAATTCCAACAAATATTCTAGAAAATTGAGTAATTATATTTTTCATTATTTTTTATATTTTTATTTTATTGCTAATTATTTTATGATTTGTTACAAACTATAAAAGACAAAAATTTTAAATTTTACGTACTAACTATTTATGTGTTCTTGTAAATAAAATAGAGTAATTTTTATAAATTAAAATCTTACTTGTTTCCAAAACCCATTAATATCAAAGCAAAAATTGAATAGTTAATCATGTCTTGGTAATTTGCATCGATTCCTTCAGACACTAATGTTTTTCCTTTGTTATCTTCAATCTGTTTAACGCGAAGTAATTTTTGAAGAATTAGATCAGTTAATGAACTCACGCGCATTTCGCGCCAGGCTTCACCATAATCATGATTTTTATTCTGCATTAATTCTTTCGTGATTGCTACTTTTGAATCGTATAATTGAGTGGCTCTTTCGACAGTTAAATCAGGTTGGTCCGCAACTCCTAATTCAAGTTGAATCAACGCCATTATAGAATAATTGATAATCCCGATGAACTCACCTGTTTCATCTTCATCTACTTTGCGCACTTCATTTTCTTGTAAACTTCTAATTCGTTGTGCTTTGATATAGATTTGGTCAGTTAGTGAAGGCAGTCTTAAAATACGCCAAGCACATCCATAATCTTTCATTTTGTTAATAAATAATGTACGACAAGTACCAATTACTGTGTCATATTCCTTTGAAGTATTCTTCATTATTGATGTATATTTGTATTCAAATTTCTTCAAAAATAGCAATAATATTCTTGATTGGAGAATTTTGAAGTCTATAAAAATATAAACGAATGACTATTAACTGCAAAGGAATACTGGTTGACTTAACAATCCCCAAAGTTATGGGGATTTTGAATGTGACACCCAACTCTTTTTACGACGGTGGAAAGTATAAAAAGGAATCTGAAATTCTTTCTCAAGTTGAAAAAATGCTTATTGATGGAGCTGCTTTTATTGATGTTGGCGCTTATTCCAGTAAACCCAATGCGGAATTTGTTTCAGAACAGGAGGAAATTTCTAGAATTATTCCTGTTGTAAATTTAATTCTAAAACATTTTCCTGAAACGATATTGTCTATTGATACTTTTAGAAGTCAAGTCGCCAAGGTTGCTATAGAAAGTGGTGCGGCAATTATCAATGATATTTCAGCAGGAATGCTAGATGCAAAAATGTTAGAAATAATAGGCAAATACAATGCTCCTTACATTATGATGCACATGCGCGGTAACCCGCAAACCATGCAAACGATGACTACTTACGAAGATATTGTCAAAGAAATGTTATTTTACTTTTCTCAAAGAGTGGCAGCAGCACGAAGTTTCGGAATCAATGATTTGATATTAGATCCTGGATTTGGATTCGCCAAAACTATAGATCAAAATTATGAGGTTTTTCAAAAATTAGAATTGTTTAAAATGATAGAATTGCCATTGCTGGTTGGTATTTCAAGAAAGTCAATGATTTACAAAACGCTAGATATTGGAATCGAAAATGCTTTGAATGGGACTACAGTTTTAAATACATTGGCATTGACTAAAGGAGCGAAAATTATTCGTGTTCACGATGTAAAAGAAGCTGTGGAATGTGTTACCTTGTTTACTAAAATTAATTTATAATGATGAAATATTTTACTCTTGTTGTTCTTTTATTTTTATTTTCTTGTGGAAATAAAGAAGATATTATGTTGCCAAAAGCGGCAACAACTATTGTCAAAAATGTTGATGATTTATCTCCAATTTATATCTTTTTTCGAACAAATGGCAAAGATACTTTAGCAGAAGTAAACCGAAAAAACAGTATTATTTCTACTAATTGGATCCTAAATATTGACAAACGTTTGCCACTGCGTTTGGTAATTCCTGAGATTATGAAATTACAAAAAAAGAAACGCGAAGAAAAAGCACATAAGAACGAAAAAGCTGAAAATTATTATTCTTATGCCGATACTATTGGAAAAAATTTAGCATTTATTCCTTTTACAAATGTTTATTATAAAATGGAGAACCCTATTGGAACTGTAATTTATATCAACAAGAAAAATGAAATTTTAATTGACAATAATATTGTAAAAAGACAAGACCTGAAAAAATATTTACTAAAATTAAAAGACGAATCAAAAGAAGTTACTTTTTGTTTTGACAAACAGATGTCTTATGGAAGTTATCTACAAAATAAAATTTTTATAGAAAGTTTGATTCCTTCAAAAGCAAATGTGGAAACAGATGAATTTGTGTTTTAGTGGAATAAATTTTTATTAATCTTAGCGAATGATTCGCTTATAGATCAGGCGATTTTTCTCTATTCATTAAACTGTCTCCATAAAACAAAGTGAAAAGCGCAATTGATAAACAAACGACTAAACCTGTTAAAAAAGCTGTCGGGAATCCCACACTAATTATTGATGCAATAATATAAAGAAAAAGCCCGCTGCCAAATTTCAAAAGTCTTTCTGTTTTATTAATATTTTTTGTCAAGAAAACTATGAATATTGGAATAAAAAAGCTTAAAAGTAATGCTGCAAATCGACTATTCAAATTTGCTTCAGAATCTAAAGTTAACCAACCTATAATTCCCATTAAGACCAAATTTATTACAATTAAAAACATATACTCGAAAAACAATTCAGCATAATTCCTTGTAATTTTATTTTGTTTAAATTCAGAAATTGTATTATTTATTTCTAATACATCAAAGATTAATTTTAATGTGCTTTCGCGTGGCTTATTTTGATTATTCTCAATTCTTTGAATTGTTCTCAAGTTCACTTTAGAAATTTCTGCAAGCTCTTCTTGAGTTATCTTTTTATCTTTTCTAGAATTATAAACTAATTCGCCTATTGAAATCATGACACAAGTTTTTAAAGTTAGTTGTCAAATTTACTGTTATTCATTCATAATTTTAACGACTTTATTTGACAATTGGACGACATTACTTAGTCAAGACTTTCTTTTACTGATGATGATACGGTTCGTTCTTCAAAATCGTAAATCCTCGGTATAATTGTTCAATAAAAAATAATCGGACCATTTGATGCGAAAATGTCATTAACGAAAGTGAAATTTTACCTTGAGCTTTGGCATAAACCGTGTCTGAAAAACCATAAGGACCACCAATTACAAAAACTAAAGTTTTAACGCCTGAGTTCATTTTTTTTTGCAATTCTTCTGAAAAAGTGACACTCGAAAATGTTTTTCCGTTTTCGTCTAGTAATATAAGTTGGTCTGTAGCAGTGATTTTAGACAAAATCAATTCTCCTTCTTTTTCTTTTTGTTGACTTTCCGATAAGTTTTTTACGTTTTTGATGTCAGGAATAATATCCAAATCAAATTTGATATAAAAAGACAATCGTTTCGTATAGTCGTCTATTAAAGTTTGTAGAGCTTTGTTATCAGTTTTACCAATAGCAATGAGTTTGATATTCATTTTTATTAAATTTCAGAAATGCAAATATATATAAATTACAAATTTTGAAATGTACTTTAATGATGCAAGTTTTTTGAAAACATTTTAAAAATGACAGGAATTAAAAGGTGTTAATTTATTTTATCAGAATTTGATCAATAAGCAATTCAAAATGTTCTCTTTTTTTATTGCCTATTAAAAATGCAATTTCCTCTAAATTTGAACCATCATAATTAGGTAAGTCTAATTTTCTACCTCTAAAATAAGGTTGGAATTCAGTGATTGGAATTTCAATGTTTTGCCAATCTCCATTGGTTTCAAAACTATAAATATAGGAATGAGAATCACTTTTACTGTTTTTTAATCTAAACTGATATATTTTTCCATCGCCTTTTATGTAAAGGCAAATTATTTTGTTTTTGTCTAGAATAATGGGCTCAAAAGCATATTTAACAGAACAAAATCCACCATTGTTTTCTAATGAAACCATTCCTTCAAAAGAACCATGATGTTTAATATTCAAATTTATTTTACTTTCTGATATGCCTCCCATTACACTATCATTTACCACTTTCCAGAGGGAAATTTCACAGTTTTCATGAAATTTAAATAGCGTAATTGGTTGCATTTTGATAGCCTATTTATAGTTATAAATTTATTCTTTAGGTAACGGTTCACCAACAGCAATGTCACATCTATGATTGGCTTGACCGTGTGGTGGGTTCATTCCTTCAGCAGTAACAACTGTTTCAGAAGCTGTAGCAGTAGTAGTGTAAGTCATTGTAGGAGCAGGAGCACTTTGCTGATTTTTTGCTGCAGCAGGAGAATTTAATGGTGCACCAACTGGAATATCACAACGATGTCCTGGTTGTCCATGTTCTGGATTCATTCCTTTTGCAACTGGAGCAGGAGCAACTGAATTATTGGTTACCACTTGTTGCTGTTGTGCGTTTGCTTGAGATTGTTGAGCTTTCATTTGATTGCCAACTTCTGTAAAAGGAACAACAGTGGTCTTAATCGTATTGTTATCTAGGGTATCTTCTTTTTTACAAGAACTCATTAATAGTGATGTTGCAAAAATTAGAGTTAAATAATATCTCATTAAATGTTTTTTTTAAAATGGGTTTTAAATTACTATTTTCAAATATATGATTTTAAACAGTAAACCCAAAAATATTATAATTCATTTTGCTTTTCTTATTTCTTAAATTGTTTTGTTAGAGAGATTTTTAAAAATTTGTAGCATTTCTAACTTTACAAATTTTCAAATCCACAAAATATACATTACTTTAGCCTTCCATAAATTTTATGTAAAAATGATTAGCGAAAAACAATTCAAGCAAGAATTAGATCTAATAATAAAAAATGCTATTCTCGAAGATGTAGGTCCTGGAGATTATAGTTCTTTGGCATGCATTCCAGATTCAGCTACAGGCAAAGCAAAATTACTGGTCAAAGAAGACGGTATTATTGCTGGAGTAGCTTTTGCAAAAATGATTTTTGAATATGTAGATCCTAATATGCAAATAGAGACTTTTATAGCAGATGGAGCTACTGTTAAAAAAGGAGATGTTGTTTTTCATGTTTCAGGAAGTTCCCAATCAATATTAAAGGCAGAAAGGGTAGTTTTAAATTCGATGCAACGCATGTCGGCTATCGCAACAAAAACAAAAAAATACGTGCATTTGTTAGAAGGTACCAAAACTAAAGTATTGGACACTAGAAAAACAACACCAGGTTTTAGAGCTTGTGAAAAATGGGCAGTTAAAATAGGAGGTGGAGAAAATCACCGTTTTGCTCTCTATGACATGGTAATGTTAAAAGACAATCATATCGATTTTGCTGGTGGAATTACTTTGGCAATAGCCAAAACAAAAAAATATTTAAAAGAAAAGAACTTAGATTTAAAAATAATAATTGAAGCTAGAAATTTAGATGAAATTGATGAAATATTAAGAAGTGAAGGCGTTTATCGTATTTTGATAGACAATTTTAATTTTGAGGATACTAAAAAAGCTATCGCTATGATTGGTAACAAATGCTTAACAGAATCATCCGGTAATATAAATGAGAACACAATTCGGCAGTATGCAGAATGTGGAGTGAACTATATTTCTTCTGGTGCCTTAACGCATTCCGTATATAATATGGATTTGAGTTTAAAAGCAATATGAGTGTAGAAATTGAAGCTAAAATTGAAAAAATTCCAATCATTCGGAATCTTGTTCATGGTCTAAAAAAGATAAAACTCCCTTGGTTGGAAGGTTTGTCTTTGTATGATTTATTAGAACTCTATGGTTTAGGAATTGTAGAAAGTGCTTTGACTTATCATGCGAGCGCAATTGCCTTTAGTTTCTTTATGGCATTATTTCCATTTGCTCTTTTTATTTTAAATTTAATTCCTTTTATACCTATTACAGGCTTTCAGGAAGATTTTTTAATGTTTGTTAAGGATGGTGTTCCTCCAAATACTTATGATGCAATTTATAAAATCATTAATGATATTCTGAATAATAGTGATTCGGGATTATTATCTTCTGGATTTATGTTATCCATTTTTTTAATGGCAAATGGATTAAATGGAATTTTAGGTGGTTTTGAAACTTCAAGACATGTTCTCGTAAAAAGAGGTTTTGTGCGCCAATATTTAGTAGCATTGAGTATGTCGTTGCTTTTGTCCTTGTTATTAATAGTTACGGTTTCTACAATTGTAGTTTTTGAGGTTGTTTTGCAACAAACAGTATTTAGTGATCAAGTACAACTCATTGTTTTAGGACGTTATGCGTTTGTTATTTTGATGATTTTAGTTACCACTTCAATCCTTTTTAAGTTTGGAACAAAACAAGTTAAAAACAGAGCTTTTATATCTATCGGATCTGTATTTACAACAATCCTGATAGTTTTAGATTCTTATTTTTTTGGAATTTGGGTAACAAAATTCTCAAAATATAATGAATTATATGGGTCAATAGGAACATTATTGGTTTTGATGTTTTACATTTGGATCAATTGTATGATCTTATTATTAGGCTTTGAACTAAATGCGACCGTAAATAAATTAAAAACAAAAAATAATAACTAACTAAATTAAAATAGCTTTTACTATTAGGAGCTATTTCCTGTTTGAGAAAGATTGAAATCTTGGCATGATTATTTCATTTACCAAATTAGGAGAAAATTTTCTCAACAATCTTAGGAACTTCAGGACTTAAAAACAAAAAAAAATGAAAAACACAATCACAATCCTCTCTCTATTTGTTTCAATGGCTTTTTATGCTCAAGGAAATACGGTCATGGGAAAATGGAAAACTATTGACGACGAGACCGGTAAAGCTAAGTCTATTGTCGAAATCTATGAGCATTCCGGTAAAGTTTACGGTAAAGTTGTAGATATTTTAGATGCAGACAAGAAAAAAAACTTATGTACTAATTGTACAGGCGAAGATAAAAACAAGCCTGTAATGGGACTTGTAATTATAAAAGGTTTGTCAAAAGATGGTAGCGAATACAATTCAGGAAAAATTCTAGATCCTGTTTCTGGAAAGACTTACAAATGCTTTTTAGCCTTAGAAGGAAATGATAAATTAAAAGTGCGTGGTTATATTGGTCTTTCTTTATTTGGAAGAACGCAAACTTGGCAAAGAGTAAAATAAATTTAAATTGTGAGTTATGAGTTTAGAGTAAAGATTCAATTCATAACTCAATTCATAACTCATAATTAATTATAGATGTATTTTGTAGAGGTCATTTTGCCACTTTCCTTGGCTAAAACATTTACTTATAGTGTTTCTGAAACAGAGTTTCATTACATTAAAACAGGAATGAGGGTCGCCGTTCCTTTTGGAAAAAGTAAAATATATACGGCTTTAGTTATTGAAATTCATCAAAACAAACCTGCGTTATACGAAGCGAAAGAGATTCATCAAATTTTAGATGAAAGACCTATAGTTACTCCAATTCAAATAGCCCATTGGCAATGGATTGCTTCTTATTATATGTGCGCTATTGGAGATGTTTATAGAGGGGCAATGCCTAGTGCGCTTTTGCTAGAAAGTGAAACCCTTATTTCTCAAAAAACGGATTTTTTTGTCGATACTAGTCTGCTTTCTGATGATGAGTTTCTAATTTATGAAGCTTTACAGCAGCAAAATTCATTAAAAGTTCAAGATATAATTGCAATATTAAACAAGAAGAATATTTTTCCTGTAATTCAAAAATTAATAGATAAAAATATCTTAATTCTTCACGAAGAAATACAAGAAAGCTACAAACCTAAGCTCGTTCGGTACATTCGTTTGCATCCTAAATATGATTCTAATCAAGGTTTAAGTGAATTGCTTGAAATCCTTAAAAGTGCTAATAAGCAAAAGGAAATCGTAATGCGTTATTTTCAATTAAGCGCAACCGAAAAAAAACCGATAACAGTCAAAAAACTAGTAGAAGAGGCTAATTCTTCTTCTGCAATTGTTAAAGCTCTGATAGAAAAGGAGATTTTTGAAGATTATTTCTTGCAGGAAGATAGAGTGAATTTTAAAGGCAAGATAAACGAAAAAGAATTAGAATTAAGTGAGGCACAGCAAAATGCCTTTGTTGCTATAAAAGAGAGTTTTATTCAAAAAGAGGTTTGCTTACTTCATGGTGTTACTTCTAGTGGAAAAACTGAAATCTACATCAAACTTATTGAAGAATATCTAGCAAGCGGAAAACAAATCTTGTATTTATTACCAGAAATTGCTTTGACAACACAATTAGTAGGTCGATTAAGAGCTTATTTTGGAAATAAAGTAGCTGTTTTCCATTCGAAATACAATAACAATGAACGCATCGAAGTTTGGAATCAAGTATTGCAAAATTCTGAAAAAGCACAAGTAGTAATAGGAGCAAGGTCTTCTTTATTCTTACCATTTGATAATTTAGGATTTATAATTGTTGATGAGGAGCATGAGCAAACCTTCAAGCAAGTTGATCCTGCGCCTCGTTATCATGCGCGTGATGCAGCAATAGTATTGGCTCATTCGCACAAAGCAAAAGTTTTATTGGGTTCAGCGACGCCTAGTTTAGAAACCTATTTTAATGCTACATCTGAAAAATTTGGTTTAGTAGAAGTGTCAAAACGATACGGAAATGTTATGATGCCTATTATTGAATTAGTAGATCTTAAAGATAAATATTTCCGAAAGAAAATGACTGGACATTTCAGCGATGTTTTAATTGCTGAAATTACAACAGCTTTGTCATTAGGCGAACAAGTTATTTTATTTCAAAACAGAAGAGGCTATTCGCCCATTGTAGAGTGTATTACTTGCGGTCACGTTCCGCAGTGTCAACAATGTGATGTGAGCTTAACGTATCACAAACATAAAAATCAATTGCGATGCCATTATTGTGGTTATACCATGGCAAAACCAACGAATTGTCATGCCTGTTCGAGTATAGATTTGACCACTAAAGGTTTTGGAACCGAACAAATAGAGCAAGAATTACTTTCTATTTTTCCAAGTTCTAAAATAGGGAGAATGGATCAAGATTCGACTAGGGGAAAGTTTGGTTTCGAAAAAATTATTGATAGTTTCAAGAATAGAGAAATAGATATTTTAGTAGGTACGCAAATGCTAGCTAAAGGATTGGATTTTGATAATGTAAGTTTGGTAGGAGTTATGAATGCTGATAATATGTTATACCATCCGGATTTTAGAGCTTTTGAGAGAAGTTTTCAAATGTTAACACAAGTTGCTGGAAGAGCAGGAAGAGCTGAAAAACAAGGCAAAGTTATTATACAAACTTATAATCCAAATCATAATACGATACAACAAGTGGCAAATAATGATTATGTTGGAATGTATAAAGAGCAGCTTTATGACCGACAAATTTATAAATATCCACCGTATTTTAGGATCATCAAATTAACATTGAAACAAAGGGATTATGACAAATTAAAAGAAGGTGCAATGTGGTTGTATCAAGTAATGAGTCAAAATTTGAATATGCCTGTTTTAGGCCCAGAAGAGCCACTTATAAGCAGAATTAGAAATGAATACATCCGCACCATTATCATTAAAATACCTCAAAATACTTCTATAGGTGCTACAAAAATTACTATTCAGAAAATGTTGAATAGTTTTGAAGCGGTTGCTCAATATAGGGCTATAAAAGTAATGCTGAATGTTGACTTTTACTAAAAAAGATTATTTGATATTACTACTATTAGAGATTATTGATGACTTATAAATAAAATCCCCCATTTTTTTTAATTAAAAAAAATGGGGGATTTATAATTTATTGATTTTATTCTTTTAAGAGAATGAAAGCGCTTTGACTAAGTCTTCTTTCTTGTGTCTACTTAAAGGTATTTTAGTCATTCCAATTTCGGCATACTTGCTATTAAAACGCTCTACTTTATCAATATTGATGATGTAAGACTTATGTACTCTGACAAATTTTTCTTTTGATAAATCATTCTCAAAAGATTTCATCGTCGAAAGGACTAGATTGCTATCGTCTTCGGTTACAACTCTAACGTAATCACCAAAAGCTTCAATCCACTTAATTTTAGAAGTGAAAATTTTTAATTTTTTTAAATTACTTTTAATAAATATATGTTCTCCTTCTTCTTCTTTATTGTCTTTTTTTAATAAGTGAGAATCAATAGCTCTTTTTACTGACGAATTAAAACGATCAATGGCAATAGGCTTTTGAAGGTAATCTGTTGCATCATAATCAAAAGCTTTCATAGCATATTCAGCCTTAGAAGTGATAAAGATAATTTGAGGTTTTACTTTTAAACCATCAAGAAAATCAAAGCCACTAATAACAGGCATCTCAATATCAAGAAAAATCAAGTCAACGTTATGTATAGCCATACAATTCTTGGCTTCTATAGCATTAGAGAAGTCGCCTATTAAGTTCAAATTTTGATGATTATTAACTAACTTAGCTATTATCATTCTCTGGATAGAACTATCATCCACTACGACACAGTTTAGTTTCATAAATAATGAATTTTTAGATTTGGCTACGTAAACATACTTTTTTTATTTGAAAAAAACCAAGTGAATTTCCTTTTTTTTAGTCATTCGTCGAATAAAAGGAGTTAAGACTTGTTTGTTTAAAAATATTGATTACTTTTGCACCCAAAATAACATATAAATATATTTTTATGAATCATTATGAAACTGTTTTCATTTTAAATCCCGTTTTATCTGACACACAGGTAAAGGAAACAGTAAGCAAATTTGAAGATTTTCTTACTAGTAGAGGAGCAGAAATGGTATCGAAAGAAGATTGGGGTCTTAAAAAAATGGCTTACGAAATTCAAAACAAAAAATCTGGTTTTTACCATTTATTCGAATTCAAAGTACCAGGAGAAGTTCTTATTGCTTTTGAAACTGAATTTAGACGTGACGAAAGAATTATGCGTTTCTTAACTGTAAGTTTAGACAAACACGCAATTTCTTGGGCGGAAAGAAGAAGAACTAAATTAAAAGCAACAAAAGCGTAATCATGGCTACACTACAACAATCGGCTTCAGGAAAAAAAGACGGGGATATTAGATATCTTACGCCTTTGAATATAGAGACAAACAAACAAAAAAAGTATTGTCGTTTCAAAAAATCAGGTATCAAATATATTGATTATAAAGATGCTGATTTCTTATTGAAATTCGTAAACGAACAAGGAAAAATTCTTCCACGTCGTTTAACTGGAACTTCATTAAAATACCAAAGAAAAGTTTCAGTTGCTGTAAAAAGAGCTCGTCACTTAGCTTTAATGCCATACGTGGCGGATTTACTAAAATAATATTTAACAAAGTTTGTTGGTTTTCTGAAATATGAAACCTAACTTCTATAATACAAGGACAACAACATGGAACTTATTTTAAGACAAGACGTTCAGAATTTAGGATTTAAAGATGATATCGTTACGGTAAAAAATGGTTACGGTCGTAACTTTTTGATCCCAACTGGTCAAGCACATTTAGCTACTTCTTCTGCAAAGAAAGTATTGGCTGAAAACCTAAAACAAAGAGCGCACAAAGAAGCTAAAGTTGTTGCAGATGCAAAAGCATTAGCAGAAGCTTTAAAAGCTATCGAAATTAAAATCTTCGCGAAAGCAGGTGGTGAAAAATTATTCGGTTCAATCACGAATATTGATATCGCTGCAGCTTTAGCTAAAGGTGGACAAACAATCGATAGAAAATTCATCACTAGCGGAATCGTTAAACGTACTGGTAAATATACTGCTAACGTTCGTTTACATAGAGATGTAATCGTTGAATTGGATTATGAAATTGTTGCTGAAAAAGCATAATTTCTATATTTAGATATCTAAATCCCGATGAAAGTCGGGATTTTTTTTGTTTTAATTACCTCACGAAATACCGAAGAAATTGATTTTTTTTCTTGAAAATAATTTTATTTCAACACCATTTTAAAATTCTTTTCAATTTCGTGAAAAAGTGATTATAATTACAAGTCATAAAAAATTTCTTCGCGCTTTAATGCCTTAGCGGCAAAATTTACTATTATGAAATACTCCAGATTAACTAAAGAACAATTTGAGAAACTAAATCAGGAATTTAGTACTTTCCTAGCGACGCAAACTATTGATAAAGCAGAATGGGATACCATTAAAAAAGAAAAACCAGAAGTGGCTGAACAAGAATTAGATGTTTTTTCTGATTTGGTTTGGGAAGGCGTTCTTACAAAAGCAGAATTTTTAGAGCATTTTTCTAAAAATCATATTTTTCTTTTTCAATGTTTTGATACCCACGTACAATCTATCGTGTTGAAGTCTTTGGTTCCCGAGACTGATTTTTTAACTAAAGAAGGATTGCAGTGGTTAAGCGACAATATGTTTACCGATACTATTGAAATGAAAATAGGAAAGAAAGAATTTACAGAAGATCGAAACACTTCTCTTTTTGCATTGATTCAGCAAGGTGCATTTTTGAGTGATGGACTTTTGTACAAACAAATAAATTCGATTATTGAGTCGTAATTTTAGTGTTTTTATTTTTAAATTGGTTATTTTAGTACGCTTTTACAGAAACTAAAATAGCCAATTTTTATTTTATATGGACATCCAAAATACAATTCAGACTCTCAGAGAGGAATTAAATCAACACAATTATAATTACTATGTGTTAGATGAAGCATTAATTTCTGATTATGATTTTGACTTGAAATTAAAACAACTTCAAGAACTTGAAAATCAGTATCCTGAATACTTTGATGAAAATTCTCCAACACAAAGAGTAGGTGGTGCTATAACCAAAAACTTTCAAACAGTTGCGCATCAACAACGCATGTATTCTCTTGATAATTCTTATTCTAAAGAAGAATTATTAGATTGGGAAAAACGAATTCAAAAAGTATTAGGAGACGTTCCTTTAGAATATACGTGTGAATTAAAATACGACGGCGCATCAATTAGTATTACTTATGAAAATGGAATTCTAAAACGTGCGGTAACTCGCGGAGATGGTTTTCAAGGTGATGATGTTACCAATAATATTAAAACTATAAAATCAGTTCCATTAAAACTGAAAGGAAATTTCCCTGAAAAGTTTGATGTTCGTGGAGAGATTATTTTGCCATTTGCTGGGTTCGAAAAAATGAATCAGGAATTGATTGAAATAGGTGAAACACCTTATTCTAATCCTAGAAATACAGCTTCAGGAAGTTTAAAATTACAAGATAGTGCCGAAGTAGCAAAACGTCCGTTAGATTGTTTGTTGTATTTTTTAGTAGGTAACAATCTTCCTTTTAAATCTCAATTTGAAGGACTAGAAGTCGCTAGAAACTGGGGGTTCAAAGCGCCTAAAGAAGCTAAATTGGCTCGAAATTTGCAGGAGGTTTTTGAATTTATTGATTATTGGGATATACATAGACACAATCTTCCTTATGAAACGGATGGAGTAGTGGTAAAGGTTAATTCTTTTCATTACCAAGATGAATTGGGTTTTACGGCTAAATCGCCACGTTGGGCAATTGCTTATAAGTTCAAATCAGAACAAGTTTCTACAAAATTAAATTCAATTTCTTATCAAGTAGGACGCACAGGAGCAATAACTCCTGTTGCTAATCTAGAGCCTGTACAATTAGCAGGAACCATTGTAAAAAGAGCTTCTTTACATAATGCTGATCAAATAGAAAAACTCGATATCAGAGTTGATGATACTGTTTTTGTAGAAAAAGGAGGTGAAATTATACCTAAAATAATTGCAGTAGATTTAAGTAAAAGACCACAGAATTCAGAACGCACAAAATACATTACCCATTGTCCAGAATGTGAAACTTTATTGGTTCGCAATGATGGTGAGGCCAATCATTACTGTCCTAATTTTTATGGTTGTCCTCCGCAAATTATTGGCAGAATTCAACATTATATTTCTAGAAAAGCAATGGATATTGAAGGACTAGGTGGTGAAACCGTTGCGCTATTATTCAATAATGGGTTGGTTCATAATTATGCTGATTTGTATGAATTAACAGTGGATCAAATTCTTCCTTTAGAAAGAATGGCTCAGAAATCTGCAGAAAATTTGGTTAAAGGTGTTCAAAATTCCAAAAATATACCATTTGAAAGTGTATTATTTGCTTTGGGAATTCGTTTTGTGGGTGAAACTGTAGCTAAAAAATTAGCGAAACACTACAAGTCTATTGATGCTTTAAGGAAGGCAACTTTACCAGATTTGATTTTAGTAGACGAAATAGGCGAACGTATAGCAAAAAGTGTAATAGAATTTTTTGATAATGCTGAAAATAAAATTATTATAGAGCGATTGAAAAATTATGGAATTCAGTTTGAAATTATAGAGAAAATAAATCTAAATGCGACCAATAAACTTGCAAATAAAACCTTTGTAGTTTCTGGAGTTTTTGAAAAATTCTCACGGGATGACTTAAAGAAAGCAATTGAAGATAACGGAGGAAAAGTGGGAAGCTCTATTTCTACCAAAACGGATTATGTGGTTGCTGGAGAAAATATGGGACCAGCAAAACTGGAGAAAGCTAGTAAACTCAATATTCCTATTATTTCAGAAATTGAATTTATGAAATTAGTAGAATAATAATTTGTACATTTATTATTAAATTAAACTTATTTACTCTAAGTCGCTCTTTATGAGTGGTTAATGGTGAATTGGTGTATTTTATAAATTGAAAAAAAACAAATTATTATGTTTACTCTTAAACATGAAAATAGGATTGGAAAAAGCTTGTCTTTACTTTTTTTTATCATAGTGATAATTGAAGTAGTGATAGAATTCTTTTTTGATAAAGGCTTGTTGTTTTTTTTTAAACCATTATTGTCAATTGGGATTATGGTTCTTTATTGGAACATGTCTAAAAAACGAAATTGGCTCTTTTTTATAGTTCTCTTTCTTTCCTTAATTACTAATGTTTTGTTTATACCCAATACTCAATATTTATTGTTTTTAGGTCTACTCGTTTTCTTAGTACACAGAATCCTTTTAATTTATTATGTTATTCAATTAATTAAACTCAAAGATTACATTCCTTTTTTTATTGCTATAATCCCTTTTGTATTTATTTTTTTCTATCTCTTGTTAATTTCTACTGGTATCGACACCAAAAGTTACGTTCTACTAGTGTTTCAAAACATACTAATATCTGTAATTGGAGGTCTCGCTTTATCCGAATATCTAATGGATCCTAACAAAAAAAATGCTTGGTTGTTTATTTTTGGATTATTGTCTCTGACACAATATTTTATTGTTTTTATAGAAAAATATTATTTATCTAACTTAGCGCCAATCGTGTTTAGACCATTGGCGATGTTGCTAAATGCGGGTGTTTATTATGTTTTCTATCGCTTTGTTATAGATGCAGAAACGAATGCTATGAAAAACATTAGTTAAACCACGATTGATCTTCCTTGGTGTGTTTTATTTTTGTCCGAATCAAAAAACACATCAATTCTTCCAAGATTAATTCCGTAACATCCTACTTGGTTTACTAGTACGTCTTTGTCCTCAATATTTTTCACAATAGTTGGTTTATCTAGAAAGGTGTGTGTATGTCCACCAATTATCATGTCAATATCTTTTGTTAAAGTAGCTAATTTTAAATCACATATTTTATTAGGTTCATTTTTATAACTGTAACCAATGTGAGACAAACAGATAACCAAATCGCATTTCAGTTCTTTTTTTAATATACGAACCATATCTTGAGCAGTTTCTACAGGATCATTGTAAACTGTTTCTCCGTACATTTTTTTATCAACCAAACCTTGTAATTCAACTCCCAATCCAAAAACACCCACTTTTATTCCGTTTTTATCAAAAACTTTATAAGGCTTTACAAACCCATTCATAACTGTATTTTTAAAATCGTAATTAGCCGATATAAAATCGAAGGTAGCATGCGGAAGTTGAGCATATAAACCTTGTAAACCGTTATCAAAATCATGGTTTCCTATAGCAGAGGCATCATATTTCATCATGCTCATTAGTTTAAATTCTAATTCTCCTCCATAATAGTTAAAATAAGGAGTTCCCTGAAAAATATCTCCTGCATCAAGAAGCAGTACGTTTGGATTTTCTTTTCTAATTGTTTCTATCAATGCTGCTCTGCGGGCTACACCTCCCATATTTGCATTTCTCGGATGATCTGCCGGAAATGGATCAATATAACTGTGTACATCATTGGTATGTAAAATGGTAAGGTGTTTGGTCTTTGAGGTTTCAAAACTACTTAAGGAAAGTCCTAAACTCAATAAAGCTGAAGTTGCAGCTGTTTTTTCTATAAATTCTCTTCTTTTCATTTTATGTATTTTTAGTGATCGCCAGTATAAGGCAAATAACAATCAGGAGCTTTTTCCCGCTTTACGCTGTATCCACGCTAAAAAGCGTGGGATGCCGCTTCAATCGGGCTAGGGGGTAATGTTTCTAAAGAATATCTTTCTTTCAGACTTCTTTTATCTATTCAACAGTTATTCTAACATCAGTAATTACTGGAATGGTATCTACTTGCTTAAAATAGTCAATAAGTATGTCTCGTAACTTGTAATCTAAATAAAATTTCTGAACTGCTTTTTTAAAGAAATTCATATTATCGCCACCATCAGATAAATAATCATTTGTTCCTACATAATAAATAGTCTCTTTTTGAAGTGGTTTTCCTTGGACTAATATTTTTTTAGACTGATTGTTTTTATCAATTGTAAATGTTATTCCAGAAAGAGGATGTGGCTTTTTATCAGCGATAAAGAAATCAACCATTTCATTGATTTGCTCTCCTTTTAAAGCAATTACAACCATACTGTTTTCAAACGGCATAATCTCAAAAGCATTTCTAGCGGTTACATTCCCTTTTGGAAGTATAGAACGAACACCGCCACTATTTAGCAAGCAAATATCTATTTTTTTGTTTTCTCTTGCTTCAAATACAAGATTCCCACGCATTAAAGAAACATCTGCCATAAGATTACCAATAGTAGATTGCCATTTTCCGCTTTTATCAAGTGTTACTGGGCAGTAAGCAAGAATACTGTCTAAATCCTTATTAATATGTTCTCTGTATGGTTTTATAAAATTCTCAATTTCAGCAACTTGATTTTCCTTCTCAGTAATAGGAAATTGTTTGCCAACAATCTTAGTGACTTGATAATTTTGTTTACTACACGATGTGACTAAAAATAATGTTAAGAATATAACAAAAAGTTTAGAAACGTCATTATACTTTTTTAGATTTACCATTTAAATGCAACTTAATTAATTAATTTTGTAACCAAGTAAAAGTAATATGTTTTTAAAATATATAAAGGATTTTATTGTAAAAAAAACATTTAAAAATAACTTGGAAAATACAATTGCTATTTTCTCTGATAATAGAATTCAAAAAGTAGGTTTATTGATTGATAAAACTAATTTTTCTGAAACAAAAAGTCTTGTTAAGGATTTGATTAGTAATGGTTTTTTGTCTGAAAATATTAAAATAATCATGTATTGCGATACGATTAATAAAACATACATAGAAACCTATCCTACCTTTGGGTTCAGTGCGATTTCGTGGAACGGAAAAATTGTCGATCCAGTTGTTAGTGAATTTATAAATGAAAAAACGGATCTATTGATCAGTTTTTACGAGGTAGAAAGAGCAATTTTATTGCAAATTACAAAACAATCAAAAGCCGAATTTAAAGTTGGTTTTGCAACAATTGATCAACGATTGAATCATTTTATGATCAACACAACTCTTACAGATTATGATATTTTTGTAAAGGAGTTATTTAAGTATTTAAAATTATTAAATAAAATATAAGACTAATATGCAATCATTAATAGGAACTGGTGTAGCTCTTGTAACGCCCTTTAAACTCGATTTTTCAGTAGACACAGAAGCTCTAAAAAGAATTGTAAAATATTCAATTGACGGAGGAATTGAATATTTGGTAGTTTTGGGTACTACCGCAGAAAATGCTACGTTATCAGTAGAGGAAAAAGAATTAGTGATTCGTACAGTAATCGAAGCTAATAAGGGAACTTTACCATTAGTTTTAGGCGTTGGCGGAAACAACACAATGAAAGTAGTAGAAGAGCTAAAAACGAGAGATTTATCTGCATTTGCAGCCATACTTTCCGTTTCTCCTTATTATAACAAACCTACTCAAGAAGGAATTTATCAACATTTTAAAGCGGTTGCAGAGGCATCTCCAATTCCTGTTATTTTATATAATGTGCCAGGAAGAACAGCCAGTAATATGCTTCCTTCAACTGTATTGCGCTTGGCTAATGATTTCAAAAATGTAATTGGTATAAAAGAAGCAGCAGGAGACATTGTTCAAGCCATGCGAATATTAAAAGATAAACCTAAAGATTTTCTTGTAATTTCAGGAGATGATATGATTGCTTTACCAATGGTTTTAGCAGGAGGTTCAGGAGTTATTTCTGTAATTGGTCAGGGTTTTCCAAAAGAATTTTCTGAAATGATTAGTTTAGGACTGAATAAAAAAGTAAATGAGGCTTTTAAATATCAATATCTATTATCGGATTCTATTGATATGATTTTTGAACAAGGAAATCCTGCCGGTATTAAGGAAGTCTTCCTGTCATTGGGAATTTCAGAGAACACCGTGCGTTTACCACTCGTGCAAGTAGATCATTCTTTATCGGAAAGACTGCATGAATTTGTTAAAAAAATCAATAAATAAGTTTAAATAAAGACTGTTTTTTTAAACGAAAAATATATTTTGAAGTCGCTAAATTAATAACTAAATTTGCCACCGAAACTTCGGTATGATTTCGTAGGTTGTTTCAATCAAGAAATCATGAAAAAAGTAAAAAAATGAAAAAAATAATATCTCTATTGCTTCTTGTTGCTATTTTTAGTTCTTGTAATGAGTATCAAAAAGCATTAAAATCCGAAGATGTTGCTGTAAAGTTTGAAATGGCAACTAAATTATATGATTCAGGTAAATATACTAAAGCAATTCGAATTTTCGAACAAATTGCTCCAGCTTACAGAGGAAAACCGCAAGCTGAAAAATTATTTTACATGTTTGCTCAGTCTTATTATAAAACTAAACAATATTATTTAGCAGGATACCAATTTGAAAGTTTCGTTTCAGGATATCCTAGAAGTGAAAAATTGCAAGAAGCAGCTTTTTTAGGTGCAAAGAGTTATGCGATGTTATCTCCAGTTTATAGTTTAGATCAAACGAGTACTAATAAAGCTTTGGATAAATTACAAATGTTTATTGATAATTATCCTAATTCACAATATTTAGCGGAAGCAAATAGTACTGTAAAAGTGCTTAGTGAAAAAACAGAAAAAAAGGTTTACGAAAACGCTAAAGGATACAATACAATTTCAGATTATAAATCGGCTATTGTTGCTTTAGATAACTTTGTTTCTGATTATCCAGGAACACCTTTTAAAGAAGATGCATTGTTTTATAAGTTTGATTCTGCTTATCAACTAGCGATTAATAGTATTCCTTCTAAAATGGAAGAAAGACTACTTGTTGCTAAAGCAGCACATTCAAATTTGATTAAATTTAATGCTGAAACAAAATACAAAAAACTTGCTACCGAAATGTTAGTGAGAATTGAAAAAGATTTACAAAAATTTACTAAATAAATAAAGTCATGGATTTAAAAAAGACGAATGCTCCAGTAAATACAATAACTTACAACAAAAGTGTTATTGAGGAACCTACTGGTAATGTGTATGAAGCAATAACCATTATGGCTAAAAGAGCAAATCAAATTAACTCTGAAATCAAAAAAGAATTGACAGAGAAATTAGAAGAATTTGCTACATATAATGACAGTCTTGAAGAAGTTTTTGAAAATAAAGAACAAATTGAGGTTTCTAAATTTTACGAAAAATTACCAAAACCACATGCTTTAGCAGTTCAAGAATGGTTAGATGGTAAAATCTATCACAGAGATTCTAATAAATAATAGTACGATGTCAGTTTTAAACGGTAAGAAAATTTTACTAGGTATTTCTGGTGGAATTGCAGCCTATAAAACAGCTTCATTAGTACGACTTTTCATAAAAGCAGGTGCACATGTCCAAGTGATAATGACACCTGCTTCTAAGGATTTTATAACTCCACTTACGTTATCTACGTTATCTAAAAATCCTGTTTTTTCTAGTTTTTACAATCAAGATGAGGAGAACGAAAAATGGAATAATCATGTTGAATTAGCACTTTGGGCTGATTTGATGATTGTTGCGCCTGCAACAGCCAATACGTTATCTAAAATGGTAAATGGGACTTGCGACAACCTTTTGCTTGCTACTTATTTATCTGCTAAATGTCCCGTATATTTTGCGCCAGCAATGGATCTTGATATGTACAAGCATCCTTCTACTATTTCTAATTTTGCAAGGCTTTCACAATTTGGAAATATTATAATTCCAGCGGAGTCTGGCGAATTGGCAAGTGGTTTATCTGGAGAAGGAAGAATGGCAGAACCAGAAACTATAATTCATTTTATAGAACTTGACTTAAATAATAAATTGCCGCTTAAAGGGAAAACCATTTTGGTAACTGCGGGTCCAACTTATGAAGCAATAGATCCTGTTCGTTTTATTGGGAATCACTCTTCTGGTAAAATGGGTTTTGATATAGCAAATAGTGCTGCGAATTTAGGCGCACAAGTAGTATTAATATCTGGACCTACTCATTGTAAGGTTGTAAATTCATCCATCCAGTTGGTTGAAGTTGTTACCGCTCAAGAGATGTATGAAGCTTGTCAAAAATTTTATCCCGATGTTGATGTTACTATCGCTGCAGCTGCTGTGGCGGATTACAAACCAAAAAACGTTGCGTTACAAAAAATAAAAAAGGCAGCCGATAGTTTTGTTATTGAATTGGAAAAGACAAAAGATATTTTAGCCTCGCTAGGAGATCAAAAGAAAAATCAATATTTAATTGGTTTTGCACTAGAGACAGAAAATGAAATAGAAAATGCAAAGTTAAAAATCAAGAAAAAAAACTTAGATTTGATTGTATTGAATTCTTTACAAGATGATGGTGCTGGTTTTGGTAAATCAACAAATAAAGTTACTTTTATTGATAAAGATTTTAATATTGAGCCAATGCAATTGAAATCAAAAGAAGCCGTTGCCGATGATATTTTGAACAAAATAATAGCTCATTTTAATATTCTTGATAGGGAATAAGAAATACTTCTTTTTCGCAGCTTCGATTTAGACAAAAATAAAAAACTAGAAATGAATAAAATATTTACTTTTTTACTACTTTTTATTCTTGGTTTTGCCCAAGCACAACAACTGAACTGTACTGTTACTGTTGATGCACAACGTTTAAGTGTTACGAATCAGCAAGTTTTTAAAACCTTAGAAACTTCAATAAATGAATTTGTCAATAAAACAGATTGGACTGGTGTTGCGGTTAAGCAAAATGAGAAAATAAATTGCTCGATGTACATTACTATTTCCTCTAATAGCTTAGATCAATTTTCAGCAACTATTCAGGTGCAATCTTCCAGGCCTATTTACAATTCCTCTTATTCCTCGCCGATTTTAAATTATAATGATAAAGACTTTAATTTTAGATATACTGAATTTGAAAATTTAATATTCAATCCATCCAGTTTTGATTCTAATTTAGTTTCTGTTTTAGCTTTTTATAGCTATATTATTATTGGTATGGATGCGGATACTTTTGTTTTAGAAGCAGGTGATCCTAATTTTGAAATTGCACAAAATATTTCAAATGTTGCTTTACAAGGTGGATCAAAAGGATGGAGTCAGGCAGACGGAAATCAAACGCGTTATTTTTTGATAAATGACCTTTTATCACCAACATTCAAACAAATCAGGCAAACTACCTTTGATTATCATGTTGGTTTAGATTTGATGAGTACAGATCTAAAAACAGCTAAAGAGAAAATTAAAAATTCGATAATTAATCTTTCTAAGTTAAATGCTTCAAGACCTAATGCTTTTTTAACACGAGTATTTTTTGATGCAAAATCGGATGAAATCGTTTCTATATTCTCTGGCGGACCCAGTATTACGGTTTCAGACTTAACAGAGAACCTAAATAAAATTTCTCCTTTGAATATGAGCAAGTGGTCTCTGATAAAATATTAATTTGTTTTTCAAATTTTAGTTTAAACCTTGTTCCCCATTTCTAATAAACAACTATAAATGATAAGTTCACTTTCGATAAAAAACTATGCTTTAATAGAAAAATTAACTATTGATTTTTCTAGAGGTTTCTCTACTATTACTGGTGAAACGGGTGCTGGTAAATCAATAATTTTAGGTGCAATTGGTCTCGTTTTAGGAAAAAGAGCTGATCTTACTTCCTTAAAAAATAAAGAAGAAAAATGTATTATTGAAGCCCATTTTGAAATAGCTAAATATAATTTGAAACCTTTTTTTGAAGCCAATGATTTGGATTACGAAGAGGAAACTATAATTAGACGCGAAATTCTTCCTTCTGGTAAATCTAGAGCTTTTATTAATGACAGTCCTGTAAATCTTCAAGAGCTTCAGGAATTAAGCATGTTTTTGATAGATATTCATTCGCAGCAACAAACTCAAGAACTTTCTGATGAAAATGTTCAATTCAAAATAATTGACGCTATTGCTAATAACAAAGAGACAATTATAGAGTATCAATTGCTTTTAAAGACTTTTAAATCCGATCAGTCTAAATTAAATTCTATTTTAAAAAGACAAAGTGAATCTAAAAAAGAGCAGGAATACAATACTTTTTTGTTAGACGAATTGGTTGCAGCAAAATTTAAAGCAGGCGAACAAGAAACATTAGAAGCAGATTTTGAAAAATTAAATAATGTTGAAATAATTAAAGAATCACTTGATAAAGCATTAGCAATTGCTAATGAAGAACAAATTGGGGTTCGGAATAATTTGAATGAAATAAAAATTTCATTACAAAAAATAGGGGGTTTTTCAACTGATTACAGCGCAATACTGGAAAGAGTTTCAAGTTTAACTATAGAGTTTGATGATATTTCTCAAGAGATGAATCGCTTTTCAGAAAAACTAATAAATGATCCAGAACAATTGGATTTAATTAGTCAAAAATTGCAGGTAATTTTTAACCTTCAAAAGAAACATCAAGTCTCTACAGTTGGGGAATTGCTGGATATTCAGCTTAATTTAGAAAACGCTGTTCTTGAATTAGGAAACATGGAAGAAGAAATTACTATGTTGAACAAATCAATTGAATCTAAAAGAGTTGAACTCGACGAATTAGCAGGAAAAATTCATTACAATAGAGAAAAATCTATTCCGGTTTTATCTCAAAAATTAATTGCTATTTTAGAAACTTTGGGAATGCCTAACGTACGTTTTAAAATTGATATAACAGGAAGTGAGAATTACTTTAGTAATGGTAAAGACGAACTAGAGTTCTTATTTTCTGCTAATAAAGGAACTGATTTTGGTTTGCTGAAAAAAGTAGCTTCAGGAGGAGAAATGTCTCGAATTATGTTGGCGGTAAAAGCAATATTGGCTCAATATTCAAAACTACCAACATTAATATTTGATGAAATTGATACCGGTGTTTCTGGAGAAATTGCTATTAGAATGGGAGAAATCATGAAGGAAATGAGTCGTGAAATGCAAATTTTTGCAATTACTCACTTGCCTCAAATCGCTGCCAAAGGAGAGGCGCACTTTAAAGTTTCAAAAGCAACAGTTGGAGAGGATACACAATCAGAATTAAAGTTATTAAACCAAGATCAACGAATAGTAGAGATTGCACAAATGTTATCTGGTACTATTGTTTCTGAGTCAGCCTTAAATCATGCAAAAGCATTGCTTAACTAATATTTTCCTTTATATTTGTTTCCTTTTGGAACATTTGGCGGAAGCTTATAAAAAAAATACAAAATATTAAATTTAAAGAATTACCCAATATGATTATAGAACCTAGAATGAGAGGCTTTATTTGTACGACATCTCACCCAGAGGGATGCGCTCAAAATGTTAAAAATCAGATAGAATATATAAAATCAAAAGGAGCTATTAATGGCGCGAAAAAAGTTTTAGTAATTGGTGCCTCGACTGGTTTTGGTCTGGCTTCTAGAATTACAAGTGCTTTTGGTAGCGACGCCGCAACTATTGGTGTATTTTTTGAAAAAGAGCCTGCTGAAGGGAAAACAGCTTCACCAGGTTGGTATAATTCTGCTGCTTTTGAAACAGAAGCTCATAAAGCAGGTCTTTATGCAAAAAGCATCAACGGAGATGCTTTTTCTAATGAAATAAAAAGACAAACACTAGATTTAATTAAAGCAGATTTAGGTCAAGTCGATTTGATTATTTACAGTCTTGCTTCACCAGTTCGTATGAATCCTACAACTGGAGTATTACACCGTTCTGTTTTGAAACCAATTGGTGATGTATTTACTAATAAAACTGTAGATTTTCATTCTGGTAAAGTTTCTGAAATATCTATTCAGCCAAGTAGTGGTGATGATATTGAGAATACAGTTGCTGTTATGGGCGGTGAGGATTGGTCTATGTGGATTGATGCTTTAAAAGCAGAAAATTTATTAGCGCCAGGAGCTACAACTGTTGCTTATTCTTATATTGGGCCCTCTTTGACAGAAGCAGTTTATAGAAAAGGTACCATAGGACGCGCAAAAGATCATCTTGAAGCTACTGCATTTGCCATCACTGAAAAGTTAGCAGACATTGAAGGAAAAGCATTTGTATCTGTAAATAAAGCATTAGTTACTCAAGCAAGTTCAGCAATTCCTGTCATTCCATTATACATCTCTTTGTTATACAAAATAATGAAGGAGGAAGGAATACATGAAGGATGTATCGAGCAAATTCAGCGTTTATATCAAGAAAGATTATTTACCGGAAAACCAGTTCCTGTGGATGAAAAAGGTAGAATTCGCGTTGATGATTTAGAAATGCGTGCTGATGTTCAGGAAAAAATAGCTAAATTATGGGTTGAGGCAGTAACAGAAAATTTATCTGAAATAGGAGATTTAGAAGGTTATAGAAAAGATTTTTATAACTTATTTGGATTTGATGTTCAAGGTGTAGATTACAAAGCCGATGCAAACGAAATGGTAAACATCGAAAGTATAGGATAATTTATATTTATTTCTATACAAGGTTACGTATAGAAATGCATAAAAATATTTAAAAACCATCAACTTATAGTTGGTGGTTTTTTTATGGATAAAGATTATATTTGTTAAAATTTTCAAGCCCCAAAAAATTAAAATAATACCCAATCTAATTTATGTTGTTTTCCTTAATTATTCCTGTTTACAATCGTCCTGATGAAGTTGATGAGCTCTTAGAAAGTTTGACTCATTCTACCTATGAAGATATTTTTGAAATTGTGCTTGTAGAAGATGGATCCTCTTTGCTGTGCAAGGATATAGCTCAGAAATATGGTGATCGTCTTGATATTTCCTATTATTACAAGGATAATTCAGGCCCTGGTAATTCAAGAAATTACGGAATGAGAAAGGCGAGAGGTGATTACTTTATTATTTTTGACTCTGATTGCATCATTCCAAAAGAGTACTTAAGTGAAGTTGATAAAGCTTTAGAACAAAATTATGTCGATTGTTTTGGTGGTCCAGACAAAGCGTTAGATAGTTTTTCGGATATTCAAAAAGCAATTAATTTTGCCATGACCTCTTTTCTTACAACGGGAGGAATAAGAGGAGGTTCTGAGAAAATTGGTAAATTTCAACCTAGAAGTTTTAATATGGGATTGTCTAAAAAAGCTTTTGATGCGTCAAAAGGTTTTGGAAATATCCATCCAGGTGAAGATCCCGATTTATCCATTCGTTTGTGGAACTTAGGTTTTGAAACTAAACTATTTACAAACGCATACGTTTATCACAAAAGAAGAATTGACTGGGATAAATTCTCTGTGCAAGTAAATAAATTTGGAAAAGCGAGACCGATCCTTAATAGTTGGTATCCAAAATACAATAAATTGACCTTTTTTTTTCCTTCGCTTTTTATCATCGGATTCTTTGTATCTATTGCATTACTCTTAATTTTTAATTTTGATTATTTATTACAGCTTTATTTTATTTACTTTTTAATTTTATTTTTAGTTTCTTCTTACCAAAATAAGAGTATCAAAATAGGATTTTTATCTTTAATAGCGGTTTGGAAGCAATTTTATGGTTATGGTTTAGGTTTTATAAAGTCCTATTTTAAAGTGATTATTCTAAAACAAAAACCACAAGAAGCTTTTCCTGAATTATTTTTTAAATTATAGTTATGACAAAGATTATAGGCTTAACAGGCGGAATAGGAAGCGGAAAAACAACTATTGCGAATTATTTGCATTCTTTTGGTATTCCAATTTATATTGCTGATGATGAAGCTAGACAATTGACGCAATCTAAGGAGATTACTGTCGCTCTTGAAAATACTTTTGGAGAAGCTATTTTTGAAAACGGAATCCTCAATAGAGAAAAACTGGCAGCCATTGTGTTTAATGAGCCAGAGAAATTGGAACAATTAAATGCAATTGTTCATCCTGTGGTGAAAAGACATTTTGAGAATTGGCTTACTGATAATAATAAAGCTTCTTATATTATTTATGAAGCTGCTATATTATTTGAAAGTGGAAGTTATAAAAAATGTGATATAATTATCACTGTGACAGCACCATTAGAAACAAGAGTTGAACGGGTTATTAAAAGGGATAAAACCAGTCGAGAACTTATTTTAAAAAGAATTAAAGCACAATGGACTGATGAGCAACGCATATCAAAAAGTAATTTTGTTATAGAAAATAGTTCATTAGAAGTTGCAAAGCAAAAAGCAGACGAAATTCTTAAAATTTTAGCGATTACACAAAAACACTGATAGGTGTTAATGTTTGGTTAATGTATTATTTAATATATTGTTAAAATACTAATTTTGTCACGATGAATAAACTTTTTTTTAGATTACTCGTTTTGCTAATGAGCTTATCCCTAATTGGGATAATTCTTGTACAGGTGTATTGGTTTAATACTTCTTTTAATAACAATGATGAACAATTTAAGTTTCATGTAAAGCAAGTTATTAGTGATGTTGCTAATAAAATTCAGAAACAAGAAGCCTATAATTTTTATGATAAGATAAATCATTATAAAGATAGTACGGGTAATATTCCAAAAAAGAATGAAATAACAGAATTTTATTACGTTCAAAAGAATCCAAAAACTAATAAAACGATAGTATATTCTAATAGTATAACATCAGAAGATTTTAATATTTCACCTACGTTCTTTGATAAGAAATTTGATAGCGAAAAATTTAGAAGCTTTAGTTCCAAGCGTGTAACTGAAGTTTATAATAATAAATCTATCGATAAATCTGGCGTTTCTCAAAGTTTAATTCCTGATGTTAGAATTGAAAAAATGGGGAATTTGGATGCTTTAGATAATGCTTCTTTCGAGATATATTATAAAGATTATGCATCAGCTTTGCCCATTCAAGAAAGAGTTTCAAAAGAAACTTTAAGTAAATTGATTAAAAAGGAATTAGAAGAATCGGGTGTGAACACTAAATTTGAGTTCAGTATTTATAGCAATAATTTAGCAACAAATGTAAAATCAAGTGATTTTAAATACGATAAAGACGCAACTTATTCTATTCCTATTTTTTCAGATAATGAAGGAAATAGTAAATACCAGCTTTTAGTAACTTTTCCTTATAAAAAGAAATTTTTGCTATCACAGTTGGTTAGTATTACTATACTTTCTATCATTTTTACATTGATTATTTTGATTGCTTATACTAGTGCTTTAAATCAATTAGTGCGTCAGCGTCAGATTTCTGAAATTAAGAATGATTTTATCAATAATATGACACATGAGTTTAAAACTCCTATCGCCACGATAAACTTAGCTTTGGATGCTATTAGAAATCCAAAAATTATTGATGATAAAGAAAAGGTTCTTCGATACCTTCAAATGATAAAAGATGAGAATAAGCGAATGCATGCACAAGTTGAAAATGTGTTACGCATATCAAAATTAGAAAAGAAAGAGCTTGATATTACTAAAGAGCCTCATAATGCGCATGATGTAATAAATGATGCCATTGAGCATGTAAATTTAATATTAGAAGACCGACAAGGAACGATTGTTTGTCACTTTAATGCTCTAAGAAACACCATTTTAGTAAATGATGTGCATTTTACTAATGTGATTGTAAACATATTAGAAAATGCAATAAAATATTCTCCGAATATTCCTGAGATAGAAATTTTTACAGAAAATATCAAAGATATGATCATTGTGAAAATTAAAGACAAAGGTTTAGGAATGAGTAAAGTAGCTCAAAAAAGAATTTTTGAAAAATTTTATAGAGAACATACAGGAGATATTCATAATGTAAAAGGACATGGACTAGGTTTAGCCTATGTAAAAAGAATAGTTGACGACCATAATGGTCAAGTTTATGTAGAAAGTGAAAAGGGAAAAGGAAGTACCTTCATTATAAAATTACCACTAATAAATTAGTATATGGAAAATGTAAATAAAAAAATACTTCTTGTAGAAGACGATCTTAACTTTGGAGCAGTTTTAAAAGATTATTTAATGTTAAATGATTTTGACGTTACCTTAGCTAAGAACGGAATGGAAGGATTTGAAAAATTCAAAAAAGATGCTTTCGACTTGTGTATTCTAGATGTGATGATGCCTTATAAAGACGGATATACACTTGCTAAGGAAATTAGAGAAAAAAATAATGAAGTGCCAATTATTTTCTTGACTGCAAAATCTATGAAAGAGGATGTTTTAAAAGGATACAAAGCAGGTGCGGATGATTATTTAAACAAACCATTTGATTCTGAAGTATTGTTGATGAAAATTAAAGCAATCATTCAGAGAAAATCATCAGATGTTAAAACAGAACAAGTACAGTTTGAATTTAATATTGGTAAATTCCATTTGAATTCTAAATTGCGTTTCTTGACGTTTAACAACGAAGAACCAATAAAACTGTCTCCTAAAGAGAATGAATTATTAAAGATGCTAATTCTTCATGAAAATGATTTAATGCCAAGAGAGTTGGCTTTGACTAAAATATGGAGAGATGACAACTATTTTACTTCAAGAAGTATGGATGTTTATATTGCTAAGTTGAGAAAATACTTGAAACTTGATGAAGATGTTGAGATTTTAAACATTCACGGAGAAGGATTTAGATTAGTTGTTAAAAACAAAGTAAAGGAATAAATAAAAAAAGGCTTCAATTTATTGAAGCCTTTTTTATTTACTGTATTTTCTATTATCTTACTTCCAATTTAGTTGGAGCGCAAAGCTTGTCTTATCTTCTTTAGTGATACTAAAAATAGTTTCGCTCTGAGATATACTTTCATGAATAAGTACATGATCTTTTAATGATAATTCTTTTAAAAAGTTCATTTCAAAACTTTCTATTTTTTGACTTAAAATTAAATTTTCATCTACTAAATCCATACACCATTCTAAATATTTTACATTATTTACATGGTTTACAATATCTAAATCGGATAGGAAGACCTTTTTTTCAAAAAGAACTTCCTTTTCATGATTCAAATTAATTTTAGAAAATCCGTGATTTGTAGCTTTTTTTTCTGGATATAAGTCAAAGTGTTCAAAGGGCAATGCTAACGCTTCTGGACGACGTTTTTGGGTATTGAAAACAGCCCAAAATGTCTCAGAGCCAATTATTTTTTCACCATTCAAGTGCATTTCTAAGGCACGAACAGAGCGTGAATTTTCAAGAGAGTTAATCCATGTGGTAACTGTTACTTTATCACCAGATTTAGGTAGTTTTTTGATTTCAACTCGCATTCTGCTTAAAACCCATGCTTGATCAAATTCTTGCATATCTGTAAAACTAATTCCCCCAGTTTCAGAATGCGCTGCCGCTGTTAATTGTAAAAGATTACATAAATCTGTATATTTTAAATATCCGTTTGGAGCACATTGTGTAAAGTTGATATCCCAATCTTTGCTTAATATTGAGGTGAAATTTGAAGCTATTGGCATTGATAGTTTTTTTAAGAATTAATTATTTAATTATTGTTTAATGGAATTGATATATGAAATTACTTTTTCAATTGGAGTTTCAAAATCAAACCATTTTGTTTTTTCATTTCTTTTAAACCAAGTTAATTGCCTTTTAGAAAACCTTCTCGTGTTTTTCTTTATTTCTTCGATGGCAAATTCCAATGAAATAGCATGATGAAAATAACTAAATAATTCTCTATAACCTACAGTTTGAAGTGCATTTAAATCTCTGTAAGCATATAATTTTTTAGCTTCGGCTAGTAATCCTTCGCTCATCATAGTATCTACACGCTCGTTGATTCGGTTATATATTATTTTTCTATCTGCTTCAAGACCTATTAAAATAGGAGTGAAGTTTCGAGTTTTTTCTTTTTGATTTAAAAAAGAAGAATAGGGTTTGCCAGAACCCAAACAAACCTCGACAAAGCGCATCATGCGTTGCGGATTTTGTAATGTTTGTGGATTTTCAAGATTTAAAACAGCATAATACGTTGGGTCTAGTTCTTGTAGTTTTTGCTGCAAATAACCAATTCCTAATTTTTCATAACTTGAATTTACTGCTGTTCTTAATGATGTATCAATTTCTGGAAATTCATCAAAACCTTTAAGAATGGCATCTACATATAGTCCGGATCCACCCACTAAAATGGCATGATCGTTTGTTAAAAATAATTCTTCTAATTTTGAAAGGGCTTCTTTTTCATAGTCGCCTACCGTATAATTTTCGAAAACTGATTTATTTTGTATAAAGTGATGTTTGGCTGCTGCTAATTCTGAAATGCTTGGTACAGCTGTTCCTATACTCATTTCTTTGAAAAATTGTCGGCTATCGCAAGAGAGTATTTCGCAATTAAAGTAATTGGCCAAAATAATACTCCAGGAAGTTTTTCCGATGGCTGTTGGTCCGACTATAGTGATTAGATATTTCATATTTTTTAGCCCAGATAGAAACGAAAACCCCGGAAGTAGTAAAGTTTTTTTTCTTGGTATAAAAGAGCGATCAGAGTGAGCTCCTTTTATGCCTTAGAAAAATTACTGTAATAGTGAGGAGTTGTAGTGTAAAGCTGGATTGGCTTCTGGTTAATAAATTAAAGTGCTACTCCACAATGATAACAAAATTTTGCGTTATATTCTTGTCCCTCAGTACCACAATTGGGACAAGGATTTGTTGCTTTTGGAATTCCTTTTTTTGCATTATAATTGGCAAATTCTGCCGATACAATTCCTGTGGGAACTGCAATTATTCCGTAACCCATGATCATAACAATTGATGCAATTGATTGTCCTAAAGGTGTTATAGGAGATATATCGCCATAACCTACGGTTGTTAATGTTACAATTGTCCAATAAATACTGATAGGAATACTACTAAATCCGCCTTCTTTTCCCTCTACAACATACATTAGAGAACCTATAATTACGCTACTTATGAGCATAAAATACATAAAAATGAGTATTTTTCCTTTGCTGGCAACCAAAGCTTCTTTTAGATTAATAGATTGATTGGAGAATTGTGGATGTTTTAATATTTTAAATAATCGTAAAAGACGTACGGCACGCAAAACAGATAAAACACTGGTTCCTACGAAAAATAATGAAAAATACATAGGCAAAGTAGCCAGTAAATCGATTATTCCGTAAAAACTAAAGATGTATTTTACAGGTTTTTTTAGTGATATGATTCGGAGAATATACTCTATTGTAAAGAAAACAGTAATTACCCATTCTAGTGCAATAAGTTCGAAATGGTATTTTTGATCGAATCCTTTTACGGTTTCTAACATTACAATGATGACACTTACGACTATTACTCCCAGTAATACGAGATCAAACAATCTTCCGTAAGCTGTATTGGTTCCGTATATGATAATATTTACTCTTTGCCTGAAGGTGTCGAATTTTGACTTTATTCTTTCCATAAATTAGGTGTTGATTAATATATGTTTAGAATTTTAGAGTTTTAATTGTTTTATTTTTTCGAATATGTGCCTGAATAATATTCTTGGTGTCTCTGTTGTTTTGCATCGGAATAATAATATTTCTCAGTATATCGATATTATTAATTTGATAGTTTAAATCGTAAAAAGCATATCCTTTATAGATTCCGTTTTCTATTAAAACTGCCGATCTTTCACTAATAGTTCTCCCTTTGTCTTGGATAATCATGTTTTGATTTTCAAAACTGTTTTTATTCATAAATTCAGTTACTCTGGCATTGTAAACTTCGGGACTTACCTTATCAATACAAGCTCCATCACATTCTTTTATGCTGTATTGAAAACAACTTGTTTTAGTCTCATAGAGACCAGTAAGTTTTTGACACAAATTATAATGGGATGTAATTCTAAACAAGGCATTTTTTGCTTCTTGCAAAGAGGCAAAAGAGGTAATTTCTTTTTTACGACCGTCTGCTTTTTGTATTTTTAAGTTTAGATATCCTTTCTCATCCTTTTCAGTGTACAAAGCATATTGAAATATACTTTTTCGCTGTGCTCTGTTTAAAATAGGTTTGTTTATTTTTATTTCTTGACTTTCTTTCAATAAGGCAATCAATTCGCTTCCGGTTTCTTCATAAGTAACCGTAAAAACTTGTGTTTGAATTTTTTTGCATTTAGCAGAAGTTCCAGTAAAATGCTGGTTGATTCGCTTTTTTATATTTCTACTTTTACCAATATAGATTAAATTGCTCTTTACATCATGAATATAATAAACGCCTGTTGTTGTTGGCAATTTTGAAACGATATCTAGTAATTTTGGAGCTATTCCTTTCTCTACTTCTAGTTTTATGAAATCTTTTACAATTTCTTTTTCTATGTCTTTTTCTAAAAGTATTTTGAATAATTTGATAGTTGCAAGTGCATCTCCACTGGCTCTATGTCTGTCTGCCATTGGTATTCCCAGTGCACGAACTAACTTACCTAAACTGTGTGAAGGTTGTTCAGGTAATAATTTTTTAGATAATTCTACGGTACATAATGTTCTGGCTTGAAAATCATACCCCAATCGTCTAAATTCTGTTCTTAAAATTCGGTAATCAAAAGAGGCGTTGTGGGCTACAATAACGCAATCGTTTGTTATTTCGATGATGCGTTTGGCTACTTCAAAAAATTTAGGAGCAGAGCGCAACATGGCGTTATTAATTCCAGTGAGTTTAACTACAAAGGGTTGTATTGGAATTTCAGGATTTACTAAACTAATGAATTGATCAATTACTTCATGACCATCAAATTTATAAATGGCGATTTCCGTAATTCCTTCTTCGTTAAATTGACCTCCTGTGGTTTCTATGTCTAGTATTGCGTACAAATTTCAGTATTCAGTTTTTAGTAATCAGTGTTCGGTGATTATTCTTCGGGATTAAAAATTTGTTTTTCAAAATCTGAAATCAAAAATAGTTAATCAGAAATCACCAATCAGTTTCTTCCGCCAAAGATACTACTTCCTATTCGAACCATTGTGCTTCCGCAATCAATTGCCATTTGATAATCACCAGACATTCCCATAGAAATAGTATTAAGTTGAGAATTTTTAGGATTAATTCTTTGTAGATTTTCAAAAATATTTTTTAAATGCGAAAATTCTTTTTTCACTTGGTCTTTATCATCTGTAAAAGTTGCCATTCCCATTACACCTATTATTTGAATGTTTTTCATTTCCTCAAACAAAGAGGAGGAGACAAGAGCTATTAGTTCCTCTTGGTTTAGTCCAAACTTAGTCTCTTCTTCTGCAATGTGAATTTGTAACAAACAATCAATAATTCTGTTGTTCTTTTTTGCTTGTTTATCAATTTCTTGTAACAATTTTAAACTATCTACACCATGAATTAAATGAACAAATGGCGCCATAAATTTAACTTTATTGGTTTGAACATGTCCAATCATATGCCAGATTATGTCTTTTGGCATTTCTTGATATTTCTCGGCCATTTCTTGAATTTTGTTTTCACCAAAAATTCGTTGTCCAGCCTCGTAAGCTTGCATTAAATCTGATACAGGTTTAGTTTTTGACACAGCAACCAGCGTTACTTGTTTTGGTAAAGTAGATTTTATAGAAACTAGGTTTTCTGCTATTGCCATTTTTTAATCTTTTAATAGTGTTTTTTAATATAATTTAAAATTCATAAATCACTAAACCGCTTCTAAATTTAGGCTCTATAAAAGTGCTTTTTGGAGGCATTATTTGATTTTCATGGGCCAAAGCTTTAATTTCTTCAATATTTGAAGGGAATAAAAGGAAGCCAACTTCAAATTCTCCTTGATCAATTTTATTTTTCACCTCTAAAACAGATTGTTTTCCTGAAAGGTACTCAATTCTTTCATCATTGCGCAAATCCTCTATTCCTAGTAGTGGTAATAATACTTTTTTGTATAAAATTTGAGTGTCCAAAGATTCTAAAGAACTATTAATTTCATCCTTCTCTTTTCTTAATATTAAACTATAAAATTCAGAATCAAGATACATTCCAAAATGATGTTTTTCAAGCGGTTGAAAAGGCTGCTGGTATTTGTTTTCGATAATGAAATTATTTTCTAAAGCCTTAATGAAATCGTGTTTTGACAATCCATTAAGATCTTTTATCAATCTATTGAATTCGTATATTTTTACATTATTTTCTGAAATTAAATAACTTAAAATATGGTTTTTTGAAGTGTTCTGTTCGTCTTTATTTTCTTGAGAAAGCATTTTCAAGGCTTCGGTACGATGATGACCATCAGCGATATAAAGACTTTCCGTTTTTTCGAAAATATTTTGCAACCAATTAATTTCTAGAGTGTCTTCTATTTTCCATAGATAATGAATTTCTTTTTTGGTTGTCGAAAATTCAAAGTCAGCCAATTTTTGGCAACAATTAAAGATCCAATTTTCAATGGTTTTATTATCAGGATACGTCATTAGTACAGGTTCTGTATTGAACTCTGCATGTTGCATATACTCTTTTAATAATCGCACTCTAAAAGCAATTATATCTTCGTGTTTTTTTATAACATTATTGCAATAATCCTCTACACTTGTTCCTACGATAATACCTGTAAAGGAGTGTGTTTTGGTTACAATTTTATGAATATAAATAGCAGGTTTTTTATCTTTAATTAAAATAATTTCATTTTTAAATTCCTGATACTTTTGATGTACTTGTCGGTATCTTTTTTCAAAAGAAACGGTTTCTTGATTGGTATAGGCTGGTTTTAATATGTGCAAAAAGGACAATGGATTAAAGTCTAATTGCGCTGCTAATTCCGCATTTACATATTCTTCGTAGGAACGACAAGTCACTAAGCAGACTTTGTCTCTTGTAGGTCTGACTGCTTGAAAAGGAACAATTTTAGCCATAAAGCATTAGAAATTAAAAATTAAAAGTCAAAAGTCTCTGTACAATAATACAAAGACTTTTGACCTTTAAGAATGAAAATTATATAAATTGTTTCGAAATTTTTTCTGCTTTTTTATTTACAGAATAATCGTAAAAACCTTCACCAGATTTAACACCCATTTTCCCTGCTCTAACCATATTTACCAATAGTGGACAAGGAGCATATTTAGGGTTTTTGAAACCATCATACATCACATTTAAAATAGCCAAACAAACATCAAGTCCAATAAAATCGGCTAGTTGTAAAGGTCCCATAGGATGCCCCATTCCCAGCTTCATTACCGTATCAATTTCATAAACACCTGCAACCTTATTGTATAAAGTTTCGATTGCTTCATTGATCATTGGCATTAGTATTCGGTTAGCAACAAAACCTGGATAATCGTTTACTTCAACTGGTGTTTTTCCCAATTGAACAGACAACTCCATAATCGTTTTTGTTACTTCGTCAGAGGTATTGTAGCCACGAATAATTTCTACCAATTTCATAATAGGAACTGGATTCATAAAATGCATACCAATTACTCTTTCAGGATTCGTTACAACGCTTCCAATTTGAGTAATAGATATAGAAGAAGTGTTGGTAGCTAGTATCGTATTGTGAGCACAAGCCTCATTGAGTTGTTTGAAAATATTCAGTTTTAGTTCTACATTTTCTGTAGCCGCTTCTACTACTAAATCTACTCCAACAACACCATCTTTGATATCAGTATAGGTGATAATATTGGTGATTGTTTTTGCTTTGTCCTCATCAGTTATTGTTCCTTTAGAAACCATTCTGTCCAGATTCGCAGCTATAGTAGCCATTCCTTTATCCAATGATTTTTCGGATACATCAATTAATTTAACTGTAAAACCACTTTGAGCAAAGGTATGTGCTATACCATTTCCCATTGTTCCTGCTCCAATAACTGCTATTGTTTTCATTATTTATTTAAATTATAATATATGATTAGTTTTTTTTTGAATATTATTTATCAAAACAGTCAATAATTTGATAGGCCACTCTTAAAGCTTCAGTTGCTTGTTCTAAAGTTACTATGGGACTGGTATTGTTTGTAATTGCATCGGCAAAAGACTCTAATTCATCCAAGATAGCATTGTTTTGCTCTACATCAGGATTAGAGAAGTAGATTTGTTTTTTTACTCCTTCGGCATTTTGCAAAATCATATCAAAATCTCCAGGAACTTCTGGTGCATCTTTCATTTTTACGACTTCACATTTCTTTTCTAGAAAATCAACAGAGATGTAAGCATCTTTCTGGAAAAAACGTGATTTTCGCATGTTTTTCATCGATATTCTGCTTGCCGTTAAGTTGGCAACACAGCCGTTTTCAAATTCAATACGAGCGTTTGCTATATCTGGAGTATCACTAATTACGGATACACCGCTGGCGCTAATTTTTTTTACTTTAGACTGAACCACACTCAAAATGGCGTCAATGTCATGGATCATTAAATCTAAAACCACGGGAACATCGGTACCACGAGGATTAAATTCTGCTAAACGATGGGATTCTATAAACATTGGGTTATCAATCATGTTTTTCGTTGCAGAAAATGCAGGATTAAAACGCTCCACATGACCGACTTGACCCTTTACATTATATTCTTTTGACAAAGCAATTATTTCCTCGGCTTCTTCAACAGTATTAGAAATAGGTTTCTCTATAAAAACATGTTTACCCGATTTAATTGCAACTTTAGCACATTTATAGTGAGAGAGAGTAGGGGTTACAATGTCAATAACATCAACAGCATGTATTAGAGTGGCAATAGTACTGAAATTTTTATAACCAAATTCTTTAGAAATTTTTTCTGCATTTTCTTGATTAGGGTCGTAAAAACCCACTAATTCATATTTTTCAGATTGTTGTAATAAACGCAAATGTATTTTTCCTAGGTGACCTGCACCTAATACTCCAATTTTTAGCATAATGATGTTCTTTCTACAAAAATAGGAATAAAAATTAAAATTCAATTTTTTAAAATACCAAATTGTATTGAAATCATAATAAATTCATCTGTAATTTGCTACTTGCTTATTGGTTTTATTACTTCTATTTTTACCAAAAAAATAATATTTAATTTTGAAAGATACAGCCAAACATCAAGGACTTCGGAATCAATTAGTAAGCGTTTTAGAGCAAAAAGGTATTACTGATAAAAGTGTTTTGGATGCGATAAAAAAAATACCAAGACACTTATTCTTAGATTCAAGTTTTTCGGATCATGCCTATCAGGATAAAGCATTTCCCATTGGCGCAGGTCAAACTATTTCTCATCCCTATACCGTAGCTTTTCAATCCCAATTGTTAGAGGTGCAAAAAGAAGATAAAGTCCTAGAAATAGGCACGGGTTCAGGTTATCAAACAGCGGTTTTATGTAATATGGGTGCAAAAGTGTATAGTATTGAGAGACAGAATGAGCTGTTTAAGAAAACATCTATTTTGTTTCCAAAACTAAATATTAGACCCAAACATATTTCATTTGGAGATGGTTATAAAGGATTACCGGGTTACGCTCCTTTTGATAGTATTATTGTAACTGCTGGAGCTCCTTTTATACCACAACCTTTGATGGCACAACTTAAAATAGGAGGTAGGCTCGTTATTCCACTTGGTGAAGAGGTGCAAATTATGACATTATTAATTCGAGTAAACGAAACTCAATTTGAAAAACATGAGTTTGGAGAGTTCCGATTTGTTCCTTTATTAGAAGATAGAAATTAATAAAAATGCCCAATTCCTTTTTTTAAGTAGTTGGGCATTTTTTTATTGACTAATAATCCCGATGTAACGTGCTAAGTTTTCTTTTTGAGTTTGAGCAACAAATAGCATAAAATCTTCTTTATTATTTTTATTTTGAATGGTTTCCAGTGTTTGATTGTATTGTATTCTACTTTCGTAATCTCCTTTTATATTTGTAATTACATAACCATTTTGCAATAAGATTAAATTCATAACTAATCGAGCGGTTATTCCGTTTCCATCAATAAATGGGTGAGTTTTTGCTAAACGCTCGTGTAGTTCTGCAGCCAAAACAATTGGATGTATCTTATTTTTATTGGCTTCATACCAAATAAAAAACGCTTCCATTTCATTGGGAATAGCATTTGGTTGAGGCGGAATGTAGGTACTTCCTTTTATCATTACCTGCACTTTTCGATACCGTCCAGCCTCTTGAGGAAGAATTCCTCTCAAAATTAAATTATGAATGGATAAAAACTCCGCTTCATTAAACGATATTTTTTTTTGAGCCAAATCTTTTATAAAAGTTATAGCTTCCTGATGATTAATTGCTTCTAGATGTTCTCGCATGCTTTTTCCGGCAATTGTTATGCCTTCATTAATCACTAAATCCGTTTCGCGAAGCGTCATGGTATTTCCTTCCAGGCGATTACTCTCATAAGTATATTCTAACTCTAACGCTGTAGTAATGCTAGAACTTTCATACTGACGGAATGTGTCTAATTTTGCTTTTAATATATCTATCTCAGTTAAAATTTTCTGTAGTGCTGCAGATAATATAATGGTTGTTGATTTATTTTGAGATCTAATTTCTTGCTCTGCGACTATCAAAGCTTTTAATGCAAATTCATCTTGACCAATTTCGTGAAGAATTTTTTCTTTGAGCCATACAATCATTATGGTTTCTAAATCAATTTCTAATAAAGAAGCTAGTTTAATAACTTGATCTCTGGTGGGTTTACGAGTTCCGCTTTCAAACTTGCTGATTAATGCTTGATCAATCCCTAATAGTTGTGCTACTTCTCTAGTTTTGAGATCTTTTATTTCTCTTGCGTTTTTAAGTAGTGTTTTCATTATTAAGTATTGATTGTGTTTGTCTTGACAAATTCAGTCAATTTTTTAGCTACAAAGAATCGATTTTATGTTTTAAAATTAATTTTAAAACGCTTTTTTTATTCTATCAAGATCTCTTTTTGTGTCTTGTTCTTTCAAGGATTCTCGCTTGTCATACGTTTTCTTTCCTTTACAAAGACCAATTTGTAGTTTAGCTAATCCTTTTTCATTGGTAAATAATTTCAAAGGAACAATTGTCAACCCTTTTGCTTGGACACTTTTCAGTAAACCTTTGAGTTCCTTTTTTTTCAAAAGTAATTTGCGTTCACTTCTGGCTTTATGGTTGAATTGATTACCAAAAGTATATTCTTCAATATAAGTATTAATAGCAAAAAGTTCATTATTACTAAATTCACAAAAACTCTCTGTGATATTTGCCTTGCCCAATCGTATCGATTTTATTTCGGTTCCAGCCAAGACGATTCCAGCAGTAAATGTTTCGATTATTTCATAGTCGAATTTAGCTCTTTTATTGAATATGTTTATAGTTTTTAGCATAGTGTTGCAAAGGTATAATAAAAAAGAAAAGATCCTTAATAATCAATAATAATTAGATTTTAGAAGCATTCTTTTAGCGTAATTTTAAGAGTTGATAATTTATGGCCTCTCCAACTATTGTTACAATATAAAGATTTCCAAAAGTGTTGTCCGGAATATCAGTATAAATATTTTGTTCAATCATTTGATTAACAAAATTTGGTATGGTATTACTATGACCAACAATCAAAACTTTTTTGCCTAAATTTTCTTTTTTAAAAGATTCAATATCAATCATTTTAGGATTGTATTTTGTAATACTGAGTTTTTGACTTAGTGCTGTTGGTGTTACCGTTTGTAGGGTTCTATTATAATCAGTTGCATAAATGGCATCTAAATTTATGTTAGAAAATAATTCGTTCCATATTTTGGCTCTTTCAGTACCCATTTCAGATAAATTAGGATTTTTAGAATCATCTACTTTCTCTGCATGTCTAATAAAATAATAGGTAGTTACTTTGTTTTGTGCAAAACTAACTTGCAAAACAAAAAAAGTCACTAACCATAAATATTTTTTCATTTTTACTAATTTTAAAATTTGTTCTTTATCGTTTTATATATTTGCAAAATGGAAAATTCAAAATCAAAAGATCCTCTTCACGGAATCACATTATTAAAAATAGTAGAGCAATTAGTAGCACATTATGGCTTTGATACCTTGGGGGAGCTGATAAAAATTAAGTGTTTTACAGATAATCCAAGTGTTAAATCATCTTTGACTTTTTTACGAAAAACAGATTGGGCTAGAAAACAAGTAGAGGAATTATATATTAGTTCACTACCAAAATTCAGTTAATTTAATTTGTAGGAAACCATTACACCGCCACGATAAGGAAGCCATTCGCCACTTTTGTTGTATTTTTTAGCACCATCATAGCGTATTTCTGTATTAAAATCATATGCTTTATAAAAACCTTGATGTGATCCTCCTCCTAAAAAACAATCCAACATAAATTTCTCATTTATTTTTACCTGATAGCCAACAGTTGCTCCAATAAAATAGCCAAAACCTTTTTCGTAATATGGTGTATTTAAATAATTCCATTTTTGAAAATTGAAAATACTCATACCGATATGAGCCCCAGCATAAAAACCATTATATTTTTCTTTAAAATGGAAGCGATATTCTGGTGTAAAAGTGTAAAACTCTCGAGGTTTGCCATTGACAGATTTCCATAAAGAGGCTAAAACATCAAATTGTAACGTTGATTTTTCACCAATACTTGTTTCAATACCAACATTTGGAACTGTTAATAAGGTAGTCAAAGCATTTGCTTTAATGTAAGTTTGACCAATTGATAATACAGAGAATAAAAGAAAAGAGGTAATAAAAAATTTTTTCATAAAAAGTAATAGCTAATGCTTTTAAATTATAGGTATTAATAAAAGCGCTACAAATATAAAGATTTATGTTTTGTTTTTGGTTAAGGAATCTAATTTAGTGTTATCCTTATTATTTATTTAAAATAGTATAAACGGCACTATCTAAAAAGCGTCCATTAAAGAATTCGTTTTCTATGAAGTGAGCTTCTTTCTTAAAATTATTCTTTTCTAAAACTTTTGCCGATCCTAAATTATCAGGATCAATAACCGCCTCAATAGAATGTAATTTCATGACTTCAAAGCCATATTTTACTACTTCTTGAACGGCTTCAGTCACAATTCCCATTCCGTTAAATTCGGGTAATATCATATAACCTATTTCAGCTCTATAATGTTCTGGTTTTATTCTATAATGACCTATAATTCCAATTAGTTTTGGATCTCCTTTGTAAGTTATAGCCCAATTAATTCCCTCATTACTTTCTATTTTCGATTCTATCATTGCTATATGAGCTAAGGCTTCTTCGTTAGTTGTAACTAAGGGTCTTGGGATATATTTCATTGTTTCGGGGTTAGATCGCAATGCGAAAACCTCTTTTAGATCATTATTATCGACTCTTCTTAGGAGTAGGCGCTCTGTTTCTAAATTATGAAAGGGAGTAAAATTTATATTTAGCATAACTTTAATTTTTAGAATATTTCGATACTGAATTTTGATTTGAAAGTTTCTGATGCATTTAGAATCTGGATTCCCTCTTTTTCATCTAGCTTTCCGGAACTTTTATTTGTATCGGAATATCCAAACTAAGGTTCTATGCATATAAAAGGCGCATTTGGTTTTGTCCATATTCCCAAATCTTGAAAATCTTGAAAGCAGACCTTTAAACGAGGTTTTTTATTATCTATAATTGTCAATGATTTAGATTGTATGTTTTTAAAAATTAACGCATCATTTTTGAATAGTTCGTAGTTCAAATCTATTTGTTTGTTTTGCAATTCTAGACTTTTTGTTCGATCAGAAATCAAATTATTTTCTAAAAGGTAATATTGTAAAGTATCTTGTTTTTCAAATTCAATTGAGTAATTTTCAAAATGATTTGGTAAAGCAAAAGCAGGGTGAGCACCAATAGAAAATGGCATTGATGTACTACTGTTGTTAAATACGGTATAATCTACTATTAAATTTTTTTCAAGCAAAGTGTATTGTATTTGTAGCTCAAATAGAAACGGATAAACTTTTAATGATTCTTCTGAAGATTGCAAAGATAAAACAACACTATTTTCTTTTTGATCTAGTATTTTAAATTCCATTTCTCTGGCAAAACCATGTCTTGACATGTTATATTCTTTGTTGTTTATAGTATAACAGTCATTTTTTAAAGTGCCAACTATAGGAAATAGAATAGGAGAATGTTTCCCCCAGAAAGCAGGATCTCCTTCCCACATATATTCCTGTGCATTGTTATCTTTTAAGGAACATAATTCGGCTCCCAAAGTTTCAATTTGAGCTTTTAATTTTGAATTTGTAATAGTAATTGTCAAAATGGTTCTTAATAATAGTTATAAAAATAATAATGTAAATATATTTTAATTTTCCTGTAAAAAGAATATAAAATAGGGAGGAATTTTTCATAAATTTTATTAATTTTTAGGTATTACAATGAATATAATTTAAGATTTGAATTATTTTTCATTAATTTGGTGCTTAAATAATAAAATAAAATGAAAAACATTCGCATCGGAGTCATTTTAAAATTGACTTTATTAATGGGAGTTAGCTCGATCTGGGCTCAACAAAATGCTACTAATGCACCAACGAATCCTATTTCCAAATACGATTATCATGATGCATTTGCACCGTTTTTTTACAACAATAACGGAACAAGTACTCGATCTGCTAGTGGTCAGCCTGGTGCTGAATATTGGCAAAACAGAGCAGATTATAAATTAACAGCTAAACTAAATGAGGCTACCAACGAAATCTTAGGTTCTGGATTAATTACTTATACTAATAATAGTCCAGATAAAATGAATTTTGTTTGGATGCATTTAGATCAGAATTTATTTAAATCAGACTCTAGAGGAAATGCAGTTGTACCCCTAACAGGAAGTCGTAATGGAGCACAAGGACAAGCATTTGATGGTGGTCATAAAATCAAATCAGTAAAAGTAGTCAGTACTATAAAAGGTAAAACTACCGAAACAGAAGCTAAATATTTAATTACAGATACAAGAATGCAAGTTTTTCTTCCTCAAGTATTAAATCCAAAAGGAGGAGCAGTTAAAATTAAAATTGATTTTTCTTTTACTTCTCCATTAGAAGGATCGGATAGAATGGGAGTGCTAGAAACTAAAAATGGTAAAATTTTTACAATAGCACAATGGTATCCTAGAATGTGTGTGTATGATGATATTAGAGGTTGGAACACCAATCCGTATTTGGGTGCTTCAGAATTCTATTTAGAATATGGTGATTTTGATGTAAGTATTACTGTTCCTTCTAATCATATTGTGGTGAGTTCAGGAGAATTGCTAAATCCTAATGCAGTTTATTCTGCCGAAGAATTGAAACGTCTAGAACAAGCAAAGCAAAGTGATAAAACTGTTTTTATACGTACTGCAGAAGAAGTAGCAAAATCTTCAAAAATGGCTGTGTCGTCAACTAAAACATGGAATTTTAGAATAAAAAATTCACGTGATTTATCTTGGGCCTCTTCTGCCGCTTTTATTTTAGATGGAGCAAAAATTAATTTACCAAGTGGTAAAAAATCTTTAGCCTTATCTGTTTATCCTCAAGAAAGTGCTGGTAATGATGCATGGGGACGTTCTACAGAATATACTAAGGGATCTATCGAGAACTATTCAAAAAGATGGATGGAATATCCTTATCCTGTAGCTACCAATGTAGCAGGAAATGAAGGTGGTATGGAATATCCAGGAATCGTTTTTTGCAGTTGGGAGTCTAAAGGAGCAGATTTGTGGGGCGTTACAGATCATGAATTTGGTCATATTTGGTTTCCTATGATTGTAGGTTCTAATGAACGAATTTTTGGATGGATGGATGAGGGATTCAATACTTTTATCAATTCTGTGAGTTCAGTAGATTTTAACAATGGTGAATATAAAGAACCAAAAGCCGATTTGCACCAAAGAGCAGAATATTACACCAATCCAAATCTTGAGACTATAATGAGTTCTCCAGATAATATGAAAGAAGCTAATATTGGTGTACTAGCTTATGCAAAACCAAGTTCAGGTTTAATTATTTTAAGAGAACAAATTTTAGGAGAAGAGCGTTTTGATCTCGCTTTACGTACTTATTTAGAGCGTTGGGCATACAAACATCCTATGCCAGATGACTTTTTTAGAACTATAGAAAATGTTGCTGGTGAAGATTTGGGTTGGTTCTGGAGAGGTTGGTTTCAAAATAACTGGCGTTTAGACCAAGGAATTAATAGTATAAAATATGTAAAAAATGATCCTAAGCAAGGAATTGTAATAAATATTGAAAACTTCGAAAAAATGGCAATGCCAGTAATTTTAGAGGTGAAAACTAAAAGTGGTAAAATAAGTCGTATCAATCTTCCGGTTGAAATTTGGCAAAAAAATAAATCATGGTCATTTAAACACGAATCAACAGAAGAAATTGAAAGTATTGTAATTGATCCAGATCATATTTTGCCAGATAGTAATGTTACAAACAATACATGGACAGCAGATAAAGGTTTAGTAGAAAAGGATATTATATTAGATGGCTATTTAGGTGTTTATTCTACTAAAATGTCCCCATTAAAAATTACTTTTTCAGAAAAAAATGGTGCTTTAAAAGCATTGATAACAGATTATCCTGCCTTTACAGTGCAACCAACTGGTAAAAATAATTTTGAATCAAAACAAGCTGGTCTTAAATTTGAATTCAATGAAAACCTTAAAGGTTTCAATATGATTACTTCGGATGGTCAAAAAATTGAATTTACTAAAGATTAGTGTTTTTTAAGGAACAAAAAAAAGACTTGTAGCATTTTGCTACAAGTCTTTTTTTGTTTACTGTATTTTAGAATATTAATCTATTCTGGAATTTGTTGGCTTAAACAGTGTAAAGTACCAAAACCCCAAATAAAATCAGTACAACTAATTCCGATAACTTCTCTATCAGGAAAACATTCTGAAAGTATGTTTAAAGCTACTCTATCATTTGAATCGTTGAAAGTAGGAACCAAAACACAATTGTTTAAAATTAAGAAATTAGCGTAACTAGCCGGCAAACGCAATCCTTCAAAATCCAAACGTTTTGGCATTGGTAAAGCTACAATTATAGGTGATTTACCATTTTCTAATTTGGCATTTTGTAACCTTTTTAAGTTGTCTTGCAAAGGTTTGTAATTATGATCTTTTGGATCTGTTTCCACGATTGTAACAATAGTGTCTTCGTTTACAAAACGACATAAATCATCAATGTGTCCGTGTGTATCATCTCCTTCAATTCCATCACCTAACCAAATTACATTTGTGATACCCAGATATTCTTTGAACACAGCTTCGTAATCCTGTTTGGTGAAATTTGGGTTTCGAACCTGAATACTTGGATGCATCAAGCATTCTTCGGAAGTTAATAAAGTTCCTCTTCCGTTGCTATCAATAGCGCCCCCTTCTACAATTACGGGTTTTCCTTTGTACATTACTTGCGTAACAGGAATATTTAGAAACTCGCCTACAGTAGCAGGAACATGTTTATCTAATTGAATGTTTTTATATTTTGCCCAACCATTAAAATTAAAGTTTAATGCTTCTCTTTCATTTCCGTTTTTAACAATAATAGGACCTGAATCACGCATCCAACTTCTATTGGTTTTCTGAATGATATAGGAAATATTAGTCAATACAACATGAGCTGTTTCAAGCATTATATTGACTTTTTCTTTTTGATTCTCATCTGCAACAACTAAAAAAACAGACTCGAAAGAAGCCACTTTTTTAATAAATTCTACAAAAGCCCATTTAACGGCTTCATATTTCCCAGGCCAATCATTACCATTGTGAGGAAAACAAAGTAAAACACCTTGTTGTTTTTCCCATTCAGCAGGAAATCTTCTGTTAGTTGTACTCATAATTAGTCGATTGCTCTTTTTGTAATATCCCCAAAAGCGTCAATTCTTCGGTCTCTAAAAAAGGGCCAGTTCTGACGTACGTTTTCTTGTAAATCCAAATCAACTTCGGCAATAAGGATTTCCTCTTTATCATGTGAAGCTTGCGCTAAGATTTCTCCTTGAGGTCCTGCTATAAAAGAAGCGCCCCAAAACTGAATTCCAGCTGTATCAGGTAAATATTGTTCTAAACCAATTCTGTTTGCAGCAGCAACATAAACTCCATTCGCAACTGCATGACCTTTCATAACGTTCATCCAAGCGCCATACTGGTTTTCGCCATATTGCTCTTTTTCTTGTGGATGCCATCCAATAGCCGTAGGATAAAATAAAACCTCAGCACCTTTAAGCGCAGTCAATCTTGCTGCTTCAGGATACCATTGATCCCAACAAATTAATGTTCCAATTTTTCCTTTTTGTGTAGGGATTGTTTTGAAACCTAAATCCCCAGGGGTAAAGTAGAATTTCTCATAAAAATGGGGGTCATCTGGAATATGCATTTTACGATATAAACCTGCTTCAGAACCATCTGTATCAATGATGTAAGCACTATTGTGATAAATTCCAGCCATTCTTTTTTCGAAGAAAGGAACAATGATTACCACACCTAATTCTTTTGCTAAAGCGCTAAAAGCTATAAACGAAGTACTGTAAAGAGGTTCTGCTAAAGCAAAATTATCTACATCCTCACTTTGACAAAAATAATGACTGCTGTATAATTCGGGTAACGAAATTACTTCGGCACCAAGTTTTGCAGCATCACGAACCCAGCTTATGCATTTTTTTAAGTTGTTTTCGGCAATATCATTTAGGTTCAATTGAATGACTGCTATTTTGTATTTTTTGTTTGGCATGACTAAAATATTTAACTGCAAAAATAGTGAATTTTATAAGGATAAGAAAATATGTTTTTTATGTTGTTGAAATGATTTTACTAAGAAAAAACCTTTAAAATACTTTTGTTAAAACTTAGGTATGTCTAAATTTTTATGTTAAATCTCGCTATAATACTTTATGGAACTATAGAGTTTTAATTTGATGTTACTTTTTATTTTTATGATCGCTCTAACATTTAATCTAGCCTTTTCAAAATTTATATAAATCATTAATTTTTTTTAGCTCCGATTGCATTATTTTAATAGAAAAAAAAGAGAAAGGCACAAGTAAATTTTCTAAATCTCGCTCATGAGATTTTTTGTTTAGTCATAAGTTTAAATGCAGGATTTTTGTTAGTACTAATTTTATCTGTTTTGTACTTTAATTTAAGTAGGGTAAAAATAAAATCAATTATAGTAATAGGACGATAAAAATGCAATCTAATTTTGTATAGTTTGATTATTTTTATAGCTTTTACTAACTTAGTTTATAATTACATAATTATAATTTTTCCCGTTTCAATTTGACCTTTTTTGGTTACTATTTTATAGATATATATTCCAGCAAATATATCGTTGAGCGGTACACTGCTGATTTTTGAAAGAAGAGGAGTTGTAATCACATTTTGCCCAGTTAAATTATATAAGTAAAATAAAAATTGTTCTTCATTTTTAGCTTCTATGTAAAGACTTTCATTTTTTCGTACTAGAGTAGGAGTTACTAAAAATAAACTGTTAGCTAAATAATTGGTATTAATTGTGGTTGAGTTTATTATCGTATTATTCATTAGCGTTAATTTTATCTTATACTGATTATTGCCTTTTATTGGATTTTCATCCAAAAGATAAAAGTCCTTTGAACTCACATTGCTATTGGTGGCAATTATTATTTCAGATGAATTAATAATTTTAATTAAATCGATCTTTTTAATATTAAATATACTAAAGAGACCAACGTCAATTTTTACTTTATTTTCTTCATAAACTTCTGCTGCAGCTAATTTAAAATAACAATTTGAATTAGACTCGTAGACTAATGTTGACTGACTTTTAATTCCTTCACTTTTGCCAAATACTGGAGTAACTGTGTAGTTTTTTCCATCGGTATAGTGGTAGGTTGAACCAGATATTTGCTCTGTGAATTGTAAATGATCGCCTATTAATTTATAAATATTGAATAAATTAACATCAGTCGGCTTATTCCAATTTATTTCTGTAGTTCCGTCGCAAACTAAACTGGAATTTATATTTAAATCATACGAAATTGTAAAAAGATCTGATAAATAATCAACATTATTTACAGTCATTTTTAATCGTGCTTCGGCATACTTTTGTTCGGTAGGTGAATATTCAAATTGTTCTTTTTCTAAATTGACTTCTGTAGCTATTGTTTCCCATGACTGTCCCTCATTATAACTAATTGCTAATTGGCCTGTTTTCCCTGACAAAGTAGAATCCCATTTAAAAGGAGAAATTGTTTTACCATCAAACGGAAAATTATCAGTTCTAACGGGATAGTTCCATTCGAATTTATTTTCTAATTCAAATTCATAAGCTATACTGTAATCTTGAGACAAATTAGATAATAAATTTGCACTTACACCAATTGAGTAAATTCCAGCAATGGGATTGGTGACTATTATTTGCTCAATTGTATTAAGGTTATCTCTTCCCGTAACTGCTAATTCCTGGGGAGAATTAGGATTTAAAATATATGGTAAATAAACCGTTTTATTAGCTGAAATCAGCTCTAAGTCGAGGTCATTTACTAAACTAAATGCACTATTTATAGCTGCAGGCATATCGTTCCAAACCAATGTAATTTTAACATTTTTGGTTGCTGGTGGTATAGTAAGGTTATGCAAATTACGCTGATTATGATTGATGTTGCCAATTATAAATCTGTTCTCACTAATTGTTTTTAAAGATTTGTCCGCATCAATGCTACCGTAACCATATGTATAATCAGGACCCTTAGGACCTAGATCTTTAGCACTATTAATTAAAATAGCTTTTGCTAAAGCGTTATTTAAAGGTGCATTTGTGATCTTCTTAAAATGTTCTTTTAGTAAGGTCACAATGCCAGATGTAAGTGCTGTAGCATTTGAAGTGCCTTGCGTACTGTAGGCGACTAATTCCGGCTTAATTCTGCCATCATAAGCAGGACCTTTTGACGAAAAAGACATGATTTTTTCATATTGGTCAATGCAACCTATAACTATACTATTTTTTGACTGTTTAAAATTTCCAGAGAGACTTTTGAAACCTTCAGCACCTCTATTTCCTGATGAAAAAATATGAGTGAGAAAAGGGTTTGCAAATAATTGCTCATCATATGTTGCTGCTAATGATCCATAAAAATTTTCAATTTCGGTTCCATACGAATGATTTTGTGTAGTAGCTCCTTGTAAAGTTGATAGATCGTCCGGAAAAATTTTTAAAAAATCTGAGGACTGTATTTTTGATTTTTGTGCTACTCCTTTTCCTAAAATAGAGCTATTTCCCAATCCAGAAACAATGGTAGCCATGGCAGTTGCATGATCAGAGAGTTTTGTCGACTGAATACTGGAAGGAACAAGTTTATTTAGTAAGTCGATATCATTTATGTTTAAAAATTCGTCTTTTATAGAAATAATTTCATTCTCTCCTAATAGTGTAGGGAAATTATAATTTGCTTTGTTTATTTGATTAATAGTGAAATTTTGGTCTGCAATTTTAGATTCCGTTACTGGAATTAATGATTCACTGGAAACGGCTAACACACTATTTGATGAGATGACTTTGCTAATATTTTTAGAATTTGATTTAATTAGTATTAAATTATTTGTTGCTGTTCTGATAAATTGTATGGCAGCTTCATTGAGTTCATCAATTAAATCATCAATATTGTCTGTTGCCACTATGTATTGTTTGCTTTCGTCATGACTTTTGAAAGTAGCGGGTAGTTTCCAAAAATTATTTGCTGGCAAAATATTCTTCAAATCGTTTTTATCTAAAAGACTTTTTGTTTCAATAATACAATAATTTAAATCTAATTTTTTTACAATTTTCCACGATTTTTTGTGCGCATTTTCTAACGTAGAAAAATAATATTTTTGATTTTTTGCTTCACTTTCTTTCTTTATCAAATGCTTCCAAAAAGAAGAATCTTGAGAGAAGCTCATGGAATGAATTAGAATTAGCAGGTATATAAATTTTGTTTTCATTTTTTAGATTTTATTGATCCAATTTTAAGCCTGTTTATTTTACTTTGGAATAGATGCACTACTTTGATAGTAGCTTTTTTTTTGAAATTAATAGTCGATTTATCTTCTACGTTTTCATCGTAAATTGGGTTATTTATTTCTTCTAAAAATCTAAATCTTAACATTTTTAGACCCTCCTGATTTTAGTTAAAATATTTGTAAAACCTTATAGTAAAGCTTTAAAATCTAAAAATATTTCTCTAAAACAATAATTTTTTTCTTATTAAAAAAGTTAAAATTTAATTTAATTTTTATTTTTACATCGTATTTTATGATTTTATATTTGTTTTATTTTTAATTAATTATTTATTTTTTTATTGAAAAAAAAACAAATATAATTTTTTTTGATCATTTTTGATGCAATATGTGCTAAATAGTAGAAAACATTAGCTCTTTGGGATCTCAGTTAATATGTGTTAAATTGAAAATAGCAAAAATAAAAATTTGTTTTTGTTAAAATAATTTAATTTTTATTTTTAATGACTTTAATTTGTTAGTTTAGGCGTTTTGAATTTTGTAAAGCGTTCGAAAAAAGTAATATTTAACTAACCAAAATAACCATTAAAAAATGAAAAAAATTAAATCAATTTTAGCATTGACTTTCGTAGCATTGGTAGCATTATCTTGTAATAACGATGATGAGTCAAATCAAGCCAAAGCACAAGCAACAGAAATTACTCCAGAAGTTTTAAATAAACTTAGCGCATTATCTTTTAATAATAAAGATGTAAAAGTAGTAAAGCACACTAATTTAGACGGTACAATCGAAGACGTATTTTTGATTGAGGGTGATATTATTATGACTAAAAATCAATTGGAAAAAATGGATATTCACGGAGGTATTACGACAGAGCAATACCGAACTAACAATTTGGTTTCAGGACCAAGAACTATTAAGGTGGTAGGATTATCTGGAACAGGTGCATCTGCATTAAGCAATAACATGCGTGCAGGATTACAAGCAGCAATAAATAGATACAATAATTTAAATTTAGAACTAAAATTTAGTTTAACTTTTAGTTCTAGTACTAGTGGAGCAAATATAGTTGTTCGTAGAGAACAAGGTGGTGCAGGCGGAGTTGCAGGTTTTCCTTCAGGAGGTGCGCCGTTTAATTCAGTTACTTTGTATTCAGGTTTAGATACTTACAGTACTGGTGTTAATGCACACGTAGCAGCTCATGAGATAGGACATAGTATTGGTTTACGTCATACAGATTGGTTTAGCCGTCAAGGCTGTGGATCAAATTCAAATGAAGGGACTGCAGGAGTGGGAGCTATCTTGATTCCAGGAACGCCTTCAGGATATGATGCAACTTCATTAATGAGAGCTTGTTTTGGAAATAATGAAACAGGAGCCTTCAACAGCAATGATGTTACTGCTTTAAAATATTTATACTAAAGAAGTTTTAAGAACGCTTTACAAAAATAAAAGAGGCTGTTTCCTATTGTGAAACAGCTTTTTTTTTCTCCAGAAAGAAGCTAATCATTTCTCATTTATTATGTAAATAGTGTCTACTAAATACAAGAGAACATGTTTTTAAGGTAATATTTTATTACTTCACCTGAACTTCACTGAATTTTTTTAACATCCAGTAGTGTTTCTGCAGAACCGATTTTTTACACCATAAATTTAAATTATTTATTTTTATAATAATATTATTGATAATTATGTATTATTCGTATTTTACTGCCTATATGGTATTTATTATAATAAAAATTAAAAAAAAATGAAGTTTTTCGCGTAAAAATATAAATAAATATATATACTTTTACAGCCAAAAATTAACGAATTTTATTACATGAGGAATCTCTATTTTCTTGCTTATCTTTTTTTGTTACTGAATGCGTTCTCTATTTTTGCAAACAGCAAAAGAGTTGAAAAAATTGAAAAAAAAATAGAAGCCGACACAATTTATAACAAAGCATTCTTAGCCCCAGGAGTTTCTTTTAGTTTTGCAAATGATAATAGTTGTTCTGGTTCTCCAATACTATTTAAGTCAACCGTAAGTGGTGATGCTCCATTTAAATATTTATGGGATTTTGGTGATGGCAATACTTCTACTGCCATTAATCCTACTAATACATTCACATCGGTTGGTTGCGGTGTGCAAAATTTCGATGTAAAACTAACGGTTACTGATGCTAAGGGGATTAGTACATCGGTGACTAAAGTTATTTTGGTAAAACAAAAGCCAGATTTAAAATTTATAAATTTAAATGCTTTGTCAGGATCCAATTTATCTTTTGAAAGATGTGGTGATAATAATTTCAATCCAAAATATACCATTAATGTAGGTAACTCTTCTAATTCTATTTCTTGTATTTCGTCTTATACTATTGATTGGGGTGATGGGAATGTAGAAAATAATGTTACTTTCCCACGCGCGCACACTTACATGAAATTAGGTTCCTATAATATGATCATTACAGGAGCTGGAACGAATGATTGTTCTAGTGCAATTACTTATGTAGTTAAAAATTCTAACAATCCAATTGGAGCTCTTATTGCTCCAGGTAATACAACAAATTTTTGTATACCCGTTGCACCAATGGATTTTGCCATAGGTTCATGGGCATTAAACCCTTCCGATACAAATTATCAAGTGAATTATGGAGATGGAATCGTTACGAATTACACTCAACAAGATTTAGAAAGTTCACCTTATTATAATTCTCTAATTCCATCGGCTTCTCAAAATTTTCCCATACCACATACTTTTACACGTTTTAATTGTCCATCTGGTAACAATGTAACCCTAACAATAACTACTTCTTGTGGCAGTACTTATTTGATTGCTGGCCCAATTATTATATTAGATGTACCAAGAGTAAGTTTTTATGCAAATGATATTGCTTGCGTTGGTAGTGGTGTCACTTTTCATAATAATTCAATTGCTGGGTTTACAAATGGTTGCAGTACTAACAATGTGTACACTTGGGATTTTGGTGATGGAAGCGCTTTTTCAAGAGCAGTTGAGCCTATTCATTCTTATTTAACGCCAGGGACTTATACTGTTACTCTATTTGCTGAAACGCCTTGTGGTATATCGAGTAAAACAACAAAAACCATTTGTATAGAACCTGTATTAGAACCAAATTTCACCTTTGAAAAAGCTTGTGCTGGCAGTCCTTTGCAAATTACAAATACGACAGATACACGCCTAAATTGTGCTGCTGAAAGCTATTTTTGGGATATAAAAGGGTATTATGAAAGCTACTGTGGTAAAAAACCTGTGCAATGGTTTTTTACTAATGGTACGAATTCTTATTCTAAAGATCCAGTTATTAATTTTATAACACCAGGTACCTATGAATTAAGTTTGAGAACTAGAAATTCTTGCGGAATAGATCGTTATTCAAATAAAATTATAATGGTTAAGCAACCACCAGTAATTATTTTGAAACCCATTTCAGATTATTGTAATTCTGCAACAATATCACCTGTAGGTGAGGTGGTGCAAAGTTGTTCACCCGATAGTGAACTTACTTATTTATGGACCTTTCCAGGAGGTACACCATCTACATCAAACTTATTAAATCCGGGTCAAATAAATTATTCTGTCACAGGAAATTATCAAGCAATTTTTAGTGTTAGTAATAGTTGTGGTACAACAACAAAAACAGCAAATTTTTCAGTAAACACAGTACTATCTCCTATCATAAATTCAAAATCAGTAGAAATTTGCAGTGGCGGATCCTTTTTAATACAACCCTATACTAATGCTGTTGATAATGTACCTACAAATACAACTTATACTTGGTCAGATCCAATTATTAGTCCATCAGGTTCTATATATGGTGCCTTCTCACAAAAAAATCCTGTAACCAGTATTGGTCAAACACTAACTAATTACAGTAGTAGTCCAGTAACAGTTACCTATACCGTTTCTCCAAGCTCTGGGAGTTGTGCAGGCCCTAACTTTACCGTTACTATAATTGTTAATCCATTAATAATGGTTGCTGAGACGATCAAAAAAAGCAAATGTTTTGGATCTGATGATGCCAGTATTAACATCAATGTTTCAGGTGGGATTCCATTTCCTACCTCCAAACCCTATGTTTTTTCTTGGTCAGGTCCTAATGGATTTACCAGCACAGAAAAAGATCTTAGTAATCTTAAACCAGGAACCTATACTTTAAGTATTACCGATAATGGCACTTGCCCCTTTTCAAAATCTTATTTTGTTATGGAACCAGATAAATTTATTTTTTCTGGATTTAAAAATGATATTAGTTGTTTTGGACTTAATGATGGGAATATTAATTTAACCACTTCAGGCGGAACTTTGCCTTATAATTTTGTTTGGACTAAAAACGGAAGCCCTTATGCCACAACAGAAAATATTGGTAATTTGTCTCCAGGTGTTTATAAAGTAAGCATCACTGAAGAAAATAATTGTGAGACGCTTACAAATACATACACTATCATCGAACCTTCAATTTTAGAATTGAACCTTGTAAGTCAAGTTAATATTTTATGTTATGGAGATTATACAGGTGAAATTAATGTAAAAGCAAAAGGCGGTAGGGCTACTGAAATTTCAAGTGGTGTTTTTAATTATATTTACAATTGGAGTGGGCCAAATGGATTTTCTAGTACTAATCAAAACTTAACAAATTTAGCAGCTGGAACATATGACTTAGTCGTTACCGATAATTCTGGTTGTAGGATTAATTTACAAGTCATTTTATTACAAAATAGCGAAATATTTTTAGAGTATACTAAAACAGAAATAGCTTGTTATAATGATGCAAATGCCTCTATTACTATAACCAATATTAAGGGAGGTATTCCTTTTACAACAGGAGTTCCTTATCTTATAAAATGGAGTAATTTAGGAACAGGACGTGTACAGAATAATCTTTCTGCGGGAGATTATGCAATTACCATTACAGACGCCCTGAATTGCGAAAAAACATTTAATATCATTATTGATAATGCTCCTATATTTACTATCAATCCTGATGTTAAAGATGTTTCGTGTTTTGGGTCAAAGGATGCTCACATTAGACTGAATTTAATTGGAGGTAAAGCGCCAGTAGTACTAGTTTGGGATGACGATCCAACTGCTGGTATGGAAAGAAATAATATTGGGCCCGGTAAATATTCGTTAACAATTACAGATGCTAAATTATGTACAATCAAACAAACATTCATTATTAATGAGCCTTTGCAATTAGAATTAAGTGCCGATGTTTCAAACCCACTGAATTGTTTAAATGCTAATACAGGAGCAATCAATTTAATCGTTACTGGTGGTCAGTCTCCATTTAAATTTGAATGGTCCAATGGTGCTACAACAGAAGATTTACAAAATCTTTTACCTAATAATTACACTGTTATCGTTACAGATGCCAATGGCTGTAAAAAAACAGAATCATGGAAAATTATTCGTTTTGAACAACTTACACCTTCTATTGATGTGATGACTGATTATGATTGCAATACAAAATACGTTCATCAGACGTTTTATGGAAAAGTCAAAGGAGGAATTCCTCCCTATCAATTAACTTGGTCAGATGGTACCGTTAGCGGTGCTAATAATGAGATAATGAATACAAACAACAATGGTTTGATCATTTTTAGCGTTAAAGATAGTTTTGGTTGTACTGCAGAAATTACTTATAATGTTAATACACCGGTTTTGGGTAAAGCTAATTTCGAAACGAGTTCGTATGGTAATGATGTTTATGGTTTGTATTCTATTTATGACCCAATTTTATTCAAGAATTTAGCAACTGGAGACTTTACCCAAGTTTCTTGGGATTTTGGAGATGGTAATTTTTCTGATGAAGAAAATCCCAAACACATTTTTACTAAAACCGGAAATTACTCCGTCAAACAAACGGTTACTTACCCTTTTGGTTGTCAATATACCCAAACACTTGTACTAAAAGTTGAAAAAGGATATAGTTTAAAAATGCCAACCGCATTTACACCAAATGGAGATGGAATAAACGATTCTTTTTCACCCGTTTTTTTAGGTTTTGTAGAAATGACCATAGACATTTATGACACATGGGGCAGTATAGTATATACTGAAAAAGGGGAAACTTTGAAAGGATGGAATGGAAAAGTGAAGGATCTAGACGCAGAAAATGGAAATTACTATTTTAAACTTACTGCTAAAACATTTTATAATCATACCATCATCGAAAAAGGTACTTTAACATTAATTAAATAAAGCGAAAAGGCCAACTAATGAAAATTAAACTATTATTTATAATTATATCTTTTTGCATTTATTCTAAAGCAAAAGCTCAAGATCCTGTTTTTACACAATATTTTCTAGTTCCAGAAACTTTAAATCCTGGTTTTTCGGGCTTTATGGAAACTACATATACTGGTATTATTCATCGTGAACAGTGGCCAGATTTAGATTTAAAAATTGATACGGACTATGCTTTTTTAAATACTTGGAATGAAAACATCAGTAGTGGATATGGAATTAGTGTTTTAAACCAAAGAGAAAATGCGAGTAAATATAATTTTACTCAAATTAATGCAAATTACGCTTACAGAGTTAGAATTAATGACGATTGGTATTTTAGACCTGCTCTTGAAGTAGGGTTTGGATTGAAATCATTTGCTTTTCAAAATTTACTATTAGAAGATCAAATAAATATTAGAACGGGAATAACAAATGCAAGTTCTATAGATCCACTTTTAAGAAACGATAAAATTACTTTTTTTGATGCTAGTGCTGGAATGGTTTTTAATACGGATAACATGTGGATAGGATTGTCTATGAAACATCTTAATAAACCTAATATTTCATTTTCTGAAGATGGAAACTTACCTTTAAATACTTTTTTTTCATTGAGCACGGGTTATGAATTTCTTTTGGCAAATTATATTGATGTTCAGTTTTTTCCTTATGCAACCAAAATGTTTGTTACATCAAACTATATGCAACAAGGGCGTTACAATCGTCTTGATCTTGGTGCCTCAATACTTTTTGAAAAAATGTTTTTTGGCGCTACTGCGGTTACTAATCCAGCTAAAAATGGGTTGAATAGCCAATTGGTTACCTCTGTAAATCTTTTTACAGGATTGCAATACGAACATTTAAGACTCGGTATTGCTTATGATTTGAATACCTCAAAAATGGGAAAAACTGGTGGAGTCTATGAGTTGTCATTAACCTATCAATTTAATCTTGATAGAAAATGTTTTGGTTGTCCTAATTATTCAGGTAAATAGTTCAAATAAAAATAAAATGTCTTTTAAATAAGACCTATTAAGTTAGTTTTCTAAATTAATTTAAAAAATAATAACAATAAATTTTAATATTTTAATTTACTATAAAAATTAATATAAAATTGGCACAGTGAACTTAAGGAGGTGCTATTTTTGTGAAATGTAACAAAGCTTGAAAAAAGCTTATGTTTTGCAACATGCAAATTTTTTATAATTAATTAAATTTTTACAATTATGACAGATGGATTTAACATCATTGATAAAGAAGACGTAGCGCTTCTTAAATTTCCACAAACAGATGTTCTTACTGATGATCAAGAAATAAAAACTAGATTGAGCGAGATTAATAGAGCTTTATCTTTGGGTAATTTAGAACATTCAAAAATTAAAATTTTCTTTGAGGATACCGAATCTAAAAAAGTAGTCGATACTACAGTTTGGGCTGTTACTGATAAAAATGTGATTTTAAAGCAAGGAGTAATGATTCCGATTCACAGAATTCATAAACTGTTTTAAGAATATATTTTTGAAATAATTTACAATAGCTCTAGATTGCAACCGTTTTATTTTACATTAAAAAAAAATCACCAATCTTTCGACTGATGATTTTAAAAAAAACTTTGCCAAAGTTCAATCATTTGGCAAAGTTTTTTATTTTAAATTCATTATTATTGAACTAATTCCGTTTGATTTCTAAAAACTAGTTTGCCATCAAACGCATCAATTAATACAATGCTATCAGTAGTTATTTTACCAGATAGAATTTCCTTAGAAAGTTCGTTAAGTACCTCTCTTTGAATGACTCTTTTTACTGGTCTTGCTCCAAATTGAGGATCATAACCTTTCTCCGATAAATAGGCAATTGCATCTGGAGTAGCATCCATAATAATACCTTGTAATGCTAGCATTTTAGTAACACTTTTTAACTGTAAACCTACAATTTGCGCAATATTTTCAGTAGTAAGTGGGGTGAACATTACAATTTCGTCAATACGATTAATAAATTCTGGGCGAACCGTTTGTTTTAATAATCCCAGTACTTCTACTTTTGCCGCTTCGGTTGCTGCTTCAACACTACCTTTTAAATTCTCAAATTTATCTTGTATAATTTGGCTTCCCATATTAGAAGTCATGATGATAATCGTATTTTTAAAATCGGCCAAACGTCCTTTATTATCCGTTAAACGTCCTTCATCTAATACTTGAAGCAAGATATTAAAAGTGTCCGGATGTGCTTTCTCAATTTCATCCAATAATATCACAGAATATGGTTTTCTTCGAACGGCTTCTGTTAATTGTCCCCCTTCATCGTAACCAACATATCCTGGAGGCGCACCCACCAAACGGCTTACGCTATGGCGTTCTTGATATTCACTCATATCAATTCGCGTCATTGCATTTTCGTCATCAAATAGATATTCGGCTAATGCTTTTGCTAATTCGGTTTTTCCAACTCCTGTTGTTCCAAGGAAAAGAAATGTTCCAACAGGCTTTTTCATATCCTGCAAACCAGCGCGACTTCTTCGTACTGCATCACTCACAGCTTCGATTGCTTCTTCTTGTCCAACCACTCTATGGTGTAACTCATCTTCTAGTTTTAGCAATTTTTCACGTTCGCCTTGCAACATTTTCATCACTGGAATTCCAGTCCATTTTGCCACTACTTCAGCAATATCTTCTCGAGTAACTTCTTCTTTTATTAAAGAAGTTCCAGATTGATTTTCTTGTAATTGTTTCAACAAAACATCCAATCGTTCTTGGGCCTCTTTAATTTTTCCATAGCGAATTTCAGCTACTTTTCCATAATCACCATCGCGCTCTGCACGTTCTGCTTCATATTTAAAGTCTTCGATTTCTGTTTTTACCGCTTGAATATTATCTACGACATCTTTTTCTGATTTCCATTTAGCATAGATCTCGTTGCGATCTTCTTTGAGATTGGCCAAATCCATTCCCAAAATTTTGAGTTTGCTTTCGTCTTTTTCTCTTTTGATTGCTTCGATTTCAATTTCTAATTGCATGATTTTTCGATCTAAAACATCCAGTTCTTCTGGTTTAGAGTTGATTTCCATGCGTAATTTTGAAGCGGCTTCATCCATTAAGTCAATCGCTTTGTCTGGAAGAAAACGGTTCGTAATATAACGTTGTGATAATTCAACCGCAGCAATAATAGCATCATCTTTTATTTGAACTTTATGATGCGTCTCATATTTTTCTTTAATACCACGCAAAATAGAAATAGCACTTTCGGTATCTGGTTCTTCCACTATTATTTTTTGAAAACGTCTTTCTAGGGCTTTATCTTTTTCAAAATATTTTTGATATTCGTCTAAAGTTGTCGCACCAATCGCACGTAATTCTCCACGAGCCAACGCTGGTTTCAAAATATTAGCAGCATCCATAGCACCTTCGCCACCACCAGCTCCTACAAGCGTGTGTATTTCATCTATAAACAATACAATATCACCTTCTGAAGAGGTAACTTCTTTAACGACTGCTTTCAATCGTTCTTCAAATTCCCCTTTGAATTTAGCACCCGCAATCAGCGCTCCCATATCCAGCGAATAAACAATTTTATCTTTCAAATTGTCCGGAACATCACCATCTACAATTCGATGTGCTAAACCCTCTGCAATAGCCGTTTTACCAACTCCTGGTTCTCCGACTAACATTGGATTATTCTTGGTTCTACGAGTTAAAATTTGCAACACACGACGTATTTCCTCATCTCGACCAATAACGGGATCAAGCTTACCATTTCGAGCTAATTCGTTTAAGTTTTTAGCGTATTTATTTAGCGAGTTATAGGTTTCCTCAGCAGATGCAGAGGTTACTCTTTCTCCTTTACGCAATTCCTCAATTGCTGCTTTTAATCCTTTGCCAGTTACACCTTGGTCTTTTAATATTTGTGCCGCTTTAGTCTTTGAATCAAAAATGGCTAAAATTAAATGCTCAATAGAAACGAATTCATCATTCATTTTCTTAGCAATAATTTCTGCTTCATTAAGCGTTGTATTTGCTGTTCTAGACAGCATTATTTCACCACCAGAAACTTTTGGAAAGCTCTGAATCGTACTATCCAATATTTGGATAAATAAAGGCACATTTACATTGAGTTTTTTAAGTATAAAAGGAGCAACATTTTCATCGACTTCAAAAATTGCTTTGAAAATATGTTCATTTTCTATTTGTTGTTGCCCATGGCTTTGCGCCAATTGTTGCGAAAGCTGAATGGCTTCCTGCGACTTAATAGTAAATTTATTTATGTTCATGATTTTATATGGTTTTGTTGTAATTTGATTAACTTTGAAAACTAGTATTCAATTTATATTCCATCACAATAATACAGACAAAATGACAGAATTTTCATGATTTTTATCATATTAAAATGTCAAATTGACTTAAAACAAGACAATTATGAGCTTTTTTAAAAATATTTTTAGCAGTTCAGATGAAAAAGATTCAAAAGAAAGTAAAATCGATTGGATTGAACTAACAGATTTAGGACAGTTAAATGAAATCAGTGCGTTATCCAACGAAAAACCAGTCGCTATTTTTAAACACAGTACGCGATGCAGTATAAGTAGGATGGCCTTGAAACAGTTTGAAAATGAGTTTGATAGCTCAGATAAAGTTACGCTTTATTTTTTAGACTTGATAGCCCATCGCGATGTTTCTAATGAAATAGCGAGTCGTTTTGGTGTAACGCATCAATCACCACAATTGATTTTAATAAATCAAGGAAAAGCGGTTTATCATGTTTCGCATAGTGATATTGATGCAGAAGCATTAGTTAAGCAAGTTTAGTTTCATACTTAAAAAGGATACCGCATTTCATAAATTTATTTGAAAATAAATTTATGAAATGCGGTTTTGTTATTTTAAAATTCACCACTAGATCCTCCTCCGCTAAAACCACCTCCACCAAATTCTATAGGAGAATCTTCAACTTTAACTTCAGGTTTTATTCCTAATTGCGAAGCAGAGACAATAATTTGAAGGTTTGCAAAAGCATCAGGATTTGTAAAACGATCTACTTTAAAAGTAATTCCTGTCTCCTTATATTTAGTTTTCTTTATAGCAAAATAAGTAAAAGCAAACAACAATAATCCGCCAATGCTTAAAGCCACTTCTGTTGGTAAAATATGATGATAGATTCTAAAAGAAAAAATACTAAAACAAAAGGCTAGGAAACCAATCCAAAGCATCATTCTGTCTTTGTTTTTCAATGAAAAAAAGAGATAGGCGATAGGAGTTATTATTGTAAAAGCCCAAAAGAGTAGGGCAAAAGGAATTTCTGGGCTTCCTCCTTCAAAATAACTTTCAGATAACGATGCATTCAGTTCTCTAACTACATAATAATTGCCGGCGAGATAAAATAAAATGAGACAAAATCCTTGTACAAGCTTTAATCCTTGATAATAGTACGGTAAAGTTAAATTTTGAAGTGCTTTTTTTGCTAAAAAATAAAAAATCCCAGAATACAATAAAAACACAAAAGGCAATATAGTTTTTCCTATTATTAAATAATTAAATACCGAATAGGCAAGTGTAGCAGTTATTCCCATACAAACCAATAATGCTAACGTAATATTTAAATAACGCAAATAAGTAACACTCGATATTATTGCCATAACAACAAGAATAGCGAGATAATTGGTATCGTAATTTTTTTCGAAAGTTAATCCCACGGCAATTAGCAAGGCCGAAATAGCTCCTAATATAAATGCATCATCTAAACCATAACCAAAATACAGCAGTGCTTTAGACATATATTCCTTGGTAGCAAAACCAATAAGAGCAAAGAAATAAATAAAGTATAGATATTCATTTTCAGAATTACCGAGTACAAGAAGTGATAGCATTCCACAAATCGAACTGTATAAGAATAGACCTAAAATAAATAGACCTATTCGCATAAAGATATTGTTCTGAGTTTTAAGTTGAGGATGTTTTTTCTCAAATGTATTTTGTTGTTCAGGATTAATAAAGCCTGCTTTTTTTAATACACGTACTTCTTCGTTTAGATAAAAATTGTCTAAAAGTGTTTTGTTATAGGCTATCATTGCTCGTTTTTTTATTGAAATGTTTAATAAGTTTTATAAATCCAAGTATGGATCCAATAAAGTAAAAAGGAGTTAACACTAAAAATAGCGATAAAAAGTCCTCTACATGAATAAGGTCTATTATTCTAACAAAAAAGATATTCATTCCTATGAATCCGTATAATACCGTAAATATAAATAAGGACATCGACTTGGTTTGAAAACTTAAATTGTAAAAGTAATAAGCAGCAATTGCCATAATGATTCCAGCAGGAAACCAAAAGTCATCGCACAAATTGACAATGCAAGCAATACCAATTAAATGCAGTGAAAAACTTAGATAAACGAGATTAAAATGCTTTTTTAAATTTATTTTGATGGAATATAAAGACCATAACAATAAAAACAATCCAAATGCTAAACCGATATAACTTAAAGTACGATTGTTAAACATTTCGTTTTCAAAATAGTGTTTAGGATCAACTGATAACCCCAAGTAAGCTGCCATTCCGGTAATTCCTATAGATAGCACACTTTTGTTATCGAAATAATAGCCGCAAAATAGACTAATAACGGTTGGAATTATAGTCGCTAATCCATAATGAGTTCCAAAAGCTTCGTATTGAAACTGTAAATAACCAACAAACGAACAACTTAAAATAACTGCCGTAAGTACTAAATAATCATATAAGGGATTGGAAAAAGGAACTTCTCCCTTTTTGAAACCTTCATGATTTTTAAAACAAAAATAAAAACAAACTAGTGTCATTATTAATAACAGTCCTAGCAAAACAGTATGACCAATGGTATCAATATTTTGATAAATCAGAATACCTACGCCTGTTGTGAACAATAAAATAGATAAGTATAATAAAAACTTTAATTCATTATGAACCGAAAATAGATTTAACGCTCTATAATCCTTAATCTCTTCGAATTGTTGCTTCGTTATTTGATTATGTTCTAGAAGGGTTTGTGCAGACTGTTCTTCGAAATTGACCATTTTCTTTAATTAAGATTTTTCTCAAATATATAGAATTTTTAGTACTAAATTAATAAGCACTTCTACTATTCCTTTACAATTGAAAAGCATTTTGTTTTAATTCCTTTGAGTTTAGGTAATTATTAGGCATAAAAAAACCAATATTTCACAAGCGAAATATTGGTTTTTTCCAGTTTTAAAATAATTATTTATTTTATTTCTGAATTTTTATATCCACAACAATTTTTGGATCATACCCAACTCTTTGTACTGATTTTATGTAAATAGCTCCTTTTTTTCCAGCTGCATTTTTGAACAACACAACATTTGGAACATAGCTATCAGGAAATGATTTGTTATCATCAGCATCGACTTTGATTGCATCAAGATCCGAACCTTTTTCTAATTTATTAAATTGTTCTAAAGTAAGTTGCTCTCTTTGGTAATTAATGTAAAGTGTGGTAGCCCCATTTTTTATTCCGTATTCTACATTACTTGGGCTCACAAAATAGTTAAAAGAAAAACTTCCGCTATAAAAAACAACATCTATTTTTGGTAAAATAGTTGCATCAATTTGTGACTTTTTATAAGATTTACCTAATTCTGTCGAAAAATATCTTCCTGCATCAAAACCTTCAGTAAAATCTAAAGAGAATTTAACGTCTTTAAATGTTTTTAAGGTTGAATTGTCTTTTTGAACTTCATCAGCCGAAGAATCATCTTTTGAACAACTGTTTAATGCTAATGATAAGCTTAGGAATAAAATAATTTTGTAATGTAATTTCATGTTTTTTATTTTTTTTGCAAACGTAAGAAAATTATGTGTAATATTAATGATTATTAAGAAATATTTTTCTGACAATTGTGAAGTATTACATTACCTATATTTTTAATTAAAAGCTGGCTTTCATTTTTTCTTTAATCTCATTTAAACACAAATTGTTAATACTACCTTCATGAGTATGTCTAGTTTCCTTTGGTGAAGTATAAGTGCCGTTTTCGAGTTGTTCTGCAACACTTTTATAGGCATCTCTAAAAGGTATTCCGGCTACAACCATTTCATTTAAAGAATCTACGGTGAACAAATAATCGTATTTTTTATCTTCTAGGATATGCTCTTTTACTTTGATATCTTTTATCGAAAACAGAGCAATGTCTAGACAAGCTTTTAGGTTTTGAATCGCTGGAAATAACCCCTCTTTTAGCAATTGTAAATCTCTGTGATAGCCACTTGGTAGGTTATTTGTTATTAAAGTTATTTCATAAGGCAAGGCTTGAATTTTGTTGCATTTGCCACGAATGAGTTCAAATACATCTGGATTTTTCTTGTGTGGCATGATGCTGGAACCCGTGGTAAGATGTGCTGGTAAACTGATGAAATCAAAATTTTGGCTCATGTACAAACACACATCCATTGCGAATTTTGACAAGGTTGCTGCCACGCTGCTCATAGCAAAAGCAACTGTTTTTTCTGATTTTCCGCGGCTCATTTGTGCTGCAACCGAATTGTATTTTAAGGTTTCAAAACCTAATTCCTGAGTTGTAAACGTTCTATTAATAGGGAACGAGCTTCCGTAACCCGCAGCAGATCCTAATGGATTTTGGTCTACGATTTTTAATGCTGCGTTTAGCATTGTAATATCATCAATTAATGTTTCAGCATAAGCAGAAAACCACATTCCGAATGACGATGGCATAGCAATTTGCAAATGTGTATAACCGGGCAATAATATATTTTGATATTTTTCTGCGGATTGCATTAACAAGTCGAATAGTTGTTTTATTTGTGCTTTAAGCTCTATAATAACGTCTTTTAGATATAAGTTTACATCTACTAAAACTTGATCATTTCTAGAGCGTGCGGTATGAATTTTTTTACCAGCATCGCCTAGTTTTAGTGTCAATAGATATTCGATTTTTGAATGTACGTCTTCAAAACTATCCTCAATTACAAAGTTTCCGTTTTCAATGTCTTTGATAATTACTTCTAAAGCCACCACTAAAGAAACTGTTTCCGCTTGTGTTAGCAGACCAATTTCTCCTAGCATTTTTGCATGAGCGATAGAGCCTAATGCGTCGTATTTAGCTAAAACCAAATCTAATTCTCTATCGTTTCCAACTGTGAATTGTTCGATTTGCTTATCTGTTGGTATTCCTTTTTCCCAAAGTTTCATAATGTTATTATTTTCGATTCAACTACTATTTACTTAAAAGTAGTTTGAAGCAATTTATTATTTTTTTAATTTGATTTTTAACGATTTTAGAAACTAAAAAAGTTCTCGTTTGACTAAAACCTAGCCCTGATAGCAGTGAAAATCCTTTTTTGAGGTTTTTACCGAAAAAAAGATTGTAGCGGATAGCAGGAAATAGCTCCAGAAAAAATTACTGTTGAAAGAAATCGCTTAGTATTTTAATGTACAATTGAATTCCTTCTTCAATTTCATTGAGGTAAATAAATTCATTTGCTGAGTGTGACCGCAACGTTTCTCCAGGACCTAGTTTTAAGGATTGACAAGTCAAAACCGACTGATCTGAAAGGGTAGGAGAGCCATAAGTTGTTCTTCCCAAGGCTATTCCGGCTTTTACTAAACCATGATTTGTAGGAATAGAAGAAGCATTTAAGTGCATGGAACGAGGATTTACTTCGGCCGAGATATGATTTCTGACTGTTTCTAAAATTTCGGTGTTAGTGTAACAATCATTTACTCTAATATCGACCACTAAATCGCATTGTGATGGAACAACATTATGCTGTTTTCCGGCGTTTATTTGAGTTACAGTCAATTTTACAGGACCTAAAATTTGGGATATTTTATCGAATTTATAACTGTTAAACCATTCTATAACTGGAACTGCATTATAAATTGGATTGTCAGGATTATGGTGTGCGGCGTGACTTGCTGTGCCTTTTATAACGACATCAAGAACGAGTAAGCCTTTTTCGGCGATGGCCAATTGCATTAAAGTTGGTTCCCCCACAATGGCACAATCTAATTTTGGTAAATGTTTCAAGACGCTATTCAACCCGTTTTTACCACTGCTTTCTTCTTCTGCAGAAGCTACGATGACACAATTATAGGGCAAGTTTTCAGTAGCGTAGAAATACACAAAAGTAGCGAGCAAGGAAACTAAACAACCGCCTGCATCATTACTTCCGAGACCAAATAATTTACCGTCTTGTACAAAAGCTTGAAAAGGATCGTTCGTATAGCCTTGATTTGGTTTTACGGTATCGTGATGCGAATTCAGTAATAGCGTGGGCTTAGTTTCGTCAAAATGTTTATTGAAAGCCCAAACATTATTATTTTCTCTTTTAAAAGGGATTTCGTTTTGTGTAAACCAATTTTCGATTAAAAGCGCTGTTTTATCTTCTTCGCTAGAAAAAGAAGGCGTTTCTATCATTTTTTTTAATAGTGTAATCGCTTGTTGTGTTAGGTTTTCTATAGTTTTCATAGTTTACGGTTTAGTTGCGATGACGCTATTTTTAAAATATGCTTTTCGTCTTTTATAGCTTAATTGTTGTTCCAGCACAATCAGTATTTTGTAACATACTGTGATGACCAATTTTTATATTAGTAACTCCTTTTTTTAAGCTGTTGAAACAGTTTTCTAATTTGGGAATCATACCAGAATGTATTGCTTTTTCTTCTTTTAGTTTAGAATACAGTTCTTCATTGATACTTATAATTAGGGATTTGTCATCATCAGCATCCAATAAAACGCCAGTTTTTTCAAAACAATAATTTAGAGTCACGTTGAATGTTTTTGATAAAGCAATAGCTAATTCGCTTGCAATGGTATCTGCGTTGGTATTTAATAATTGTCCTTTTCCGTCGTGCGTTATCGCGCAAAATACAGGAACAATTGTGTTGTTTAGTAAATTGGTTAAAAGCGTTCTATTTACCGATTTTATATCCCCAACAAAACCATAATCAATAGTTGGATCATTTCTTTTTTCAGATTGAATTAGATTACCGTCTGCACCGGAGAAACCCATCGCATTACAGTTGTTCGCTTGCAGTTGTGCAACAATGTTTTTATTTATCTGTCCTGAATAAACCATCACAGCAACATCAAGCATCGGCGCGTCTGTGATACGTCTGCCATCAATCATCTTTGGCTTTAATCCAAGATTTTCAGCCATTTTTGTTGCTGATTTTCCACCGCCATGAACCAATATTTTAGGTCCTTTAATTTTTGAAAATGCTACTAAAAAAACAGCTAATTCTACTGGATTATCAATAATGTTTCCTCCAATTTTTACAATACTTAGCTCGTCTAAAAAAGAAGAGTTCGGCGAAGTGGAGAGAGGCAATTGCTGACTTTTGGATTCTTTAGATGATAAATTCATTCTTTGATTCTTTATTTTTTAGACTTTTTTGTTGCCTTCTTAGGATCTAGCTTGGTTTTTAATATTTTTTGTAGCACTAATTGTGCTGCAAATGTTCTGTTATTGGCTTGTTCGATGACAATTGAATTCTCGCTATCCAGAACCTCATCAGTTACAATTACATTTCTTCTTACTGGTAAACAGTGCATGAATTTTGCATTATTGGTGCGTTTCATTTTCTCGGCAGTAATGGTCCAACTGGTATCCGAATTAGTGACTTGTCCGTAGTCCTTATAACTACTCCAGTTTTTGGCATAAATAAAATCAGCATTTTCAAAGGCTTTGTTCTGATCGTATTCTACAGTAACTCCTTTTGTGATGTCAGGGTTTAGTTCGTAACCTTCTGGATGTGTCAAAATAAAATCCGCGTCCTGTAACTGCATCATTTCCAGAAAAGAATTAGCTACAGCTTGTGGTAACGCTTTAGGGTGTGGCGCCCAAGAAAGCACTACTTTTGGCTTGTGTTTTGTTTTGTACTCTGCCATAGTAATAGCATCTGCCAAGGCTTGTAAAGGATGCGCAGTGGCACTTTCCATATTTATGATGGGAACAGTAGCGTGTTTTATAAAACCAGATAATACGGTTTCGGCATTGTCTTTTTCTTTGTCTATCAATCCTGCAAATGCTCTAACAGCAATAATATCGCAATATTGAGAAACTACTTCGGCAGCTTCTTTAATGTGTTCTGATGCACCTGAATTCATTATAGCACCATCTTCAAACTCAAGTGTCCAACCTTCGTTTGTGAAATTCATTACCATTACATTCATTCCTAAATTTAGCGCTGCTTTTTGAGTGCTTAAACGGGTTCTTAAACTCGAATTAAAAAATAACATTCCTAAGGTTTTGTCTTTGCCTAACTTTTTGTTTTTTAATGGTTTTTTCTTGATTTTTAACGCTTGTTTTACCCATTTGCTGAGTGAATCGATATTTTGTATTGTAGTGTAGTTCATGATTTGAAAGTTTAATTGGAGTAATCTTAATTTATAAAAGACCTTTTTAATTTAAATAAAACCTACCTCGATTAAATCTATGAGTCGATTTTTAGATTTGATTTTTTAAAATGTATTTTAATTTTTTTTAGTAGAAATGATGTCTTTATTTAATGTCTAAATAATCAATTTAATTTAGATTTTTAATTAACTTCTTTTAAAGATTCTTTTAAAGCGATGATAAAAGTATCGATATCTTCCTTGTTGATTGTCAATGGTGGAAGGATTCTTAATAAGTTTTTATTGTTAGCATTTCCTGTAAAAATATGTTTGTCAGTAATCATTTTTTTACGAAGCCCACTTACGTCAAAATTAAACGCTACACCCAACATTAATCCTCGTCCTTTTACCTGGATTACTTCTGGAACTTGTTTGATTGCTTCTAAAAAGTAGGCATAAATAGCATTTACGTTATCCATTAATTTCTCGCTTTCAATCACATCCAACACTGCTATTGCAGCAGCACAAGCCAAGTGGTTTCCGCCAAAAGTGGTTCCTAAAAGTCCATAGCTTGCTTTGAATTTTGGAGCAATCAAGATGCCTCCAATAGGAAATCCATTTCCCATTCCTTTGGCTATGCAAATAATATCTGCTTTGATATTGTGATGTTGATGAGCAAAAAACTTTCCACTTCTTCCATATCCCGATTGTACTTCATCTAAAATCAGAACAACGTCGTAAGTCGCACATATTTTTTCTAAGCCTTGAAAAAACTCCGTTGTTCCTTGGTCTAAACCTCCAACGCCTTGAATTCCTTCGATAATTACAGAAGAAACATCTCCTTTTTTAAGTTCAGCTTCTACTAATTCAATAGCATTCAAGGGTAAAAACGTAACCACTTGTTGTGCATTTATTGGCGCAACAATCTTTTTGTTATCGGTAACTGCAACTGCTGCCGAAGTTCTTCCGTGAAAGGAATTATCAAAAGCAATTACACGGGATTTATTATTGTGAAAAGAAGCTAATTTTAATGCATTTTCATTGGCCTCGGCTCCAGAACTACATAAGAATAAGGTGTAATCGTTTAATCCTGATAATTTTCCTAGTTTACTAGCTAATTCTACTTGTAAAGGATTCTGAATGGCATTAGAATAAAAACCAATTTTATCCAATTGATTTTTCAACTTAGCAACATAATGGGGTTGGGTATGACCAATAGAAATTACGCCATGACCGCCGTATAAATCTAAATAATCAATTCCGTTTTCGTCTGTTATGGTACAATCCTGTGCTTTTACAGGAGTAATGTTGTATAATGGGTAAACGTCAAATAAGTTCATATTGTTCCTCCCCCTAACCCCCTCCGAAGGAGGGGGAATAGATAACAACGGGGGGTGTTGCTTTTAAAATAAATGAATATCTATAATATAATTTTTAATTTTTTGTCAATAATTATGTTCAGTTACTCCTTCGGGGATTAGGTGATTAAAACCCTGATGGTTTCAAATGCAATCCGGTACTTTCCGCTAAACCAAACATTAAATTCATGTTTTGTATCGCTTGTCCTGAGGCTCCTTTTACTAAATTATCAATAATGGAAGTAATCAGTAAGCGGTTCCCTTTTTTCATTAAGCTAATAATACATTTATTGGTTTGTACTACTTGTTTCATATTAATCCCAGTAGTCGTTACCGTTACAAAAGGTTGGTCTTTATAAAAAGCTTCATATTTTGCTACTATATCTTCTAAGCTTTCTTCTACTGTAGTGTATAAAGTGGCAAAAATTCCTCTAGCAAAATCTCCTCTGTTAGGAACGAAAATCAATTCGTCTTTATATTCTGATTGTAATTGATTGACAGTTTGATTTATTTCTCCCAAATGTTGGTGATCAAAAGCTTTATAATGCGACATATTATTGGATCTCCAACTAAAATGTGTCGTTTCTGAAGGAGAAACTCCAGCTCCTGTACTTCCTGTTGTAGCATTAATATGCACATCATTATGCAATAATTTGGCTTCTGCCAAAGGCAATAGCGCTAATTGAATGGCAGTTGCAAAACAACCTGGATTAGCAATAAACTGAGCGTTTTTAATATCAGATTTATTCAATTCAGGTAATCCGTAAACAAATGATTTTCCAGCTAACTCTTTATCTTTTAGCAAACGAAAATCATTTCCTAAATCGATGATTTTAGTATGGCTTGCCAATTGGTTTTGTTCCAAAAAGGATTTCGATTTACCATGGCCTAAACATAAGAATAGCACATTTACATTTGGATTCACAGTATCGGTAAAATCCATTTCGATATCGCCCAACAAATCATGATGTGCTACCGAAAGTGGTTTTCCTGCGTTTGTTGTGCTGTATACAAAATCTAATTTGGCATTCGGGTGAAACATCAGAATTCGAATTAACTCTCCTGCTGTATAACCTGAACCTCCAATTATTCCGATATTAATCATATTTTTGTGTTTTTTAAGATTTCACAAGAAATCTTTTAATTTTTAATCAATCGCAAGAACGAATTCAGCGGATACAAATTTTATTGACTTCAATGTTCCTAAAGTTGGATTAAGAGCACTTTCAACATCATAACTAGCAATATAAAAGGAGTTTGCTTCAATTTTATCGTAAGGATTGTCGTTGGGTACTTTTGTGATGGGAGTTAAAATAAGTCCATCGGCGTCATATGTTATTTTATAATTTCCTCTTACTGCAACATTATTAGGATTATTAAACTTTATTTCATAGCGAAACCTAGATGTATTATTACCAGTATCAGGAGTATATTCAAATAATAAAACTTCATAAGTAATATTTTTTAATGTCTCTTTTTCAAGTTTGTCATCACTACTACATCCTAAAAAAATAAGAAATAAAGGGATTAAAAAAGCTAATTTAATTTTCATAGTTTTAAATTTAAATTGTTACAAAAGTTAATTAATTATAGTTTTCATTATTTACAGACGAAAATATGTTTTGGGCATTTCCTAAAATCTTAATAAATCCTTTTGCATCATCAGATGTCCAAGCATTATTCATTTCACCGTATTGACCGAAACCAGTATTCATTAAATCATTTTCGGATTCAATTCCGTCTAATGAAAAGTGGTACGGTTTCAAGGAAACTGTTACCGTTCCATTTACTGTTTTCTGAGTGTCTTCAAGGAAAGTTTCGATATTTCTCATTACAGGATCCAAAAACTGGCCTTCATGAAATAACATTCCGTACCAGTTTCCTAGTTGTTCTTTCCAATATTGTTGCCATTTTCCAAGAGTATGTTTTTCCATTAAATGGTGCGCTTTGATAATAATTAAAGGAGCAGCAGCTTCAAAACCAACTCTTCCTTTTATTCCGATAATAGTATCACCTACGTGAATGTCTCTACCAATTGCATAAGCATTTGCTAGTTTTTCTAAAGCTACAATATTATTAGAAGGTTTGTCTTTTTTACCATTTATAGCAACTAATTCTCCTTTTAGGAATTCTAAAGTTACTTTTTCTTCTCCTTCTTTTTGTAATTGCGACGGATAAGCTTCGCTCGGTAATGGTTTTGACGAAGTTAACGTTTCTTTTCCGCCAACACTAGTTCCCCAAAGCCCTTTATTAATTGAATATTGTGCTTTTTCCCAAGAATAATGAACCCCATTTTTTGCTAAATAGTCAACTTCTTCTTGTCTCGATAATTTTAAATCTCTAATAGGAGTGATTATCTCAATTTCGGGAGCAATGGTTTGAAAAATTAAATCAAAACGGATTTGATCATTTCCCGCTCCAGTACTTCCATGAGCTATAGCGCTTGCACCAACAGATTTAGCATATTTAATGGCTTCAATAGCTTGAAAAACGCGTTCTGCACTTACCGATAATGGATAAGTATTGTTTTTTAATACGTTTCCATAAATCAAATACTTAATGGCCTTGTCATAGTATTTATCAACAATAGTCAAGTTAACGTGTTGTGCACTTCCTAAATCGTAAGCTCTTTCTTCGATTGCGGCCAGTTCCTCCTCATCAAAACCTCCTGTATTTATAAGTACAGTATGAACTTCGTATCCTTTTTCATTTTTTAGATATTTTAAACAATAGGAGGTATCTAATCCTCCGCTATAGGCTAATACAACTTTTTTCATGATTTCATTTTTTTCTCTCTAATACATTTGATTTATAATCGGTGTTCTTTTGTCTAAAGAGTATTATTTTTTATTTAAATTTTGAATTTTTTCGTTTTGTAGAGGGAATTAATCCTCTAAGAACAAGGCTTGCTTTATTTTTTTTAAACGATTCCATATCCGGACATTAAACGGATGTTTTGGTGGGTTTTTAGGTTTTTCTTTTGGGTCGTAAAGCATTCCAGTACACAAACACATTTTGTTGTCTTTACTTTTTAAAATTTCATAATTGGTGCAAGTTTGGCATCCTTTCCAAAAACTTGGATCAGTAGTTAATTCAGAGAATGGTACCGGTTTGTAACCCAATTCCGAATTGATTTTCATAACTGCTAAACCTGTTGTGATACCAAAAACCTTGGCTTCGGGATATTTTTTCAAGGAGTAATCAAATACAAATGATTTGATTTTTTTTGCCAAGCCTAAGTTTCTAAAATCAGGATGAACAATTAATCCTGAATGTGCTACAAATTTTCCATGTTCCCAACTTTCGATATAGCAAAAACCAGCAAATTTGCCATCAACTAGTGCAATGACCGCATCGCTGCTTTCCATCTTTTTCTGGATGTATTCTGGCGTTCTTTTAGCAATTCCAGTACCTCTCAGTAAGGCAGATAATTCAATAGTATCGCATATTTCTTGCGCATATTTATAGTGATTTTCATCAGTTACAAGGATAGAAATGTTCATTTCAAGAGTTGAATTTGTAGTTAAAAAATATACTAGGATTTGTTTTTTGAAATAAACTTACACAGGAATTTAGTGCTATAAAGAAAATATTGATCAGAGAGCAATACATTAAATTACAGCATAAAGCCAATAAATTACAAGTAGTTATCAGAGCTAATACTCCAATACAAAATAAGGTTGATTTCAAAACGAAAAAATGAAAAATGAATAAAAATATTACAGATTACTGCTGGAAACTATAGTTATAGTGTCCGTACTTCGGGTGAAGCCGTAGGTCTGTTTGTCCGTGAGATAGGAGTTATATTTATATTGTTGTTATTCATCGGGGCAAAAGTACATAATTTTTTGAAATACGAGTCTACAATTATCTTTTGTAACAAAAAAATAAGATATTGTTACTTTTTATTTCAAAAAAAAAACTCCTTGACATTTTATTGTCAAGGAGTTAACTTTAATTTGAATAAATATTTTTATTGATTTCTAAACCTATTTTGAGTTACAATACCTTTAATTTTAGCTTTCAAATCTTCGCCTGTATCATAAATCATTTGCTCGCTGCTAGGAAAAGACACTTGTTTTTTATCAAAATAAGAGTAATAATTATCATCAGATGCTCGTCGATCTCCTTTGTAAGTAGCGTAAATATTTTCGAAAACATATTCACTTGTTATCGGAAACGTTTTCAATAATTGGTTGCTTTTAAGGTTTATATAATCAATTTTAGCTGTAATTTGGCAGGATTTAAATTGTCGGTATTCATAAATACTTGCCGTTACAGTTCGCAGATTATCAACCATAACTACTTTTCCTTTATCATCTACTACTTCTTTTCCGTTGGCATCAATTAGTTTTTTTAGACCGTCTTTGATGATGCGCTCTTTTGTAAATTCCTTCTCTTTAATTTGCTCTGGTGAAATATAAATTTCTCTAAAATTAATAAGTAAACCATAATCATAATTAATTCCTTTTTGCTTTGTACTATGATAAACGGTCCATTTGTCATTTAACCCTAACGTGCTAAAATCTAATAAATCATTTTGAAGACGATTAGGAATAACCATATTGGTCTCGTTTTTAGTGTAAACAGATATATAATCAGAACCCTTAAACAAAGCTTCGTCTAGCAATTGCAATACATTTTTATAATTTGGATTTATTTTGTTTAAATAATCCAAGTCATCATACGCTTTTCTAAAATTCATTTTATCAGTAGTAGTCATTAGCTTTTTTGCATTGTTATACAAGTAAACAGACAAAGCATTTTTACTATCAATAATTTGATTATTATAATTTTCAAAAGGAAAAATGGCATTTCGACCTTCTCTCAATAATTTCAAAGGGAGTACTGGTTTTATTTTTTCCTGACGTTGGTTAAGTTGCAAATAAGTAGTATAAATCCTTTCTAATTGTGCAGGATTAGCTTCTTTTACGAGTAAGTTTACCGTGTTTAAATCACGCTCTTTTGCTTTTGCAAATGCCTCTTCCAGTAAATAAACATAATCTTGTTTCCCTTTTTTATCTTTATTAGTTCTCAAACTAGATACCGCATTATCAATGGCTTCATCATAATTTCCAGAACCTAATAAATTTTGAGTTTGCTTTACTCCACACCCTGTAGCAAGGATAATTAAGGAAAGTAGGATCGTAATTTTTTTCATAAATAATACATTTTAGTAAGTCTCGATAATAAAGACCTCTTTTTGAGTATCCAAAAATAGGAAAATTATTAGAGTTTTTATTTTATTGCTTTATTTAAAGTTGACTTATTTATTTCTTTAAAAGCATATTCCAGCTCTCCATTACAATTTTATTGGTATCAGTTAGTTTTATTAGTCCTAAAAGGAGCTTCTTTTAGTCGCTCTTTTAGGCCTATAAAACGAACCTTCTCCTGCATAAAGATTTTCATTACTATCTGGACTAAAACAGGAATACAATACCCGTTTTTAATTTAAAGTACCGCACTAAATTAACTTATTAGTATGAAATAGTGTTATCAAAATAATTTTATAGCAATAAATCTAAAATTGATTTTTAGCACAAAAAAAACTCCAAAAGCAAAAGCTGATGGAGTTTTTTTAGGAAGGCTATAATTTATTTTCTTACGAAAGGTGGTAATAATTTACTAGAAACTTCACCGAATCCGATTCTCACGTTTTCGTTTTGAGAATATCCTTTCATAATAACAGTATCGTTATCATTAATGAATTTGCGCTCTGTTCCATCATTTAATTTAATTGGGTTTTTTCCGCCCCAAGTTAGTTCTAGCATAGAGCCATAACTATCAGGAGTCGGTCCAGATATAGTTCCGGAACCCATCATATCACCAGAGTTTACACGACAACCGTTAGAGGTATGGTGTGCTAATTGCTGACTCATAGTCCAATACATATATTTAAAATTAGAACGCGAAATAACAGTTGGTTCTGATTTCTCAGGCTGAATCGCTACTTCTAAATGAATGTCAAAAGAATGTTTTCCTTTTTGTTGCAAGTAGGGAAGTGGTGTTGGTTCTTGCTTAGGACCTTTGGTTTTAAAAGGTTCTAAAGCATCCATAGTTACAATCCAAGGAGAAATTGAGGAGGCGAAATTTTTAGCTAAAAATGGACCTAATGGTACATATTCCCATTTCTGAATATCGCGGGCGCTCCAGTCATTTAGTAAAACCATTCCAAAAATATATTCTTCGGCTTCAGTTACCAAGATATTTTCGCCCATTATATTTACATCTGTAGTGATAAAGGCCGTTTCCAACTCAAAATCAACCAAACGAGAGGGTCCAAAAACCGGAGTCGTTTCACCATTTGGTAAAGTTTGTCCCATTGGTCTGTGTACCGGAATACCTGAAGGAACAATTGTAGAACTTCTACCATGATATCCTACAGGAATGTGAAGCCAGTTAGGCAAAAGTGCATTTTCTGGGTCACGAAACATTTTCCCCACGTTAGTAGCATGCTCTTTACTAGAGTAAAAATCAGTGTAATCACCAATAAGTACTGGTAATTGCATCTCTACATCTTCCATATTGAAAATGATGATTTCTCTATCTTTTGCGTTGTCTTGCAACTTTGGATTCTCAATGTCAAAAATCTCTGCAATTCGGTTACGAACCAAACGCCATGTTTTTTGACCATCAGAAATAAAATCATTCAAAGTATCTTGCATGAACATATCATCAGTAAGTTCGATACCTTCAAAATAGTTTAATTGTTGTAAGGCTCCTAAATCAATAGCGAAATCTCCAATTCGTGTTCCTACGGTTACTACATTTTCTTTTGTAAGAAAAACACCGAAAGGTATATTTTGAATAGGGAAATCACTCTCTGGACGAACTTCAATCCATGATTTTCTATTTATATCGTTGGCTATTATTGGCATATTCTGTTAATTATTTTGTTGAAAATTACTCATCAAATATATTATAATCTAACTATTAACCAAACGTTTTTTTGTATTTTTGCATCAAATTAACGAAAATCAAAAAAATGCAACGCGACGAACAAATTTTTGACCTTATTCTTGAAGAACAAGAAAGACAAATTCACGGATTAGAACTAATCGCTTCGGAGAACTTTGTAAGTGACGAAGTAATGGAAGCAGCTGGTTCTGTATTAACTAACAAATATGCCGAAGGATATCCCGGAAAAAGGTATTATGGAGGTTGTGAAGTAGTTGATGTAGTAGAACAAATTGCAATTGATAGAGCCAAAGAATTATTTGGAGCTGCTTATGCAAATGTACAACCACACTCGGGATCTCAAGCCAATACAGCAGTTTACCATGCTTGTATTAAACCAGGAGACAAAATCTTAGGTTTTGACTTATCTCATGGTGGTCACTTAACTCACGGTTCTCCAGTAAATTTTTCTGGACGTTTATACACGCCTTCATTTTATGGTGTAGATAAAGAAACGGGATTATTAAACTACGATAAAATTCAAGAAATAGCGACTAGAGAACAACCAAAATTAATCATCGCAGGAGCTTCGGCTTACTCACGCGATATGGATTTTGAGCGTTTTAGAGTAATCGCTGATAGTGTAGGCGCTATTTTATTAGCTGATATTTCTCATCCTGCAGGACTTATTGCCAAAGGTTTGATGAACGATCCTTTGCCTCATTGTCATATTGTAACAACAACAACACACAAAACCTTACGTGGACCTCGTGGTGGTTTGATCTTAATGGGTCAAGATTTTCCAAACCCATTTGGTTTAACAACTCCAAAAGGAGAAATAAGAATGATGTCTTCATTATTGGATCTTGCTGTTTTCCCAGGAAATCAAGGTGGACCATTAATGCACATCATTGCTGCAAAAGCAGTTGCTTTTGGTGAAGCATTAAAAGATGAATTTTTTACCTATGCTTTACAATTACAAAAAAATGCAAATGCTATGGCAGACGCTTTTGTAAAAAGAGGATACGAAATTATTTCTGGAGGAACGGACAATCACATGATGTTGATTGATTTAAGAAACAAAAATATTTCTGGAAAAGAAGCTGAAAATGCATTGGTAAAAGCAGAAATCACAGTAAATAAAAATATGGTTCCATTTGATGACAAATCTCCATTTGTAACTTCAGGAATTCGTGTTGGTACTGCAGCAATTACTACTCGTGGTCTTGTAGAAGCAGATATGGAAACTATTGTTGATTTAATCGACAGAGTTTTAGTAGATCCTACCAATGAAGACGTTATCGAAGCAGTTGCTAATGAAGTAAACGAAATGATGAGCGAAAGAGCTATTTTTGTATATTAACAAATAGTTCAAAATTTTTAAAGTCGAAAGTCAATAGCCTGAAAAAGACATTAATCTGTTCTTTTTTGAGTTTGATTTTCGACTTTATTACTTTATAAATTTAAGACTAAAATTATGTCTGTACTAAGATTAAAATTGCCAACGGATCCTAGATGGGTAAATATAGTAGAAAAAAATATTGAAGAAATATTGACCGATCACGCTTGGTGCGAGCAAAAAGCCGCTACTAATGCGATTACGATTATCACCAATAACTCAGAACATCAGGATTTAGTTCAGGATCTTTTGGCTTTGGCCAAAGAAGAAATTGATCATTTTGAACAAGTTCATAATATTATTATCAAACGTGGACTTAAATTAGGTCGTGAACGCAAAGACGATTATGTAAACGAATTGTATTTGTACATGAAAAAGAACGGTAATGGGAGCCGCGTTTCTAGTTTAGTAGAACGATTACTGTTCTCCGCTATGATTGAAGCTAGAAGTTGTGAGCGCTTTAAAGTACTTTCTGAAAACATACAAGACGAAGAATTGTCTGTTTTTTATAGGGATTTAATGGAAAGTGAAGCAGGACATTACACTACTTTTATTACCTATGCAAGAAAATACGGAACCGGAATTGACGTAGAAAAAAGATGGCGTGAGTGGATTGAATTTGAAGCTTCGGTGATTGCAAATTATGGTAAGAGCGAAACCATTCATGGATAATATTTTACATTTCAATAATTATAGTTGTTATAATTATTGAACTGTAATATCATGTTTATAAAGCAATCCTTTGACTCCTTCTAAAGAAAACAGAGCTTTCTTAATTTTTGTTTTGGTAGGATCAATCGTATAGTTGTAACTCGTTTGAAAATTGGCTTTGTTAGCGATTGCTTTTGCAAATTCTGAGCGGTACAAATCACAATTATCAAAAACAACTTCAGTTAGATCCGTATTCATAAAATCTACAGCGACTAGACTGCAATTTGTAAAGGAAGTTCTTTTTATTTTTAATGTATAAAATTTAGAAAAATCCAGAATACAGTTATTAAAGGCGATTTCGAAAATTAGTTTATCGCACATTGCAAAATTCACCTCTTTAATTTCACAATTATTAAAAACTACGGTTCTAAAGGCTACATAATTAATTTTGGCTTCGCTAAAAATACAATTATTAAAAGTACAATCTATAAAAGTTACCGCGACAAAGATACATTGTGAGAAATTACAATTTGTAAAAGTACAGCATTCAAATTCTTTAAAATTAACTTGCTCTTCAGAATAAGTAATTTCGTTGTATTCAATATCTAAAAAATATTCTGGCATTTTGTATTTTTCAATTCCTAGCAAAGAAACAAATTCTAAATTGTTGTTCAAATTAAACAGTAGTAATCTTCTGTAATATTATACTCTTTCGTAATCGCCTTTCCAATTCTTAATTGATTTTTTGATGGTATCTTCGGATAAATTTTCGGTGACTACTCTTTGAGTTAGTGCAGCGAGCTCTTCATCTGGAGCAAAACGCAAGGCAAATAATTGCGAATCATCTAATTGATCTTCAAAAACCTCAAATCTATTTCCAGTTGTAGCAAGATATCGGTATCTTAATTCGAGACGTACGATTCGGTTTTGTAGTGTTAAGGCATAATGTTGTCTTAGCATGAAAGCCAGACAAAATAACACTATGAAAATAGCGCTGATAAACGACCATAATAATACATCAGGAGTTGTGAATGCAAAGTAAATGCTAAAGGCAAGAAAAGCCATTATAATAGGATAATAAACAAAATGATGCGGTGGATAAAAGCGAATGTGATTTTTATAAGACTGGTTTTTCATAGTTTTTTTATTTTTTTAAAGATACTTAAAAACAATTAAATTCAAATTAGCCAATCTATATTAGTTTTAATAAAGCTGAAGAATTGCAATTTGTTTTTTCTATTTATAATTATTTATTCATTTGTAAAAAAGTAACTAAAATTAAATTATGTAAATATTATGAATTGCTATTCTGTATAAAACTAATAATTCCATAATTTTAGTAAAAATTAAAAATTATGATACCAACGAAAGGATATGCAGTTCAGGATGCAAAAACAGATTTAGCCCCTTGGAATTTTGAAAGAAGAGAAGTAGGACCTCACGATGTACAATTTGACATACAGTTTTGTGGTGTTTGCCATAGTGATTTACACCAAATAAAGGACGATTGGGGTGGCGCTATTTATCCTATGGTTCCCGGTCATGAGATTGTAGGTAAAGTAGTGAAAGTAGGAACTCATGTCAAAAAGTTTAAAGTTGGTGATCTTGCCGGAACGGGCTGTCTGGTAGATTCTTGTAGAACCTGTGATAATTGTAAAGAAGGCTTAGAGCAGTTTTGTTCTAATGGAAGCACAGGAACTTATAATGCTTTAGGTCAAGATGGTAAAACGCCTACTTATGGTGGTTATTCTAATACAATTGTAGTGCATGAAGATTTTGTACTTCATGTATCAGACAAATTAAATTTTGCGGCAGTAGCGCCATTGCTTTGTGCAGGAATAACAACTTATTCGCCATTAAGACACTGGAAAGTGGGTAAAGGGCATAAACTAGCTGTTTTAGGATTAGGTGGTTTAGGACACATGGCCGTAAAATTTGGAGTTTCATTTGGAGCAGAAGTTACGGTTTTAAGTACTTCTCCTGAAAAAGAAGCTGACGCTAAAAAATTAGGAGCTCATAAATTTATAGTAACTAAAGACGAAGAGCAATTAAAAAGTGTAACTGGTTATTTTGATTTTATTTTAGATACTGTTTCTGCACCACATGATTTGAATTTATACCTTTCTTTGTTGGGTGTTAATGGAGTTCATATTTGTGTAGGAGCGCCTCCAACACCCTACCAAATCCACGCTTTTAGCCTTATTGGAGGTAGAAAAAGTTTAGCAGGCTCATTAATTGGTGGATTACCAGAGACACAAGAAATGCTGGATTACTGTGCAGAACATAATATCGTTTCTGATATTGAAATGATAGATATCAAAAATGTTCACGAAGCGTATGATCGAATGATGAAAGGAGATGTAAGATATCGTTTTGTAATTGACATGGCAAGTTTGTAGCAAAATCAAATTCGTAGAACATAAACATAAAAAACGCTGCAGATTACTGCAGCGTTTTTTTAATTAGGAATGTTTCAATTTTTTATTGTAAATAAAAACATGTTTATAAATTGTTTTTCTTGCTAGGTATCAGCTTGTAGTGCAATGCTAAAAGTACTTCCTAATCCCAGTTCGCTTTTTACACTTATTATACCATTTTGAGCTTCAATAAATTCTTTGCTAATGGCTAAACCTAATCCAGTTCCTAATTTATGACTTCCTGGAATTTGGAAATATTTATCAAAAACTTTATTCTTGTAATGACTATCAATCCCTTTTCCTTTGTCTATAACTTCAAAAAGGATTGTGTTATTCTCTTGTCTTACTTTGACAATAATATTACTATTTTCAGAGGAATAGGTGATCGCATTTGTTAAAAAGTTGATAAGAACCCAAGCAGTTTTATCGGTATCGGCTTTTACAAAAGGCAAGTTTTCTTGGGCATCAATAATGATTTTTATTGCTTTTTGATCGGCTTTTACTTTTACAGCCGCTATCGCATAATTTATTATTTCGTAAGGATTGTTGTTTTCTATAGTTAGATGTATGTTTCCCGTTTCTACTTGAGATAAATCCAGTAATTCTCCGGTAATTTTCAGCAATCTTTCGCTATCTTCTTTGATACTTGTAATTAGCTGTTTTTGATCCTCATTCATCTTTCCAGTATCTTCTTTCTCAAGAATTTGTAAACTCATTTTTATCGAAGAAATAGGCGTTTTTAATTCATGAGAAACCGTAGCTATAAAATTGGTTTTTGCAAAATCTAGCTCTTTAAAAACAGTAATATTTCTTAGAATGATTACATCACCAATATCAATTGTTTGGTCTTCACCCGTTGGTTTAATAGTAATATTTACAATTTCTTTTTCGAAATAACTTTCAATATTATCTGCAAAAATCTTCATCGGTTCCACTTTCTGTTTGCCATCAAGCAGTGTACTTACTATAAGTGATTTCATCAAATCATTAGTAAGAGCTAGAGTAGTGGCCAATTGTCCTACAACTTCACTAGACTTTAAACCAATGATTTTCAATGCTTCATTATTTACAAATAATATAGTTCCTGTATTGTCCAATCCAATAATTGGATCGTGCATATTATTGATCAAGGTTTCTAATCGTTTTTTCTCAAATGATAATTTGTGTAAGTTACTGCTACTGTATTCTTGTAATTTCTCCGCCATTGAATTGAATGATTTTGCTAAATCTCCAAATTCATTATGATTCATAAAGTGTACTCTTTGCGAATAATTTTTGTTGGCAATTTCCTTGATACTATCTGTCAGTTCTTTAATAGGATTGGCAATATTATTAGGTAAATTTACTAGTAAATTAAAAGCAATCAAGAAACATAACGTTCCTGTAATAGCAATCCATAAGTTGGCCGTTTCAGCAGTATGAGTTGCCACATCGCTTTTTTGCTTAATGGCATTCATATTCAATTTCATTATTTCAAAAATATCTTGCCGAATTTGATTTTTTACTGACTCGTTGCTGAAATCATTTTTAAGTGTGATGAATTTTTTTTCCAGATTAATGTTAGCATTTTTTTCACCAATTTCAGTTGCATTTTTCATCTGCCTTTTAAGATTTTTTTCGAAAACAGAAAAATCTATATTTTTATCGGCACTAATTTTTTCTAATGAAAGCAACATATTACGAGAATATTCTAACGTATTATAATTCGCTTTTAATATATTTTGAGTGTCTATTTTTATCAAAAAAACAGAATAAGCACTTATCAAGGAAAGGATAATAATCATTAAGAACAACAATCCGACACCCAGATTCAATTTGGTTTTTATTTTCATAATGATGCAATTAACAGTTAGGACAAAATTACTAAGTCGATATTTGATGAAGATAGATTATTCAGTAATTTATTAAATATAGTAGTCGATAAAATTACTTTAAATAAATTTAAATGTGGTTTCCCAATGCAAACAGTTGTAATATTTTTCTGTTCGACAATTTCTAATATTGCATCGGTAATGCTATTATTTTCTACTTTGATAACTTCAGCATTTAATTGTGACGCTAATTTGAAATTATTGATTAAATGGCGCTGTTTATCTAAGGCTATTTTATTGGAACTTTCTTTTGGCGTTTCTACATACAAAACATACCATTTGCAATTGTAATAACTTGCCAATCGAGCTGTTTTCCGAATCACAATTTTAGCCATTTTATCATTACTACTAATGCAAGCGACTATTTTTTGAGGCTTTAAAGCTAAATTTTTAGGGACTTCATTTTCTACTTTGCGACCTACTTGATTCACCACTTCTTTCAAAGCTAATTCACGCAATTGTAAAATTTGATCTGATTTGAAAAAGTTATTCAATGCGGTTGGTATTTTATCAGCCGTATAAATTTTGCCTTCTTTCAATCGTGCAATCAAATCCTCTGAAGTTAAATCGATATTCACCACTTCATCTGCCATTCGCAACACATGATCTGGAATTCTCTCTTGTACATCAATAGTAGTAATTCGTTTTACATCTTGATTTAAACTTTCTATATGCTGAATATTTACTGCCGAAATTACATTGATTCCAGATTCTAGAATTTCTAATACATCTTGCCAGCGTTTTTCATTTTTGCTTCCTTCTATATTCGTATGTGCTAGTTCATCGACAATTACCACTTCTGGACGTAAATTAATGATCGCTTGCACGTCCATTTCTTCCAGTTGTTTCCCTTTATAGAAAATAGTACGGCGCGGAATAACAGGAAGACCAGCTAATAATTCATGCGTTTCTTTGCGATTATGCGTTTCAATATATCCTATTTTAACGTCAATACCGTTCTTTAGTAAGGTGTGGGCTTCTTGAAGCATACGGTATGTTTTTCCCACACCAGCACTCATCCCAATGTAGATTTTAAACTTTCCTTTGCGAGATTTCTGAATTAAATCTAGAAAGTGCTTGACATTATTTTCTTTTTCGTTGTCCATTTAGGTTAAATTATTTTTGTCGCTAAGGCACAAAGTCACTAAGAGTTTTTTGTAACAAAATTTAAAATACTTCTTGAAAAATAGATCTTTTCATTACTTTTTAGAAAAGAAAACTTTGAGTCTTTGTGCCTTCACGGCAAAACTTTTAATTTAAAATTTGATAGCCAAAGCAGTAACTATAGAAAAACTAGTATCTGATACTTCAGCGGTGTTTTTAGCAAAAACGGCATCTTCACTAGTGTAATTTTTAATTTCAGTTCTCCACAATAAATTTGGAGTGATTTTATAATCTGCGTTCAAAGAAAGACCATAAGTTTCAAAACCATTTGGGGTTCCTGATGCAATTATTACTCCTTTTTTATCTTGGTAATATTCTCCTCTTACGGCAAAATTTAATTTTTCAGTTGCCATCAATTGTGCCATTACAGAAGCTCCGTACCATTTGTTATAATCCTCACTTTGAGGTGCGGCTTGCTCCCAACCGATATCAAATCCTGCTAAAAGTTTTACTTTACTGGTTAAATCATAAGCAGCATATAAATCATGGAAATAACGTTTTTGACGTACGTTATCCGCTTTATCATTTCCTATAAAAGAGCTACTGTTTATGGACATTTTTGACGAAGGTCTGTACACAATTTGATGACCAAAACTCGGTGTTGTATTACCATCGACACGCTGAATTCGTTGCCATCCGTTAAGATACAATCCCGTTAATTCCCATTCTCCACTTGGCGAAATGTACGTAATTTTGGCTCCAGCCTCAAAATAAGGAGAATTTTCAGCCATAATACTTCTAGTTAAGGTAAAGCAATCGGCTCCAACAGCACTTTCATAACCAATATGCGAAGGTAAAATTCCTGCTGTAATCCATAAATTTTGGTTCTTGGCCACTTTAAATCCTACGTTGGCTTCGTAAATATTTTTTAAAACTCCAGGTTCTGCTGCATAATTTGCATTCATATAGGAACCCGCTGCAATAGCTAGATTGGCACGTACCTTTTCAGTTTCATAATTTGCTTTTACAAATCCAAGGTTCAAACTAACCTCATTGTTACGGTTGTGGCTGTATATGAATCCTGGACGCGAATTATTGTCGGGATTATTAGCATCATATTGAAAATAGGTTTCAGCATATCCACTGATTTTCAATGGATTTTCAGATTTTTCTTCTTGCGCAAAAGCTACTCCTGAAAAACATAAAGTTAAAGCAGCTAGACTTATTTTTGTATTCATTTTGTATTTATTAAGTTGATTTTTTTAAAAAAAGGGGAGGTATGGCACAACCTCCCCAGCTCTGATTACGGTTTTATTTTAGTTGGTCTAGAGCAATATTTAGTTTTAGAACATTAATTTTTGCTGGTCCAAACATCTCTAATAAAGGTTGTTCAGTGTTCGCGTCAATCAATGTGTTTAATTTTTCAGGATCTATATTTCTTGCTTTCTGAATCCTTACAATTTGTATTTTAGCGCTTGCAACTGAAATATTAGGATCTAATCCACTTCCGCTTGCTGTCACTAAATCAACTGGAATCTCCGACTTTTTCACACTTGGATTTTTAAGTAAAAAAGTATCAATTCGACCTTGCACTACGGCTAGATATTCTTCATTTGAAGCTCCTTTATTACTGGCTCCTGATCCAGCAGCATTATAGTCTACGGCTGATGGTCTTCCCCAGAAGTATTCGTCTTTCGTAAAGCTTTGTCCAATGTTAGCGTATCCTTTGGTTTGTTTATAAGACACGATTTCGCCTTTTCCGTTGTTAGGAGCTAATTGAGCAACTGCCCATACCGATAGTGGATAAATTACTGTGAAAAGCACCACTAGCACTACGGTCATTCTAATTCCTTTTATTAAATTATTTTTCATGGTTTCTATTTTTTTAAATAAATAATGCAACTACAATATCAATCAATTTGATACCGATGAAGGGAACGATGATTCCACCAACACCAAACAGCAATAAATTTCTTCTCAATAAAGCACTAGCGCCAATTGGTTTGTAACTCACTCCTTTTAAAGCCAATGGAATCAAGAACGGTATAATGATCGCGTTGAAAATTACGGCTGAAAGTATTGCACTTTCAGGACTGTGTAAATGCATTATGTTTAATCCTTGAAGCGCTGGAATTGCAGTGATAAACAACGCAGGAATGATGGCGAAATATTTGGCTACATCATTTGCAATACTAAACGTAGTAAGCGTTCCGCGAGTCATTAATAACTGTTTACCAATTTCTACGATTTCAATTAATTTGGTTGGATCATTGTCTAAATCAACCATATTTCCGGCTTCTTTTGCTGCTTGTGTTCCGCTATTCATGGCAACACCAACATCAGCTTGTGCAAGGGCAGGAGCGTCATTGGTACCATCTCCCATCATAGCAACCAAACGACCAGCCATTTGCTCTTGCTTGATGTAATTCATTTTATCCTCTGGTTTGGCTTCGGCAATAAAGTCATCAACACCTGCTTTTTCGGCAATAAATTTGGCAGTCAAAGGATTATCACCTGTTACCATTACCGTTTTAATTCCCATTTTGCGAAGTCTTTCAAATCGCTCGAACATCCCAGTTTTAATAATGTCTTGCAATTCGATTACTCCAAGAGCCACTTCATTTTCAGAAACTACTAAAGGTGTACCTCCATTTTCAGCAATTACTTTTACTTGGTCCAAAAGTTCGGTTGGAAAGGTATTTCCAGCATTTGTCACCATGTTTTTAATGGCATCTGTAGCTCCTTTTCTAATACGAGTACTGTCAAAATTGATTCCTGAACTTCTAGTCTCGGCAGTGAACTTGATAAATTGTGCGTTACTATTTTGAAAAGTTAAAGGATCTATTTTTGACAATTCAACAATCGATTTTCCTTCTGGTGTTTCATCAGAAATAGAACTTAAAAATGCCGCTTTGATTAATTGTGCTTCTGTAATTCCAGGAGCAGGGTAGAAGTGAGTTGCTTTTCGGTTCCCAATCGTAATTGTTCCCGTTTTATCCAACAGTAATACATCAATATCTCCAGCAGTTTCAACCGCTCTACCACTTTTCGTGATTACATTCGCTCTCAAAGCGCGGTCCATTCCTGCAATTCCAATTGCTGATAAAAGTCCTCCAATAGTTGTTGGAATTAAGCAAACAAAGAGTGCTATAAAAGAAGCGATTGTAATATTAACATTCGAATAATCTGCTAATGGTTTTAAAGTCACACAAACAATGATGAATACTAAGGTAAACCCAGCAAGTAATATGGTTAATGCGATTTCATTTGGTGTTTTTTGGCGTGAAGCTCCTTCTACCAAAGCAATCATTTTATCTAAAAAACTTTCGCCTGGTTCATTAGTAACTTCTACAACAATTCGGTCTGATAATACTTTTGTACCACCGGTAACCGAACTTTTATCTCCACCAGATTCTCGAATTACGGGAGCTGATTCACCTGTTATGGCACTTTCATCAATTGTGGCCAAACCTTCTACGATTTCTCCATCAGTTGGAATAATATCGCCAGCTTCGCACACAAATAAATCGCCTTTTTTTAGTTGAGATGATGATATTTTTTCGCCGCTTTTTAAAGTTGCAGGAGTTTCTTCTCTTGTTTTTCGCAAACTGTCCGCTTGCGCTTTTCCTCTTGCTTCGGCAATGGCTTCGGCAAAATTGGCAAATAACAACGTTAATAATAAGACTAGGAATACTACAAAATTATATCCAAAACTACCTTGTGAAGTTTCGCCTGTTAATGTCCAAATAGAAACAACGAGCATAACAAATGTTCCGATTTCTACCGTGAACATTACCGGATTTCGAAACATAAGTTTCGGATTCAATTTCACAAAAGATTTAACCAATGCTTGTTGCATGATGTCTTTTTGAAATAAGGATTGATCTTTATTCATTTTAAATTCTTTTTAGTAAATGGTAAAATATTCAGCTATCGGTCCTAAGGCTAATACAGGGAAAAAGGCTAATGCAGCAATAATCACTATTACAGTCAATGTTACTACACCAAAAGTTCCTGTATCAGTTCTTAATGTTCCATCGCTTTCAGGTATGTATTTTTTCTGTGCTAACAATCCAGCAATGGCTACAGGTCCGATTATGGGTAGAAAACGTGCTAGAATTAAAACAATTCCTGTAGAAACATTCCACCAAACTGTGTTGTCTCCCAAACCTTCAAATCCACTACCGTTATTTGCTGATGCAGAAGTAAACTCGTAAAGCATTTCACTCAAACCATGAAATCCAGGATTATTTAAAGTTGCTGTACCGTATTCTGGCATCGCTGCTGTTAATGCAGTTCCCACTAAAATCAAGAATGGGTGCATTAATGCGATAATCATCGCTATTTTCATTTCCCGAGCTTCCACTTTTTTACCAAGGAATTCGGGTGTCCTTCCTACCATTAATCCACTGATGAAAACAGCCAAAATGATAAAAACAAAAAAGTTTAAAATTCCAACGCCAACTCCACCATAAAAACTATTAATCATCATGGCAAGCAATTCATTCATTCCAGAAAGTGGCATTGTACTGTCGTGCATAGAATTGACAGATCCTGTTGATATTACCGTAGTAGCAATACTCCAGTAACCAGTAGCTGCCGCACCAATTCTTGTTTCTTTACCTTCCATGGCACCAAGTGAAGTATCAATTCCCATTTTCTCAATCATTGGGTTTCCTTGCATTTCACCGATCACATTTGGAATCGCCAAAGCCAAGAAGCCAATAGTCATAACCCCGAAAATCATCCATGAGAACTTTTTTCTTTTAATGAAATATCCAAAGGCAAATATCATAGCAAACGGAATAATCATTTGAGCCCACATTTCTAACATATTGGTGAAATAAGTTGGATTTTCTAGTGGATGCGCTCCGTTAGTTCCAAAAAATCCTCCACCATTTGTTCCAATGTGTTTGATGGCAACAAATCCTGCTGCTGGTCCGCGAGAAACCTCTTGTACATCACCTTGTAAAGTAGTAATACTGTCTTTTCCTTCAAATGTCATTGGTGTTCCTTGGAAAGCCAAAAGAGCTGCTACAACAAAAGAAAGCGGTAACAATATGCGAGTGCAAGATTTCATGAAATAGGTATAAAAATTCCCTAGTTCCGTTGTTGTTTTATCTCTAAAAGCTCTAAAGACCACTACTGCAGCTGCCATTCCTGTTGCTGCACTTACAAATTGCAAGAACATCAAATAAAATTGTCCTAGATAACTTATTCCAGTTTCTCCTGAATAATGTTGTAAGTTGCAATTGACCACGAATGAAATTGCAGTGTTAAAAGCTAAATCAGCTGACATACTTGGATTTCCATCTGGATTTAGGGGTAAACTTCCCATAGTCATTAGGATAATCATTCCCAAGACAAACCATATTAAGTTTATGGTTAGTAACGCTTTCATGTGTTGTTTCCAGTTCATTTCTTCGGCTGGATTGACACCGCTTAATTTGAAAAATAACTTTTCAAGTGGATTAAATATAAAATCCAGCCAAGTTTTCTCCATTCCGTAAACCTTGGAAATATATTTTCCTAACGGAATAGCGAGTGCTAAGGTGAGCAAGAACATCGCTATAATTCCTAATATTTCTGTATTCATTTTTTAGTATTAAGGGTTAAATAATTCTTTGGTTCCTAAAATTTTTCAGGTTTTAATAGTACATAACAGATGTAGACAAAAACTGCAATTGCTATAATAAATAATGCGGTCATAATTTTTTAGTTTTCTAATAGTGTTCTTAAATAGCCTTGTTTCGATTCTTTTGAAAGAAAATCCAAATGCTTCTTTAAACTTGCTGGATTTTCTTGAGCACTTAATTCAGTAAAGAATTCGTTCTCAATTGCATTTCTAGTGTAGTGATTGCCACTTTCATACAACATGTTGATCACTCTAATAATTTCTCTTGCTGATTCTGACTCAGATTCGTCAAGTGAATCCATTTTCTCCACACAAAATCTAGCAACACTTTTTAATAGTGCATATTGATTAATAGTTTCATCATTAGTAGATGGAAAATCAGTCCAGTTTTTGGAATCGGGAATCCATTGTTGGATAGCCTCGTAGATTTTTGTTTTCATTATTAGATGTTGTCAAAATAATTGATAGAGAGATAGAGCAGCCAAAAGCATAATAAACCGAGAGCGAAAAGGATAAGTGTTAACATAATAAATGGATCTAAGTGAATTAAAATTGTAGTAGGAAGAGTATCATTGGTTATTATACTCCTAAAGAATTGATTTGCTTGTTATACTCTAATTTCAAATTTTTAGGAAAGAGATTAGAAATGCTGCAATGACGGAGTTCCATAAAAGAAGAAACCGAAAAAACATAAATATTAGAAATGACACTTTTAGTTTCATTGCTTCCGCTGTTGAATAAGTATTCTGCGTGCGTTAGACATTTTTTAGCTCTAGCAATATTTCCAGCACTAATCGCTTTTTTTGTGATTTCTGCAAAGCGTTCTGCTTGTTTGTAAATCGTAATGACTTGATTTTTCATAAGGATGAATTTTTATGTTCTCCTCACTCATGCCAAATCCTGTTCCAATAAATATAGATTTCCGTAAAGTATTACTAATGTTGGTTTTAATTAGTTCCTTTAAAAAAAAGACATAAAAAAAGCCTATCATAATGATAGGCTTTTATTGAAATGATAGGTTTTTATTGAATGTTGTATTCTTCTAATTTTCGATATAAGGTAGCAATACCAATTTCGAGTAAACGAGCTGCTTCGGCTTTATTACCTTTGGTATAATTTAGTAATTTTTGGATGTGTAGTTTTTCGACACTTTGCATAGAAAATGCCGACAAGCTTTTCCCATTTTTACTTTGTTCTTGCTGCATTTCGTAAGGAAGCAAATCTGTGGATAAAACTGTACTACTGCATAAAATTACGGAACGCTCAATTACATTTTTTAATTCTCTAATGTTTCCAGGCCATTGATAGATTTCTAATTTTTGCAAAAAATCACTATCAATTTGTAATGTTTGTCTATTCATTTTTTCAGCAAACTGTCTTACAAAATAATGAGTCAATGGTTCGATATCTTTTATTCGTTCCCGTAAAGGCGGAATGGTAATCTCAAAAATATTTAATCTAAAGTATAAATCTTGACGAAAGCGTTTTTCGTCACTTTCTGTTTTCAAATTTCTATTGGTAGCTGCAATCAAGCGGAAATTTGATTTTTTTGGTGTAGAATCTCCAACAGGAATGTATTCGCTCGTTTCTAGTACACGAAGTAATTTAGCTTGTAAATCTATTGGCATTTCGCCAATTTCATCTAGAAATAAGGTTCCGCCATTGGCTTCTTCTATAAAACCTTTTTTATCTTTTATAGCGCCAGTAAATGACCCTTGTTTATGACCAAACAATTCACTTTCTAAAAGTTCTTTGCTAAAGGTGCTGCAATTTAAGGCTACAAATGATTTTCCTGCTCTATTGCTGTTCTCATGAATCGCTTGCGCAAAAACTTCCTTACCAGTTCCGGTTTCTCCAGTTAAAAGTACGGTAGAATCGGTACTTGCCACTTTTTTGGACAACTCGATTACTTGTTCCAATCCTTTTGACTTTCCAATAATAGCATCAAAAGAATACTTTTTTGAAATTCGTTTTTCTAGCTGCTTAATTTTTTGCTGAAGAGTAACCTTCTCAATTGCTTTGTATAAAAGTGGAATTATTTTATCATTATCATCGCCTTTTACAATGTAATCAAAAGCACCATTTTTCATGGCTTGCACACCATCGGAGATTTTACCGTAGGCGGTCAACAAAATAACTTCTGTTAAAGGGAAACTAGCTTTAATTTTCTCGAGAAATTCAACGCCGTTGCCATCAGGGAGTTTTACGTCACAAAGGACAACATCAATTTCATTTTGTTCTAATTTCTTGAAACCAGATTTTAAATCTGCTGCTTCCAAAACTACAAAACCTTCTGACTTTACAATTCGAGCAAGAAGTCCTCTTAACTTTTCTTCATCGTCGATTATTAGAATATTTCTCAATTCGATTACAATTTATTTTTTGTAAAATTAGATATTATTTTTCTTCTTATTTTAAGATCAATACTAAAGTTTTTTATGCATTATAATCGCACATTAATTTTTAAATTTAATTAGAGGTCAAAAGCGTTTAAATAGAAAAATCTGTATCAGATACAGATTTTTCTATTTATTGTAAAATAAATAATCGTAAAAACTTTAATGCTATTTACGAACAGCATCATGATTAACAGCATTCAAGGCAACTTCATTCAGTATAAAGTCCGATTCTTTTTCTTCTGCTAATGTTTGTGTTAACAATTTTGCAGCATCATTTTCGCCCAACGCTTTTGCAAACGCTACCAATGTTCCATAAGTAGCAATTTCATAATGTTCTATTTTTTGCGATCCAGCGATTATTCCAGCATCACGAACAGCCCCTGGCATTGTTTCTTCAAGGATACTATCTCCCTCTTTTAATAGCCCTGCCATTGCCTCACATTTTTTTCCTTCAGCTTTTTCGCTAAGCAGTTTGAAAACGTTGTCTAAACGAATCACTTGATTCTTAGTTACGGCAAAATGTTCATTGATAGCTGACTTAAGAGTGGGCGAAGTAGCATTTGCAGCCATTTTAGGTAGGGCAGTAACAAGTGCATTTTCTGCCCAGTATATATCTTTTAAACTGTCTATAAATAAATCCTTAAGTGTTTTAGCTGCATCCTTTTTTGGTTCTACTATAAGGTTATTCGTTTTGTCTTTAACAGTACTTTTGTTTTGTGTTGGGTGGTCTGAATTTTTCATAAGTTCTATTTTTTATTGGTATAAATTTTCTTCTCGTTCCCAGTAACGGTGTTTACCCATTGCTTTTATAAATTCTGTAGCAAAATCTTTTGACGCTTTTTCTTCTTTCATAATAATTCCTTTGTCACTGGTTTTTATTTTGGATGCAAATGATGTCGCTTTTAATAGTTTTTGCCCATCGCCATCTGCTCCTATAACTTTGCAATGTTTGTAAGCATCATTCAAGAATTCTTGTACTTCTTCGTTTTGCTCTAAGGCTTTTATTTCTTTTCCATGCGGAATATAAACTGAGTCAAAAAGAACGGATGAAGCGGTAAGAAAACTAAAGTCTACTGGAATAGCACCATCATTTTCGGTTTTCAGGCTTCCTTGATGAGGTGCTATCACAAAACCTTTTGCCCCTTCTTTTAACAATGCGCTTTTTATATTGGCTACACAAGCTTCAGAAACTCCTTCATTACAAATAATAGCTACTTTTCTTGAAGTTATTGTATTAGAGTTTGTTGGGTTTTTAATCATGGTTAGCGCATCCGAAGAGGATACGGATTGTTTAACTGTAGTTGATTCTTGATTTCCCATTTCATTCTCTGGTGAAACTCCGTGGTTCATAGGTTTTTCTGGTGAATCAGGAACTTGTGCTCCTAAACCTAAAGCAACTTTTTCGGCTAATTGTTGGTCTACTTGAGCTAAAAGGCCTAACATGCGAATTCTAATAGCTGCGGTTTCAACTTTTCCTAATTCAAAACGTAAGGCTTTAACGATATGGCTTTTCTCCACCTCAGTTTGACTATTAAAAAATAATTTGGCTTGACCAAAATGATCATTAAAACTTTCGCTTCTACCTCTTATTTTGTGAGAATCGATGCGCTCATTAAAACTTGAAAATCCACCTTCATTTATTTTAGCTTGGTATGGACATCCGCCGCCGAGAGAATTAGGATGATAACTTACACGACCCGTATTAATTTCCTGACGCATATGACCATCTCTCTGGTTATTGTGTACGGCTGCAATACTGCGGTTGATTGGTATTTCATGAAAATTTGGACTTCCTAATCTGGATAATTGGGTGTCTGTATATGAAAATAATCGGCCTTGCAAAAGAGGATCATTACTAAAGTCAATTCCAGGAACAAGATGACCGGGGTGAAAGGCAATTTGTTCTGTTTCTGCAAAAAAGTTATCTGGGTTTTTATTCAATACTATTCTTCCAATTATTGTAACCGGCACAAGTTCTTCCGGAATCAGTTTTGTTGGATCTAATAAATCAAATTCATATTTATGTTCATCTGCAGATGGAATAACTTGAACTCCTAATTCCCATTCTGGAAAATTCCCCATTTCAATAGCATCCCATAAGTCTTGACGATGAAAATCAGCATTTTTTCCTGATATTTTTTGTGCTTCATCCCAAGCTACTGCATGTGTGCCTAATTTTGGTTTCCAATGAAACTTTACAAAAACAGATTCGTCTTTAGCATTTATGAGTCGGAAAGTATGAACTCCAAACCCTTCCATCATTCGTAAACTTCTAGGAATAGCTCTATCTGACATAATCCACATGATCATGTGCATGGATTCTGGCATTAAGGAAATAAAGTCCCAAAAAGTATCGTGTGCCGAAGCTGCTTGTGGCATTTCGTTATGAGGCTCAGGTTTAACTGCATGTACAAGATCAGGAAATTTAGAAGCATCTTGAATAAAAAACACAGGCATATTATTTCCTACCAAATCATAATTTCCTTCTTCTGTATAAAACTTAATTGCAAAACCTCTAACATCTCTTGCCAAATCTGTAGAACCTCGAGAACCCGCTACAGTAGAAATACGAGCAAATATGGGGGTTTTTAGTCCTTTGGTTTGCAGAAAGCCAGCCTTTGTCAATTCTGGAATCGGATTTGTAACTTCAAAAAAACCATGAGCTCCAGATCCTCTTGCATGTACAATTCTTTCTGGAATTCTTTCATGGTCAAAATGAGTAATCTTTTCTCTTAAAATAAAGTCCTCTAATAAAGATGGACCGCGTTCACCTGCTTTTAAGGAATTATTGTCATCGTTGATTTTTAGACCTTGATCGGTTGTCAAAAATTTGTTGTTTGCATCCGATTTGTTTTTAGCTAAATCGCGATGCTTGCTGTCTTGTAGATTTTCCATAGAATTTATGATTATTAAATTTATAGCTGTATGTAAGTTGATATTTGTGTACGTGTTTATAATTTTATTTTAAATCTTAAAATCAAATTTATTTATTATCTGATCAAATAAATTATAAAATATTTTTAAAATTTTATATAATTTAAAACATTAAGTATTTGATAATGTTGCTATTGAGTTTTATTCTAATGTAGAATTTTTTAATGAAAAAATAATTGAAACAAGACGTTTTTAAGGATTTTGAATGATGATGAGTTTGAATTTTGCAAATATTGTTTGTGATTGTGTAATAACTTTTTAAGTTCATAATGGTAATTTTATTAAAATTTAAAACCACAAAAAATGAGCACAAACAATTCAACTCCGCAAAATTCGAACAACAAAGGATCAGATAACCGAAGTGATATGAGAAAGCATCAATATAAAGATCACGATCAAGTGTTAACGAATGATGAAAACTACGATGAGGATACTCAAAAATTTAAAGGGGAAGCACCAGATTTTGATGATAAACTCAATAATGAAGAAAAAAAATAAATTTTAAAAGCGTCTTAGAGCAATCTCTAAGACGCTTTTTTTTTGTAGTATTATTATAAATTTATATTTCTTTCCTCAAATTGGTTTTTAAGACTCTTCATAACTCTTAACCATTTTTTGAGAGCTTATATTTTCTAAATAAATTGATTTTAAGACAAAAATTCCTTTTTTATTTTGTTTAAGTACAATTTCATTATCCAAATAACAGACTTCTGCTCTCTATTAAATGCTAGTAATTCTTAAGGCATTAAACCTATATCAATTGTTTAACAAAAATTTTTCTTACTTTTGATTGAATTTTTTATTCCTCTTTAAATAATTAATTCAAAAGCGTCATTAAAGAATCTATTTAAAGGAATATTATTATGCAAAAATTATTACTTGCAGACGATGACATAGATGATCGTCTTTTCTTTGAAGATGCTGTAGAAGAGCTCTTTAGTTCTTACAAATTAGCTACGGTTAATGACGGAGTAGAGCTAATGGAATTATTAGCAAAGGACTCAGAACAATTACCAGATATATTATTTCTTGACATTAATATGCCGCGCAAAACAGGATGTGAATGTTTGTCTGAAATTAAAGCAAATGAGACTTTAAAGGATATTCCTGTTGTTATTTTTTCTACCTCTTTAGATATTGAAATAGTAAACAAGTTATATGATAACGGAGCACATTATTATATTCGTAAACCGGGTGATTTTAATGTATTAAAGAAAGTGATTCATCAAGCGACTATTTTATTACAAGAAGACAAACTTAATCAGCCAGAAAGAAACAATTTTATAATTCATTGTTAACATAATATCTTATTTTGAATAATTCCAACGATCAATACTACTTTCTTAAAGGTGGTGGCAAAATGGGCGATTTAATTCGCAAAAAAGATTGGACAAAAACGCCTTTAGGTTTGCCAGAAAAATGGTCTCAAAATTTGCAGGCAGCAGTTTCATTAGTACTCAATAATCCTTTACCTATGTATATTGCTTGGGGAAAAGAATGTACACAAATTTATAACGATGCTTATTTGCCAATTTTAGGGAAACAACAACAATTAGATTCTTTGGATTTCAAACCTTCAGACACTTTATCACAAGTGTGGCAAATTACTAAAGATAAGTTTGATTTAGTGATGAAAGGTGAATTTGCAAGTTCGTCAAGCTTTATCTTGACTTTGTATAGAGATGGATCTTTAAAAAACTGTTATTTTGATTTTGCTTACAGTCCTATTTTTTTACAAGACGGAGAAATTGGCGGAACACTAGTAACCATTTTTGAAACTACAGCCAAGCAAATTGTTGATCAAGAATTACAAGAAAGTGAGAAGCGATTTAAAACATTAGCCGATAATATTCCAAATTTGGCCTGGATGGCGGATGCTAAAGGATCTTTGTATTGGTATAACAAACAATGGTATGAATACACCGGAACTTCATTTGAAGACATGCAGGGTTGGGGATGGAAATCGGTTTTCAAAGAGAAAGAACTAGAAGCTGTATTGAAAGAATGGAATACCTCTTTAAAAACGGGACAACCTTTTGAAATGGTTTATCCCATTAAGGGAGCAGATGGAGTTTATAATCAATTTTTGACGAGAGCATTGCCAGTAAAAAATGATGCTGGAGAAATTACAACTTGGTTTGGTACCAATACCAATATTAACCCACAAAAATTAGCAGAAAGAGCGCTAGATGAAAGTAAAAACGAACTAGAATTTGTAATTGAAGCTGCAAAATTGGGAACATTCGATTATGATCCAATAACGAATAAGTTTACCTCAAACAACCGATTAAAAGAGTGGTTTGGACTTTCTGCTGAACAAGATATCGATCTTTATCACGGAACAAAAGTTATTAAAGAGAAAGACAAATCTAAGGTAATTACTGCTATTGATACTGCACTTCAATTTTCCTCTGGAGGAATATATGACATTTGTTATGATATCGTAAATCCTATTTCGAAAAAAGAAATAACATTGCATGCCAAAGGAAAAGCATTATTTAATAGCGATAAAAAAGCTTTCCGTTTTAATGGTACTGTCGAAGATATTACGGAGCAAACCATTGCAAGAAAAAAATTAGAGCAAAGCGAAAACAACCTTCGGTTAATAATACTTCAAGCACCGATGGCAATTGCCATTCTTCGTGGACCTAAATATGTAGTAGAAATTGCCAATAAAAGCGCTTTAGATCTTTGGACAAAGACTGAGGAAGAAGTATATAATACTTCTGTATTTGATTCGATCCCTGAATTAGCATTGCAGGGAATCCAGGATATTTTAGATAAAGTAAGAACTACTAAACAACATTTTTCGACTACAGAATTACCCTTAAAGATTATGCGCTATGGAATATTAGAAACGGTCTTTATGAATTTTTCATATGAGCCTCTTTTTGATGATGAAGGAAATAGTGATAAAATTATGGTACTTGGTTTTGATGTAACTACACAAGTTAGAGCACGTAAAGAAATTGAGAAAAGCGAACACGATATACGCAGTATAGTAGAAAGCGCACCTTTTCCTATTGCAGTGTACACAGGTTCTGAAATGCGAATAACACTTGCCAATCAGTCTATGATAGAGGCTTGGGGAAAGGGAAGTGGTGTAATTGGTAAATTATATAAAGAAGTATTACCAGAATTAGAAAATCAAAATATTTATGAACAAATAAGCGGAGTTTTTGCTACTGGAATACCCTTTCATGCAAAAAATCAAAAAGTTGAGATATTAAAGAACGGTATTCTAAAAAGTTTTTATTTTAATTACAGTTTTACACCTCTAAGGGATTTATTAGGAACTATCTATGGTGTCATGAATACTGCTGCTGAAGTCACAGAATTAAACGAAGCTAAAAAAAGAATTGAAGAAAGCGAAAAAAGATTTAGAGATTCGGTGCATCAAGCTCCTGTTGCCATAGTTATTTTTAGAGGAGAAGAAAACATTGTAGAAATGGCTAATGCGCCCTATTTAGAATTAGTTGATAAAACGGAATCAGAATTTTTATCAAAGCCCTTATTTTCATCTTTACCCGAAGTAGAACAATCTATAGATCCCATAATTAAGGGAATTTATCAAACTAAAAAAGCATTTTATGGCTACGAATTTCCTGTAGTTCTAAAACGCTTTGGTAATAAAGAGGATTGCTATTTTAATTTTGTGTATCAACCTTTAATAGAATCAGATACAGTGGTAGGGATTATTGTAGTAGCTACAGATGTAACAGCAAATGTTAGAGCAAAGAAAGAATTAGAAAATAAGGAACAGCGATTAAATATTGTTATAAATGCAAGTGAACTAGGTGTTTGGGAATTAGATCTAAAAAATAATGAAACAAAGGTATCTCAACGTGCATTAGAAATCTTGGGATTGCCTGGTGAAAAAAAATACAATCGCGAACTACTTTCTAGTAAGATGCATAAAGATGATTTAATCATAAGAAAAACCGCCTTTAAAGAAGCGCTAAAGAATGGTATTCTTTATTATGAGATTAGAATAATTATTGATGAGGTAATACATTGGATAGAAGCTAAAGGAAAAGTTTTTTTCGATTTAGATAAAAAACCACTTCGCATCATCGGAACTTTGCGCGATGTTACCGATGAGAAAAACATACAAAATGAACTTTTAGAAAGAGAACAAAAGTTCAGACTTTTGGCAGATTCTATGCCTCAATTTGTTTGGACTGCTAATCGAGAAGGAAAATTAACGTATTTTAATCAAGCGGTCTATGATTTTTCAGGATATTCTAAGGAGGAAATGATTGAAAAAGGATGGCTTTCTATCGTTCACGATGAGGAAAAAGAAGAAAATCGAACTAAATGGATTGAAGCAGTTTCTACAGAGAAAAATTTTATAATTGAGCATCGCTTTCGCAAAAATGACGGAACCTACAGATGGCAATTAAGTAGGGCAATTCCGCAGCGAGACAAATCTGGTGTTATTACGATGTGGGTGGGAACGAGTACTGATATTCAGGATCAAAAAATGTTTACCAACGAATTAGAGAAACAAGTATCTGAAAGAACAAAAGAAATCTACGACAAAAACGAAGCTTTAGAAAAGATGAATAGGGAACTACAATCTTTTGCTTATATATCGAGTCATGATTTACAAGAACCTTTGCGAAAAATTCAGACTTTTGCAACTCAACTTCAACAGAGTGAAGCCAAAAACTTATCCGATAAAGGGCTTGATAAATTTCATAGAATGCGATCTGCTGCAGACAGAATGCAAACTTTAATTCAAGATTTGCTTGCTTATTCCCGAACCAGCGTGCAAGAACGCTCTTTCAAAAGAACAAAACTTTCAGATATAATTGATGAGGTAAAAGAAGACTTAGAGGAAGATTTTGAAGGAGAAAATTCAAACATAACAATCAGAAATGACTGCGAAATTGATATTATTCCATTTCAATTTAGGCAAGTACTCTTTAATTTGATTAGTAATTCATTGAAGTTTACTAAACCCAATCAAAATTGTAACATCGTTATAGATTCACGTTTGGCATTAAACTCAGAAATAGTCACTCATGATTTAGACCCAGATAGAGAGTATTGTTATATTAAATTTACAGATAATGGAATTGGATTTGAAGAAGAGTATTCTGAAAAAATATTTGAGGTTTTCCAACGCTTGCATGGTAAAGAAAAATTTGAAGGTACTGGTATTGGATTAGCAATTGTTAAGAGGATTATTGACAATCATAACGGACGTATTGTTGCAACTGGAGTTTTAAATGAAGGTGCTACTTTTGAAATATTTATTCCGTATCAGAAGTGTTAATTTGGATCAATTATTATATTAAAAGAGGCGTTTAAATAAAATTTATTTAAGCGCTTTTTTATTGAAAGTAAGAATACATTAGAATTTTCTATCTTACAATGAACAAAATTTTGTTCCTAATAGAACAATTGATAAGTGATGCTATTTTTTATAAAATATTCCAAGTTTTTATCTTTTATTTTAAATGTTTAATAATACTGAAAATTAGGTATTAGTTGCTTATCGAAATTGATTTCAAATAAAATAAGAATTTTAATAATTGTTTAATCAATAGAATTATAGGAAGTTACTTCTTTTTTTGCAAAATTTTAAAATATTTTAAAACCAAACTCTTTATTTATACGTAGATGATTACTGTGATAGTATATTCAAATTACTTTTTATTACTTTCACCACAACCACAAATCATTTTGACTTATAAATAATGAATTTAGTAAAGGATTCTAATTCACGAACTGCTATTCTTCTTTTTGCACAAAGCGAAAATGTTGAAAGTATTATTAAGCCAATTTTTCCTAGCGCTAAGCAGAATGTATTGTTGTGGAAGAAAATGAATGGAAATGCTTTAAAAACCATTCAGAAAACTAAATTATCTTATTTTATATCAACTGAAAAAAATCAAGTTGGAACCAGTTTCGGAGAAAAAATAACAAAAGCTATTCAGCATGTATTCGATCAAGGATTCGAGAAAGTTATTGTTATAGGTAATGACTGTATTGAATTAAAATCGCATCATTTATTACAATCCGATCGAGATTTAAAAACAAATTCTTTGGTTATTGGTTCAGATTATTCAGGAGGTGCTTACTTAATAGGAGTTAGAAAATCTAGCTTCAATTCTGCTAATTTTCAGCGTATTCCTTGGCAAAGTAAAGATGTTTTTACGGCTTTGCAAAATCTTTACAAAGAACAATCCATTGGCTATCTTCCGTTTTTGAATGATTGTGATGATGCTTCCGATTTTAAAAAAGCAATTCATAAATTGTCATTTTCTGATGATTTTAGAAAGTTATTACTTTCTTTTTTTAATTCATTAAAAGTTAAAAAGAATAGTGAAATAAAATTTATTTCTACTGCTTATCAAGCGGTCAATTTTAATAAAGGATCTCCCTTTCCTTTATAAATACTTTTTACAACTTTTTTTAATTAATTATTCTCAACCAAATGAAGCAATTTTATATTTGGGCAGTGCTACTTATATCAACAATAGCAGTTGCTCAACAAGATTTAACCGTTTCTGTAATCGATGCAGAAACACAAAAGCCCGTTTTTAATATAGCTGTTACTTTAATCAATAAAAGTAGAAATCTAACACTAAGCCAGATTACCAATACACAAGGGAAAGCAATTTTTAGAAATTTGGAAGCGCTTGATAATTATCAAGTTAATGCTATGGCAACTCAGGATTATTCAGCCGAAAATTCTAATTTTATTAGTATTCGATCCAATCAGAATCCAAATGTAACTTTAGTTTTAAGAAAAGCTAATGCGCAGGAACTAAATGAAATTGTGGTATCTTCTAAATCAACTTCAAAGATTAATAGGAGTGATGCTGAGGTTTCTTCTGAATTAAAAGCAGCTGAAATACAGGAAATACCAGTTGAAGGTCGTGATATTACAAGAGTTTTATACCGTTTGCCAAATGTTTCGCAGGCCACAGGATTTTTTCCTGAAGCGGCAAATGTGAGTATCAACGGAGCAAGTTCTCAAAACACTTCTTACTTAATTGATGGTTTAGATAATAACGAACGCTTTTTAGGTGGACAAAAATTTGCTATTCCTTCAGGATTTGTCAAAGATATAACCGTTTTAACCAATAATTTTTCTGCTGAATATGGTTTAACAGGAAGTGGAATCATAAATATTACGCCGCGTTCTGGTTCTAACGAAACTGCTGGAGAAGCATTTTTTATCACAAGACCAGGCCCAGCAATTGACGGAAAGTCAAGTTTTGCGCAACGTGATTTATCTGGTAATCAAGTTAAAAACGGATTTGCTCGTTACCAAACCGGTGCGGGAATTGGAGGCGCTTTTGCTAAAGATAAAACGTTCTATTATTTTAACTTTGAACATACAACAGACATCAAAGATAATTTATTAAATGTCCCTCAATTAGGTGTTTCAGAGTCGGTAAGAGGAACCAATACATTTGATTACTTTTCGGCTAAAATAGATCAAATCTGGAATACTAATTTCAATTCATCTTTGCGAGCAAACGTTGGGAGAGTTGATGTAGAGCGTCAAGGTGGTGGGCTCGATGGTGGTTCTACTTTTAACTCTGCAGGAAATACTCAAGCGCGAAATAGTATTTTAGTTGCCTTGAAAAACAACTATAAATTTGGTAATTTTTCTGGGGAAACAAATGTTCAATACAGCCGTTTTAGATGGAATTATGCAAAACCATTTAATCCGAATCAATCTCAAGTAACGATATTAGGCGTAAATGATGAAACATTAGGTGTGATTGGAAATCCTGGATATGTATTTGATTCGTTTGAAAACACCATCCAATTGCAACAAAAATTGAAGTATTATTCTGAAAATCATACTTTTAAAGCAGGTTTAAATTTTATTAGAGGCAATCATCAGTTATTTGGAGGTGGAAATCCAGTGGGTAATTATAGAGTTAAATTGAATCAAAATCAAATTGATATTATTAAAAATAGTGGAGTAGCAGGTGCACTAGATCTAAATGATATTCCTCAGGATGTTCAAGTTTTAGATTATAATGTAGAATTGCGACCAACCTCTTTTGGGACTCATCAGGATATTTATTCGGCTTATATTGAAGATTTATGGTCTGTTACCGATCGATTGAATCTTACCTTAGGATTGCGTTACGATTATGATAATTTATCAAAAGGAGGAAGCGATAAAGGTGATTTTAACAACTTAGCTCCTCGTATTAATTTTAATTATAAATTAAATAATTCAAGTAGTATTCGAGGTGGTTATGGTATTGCTTATGACAAAGTAAACTATGCTATTTACAGTGATGCTCTACAACAAAATACGACTTCGCAAAGTTATAAAACACAATTAGAAGAGTTTAAAAGATTAGGGATTTTGCCTGCAAACACTAACATAGATAAAATTACCTACGACGGAAATTTATCCGCTTCAGTATCGGTAGTGAATTATTTGCAAGGTCCTTCTGCTGCAAGTTTGCAAGGGCAAAGAGAAAATGTTTTTTCTGGTGAACGCAGAATTTTGAATCCAAATGGATACAAAAATCCTTATTCACATCAATTTGTAGTGGGTTATCAACTGCAAGTTCAAGAAGATAAATTGTTTTTTATTGATGTCGTGCACAATAGAGGTGAAAATTTAAGTCGTTTGCGCAATCTTAATGCTGCAGCCGAATATACAGTGGATCCTAATAATGTAGTTATTAGAACACAAGCACAAGCAGATGCTAGTCGACCAATTCCTATTGTTAACGGCAGCGCAACTATAAATGGTCAGAACCTTACTGGAGTTGCTAGAAATGTAATTGTAACAGAAAACGAAGGTAAATCGAGATACTACGCCATGAGCTTGAATTATCAAAAAGCAAGAGGATTGGATAATTACTCTTATCGATTGAATTATACTTTGTCCTCTAGCAAAAACAATACAGATGACATCAACTTTAGACCATCGGATGCCAACAATTATGCTAACGAATGGGGCCCTTCTATAAACGACAGAACTCATAATATTAACGGTATTTATAGCTATTACCCTTTTAAAGGTACAGTTATTACGATGGCTGGTTTGTTGCAAAGTGGACAACCTATAAACAGAATTCCACTTGGTTTTGGTACTACTGATTTGAACGGAGATGGTTCTAGCTTCTCGGATGCGTATCAAGGAAATAGTGATCGTTTTCCAGGGGAAAGTAGAAACAATGATCGATTGCCATGGAGCACTACTTTTGACCTTGGATTGCAACATCAATTTAAAATTTCAGCAAATAATAAATTAGAATTGCGTGCTGATATCTTTAATATTTTTAATGCTGAAAACTTAAGTGGTTACAGTAATAATGCTACTCAAAGTAACCAAATTCAAGGTGGTTCTGTTGCCAGTGGTTTATTTACTAAAAGAAATGCTTCGCCACCAAGACAGTTTCAGTTTGGAGTGCGTTATTTGTTCTAATAGCAATTAATATCCTGCAGATTACATTAATTTGCAGGATATTTTTAATTTGCATTAGGGATAGAAGCGGTATCCTTTTGTAAAGCGTTAGCGGAACAAAAGATAAAGTGTATAGCCCGGGCCTTTTTAGGCAATGCCCCAAAAATAGAAAATAATTATGTTTATACTAAACGAAAATGAGCCAACAGAATTGGCTGTTTATTTGAGAGAAAAGAATTGGTTAGAAGAAAATGAAACGATTAACTCTATAGCCAAACCAGGAGAGGGAAATATGAATTATGTATTGCGAATCGTGACCACAAAACATTCTTTTATCATAAAACAATCTCGTGGGTATGTAGAAAAATATCCGCAAGTTTTGGCTCCAGCAAATCGAGTGCTTACAGAAGGAGCTTTTTATACCAAAATTGCTGCTGATTTTGATGTTCAAGCTGCGATGCCTAAAATAATTGCAATAGATGAGGCCAATAATTTAATTCTTTTAGAAGATTTAGGAAAGTCAAATGATTTTACTTTTTTGTATGATTTAGAAGAAAAAATACAAGAAAAGGAACTACATCAATTAGTTGTTTATTTGAATGGTTTGCACCAAAATTTTCAAAAAGAAATTATAGATGAGGAGTTGTCGAACTCTGCAATGAGAGCGCTAAATTACGAGCATATTTTTGAATTTCCTTATAGAGACGATACTGGTTTTGATTTGAATACAGTGCAAAAAGGACTTCAAGAAATAGCAATGCCTTATAAAAATGATGTTGAATTAAAACTAAAAATAGAAAGTTTGGGCTCTTTATATCTTTCAAAAGGGAAATATTTATTGCATGGTGATTTTTATCCTGGAAGTTGGTTAAAGACCGAAAACGGAATTAAGATAATTGATCCTGAATTTTGTTTTTATGGTTTGCGCGAATTTGATTTAGCCGTTTTTATAGCGCATTTGTATCTTACGCAGCAAGAGAAATCTAAGATTGCTTATATAAAAAATAATTATCTTTATTTTTCAGAACTAAATAGTGAAATTCTAAATGGTTTTATAGGAACTGAAATTATGCGAAGATTGATTGGTTTGGCCCAATTGCCATTGAAAATGGATTTAGAAACTAAAGCTAATTTATTGACTTTTGCACGAACTTTAATTTTAAAATAAAAAGATGAAAACTAAAATGATATTTTATGCACTTTTGTTTACTTGTTCACTGCAAGCCCAAACAAAAGTGTGGTTTGATACTGATTTGATGATTGGAATGCCAGATAAAACGGCTCGTGAAGTTGATGATGGAATTACATTAATTATGGCTTTAAAGCAGCCTCAAATTGATATTGTAGGAATCAGTTCGATTACGTATGTCGATTATAGCTACGATATTATTCAGAAATTATTAAAATGGCATCATAAAGGAGAATCAATTCCGGTTTATAAAGGTTCTCCAAAAGCAGATGATTTAGGTTTAGAAAATGACGCAACAAGAGCACTTTATCAGGCACTTAAAAAAGAGAAATTAACGATTTTAGCACTTGGTCCAATGACTAATATTGCAACATTAATTCAGAATCATCCTGATATTATTCCGCAAATCGAGAAAATTTCAATATGTGCGGCACGAACTCCTGGTCTAGTGTTTAATCCAGGAAATGGAAAATTAAATGTATTTGACTATAATTATGAATTGGATAATGCTTCTATGAATGTGCTTTTAGAATCAAGTATTCCCTTAGTTTTTGCAGGTTATGAACCCAGTTCTTACACACATATTGGGAATATTGATTTGGCCAGTTTGGATCAAAATGAAGAAGCAGATAAATGGCTTTTTGATATTGTACAACCTTGGATGGAGAACAATGAAAAATACTTTGGTGTGAGAGGTTTTATTCCTTTTGACTGTTCTACACTTGGTGTAATTACACATCCGGATTATTTTACGTATTATAAGGACATACCTATCAAAGTCAATTACAAAAAAAATGATGCACTAGAGATACAACCTACAACACCTTATAAAAATTTTCTAGAGGTTTCGTATCAATTTAAATCTAAGAAAAAAGTAGATTATGCCATACGCGCTCTACAAGGATTTGAAGAGAAAATATTAGAAACACTAAGTGTAAAAAAGTAACAAAACTTTAATACTTGTTCTAAAGCTAAATTAATAAAATACACGTAAATTACTGTATATTAAATTGTTAATAAAGTCTGCCTCAAAATCATCAGAATTATTTTAGATGTTTTGAGGTTTCTTTATTAAAAAAAGACTTTAAGATGAAAATAGTAAGTTATATTTTGGTTTTAGTACTGCTTGTTAGTTGTACTAATAAAACAGAAAAATTGTCATTGAAACCCAAAAAAGGCCAAGAAGTAGCGATTTTTGCTTCAGGATGTTTTTGGTGCACAGAACATATTTTTGAATCTCTTGTGGGCGTTGATGATGTTATTTCTGGTTACACAGGCGGAACAATCAAAAATCCATACTATGAATATGTTAGTTCTAATAAAACAGGACATGCAGAGTCGGTTGCTGTGTTTTATGATCCAAAGGTGATTTCATACCAAGAATTAGTAAACGTATTTTTTATTTCACAAGATCCCACAACACCAGACCAGCAAGGTCCAGATCGGGGTTCTTCTTATCGTTCTATCGCTTTTTATAAAAATGAAACAGAGAAGAAAATTATTGAGGAAAAAATCAAACAACTTACAGATAATAAGATTTATAATAGTCCTATTGTAACAGAAGTATTACCTGTTGGCGATTTTTACGAAGCCGAATCGTATCATCAAAATTATGTAAAAAACAATCCGAATCAACCTTATGTTAGAGGAGTTTCCTTGCCCCGATATGAAAAATTTAAAAATGACTATAAAGGTAAATTAAAACCTAATAGCTAACTTTTCATTACCTTTCTTTATACCATTTTTTAATAATTTGTAACGCTGGTTTTTCTTGAGGCGTATAATCAATAGGGTTTGACTTTTTATAATAATCATCTGCGTACCATTTCCAAGCAAATCCGCCCGCATACCATTCTTTTTTAATCAAAGATTCAAAGAGTGATTCATAGGCATTGGCTTGCCCAATATTATTTATCTTACTCTGATTTTCTAGCCAAGGTTCTTTTGCAGCATAATCTGAATTTCGGTATCCAAATTCTGTAAAAACGACTTTTTTATTTATTTTTTGTTGGAGTAGAATTATCTTTAAGAGGTGTTTTTGCCAGGCACTATTTAGATTAGATACGGTTGGTGTGATAGCATCCGACAACGGAAAATAAGCATCAATACCTATATAATCTAGTTCTTTCCAAAAAGGAATTTTTTCAAAATCATCCCAATTCGCGGCATAAGTTATTTTCCCCTTATATACTTTTCTGATTTTACTAATTAAATCAAACCAAAATTTAGGCCGTTTTGCTATTGGATTTCCAAGTTCTGTGCCAAAGCAAAAAAGAGCTACATTTTCTTTTTGAGCTAATTCAGCAAATTCAATTATATATTTTTCATAATTTTCTTCCCATTTTTGCCATTCATTTTCTGTTGAAAAGTCTAAATTACCAGTATATAAGCCATTTTTAATCCAAAGATGAGGCTTTAGCATCACTTGTATTTGATATTGATGTGATTTTTTAATAGTTTCTGCTATTCCTTCAGAAGTTTCTCCCCACCATTGTTTACTGTGATTATAAGAAACGGTGGCTTGACTTAAATTGACAAATGCATAAGGAATAAGTGAAATGTAATTGACATTATTTTGTGTTAAGGCTTCAAAGGTTTCATTTTTTAGTTCACTTATGGGAGCAACTAAATTCATTCCCCTGAATTCTATATTTGTTTTCGAATTGGTTTTCGAATTAGTTTTGTTTTCACTTTTATAAAAAGAATAGCAAATGACCAAAAGAGGTAAAATGATACAAAGTTTAAGTATGATTTTTTTTAACTTCATAATGTTCAATTTTTAAAAAATAAATTACAGAATAAAATAGTTAAAACTGAAAAAGTTAAGATGTAGTCAATTGAGATTTATTATTTAATTTAATCCATTTCTCATAGAAAAGTAAACTAAAAACAGCGATGTATTCGATAGCAATTAACCAATAATTCTCTGAAAAAACAGCATTAGAATACGCACTATAACTTAAAATGATGGTAAAACTCCACAGGAACGGATATTTATAGGACGTAAAAGTAGCTATTAAAATAAGGTTAATAACATACCATGGATGCACGGTTGTTGCCATAAAAAAGTAAACAGACAATACTATTAGCATTGTATGAAGCAATTCAATACTGCTTTTGTTTTTTTCTTTAAAACTTTGGTAAGCAATATAAAGAATAATAAAAATAGGAATAATTTTTCCAACGGTATGAATGATATTGTATCCTTTAATCCAAAAACCAATTTCGCGAATAATATAATACACGCTAGCATTAAATTCAAAATTAGTAAACCAAAGTCCAATAGTTTCACTGTAATTATGAATTAATTGTCTTGAAAGAAAAGGGAGAAACAAAATAATAGTGACTCCAATCACTAATGCGTAAAAAGAAACAGCTTTTTTCCAACCTAATTTTTTTAAGAATAAAGGAAGTAATAGGAGTGGCAATAACTTTACCGAAATCGAAAATCCTAATACTACAGCAGCAGTTTTCCATTTGTTTTTTTCTAAGAGGTAAAGAGACCATATAAAAAAGAATAGCATTACTCCTTCAAAATGTAAATTTCCAGACAGTTCTACAAGTACCAGAGGATTTAGAATATACCAAAAAACACGATTTTTTTCTAAGCCTAATCGAGCTAATAATTTTCCTCCAAAATATAATGTTCCTAGATCTGCAGCAATAATTATTACACGCATCATAATAACAGTTCCTAAAACAGATTGTAAACCCAAAAAGCTTGCTATTGCAAATAAAAATTGATTTACAGGAGGATAATTAGAATAATGTTGCGCACTTAAACTGCCCATTCCTTCATACAAAACATTCGCATTTGGAATGCTAAAGCTGTTTTCTTTAATAAGGTCTTGCGGTAAATGTAAATAAGGGCTTATATTTTGTAAGATGAGATTTCCATCCCATATAAAACGGTAATAATCTTGGGATAAGTTGGGTAAAGCGACCAAAAAAAGCAAACGAAATAGTATTGCTGTTACAATTAGAAAAACAAAATTATCTTTTTGAAGTTTAACGATGTAATAAAAACAAACAAACAAAAAAGTAAAAGAAACTATTAAATTTATAAATTCATTTCTTTTTAAGAAATAAGCAATGTACAAGTAAAGTAATATACTTAGAAGTACAAACAAGTATGTCTTTACTTTATTTGATATTACAAAACTCATCTATTTGTTTGTAATGATTTTACAAACACAAAAGCAAAACCTAGAAAAAGCATTAGATGGATCGCTATTAAACTGTAATCTTTTAATACAAATGCACTGTAAATAGCAAACAAGAAGTAAAGTACTAATCCTCCTTCAACAAAAATATTTTTTGAAATGGTTTTAGTGAGATATGTGTTTTGTTTCCATTTTTCTTTAAGGCCTTCAATATTTAATTTTGGAGTTCTTACAAATTCACTTTTTTTGCCCCATAAGCCTTCGAGTACAGCGATGGTATTGTGAAATGAAAAACCCATTGCAATAGTGTAAAAAGTAAGGAATAAAGAAATGTATTTAAAAAAGTTTTTAAAACCGCCACCATGTATGTTTTTATAAGTGGTCCAATAGCTAATAAAAAACAGAATAGAAGTTATGATGAAAAAGATAAGTATATCAAATACTTTTTCAAATACAGGAAATTCATTTTTAATGTATAGCATTGGTACACTTAACATTGCCATTGTAAAAATAGCTAAAAACATGGTACTATTTAGCAAGTGTAAAATACCATGTGCTTTAGTTTTAAATCCAATAGATTTTGAGGCAATTACTCTTCTGGCATTTTTACTAAAATTTTCAGCGCCACCTTTATTCCATCTAAATTGTTGTGAACGAGCAGCACTAATTATCGCGGGTAATTCTGCTGGTGTAACTACATTTTCTAAGTATTTGAATTCCCAATTTTTCAACTGCGCTCTATAACTTAAATCGAGATCTTCAGTAAGGGTATCGCTTTCCCAATTGCCTGCATCTATAATGCATTTCTTTCTCCAAACACCTGCTGTTCCATTAAAATTTATGAAATGTAGTTTTGAATTACGACCCACTTGTTCTAATGTAAAATGTGCATCTAAGGCAAAAGCTTGAATCTTTGTTAATATAGAGTAATCCCGATTTAAATGCCCCCAACGTGTTTGAACAACACCAATTTTGGGATTTTTAAAATAAGGAATAGTTTGGTAAAGCCAGTCTTTTTGTGGTACAAAATCAGCATCGAAAATAGCTATAAATTCTCCTTTAGCATATTGTAAACCTTCTTTTAATGCTCCTGCTTTATATCCTTTTCTATCAGTGCGTGTAATGTGTTTTATATCTAAACCAGTAGCAAAAAGTTTGTTAACTAAAGCTTTAGTTTCTATAATACTATCGTCTGTACTATCATCTAATACTTGAATTTCTAAAAGTCCTCTTGGATAATCTATTTGAGAAATGGTATTTAATAATCGCTCAATTACGTATTTTTCGTTATAAATTGGAAGCTGAATGGTTACTGATGGAATTTCAGATTGTAGAGAAAGATCAAATTGTAAAGATTGGTCTTCCTTTTTTTTACTTTTCAAATAGTTCAAAAGTAAATTGAATTGGGCTAAACTATATAAAAATAAAAGAAAAATTGCTAGGCTGTATAAAATTACAACAATATAAGAAAGTAGTAGCATGTTATTATTTTACCATTTATGGAAGAATTTATTTAAAGGTATATTTAAAAATCCATCCTATTATTTTTATTCCTGCCATAACGGTTCCTTTTAAAGTACCTGAAACTTTTGAAACACCAATTCTGTTTTTATACCGAACGGGAATTTCTAAATAGGACATTTTTTGTTTTAAAACTTTAAGTTGCATTTCTACGGTCCAACCATAAGTTTTGTCCTCCATATTTAATGCTACTAATTTTGAATATTTAATAGCTCTAAAAGGACCTAAATCCGTGTAAGTAGCTTTAAAAAACAGCTTCATTAAAGTAGTTGCTAACCAATTTCCAAAAATTTGCTGAGGAGTCATTGCATGTTTTTCACGCAAGTTTTTTACTCTGGCGCCAATAACAAAATCAATGTTATTCTCAATAATTGGAGTGGTAAGTTTAATTAATTCTTCTGGATAATCAGAGTAATCACCGTCAAGGAAAACTATGATATCAGGCTTTATTGGTTGATTTGAAATGTATTCAAGTCCTTTCAAACAAGCATATCCGTAGCCCATTCTGTTTTCGGTTAGCACTGTAGCACCAGCGTTAGTTGCTACAAGAACTGTGTTATCAGTAGAATTATTGCTAATTACGATGACTTCGGAAACAAAACTTGGTATTTCACCAATTACATTTGCTATCGCTTTTTCCTCATTGTAAGCAGGAATAATTACTTTTATTATATTCATTTTTTATTTATCACGGATTGTCTCTCTGATAACTTGAGATAGAATTCCATTCATTCGTTTTAATTCCTGCATTGTATCGGGCGGCTTTTATGATTTTTCCATTCGTGTAAAAAATACAAAGCCCTTCGGGGAGATTATTTTTGAATTCGACTTTCTTTTGGATTTTTCCATTGGTGTTGTAAATCAACCACCATTTGGTTTTTTTATCATCCGCATAATGCCCTTCTTCTTTTTTTATGCCATTCTCGTAATAATAAAACCAATAATCAACTTTCTTATTATCAGAAAGCCATCCTTCTGACTTCATATTTCCGTTTTCATAATAATTTTTGAAATACGTTTTTTGACCAGAAACGGGTAAAACATAAAATAAAATTAATATGAAAACGGATTTAATCATTTTTTATCAAGTATTAGTCTAGCAAAGGCTATTTTTTTAGATATTATTTTTGGTTCAAAGACCAATCAAAATTATATGTTTTTACTGTAAACTTACTATCTAGTTTTTTTTCTAAAAAGATGTTTATAAAATCGATTTCGTTAAAATAGTTTACTGCGAAATCTTTTTTATACCATTCAAATATTTTTGGTAACTCCACTACTTTTTGTTCCTTCTTAACTATTACGTAGTTTTTAGAGTTAATTACAAACGTCGCTCTTTGTTTTATTTGTTCATCAATTCTTAATGGCATATAAGCGGTATCCAATAAAGGAGCTCCACCATTTGCTGCACTAGATAATGTAAAGTGTATTGCTGGATCAAAAAACAAGTCTCTTAATATGATGTTTTCTATATCATCAAGTGTCAAATCTTGATTACCTACAACAAAATTATTTTCGGTAAAGAAACCTGGTATTTTTTCTACAGAAGTAATAGGATATACATCAATTACTCCTTTTATTACTTGAAGATTATATACGTTAATCCAAAATGCTTTTGCTAATTTTTTATCGCTAAATTTAGTATCAAGTTTTTGAATGTTACTTAATATGTATATCAACTCGCCAGGGCTTTTTTTAATAGTTTCATAGTCAACTTTTCCATCTTCAGTTACATTTTTCTTTAGAAACTCAGTTGCTTGCTCAAAAAATTGCTCGGTTGTTTGAGCTTGTGATAATAAGGGTAAGGCCAAAAAACAAAGCGCTAAAATAATTTTTTTCATTTTAAAAATTTTCTATTTATTATTTATTAAATCTAGTAAATCAACATCATTTCCTAGTAAAATTTCATTAGCATTTATTCTACCTGATACGGAGTTATTTTCTAATTTTAGAACGCCACGAGGGCAAACTGCCGAACATATGCCACAACCAACACAAGAAGAACGCACAATATTTTCTCCTTTTTGAGCGTAGCTACGCACATCAATTCCCATTTCGCAATAGGTAGAACAATTACCGCATGAAATACATTGTCCGCCATTTGTAGTAATTCTAAATCTCGAAAATAAGCGTTGTTGCAGTCCTAATATTGCAGCCATTGGACATCCAAAACGACACCAAACTCGATTGCCTAAAATAGGATAAAACCCAACTCCCACGACACCACTAAATGCAGCTCCTATAGCAAAGCCGTACCATTCTCTCAATGAATTACTATCTAAAAACAGAATGTTTTGTTTTCCAGAAAAATAATTGAGCAGCAAAGATATAATAATTATAGCGACTAATGAAAGCATTGTATAAATCGCATCGGTATCCATATCTTTTCTTTTAAAAACATACAGTACAATTGTAAATAATGCTAAGAAAATTACTATACCAAATATAAATTGATCTTTTGTAATAAAACTCATTTGAGGATTATCAGATAAAAATGTAAATATTACTGCGATTGTCATAATAAATGAAAATACAAGAACACTGTGAATCATCCATCGTTCAATTTTCCATGATATTGTTGATTTACTTGACAAATGTCTAAAGCTATCACCAGCAGTTTCTGCGAGACCTCCGCAACCACAAACCCAAGAGCAATACCATCTTTTACCATAAAAATAGGTAAGGATAGGGGAGATGATAAAAATCATTGCTATACCAAAGATCAACATGAACATGCCTAAATTACCGCCTTCCAACATGCTTTTTAAGTGCCAATCATTAAAAAAATAATAGTTTAGTGGCCACATATTTTTTAAATCCTTAGCAAAATAAGCTTTTTCTGGATTCAGTTTTTCTAAAATTTCGGGAATTAAAAAAGCAAATCCTAATTGAAAAAACATTACTGATAAAGTACGCACTAATTGGTACTTATTATGTCTGTATTTTAAAATAAATTTATAACCTAACCCTAAAATAGCGACAGTATATAAAGTACCATAAACAAACCATTGAGTAGCCGCTTTTCCGTTTAAAATTAGACTTAGTGGATCAAAAAATGCAACAATTCCAGTATTTTTTCCACCTTCTTGATTAAGCCCTAAATACTGAGGGTACCAATATAAAACAACATAAAATGAAGTTAACACAATACCAGTCATCCAAGCCAAAGTACCTTTGTTGGTAAAGTTTGTATGCCAAACGCCATTGTTTTTTATACCTGCTGGCTGATTGAGATAGGTTTTATTTGCATAAGTAATAACACCTACTAAAATTAAAGCTATAGCGGTAGCAAGCCAAATTTCTTTATTTGGAAAATTAACATTAAATAATGATAGTACCAAAATAAATAAACCCAATATGCCTAAAGTAACACTTAATTTTTGCATGCCATTCATCTGCATATTTTCATGAGAAGCAATCGATATATTTTCACCTATTTTAGTCATAATTATGCGGTTTTAAAACTATCGAATTGTTTGTAAAATTGTTTTTGAATTTCTTTATGATGCGAAGTGAAAAATTCCGGATCAAAATTAGCTTTAAGTAAATTTTCGATAACATATTCTACCGTTTTCTTTTCTGTCAAAACCTTATCAAAAAATTCATGACGCATTCGTATACCAAAAGTATTAATACCTAAGAAAGTGCGATTACTTTTATCAAAAGAAATTCGTATTGCTTTCTTTCCTTGCTGATGTTCCCAATAAAACTGTGCTTCGTATTCTTTAGGTTTAGCCAAAACCCAGCCGTAAGTTTGGTATTCTATATCTAGGAATTTAGCCGAATTGAACCAATTTCCTGGATTATATGCTGTGGGTATTCCTGATAATGTTTGTGATAAAGTTTCTCCCATCATTCGACCCGTATACCAAACAGCCTCAACAACTGTTCTTTCTCCAATCGCAACACGTTGTTCAGCACAATCACCAATTGCGTAAATGTCTTTTATATTTGTTTCTAAAAAACGATCTACTTTTATTCCTTTTCCTAATTCTATTCCTGAATTTTTTAAAAAATCAATGTTTGGAGATACTCCTGCGGTCAAACCTACTATATCGCAAAGTATTATTTCTCCTTTATCCGTTACAACTCCTTTAGCATTTCCGCTTTCGTCTGAAAGAATTTCTACTAAATTGGTTTCTAATCTCAAATCAATATTATGTTCTACTATGTGACGGTTAATCATCTGACTTTCGTCAAAAGGTAAAATGCCTGCCCAAAAGGATTTTTCTCGAACAAGTAAAGTAACTTGTATGTCACGAGAGCGAAGCATTTCTGCTAATTCGATTCCTATTAAACCTCCTCCAACAATGACAGCTCGATTTGCATTTACAGACCACTTCTCTAATGATTCTAAATCTTTTTTATGATACAATCCGGTAACGCCTTTTAGTTCTTCGCCAGGCCAGCCAAATTTATTAGGTTTTGATCCAGTTGCTAATACTAATTTGTCGTAGCTTATTTTTTTGTCGTTTGCCAAAATAATTTCTTTTGCAGAAGGAACAACCTGTATAACTTGCCCTAGTGTAAGTTCTATTTTGTTTTTTTTCCAAAAATCATTTTCATAAGGTTGTGTGTGCTCAAATTTCATGTGTCCCATGAAAACATACATTAACGCTGTTCGTGAAAAGAAAAACTCATTTTCATTTGATACAATTGTAATCTTTGATTCAGATTTCTTTCTGATATGTCGTGCAAGCGTGACTCCCGCAATTCCATTTCCAATGATTACAATATGTTCCATATAAAATATTTGAGTATTCGATTACTGAAAAAATAATTTGTTAGCTGATTTAAAAGGATACTATTTTAATCATCATTTTAAAAACCAATACTTTGAATCTACATCAATTTAATAAAATCAAATGTATTTTATAAATATTAATAGAATTACGTGCTTGTTTATCTGACCGCAAATATAGTTTTAAGTTAAAACCATAATGATTAACAATTCATAAAATTTCAATTCTTTTTAGAAAAAAATATTAATTAGAAAGTACAATTATAATGGATTATAAAAACTAAAATCTTTATTTTTTTAGAAAGCAATAATTTAAAAGAAAACAGTTGCAATTATAAACTTGTAACTGTTTTCTTTTGTTTTATATTATTATGGCAATAAAACTTTGTCTATTACATGTACAATTCCGTTACTACATTGTATATCTGGAATAACCATATTAGCAGGAGTTGTAATTCCATTACTTTTTATAGTAAAAGTACCGTTTAAAAATGGGCTATATGTCAACGTTCCTCCACCTGCTGTAGCAACTGTAGTGCTAGTTTGTTCTGATGTAAATTTTCCACCTGCAATTGCATGGTTTAATAAAACTTGTGCTAAAACTGATGCTGGTGCATTGGTAACATCCTGAACAGTTGCAAATCCCGCCGCTTTAAATGCTGCATCTGTTGGTGCATAAATAGTAAAGTTAGCATTTGGATCAGCTAAAACCGGTGCTAAACCCGACTTTACAACCGCTGCCACTAAAAAAGTAAGTTCAGGCGCTTTAAATACTTTAGCAGTTTGTAATAATATTGCAGATTGTACAATATCTACACCAGTAGCGATCATCACTTTATCTATAGCATGAACGGTACCATTACTAGCATTTACATTTGTCAATATTATTTTTGAACCGTTGATGTATAAATCTTTTCCTCTACTTATAAAACGTCTGTTAGGTCCTAAAGCAGATTTTGATGTGTTGCCAGTTATAATTTGATTAGAAAGTAAATCCCCGTTAGAAACATGATACAGTAGGGTATTGGTCAAAAAACTATTTTGTAATCCTCCCAAAGTTCCTGCATCAACTAATCCTAGTCTTGCAAAAGCATCATTTGTAGGAGCGAAAACAGTGTAATGTCCAGAAGGATCATTAGGATTACGGTTGCTTAAAACTCCAACTACACCACCTTGTACTGCAGCTCCTTCAAGTGTGCTAAAATTAGGATTAGCTACTGCAATTCCAGCAATACTAGGTGTTTCATCTTTGTACTCAGAATCACATGAAACTATAGATAACATTAAAGCTACTGCGAAAAAAGCGTTTTTTATATTTGTATTTTTCATTTTATATTTTTTTAAAATTTGTAAACTAAACCACCGTAATAACCTGTCGAATTACCAATATTTCTACCAGCTACCAATGTACTAGCTCCAACAGAAACACCTAGATCTTTATATACAGGAGTATATAAATTTAAACCTATTTTGGTATAATTTACTTTTGTAATTGGGAAAAAGCCTGTAAAACCTTGTCCAAAAATATCTACACCACCAGTTGATTTTTGATTCGCTATAAAAGCGTCCCCGTAAAATAATCTTGCTGCATAACCTACTTTAAGTTCTGTAGCGTAAGAGTTAGGAACATCATTTGAAGCGTAATTTCCAGCTAACTGCGCCGATGCAAAAATTCCTGAATTCATTTTGTACATTGCCATACCAGTTGTACTAACTGTTGTACTTCTATTTCCAATGGCAATAATAGATTGGAATCCTTCTTCAACTTTGTAGTTGCCTAATGGTGTTTTTAATCCTAAAGCTCCAATTAAGCGTAACGAAGAAGAACCAAAATCAAAATAAAACGGACTATATTTAACAAAAACTGAAACATCTTGAAAACCTTTTCTTTCGTTTTCTAAATTTAAATTTGTTAAAACTTCTGGCGTCGCATTCCCTTTTGCAGTTACGTAAGGTAATACTAAAACTACATCAACTTGGTCACTAATTCCATAAGTGGCATAAATAGAAGTACTCGTGATTTTTGTTTCGTTAAAAACAGGAACTCCTTTTACTTTTTCTGGAATAAAATAAACCTCATCATATTTTTCTGAACTAAAAGAAAGAGAAACATTTCCCTTGCCTTTTCCTTGCATGAATCCACTAATTGGACTCTGAGAATGAGCTGTGTTAACATATCCAAATGTTGTTACAGCTAAAATGAATAGTAATTGTTTTTTAATCATGATAATAATGTGTTTTTGTTTAATTTAAATTGATTTACGAAAAAAGAGTAATTATGGTTTTAAAAAAATATAAAATTTTTTAAATTATTTTTTAACGTATTGACTTTTAGAGCTTTAAACTTATTGATTTTGTAAATTTTTGTACAGTTTAAACAATCAAATCACATTCTAATTGGGGTATAATATTTATCTCCAGTTATTTTTTATCAAAGTACTTACTTTCAAAATCTTCTACTGATTTATTGTTATAATAAACTTTATTAAAACACGGAATTAGTGTTGATAATTTAATCATTCAAACTCCAATTGTAGTCTTTGTAATTTAATTTTGCTTTAGGATTTATTTTAATAGAAGAATATTGATTTAAGAATGAAATAACAGAACCCTCTTTTTTAAAATCACCTGCAAACCAATCAAATATTTTAGAAATTTCAATTTTATTAGCTGTGATGCTATTTTTACTTTTATCGTTAATAAAACTTTTTGCTACGGTATTAAGTTGTTGTTCCAATTTTGTTTCCGTGTAAGCGCTATTCAACAAGTTTGGACAAGAAAACGAGGCGCAGTTAATAGCGAAATGTATTCTAGGTTCATCCATTTTTCGTAAAATTTCATGTTCGATTTCTTCTAAACTATATTTTTTATTAGCTAAAGAAATGAATTTTTTACCCCAAGGATTATTGATGTCTTTAATACTTTTTATGGGCATATTATCTAAAATTAATTTAACAGTAAAAGCATTATAAGTGTTAATCCAATAAGCCAAAGCAGCATTTCTTGACCAAGATCTATTGGGAACTCTAGCAGATAATTCATCTAGGTAAGATTGTAACTCTTTACCATCTTTTTGAAAAGCTTTATAATTTACTGTTCCATCTTTTGATACATTTTTTTGCAAAAGTGCATTCCACTTATTATGATCTGTAGCCTCATCAAGTACTTTTTCTGATACAGTAGAAGTTGAAGTAAGTTTTACCTGCTCTTTATTTTTTCCACAGGAAATCATTGGTAAAAGGATCAGTATAATTAGGTATTTTTTCATATTTTATTTAAAGTTAATTTTTAGTAATTAGGCTTGTGCCAATTAGAATTTGTTATTGTAATGGAAAAAGTTCTTGCTTTATAAAATCCTCTGGAAATTTATCATCATCATCAAAACCAAGTTCAATATCTCTACCATCACTCGGAATATAATTGGTTTTAAAAAGGTAATCCCAAATGCTTAATGAAATTCCAAAATTGACCCCATTTTTATTTGGTATTTTTTTACTGTGATGCCAAATGTGCATTTTAGGATTATTAAAAATATATTTAAAAATACCATAATCCCAGCCAATATTAGCATGATTTAGATGTCCAATTGCAATTGATATAAAATGTACAATAAACACATCTTGAAGATTTATTCCACCTATCAAAATAATGGGTATGTAAAGTAGGACTTTGTAAACCAGTGGTTCCATCCAATTGTATCTAAAATGAGCAGCAAAACCCATTTCTTTGACACTGTGATGAGTTTTATGAATTTTCCACAAGAACGGAATTGTATGCAAAAGGCGGTGTACATTCCATTGAATAAAATCGCTAATAACAAAAAATAATAGTAACGAAATTGGTTGAGGAAGTTTAGATATTGATAGGAGCTGAATAGATGTTAGTTCGAATCCAAAGAAATGCAAAAAATCATTGATAAACTGCTCAGTGATGTTTGATAGCGCTATTAATAAAATGAGATTGAGTAAGAAAAAATTAAAAAACAAGTAAAATAAATCCAGCCAAAAATCTTTTCGGAAAATAGCTTGATTTTTTCTCCATGGAAACAAAATTTCAAGCAACCAAACTTTAACAGAAATAGCGATTAATCCGTAGAAATAATTATCCCATTTCCAGTACAATACTTCGTTTTTTAGATAATCGAAATAACCACTATAGGAATTTATTAAAATAGCAATGTATTTATCCATTTTTATACTTCTTTACTTGATATTTCTGCATTTGTATTAATCTTGATGTTTTTACAATTATATCCGCTCCGTTCTAAATCTTCAAAAGTATCAATATCATTCAATGTTGGTAAAATGGCAATTTTAAAATGCTCTAAATCTTTTATTGTCGCTTCATACACGCTATCAGTGCCCCATTTTTTATTTAGAAAAACAGTGTCATTTTTTTTCTTTAATCCTAACAAATAATAACCACCATCTTCGGCCGGTCCTATAGCAACGTCATAAGTGTTTAGTTGTTTAAAAGCGTTTTCAATGATAGATTTTGTTAAGTCAAATAAGTCACTGCCTACAATGATACATCTTTCGTAGCCCATTTCAAAAAGACTATCAAAAGCAGTTTGCATTCGTTGTCCTAAATCACCCTCAATTTGTAGCTTTTTTTGATAAATTGCTTTCGGCCACAAGTCATTTTTACTTATATAACTGTCATAAAAAACAAATTTATCACAATCTGCATGTTCAGTTACATTTTTAGTATGATTGAGCAAATCATTGTACACAGTCAAAGCATTTTGATCACCAATTGTTTTTGCGAGTCTTGTTTTTACTTTCCCAATTTCTGGATTTCTAGTAAAAATAAGTAAGGCATTAGTCTTCATATATTTTTATTCCTTTATTTAAATAAGCGCTCCATTCTTTGTTGTAAGTGTGCACACTATCTGTTTCTATGTTTTTTGAATTCACCACTTTTCCACCAGAATTCTTGTATTCAAAAATTCCACCAAAAAGATTGTATACATTTTTATACCCTAATTTTTGTAATTTTTCTCCAATTCTCTCACTCCGAACCCCAATAGAACAATATACGACTATGTTGGTTTTCTTATTTCTAATTTTTTTAACAATAGGTTTTGCTTTAAAGCGATCAAATCCTACCCAAATTGCTCCCTTGATATGACTTACTTTAAATTCATTTACTTCTCTTGCATCAAGGAAAACCATATTTTTTTTCCCTTTTAATTCATTTACCATGATATATGGAACGGTTTCTTTATTCAGTTCTTTAAGCGCTTTAGGAATATTGCCTTGCGCCTGAATTCCTATCGAAAAAATACAAATAAAAATAGAGAGATAAATTCGCATGTTATTTTTTTTAAAGGTAAATACTTTATTAAATGTTTTAAAACTTATTTAGTTGTTGCGGACTATTTTAATCCAATATAAATGAGTGATTAAAGGTATTTACGTAGAAAACATAAAATTAGTTCTTTAAAATTATGTTATTTCTAAAAAATTACAATAAAGAATTGATAATGAGATTTGTTTAATTTATAAATTGAATAAATTTTTTAAGAAGGAATTACTAATGTATAGGATTATGAAATCGTTTTTAGAAAAAGAATTGTTTCTTTATTGTTGGAAAAATTCAGGCTAATCTACTATCACATTTTATTATTCTATTATCTTTTAGAATTACAGAGATAATTTGAATAGTAAATTTTAATTTCAGATATAAAATGTGTTTAGAGAATTTTTCAACATATTATAAAAGCTCAGAAGAATACAAAAATAAAAAAGCCTAAAAATTTTTTCGCAAATTTTTGATTGCGGACAAAGAGGTACCATTAGCTTTATTAATTTTCTAGTAATTAAAGGGGGTTAAAAGTTACTATTTAACAACGGGGACAACAATAGGTTCACTTTCAAAAGTTTATATAGTTAACAAAAGTAATAAGTTTTATAAAAAAAAGGAAAAATTATTCATTATAAGCATAGTTCAAAGTTGTTTTCTAAATGATAAATTTTAAATTAAATTGTTCAGTGAATAGCTATTTCTAGTAGTAATTATTTACTGTAAAAGTTAAATTGGCAAAATACCTAAATAATATTGTTTGCTTATGCCTCTTTTCTTCCTCATGGATTCCCAAATTAGTTCAAGTCGGCGTGACTGATGAATGAGTCTATTTAAAATAGTATCAGCTGTAGTTTTCTCTCCAATAATATCGTACCAACTCTGCAGTGCTATTTGTGATGTTAAGATTATAGAACCATTATTATGCCTGTGTTCAATGATTTATAAAAGTGTAATTCGGTTATGTGCATCTAATGACTGCATTCCAAAATCGTCAAGTATTATTAGATCTTTTCTTTCTAATTGTAGGATAATCGGAATCCAAAAGAATAAATGAAACTTCATGTTTTTTGAATAGATTGAAATCGAATACAATAAAAAATTCGGATTTGAAATATATGATAAAAATGAATTTAAAAAATCAATCAAATATTTACAAAAATATCGCTTAATTTAAATTCTTCCTTTTATTGCATATCCATCAGCACTTAGAAGCGAAATGATGAAGTAGGAACAACAATGTTATTGTTGATTTTTTACAAAAAAAATAAATGCTGTTGAAGCAACCTGATATAGGTCACAGTCAACAGCATTTTAATCAGTTTTTTTTAATGTATGATGAACTTGCATCATCCCCTAAAAATCCTAAGTATTTCGGTTTTATTTTCTAGGTAAACTCGGATATGGAATAAACTCGTCTTCTTCTCCTTGAATTTTTGGAAACAATTGTTCTTTCCATTTGTTCTTGGCGATTTCAATTAGCTCTTTAGATGAAGAGACAAAATTCCAGTCGATAAAGCGTTCTTCAGCAAAAGTTTCACCACCAAAAATATAAATCGAAGTGTTTTCATGAATGGTAAATTCGCAAAGTGTACTTTCATTTGCCACTAATAATTGTTTTGGACCGTAGAGATTACCTTCACTTTCAATAGCTCCTTCTAAAATATACATCCCAGCCTCTCCGTAAAGATGATGACCAATATTGACTGATTGTTTTGATTTACTCTTTATTTCAATCATAAACAATTTACTAAATACGGGAACGGGCGATTTTTTATCAAAAGCTTCACCGGCTACCAGTTTAAATTGTAAATCACCTTCAGTCCATGATGGTATTTCGCTTTCTTCAATATGCGAAAAAGCGGGCTCCATTTGTTCTAAATGCTTGGGCAATGCTACCCAGATTTGCAAACCGTGCATAAATAATTCTGATTCTCGCAAATATTCTGGCGTTCTTTCAGAGTGAACAATGCCTTTTCCCGCAGTCATCCAGTTTACAGCTCCTGGTTTTACTTCAACATTGTTTCCTAAAGTATCGCGATGCATTATGCTGCCTTCAAATAAAAATGTTAATGTTGATAATCCAATGTGTGGATGGGGCAAAACATCAAAGTTTTCTCTTTCATTCAATTTTACCGGCCCCATGTGGTCGATGTAAATGAAAGGCCCAACCATCCTTTTTTGTCGAAAAGGCAATAAGCGTCCCACCATAAATTTCCCAATCGTGGCAGCTCGTTCTTCTATTATTAATTGGATATTTGACATAGTGCTTAAATATTTTTCAATGTTTTTTTAGTTTGGTAATTAGTTTAACCAATGCCGTATTTAGATACATTCCGTACGCATTAATTGAAAAGCCTTTTAGATCTTAGTGGATCGCAGAAATGGCATAGATTATACTTTTGTTATTCCCATCTCACATTTCTTGAAAACGTATAATTTTATCGATTTCAAAATCGTCTGGATTTAGTTCTACATTTTTTCCTAGACAAATGATGCAATACTGTTCAATATTAAAATTGTGCGTTTACCCTTCAAAGGAAGACCGTTGGTGACTTCTGCCGATTTGGTATATTTTTCCTAAATGATTTTTGAAACTCAAAGATACAATAACTTAAGATTTCAATATTTTCCACATCGAACCATTCTTTGTGGTTACTTTATCTAATATCGCTTTATTTGAAAGTTCATTCAACATTTTTTCGCTTTCCACTCTTGGATTTCCAGATAGTTCCGAAAATTCTTTTGCTGTAAGCGAAGGATATTTTGCAAAAAGCGTTTCCCAATCTTTACGGTATTCTTTTTTTACCGCATTTGGATTTAACTTCAGAATCGCCATTTCATAAAAAGCATAGGGTTTTGAACCATGAACCGTTTCTTTGGTGCCGTTTTCGTCAAAGAAGAAAATTGTAGGAAACCCTCGAACTCCAAGTGTTCTTCCTAATTGCAAGTCTTCTTCAAATCGCTTCTTCGCATCATTTTCAAAATCTGATTTTAATTGGTCAACGTCCAATCCTACGTTTTGAGCTGCAGTTGCAATATGTTCCCATTTAGCAATGTTTTTCTTATTCAGGAAAACCATTTCTCTCACTTCACGCATAAATAGCACCGCTTTTTCCTCGTCTTGCATTTGAGCTGCTTTAAAAGCAATCGATGGCGGATAGGAGGAATCTAGCGGGTCTTCCAACCATAAATCGCCGTCAATAGGCATGTCATAATAAGCACTGACTTCGTCCCAATGGGTTGCAACATCTGATGGTTTTCCAATACCGCCGCTGTTGTAACTCCAGTCGGGTAATAAACCACCCATGCGGTAATCAATATCGATGGCATCGCCGTATTCTAATTTCAATTTACGCAATTGCGGTTCAATTCCCCAACAAGAGGAGCAAATTGGATCGGTATAATAAACCAGTTTTACGCGTTTTGCTGTCGATTGTTGTGTGTTTTTAGTTGTGTTATCGGTCGTATCTGATCCAATTTCGCACATACCGGTTTCGATATCGCATAAAAGCGGATTGACTTTATTCGTTTCAGTACTCATATTTTTAGTTTTTAATTGATCTTGCAAAGCGGTCAAGCTTAACAAATTTATTTGTAATTTAAAGAAATTTTACTTTAACACCATGCTTTTCTTTATTGACTTTTTCAGAAGTAGCAAATTCCTCCATGTTTATTTTAGTGCTTATTCTAACGGCTTTGTTTTTTTAAGTTGTTCAACTAGTACAGACTTCAACCAAATTTCCAGTCTGCACTGCACTAATATTCAAATCATCCATGATTAATGGCAATAGGCCGGAAGGCATCAACTCTGATAATATTCCTGAGAAAGTTACAGAGGAAATCAAAATTATAATCTGCCACGGAAAAATGCTTTTGGCTTTTTAAACACTATACTCTTTAGTCATAACTTTGATTTTAGGAGATTATAGTTTTTAAAGTATTTCACATTAAGTAGTTCAATTGTTCTGAAACAACCAATGTGAAGTACTTTAATTATGATTAAAGAGGTAATGGAATATCGTACGCCATCTCTTTTCGACGGAATAAGAAATTTCCATTACGTACAGATGCCAAGACATCTACTCTTTTTCGCATTGCTTCATAAACCGAGCTTTCATTTAAAACAATGAAATTCGCAGCTTTACCTGCCTCTAATCCATAACTGTCTTGAATATTTAAACAACGAGCTCCATTGTAAGTAATTAAGTCGAAATTTGTTTTTACGTCTTCCGAAGACATAATTTGAGCCAAGTGAATTCCATTATCAAGAATATTCATCATATTACCATTACCCATTGGATACCAAGGGTCATTGATGGAATCTTGAGCAAAAGCAACATTAATTCCGTACTGTATAAATTCTTTCACTCGCGTTAGTCCACGGCGTTTTGGATACGTGTCTTGACGACCTTGCAAATAGACATTCTCGGTTGGACATGCTATAAAGTTCAATTTTGTTTTTTGGAATATATCTAACATTCTAAACGCATACGAATCATCTGCCGAACCAAAGGAACACGTATGACTTGCGGTAGTTTTACTTCCGTAATCTTCCATGTAAACGAGTCCATTTAATAATTCTACAAAGCGGGAGTGGGGATCATCTGTTTCATCACAATGCACATCAATCAGTTTATCGTATTTCATAGCCATTTTTACGATATCGTGAATGGATTTTTCGCCAAATTCCCTTGCAGGTTCATAATGCGGAATTCCACCTACAACATCAGCTCCCATTTTGAGTGCTTCTTCCACTAAATCGCGTCCCCCTTTATACATGTACATCCCTTCTTGGGGAAAAGCCACAATTTGTATGTCAACAATATCTCTTAATTCTGCTTTCAATTCCAGCATCGCTTTTAGTGCCGTAAAGTTGGGATCAGTAACATCAATGTGAGTTCGAATGTGTTGTACACCTTGTGAAACTTCATCTTTAATTCCCTTCATTGCCAATCTTTTCACACTTTCAACGGTTAATGTTTTTTTGAATTGTGGCCATAGTTTAATGGCTTCAAATAGAGTTCCAGAACTAGCTCCTTCTTGTCCAAGTTCCGATAAAGTATAAACATAATCCAAATGCAAGTGCGGATCAACATAAGGAGGCATCACAAGCTTCCCGTTAAGGTCAATTTCTTCGTCACATTTTGGCAAATTAGTGCCAATGTGTATGATTTTTCCGTTTTCCACAATCATTTCAGTAGCAGTGTCGTTGCGATAAATTTTTGCATTAAAAAACTTCTTTTTCATGTTTGATTTATTTTACGTTAATAATTGATTACTGCCAATATCTTACTAACTATTTAATCTATCTTAATTTTATGTCTCCACCATCTGCCATAAGTGTTTGACCTGTCATATATTGACTGTCATCACTTAATAAAAAAGCGACAATTGGTGCGACATCTTTTTGAGGGTCTCCAAAACGTTGCATCGGGTTTTTACTAACAATCTCTTCATATTGTTCAGGAAAATTTTCTTTCCATTGTTTAACACCCTCAGTAAATGCTAAAGGACAAACGACATTTACACGAATGCCATCTACTGCCCATTCATTTGCTACTACACGAGATAATCCCCTAATAGCTTCTTTTGCTGCAGCGTAACTTCCTTGATTTTTTTGACCCAATAATCCTGCTCCAGAACCAAAATTCACAATGGCTCCATTATTTTTTTTAAGCTCTGAATAAGCCGCCTTCATGAAATTTAAAGTACCTTTTAAACCAGTGTCCATGGATAGTGCCCAATCAGCTTCGGTAAGTTCCAATAATGGTTTTTGACGTGAAGCGTGTGCATTATTTACTAAACTTGTCAATTTGCCAAATTTAGAAATGGCTAATGCCACCGCCTCTTTTGCTACGGATTCTTTCGAGATATCGCCATTTAGGAATGCTATCTGATCTGGATTGGAAGCTACCTTTTTCTTTCCAGCATCTTCATTTAAATCTACTGCTACAACAAAGGCTCCTCTTTCTGTTAATTCAGATGTTATAGCTCCTCCAATTCCTGCTGCTCCGCCAGTTACGATTATTACTTTACCTGTTAAATTTTTCATTATAATAGTTATTACTTTACAATAGTTTGAACCCATTTTTCAAAAGCTTCCATAAACGTGGTTAGAAACTTTTTAGTTGAATCGTTTTTTAAATTACCTTTTTCATCAAAAAGATCTGCTGCTCCACCAATATAAGCTTCGGGTTGAGCCATTGTAGGAACATTGACAAAAGCCAATGATTGTCTCAAATGATGGTTAGCTCCAAATCCGCTGATATTTCCTGTAGAAACACTCACTACAGCACCTGGTTTTTCTGTCCAAACATTTTTCCCATAAGGTCTAGAACCGACATCAATTGCGTTTTTTAACACAGCGGGAACCGAACGATTGTATTCAGGCGTTACAAAAATAAGTCCGTCAACCGCTTTTAGAGCTTCTCTTAAAGTCGTCCATTCTTCAGGCGGTGTTCCTTCTAAATCTTGGTTGAACATTGGGATATTTGAAATGTCAATTAATTCCAATTCTAATGATTGTGGGGCGACTTCCATCAACACTTTTGCGGTTTTCAAGTTGAATGATTCTTTGCGAAGACTTCCTACGAGTACGCCAATTTTAAATTTTTTCATATATATCTTTTTTAAATTAATTTTTATTTCATTTTTTTAATGTTGTGAATCACGCCGCCGTCCACTAAAATATCAGTGCTTGTTATAAAACTTGCTTCATCACTGGCTAGGAAACACACTACGTTGGCAACGTCTTCTGCTTGTCCGTTTCGCTGCATCGGTGTGGCTTTTCGAATCGCTTCCATACGTTCGGGATGCTCTTCTGCGGCTTTTAATGCCATAGGAGTTTCAATTACTCCGGGAGAAACAGAAACAATTCGCGCCCCTTTTTGTCCCCACTTATTAGCGTGTTTGTGTGTCAACAATTGAACACCTCTTTTGGCAAAATTGTACATGGTGTCGGAATCTTTGACAAACTTACTAACCGTCTCAAAAGAACCTGAAGACTGCGGATTAGCCAAAGCGTCATCATATTCAGGATTTGGAGGAACCGAATGCGCCATCATCGACGAAAGTAATATAGCTGCTGAATCTTTTTTTGCAATGTCGAAAAACGCATCTACTAAAAGTTCAGTTGCAATTAAGTCAATGCTGTACACTTTTTTCAAATCTTTTACGGTTCCACTGACACCAGCGGTATGAACCAAAGCTTTTAATTGACCTTTTTGGGAAACAAATTTGGTTAGTTTTTCAATGTCGTTTTTATCGGTGATGTCACAAGCAATACCTGCCACATCAAATCCTTCTTTTTTAAAAGATTGTACGGTTTCATCGACTTGATCTTGCGAATAATCGGTAATAATTATAGGTTGGTTTTTAAATGCTCTTGCACAAGCTTGACCTATTCCTCCAGCTCCACCTGTTATCACTATCAACTTTTTATCTTCTTTCATTTTTACTATTTTATATGAATTTATAATTAACTCTAAATTTTCGCAGTTCAAGCAGAACTAGGTTGGAAAAATACTTTAGAAACCTTGTACTAATTATTGAATTTGCTAATCATTAAGGCATTGGTTTTTAATTTTCATTATTTATATTATCCGTTTGTTGGCTTTGGTGCCCAACGATTGTAAGGCGTCAGGTCAAAGTTATTTACTTCTTCCATGGTCAAATTCAACGCTTTTGCCACACCTTCTCCATATTCTGGATCGGCTTTGAAACAGTTTCTAATGTGGCGAATTTGGATAAATTTTTCCGCACCACCCACTTGTGCTGCAGTATTGGCAAACAATAAATTTGCTTTTCCATCTGCTTTAATGATTCGGAATAAATTACCGGGTTGTGTGAAGTAATCTTCGTCGTCATCTCTAAAATTATGAGCATAAGCATCTCCGTTTAATTCTAATGGCGGTTCTTTCGCATCGGGTTGTTCTTGCCATTCGCCAAAACTGTTTGGTTCATAATGTCTGGCTCCACCATAATTGCCATCTACTCGCATGGCACCATCACGATGAAAAGAATTGTAGGGACAAGTTGGTTTATTTACCGGAATTTGAAAATGGTTGACACCTAAACGATAACGTTGTGCATCGCCGTAAGAAAAGAGTCTTCCTTGTAGCATTTTGTCCGGCGAAAATCCAATCCCAGGAACAATATTGTTTGGATTAAAAGCAGCTTGTTCGACATCTTGGAAGTAATTCTCTGGATTTCTGTTCAACTCAAATTCTCCCACTGGAATAAGCGGAAAATCTTTTTTTGACCAAACTTTTGTTAAATCAAAAGGGTGGAAGCGGTAGGTTTTTGCTTGTTCTTCGGTCATAACTTGAATGGACATCTTCCATTTTGGAAAATCATTTCTTTCAATAGCATCAAAAAGATCTCGTTGTGACGATTCTCTATCCGAACCTACTATTTTCATCGCTTCTTCATCCGATAGGTTTTCAATGCCTTGCTGAGTTACAAAATGAAACTTAACCCAATGCCTTTCATTGTTCTTATTGATGAAACTATAGGTATGACTTCCAAAACCGTGCATGTGACGGTATCCTTTTGGAATTCCGCGATCACTCATCGTGATGGTTATTTGGTGTAAAGATTCAGGTAGTAAAGTCCAAAAGTCCCAGTTGTTGTTTGCACTTCGTAAGTTGGTTTTAGGATCTCTTTTCACCGCATGATTCAAATCGGGAAACTTCATTGGATCGCGAAAGAAAAACACTGGCGTATTATTTCCTACTAAATCCCAAATACCTTCTTCGGTGTAAAATTTCAATGCAAAACCTCGAATATCGCGTTCGGCATCGGCTGCTCCACGTTCTCCTGCTACTGTTGAAAACCGACTGAACATTTCCGTTCTTTTACCAATTTCATTAAAGATTTTGGCTTTTGTATACTGCGAAATGTCGTGTGTAACAGTAAATGTTCCAAAAGCACCAGAACCTTTAGCATGCATTCTTCGCTCTGGAATTACTTCTCGATCAAAGTTGGCCATTTTTTCCAGAAACCAAGCATCTTGCATTAACATCGGTCCGCGAGTTCCTGCCGTTTGTACATTTTGATTGTCGCCTACTGGAGCTCCCGACTGTCTTGTAAGTTTGTTTTTATCGTCCATAATTTGTGTTGTTTTGTTATAAAAAATTTAGAACGTTAATTTACGAAATTATTGATGTACTAAATCAATTACTGCACTTTTTATATAAATTACTTATCGGTTCATTGGAACTTCCATCAACAATATCCTTGCTTGTGAATTTGCCTTAATTTGAATTGCGTTGGTATTCCAAATCCCCATTCCGTCTCTTTTTGAAAGTGGTTGATCGTTAATTGTTGCTTCTCCTTCTAAAATAAAAGCATACACTCCGTTACCTTTTTTTTTTATTTGATACGTTTCGCTAGTTTCTTTTGTAAATTGACCGAGGTGAAACCAAGCATCTTGATGGATCCAAACACCTTGATCGTCTTTATTTGGCGAAAGAATTTGATAGAACTCATTTTCTTTTGCAATATCTTTTAGTGAAATCTGATCGTATTTTGGTGTTACATTTTTCTTGTTTGGAAAAATCCAAATCTGTAAAAACTTCACCTCTTTATGAGTGTTTTTGTTGTATTCAGAATGAGTAACTCCCGTTCCAGCACTCATAGCTTGCACATCGCCTTGCTTGATTACTGTAGTGTTTCCCATACTGTCTTTGTGTTCCAAATCACCTTCTAAAGGAATTGAAATAATTTCCATATTATCGTGTGGATGTGTGCCAAAGCCCATTCCGCCTTGTACACTATCATCGTTCAAAACCCGTAATAAGCCAAAGTTCATTCGTTCAGGATTGTTATAATTGGCAAAGCTAAAAGTATGATAAGAGTTAAGCCATCCGTGATTTGCATTTCCTCTCGTAGCTGCTTTGTGAATAACTGTATTCATAGTTTTTATGTTTTTATTGGGCAAATAATTGAATCCTACTTGTTCCATCAATCGATCATAAGTAGATGCGATAACCGGTTGTTCTGCTTTTTTTATGATTTGAGGTGCAATGGTTCCTGCTACACCTGTAAGAAGGATATTTTTTAAGAATTTTTTACGATCCATAATTTTGCCGTTTGTTACTACTACAAAGGTGGCTTTATTATTTCAAGTCTGGAATATGAAAATGGAGTGTAAACGTATGAATTTCCGATTTTTATAGAAATGTGCCTATTTAATTTCTCGTTTCTTGAAGTGAGAAGGAGATAACTTGGTGTGTTTTTTAAAAAAAGCACTAAAATTGGCAGGTTCTTTAAACCCCAATTGGTAGGCAATTTCTTTATTGGTTAAACTGCTGAAAAAGAGGAGTCTTTTAGCTTCTGTAATGATTCGTGCTTGAATAAATTCTTTGGCAGTTTTGCCTACTTTGGCTTTAAATGTTCGATTCAAATGATCCGGACTAATAAAAAGCTGACTGGCATAAAAGGTGGTTGAATGTTCTTTTTTGAAATTTTGGTTTACCGCATTTTTAAAATTCCGAATTAAAGAAGCTCCGGAAATAGCAATATCCGATTCCATGGGATTGATGGCACAACTAGTATTGCATGCAATTAGTATTAATTTTAAAAACGAGCCAATGGATAAAAATTTCATTGCAGCATTACTATTAAATAATTTGACTATTTCATTGGCGAAATTTTCTATGCTTTCAAAATCTTTGCTTTCTAGTTGTAACGGTGGACTTTGTCCGTAATTTTGAAATAGGTTTAAGCTTTCTATAAATGAGATTGGAATGGAGTTTTCAACTAAAAACTGGTTAGAAAAGGTCATCGAAAAGCCCTCAGATTTTTCATTCTCAATTACTTGATGTACTTGTCCTGGAGCAATAAAAAAGATTTGATTTTCAGAAAATTCATAGGAATTAAAATCTATTTTATGAATACCTTTTGCTTTATTGATAATTAAAACAGAATAGAAATTATGCCGATGTGGTTCATCTACTTTACCGTTTCGAAGCTTGTAAATATCCTGCATTTTAGCAATACTAAAATGAAGATTTTCTTGGTTACTATTTATGCTTTTATAGGTTTTTACGGCAGTCATTACTAGCTTTAATTAGAATCTTAAAAGGAGGTTGGTATAAATTATACTTTTGTTTCAATTCTTCGGTCGGGAACCAGCCACATTATAGCAACAATTCCGTAGAAAATTAAAGCTACCCACGGAAAAATAAATGCGGATGCAATTCCCAAGAGGTACAATGCCATTGATATTTTTCCTTTTCGATCTGAACCAATAACTTGCCTTAAAGCAAATTGGTCGTCGTGGAATTTTATAATTATGGCTTGTAAAATAAAGTAAGCTATCGCACAAAAAAGCAAAACTACACCGTAAGCCATTACAGGAAGAAGATTTGTATAATTTTCTCCAATCCAAGCCGTGGTAAATGGAATAAGGGAAAGCCAAAAGAGGAGATGCAAATTGGCCCACAGAATTTTACCGTTTACTTTTTCGGTAATTTGAAAGAGGTGATGATGGTTATTCCAATAAATTCCAACGTAAATGAAACTGAAAATATAACTGATAAAAACAGGCGTTTTTGCAAGTAAAGAGTTCAAATCCGTGTCAACAGGAGCTTTGAGTTCCAATACCATAATAGTAATGATAATTGCCAAAACGCCGTCGCTAAAAGCTTCTAGTCTGTTTGTTGTCATTTTGAAGAAAGAAATTACGTGAAAGAGAAAAGCGAATTTAGTAATTTCTGAATTATAAACAACATCTATGTCGATGGTGCATAAAAAAACGGTTAGAAAAACAAAGTGTCTTTCTAACCGCTAAAATTATAAGTCCATCCATCTGATTACCCATAAACTTGGCTTCAGACAAATCCTATTTTATTTAATTTTCAAAAACCGTTTTACCGTCTTTTGTCAAAGTAAGGTGATCGCCTTTTCCTCTCAATTCGTATTGGTCATTTTTATACCAAATTCCCGAAGCTGGTTTTTCGCCAACCAAATCAATTTGTTCGCCACCGTTTAAATACGCTTTTACGGTATTTTCAGTATTGTTGAACGTCAAATCTAAAGTTTGTCCGTTTTTATCTTTTAAAGATTGCGAACCCATTTCGTCTTTGTGTTCAAAAATCAGTTTACCATCTTTTGTAAGTTCGATGTCATTTCCTTTTCCTCTCAGTTCGAATTGTTCATTTTTATACCAAATGCCAGAACCTGATCGTTGGGCTTTTAATTCGCTAGTCTCGCCGTCAAAATTTATTGTGGCAGTACCATTGATATTGTCAAATTTCATTTCTAATTGTTTGCCTTCTTTGTTGGTCAAAGTCGATGTAACAACGTCTTCATTTTTAACTTCTACCGCTTCTGTTGTAATCACGCTCTCGTCTTTTTGAGTTTTTTCCTTACAAGAAGTAACTATTAATGCGGTCAACATTGCGAAAGTCAAAATTTGTTTTTTCATTTTATATATAGTTTTAATTTTGATAGTTGTATTTCAATAATTGTTCCAAAAATTTTAGATTATTTAAAATTTAAAAATAAAAGCTACCTAATTACTTTGCTTAATTTTTTCATCTTATGCGAAAGTTCAAAAAGATCGGTTAGCAGAATGTGGACTAAATCCTCGCTCAAAACACCACGTTTTAAATCTTTTGGAATTTCACCTCGTTCATCAGCTTGAAAATCCAACATATATTGTTTTTCGTAATACACTTTAAGCTCTTTGAGCTTTTCTACACTTCCTTCTAAATCATTAAGTGCTTTGTTGGAAATTTCTACAAGCAAAGTCAATTCGTCCAGAATATTTTCCATTTTGGTAATACGATCGGTTAGTTCACTCATCTGTTTTAAAATAAATAGGTTGATATTGTAAACTACAAATATAAGGACACTTTAGAAAAGCTAAATCCACAAAAACTAAATTAGAATACAAAATACTATCAAACGGCGATTCCGTTAAGAAACTGCTAGCTAAAAGCGGCTGTATACTATATAAAAACAAATCAAAATGGTCTGAAATTAGCGAAGCGATATCATGAGCATCAAATAAAAATATAAAATAGCGAATAGAACCAAACTAAAAGAGCTAGATTCTTATTTAAATTATATCTTGATATTAAAAAAACATACCAGCTATGTCAATACTTACGAAATGTTTTTGAGAATAATAACGATTAAATTTACGGTCTGAGCAAATTAGCTAAATGGCATGAAAAGTTAGCTCAAGCTGAGTTTAAATCATTTAATACAATATCTATACCTATACAGAATCATTATCAAACAATCTTAAACTATTTTGATAACAGAAGCACCAATGCTTCAGCGGAATCCTTTAATGCTAAAATAAAAGCTTTCAGAAATCAATTTAGAGGAGTCAGAAAAGTTGACTTCTTTCTTTTTAGATTAACTAAGTTATTTGCTTAATCCCAAACTTTAGTTCTTGATCCCAACTTTTGTTCTTGATCCGTTGATTTCTTCCTATTAGATTAACCAAGTTATTTGCATAATCCCCAACTTTTGTTCTTGATCCCAATGTGTTCGAAAAAAGAGATCAGCCATAAAGAATGACTTCAAAACTTTAAGTTTTTTCTACTTTCCTAAAATATCTGGCTATGAAAGCCAGGTAAAAGGATCTTAAAAAATAATCAATAGTATTTTTAAGATTATTTTATCAGACATCCGACTAAGCTCTTTTTTAATGGAGTGGAGCGGAATTATAAACGTGCTTTGAGGATCAATTTTAAAAGTTCAATTCGATAATATTTTATTATAACATGTGGGTTAGAAAGCCAGCAAAAAGGATCTTAAAAAATAATGAATAGTATAAGGTTATTATTTTTTAAGATTCTTTTGTCACATACCCTACCAAGCTTTTTTATAATGAAGTGTAGCGGTGTTATAAATGTACTTTGAGGCATAAAGTGAAGATTGAATTAATAGCACGATCAAATCGCGTACTGAAGTAGATTTATTATTTTCAAGGATATTAAAATAGACCTTCGACTTTCTTTTAAACTGCCATATAGAGACAAATAATACCATTGATGATCACTAAGATAAATGCTATGATCTATCTGTATACTTTAGAACAATAAAGTTATCAATAGGCTAATTAAACAATTAAGTTCTTATTAATTGAATGTGTAAATATATAGCCATTTATAGAAAATCAGAAGTAATAATAATTCTGATATAGAATTCAATTTGAATAGGTTATGATATAGTAGTTGAATTATTTAATAAAGTATATTATGAATGAAATAATAACAAAAGAAGATTTAAGGCATTTTAGTTTGGAATTATTTAATAGTATTAAAATTTTAATAATGCAAAAGACAGAAGTCCAAAATCAAGTAGTAGAGCAGGAGTGGATAAAATGTAAGCAAGTGAGAAAATTAATGGATATGTCACCTGGATCTGTCCAAAATCTAAGAGTAACTCAAAAACTACGATTTAAGAAAGTACTCGGTTCGTATTACTATAATAAAACTGATCTTCTAAAACTTTTCATTGATGAACGACACAAATAAACTTAGTGAATATCGCTTAATGCAATGTTTGTCTGTTTATATGGACGATCCAAGACTAAACGTTTGGCATTTTGCTCTTTTACTTGCTATATTAAGTTTAGGATATAGACAGGGACAAAAACAAAATATTAAAGTTAGCCGCAGCAAGATTATGGCTCTATCTCACATCAACACTCTACCTACCTATCATAAATATTTTAAAGAATTGCAATGTTTCGGATATGTAGAATACACGCCCTCATACCATCCTGGTGCTAGGAGTGAAATTAAATTGAATGAAAAAGAGGTTAAATCATAGTTGGTTTTGTATTATGTCAACGAATATTGTTAGGATGTAGTGGTGAATGGAGACTAAATTAGATTAGGCTCTTTGATTAGATTGAAAAATTAGACGAATTCTTGTTTATTCCACAAATCATAATATTTGCCTTTTTGTTCCAATAGATCCTTGTGATTACCAGATTCTACTATAGTTCCGTTTTCCATTACCAAAATAGTATCAGCATTGGCAATGGTACTCAATCTATGCGCAATAACAATAATTGTTTTTCCTTGAGCTTTAAAATTATCAATAACCTGTTTTACAATATGCTCAGCGTTTGTGTCCAATGAGGACGTAGCTTCATCCATTAATAGAACTTCGGGATTCTTATACAATGCTCTGGCAATAGCTAGACGCTGTTTTTGCCCACCGGAAAGCATAGCACCATTTTCACCTATTTGTGTAGCAAATCCATTTGGTAATTTCTCCACAAACTCTGTTATTCCTAGTTGTTTTGATAAATCCAAAATCCGTTGCATGTTAGGGAATGAATCTCCCAAAGCGATATTTTCTATAATATTTCCTGAAAATAAATTAAGCTGTTGCGGGATTACTCCAATACAATTACGCAAACTTTGATAATGAATGAACTGAGCATCATATTCTCCTATATAGATTTTCCCTTCTTTTATGGGATATAAGTTTTGCAATAGTGAAATCAGCGTGGTTTTACCGCTTCCGCTTTCACCAACAATGGCAGTAGTTTCGTTCTTTTTGAAAACAGCATTAAAATTTTTAAAAACTTCAGTCCGTGAACCATAACGAAAAGACACATTTTCAAATTTGATGTCTCCAATATTTTCTTTTTGCAATGCTACTTTATTCTCAGTTTCTTCCCGTTCTAAATCCATTATTTCAAAAAGTCTGTCTGCCGCAATTAGTGCATTTTGGGCGGTTTTATTCATCCCTATTAAAGAGGCTACTGGCGAAGTAAAATAACCAATTAATGCATAAAAAGAGAATAATTCCCCGGGTGTAATGGCTCTATCGATAACATAACCCGAACCTATCCATATTAGAATGACCGTAAAAATCGATGCTAAAAATTGGGTTGAAGTCCCTGCAAAAATACTGTTTAAACCTGATTTATAAGTAGTAAACAACAATTTAACAAATTTGTTCTCTGTTTTTAAATTGGAAAATTCCTCTATCCCAAATTCCTTTACCGTTCTTATATGGGTAACACTTTCAACTAATTGTGTTTGCAGTTCTGCTGCATTTTCCATAATGGTTCGCTCTACCTTTTTATTGAATTTATTTAAAAAAAAATAAATCAAAGCATAAAACGGTATTACTAGCAAAATTACCAAAGCCAATTTCCAATAATAAGTGAACATTAACGCAAACGAAAATATAACGATGAATACATTTACAATCATCTCGATGGCTACTTCATTTATAAAGGATCTGATTTTTACGGCATCATTAATTCTAGAAGTGATTTCACCAATTTGCATGGTATCAAAAAAACGCTGCGGTAAGTGCAATAAATGTTTGTAATAGCCCAAAATCAATTTGGCATCAATTAACTGTCCTGTTTTCATTACAAAAACACTCTTTTTTGAGCCGATATAGGCTTGAAGCAAAATAATGGCGATCATGGAAACGCTCAATAAATTAAGCAAATTTCTATTGCCTTCCACCAGAACATAATCGGTGATTTTCTGGATATAAATAGACATTGCCAGCCCTAAAACTGTAAACAGTATAGCACCAATTAAAGCTTGAATCAAAATAGTTTTATGGGGTTGAACTAAATGCCAAAATCGGGTTATAGGCGAAACTTTGTCATTATAGGTTTTAAAATCATCATTAGGTGCAAAAAGAATCAATACACCTGTCCATATTTTTTGAAACTCTTCATACGTATAGGTTTCCATTTTACCAAAAGCAGGATCCATTGCTTCAATTTCTCCAACTGACTTTCCTGATGGGGAGGAGACTTTATAAATAACTATATAATGGTGTAATTGTTCTTTGACGACAACGTGAGCAATGGCAGGAAGCGGAATTTTATCGATAGCATCTAGGCCTCCTTTAACTCCTTTAGCGCTAAAGCCCATTTTTTCGGCGGCTTCAATAATTCCTAGAACATTAGTTCCTCGTTTATCAGTATTAGCGTACTGACGAATTCTAGCTATAGGAAGATTAACCTTGTAATGATTTCCAATAGACGCAAGACAAGCTGCACCACAATCTTTGATATCATGTTGTTTTATTTTTATAGAAGTCATAATTTATTTTTTTGCCACGAAGGCACTAAGTGCGAAGTTCTTTATTTGAATTTTAAATCTGAAAACAGAGTAAATTATTACTTGTTTAGGTTTTTCGGGTTCAACCAATCATCCACCTTATCAAATAACAAGTCAAATAAACTTCTTCTGGTAATCATATATCGAGTGGTTAATGTCATTCCTTTTGACACTTTGGTTTTATAGCCTGAATGCAAGTTCATACTTGTTGTGTTTAAAGCAGATCGAACCATAAAGAAAGCTTGCTCGCCCTGAATGGTAATATTTCGATCTATGTCAATTACTTTACCTTCCAGCAATCCCCATTGGTTGTAATTGAAAGCATCCAGCTGAAATTTTACTTTTTGATTTTTCTGGATAAGACCAATATCATTTGGTGAAACAGAGCTTTCTACAATTAGCATATCTGAAGCTGAGATAGTAGCAATGGGTTGTGAAGTATTTAAGAAGGAACCTATCTGAATACCGGAGAAGTTTTCAATAGTTCCCGACATGGGCGCAGTAATGACATAATTTTTTGCCTCAACTTTTATTTTTCGCAGTGTTCCATTAAGATTTTTGAGTTGTATTTCAAGTTCTCTTTTGTTATTTTGCCACATGCTTCGTTGGTTCTTCTCCAATCCAGAGAGCGCTTGCTGGGCATAGGTATAATCGAAACTGTATTTCTCGAACTCGGCTCTGGAAATTACCCCTTTCTCATACAGTCCTTTGTTGCGATCATAGCCTATTTTCGTTTGGGCAATTTTGCTTTGCAACTCGTCCCTTTTATTGACATAACTAAACCATTCCTGTTGTACAGCAGGGGTTCTTAAGGAAATATTTTTTCCTGAAACAACGTGAGACAAATCCCTAATGCGATCCTGTAAATCTATTGCCACATCCTGATTGGTTGCTTTCTCCGTATCTAGATTTTCTTGAGTAAGTGTTATCAGGGTGTCCCCTTGTTGTACCACTTGATTGTTTTTGAGTTTGACAAAAGTAACTTTTCCATTGACTAAACTAGTAAGAGGTACGTTATCTGTCGTACTGCGAATCATACCACGACTCTGACTGCTAATATCTACTTTGATTAAGGGTAACGCTATCAAAAAAAGGAGAATTGCTAAAATGAGCACCAAATAGATAGAAATACTCTTGGTTTTGTTCTTGGTGATAAGATTTTCGAGGGTGTTTATGGGGTCAGAACTGAAGGTCATTGAAATTTATATTGCTTAAAGCAGAATTATTTACTTATGATGTGTTTTTAATGTAATTTCAAAAGATGTGTATTACCATATTACTCTTTTATGGCTAATACAAATCCTAAATGAATTCTAAAATCTTCTTTGAGCGAAGGTGATTCCGGTATAAACCCATCTGTTTTATAGGATGCGCCAAGATTAAAATAAGCTGATTTTGTATTAGTATTCCAATTTGAAAATCTAACCGCAAATTCTGATCTTAAACCAAAACCAAATTTCCCTTCTTTATTTCTAAATTCTAGGTTTTTAGGCTGTTCCCAAAAATCGATAGAAGAATTTAGCAAAAATTTACCATCGCGAAAAGTATAATTATGTAAATTGATTCCTCCAGCTAAAAAAGTATAACTTTTATTAAAATACTGCCGGAAATATGGATTTATTTTGTATTTGCCTTTTATAGTTAAATACACATTTTGTTCTACAAAATCACCAAAAGGAGCTAATGAATAATTTACAGAAAAATTAGCTTCTACCTCTTTGGAAAGATTATACTCAATACGCTTCCAAATATTTGGATTAAGAAAATTAAAAAATGACATATATCCCATTCTTCTCGCATAAGCTTTCTCTTCCGTTGTCAAATCACCTCTTTCAGTATAACGATAAAATTCCATTGTAGGTCTATGTAAATGGCGAATCATACCATACAAATCATGCCCAACAATATCTCTTTCTAATTCTGGATCATCTTCCTCTTTAATCCCTGGTTTCATCGTAAATAAATTTGTAAGATAATAAAACTGAGTACCTAATTTTCTCATAATATAATCAGGATATAACACTTCATTTTTTTCTTCATTAAAATTGAGAAAAGCATCCGATTTTTTCAAATATGCGTAATCTGATTCTAATCCAGCAGTATGTAATCGGATGTAATCGGATAAATCGCTATCACGTAAATTCATTAAAGTTTGATCAGATACTCCAGTTACTTTAGCAACTAAATGTTTGTCAAAAAGGGGCTTACTAATACTCCCAATTCCCAATTCAGACAACACAGAGCGATGCCCTTCTTCGTGTGTAATGGCTTGACCTAATAATCCAGTAAATAAAGACAATCCAGTGGAATATAACTTCTTTTCTTTTTCCGACAAATACTTATCATTTACAGAACCACCGATGTAACGAATAGAATTCAACATCAAATCATTACTTTGGTTCATTGTAAACAAATAACCTTTACCTTCGTAAAAATTATAGCTATAATACTTGTTCTGAGCATTACTTATAATCGGAATCATAAATAGTATATAAAATATTCTTAATTTCATTTCAATGTCTTTTTTTTAAGCACAATGGATGTAATTATGAAATTGCTTATTGAGTTTTATTACTCACTTACAATTACACTGCAATTACACCCAAAGGACAATTTAAATTAAATTGCTATTAATCAAAAATTTCATATGCAAGTTTAATCAAACCAATTACCAAAACCCCAGCTAATATTCCTAATAGGAAACCGCCTTCAATTTCTTTTACCTCTTGAGCATTAAGCTCCACTAAATTCATTTTCTTTAAATTCATAATTTCTCTTTTTTTTTAGTTTTATTCAAAAATAGCTTCTATTGATTTTAATAACAGTATTCCGAGGCCTAGACCCAGTATAAAAGCAAATAAGAATCCACCTTCAACTTCTTTCATTTCTTGAGCATTAAGCTCTACTAAATTCAAATTTTTTAAATCCATCTTTAAGTTTTTAAAACTCGTCAAATGACAAGCAAGATTATACATTTTTTGTTTTTAACAAAAGGCGTTTCTCGAGAACTTTCTTTCTAAAACAGTCTTTATTCCGGCAGCTGTAGTTCCGTTGCCTTGGTTTTATGGAGACCATAGCTTTATAAACTCCATGCTTTGTTTTTTTATTAAGGGTTACAAATTAGCTATATCAAATCCCTTATGCTCTGTTTTTTTTTAAAGGGTTACCATACAGCTGCAGCAATCCCTTATAATTGGTCAAATTTTTTTTTATATTTTTTTTTTCTGAGTAAAGTTGTCCTAGAAAGCTTCATTTGTGAGCTTCAATATTTAGTTCATATTAGCAGATATATTTGTATAGTAGGCTTAATGAATAATTTATAAATGAAGTCTAGTTTTAAAAAGTATTGAATTGTAAAATTATTTTAATTCAATTAAATTCTCTTTTATGAATAATTCTATTGGTTGTGCTAGAGGTTGAAATAAAACATTATTTACTTTTTTCCAATATTCTTCTGAATAAGAACTCGAATTAGTGAAACTATAATTTTGATCCAATTTTTTAGTATCTATTTCTTCTGCAAATCTGTAACCTAAAACAAAAACTTCATGAGTTACATCAACTTTTTGGTATTCTATATCTTTTTTTGCTTTTATTTTGTAATTTCTAGTTTCTTTAAAATACATCAGAGCGTTAAATCCAATTTCTTCAGAATTACTGGCACTAAAAAAAGAATTAATATTGTAGTTTTCCAAAATATTTTCTACTCCAAGACCTTTCATCACTTTCGGCTTGTCATTTGTTATAAATCCTAAACTCAAATTAGCACCATTTTTATTCGTAAAGAGATTTCCTTTAACACTATTATCGTCCTTAGAAGTGATTTTGATTTCTAAATCGGTTTTTTGAAAATTATAATTTTCAATTAAATTATTATAATTTAAAAATTCATTTAACATTGGAGCACCTGTAATTTGAAAAAAGATTTTAGTTAGTCCTTTTTCTTTTAATTGTTTGATTGATTTGTTTTCAAAAGATCTGTTAGAAATAAATTTAATTTTTACTTTTTTGGTTTTTAGTGAAACATAGTATTCTACTATACCATCCATAAAATAATGTATTTTCCCATTATTTATTTGTAAACTCCTTACATACGTTTTAAGGACTAGATATTGATTTTTATCTTTATTTGGTGAAATAACTACTTCCTTTAATTCATTTATAATTGGATTCATTTTAAAAACAGCACTGTCATTAAAATCATTGGTTTCAATAATTTCAGTTTCAAAAAATGAATTTACAAAAGCTAATTTTTCGGTTTTTGAAGATTTTATTTTATTTTTTAGGTCAATTGAGAATATCCCTCCTACATTAGTAACCCCAATTAAATCTCCTTTGTCTGAATAAATTTCAACAAAAGAAATTTTCTCATTAGACAATTGATCTCTAATTTCTTGTGAAAACACAAAGGAATTTAGAGTAAATAAGTAAATAATTGCAATGAATTTATATTTCATACACTAGATTTTTAAAAGGAAAGATAGTTTTACTGCTATCTTTCCTTTTTTTGAATTTTAATTTATGAAAAGTTGAACCAGTCAAAATCAGTATTCCCTTTTATTCCATCAAATAATCCTGTAATTCTGAGGATATACCATCCTCCATCTATTTCTAAGACTTCTTGCACGCTTAGTATTTCTAATTCCAAATTTTCTAAAATCATAATTCTGTTTTTATTTAGTTACTACCTCCTCCAAAAAATGAAGCGCGAAAATTTCCATCAATTCCATCTAAAAACCCTGTGATTCTAATGATATACCAACCACCATCTATCCTTTGTACTTCTTGAGCATTAAGCTCCACTAAATTTAAATTCTCTAAATTCATTTTCTTAGTTTTCAAATTAAACATTTATTGTTGTATCAAAAGGAGTTTCTCGAGAACTTTCTTTCTAATACAGTCTTTATAGCGGTTTCTGTACATTCCGTCTTGCTTTGTTTTTTAAAGGAACAAATTAGCTTTATCTAAAAACCTTTGCTCTGTTTTTTAAAGGAACAAATTAGCTTTATCTAAAAACCTTTGCTCTGTTTTTTTAAAGGGTTACAATCCAGCTGAAGCAGTCCCTAATATTGGCCAATACTATTTAGAAAAATGATTTGGTTTTTCAGTAACGTCTTACCATGAAAGCTTGTCAATTTTCTGAAGCCAAAACTAGAGCAAGAAGGTTTTGTAAGCAAACTTTCGTTAACGGAATTCCTGAATTTCGATAGGGTTTTCCTGAATTTCTTATTTGTTGGAGTCTAATTAGTTAAAAATAAGTTGAATAGGTGATTTTTAAAAAACGTATAAAAATCAGTAATATTTGTTTGATTCTTGTTGTTTACCGTAGTTTTGTAAAAAACAAAAAACAATGCGCTACTTTCTTTGTAATAAAAAGCTATTTTTATTTCTATTACCGATTATTTTATCCGCACAAGTAAAGGAGACGGATCTTACAAAACTTCCTTATGATGATTTGAAAGAATTATTTCTTAAAAACAATAAAAATAAACAGAAGCAATTAGAATATGTCAATTTATTTTTGGCAAAAGCTAAAGATGACAATAGTCCCATTTATAAAGCAAGAGGTTTTTACTTATTATCATTATTACACAAAGGGGATGAGGCTATTCATTATTTGGATTCTGCAATTAGTTTCTCCAAAAAAACCAATGATTTAAAATTTCCAGCTTATGCTTATTCCAGAAAAGGATACGAATTAAAACAACAATCGCGGTATAGAGAGGCCATAGATAATTTTATTTTGGCTGAGAATAGTGCCCACATAAACAATACTGATTTTTACTTTGATGCCAAATTCTCAATAGCACTATTAAGATCGGAAGAATTGGGTGAAGTAGAAGAGGCATTAGTCTTATATAAAGAATGTTTTAATTACTATAAAGACAAGGATGTAAGGATTCCTAAATATTCATTTGCTTATCATGATGTGATTTTTGCACTTGCGGATGCATACAAGTCTTTAAATCAAGTAGATTTAACAAGCTATTATAATAAATTAGGGTATCAGGAAGCCAAAATTACCAAGGATGAACAATACTTGTATTTATTTATTCTCAATGAAGGGGCAAATCAGGTTTTAAAAAAGAATTATCCGGCAGCTTTAGACAGTATTTACAAAGCTTTACCTAAGATGATTGCTTTCAAAGACCAAGGAAATACGCTAGCATCCTATTATTATTTGGGGAAAGCATACGAGGGTTTAGGTAATAGAATGGCAGCGGTTCAAAATTTCAGTAAAGTAGATTCAATATATAAGGTAACAAAACAAATTACACCTGAGTTTATGGGAGGGTATTCGTTCTTGATACAGCATTATAAGACTAAAGGCGACAAAGAAAACCAATTAAAGTACATCAATACCTATATGACTATTGACAGTATTTTACAGAAAAATTATAAAGTACTAACTAAAAAACTGAAAAAAGAATATGATACTCCAAATTTACTAGTGGAAAAAGCCACATTAATCGAATCGTTGCAAAATGAAAAAGTAGTTTTCTATATGACCATAGGAATTTTAACCGTTTTGGTAGTATGGATCGGGGGATTTGGTTTTTATCAATACCGACTTAAAAAACAATACCATTCGCAATTTGAAAAAATTATGCAACAAACTAAAGGAACTGTAGAATCTGAAATACAGTCTCCCCAAGTTAGCGAAACCACTGTGAGTAATAAGAAATACGAAACTATTGGTATTGCAGAAGAAGTAGTGCATCAAATTCTGGAAAGATTGCAGCTTTTTGAGAATCAAAAAGGATTTTTAGACGCTACTATTACGATACAAAAAGTAGCTACGACTTTAAATACAAATAGCAAATACTTGTCTAAAATTATTAATGCATATAAAGAAAAATCTTTTGTTCAATACATCAACGATTTCAGAATAGAGTATGCCACAATCCAGTTGAAAAACGATCCCAAATTGCGAAATTATACCATACAAGCATTGGCTTTGGAATTTGGTTTTAACAATGCTGAATCTTTTTCAACGGCTTTTTATAAAAAAAATAGAATTAAGCCTACTTATTTTATAAAGGAACTAGCTATGGTTAAATAAAATAAATTGTTTGTATCCAGCAATTTACAAATAATTCGATATCGAAATTCGCGGAATCTCGATAAGCGAATCAAATTTTTATTTGAATGAACAGCAGGGAGCTATAAATTTGAGGTCATAAACTTTAGAAAAAATATAAAAGTGAAAACAATTAAAAAGCAGGCCTTAAGCAACAAGTTTAATTTAGAAAAAATGAAAGTAGCTAAATTAGAAAATTTACATTTGGTTAATGGCGGTAACAATGCATTAGCATTTGATGGCGATGTGGCAACAGTAACTCAAAGTAAAAAAGCTGAGACAGTGAATACCATTAGTTATTAATGTTTTTGGAATTACATTTTAAAGATATCTAATTAAGAATTTATGAAGTCAGTTTATATTTTTATTCTTGTTGTCCTATTTATTGTAAGTTGTAATATAGTCAAGAATCCCAAAAACGGTTACATTATTTCAGCTAATAAGATGGAAGCTTCAAAGATTGCGTTGCAAAATTGGTATCATAAAGATTATCAGCATGATGCTATACCGGGTATTTCTTTAGAAAAATTTTATAAGCAGAATTTAAAAAGCGCAAAAAGTAAAAGTGTAATAGTGGCTGTTATAGATACTCAAATCGACGTTAACCATGAAGACCTGAAGGGGCAATTATGGACTAACACTAAAGAAATTCCCAACAATGGGATTGATGATGACCATAATGGATATATAGATGATGTCAATGGATGGAATTTTTTGGGGACTAAAAGTGGTGGTTATGTAGTTTGGGCTAATTTTGAGTATACCAGATTAGTAAGAGACTGGGAGTCTTTTTTTAAGGATAAAACAGAATCTCAAATATCTGCTCAAGATCGATCTAACTACAAGGATTATCTTAAGGCTTTAACGAAACTTGAACAAGAAGCGATATATTACAATAACTGGCTTAAATCTTTAAAATACAGTGTAGTTACTTATCCCGCAGCCAAAGACAGTTTGAAGCATTATTTCCCAAAAGAAGATTACACTTATCAGCAATTAGATAGTTTGTATCAGAAGTACAAGATTAATGATAAAACATTTCGAAAAAGACGAGAAGATGGGGATATGGATATTGGAGCGATGATTGGTTTTATGAAAGCAAGATTCGATTTCAATGAAAAATCTTTAGAGGATGTCAAAGAAAATGAAGCCCAGATAGATTCGATTGTAAACAAAAATTTAAACATTTACTTTGATGAAAGAAGTGGATTAGATGATAACCCTAAAATCTTAGGGAGGGGTTATGGAAATAACAACGTTAGTAATACTAAAGCGGGACATAGGCTCCTTCAGGATCATGGGACAAAAGTATCAGGTATTATTGCAGCCGATAGAAAAAATAATTTTGGGATAAAAGGGATAGCCCAAAACGTAAAAATCATGCCTTTGAATATCTCTGCGTCTGGGGACGAACATGATAAAGATATTGCTATGGCGATATATTATGCCGTAAATAATGGGGCGAAGGTAATCAATATGTCTTTTGGAAAAGAGTTTTCATTACACAAAGAATGGGTATTTGACGCATTTCAATATGCTGAACAACATAATGTATTAATAGTTCACAGTGCAGGAAACAATAGTTTTAATGTTGATGAGAATCCTTATTACCCAACTGACGTCGCTTATGATGGATCAAAAGAAATTTGTCAAAATTTTATTAATGTAGGTTCTATCTCTTCTAAATTGGATCGCACTTTTGTGTCCGGTTTTTCAAATTATGGCAAACTGAATGTTGATTTATTTGCTCCAGGAGAAGAAATATATAGTACATCGGCAAGTAATTCATACAAAGTAGACGCAGGCACCTCATTAGCTGCGCCAATGGTTTCAGGGACGGCAGCTTTGATTTGGTCGTATTATCCTAGTCTTACGGTAACTGAGGTAAAACAAATCATTCTGGATTCGGGTACTGCTTATGATCTAGAAGTTCTATTTCCCGGTGGAGAAGGTAAAAGGGTAAAGTTTTCGGAACTTTCCAAGTCAGGGAAAGTTTTGAATGTTTACAATGCGATGGAGCGTGCGAAAGAAGTGAGTAAAAAGAAATGATAACGAATAACTATCAAATTCTGCCTTTTTCGCAATATGTTTTAAGAACCCCTTTATTTCCATTGTCTTTCTATTGTGATATATTGAAAAATTATTCTCAAGAGGCCTTATTGTTGCAATTTGAAAATCCTTATGTTAAAGAAGCCATTCGTATAGCTTCGCCAGAACTGTTAACGGCTTTGGAAAAATGGAAATCAGACCCTTGCAGTCTATCAGATAAAAAAAGGAATGGACTGGAGCTCAGTTTGTTGAAATATATTGCCCGATTGTCGGCTCGTTGTACTCCTTTCGGTTTATTTGCAGGTTGTTCAGTGGGCAAAATAACTTCTGAAACGAACATTATACTCCATTCAGTAGAACATTTCAGTCGTTTTACACAATTTGACATGCAATTTTGGGTGGCAGTTTTACATCAATTTGCTTCACGTAAAGAAGTTGGAAAGCATCTTAAATATTATCCCAATAATTCCATTTATTCTCTTGGTGACTTTTACCGTTATGTTGAATATAACTATGTGAAAACAAAACGAGAACATACTATTACAGCATTACGAAAAACATCACTTTTAAGTGATTTATTATTTCAAGCAAAATCAGGATTAACTTTTGACGAAATGGTTTGTCTTCTGGTCGATGATGATTCTGAAGCAGCCGAAGCTTTTGAATATATTAATCAGCTTATCGATTTTCAGTTTCTGGTTAGTGAATTGGATGCAACAGTAACAGGCAGTGATGAGTGGGGACGTGTTTTTTCAATTATTGATAAAATTTCGAATTTAAAAGAAGAGACTGCACTTTTACAAAGGATAAAAAAGCAATTCGCGGCATTAGATCAAAAGCTTGTCCCTTCAGGAAAAAGCTATGAAGCTATAAAGAATTTAATTCAAAAACTAGGTGTAGCTTATGATGAAAAATATCTTTTTCAAACCGATTTAAACACAGCTGCTTCAATAAGTACCTTGAGTACTAGTTCTCAAAAGAAAGTCTTGCAAGCAGTTCGTTTTTTAAACGGAGTTCGCAAGCAAAAGAAGTATGAAAACCACAAGAATTTCATAAAAGCATTCAGTCAAAGGTACGAATCCCGTGAAATGCCATTGTCAACAGTTTTAGATACTGAAACTGGGATTGGCTATCTTCAAAACTCAGAAATGAATGATACACATGATATTTTGGAAAAGTTTTCTTTTAAAAGTAAAGGTCAGGAAGAAGAAAATCAATCGTGGACTACTTATGATTTTATGATAGAGAAAAAACTGCGGGAATGCATTCTGAAAAAAGAAAAAGTAGTATCGCTTTCTGATAATGATTTTCCGGATTTTGATCCTAATTGGAATAATGCACCAGCTACTTTTTCGGTAATGATTGAAATTGCATTGAGTCATGATAAAGAAATTATAGTAATTGAATCTTCGGGAGATGTTAGTGCAACAAAATTATTAGGGCGTTTTTGCAATGGAAACGATGCCGTTTATAATTTGACCAGTGAAATTGTTGCAAAAGAAGTAGCCTATCATTCTGATAAAATTTTGGCTGAAATAGTTCATATTCCGGAATCAAGAACGGGAAATATATTGAGAAGACCCGTTTTAAGAGCGTATGAAATTGCCTATTTGGCTAGTACGGGGGTACACCAAGACAAGAAGATTGATTTAAATGATTTAATGATTTCGATACGCAACAACAAAATTATTTTGCGATCTAAGAAACACAATAAAGAAGTTATTCCTTGTTTATCAAATGCTCATAATTATTCTAATAAATCGCTGCCTATTTATCATTTCTTATGTGATCTGCAATCTCAAGATGTAAAGCCCATTTATAGCTTCAGTTGGGGTGTTTTAGAAACACATTATGATTTTTTTCCAAGGGTTGATTATAAAGGGGTACTACTTTCAAAATCAAAATGGATTGTAATTAAAACTGAAATCATGTCTTTTTATAAAATGGATGGCAATCAATTATTTGAAGCTTTTTCGATTTGGAGAAAACAACGAAGCATTCCTCGCTTTGTAAATTGGGTCTATTTTGATAACACCTTATTAATTGATTTTGAAAAAGAAATTGGGATCCAGCTATTTTTAAAATCAGTAGTAAATCATACAAAAATTACTTTAGAAGAATTTTTATTTACAGAAGAGTCTATTGTGAAAAACAGGAATGGAGACAAATTTAGCAATCAGTTTATATTATCATTTTATAAAGAGCAATTGTAAAGAATGAAAAGGGATTTTTGTTTAGGAAGTGAATGGTTGTATTATAAAATATATACCGGTGTGAAAACCGCAGATCTTGTTTTGCTTGAAAAACTATATCCGGTTATTTTTGATTTAAAAGAAGAAAAAATAATTGACAAATGGTTTTTTATCCGATACAAAGATCCTAGCGAACATATAAGAATTCGATTTAATTGTAAAAGCCCGGGAGCCGTATCAAGCGTAATTGCAAAAATTTATCCCGTTTTAAATAAATTGCTTGAAAAAAATATTGTATGGAAAGTACAGACAGATACTTATCAAAGAGAAATTGAAAGGTATGGCGAAAATACGATGGTCGATTCAGAATCTCTTTTTTGGCATGATAGTGAAATGGTTTTAGGCTATTTAGCTCTAAAATCTTCTTTCGAAAAAAATGAAATGCAGCTAATTTTTAGTTTTACTGCTATTGATAGTTTTTTAAACTCATTTTCGTTGACCAATACTGATAAATTATTTTTGATGGATGAGCTACAAACGTCTTTCAAGTGTGAGTTTCATGCAGATAAAGTTTTGAAAAAAGAAATGGATAAACACTATAGGGAACTATGGCAGGATATAGATGATTTTCTAACTGGAAAAGCACAAAACCAATTTCCCGAAATATTCAAAATAATTCAGCATAAAAAAAGCAAAATTTCAGCGATTGTAGCAGCTGTTCAGGTAGAGATACAAATCCCGTTTTTGGATTTTTTAAGAAGCCATATTCATATGATTGTAAATAGGCAGTTTACCTCCAGACAACGACAATATGAATTGATTATCTATGATCATTTATATAGGTATTATAAAATGATTGAAAATCGATTTAACTTGTAAGGTTATTATTGTTTTTCCACTGAATTTCGTAATCAAATTTTGTTTTAAGTTCTATATTATTCATTTTAAACTTAGCCATTATCATATGTTCACTAATTTTATCCTCAAAAATTTTTACATAATGGTGGGAAATCCGGAGCCATTTGTGTCCAAACATTTTCTTAACACTTTCTATCGGAACTCCGTTAGTAAGCGTTATAGACTTCGAAAATGATTATCTAGCTACGTGAGTGTAATTTCTTTCTAAATGTCGCAAACGGCTCTAATTTCTTTCAAATAGTTATTGATGTTCTGATTACGAAAGACAGGTAGAATTATATCTGCATTAATGCATTTAGGATGGCTAGCATATCTTTGAATGATTATCTACGCAATCGGTAATGATATAATCTTTGACCTTGTGTAGTTTTCTGTCTATTCTTAAATATCCCATTATGAACATCCATACAAATTACTATATGATCCTTTGTAAGTTTGTGCACATCTATATGGACGATAAAAGACTAAACGTTTGGCATTTTGCTCTTTTACTTGCTATATTAAGTTTAGGATATAGACAGGGACAAAAACAAAATATTAAAGCTATTCACCTCAAGATTATGGCTCTATCCCAGATAAGTACATAACTAATTTTTAAGGTTAAGCAAATGTGGATCAGACACATTATATTTTTTCTTTATATCTTCTATTTCTTTCTCTAATCTTCGAAGAATAGCAGCATCAGATTCACACATGTTTGGTTTACTTTTATTTATTCGTTCATTTAACAATGCCATTTCCCGTCCAACTGTAAGCTGCTCTGTAATTGCATACGCTTCTGTTTGCTTAACTGATGAATGCCCAAGCATTTCTTTAACTACGTTAATTGGGACGTTATTTTGCAACGTAACGGTACTTCCAAAGGTCCTACGAGCCATGTGTGTATTGAGAGTAAACGGGAAAGCACACAGTAAAGCAATCTCTTTCAAATATTCATTCATTTTTTGATTAGAGGCTACAGGCAAGACAGTGCCACGTTGAATACAAAGCGGATGATCTTTATATTTTTCGATTATTTTAAGCGCTTGAGGTAGGAGAGGGACATTAGTTGAAGAGCCTGTTTTTTGTCTTTCAGACATGATCCATGATTGTTTATCAATACCCACTTTGATATCAGTTTTCTTTAATTGGTAAACATCTATGTAAGCTAGTCCTGTGTAGCATTGAAAAACGAAAACGTCTCTGACTACATTAAGCCGATCAGTACTGAAATAGTGTCTCTCTAGCTCATATAATTCCTGAGTAGAAAGTGGTTTTTTTATAATTTTTGATTTTTTACCTTTAAAGTTTTTAAACGGATCTTTTAAAATGACTTCATGATCAATAGCACGTAGTACTATCTTTTTAAAGTTAGCAATATATTTTAAGGTCGTATTATTACTGCAATTACGAACTGATCGTAAGTAAAATTCAAAGTCTTTTATAAATGCGAGATTCAAATCAGAAAACTCGAGATCCTGGGCATTAAATTTAAGTCGAATAAAAGCTTTTAAATGATTAATAGTAATAGTGAAACGATCTAGAGTTCCTTTTGCGTATCCTTTACCCAAAAGAGCCGTCATTTCATCGTTATGTTTTTGGAACTCTTCAAGTACTTTAGCTCTGTTTGTATTTTTACCTAGAATGTAATCCATAACTTTTTGAGCAGTTATAGGTTTACCAGAATACATGTTTTCTGTCTTGTATTCGTTAATTTTAATGATTAATGTATCTAAAAAAAAGTTTAATGCTTTTGCATCCTCTTTAGTACCAATCGCTCGTTCTGTTTTCTGATCCCAACGTGTAGCTTCCCATTTACGCTTTGTTGAAGTCTCTTTGGGCACACCATCTATTGTAATTCTAAAATAAACAGTTCTAATTTTGCTGTTGTTGCTGGTTCTTTTTAAAAAGAATGCCAGTCCAAAACTACTCTCTAACATAATTCCATTTTTAGGTTAATAAATGTAGAATTATAAGTTATTAAAATCAAGTCGTTAAGCTCGTTAACCTCTATAGCTATTGGGTTTTACGCATATTCTGTGGCAGTTTTGTGGATAGTTATAAACTGCCACGATTCTGCCACAGAAACTTTGAGCGCTTTTATAAATTTTGACTAGGTGCAGAAAATGAAAAAAGCCTGCAAATCGTTGGATTTGCAGGCTTAACACTATTTTTGAGGACTTTTGAAAATATTGGAAAGCTATCACTTTCTTATCTTCATCCCTTATAGTGGGGAGAGTAGGATTCGAACCTACGAAGACGTAGTCAGCAGATTTACAGTCTGCCCTCGTTGGCCGCTTGAGTATCTCCCCTAAGCCTTTGAGTACAACAATTGCTTGTTGTTAGCGGTGCAAATATAGAAACAGTTTTTGTTTCTGCAAACTTATTTTACACTTAATTTTACTATTATTTTTAACGTATTGGTATTGAATAAAATAAAAAAATCTCCACTAGGGAGATTTTTTATTTTTGTATTAAATGGAGGTTTATTTCGCTAAAAGTTCGATTATTTTTGCTCGTAATTCATCACCTCTTAAATCTTTTGCTACTACATGTCCTGATGCATCAAGAATAAAAGTAGCAGGAATAGATTCTACATGATATTGTTTTGCTATTGGTTCATCCCAAAATTTTAGATTAGAAACTTGTGTCCAAGTTAATCCATCTTTAGCGATAGCTTCTTTCCATTTGGCAGCATCTTTATCTAAGGATACTCCAATAATGTTAAGACCTTTAGCATGTAATTCTTTATAAATTGCAACAACATTTGGGTTCTCTTGGCGACATGGTCCACACCAAGATGCCCAAAAATCTACTATTGTTACTTTCCCTAAACTTTCCTTAAGTGAAATTACTTTACCTTCTGGATTAGGAGCTGAAAAATCTGCTCTTCATTTACCGTCAGTTGTTGGTGCAGATGCTCCAACACCTGTAGGTGCTTTTAGTTCAGTTAATTTAGCTTTTATTGCTTTTCCTGGTTTAGTATTTTTCAATGACTCTTCTAAACTATTGTATAATTTTTCAGATTTTGCAACATCTGCTGTTGGATCATTTAACATCCCTTGAATAATCAAAGCAGAAATAAAAGATTTTGGGTGCGTTTCAGCATAAGTTACATATTTAGCTTTTGAAGTAACACTCACTTCTTCTTGCAGTTTATTGAATTCTTTCATCAAACCATTGATTACCACAGTATCTTTAGATTGTTGAGCAGCATTCATAGCTTGCATGTTTTTATTTTGAAAATCCATTAATTTCTTTTGGATCTTAGTAGTTTCGGCAACAAATGAAGTATATTCATCATTATTATAGGTACCGGTAACTTTAGATTTTTGAATACTATCTTTGTCAATCGTGATTTTTACCTCACCATTTTCAAGTATCAAAGGAATTTTTGCTTGAGCACCTTCTAATTGAATCATGTAAAATGCAGGCTCAGTAATTTTACCTTTCATTTCAAATTTACCATTTTCAACTTTTACAGTATCTTTAGCTAGTAATCCCATACCGCTTTCATCTTGTGTTTCTAAGATGATTGTTTTACCATTTTCAATTCCTGTTGCAGTTCCTGTAATGATGTATTCGTCTTTACCAACTTTGCTACAAGCGATTAAAACTACAGCTGCCGAAAGCAATAAAATTATTTTTTTCATTATTAATTAGTTAATTGAGTTAAGTGTGCAAAAGTATTTAAATTTATCAAAATTCAAATGATTTTTGAGCCTAAAATTTTGTTATAATTTACTATGACTTAAGTATTGTTTTTTAGGGTTTTACATTATTTTGCAATTAGATTTTTTAAAGTTGTTAAATGTTTGTGTAATTCATTCAATAACATCAATTCATATTTAGTTTTAGAAAGTTCGAGTAGGGTAGTAGAATTAATTTAGATACTATTTTTATAACTAATTTAAATCTGTAAATTTCAAACATAAAAAAAGCATCCCGATAAGGATGCTTTACTATTTTTATACTTTTAAAAGAGAATTAATCTTGATTGATTGTTTTTCTCCAAGTAAAAGAATTTAAAATGTGTCTTTTTGCAAATCTTCCAGGAGAATCAGCATTAACCATTTTTACATAGGTTGCTTTAGGAACACTAATGTATTCATAAACACTACCATTTGAAAAATTAATGATTAATCTACCTTCAACAAACTTATAATCTGAAATAGTTGAAGTTGATATAGTTTCAGTATATTCAGGTAAGTTCAGTTTTGTAGTTTCTGGATTGATGCTTACTAAAAAGTGGTAGGCTTCAATAATTTTTTTACTGTTTTCTTCTGCTGCTTTTAATCCAGCTTCATCTCCCTGAAATTTATCAGGATGTGCTTCTTTCATCGCATTGCGATAAATGGTTTTCAAATCTTTAAGCTCTGCAGTTTTGTCTACATTAAGCAGTTTGCGGTATTCAACTATTTTTTTCATAAATAAGGTAACTACTTGTCTTTTACTATAAAATCAATATAATTTGATTTCAAAATCGACAAATTTTTTGCAAAGGTACACTTTTTTTTAATTTTTTGGTTTATGCCAAATAATTTTTAATAAAAAAGTCTATTTTATAAGATTTTAAAAGTAAGAAATTAAATAAAACTTATTGTTGCGGCTTATTATTCGCTTTATCGAAATTTTTTGATTTCTTTGGATATTTATTATAACTGATGTCACTTGGATTTTCAATGATAGATTTTATTGTAATCCATTCTCCAACAGCATATTTGGTAGCCATTCTATAGTCTAATAGATATTCACCACAAAAAAAGTTGTTGTTTTCATCTTTTTCCATTATTCCGGTGTAAACCCCTTTTTGCAACATTCTTTCTTCAGAAGCTTTAGTCATAATCAATTTGTTTAAAATAATTCTTGGTGGCAAAGTTAATGAAATATTGTTTGTCTAACTATGATTTACTCTTTCTGATTACCTTTGTAACATGGAAAAAGATTTTCGCCCAAGTCCTAATTCGTTTAAGAATACTTTTTGTGTATTTGATGAAATGCCTTTGGATGCCATTAATCATTTAAAAATACAGTATAACAGTAAGTCTGGAAGTACATATTATTACACTAAATCTGGTATGTTTCGTTTGTCTAATCATTGGGGAAGACTGGCAAATAGTAAATGGCGTTTAGAGCCTTTAGAACCAGAAACGGAATCAAAATTTAAATTAGGATATGCTTCTTGGGATCATTTTTATCCTGATAATGCTATCGATGAGCTGTATTATTTAGAAGTGAATTTTGTAAAAAAAATTGTAAATTATCAACATAAAAATAATCCTAGTTACAATAATAAAGCTATTTTAAGAACTAGTTCTGATACTACAAAACGAATTAAACAAGTTCGTAATCTATTAAATTTAACTTCTTGGGCCAAGTATTTTGATTGCGATGATATTGATCTTTTAAGACAAAAAATCATTAATGATCTAATATATACCAATAAAACTTTAGAAGAAATAAAAAAACAGTTCAGCTAAAAAAACACTATTAGTTCGAACTTTTAATCACTGGATGCAATTAGAACTAAGTCGTTTACTGTAACAGGTTTAGATAAGTATCCCAAGATGTTTGCATAGGTTTTGGACCTGTTTTTATCTTCAATAGCTATAGAAGAGCTTACAATGTAAACAATAATATCTTTTTTTAGTTTTGGTTTAATTAATCCCATTTCTTCCATAAATTCCCACCCATCCATTATAGGCATGTTTATGTCTAATAATATTATATCGGGTAAATCAGAATTATTTTTTAGTGAATTATTTAAACTATCAATTGCTTCTTTTCCATTTTTAAAGGAAGAAGTACTCGAAAACATCTCTGATCGTTGAATTATCTTGTTGATAATAATTTGGTAAATAACATCATCGTCAATTACCCAAATTGATTTTTTTGTCATTGAATATAAATTTTAAATGTACTTCCTATGTTTAGTTTACTTTCTACAGTAATTGTTCCTCCCATTGCATCCACTTGATTTTTTGTGATGAATAATCCAATCCCTTTTGAATCTAAATTATCAGTAAAGGTTTTATACATCCCAAAAACTTTATCGCCATTTTTATCAAGATCAATTCCTATTCCGTTATCCGAAATTTCTAGTATTTTTATATTATTTTCCATTAGTAAACTAATAACAATAATAGGTTTTCGATTAGGATGTTTGTACCGAATGGAGTTTGAAATAATATTGTACAAGATGCTCTCTAAATAAGCAGGATTATAATTGATTAAAATATTTTCAGGAATGTTAGTTTTAATAATAACTTCATTACTTGAAATTTGCTTTGATAATATAGTAGTAACTCTATTAATATAATCTTGCAAGTTCAGGGGTTCTGATACTAAACTAATGTTGGTTCTAATGTTTATTACTTCGTTGAGATGCAACATGGTTTCGTCAAGCGAACAAGATACTGTTTTGAGTAAAGTCATCATGTCATTTCTTTCTTTTTCAGACTCTGATGATTCCATCAAAGAAACGATAGATGAAATATTGCTGGTATGTGATCTTAAATTATGTGAAATAATATAAGAAAAATTCAGCAACCTTTTATTTTGTTCTAAAACTAAATCAAAAGAAGCATTTAAATCTTTTTCAGCTTCTTTTGTTTTAGTCACGTCGATCATAATACCGCGTAAACTAACTGGTTTACCATCTTCAAAAACAATATGAACAATATCTCTTAACCAAACTATAGAGCCATCTTTGGCAATCATTCTATATTCGAAATCATGATTCAAATTAGCATCTGTTTGTATTTTTATATAATTCAATACCCATTCTTTATCATCGGGATGTATGTGATCAGGCCAAAAAGATTTATTATTGATCCATTCCTCAGGCATATATCCTAATAGATTTTTTACTTTTTGACTTACAAAATTATACGTAGCACTTTTAAGGTCAAATTCCCACACAATTCCATCAATTGTGTTAATTAATGATTCAATTCTTTGTTGTGCTTTTTGAATAATATTTTCGTTGTATTTCTGAACCGTAATATCTTCTGTAGAAACAATCGTTCTGGCCAAAGATTCCTCATAACCACGAATTACACTCCATCTTAATTTTACATCTCGTAGTTCTCCTTTTGATGTTTTTATTAATGTGTCTGTTATTAATTGATTTTCCCCTTGTGTTATGGCAAAAATTTGCTTTTTAAAATCAAAGATATATTTTTTATCTATAAGACTTGTAAGGCCTTGTGTTAGCTCATCTTTTGTTTTAACGTCATGTAGTTCTAAGCACATCGAATTTACATCAATGATTTTTACTAATGAAATGCATTTTTTAACCACTTCTGGATGTTCCTGCAAATAATAAAATACGGTTTCGGGATTTTCACCCATAAGATTTAATTTTTCAAGATAGATTTTTACTTCAGAGAAATCTTTTTCCCATAATGCAATTGGGTATTCTTCAAATAAACTTTTAAAACGGATTTCACTTTTTTTAATTAATTCTTCTGCTTCTTTTTTTAACGAAATATTTTCTATAATTGCAATATGGCTAATCACTTTACCTTCTTTCTTTAAAAGTGGCGAAACAGTGAGATTAATCCAAATTATATTTCCTGATTTTGTAATGTAGCGCTTCTCTATTGCATAATTATTAGTTATACCTTCTCTAAGTTTATCAATATTTATCAAATCTTCACTCAAATCATCAGGATGAGTCAATGTTTGATAATTTAATTCCTTAATCTCTTTTTGCGTATATCCTAATAATTGACAATATTGATTATTTACTTGGATAAATCTACCTGTAAACGAGTCAATGTGAGCTATTCCTATCGCTGCTTGATCAAAAATAGCTTCAAATTTTATTTCAGAATTAAGTAATTTATTGGCTTGTAAACTTACTAAAGATTGCAATTCTTGGGGAACTCTTAATAATTTAAATATTAAAAATGCAAATAACGCCGCTAAAAAAAATCCAATGATACCTGGAATAATTATTTGGTACTGAAAGTAATTCTGCTTTTTGGATATAATATATAATTTCCAATCGCCATCTGGTATTTTTAAGGAAATATTGAAATGATTGGAAAAATCACTTACATTTGGAAGGTAAAATGTTTCTTTTTGGTTAACAGTATTATATTTAGAAAACTGAAAGTAATATTTAGAATTATCAATACCATCAACTCCTGCTGATTTTAAGAGCGTCTCTAATTTTATTATCACAGCTGAAAATCCCCAAAATTTGTTGTTCTCAAAAATAGGCAATCTTCCTACAATGCCAATTCCTCCTTGTTTTAACTTTAGAGGTCCTGCAAAATACATTTTCTGAGTTTGAATCGATTTTAAAGCCTCTTTTTTTAGATAAGGATCTTTTAAGATATTCAGATTCATTACACTCTCATTTCCTTTAATAGGATAAGTGTATTTTATAATTCCTTTTGGCACCAATTGTACCGTACTGATATTAGAATTAGATCGAATTAATGATTTTCCTATAGAATCAAAATCCTTAGGAATACCATGATCATCAATAGTTAGCGCCAGTGTTAAAGTTGCAGTGTAGCAGTTTTTTAATGATTGTTCTATATTTTGACGAATAACATGAAGAATTGTATTCATTTCTCGTTGATCATCCTCTTTGGTTATTTTATACTGCTGAAATACAATAAAACTAACTATATAACTCAAAAATAAGAACGTAATAATGCCTGTAGTTTTTGGTCTGTCAAAGAACCATCTGATGAATATGTTGTGTTTTTTTTGGTATTCCATTTAGCAGCAGTAGGATTTAGGAAACTTCAACATTTAGTTAAAAAAATAAATATAAAAAAAAATGCAATAAATAAAAACCTCATTTATAATTATTTTGCTTCCTTTCTAATTATTTACTAAAACAATAAATATTTTATTGCTTTATTTCTTTAAAGTTAACATAAATAAATGCAACAGAATAAAAAAAATAAAATTTATCAAATTAAAACCAATTTAAATTTAATAATTAAGCCGAACTTTGCCCAAAAATTTCAGTACAATAACTGAGTTTATAATTTAATAAATAGTACAATGGGTAGAAATAACGATAGAAATATAAAAAAACACAACGATAAATTGCATAAAGCGCAAGATAAAGTAAAACAAGCAGAGATACTTAGGAAAGAAAAGCTAAAAGAAATTGCTAAAAAATTTAATGAACAAAAGTCTTCTGAAAATAGTTAAAAATAACACTCATGGAAAAAAGTAAGTTTGATGAAATAAAAAATGGGGTACAGAGTATCATTGATTTTATTGCAGAAAAAAACGCTAAAGAAGCTGGAAATAAACTAGTTGAAGTTAGTGAAGAATTAGATGAGTTATTAGATTTTGCTGAAGAAGACGATGAACTTATGGAAATAAGTAGGTATCAAGTATTACTTAATCAATTGCACCAAAAGATTGTTGGTCTAAATGGTCAAACAACAAGTTTAAATTAATTTTTCAACTTTCTATGAATTTAGTTTTATGTTATTGCGGTTCTTCAAAAAAATTTGAGCATTGTTGTGAACCAATTATTCATGGAAGTACAAAAGCAAAAACGGCAGCGGAATTAATGCGTTCTCGATATGCGGCTTATGTTATTCATGACGCCAATTATTTGATGTTAACTACTCATATTTCTCAAAGAGCTTTCTATACTAAATCTGAGATATTACATTGGGCAACAACGAACAAGTGGTTAAAATTAGAAATTATAAAAAGCACTGAAAATACAGTCGAATTCAAAGCTTATTTTTTAGATAGTTATCTTAAAAAACAAACGCATCACGAACTGTCTACTTTTATTTACGAAGATGAAAAATGGTTTTATAAAGATGGAATTTTTTTTTAGGTAAAGTATTTTGTAAAAAACCTCTTTTAAATTAATTTCAAGAGGTTTTTTATAAAAGGTAAATTACTACTATAATTGATGAAATTCAGAATTAAAATCTTTATTTTCTCATAAAATAAAATTGATATAAAGGCTATATAATTATGGTTTTAGAGTAATATACTTAATTTTTATTTTTTATAAAATTACTCTTTCGGTATAAATTGGTTAAAGTCAAATCCTTGCAAATAGGAAATTTTCCAAACTCCGTTTTCTTTTTCTGCTTCTACCTTGTATTCAAATTGATTTCCCCAAGTCCATTTATAAGTTGCTTTATTATTAATGATTTTTACATCTTTTAATGATATTTTTCCCCAATAATCTTCTGGATTATCTTGACAATTGCACCAAGGATTAGCATCATTACCATAGGGAGGAAGATCACCTATATAATAAACAAGTGTTTTATTGCTCATTTTTTGATCAATTGTAAGTACAATTTTTTTATAATTTTCAATAAAACCCTTCGTAAATAAATTAGTATTTATCAATTCAATTACTCTTTTTTCATTAAGTTCTAGATCTAATTTGGTGTAAATAGTGTCGGTTTTTTCTTTTTGTAAAGGAACAAAATCTTCAATAGAACTTTCAGTTTCTATCCATTTGTAAAGATCGCGTGTTAGTTTTTCAAGTTCAGCAACATCGGTTATTTTTTCTAAATTATTTTCCTCAATTTGGTTTGAATTATCAGACTTTTCATTGTCTTTACAACCAAAAAAAGAGAATAGAACTAATATAATAATTGGTTTAATATATTTCATTATGGTTTATTTAAACTTTTATAAGATCAAAAAAATGATTAAAAATCAATAATTTATATTAATTAGTATTCAAAATTTATTTATTAAGAATTAGATTTAATTTAATATTTCAATTGCTTTTATTATCAAAGGATCAATTCCATTATCGATATCTTTTTTTGAATTTTTCAGTTCAATTTTTGCAGGAACTCCAATTCCCTCTAAAGGTATTTTATCAATAGAATAATAAATTTGATTGGAAAGAGTGAAAGAAATTTTATGATACAAATCAGTGCTAAGCATATCGGATAGCATTCCTGCTGTATTTGTTCCCAGCGTAGTTACGTTTTTTTGCTGATAGAGAGCAATGGTAAAATCTTCGGCTGAACTAGCTGTTTTATCATTAGTTAAAATTACTACAGGATTTGCATAATTCACTCCCTGGTTAGGTGTTATATAAATAGGTTCTAATGTACTTATTGCATCATAATTACCTTTTATTCGTACTGCTTTGTAGTGGGTTATTTTTTTTTCATTCGCTAAGCAAGTAGCGAGTTCCAAACCGCCATGACCACCACCATTTGCTCTAATGTCTATAATAATTCCTTTAGTTTTAGAAAATGAATTTAAAATACTATCAAATAAGGATAGCATCAATTGGGTGTCTTCAATCTCTTTTTTATCATCATAAATACTTTCAAGAGATCCAAAACAGCGTGAAATTCTAACAAATCCTATGTCCGAATTTTGTGACACATAGTACAAATGTTCATTATTTACAATAGGTCCGATTCCTTTAATTTCCGAAAAGCCATTTTTTTCTAGCGTTTTAAAACTAGTTTCCCAAAGCTCTTTTTCATGACCTTTAAATTCTTCTTTAAACACCGAAGGTTTCTTTACTTTATATACTATCTGATCTTTTTTGGAGATTGATATATGACCATCTTTTAATGGAGCAACCATTTCGCTAAATAATTGTATTAATTCCTTTTCCTTGGTCTTGCGGTTAACTTGTGGTCTAAATATTTTATAGGTTTCATCCCAATCAACTCCTTTTAATTTAAAAAAAGCATAATTATCTTTGAAAGTGATCCAAAATTTTTCGAAATTTTTTTCAGGTCTGCTTAATTTTTTTTCTGTTTGGCCTTGAATACTAAAACATAAGAGCAGCATTAGGGTTAAAAAACTAATTTTTATTTTCATTAAATTTCTTTAATTAATTTATCAATTATTTATTGGACTAATTTTAAATATTAGGTCTATCGGTGATAGCCTTAAATGTATTGAATTGGATTTATAAAATTGAATTTTAATTATTTTTTAATGTATTTTTTTACTTTTTGATTTATTTTTCCAAAAATAGAATTTCCTTCTTCGTCTTTCATTTCAATTTCAATTTGATCTCCAAAACGCATAAATGGAGTAATAGCTTTTCCCTCTTTTATAATTTCTAAGCATCTTACTTCGGCTAAACAACTAGAACCATTTATACTTCCTTCATTGGCCACAGTTCCCGAGCCAATTACAGTTCCCGCCATTAAGGAACGAGTTTTTGCAGCATGCGCAATTAATTGACCGAAATCAAATGTCATGTCAATTCCTGCATTTGGAGAACCAATACATTTTCCGTTTAATGTAGAATATAGAGGTAAATGTAACTTTCCTTTTGTCCAAAAATCTCCAAGTTCATCAGGCGTAACTACTACAGGAGCAAATGATGTCCATGGTTTAGATTGATAAAATCCAAATTGCTTTGAGAGTTCATTTGGAATTAAATTTCTTAAAGAGACATCATTAATAATTGTAATCAATTTGATGTGACTTAATGCTTTTTCTGCAGTAGTTCCAGCTGGAACATCGTTGGTAATAACTGCTATTTCTGATTCAAAATCAATTCCCCAATCTTCATTCTCAATCTCTATGTCATCATTTGCTCCAATAAAAGCATCAGACGCACCCATGTACATTAACGGATCTTTCCAGAATGATTCGGGCAAATCGGCATTTCTAGCTTTACGAACCAATTCTACATGTGTTACATAAGCGCTTCCATCTGCCCAATGATAGGCTCTAGGAATTGGTGCTAGTATCCTTACACAAGAAAAATCAAAACTATTATTTATTTTGCCAGCGTTTAAATTTTCATAAACTGTTTTTAATTTGCACTCTGTTTCGTTCCAATTATCAATTGCAGCTTGCATTGTCACTGCAATTTCAATTACTTTTACTGCTTTTGTCAATTCTTTATTTACAACTACTAATTGTCCGTCTCTAGTGTTATTATCGATTGAAGCTAATTTCATGTCCTTTTATTATTTTATAAATAAGTTTTAAAAAATCGGAATTGTAATTAAGATTCCATTAAAGGAAATCTAAATATATTCTAACGAAAATACAATAAAAAAGAAATTTATTAAAATCATAATGGTAAAAAAAGTAATCTTTATAATATGTTTTTTACAATATTATTTTTTAAATAAATAATATGTTGTTGTTTTATAAATTTTTATGATGACAAATTAACCTATTGATTTAAATCAAGATGATATCATAAAATATAAAAAATGAAATTTATACTTGGATGCTATCTAATAGAATTTTACAGAGAAGCTTCTTTTTTTTGATTTCTTTTTTTTCTATCGATTAACAAAATAGCCCAAGTACCAACTAAAACTATTAAGATAATTATTTTGGTTGTATTCATTTCTGGAAAGAAATTATTTAATGAATGAAAAGCCGATACTGCAAGAAAAGATTGTGTGCTATCTGCTACTTTTCCAATTCCCCAAGAGGCTAGAACTAATATCCCAAAAAATAATATATTGCCACTAGTCATCTCGAAATTTAGGTGCCAAATAAACCACAAAATGGCAACAATTATAATATTTAATAGTTTTGGTAATGATCTTAACTCGTGTTGCAGGAATCCTCTCCAACCGATTTCTTCTAAAAGACCGTATATTAAAATGGCAAAAATAGGAATAATTGAAAAAGTTCCTTTTGTAAAATATTCTACTGTCAATATCAAAATAATTGGAAAAATCCAGTATAAAATAAAAGGAATAATAAGGTTTTTATAATTCCCTTTCAGAGTTAATTTTGGTTTTATTTTAAAAATTGAAAAAGCAACAATAGCACCAATGGCTGGACCAACAGCCTGTAAAATTACTTTTATAAATTCACTATTAACGTTGTCTAATATTGTCGTTTTATTAGATAAATAACGCAAACCTATGGCGATTGTATAGAAAGTGATAATAGCGAAATAGTTAATTTTGGTTTTCATAAGTTAAATTTTAATTACATTTCAAAATTAAAAATTCCATTTTTCTAAAAAATTGACTTTGGGTAAGAAATTAAAAATTAAGATAATTTTTTTCTAATTCTACTTAAACTTTCTGCGGTTACTCCAAGATAGGAAGCGATTATCTTTAAAGAAGTTCGCTGAAAAATTTCTGGACGCTCTTTAATTAATTTTAAATAGCGTTCTGATGGTGAAAGGGTGAGTAGATTTATTTGTTCTGATTGCTTCCTAATGAACATCGCATCGGATATTGCCTTTCCAATAAACAATCCTTTCGTCGATTTTAAATACAAAGAATTTAAATCTTGGTGGCTTATAGACCAAATTAAGGAATCTTCTAAAGCTTCTGTTTTGATTATTGTTGGTGATTGCAATAAAAAGGATAAATATTCACTAAAAATCTGATTCTCATAATATAAATTAATGCAAACCTCTTTATAGTCTGCAAGTACAAAATGCGCTACAGAACCTGAAATAAGAATATTTATATGTTTTTCAGTTTTATTAAAGTGTTTGATAATTTCGTTTTTCGAAAACTGACGTGGCTGAACATATTTAGAAAATTCAGTCCATAAACTTAAATTTGCAGGATAAAACGGGTCAAATATTTCTTTTATTCTCTCTGCTGTTGGTTGCTCCATAAAATTTAGTTGTAGGAATTATCAGTTTATTGTTTTCAAAAATAGCGCAATTATAACTTTTAAAATATTTTTTTTAAAGTTTTAAACTATTTATAAAAAAGTCAAAAGAAAACCGATCAAAGAACCTCCTAAAACTATAAAAGCACTATTTATATTTCTATAATTAAATGTTATTATTATACTTATTAAAGCAATCAATATTGTTCGCCAGTCTACTATTGTTTCTTTTCCCATTTCTAAACAAATAGCAATGATAATTGCTATTGAAGCTACATTTACAGCATCCAAAAAGACGGAAAATAATTTAGAATTTCTCATTTTCTTCACTATTGGATTTAAAAGAGCTACAAAAACGAATGAGGGTAAAAATATTGCAAAAGTGGAAATTAACGCACCAGAGAAGCCTTTAATTTGATAACCAATAAAAGTAACCGATGAAAATACTGGACCAGGTGTAAACTGTCCCACAGCAATTGCATCAATCAATTGAGTTCGTGATAAAATTCCTGTAGCTACCAATTCTGCATCTAGAAAAGCAAAAAGGACATAACCACTTCCGTATAAAATCGCACCTATTTTAATAAAAATCAGGAATAAATTTAAATTAGTAATCGGAGTTAAATGAGTTGTTGAAAATTCAAAGAAGCTTATTGGTAAAATAGCATTTACACTATTATTTTTATTATTTTGTAATTGATAAATGACCAATGCTACGATTCCAGCACCAAACATTAAAATTATTTCATTGTATTGTAATAATGAAAAAAACAATACAAATCCTCCAATAATAGTTAATTGAATCGTCTTTAAGGATTTTTTTGCCAATGGAAAAATAGCCGAAAGGATAATGGCTATAATAGCAGGTTTTATTCCATATAAAAAAGGTTTTATTTCAGGTAACTGTCCATATTCTTTGTACAACACTGCAAAAAGCAAAGTAATAATGACCGCAGGAAATATAAAACAAAATCCGGCAACAAGTAATCCTTTCCAACCTGCTCTTTCATGTCCGATATGTATCGCCATTTCAGTGCTATTTGGCCCCGGAATTAAGTTTGTCGCCCCAATTAAGTCAAGAAAATGCTGTTCGCTTAACCACTTTTTTTTAACAACTACTTCATTTTGCATCATGGCAATATGTGCTGCGGGACCTCCAAAACCAATAATACCAATTTTTAAAAATAATTTCGCTAGTTCTTTCAAATTATTCTGCTCGTTCATTTATTTTTTTATATGAAATATTGTTTGGAGAATGTTCTTATTTTCAAAATTAAAATTACATTAAAATCATAATTGAACTCTAACAGGAATAATTATTTGTTTTTACTGTAATCACTTTTTTTAAAGTAGCCTTAAATAGAAGTTTTTATTTTTAAGCGATATTTTAAATTTTTATTGTCACATTTCTTTATTGTTATAAATGCTTTTCGACCATCTATTTTTTAACCAAAAATACATTTTCTACAATTGATGTTTATTACTTTCTGATTTGGGTAAAACGTCATAAGAATTCCAAAAGCTAGTACTTTTAAAAGTCTATATTTTGAGGTTTTTTTGCATTAAAAGTCATCTGAAATTATAATTTTTATCAGGAATTTTTCATTTTCAGCTTTAATATTTATTTTTTAGTTTGGACCAATTTTTTCGACAATTTCAATTTGCCCCTTGTGATTTCCTTTCCTGAAAAGGAGTAGCGCTAATCCTATTGTAAACATAAAACAACTTACTAACATTAAATTACCATTTTTTAATAAGAAAAAAGAAATGCCAACAAGTGGCGCACCTACAATAACCATTAGTGAGCTAATTGTGTTTGTTTTAATAAAATTTAAAGCATGAGTTGCTAGTCCTATGAAAAGTAAAGAAGGTCCAATTATAATAAAAGGATATAAAATTAAAGGAGTATTGCTTATATGTTGTTTTAACTCATTTCTTGCAGTATCGTTGTCTCCAAAACTCCATAAAATAAAATCAATTGTACAAAGTCCAATATGCGCTATAACTCCTAAAGATGTAAAAAAAGAAGCTACTTTACTAATATTATTTCTAGGAAAAATAGAATTAAAAGATAGTAAAAATACAGCTCCAACTAGATTAAACCAATGTGCCCAGTCAACGTATTTTTGTGTATTTAAAGAGATTTGCGAGAAAAAAATGTAGCTCGAAAGGAAAAAGAATAAACCAATTAAACATTGTATTTTCACTTTGCACATAAATTTAATTTTTGAATTTAATTATTCCTTATTTGTGTTTAATTTTCATTTTAAGATTAAACTTCACATAAATTAGTAAGGTTTTTAGCTTTTGGGTAATTTTTATCCTACTATTTACTACAAAAACGAAGATAGGAATAAAAACTTTAATTTCATTAAATCCTCAATCTCGACAAAAAGGTTTCAAGGGTTTAGCAAATTATTTTTTACCATTCCAATTTTATTGTTTCAACAATTATTCTGTTTTATCGTAATTCGCTCTTGCTTCTTTGAATTCGTTGACGGAATTTGCAATCCAAAACCAAAGCGGAGTAACCTGAACCAATAAGCCACGTCCTAGAGAATTCAATTCATATTCAACTCTTGGCGGAACTTCTGGATAAACAGTTCTTGAAATTAATCCATCGCGTTCGAGTTCACGAAGCGATTTTGTCAACATCTTTTGACTTATTCCATTAATATGTTTTTGCAAATTAGAAAATCGCATTCGCCCATCTATGCCTAAAGCGTGTATAATGTAAAGTGACCATTTGTTTCCAACATGATTTAATATAGCACTCTTAATATCATCAGTATCTTTATTCAAAACTTTACAAATAGAACCCCAAGCAATTTCTATTTCATCAGCAGTCATTTGATTATTCATCTGTTTTATGAATTACTTTTCGCAATAATTTTATCTCTGGTATAAAGGTAACTTAATATAGCTTAAATGTTATTTTCTGGAATTTTATTACAGATATTTATAATTGTAAGTTTTAAATATAAAGTATGGCTGTTAATTAATATCTAAACTTTTTAATTTTTAGATTGGTATTCAAAATACTAACCTATTGGTTACTAACACACGTTTCGGTGCCTTATTGTCTTAACATCTTGTTTTTGATACCTTTGAAGTTGAGGAATTTTATTTGTAAAGTATAAAGTTTGCAAAAAAATAATGTATTCCAACTAATAAATTTTATAAAGAGATGGAAAATAAATCAGTTTTAATTTTGGGAGCTGGTGAACTAGGTTTACCTGTAATCCGTAATATGGCAAAAAAAGCAAAAAATTATAATACAAGCATTACTGTGCTGCTTCGACAATCAACTATTGATACAGAACAGGTTGAAAAGAAAAAAGATGTTGACGAATTGAAAGCGATGGAGGTAACATTGCTAGCTGCAGATCTTACAGCCCCTTCATCAGAATTAGTATCTATTTTTAAAAATTACGATGCTATTGTTTCCTGTACAGGATACGCAACCGGTGCGGGTGGATTTCAGATAAAATTAGCCAATGCTGTATTGGAAGCTGGAGTAAAACGCTATTTTCCGTGGCAATTTGGCGTTGATTTTGAAATTATCGGACGTGGAAGTGCCCAAGACTTATTTGATGAACAGTTAGATGTTAGGGAAATTCTTAGAGCGCAAACGGGTACAAAATGGGTTGTTATTTCAACAGGATTGTTTACCAGTTATTTGTTTCAACCGTTTTTTGGCGTGGTAGATGTCGATAAAAAAGTCGTGAATGCACTAGGAAGTTTAGATACTGCAGTAACGGTTACCACTCCGGATGATATCGGAATGTTAACTGCTGAAATATTTTTTGAAAAACCAGAAATCGAAAATAGTATTGTTTACATCGCTGGTGATACCATTACTTACGGACAATTAGGCGATGTTATAGAGTCGTTGTCAGGACAAAAATTTGAGCGTACTGTTTCTGATTTAGATGAATTAGCAAAAGATTTAAAAAATGACCCAACAAATTTTGTATACAAGTACCGATCTATTTTTGGAGAGGGAAGAGGTGTGTCTTGGGATTACAACACTAGTTTTAATGCTAAAAAAGGAATTAGAACGACTTCTGCTAAGGAATGGGCAGAAAAGAATATCGATTGGAGCGAAAGTATTAAAATTTAATTCTCATTGATTTTATTTCAAAAAGCTGAATTACATTTATGTTATTTCAGCTTTTATTCTTCAAAAAAACATCTATAAAAATATTGATGTTTTCATAATTGAGCACTAATATACATGCAAGCTTTAAGTCTGAAAATCAAATCTATTGACTTTAAGTCCATATTGTTTTAGTTTTAGTAATTTTATTTTCGTTGATTTTGAAACTCTTGAGTTATTTTTTATAATATTAATTTGATTACTCGTAAGTTCAGAATTAAAATTACTACTGAGTAAAACAGTATAATCGGAATCAATTTATATGAAATATTATTAATAATTAATTTCAAAATAATAAAACAACCGCTATACAAAACGAATATTGAAAAATTTTTTAATTTTTATTTAATAGAAAATCACGATTTATTAATTTATACGAATAATTAATTTTGAATTGATTATATGCATTTTTAATATATTCTATTAGTATTATATTCGTGATTTTCTAGTTAAATTGCAACCAATAGTTTTCGGCTTGGCGATGTGATGAAAATAGAAGTTCAAAACTTCATCTTTATACCGAAGTTCAATTGAAAAACTGAACTTGAATTTAACACAAAATCCGCCATATCAACATACGCAGGGTGGTGGCAGTACTATATTTTAACAATTTCAACTCTTCTGTTTTTTGCTTTGCTTTCTTCTGTGTCATTCGCTATTAAAGGCTTTTGTGCACCATAACCAATACTTTTTAGCCTTTTGGTATCAATTTTTAATGCTACCAATTTTTTAAATACTGTATTTGCTCGGTCAGTGGATAGGATTTTGTTGTGGCTGGCATCGCCCGTATTATCGGTATGTCCTTCAATTGAAACTTTGAGATTTATATCGTTTTGCATTACTTTCGCAATTTCGGATACTGCCGTGTTTCCATCATCTTTTAAGGTAGCTTTGTCGGTGTCAAAATTAATATACAATATTGCTTTTCCTGTTTTGTCTAATTGCTTTTTAATTTCATCGGCTTTTAGAATCGAAATAGTCTGTTTAAATCCTTCTTCTTGGATAACAGTAAAAAATATTTCATTGTCTCTATCGTGAATACTTAATTCAAACCAAATGTTTCCACTTGGAACCTTAAGTAAGAATTGTATGTTTTTTCGTGAAAGGTCATTGTTTAAATCTTCAAAAGAAGCTGGGTTTTCTTTGCTAATCAAATCCTGGGCTTTCTTATTATATACTCCTTCATAAATTTGAATACCTCCCAATTTTTTAATAGCATTCTCATAACTTTTTATTACAAATGACTTTTCATACTCATTTTTATTGTCCTCTTTTTTTAAAATCTTACTAAAAAAATATTTCCCACCTATTTTGGTTACTAAGCTATCATTAAAACAGAAATATTTTTCTTCATAATTTTTACTCTTTTCATTATTGTATACATAACCTTCGGGTGAAGACAAATACGGAAAAGTGCCTATTTCTTGTTTAGATACAGGGATTTTGTTGATGTCGAAAGTTGTAATTACTTCTGTGTTTTCGAATCTTATTGTCTTTTTCGAGGTTGCTTCTGTTTGTTGCTCTTGGGAGTTCTCTTTGTTTTCCTTTTGGTTGCAGGCATTAAATAAAAACATTAGAGATATTGATAGAATTAAAGATATTTTCATTTCTTATGACTTATTTATTGAGCCGTAAATTTATCATAATCATCTTTGATGTGTGTTAACTGATGATTAAGCTTCCATTTAATTGTGGATTTAAGAACTTAATGCAACAGTTGGTCTTTTTGGTTAAAAATTAAAAGTACTAATGTGCCTTTAAATTTTGATCTTATTTATTTTGAGTTCTAAGATATAGGCTGGCGTTTTAAACCAAGCATTTTTATTTTATTAAGCCTTATCTGTATTTTTTAGTTGTTCTTCTGCAATGTTATTAAAGTCTTTTTTCTAGAGAGAATAGCATCTAATTAGCCTATTTCTATTTTAATTAGTTTCTCTTTCCCATGCTGAATAAGGGTTAGCAAAATAAATGTACATTCCTGTATTCTGGTTTAACAATTTGTGATTAGCTATGTCTTTTTCATTATCGTAAGTCATTGTTTTGGATGTTCTGTATTTGATGAAAATGATATATTTAAATCTTGTTTTTCTTTGTACTATCTTATCTATTGCACTTTTGTCAACAAGACCAACAATTTGTTCATGTTACCAATTACTTAGTTGTTTTCTATCTTCTATATTTTGTCTCATTTCAATATTAACAGCCTCTTTAATTCTCTATCTTTTACAACCAAATCTCTTTTAATTTCTTCTTTAACGATGGTTCTAGTTTAAATAATTTTCATCCTAATCTGGACTATTTATGTTTGTAAATATGTTTATATATAGCTTCATCAGAGATTGACATTATGGGATCATTTGGATATAAATCTCTTATGCTTCCAGTAATTTGTTCGGGAGATTAATTGTTTAGTAATCAAATATATATAAATAATTTTTAATCTACTATAAGTTCTTATTTCATCAATTTTTTTTTGTTTAAATATTCTCCTTTATCACAAAAAACAGCAAGGTGTGCTAGATATTTATTTGAGGGTTTAAGGAACCCATTTTTTTACTTCTCTGTAAATTAAACTCTTGTTTCTGTCTAATTGTCTGGCAATATATAAAATTGGTCTCTTTTGGCAGAGTAAAGTCTTTATAATCACACGCTCTGCAAAGGATAATCTGTTACGCTTATTTTCAATATACAACAAATTTAAAAAATTAAAACTGTTGCATTAAGTTGTTGAATTTAATAGTTTTATATCAAAATGAATACTAACGTCTTGGCGATTGCTGAAGTGGTTAACTTGGTCACCGATTATTTTGGGCTAAGATAGAAAATCTTGTAAAAGGAAAATTTTAATATGCTACAAAATTCGCAATCTTGACAAACCCTTGTTAGCTGACGTATTAATTTTTATTTATTTCATTTCTTATTAATTTAAAAACTTCTTCTTCTTGTTTATCTTTATAATTCTCAATAAATAAATTGATTAATTTTGAGGTTGGACTATTTGGATATAATTTTAAATATCTTTTAAATTCCTCATTATTCTCATCATTTATGTATAATATTTTTTTATTAGTTTCTGTTTGATTTTTAAAATCTCTTTCAAACGTTAGTGTATTATCCAATCCAAAAATATAATCATATTGGTAGTTCTTTAAGAATAATTTTACTTCTTTAACTAATTCAGATTTAGGATATTTTTTTATGAAATTTTCCCAGCTTATTATTCTATCTCCAAGCTCTTTAAAAGTTATAGCAAGTCCTGCGTCAGCACTATATAAACTCTTATTTTCCTCTGAAATTAAATAGAGATATTCATTGTAATCTTCAGTAACATAGTTTTTAAAAATATTATAATAAAAATCTGGTATTGTCGTAATTTCTACATAACCCTCACCAATTTCTTCAAATCTTAATTGAATATTTAATAATTTAGTGTTTAATTTTCTAATAATATTTTTACTATTTGCATCATCATAATAAAATTTTTCTAATGCTATTTGTTCATTTTCGTTTATTTTATTTATGATTTTCGCATTGATTTTGCAATAATTTACATATAGATTGTTTGCATCTGATTTTGATATGTTTTTTAAATTTTCAATTGTATTTTCTTTTTCTATTTTGAAGTTTTCATAATAGTCATTTTTATTATTGTCATTTTCGTTTACGTTTGATGTTTTTATAGTTTCTTTTTTACCTAACTGTTTTGTTTCTATTGATATATTTTTTTTCTTTTCATCACAAGAACAAAAAGTTAATGTTAAAAAAAAATATAATAATGCTAAAAGTCTCGAATTTATTCTCATGTTTTTTAAGTGTCTGCGTTTTTTGTCTTGTCCTAAAATACTTTGACCATTTTTAGGTTATTAATTTGATCAAATTTACTTAAATGTAATCGGAACATTGATAACTTTTTTAAAAAATTCCCTACGGGTTTTAAAAAAGTTACCAACATTCCTTACGCAACTATTCGTGCATAGGATTTATATGGTTGCTGGTTGTATTTTTGATGTACTTCTTGAGGCGTTTTGAGTTCTAAACTCCAATGTAATCTTTCGTTATTATAAATTTCTACGGCTTCTTTTATCATTTTTTGAGCAATTTGTATGTTTTTGATTGTGTTTTTTAGTACAAATTCATATTTCAGAATTCCATTAATTCTTTCGGCTACAGCATTTTCATAGGGATCATATTGTTGTGTCGTACTTAATATAAAGCCTTTGTTTTGAGCAAACTCAGAGAAATCGGGGCAACAATATTGTATTCCTCTATCGGAATGATGAATGATATTTTTATGTTTGTGAATGCAGTTTTTATATGCCATTTGTAAGGCTTCTTTAACTAATGAAACCTTCATATTATTATCTAATTTCCACCTCATTATTTTTTTAGAATACGCATCGGTAACTAAAGCCAAATAGGAGTGACCACCATCAATCTTTATATAGGTTATATCGCTTGCAAAGACTTGTTCTGCGTGGGTTAAAGTTAAATCTTTGAGCAGATTAGGAGATTTGAAAAAGAAGTGCTTAGAGTCGGTTGTAATATGAAAACGTTTTGTTTTCTTAACCAATAAACCATAACTTCT
>NZ_JAGFBU010000049.1 GCF_017948675.1 Flavobacterium flabelliforme
GGTAATAATCCAAATAAAAGATATAAAAAATTCTCTTTCTCTATTAATATTATTTCAAATAATATTCCAAAAATAAAACTTACAACAGCTAATATTATTCTCTTCTTATATCTTTGATTTAACATTGTAAAGTCCTGAAATAGGTTGACACATTTTTACTGTGTTTTCAATTCAAATTTAGATAAATAATTTCTTTATTCCTACGATAGGATTTGTATGGAATGTTAGCCTTTATATGAACACTAACAGGA
>NZ_JAGFBU010000050.1 GCF_017948675.1 Flavobacterium flabelliforme
TTTCAGCAAATCTCATTTGAAAGGCTTGACGAAAATTACAAATTTTTATTTCCTGTTTTAATATTCCCTTTCAAATCAAATATTTAGGCTGTTTATCAGGTCTCGATTGCGCAATTGCACATAACGTTTGGTCGCTTGGCGATGTGGCGGATTAAGGAAGCCTAATCTTTCGGTTAATGACTAATTTTCCAAGTACAAAACCATCTTCAAATTAAGCCAAATCCCGCCATATTGCCAAACGACGGTT
>NZ_JAGFBU010000051.1 GCF_017948675.1 Flavobacterium flabelliforme
GGCGATGTGATTGACTATACGTTAAGCACTACCGCTACGACGACTTCAGCAGTAGGAAGCTATCCAATTGCAGTGGCTTTAGGCAGTAATCCAAACTATACGATAAGCACAACAGACGCGCTATTAATGGTAACACCAAAAGCGATCAACGTGAGTGTGGTAGCCGATAATAAAACCAAAGTATACGGAGACGCGAACCCAGCGTTAACCGCTGTGGTAACTGGAACGGT
>NZ_JAGFBU010000052.1 GCF_017948675.1 Flavobacterium flabelliforme
GCTGGGTTCGCGTCTCCGTATACTTTGGTTTTATTATCGGCTACCACACTCACGTTGATCGCTTTTGGTGTTACCGTTAATAGCGCGTCTGTTGTGCTTATCGTATAGTTTGGATTACTGCCTAAAGCCACTGCAATTGGATAGCTTCCTACTGCTGAAGTCGTCGTAGCGGTGGTGCTTAACGTATAGTCAATCACATCGCCATTTACCGTTCCAGTTACCACAGCG
>NZ_JAGFBU010000053.1 GCF_017948675.1 Flavobacterium flabelliforme
GCTGGGTTCGCGTCTCCGTATACTTTGGTTTTATTATCGGCTACCACACTCACGTTGATCGCTTTTGGTGTTACCGTTAATAGAGCGTCTGTTGTGCTTATCGTATAGTTTGGATTACTGCCTAAAGTCACTGCAATTGGATAGCTTCCTACTGCTGAAGTGGTCGTAGCGGTGGTGCTTAACGTATAGTCAATCACATCGCCATTTACCGTTCCGGTTACCACAGCG
>NZ_JAGFBU010000054.1 GCF_017948675.1 Flavobacterium flabelliforme
ATGCAGCCAATACTTATGATTTTTCACCTGCAGGACCAACTGTTAGTGCAGCAGGAGTCATAACAGGCGGTATGATAGGAACGGCTTACACGGTTAAAGCAACTAACGCTTCCGGATGTATTTCAGCGGCTTCTAATAGTTTTACTGTTATAAGCCTAACACAGTTGGCTACACCAGTAACTCCAGTAGTTAGCACAACAGCAGCGACTTGTTC
>NZ_JAGFBU010000055.1 GCF_017948675.1 Flavobacterium flabelliforme
CTGGGTTCGCGTCTCCGTATACTTTGGTTTTATTATCGGCTACCACACTCACGTTGATCGCTTTTGGTGTTACCGTTAATAGAGCGTCTGTTGTGCTTATCGTATAGTTTGGATTACTGCCTAAAGCCACTGCAATTGGATAGCTTCCTACTGCTGAAGTGGTCGTAGCGGTAGTGCTTAACGTATAGTCAATCACATCGCCATTTACCG
>NZ_JAGFBU010000056.1 GCF_017948675.1 Flavobacterium flabelliforme
CTGTTGTGCTTACCGTATAGTTTGGATTACTGCCTAAAGCCACTGCAATTGGATAGCTTCCTACTGCTGAAGTGGTTGTAGCGGTAGTGCTTAACGTATAGTCAATCACATCGCCATTTACCGTTCCAGTTACCACAGCGGTTAACGCTGGGTTCGCGTCTCCGTATACTTTGGTTTTATTATCGGCTACCACACTCACGTTGA
>NZ_JAGFBU010000057.1 GCF_017948675.1 Flavobacterium flabelliforme
GGCGATGTGATTGACTATACGTTAAGCACTACCGCTACGACGACTTCAGCAGTAGGAAGCTATCCAATTGCAGTTGCTTTAGGCAGTAATCCAAACTATACGATAAGCACAACAGACGCGCTATTAACGGTAACACCAAAAGCGATCAACGTGAGTGTGGTAGCCGATAATAAAACCAAAGTATACGGAGACGCGAACCCAG
>NZ_JAGFBU010000005.1 GCF_017948675.1 Flavobacterium flabelliforme
ATTTTTTTAAAAACGTCAGATTCTGAATTGTTTTGTGAAAAACTCAAAGTTGAAATAGTTAAGAAAAGCAAACAGTAAATTTTCATATTTTTCTTTTTACGATTTTTGGTAGTATAGCCTATAACGTCTTGGCGCTTTGCGTGGTTGGGGACTTTAAAGCAGAGTATTTTCTGCCGAAACGAAGATATAATAAAAAACGTTAATTCCACAAAACCCCCAATCACGCAAAACGGCTGTTGGTAGAAGGTTATTTGGACGTTTCTACTGGAAGTTTTGCTTTTTCAAGCAATTTATTTGCCAACTCAAGTTTTTCAGGAAACAATATTTTTCCTTTAAATTCTTCCAATTTTTTATTAATCTTCACTACAGGTATTTTTGCTTTATTTAAATCTTCAACTTTCATAATTTTAATTTTTTCGTGTTATTAAAAACCCTAAATAATCTTCTCCAACAATAAATGATTCAAATGTTTCGTCAACCTTTAATCCATAAACATAAAAGTCATTTTTCAATTCTTCTAAATTATTTGTAATACCCATTCTATATAATCTTGTTCTCGCTTCACTACTTCCTGTTGCAAAAATATGAGCTTCTGGATATCTTCCTGTAAAAGCGTAAACCGTAGAAACTACGGTTGCTAAAACTTTAGTTGCATCTCCATTATTAGTTATTACACCATCATTTATTTCTCTTGTTTTTAAATCTAAATCTCCAAAAGCTAAATTAAAATAACCTTCAATATTCATTTCTGTATATTGTACTAATTTGAATATTTTACCTTTCGGTCCAATGCTTTCAAATTCAAAAATGTTTAATTCAGCTTCTGTTGAATATTCGTATCTTGGATATTTCATTATTTAATAATTATTTCTATACAAAACTAATAAAATTTTTACGTTAAAGTTGTTTTGTGCAGTTTTTTTAACTTTCTACCAACGGTTCGGCTAGGCATAGTGCCTGTTCTGGCCTGTGGCCGGCATTATGCTTAGCCGTTGTTATGTGCTGTTATTTATTCTCTGCTAAGATAATAAAAACAGGAACAGTTGTGCCAGGAGATAGCTAGATAAACGATTAAAAAATATAGTTCCTATCTACTCGGGGGATAGGTACTGTTTTTTTTAATCATAGCCTAAATAGTTAAAAATCTCATATTAAAACAGTTATAATAAAAAAAACTTGATTATATCATTTTTTTCTTATAACTTAGCCAAGCCTTTAAGCGTCTTCGCTTTGAAAATAAATTTTCAGCAAATCTCATTTGAAAGGCTTGACGAAAATTACAAATTTTTATTTCCTGTTTTAATATTCCCTTTCAAATCAAATATTTAGGCTGTTTATCAGGTCTCGATTGCGCAATTGCACATAACGGTTCGGCTAGGCATAGTGCCTGTTCTGGCCTGTGGCCGGCATTATGCTTAGCCGTTGTTATGTGCTGTTATTTATTCTCTGCTAAGATAATAAAAACAGGAACAGTTGTGCCAGGAGATAGCTAGATAAACGATTAAAAAATATAGTTCCTATCTACTCGGGGGATAGGTACTGTTTTTTTTAATCATAGCCTAAATAGTTAAAAATCTCATATTAAAACAGTTATAATAAAAAAAACTTGATTATATCATTTTTTTCTTATAACTTAGCCAAGCCTTTAAGCGTCTTCGCTTTGAAAATAAATTTTCAGCAAATCTCATTTGAAAGGCTTGACGAAAATTACAAATTTTTATTTCCTGTTTTAATATTCCCTTTCAAATCAAATATTTAGGCTGTTTATCAGGTCTCGATTGCGCAATTGCACATAACGTCTTGGCGCTTGGCGAGGTTGGGGACTTTATAGCAGAGTATTTTCTGCCGAAACGAAGATATGATAAAAAACGTTAATTCCACTAAAACCCCAATCTCGCCAAACGGCTGTTAGTGGCTGGCTTTTATCTACGTTTATAAAGTGCTTCAGGAGAATCCCAAAATTTATCTTTATTTATTTCTGTTAATTTAGTTTGTTTCGATGTATAAGCTCCAATATATTTTTCCATTTTATAAGTTATAAATTCCCAATCATTATCTTCTGTACGTAATTTAATTTCTGTTTTATTTTCTCTTTTCCATTCAAAATCATAATTAGTTTCTGAGTCATTTTCCCAAGAATAACTTTTTCCTGTATCGTTTTCAAAAAAATGCAAACTCCATCCATAAATATTAATTAATCCGGAACCATCGTCTTCTCTCGTCCAATTTCCAATAATTTCATCTTTTTTTCTAAAATACTGACAGATTGATTTTAGCATAAGTTTTTATTTTTCAGTTCTGTTTTTAGATTCCGACTTTCAAGTTTCTTTTTGCAAAATCCAACTTTCAAGTTTCTGCATTTCAAAATTCAATTTTTAACTTTCTACAATTAAAAATCTACTTTTTAATTTGTAATTAATTTCAAAAACCCATAATTTAAAGTCACATTTTTAATTGATTATAAAAAGTTAAATACCTTATATTCAGTTAATTGTTATCGTATTGCTTTAAGCTTGCCACTAACTAGTATATATGTATGACTAAATTATACCCATACAACCAAATTATGGTGGATTGGTATGACTAAATCATACTTTATTTATATTTCAAATGTATTAATAAATTCTTACAAATAGATTTAAATTTTCTAAATAGATACATTTTTTAAACTGTTTAGTGTGTGAATAATTTTTCTGAAGTATCAACAGATAGATTTCCTTCATTAGGGATATTATAAATGCAAACTACGACTGAACTTTAAAATACAAGTGTGTGGTGAACAATTATTTCTAAAATGGGTTTCTAAATCTCATTTAACTAAAAATTAATAAACGTTCGTTTGAAGTACGCTGTAAAATGATGTAATTTTAAAGTCTATGGAAAATGTAAATAAAAAAGGTTTCTTTTTCAAGCAATATGAAGCGCCATTTCAGTCCCCGTTTGACAAACTCTTTGGTATTTTCAAGGAATTAATAACGCATACTTCGGGAGATTTTGATGAAGCGATCGATTGGTTGAGAGAATTAGACAAGGAATATAAACTCACCGATGAACACTATACCATTGATGATTTTATTGAAGATTTAAGAAAAAAAGGATATATTCGTGATGAACTGAAAGAAGACGGGACTTCGGGAACCGGGATCACTGCCAAGACGGAACGTGCGATAAGACAGCAGGCTCTGGATACTATTTTTGGAAACTTGAAACGTTCTGGAAGTGGGAATCATAAAACCAAACATGCAGGAAGTGGAGACGAACATACAGGCGAGTTTCGGGAGTTTCATTTTGGAGACGGACTAGAACGTATTTCGCTAACAGAAAGTTTGCGTAATTCCCAAATCAATAATGGCGTCGATGATTTTATGCTAACCGAAAATGATTTGGTTGTCGAGGAAACACAGTTTAAATCACAAATGAGCACGGTGTTGATGATTGATATTAGCCACAGTATGATTTTGTACGGCGAGGATCGTATTACTCCTGCTAAAAAAGTGGCGATGGCTCTTGCTGAACTCATTACTACGCGTTACCCAAAAGATACTTTAGATATTTTAGTTTTTGGAAATGATGCTTGGACTATTCCAATTAGGGATTTACCGTATTTAAAAGTAGGGCCTTATCATACCAATACGGTTGCTGGATTGCAATTGGCTATGGATATTTTACGTCGCAAACGAAATACCAACAAGCAAATTTTTCTGATTACCGATGGAAAGCCAAGTTGCGTGCGCGAGAAAGATGGATCCTATTATATGAACAGTAACGGTCTTGACGAATATATTGTGGATAAATGTTACAATCAGGCGCAACAAGCTCGTAAATTACATATTCCGATTACAACTTTTATGATTGCGAATGATCCATATTTGCAACAATTTGTAAATCATTTTACCGAAGCGAATCAAGGAAAAGCATTTTATACAGGGTTAAAAGGATTGGGAGAAATGATTTTTGAAGATTATGAAACCAATAGAAAGAAGAGAATAAAATAGTGTTGAATAATGAGTTGAAACATAGCTTTGAACACTTAACTTAAAAATATTATTAGAGAATAATAGTAATAAAAATTAAAATAATCTTGGTGAACTTTGTGCAAAACATTGTAAACCTTGTGGTTAAAAAACAACAAATATGAAAATAGAAGATATAAAAACACTCGGGGAATTAAAAAAATCAGGATACGAAAGCAAAAGTATTAAAGATGAATTGCGATTAAATTTAAGACAAAAGATAAAAGCTGGGCAAACTACTTTTGAAGGAGTTCATGGTTTTGAGAATACGGTAATTCCAGAGTTGGAACGAGCAATTTTGTCACGTCATAACATCAACTTATTAGGTCTCCGTGGTCAAGCCAAAACGAGATTGGCACGTAAAATGGTAGAATTATTGGATGAATATATTCCGTATGTAAGCGGTTCTGAGATTAATGATGATCCATTGAAACCGATTTCGCGTTTTGCGAAAGATATTATTGATTTAAAAGGCGATGATACTCCAATTTCATGGTTGCATAGAAGCGATCGTTTCTTTGAAAAATTAGCAACTCCAGACGTTACCGTAGCAGATTTAATTGGTGATGTCGATCCTATAAAAGCGGCAAATTTAAAATTATCTTATGCTGATGATCGTGTGATTCATTTTGGGATGATTCCACGAGCGAATCGCTGTATTTTTGTGATCAACGAATTACCTGATTTACAAGCTAGAATCCAAGTAGCGTTATTTAATATTTTGCAAGAAGGTGATATCCAAATTAGAGGTTTTAAGTTAAGAATGCCTCTGGATATGCAGTTCGTTTTTACAGCAAACCCAGAAGATTATACCAATAGAGGAAGTATTGTGACGCCGTTGAAAGATAGAATAGGTTCGCAAATATTAACCCATTATCCTGACACGATAAAAATTGCAAGAACAATTACGGAACAAGAAGCCAAGTTAGATACATTGCAGAATGATATGGTTTACGTTCCTTCTTTAGCGAGAGATTTGTTGGAGCAAGTTAGTTTTGAAGCCAGAGAAAGTGAATATATTGATAACAAAAGCGGAATTAGTGCGCGTTTGAGTATTACGGCTTTTGAGAATTTATTAAGTACTGCCGAAAGAAGAGCTTTGAAAAATGGAGCCGATAAAACTACGGTTCGCTTATCAGATTTTATGGGAATTATTCCTGCAATTACTGGAAAAGTAGAATTGGTTTATGAAGGAGAGCAGGAGGGAGCCGCCGTAGTCGCACAGCACTTATTAGGTGATGCGATCCATACTTTTTTCCCTGCTTATTTTCCTAAGATTGAAAAATTAGAAAAGCAAGACGAAAAAACAGCTTACACGGATATTATAGAATGGTTTTTTGCGGAAAGTGGTTTCGAGTTATTAGACGATTGTACGGACGAAGAATACCAAAGAATTTTAGGAAGTATTGTTCCGCTTGAAATTTTAATTAAAAAATACCAACCACAACTCACCAATGAAGACAAATTCTTTATGAAAGAGTTTATATTATGGGCTTTGGTCGAATATAAAAAATTAAGTAAAGATCGTTTTTCCGAAGGCTATCAGTTTAAGGATATTTACGGTAGTTTTATCAGTAAACTGTAATACAAAAAGGGTTTAGATTTTTTTCTAAACCCTTTTTTATTTTGAAATTCCTATACTTTTAAGCGCAAATTAGCAGATTGATTATTTTTGTTAGAAGATTTAGAAAAATATTATTAAAAAGAAAAAACAATTTAAATTTTAGATTTTTATAATAGTATTTTATAAGTCAACGAATCTGCGGTAAAAAATCATGCATATTTATTTCACAATAAAGTAATGCTATTTTTTTTTATTCTACTTTTGCTCGTTGGCGGTCTAAGCAGTCAATGAAAATTGACATGGAAAATAATTTCGAGACTTTGATAGCCACTTATATTGAAAATAAAGTAGGTATATCTGAGCATTTCTTGAGTAACACTTTGGCGAATAACTTAAAGCTAAATTTAATTGCTCTTAACAATAAAAGTTTATTGGTTGATGCAGGAATAGGCAACGCCGAAAAGGTTTCCTATGATGGAGCAATTCGGAGTGATTCTATTTATTGGTTGGATAAAAAACACAATAATGCTTTCGAAAATGAATTTTTTGCCCAAATAGAAGAATTCATTTTATACCTCAATCGAAGCTGCTTTGCAGGAATTACCAGTTATGAGTTTCATTATTCTTTATATGAATCAGGTGATTTTTATTTACAACATTTAGATCAATTCAAAAATAATCCCAGCCGAAAATACTCTATGATTAGTTATTTGAATGCCGATTGGCAAGAAAGTGATGGGGGCGAATTGCTTATTCATCAACAAAATAATAATCAAAAAATAGCACCCACTCAAGGTAAAACAGTTTTCTTTAAAAGTGACGAGTTAGTGCATGAAGTTTTGATTACTAATAACACTAGAATGAGTATAACGGGTTGGTTAAAAAGTGATTAATTTTTTTAATACAAATTATTTATATTGTCAAATCGAGCGTACTCGAGATTCTTTCTAATAATTAGTTTTAAAAAAAACGTCTCGACTGCGCTCAACGTGACCAAAATACAAAATATTGTCAAATCGAGCGCAGTCGAGATTCTTTATAGGGATTACTTTAAAAAAGCGTCTCGACTGCGCTCGACGTGACAGCTACACTAAATATTGTCAAATCGAGTGCAGTCGAGATTCTTTATAGGGATTACTTTATAAAAGCGTCTCGACTACGCTCGACGTGACAGCTTAATCTACGTCAGTCGATACTTAATTTATTAAAAACTGATTTAATTCCCTTTTAAACGAGTGAATATCTTTTGGAGTAATTTTTTTCCATCTCTCTTACTTTTAGGGACTTCGATCACATGTATTCCAGCAGGATTTTGAATAAACTGGTAACTAAAAGCAAATTGTGGGTTGGTTGGATTATCATTCAAAAGACCAAAACGCAGATCGTTAAAATATAAATCCCCGTCTTTTTTTGAAATAATATACCAACCTTCGCTAGCTTTTTTGAGTTTTTCAAAATCTGAATTTCCTAGCAATTGCTTTTCTAGAATCTTGTTTTTATTGTAAACAACAAATGAAATCGGTTGTGTGTCTAAAAGGGAATAATCGCTTAATAAATAATTGTCTGAAGTAGCGACATTTGCATTCCATAAAATCAAATTAAAAGCAGTTGGTTTTACAATGATTTTTGAATATTGAATTCCTTGATTTTTTAGTGCTTTTTCAAATTGTGATAAGGTGTAAAGTTTTATAAAACAAGATAAAAGCAAATAGAAACTACTGATGATTAATCCTCTGATGATGTATTTGTTACGCAGTGTCGTGTTCTTTGTTTTCCATACGAATACTAATGCTACAATAAGCGGAATTGTATAAAGTGGATCAATTACAAAAATAGTTTTCAATGCTAATCGTGGCTCTAAAGGCCATAAAATTTGAGTTCCCCAGGAAGTAAACATATCTAGCAAAACGTGAGTCAGTAAGCCCCAGAAAGCCATATTAGTAGCAGAAAAAAAGCTGATTTTACCTTTCTCAAGCTTAGAAATTAGCCAACCAAAAATCGGACTAATCAGCAAAAAAAGAAAAAGAGAATGACTAATGCCACGATGAATTAATATAGCGTCTACAGGATTTAAGAACAATCCAACTATCACATCTAAGTCAGGTAATGTCCCTAAAATTGCACCGTAAATAAAGGTTCTGTTTTTAAGTTTTTTTCCAGCGCATACTTCGGCAACTGCAATTCCTAAAACGATTTGTGTAAAAGAATCCATAATGCGAAAGTAAGCCAAATCAATTGACTTCCCAATTGATGTGTTCTGAATTTTGGTAAAATATATTGTTTAACTTTTTAAAATATTGGTTTAAATTAAAAGAATTGTTATAACTCAAAATATTAAATTCTTTATGGCTTTGTGTTTTGGCGGGGACAGAAAGTGCTTTTAAGTTGTACTTATAATAAGGTTTAATTTTCGAAAAAGAACTATTTTTAAACCAATAAAGAGTATTTTTGGACTCTAAAAATTTATTATGCTTTTTCTAATTTTAAGTATTATTTGTAGCGTTACTGTGGGCGTTATTTTTAAAATAACTCGCAAATACGATGTAAATAATTCACAAATTGTAGCAGCAAACTATCTCTTTGCTATAATTCTTTGCTATTTGTTTTTTAGTCCTAATTTGAAGTCAGTTGACACAGAATCGCCTTGGACTTTGTACATCGTTATTGGACTTTTGTTGCCGTCCGTATTTTTATTTTTGGCTGCTTCAATCAAGCATATGGGAATTGTAAAGACAGATGCAGCACAACGGCTTTCACTATTTATTCCTATTCTAGCCGCTTGGTTAATCTTCAAAGAAGACTTTAATTCATTAAAAATTACTGCATTTTTAATTGGTTTACCAGCAATACTATTGATTCTCTCAAAACCATCTGAAAACACCAAAAATAAATGGATATATCCTGCTATAGTTTTACTTGGTTTTGGTTTAATAGATATTCTTTTTAAACAAATAGCATCGTACACCACTTTGCCTTATACCACTTCCTTATTTGTAGTTTTTTGCATCGCTTTGCTAATTATGGTTGCTGTTGTTATTTATGAATGGATAGCTAATAATGTCCGTTTGCAGATTAAAAACATCGCTTTTGGAGGTTTAGTCGGTTTTTTTAATTTTGGAAATATTCTTTTCTATCTCAAAGCTCACCAAGCATTTTCCGAAAATCCTTCGACTGTATTTGCAGGAATGAATATGGGTGTAATAATTTTAGGAAGTCTTTTAGGTATTTTTGTGTTTAAGGAGAAATTGTCTAAAATAAATTTAGCGGGACTTTTTCTAGCTTTAATAGCTGTTGTTTTAATTGTATTATCGCAAATAAAATAATTTTTAGATTTAATTTATAGAAGGAATAAGGCTTTAATGAAAAACTAATATGATTTTATTAATCATAAAAAAAAAATAGCTTAATATAGAAATAATGTGATTTTAATTCTATATGAATCTGTATTTTAATTTCTAATTTGAAATATGAATTTTAATCTATATTTTTATTTTTTCTAATTCTAAAGAGATATGATCCATTTCTTTTTTTAATTCAACTACTTCATTATCTAAAGAGTCAATCTCTTTTTGGCTCGAATTAATTTCTTGTTCTCTTTGAGTAGCAGATCTTAAAAACTGAAAATCTTGGGCTTTATTTAATTTATTCTTGGCCTGTTCTAGAGCGCTAACAGATTTAAAAAGTTTTTCCTGAACTTCTACAAGTCTGCTATTTAGTGTTGCTTTTCTTTCTTTTAGAACTTTTTCAAAAGCTATTTTTTCTTGTTCAATAATTTGATTTTTTTGTTCTTTAATTGTTTTTTCTTGTAATTGAAATTGAAGATTTTCTTTTTCAGTTCTAGTGTTCTTTTGCTCTAATTCAGCACTTCTTTTATTTTCAAAATAAGTAAATACAGAACTTGCTATAAATAGTGTTACTAGGGCTATTAGTACATAAAAAAATGTTTTATTGATGCCTAATATTTTTGAATTGGCTGTTGGCTCAGTTGTTTCAGTTTCCTCAAGGCTTTCTATTTCAGTTTGTGTTGCAGGTGTTACAAAATTATTAATCAGCGGCGGCACAATTACAAATAATGGTTGCAACTCCTTTATTTCTCCAGCATATTTCCAATCTTCCATTCCTGCACACCATACAGGAGTTGTCTTTGCAATCATTTTTGCTTTTAACTCATCAAAATCAAAGGGACCAGTACTTTCAGTACCATTATGGATGTAATAGGAATTCATGTTGTGAATTTTTGCTTTTAAATTTCAAAAATACAAAACAATTTCATTTTAACTTTATATTAATTTATATTACCATTTTAAACAGGAACAATAGTTCGTTTTAGCTTTTCTTTTTTGAATAAAATTTTTATTTGATAATACACCATTGTTATTTTATAATACTAAATAAGATGATTAATTATTAAAATTTGAAAAAATAAAGTGAGTTCAAAATATTTGTACATAATCAATCTAGTTTTTTATTTCTAATGCAATTATGATAATTGCTTTTGAAAAGATTTAATAAGTAGAGAAATTGAAAATTCATTAGTTAAATATAAAAACGAAAATTTGAATTTATTTTTGCATTTTTGAATGTTTTTCTAATTCAATAACAATTTTAAATGTATTCTCTTTTAAAAAAATATATTACAGAGCAAAGCACAATAAGTGAAGCTGATTTAAAGTTAATTTTTTCTTGCTTTAAACCCATTGAGACTAAACGAAACGAAATTCTTATTGATTTTGATACAATTTGCAATAATTACTATTTTATAAATAAAGGTTCCTTAAGATTGTACACACTAAATACGGACGGAACAGAAAATTCAAGGTATTTTGCTTTTGAAGGAATGTTTTGCACGGCATTGCCTAGTTTTATTGATCAAAAACCTGCAGCAGAATATTTGAAAACTATAGAAAAATGTGAATTATTAGTAATATCAAGAACTGATTTTTATAAATTAGTCGATCAGTTTCCAGCATTCGATAGTCTTTACAAGAGAATTTTAGAATTGGGTTTCATTACTGCTCAGCAACGAATTTATAGTTTTCAAGGCAATAATGCTTTAGAAAAGTTGAAATGGATCATCAAAAATCAACCTCATTTTTTATTACGAGTGTCTAATAAGATGGCAGCTTCTTATCTAGGTATTTCTCCTTCTACTTTAAGTAGGATAAAATCGCAATTGTAATTTTTTTAAACGTTGATCTATGACAATGTTTTTTAATATTATTCTATTTAATTTTGAAAAAAAAATAAAGCATTTGCTTCTCAGTCTTCGCTATTGGTTATAAGACTGAATGTATAAATGCCTTTTTTTTATAAAATTTCTATTTAATTTCTATTTCTAAATCATAAATGAAACAAGTTACTCTTAGCAATCAAGTACTCTATTTATTGAGTATTTCCGCTGGTTTGGTCGTTGCCAATTTATATTACAATCAGCCATTATTGCATCAAATTGCAGTTAGTTTTAAGGTTACAGAAGCAGAGGTTAGTAATGTAGCGCTGTTTACTCAATTAGGTTATGCCTTAGGATTATTGTTTATTATTCCGTTGGGAGATAAAGTTTCTAATAAGAAAATATTGCGATTGGATTTTCTAATCATGGTTATTTCGTTGTTGGCAGCAGGATTTGCAAAATCACTTTTAATATTAACAATAAGTAGTTTTCTTGTTGGTTTTACCTCCGCTATACCACAATTATTTGTACCAATGGCAGCACAACTCTCTGATGATAAAAATAGAGGTAGAGCAATAGGTATTGTGATGAGCGGTTTGCTAATTGGTATATTAGGAAGCCGAGTGATTAGTGGTTTTGTAGGAGGTCAGTTTGGATGGCGTGTTATGTTTTATGCAGCAGCAGTAATGATGGTTTTATTGTACATTATATTAAAGTACAAATTACCAACCATTGCACCCGTATTTAAAGGGAGTTATGCTAGCTTAATGAAATCACTTTATCATTATTTTAAAACGGACGGTTCTCTAAGATTGGCAACATTAAGAGGAGGATTAGCCTTTGCAGGACTTAGTGCTTTTTGGACTACATTGGTTTTTTTGATGCAGGATTCATTTGGTTTCGGAAGTGCCATAACCGGTTCCTTTGGAATTCTTGGGATCGTTGGCGCTTTAGGTGCTACTGTAGTTGGTAAAATTAGTAGTTCTGTGAGTAATCATACCGTTATATTAGCTGGAACATTACTTTTAATTCTTTCTTGGATAATACTGTTTTTTTCAGGTAATTCATTAATAGGTTTGATGCTGGGAGTTTTACTTGTCGATTTAGGATTGCAATCCTTGCACATCACGAATCAAAAAATTATTTTTTTTAAAAATCCAGAAGCTAGAAATCGGGTGAATACTATTTATATGGTTGGTTTTTTTATTGGAGGTGCTTTTGGTACTGTTGCTGGCGCAATGGCGTGGGGAAATTACAAATGGGTGGGAGTTTCGTCACTTGGAATCGTTTTATCATTTCTTATCTTAATAGTGCATCTTGCTTTTCGAAAAAAGTAATCTTTTAGCAGCTTGTTTGCATTTATTTTAAAGAAAATGTTAAATAATAATTTGAGATTAGTTTTTAATTGATCAAACTGTAAATATTTTAATATAAGACTCTTACTCGTTAACTGTAATAGAATTTAACGTTCATTTTTTGTAAATAAAAATGTACAATGCTGTGCAGAAGTTACCTTTGTAAGGTTTATAGATTTGATTTTGCTTGAAAATAGTCTATATTCGGGCAATATTTATGGCCGATTATTTTTCTAAAACTATTCGTTTTTCAAAATTAATCTGTTTGTAGTGTATCATTTAAATCTAAAACCACTTTTTCCTAGTAGCAATCATTCTTTATGAAGTCACAAGATTTATTAATCCTTGAAAAACTTAAGGTGGGAGATTCTTCTGCTTATAAAGAATTGTTTGACCTATATTATATGCCACTCAGTGTTTATTCCTTAAAATACTGTGACTCATTTGAATTAGCTGAAGATATTGTTCAAGATTTATTTATTAAATTTTGGGATAAAAAAATCTATTTAGATTTGGATCAAGCGATAAGTCCTTATCTTTTTAAAGCTGTAAAAAACAACAGTCTAAAAGCCGTAAAAAAGCAAAGTAAATACTTTTTTGAAGAAATAGAAGATCAAGTGAATGTGTTAATGGAGGAGGAACGACTTGATTTAGAGTTTCTAGAGCAAGAAAAACAGAAATTATATACGGAAATTGAAGCTTTACCATTAAAAAGCAAAGAAGTTTTTAAAGCCATTGTATTAGAAAATCAAAAATACAAAGAGGTTGCATTAGAGTTGGGAATATCAGTAAATACGGTTAAAACGCATTACTCAAGAGCGTTAAAACAACTTCGGAATTCATTAGATGTTATAGTAATGTTACTTTTAGTTTAAAAAAAAATTAAATTCTTGTCACCCATTTTTCATCTTTTGTACTCTGTATAATATAAGATGACACAAATGAACACTATTCCTCAAAATATTTTAGAAATCCTTTCCGTTTATATTTCAAAAGAAATAAACGAAAATGAATTCTCTGTTTTAAAAGATTGGATAAATGAATCGCCAGAAAATAAAAAAGCTTTTTCTGACTACATACTTTTTTATAAAAAAACAAAACAAATTCTTTTTGCTGGAAACATTGATAAAGATAAAGCTTGGCAAAAAGTGGTATCGCAACTAGATACTCCGCTTAAAGTACAAGAGGATGTGTTGGCTTTAAATGAAACCAAAATCAGATTTTTGAAAATAGGTTCTGTATTTTTAAAATATGCAGCAGTAATATTAATTCTAGTTTCTGTTGGTTATTTTTATTTCGATAAGGAAGCTATCTCTCTTAAGCCCGTTTTAGAAAATCCTATTTCTCAAGAAGGAATCACTCTTCAGTTAGCTAATGGCGATATACAAGTTATTAAAGAAGATGGATCAACTCAAGTTTTAGATGCTAATGGTACTGTAGTGGGAACTCAAAAAGGTAATCAATTAGTATATAGTAACGCTGCCGCAAAAGATACTCTGGTTTACAATACAATAAAAATACCTTACGGAAAACGTTTTGAACTCCAACTTTCGGATGGAACCAATGTACATTTAAACGCGGGAACTTCATTAAAATATCCTGTTCGATTTATAAAGGGATTGAATCGTCAAGTTTTTTTAAATGGAGAAGCCTATTTTGATGTTACCAAAGATCCTAAACATCCATTTATAGTAGGGTCAAACGATATGAATGTCAAAGTTTTAGGTACCAAATTTAATATGACCTCGTATCAGGAAGATGCAAAAACATATACAGTTTTGGTTGAAGGAAGCGTGGCTGCATCAAGTAAAGTAGTAGCAAATGAAGAAGTACTGTTGAAACCTGGTAACAGAGCCTTTTTTGAAAATAAGCATTTAAAAACCGAAGCTGTCGATGTTAGGAAATACATTGCTTGGGTTTCTGGAGAGTTAATGTTTATAGATGACTCTTTTGGTGTCATTACCAATAAATTAGAAAGAAAATACAACGTTGATATTGTAAATAACTACGAAGAATTAAATGATATTATGATCACTGCCACTTTCAAAGAAGAAAATATTGATCAGGTTTTGAAAACCTTTCAAACCTATAAGGCCTTTAACTATACCATTAATAACAGAGTAGTAACTATAAATAGACCGCAGAAAATGAAATAAAAAAAAACCAAAAAAAAAGGAAGGTGCGCCAACACCTTCCCTTATCATTTGAAAAAGTGATTTAATCTAAAACTAACAAATTAAACCCATTGTAAAATTATGAAAAAACAACGAACTAAAGGTGCGTTGCTGCGCATTTTGAATAACTCTAATTTAAAGATGAAATTCTCACTCCTATTTTTATTCACCACTCTTATGCAAGTCAGTGCATCAAGTAGTTACGGTCAAAAAAATACAGTTACCATGGATGTTAACGGGGTAGCATTGACCAATATTTTTCAGATTATTGAAAATCAAACTGATTTTCATTTCTTTTATAACAGAAATGAGCTGAATGTTAATCAAAAAATTGATTTAAATGTTGATAAAACTAAAGTTGTAGATGTTCTTGGAAAACTATTTAGCAATACCAATATTTCTTATCAAATTTTAGGCAATCAGATAGTTCTTAAAAAAGTAGAAAAAAACAATAGTTTTGAAATTCCTTTTGCAACGGAACAAAAGCAAGTACAAGGAATTGTTACTGACAAAGCGGGCTTGCCTCTTGTGGGTGTTTCTATTATGATCGAAGGAACAAAAGTCGGTACATTGACTGATTTTGACGGAAAATTTAAATTGAATGCTGATGCTGCGGGGAGAATTTTGCTTTTTTCACATTTGGGTTATGAATCAAGACGTATTGCTTATGCAGGTGAATCTTCATTAAAAGTAGTTCTACAAGAAGAATTAAATGAACTACAAGAGGTGGTACTTGTAGGTTATGGTAAGCAAAAACGCAGTGAATTTTCTGGTGCCGTTTCTTCTGTGAGTGCTAAAGATATTATTCAATCAGCAACAGGAACCGTAGGTTTTGATAGAGCTTTAGGAGGGTTAGTAAAAGGTGTTCAAGTTTCTCAAAATACAGGTCGTCCAGGTGCGCCAGTTCGTATTAATATTAGAGGTATAACTTCACCATTATCTTCTGTAGGTGGCGGATTAAACCAACCTTTATTTGTAATTGATGGAGTACCGTTTAATGTGGATGCTTTACAAGGTGCAAATCCTTTATCTACATTAAATCCTAATGATATTGAGAGTTTTGATGTATTAAAAGATGCTGGAGCGACTTCTATTTATGGATCTCGTGGCGCTAATGGTGTTATTATAATTAAAACTAAAAGAGGTAAAAAAGGGCAAGCACCAAGAGTAAATTTCTCTTATGCTACAACATTAGCACAACCTATTAAAACCGTATCGGTTTTGGATGCAAATCAATATAAAAATTATTATAATTTGATGTTGTCTAATAGTGTTTATGCGATGAATAATGGTCAATTAGATCCTTTCTATGCTTTTGACTTTCAAGAGATTGCTGACGTAGAATTAGATTTTGACACTTTCACTGTAAATTCTAATGGAATGAGACCGGATTACTTTGGAACTTCAAATACCAATTGGAACAAACAAGTTTTTAGATCTATGGCGGTGACTAAACAAGCTAATTTAAGTTTGAGTGGTGGTAGCGATAAAACCAATTATAATTTTAGTACTTCATTTATAGATCAAGAAGGTTTGACTGTTAATGATAACATGAAACAATATAATTTAGGCCTTTCGATGGATACTGATGTTACAAATTTTGTAAAAGTTGGAACCTCTGTTAATGTGGGACATACTCAAGAAAAAAATGGAGACAATGATGTATTAAATCAATATACTGTAAACACTTCTATCGCTCGCGCACGTCCGGATTTAGCACCAAGAGATGCTAACGGAAAATTAGCGGGACAGCCAGATTATCAAAATGGGTTTATGACCTTAGAGCCTAATCCTTTAATGCGTTTAAGTAATAAAACGGATAATAAAGCCTATAATTTTATTGGTAGCGCATATCTTGAAGTAGAGCCATTAAAAGATTTAAAACTGAAAACGGATGTAAATGCTTCTGTGTTTTATAATAAAAACAGTTCATTTATTCCAAAAATTGCTCAAACTGATTATCTGTTTTTTCCAACGGACTCTTTCTTAAACGAAGCGGATGGTTTAGTGTCTAACATTACTACCAATTTAACAGCAAATTACAGTTTTTTAATATCCAATCATAAAATCGGTTTATTAGCTGGAGCTGCTTGGGATCGTACGAGTTTTAATAATTCAAATCATTTTTATACTGGTTTTCCAGATGATGAAATTCTTATAAACGCGAATTCTGCAAGAGCGGTACTTGGGTATTCAAGTGTTCGTTTAGAAACTGGATTATATTCCTTGTTTTCTCGTGTAAACTATACTTACAAAGATTTGTATAATGCAACATTGAATTTTAGAACGGATACTTCTTCAAAATTTGGTCCAAATAACAAAAGAGGATATTTTCCATCTTTGTCAACGAGCTGGAATATTTCTAATGAAGAGTTTCTATACGGTGTAGAGAATATAAGTAGTTTAAAATTAAGAGCAAGTGTGGGTAGAGTTGGATCTACTAACGTTTCTGACTTTGCTTATTTGCAATTTTTTCAAAATCAACCAGGGAGTCTTTACAATGGTGGTTCAGCTATTATGCCTGATAATAATTTTCCAAATCCAAATATTGGTTGGGAAACAACTGACGAAGTTAATTTAGGTTTAGATTTTGGATTTTTTAATAATAGATTAAAAGGGAGTTTTGATATTTACGATAGAAAAACTACAGGAGCTTTGGTAAAAACACCTATTCCTTTTGAATTAGGTCCTAACTCTTACTTTTCGAACTTTATGGATGTTTCTAATAAAGGTATTGAGGTTAGTTTAGGTGGTGATATCGTTAGAAATGAAGATTTTGTATGGTCTACCAACGTAAACTGGTCATTAAATAGAAATAAGTTATTAAAATTAAACGGTGCAAGCATTAATCCTTACCAATTGGATTTCTTTATTGAAGGACAACCAGTAGGAACTATTAAAGGATATAAAGTAGCTGGAATTTTCCAATCTCAAGATGAAGTAGATGCTTTGAATAATGCATCACCTACTGGTTTTTATGATAAAATGTCAACTACAGTTGGAGATTTTAAAATGATTGATACCAATGGTGATGGTCAAATAACGGCTGATGATAGAGCAGTAATTGGTAATATTCAACCAAAATTCTTTGGTGGAATTTCAAATACATTCGCTTACAAAAGTTTTAGTCTTAGTGCATTATTTCAATATTCAGTAGGAGCAAAATCAATTTGGAATGCAATTCCTACTAGTACGCTAAATTCATTGGGAGAAAACAAGTACAGTGAATATGCTTTAAATACTTGGACTCCTGAAAATCCAAATGCGCGTTATGCAAAAACAGTTTATACAGATCCTTCTGCAAATGGAAGAACATCAGACAGATATGTTTACGATAGCTCTTATTTAAGATTAAAAAGCTTGCAGTTTAGTTATAATTTCGATAAAACAGTATTAAATAAAATTGGAATTGATAAAGCATCACTAACATTAACGGGTACAAATTTATTGACTTGGACAAAATGGCCTGGAATTGATCCTGAAACTTTCTCAGAAAGAGGAAATATTACAGATCAAGTGAGTAATGAGGATCCATATCCTTTGGCTAAATCATTCTCTTTTGGAATTCAATTACAATTTTAAATCTATCAACTGATGAAACAATATATAAAAAAAATTAAGACCGTTTTATTTTTGACACTTGCAACAAGCATTACAAGTTGTAGTATTGATGATATAAAACCATTTAATAAATTAACTCCTGACGATGCAGTAAGAGATGAAGCTTCGGCTCAATTAGTACTAAATGGTGTTTATAATTCAGGAAGAGCGTTTGATGTTAACTTTTTCCCTTTGCATTTAGCAGCTTTGGGGATCGAAGGTACTTTTTCAACTGCTATTAGTGGTAGTAAAGGTTTCAATACCAATGAAGTTCCTGTTGATAATATCTTTTTGACTAATTTATATAATGGTCATTACAAAATTATTAATTCTTGTAATTTTTTGATTCAAGAATTACAAAACGGTAAAGCCATTGGTATTTCAGAAGAAAGAAAAGGAGAAATGCTTTCTGAAGCTAAGTTTCAAAGAGCTTTTGCTTATTTTAATTTGCTTCGTTATTTTGGAGAATTTTATAATTTAAACTCTACTTATGGAGTAGTTTTGAGAACTGAATTCTCAACAAAGCTAGAAGCAAAACCAAGAAATACAGTAGCAGAAGTTTACAAATTAATTGAAGACGACTTACTTTTTGCATCAGATAAAGGACCTATTTATATAGACCACTTCTACACAGGAAGTCTTGCTGCAAAAGCTTTATTATCTAAAGTATATTTATACGAAGGGAAATTTGCCGAATCAGCCACTTTAGCTGATGATGTGATCACCAATGGTCCCAATGAAGGATATGAGTTAGAATTGAATTATGCTGATATTTTTGCTAAAAGTTTTAGATCTTCAGAAGTTATTTTTGCACCATTTACAGGTCCAGATAATGAAGGAAAAACAGCGATGTATCAAGTAAGTAGAATGAGATCTAGTAATACATTGAAAACTTTGGCTGATACACAAAAAGGGACAGCTAATGATGGAAGTTTAGTAGGTTTTGGTTCTGGATTTGATCCTCGTTATGCCTTTGCTTATTCTGATAATACGAAAAAAGGAAACTCAAATGGTAAATATCCATTTGCAGACAATCAACAATCTCAAGGAAATACTTTATATCACTTGCGTCTTGGTGAGATTTATTTAATTAAAGCCGAAGCCGAAGCGAGAAGAACAGGCGGAGATCTTGATATTGCATTAGAAAGTCTTAACGATATTAGATTTCGTGCAGGAGTAGACTTAAAAACTCTTTCTGATAAAGCGACTTTATTAAATGACATCCGTGAGGAGAAATTACTAGAACTTTTCTTTGAAAATGGAGAAAGTTGGTTTGATATTGTTCGTTATGTTAATCTTGGAAATCTTACAGCTTCATCTGCTAAAGCCAGTTTAGTTTCTCCAAATCAATTTGTATTACCAATACCATTGCAAGTAATTGCCGGTAATAAATTTATAATTCCAAACAAAGGTTATTAATCCTAACCACTTAAAGTGAGAGTGCTTAAAAAGCGATGAATAATTTCTATTCTAACTAATTTTGTACTCTCCTTTTTTTCTATTAATTTTTTAAAAACCAAAAGATGAAAAATGTATTTTTGATCGCATTACTAGTAGTTTTGCTTTCTTGCCAAAAAGTTATGCCACCAAAAGATTATGTGGTTTTACACGGAAAAATTGAAAATCCTACAGAAGGATTGGGTTTAAGATTTTATAATCCAGTTACTTCAAAATCATTTACTGTAAAAGTAGATGCTAACGGAACTTATAGAGATACCATTAAATTAGAAAAAGCGGCGTATTATAATGCAGTTTACGGTAATGTCTTTGGCGCTTATTTAGCTAATGATATGGATTTAGAAATTAATTTTGACGGTAAAAGTGTTTCTAAATCAGTTTCTTTTAAAGGAAAAGGGGAAAATGAGAATAATTTCTTAAAGTTCAAAACTAAATCAGAAGGAGCTTTAATTGGAGCGGATTACCGTGCTTTTTTAAACCTAAAAAAGCCAGAATTTGATGCTAAGATGAAAAAATTCACTGATGATTTTAAAGCTGAAATAGCTCAAAAAAAATCAGTACTTGAGCCTTCTTTTGTTACTACTCAACTAAAAAATTTAGATGAGTTTAATAAGAGTATGACACAACAATTTGTTGAAGAATTAAGAAATAACAGTGAACTAGGTGCTGGAAAACAGTCACCCGATTTTAAAAATTACATTAATCATGACGGTGGAAAAACTTCACTTTCTGATTTTAGAGGAAGCTACGTTTTTATTGATGTATGGGCAACATGGTGCGGTCCTTGTAAATATGAATTTCCTTTTATTGGAAAAGTAGAAAAAATGTACCATGGTAAAAACATTAAATTTGTTAGCATCTCTATTGACCGTTTGAAAGATGAACAAAAATGGCGTGATATGATTAAGAAAGAAGGATTAGTAGGAATCCAACTTTTGGCAGATAAAGAAATTAATTCTTCATTTATTGCAGGATATTACATTCAAGCCATTCCACGTTTTATCATTTTAGATAAAGAAGGTAAAATCATCAATTCTGATTCTCCTAGACCATCGGAACCAGAATTATTAGATATCTTAAATTCTCTTGATCTTTAATTATTAATTCAAAAGCATCAATTATTAGAACTAAACCTATGATTTTTTTAATTTTCATAGGTTTGGTAATTGATCGCTTAATGTTATTGATTACAAGTATTATATTATTTTGTTTCGATTTTTAAAATGAGAATCGGTAACAGAACAGGCATATTTATGCTGTTTTTTTGCGTGAGGGATTGCAGTGAAGCTCTTTTTTATGAAATTCTCGTTTTTGAACGAGAATTTGATAAAAAAAGCGGGAACGTAAAGCCCGACCTGACGAGGCAAGGAGGAACGACGAAGCAATCTGAAAGGTCACGCCCAAAGCAAACATTTCTTTTTTTTAATTACTAAATAGTGTAGTGCTTTTGTAAACTACCTATCTAAAATTTACTATTACATAAACATGAAAAATCTATTAACCGTATTTTTTCTCTCTTTGGCAGTGCACACAATTACTGCACAAGAACTAAAATTGAATGATCCGCTTCCGGTAAATACCAGAATTAAAAAAGGAGTTCTTAAAAATGGAATGACCTATTACATTTATAAAACGGATGTAATAAAAAATGTGGCAAGTTATTATATTATACAAAATGTAGGTTCGGTTTTAGAAAATGATGATCAACAAGGATTGGCGCATTTTCTAGAGCACATGGCTTTTAACGGGACTAAAAATTTTCCTGGGAAAGGGGTTTTAAACACGCTTCAAAAACATGGAGCCGTTTTTGCAAAAGACATTAATGCGTATACCGCTTTTGACGAAACGGTTTATAATATGGATAATATCCCTACAAATGTTCCGGGACTTATTGATACTTCCTTATTGATTTTGCATGATTGGGCAGATGGTTTATTGCTGACTGAAGCTGAAATTGATGCGGAACGTGGCGTAATTAAAGAGGAGTGGAGAACCAGACAAAATGGGTATATGCGTCTTTTTAAAAAATCGTTACCAGCGATGTTTAATAACACCAAATATGCAGATCGTATGCCTATTGGTTTAATGAGCGTAGTTGATAATTTTAAATACAAAGCACTTAGAGATTTTTATCACGATTGGTATAGAACAGATTTGCAGGCGATTGCTGTTGTGGGTGATGTTGATGTAGCTGAGATTGAACAAAAAATTCAAAAATTATTTTCTCCAATAGAAGCTATAAAAAATCCTATTGAGCGTTTTGTAATACAAATTCCTGATAATAAAGTGATGCTTTATAATTTAGGAATAGATAAAGAAGTGGCAACCTCAACGATTTCTTTTACCATAAATCAACCAAAATCTTTAAAAGACGAAACTGTTGCTGATATTAAAGAATCTTTATTTAGCGGAATGATTTCAAGAATGTTGAGCTCTAGATTAAGAGAGAATTCTCAAAAACCAGACGCTCCATTTGTATCGGCAAGCGCTAGTTTTCAAAGTTTTGCTAGAGCAAAAAATAATTTCGGACTGTTGATTTCACCTAAACCAAATAATCAAGTAGAAGCTTTTAAAGTTGCTTTAATAGAGCTAAATAGAGCCGTGAAATTTGGTTTTACACAAGCAGAAATTGATAGAACGATGGCAGTGTACAACAATTATTACCAAACTAAAATTAGTAAAATTGATCAAACACCTCATGCAGAAATAGTAAATACGATTCAGAAAAACTATTTAGAAAATGAGGCAATGACAGACATGCCAAAAGAGTATGAAATCGTTAAAACGATTTTTGCTACAATGACTCCTAAAGATTTACAAGATTTTATTCAAAAATTATACTCTCCAGAAAACAGAGTTCTTGATGTAACGGGTGTTGAAGGAGAAAATAATCTTTCTGAAGCTGCAGCTTTACAATTGATTAAGGAAGTAGAAAATGATGCTACTATAACTGCTTACACGGATGAATTTGTGGGTAAAACATTGATTTCTGGTCTGAAAATAAAAGCAGGAAAGATAAAATCTGAAAAAGTAAATAAAGAAATAGGCTCTACCCGTTTTGTGTTGAGCAATGGAGTAGTAGTAGATTATACATTTACCGATATCGAAAAAAACAATGTGCTTTTAGAAGCGGCTAGTTTTGGAGGTAATTCTTTAGTAAAAGATGCTGATCTTCCATCGGCAGCCATGGTTAGTACTTTAATGGGAATGTCTGGTTTAGGCGATTATAATGCGACAGATTTAAGAAAAGTATTGGCAGGTAAAAATGCGAATGCCAGAATTGGTATTTCGGATTTAGAAGAAAATATTTCGGGTATGACCACTACTAAAGATATCGAAACATTATTGCAAATGATTCATTTACAGTTTGTAAAACCTCGTTTTGACGAAGATAGTTTTAAAGTTTTATTGAACAATTTAGACAATAGTTTGATTCAAAGAAAGAATGATATTGCCTATAAAATGGAAGATAGCATCACTACAACTTTGTACGGATTTAATAATCCTAGAAAACGTTTGTTTGATGAAAAGTATATCAAAGATATTTCATTCGAAAAAATTAAAGCTATTTATCTTGATCGTTTTAAAAATCCTGCTGACTTTACTTTCTTTATTGCAGGTGATATTTCAAAAGAGGATCTAAAACCTTTGCTGGAGAAATACATTGCTAGTTTGCCGACTACTAAGAAAAAAGAAAAATGGCAAGATAATTCGGTTTCTTGGTTAAAAGGAACGAACAAAAAAGAAATTTTCATGGCCATGGAAGACCCAAAAGCTACGGTAAGAATTGCTTTTAAAAATCCATTTACGTATAGCTTAAAAAACACTTATGTTCTAAAAGCGTTTCAGGATGTTCTTGAAAATAGATTGTTAGAAACTTTGAGAGAGCAAGAAGGTGGAACTTATGGAGCCAGCGTTTTTAGCTCTTTACCAAAAAGACCCAAACAAATAGCTAGTTTTTATGTTTATTTTGATTGTGATCCTGACAAAGTAGATAAGTTGGTAGCGATTGTTCATGAAGAAATAGAGAAAATTAGAAAAGGAGACATCGATAAAGAAGATTTAGATAAAGTATTGACTAGTTATTTAAAAGACCTGAAGGAGGAAAAAGAATATACAAATTACGGTTTGAATGTAATGTATGACTACACCATCGAAGGATACAATAGAAATGATGCGGCCAATAATTTAGATCTAATAAATTCGGTTACACCACAAGATGTTCAAAAATTGGTCAATACAATTTTGGACAAAGCAGAAAGTTTCGAATTTATATTTAAACCTCAAAAATAATATTCAAAACATCTTTCGTTACTACTTATGTTTTGTATAAGTATTTTGAATTAGTAAGCAACCAACGAAAGTATTTATTGGGTCATTTAAATATGGCCCTTTTTTTTACTTCAATCTTAAAAATTAAATTCTAATGAAAAAAATAATAATTCTTTTAGCCTTTTTTATAAGTGCTATTTCTTTTTCTCAAATACACAATCCCGTAAAATGGTCTACTTCAGTAGTAGCTGTTGGAGAGGGACAATTTGATTTGGTTATCCAGACTACTATTGAAGACGGTTGGCATTTGTATTCTCAAAGTGTTCCTGATGACGGACCAGTTCCTACAGCTTTTACTTTTACCAAAAATGCAAACTTTGAATTAGTAGGAAAACCTACTGAAGGAACGGGACGTACGATTAATGATCCTGTTTTTAATATGAAGATTAAGTTTTTTGAAAGCAAAGCTGTTTTCAAACAACGTATTAAGTCACTTTCAAAAAAAGCTTTTAAAGTGGTAGCTGAAGTAGAGTTTATGGTTTGTAATGATGCCAATTGTTTGCCTCCATCTTATGTCGATTTGAATTTTCAAATTCCAGAAAATACTTTAGTTGCAGCTATTAAAGAAGAAGTAGCAGTAGAAAAAGAAGCCGTTTTAATTGCTGCCGAAAAAAACACAATAGATACTTTAGAAAAAGAAGAAGTAGCTATAGATTCGACTGCTAAAGCTGAAATTAAGGCAGAGAAAACGACACTAAATAAAAATAAAAAAGAAACGGATAGAAGCTTGTTAGCCATCTTTATCATTGCTTTCTTTTCTGGATTTGCAGCTTTGTTGACACCTTGCGTGTTCCCAATGATTCCGATGACGGTGAGTTTCTTTACCAAACAAAGTAAAACTAGAGCCAAGGGAATAAAAAACGCCATAATCTACGGCTTATCTATTATTATCATTTATGTGTTGTTAGGTTCAATCGTAAGTGCTGTTTTTGGTGCCGATGCTTTGAATGCATTGTCGACTAATGTATGGTTTAATATTATTTTCTTTGTGCTTTTGATTGTTTTTGCAGTTTCCTTTTTAGGTGCTTTCGAAATTATGCTTCCTAATTCATGGGCAAATAAAGTAGATACAAAAGCAGATAAAGGTGGATTAATCGGGATTTTCTTCATGGCTTTAGCCTTGGCAATCGTTTCTTTTTCTTGTACAGGTCCAATCGTGGGAACTTTATTAGTACAAGCAGCAGCTGGCGGAAATCAAGTAGGTCCAATCGTAGGGATGTTAGGTTTTTCTTTGGCATTAGCCATTCCGTTTGCCTTATTTGCCGCTTTCCCAGGATGGTTAAACTCCTTACCAAAATCAGGTGGATGGTTGAATACTGTGAAAGTAGTTTTAGGATTTTTAGAACTAGCATTAGCTTTCAAATTCTTGTCGAATGCCGATTTAGTCCTACAATTGCATTTACTAGAGCGCGAAGTTTTCTTATCGATTTGGATTGCTATTTTTGGTGCTTTGTCTTTTTACCTTTTTGGAAAAATTCAATTGCCACATGATTCTCCTTTAACACATATCTCTGTTGGAAGATTAAGTTTAGGTTTACTGACATTAACTTTTACCATTTACATGATTCCAGGTTTATGGGGAGCACCTCTAAACTTGATCAGCGCTTTCCCACCCGCACAACATTACAGTGAATCTCCTTATGGAGTTGGATCTTCTCAAGGTGGTGGATCTACTGCAGCAACTGTCGAAATTCCTGAAGGAGCACATTTAATGGCACCACATAATATTTTGGCTTTTACAGATTATGATTTAGGCATGGCTTACGCCAAAAAAGTAAATAAACCGGTTATGTTAGATTTTACAGGTTATGCTTGTGTAAATTGTAGAAAAATGGAGCAACAAGTTTGGCCAAAAGAACAAATTCTATCCATCCTAAAAAATGATGTAGTGCTTATCTCATTATATGTAGATGATAAAAGACCACTTCCTGCAGGAGAAGAAATCGAATCTAAACTAAGACCAGGTAAGAAACTGAAATACGTTGGACAAAAATGGAGTGAATTTCAAACCATAAAATACAAGGCGAACGCTCAACCTTTTTATGTATTGACGGACAATGAAGGAGAAAATTTAATTGATCCTGTTGGTTATACTCCAGATGTCGAAGAATATCAAAATTGGTTAAAAACAGGAGTGGCTAATTATAATAAAAAATAAATAACGAAATCGATTATAAAAAAGCATTCCAATTCTAAAAATGGAATGCTTTTTTTATCAATAAACTAAATGTACTGAATATGAGTTTTTTTAAAAATATTTTTTCAAAAGAGGCCACTCCAACGACTACTGAAGCAGCTACCGAAGTTTCTGAGTTAGAGGTTTATTTTACACAGTTTCGAGAAAAAATTGTGGGTATGCACCAAAAGTTTGAATCTCCTTATGGCGAAAAAGAAATTATTTATGCAGATTGGACCGCGAGCGGAAGATTGTACCATCCTATAGAACATAAATTACTGCATGATATTGGTCCATTTGTAGCTAATACACATACTGAAACTTCTATTACTGGTTCAGTGATGACCATGGCGTATCACGATGCTAGAGCAATAATCAAAAAGCATGTAAATGCTAGCGAAGATGATGTTTTGATAACTGAAGGCTCAGGAATGACTGGAGTTGTTAATAAACTGCAACGTATTTTAGGATTAAAAGTTTCTGAAAACCTTAAGGATTATACTCAGGTTCCTGATGCTTTAAAGCCTATTGTTTTTATTACGCACATGGAGCATCATTCCAATCAAACGTCTTGGTTGGAAACAATTGCTGATGTCGAAATAATTCCTTGTCTTGATTCTGGATTAATCTGTTTTGAGAGTTTTGAAAAGGTTTTAGATCAATATAAAAACAGACCAATCAAAATTGCTTCGGTAACTTCTTGCTCTAACGTAACGGGTATTAGAACCGATTATCATAAAATTGCTACTACGATACACAATCATGGCGGTTTATGTTTTGTAGATTTTGCTTGTTCGGCTCCTTATGTGGATATCAATATGCATCCTGAAGAAAATGGAGCTTATTTAGATGCTATTTTCTTTTCTCCGCATAAATTTTTAGGAGGTCCGGGAAGCAGTGGTGTTTTAATTTTTAATAAAAAACTATATAAAAACATAGTGCCCGATAATCCTGGTGGTGGTACAGTAAGTTATACCAATCCTTGGGGTGATCATGATTATGTTGATGATATTGAAACCAGAGAGGATGGAGGAACACCTGGATTTTTGCAAACTATAAAAATTGCACTTTCAATTCAATTGAAAGAAAAAATGGGAGTTTCTAATATTATCAATAGAGAACACGAATTGAATGAAATCATTTTTGAGAAACTTTCTAAAATACCAAATCTTACTATTCTAGCGTCTGAGCATAAAGATCGATTAGGAATTTTCTCTTTCTATATTACGGATGCTCATTTTAATTTAATTGTAAAATTATTAAATGACAGATTTGGAGTTCAAACTCGTGGCGGTTGTTCTTGCGCGGGAACGTATGGTCACTTTTTATTAAACGTAGATCAACAAACGTCAAAAAGTATTGAAAAGAGAATATTAGAAGGTTGTATGCTTGAACGTCCGGGTTGGATTCGAATGTCTATTCATCCTACAATGACTAATGCTGAAATAAATTTTGTTTGTGACGCTATTACGGATGTTGCAAAAAACTTTAAAATATGGGAATTAGATTATCGCTATGATGCCTTTCGTAATGATTATGTACACCATCAAAATAAAAGTATCGAAAAAAAAATAATGCAAAATTGGTTTAGTTTATAAATTTTAGCAACAGCTCATTAAGATGAAATTTAATTTTTTAATTTTTTTGAGCCGTTTTCTTTATCAGTTTTCCAATTGCTTTGTTACTATTACAGTTCAGTATAAATTTACCATCTATTTTAGTACATCTTAATAAAGGAATAATATAAGGATTAATCTAGATTAGCAAAATAATAAAAAGAGAATATGGATCAAAACGCGATTAGTAGAAAAAAGTTTTTGGGAATGAGTGCAGCAGCAACTGGTGCCGCTTTATTTTCTAGTGTTGGTAGTTCGGCAATGACAAATGTGATGCCTGAAGATAAAAAAATAGCTGATTTTAAAGAATATATTTTAACGAATGTAAGACTCGAAGAAGGTTTTGAATACAACGAAAAAAACGAAGTTATTGCCACCAAAACCGATTTATACAATTTACATATTGCCGATGGTAAAATCAAAAAGATAGCCAAAGGTAAACTCGATTTAAAATTGAAAACAATTAATGCAAAGGGTTTCTTGATGCTTCCCGGATTACGTGATATGCACATACATATTGATAAAACGTATTACGCTGGAAAATGGAACGCTGCGCCAAGAAAAGGCTACACTGTAAAGGACATGATTAGGTTAGAGGAAAAAATAATTCCACAATTACTAACAGATTCTCAGCATAAAGCCGAAGAAGCGATTAAGCTTATGCAAAGTCAAGGTACTTATTTTGCCCGTTGCCAAACCAATATTGATCCCGTAAGCGGATTAAAAAGTTTGGAACATTTATTAGCCGCATTAGATAAAAACAAAGATAGTTTTGCTTGGGAAATTGTAGCTTTTCCACAACATGGTATTCTGTATTCAAAATCAGAGCCTTTGCTGAGAGAAGCCGCTAAAATGGGTGTTGATTTTATTGGAGGACTAGATCCAACCACTGTTGATGGGAATTTAGAACAATCTCTTGATTCTATGTTCCAAATTGCAATTGATAATAATAAAGGAATCGATATTCACTTGCATGAAGGATTACCAACTGGAAAGGCGGCAATTGAATATATTATCAAAAAAACAGAAGAGAATAAACAGCTTCAAGGAAAAACGTATATAAGTCATGGTTTTGCTCTTGCCAGAATGGACCAAAAAGACTTAGAAAAAATTGCAGAACAAATGGGAGCATTGGGTATTGGAGTAGTTTCTACAGTTCCTATTGGCCGAACCATAATGCCAATTCCTACTTTGAAGAAATATGGTGTTAAATTAATGACTGGAACAGATAGTATTGTAGATCATTGGCAACCTTTTGGAAATTGTGATATGCTTGAAAAAGCAAAATTATGTGCCCAACTTTACGGTTGGACAGATGAGTTTGGTTTGAGTCGCGCGTTACATATTGCCACTACTAACGAAATTTTGCCACTTGATGATGCAGGAATTCGTACTTGGCCTCTTGTAGATAATGAAGTCAATTTTATTCTAGTAAATGCAAGTTGTTCTGCAGAAGCAGTCGCGCGTTTGCCCAAACGAGAAGCTGTATTCTATAAAGGAAAACTAATAGCTGGCGAAATGAAAGCATAATTTTTTTCTATTAATTGAAGATTTAGGATTATAACAAAAAAAGATGCTTTAAAGGCATCTTTTTTTGTTTGTAAAGCGATAAGATCAATTATTCCTCTTCGCCATCGTTTAAATTTGATTCTTCCTCATTTTCGTCATTACTTTCAAATTCGAAAAAACTGAAAATAGAACCACCATAACTTTTTTGAAAAGAAAAGTGAATCATGTGATCTAGTTTGGTATATTTTGAATGTTCAATAACCATCATTCCGTCCTGGTTTAATAATTCTTTTTGGAAAACCAATTCAATTATTTTTTCAAAAGTCTTTTGATCTAAACCATAAGGAGGATCAGCAAAAATTATATCGTACGATGTTTTGCATTTTTCTAAATAAGCAAAAACATCACTTTTTGTGGCGGCAATATTAAAATCATATTCTGCTGCAACTTGCTTGATGAATTTTACACATCCAAAATCGCCATCTACAGAGGTAATAGGAGTGCATCCGCGTGAAGCAAATTCATAACTAATATTTCCTGTACCTGCGAATAGGTCTAATATTTTAAGTCCTTCAAAACTAAAGTGGTTGTTCAAAACATTAAACAATGCTTCTTTAGACATATCTGTTGTAGGGCGAACGGGCAAACCTTTTGGTGGTGAAATACGTCTTCCTTTGTATTTTCCTGAAATTATTCTCATGAGTTGAAAAGTATAAAGTGTTTTCTGTTTTCGGCCTCAGAAAAATAATTATTCCATCGCAAATCCTCTACATCAATTAGAGAGACATTGCGAATGTATTTGTATGCAATTGTGTAATAAGCACTATCTTTTGTAATGTCTCCAATTAGTTCTAACGGAAAATTTTCGGGATTTAAGTTCAATTGTTCGGCAGTAAACAAGAGATAATAAATAAAATCTTCTGGCGTGTTGTATTCAAAAGAGTTAAAGAGTAATAACTTCTGATTTTGAATAACAATAATTTCAAAATGCCCATTATTTATATGAACGAACATCTTTTTTTCATCTTTATTTTTGGAGTCAATCAATAATTTATTAACCAAAATGGTATTGGCGTGTTTGTAATCGAAAGAACCAAATTGATCAATAAAAAAATTATTGATATTTACATAAGGAATATAAACGGTATTCATCTGATAATTAGCAATTTGATCAAAAGCAAAAAAATCAGTTTCAAAAACCTTTGTATTGTATTGCAAATAGCTTCCTAAATGATTTTCATCAAAAAGCGGTTCTGGAATAAATGTAGAAAGATTGTTGTTATGAATTACTAAAATCTCATCATATTGTTGCTTTAATTCAGGATAATTAGCAAAAGCTTCAGCAAATAAATCCTCAATTTTAGTGGCTTTATGAATGGTGTCAAAATGCACTTCATTAAAAGAACTAACGGTATTATTGAGTGTATCAAAACAACAAAAAGACAAACCATTCAAGGAAACTTGAACAGAGAGTTTTTTATAAACCTTTTCGGTGATGTTGGTGTTTTGTGTTGGCATATTTTGTTTTATAATTCATTTACAATTTTTATTTTGAAGCGAATTAAATGAGTCAACAAACTTACAAATAAAAACAGCAATGACAATTGTAAAAATCAAATTCAATGCGAATTTCAATTTCAAAAATCAATAGCATTCACAATCTCATTTTAAAATGGAAACCCTATCTTTGAAATTCATTTTTCAACCTATTCCCAGATGAATTCCTCCTTGTTTTACAGTCTTTTACAGAGAAAATTTCCGTTTCAACCTACTTATAAACAAGATATTTTTTTTCAAAAAATCGCTATTTTTTTGACTGAAGTCGAAAATAAAACCATTTTTGTCCTAAAAGGGTATGCTGGAACTGGAAAAACAACAGTAATTTCTACGATAGTAAATAGCTTATTAGACATCAACAAGAAATATGTTTTGCTGGCACCAACAGGTCGTGCGGCGAAAGTAATTGCCAATTATTCGGATAAACCTGCTTTTACAATTCATAAAAAGATTTATTTCCCTAAAAAATCTTCAGGAGGTGGCGTCTCCTTTACCTTACAGCAAAACAAACATACCAACACGATTTTTATAGTCGATGAAGCTTCGATGATTTCAGATACCAATTCTGATTCAAAATTATATGAAAATGGTTCTTTGTTGGATGATTTGATTTCGTATGTGTATTCAGGAAAAAATTGCAAGATGATTTTACTGGGAGATACGGCACAATTACCTCCAGTAAATCTAGATATTAGTCCCGCTTTGGATATTCGTACTTTAGGAATGAATTATGACAAAGAAGTAGAACATATCGAACTAGACGAAGTAATGCGTCAGGAAGAAAATTCGGGAATTTTGCACAATGCTACGGAACTTAGAGAATTATTGAAAGATTCTTTCATCAATGAATTCAAATTTGATGTAAAAAAATTCAAAGATATAATTCGACTAACAGATGGATATGATATTCAAGATGCAATAAATTCAGCGTACAGTAATTATAGTATTGAAGATACCGCTTTTATTGTTCGTTCTAATAAAAGGGCCAATCAATATAACGAACAAATTAGAACTAAAATACTTGATAAAGAAAGCGAACTCTCTTCGGGAGATTTTTTGATGGTGGTGAAAAATAATTATTTTTGGTTAAAGGATTCTGACGAAGCGGGTTTTATTGCCAATGGTGATATTATAGAAGTTTTAGAAATTTTTAATATCAAAGAATTGTATGGTTTTAAGTTTGCGAAAGTTAAAATTAGAATGATCGATTATCCCGATCAAAAACCTATTGAAACAGTTTTGTTAATGGATACTATAAAGAGCGAATCGCCATCATTAACCTATGACGAATCGAATCGATTGTATCAAGAAGTGTTGAAGGATTATGAAGGTGAAACCAAATTTAAACAGTTTCAAAAAGTAAAAGCGAATGAATATTTTAATGCACTTCAAGTTAAATTTTCGTATGCAATAACCTGTCATAAGTCCCAAGGTGGTCAATGGAATACAGTTTTTATAGAACAACCGTATTTGCCAGACGGAATCAACAGAGATTACATCAGATGGTTGTACACTGCAATGACTAGAGCCAAGAATAAATTGTATTTGATAGGATTTAAAGACGAAAGTTTTGTGGAGTAATTTTACTGATGCAACTACAATGCTTTCTTAAAATAATTCTGTTTGTTGATAATTGTTTGGAATTAGTGCTTTTGTTTTCTTCAGTATTAAAGACTCCATATTTTCGCATTAGAACTATTTTTTTTTCAATTGCAAAGATATTTTTTATATTATATTAAAAATTACAATCACACTAAATAACCGGGTAAGGAGCAGTTTTCTTTAATTTGTAATTCAATGTTTTTTTTAAGTTCTTCAGGTTTTTGGGATGGAACAATAATTGATTTTCCATTTTTTAAATTTATTTTAATTCCGTATTTGATATTTGAACATCTGTTAGAATCACAATATTGATAAAGTTTTAGCTTATAGAATTCAAAGAATACAGAAAATTTAATTTTTTCAATAGTATCAATATCATTATACTTAAGTATACCTCTATTCATTAATATTAAAGTACTGTATCTTAAATTCAATTTGCTTACTGAATTGTCAATCAGAAAAATATTTCTCGATAATACAAATAAAGTTATAATGGAACTAAAAAGTATAAAGTAACTATTAAAAATTAGAGAGATAACAATACATATTAAATAATACCAATATTTAACTGCACTTTTTTTTTCCTTAAAAATTATTACATCTGTCGTTTTTTTCAAATTCATATTGAATTATATGTAAGTCTATCTAAAACTAATTAATCAAATATTTTTTTAAAAAAATGTATTATCAATAATAAGTTATTTCGTAAATAGTTTTGTCAACTAATTTATTATTTAAAAATCGTTCTCTAATAATTATATTACCCCTGTTATCATAATCATTTTTAAATGCTACGGTTTCAATAATTGTACCATCGCTTTTATAATATTTTTTTGTATTTAGGTTTCCTTTTTTATCAATTTCAAACGTAAAATAGTTAGCATTTGTTTTAGATTTAATATCGTGAATTTTTATAATATATCCTTTTTTATCAAAATATTTTTTAGATTCTAATTTGGTATAGCTTAAGGTGTCTATAAAACTCTTACTGATAAAGTAGTTTTTTTTATAATTATATTCGATTTGAATTGTTTGTTTTATTTTATTAGCGAAGTTCTTGTTTATTTCAATGGGATTATGATATTTATCAAAAGCTTGAGTAGTAATATTATATAGTCCATTTTTGTCAGATGATTTTTCTTCAATTAAATTATTTGCTTCATCGTATTTATAGTCAATAATCGTAGTATCATTATCTGAAATTACCTCTTTTTGGATAATTAAACCATTGACATACTTATAGCTAATCTCTTTTTTTTCAGTTTCTGTGAAGAATTTTTCATTCTTCAAATTTTTGTTAACGTCAAAATTTAAAATTGTCTTTTTGACCAAGTTAACGGTATCTTTTTTTATGAATTTGTATTCGTATTTTTTAATATCTATCGACTTTATTTTGCCAACAATCTCTTGTGTGTAATCATAATTAAAATCTTTTACTTTAATAGGACTACAAGAAACTAAAAATAAAAAAAGAACAATATAAATTGACTTCATACAGGATTTACTTATTAATTAATAAAAATTTAAAGATATAATGTTTTTGATGATAATTTAAAAATAGTTCTATTTTTGTCTTAGCATTAAAACATAAAAATGAAAATAATAGCAGTTATACCCGCACGTTACGCATCAACACGATTTCCAGCCAAATTAATGCAGGATTTAGGAGGAAAAACAGTGATTTTAACAACATACGAAGCTGCTGTAGAAACAAATTTATTTGATGATGTTTTTGTGGTAACCGATTCAGAATTAATTTATAATGAAATTATTTCTCATAAAGGTAAAGCTATTATGAGTATCAAGGAACACGAATCGGGGAGTGATCGTATAGCAGAAGCTGTTGAAAGTATTGATGTAGATATTGTAGTCAATGTACAAGGAGATGAGCCATTTATAAATTCTGAACCATTAAAAGAATTGATTGAATTTTTCAAAAAAGATGCCGATAAAAAAATAGACTTAGCCTCTTTGATGCGCGAAATAAAAGAGGATGAAGAAATAAATAATCCCAATAATGTAAAAGTGGTTGTAGATCAAAACCAGTTCGCCTTGTATTTTTCACGTTCGGTTATTCCTTATGCTAGAGAGAAAAATGTAGGTGTTAGGTATATGCAACACATAGGTATTTATGCTTTTAGAAAACAAGCCTTATTGGATTTTTACAGCTTACCAATGAAATCGCTAGAAGCTTCTGAAAAACTGGAACAATTGCGTTATTTAGAATTTGGAAAACGCATCAAAATGGTCGAAACTACTCATGTTGGAATTGGAATTGATACCTTAGAAGATTTAGAAAAAGCTAGAAAAATGCTATGATTAAGTTAGCCTATCAATTACAATTAACTCATTATGTTGTTCTACTCTGGCGATAGTTCTAATTTTAAAATCACTTTCGTAAAATTCAGAAACGTATTTTTTATTTCTTAGATTTTGATTTTGATTTAAAATCATAGTATTAAAAAGCACAACTCCACGACTTCTTAATAAATAGCAAATTCGTTTGGTAAAAAAATTTTCAAACAAAAAAGCAGGCATCGAAGTATCTTGAAAAACATCTATGATAATCAAATCGTATTTGTTTTTTGTTTTTAAAACATATTCAAAAGCATCATCAATTACAATTTGCAGGTTTTCTACTGTATCTAATTTAAAAAAAGTATTAGCTATTTTTATTATTTCGGGATCAATTTCGACACCAGTAATTTTGCCTTTGAATTTAATTTCATCTACTAGCGTTTTTATTACGCTTCCTCCTGCAACTCCCAAAACTAAAATATGATTCATAGACACTATTTTGTCATATCCGATATTTTTTAATCCTAATCGCAAGATTCTTTGTAAACTACCATAGGAATAATTAGCATTTTCTGAGTCTAACACAAGTTCACCATTAGCCCAAGTAACCTCTATAGCATTACTTAAGGAAGATTTTGAAGTGTAGATTTTTATTGGAATTAAATAGCTTAATATTTTTTTTATCATTGCTAGCAGTTTTGCCCAAAAATAGGATTTAAATTATTTATTTTGTGCAAAAAATTAAAGAATGAAAAAACAAATATATAAATGGATTTTTTTCAACCTTATGGGTTGGAAAATAGTAGGAACAATAGATCACGATCTTAAAAAATGTGTCATGATGGTGTTGCCTCATACGAGTGCGCATGATTTTTATTTAGGAATTTTTACTAGAGGGATTACTGGATTAGAAATGAACTTTGTGGGCAAAAAAGAATTATTTCGTTTTCCATTAGGATCCTATTTTAGATATATGGGAGGAGAACCATTAGATCGTTCTGGAGGTTTAAATAAAGTAGATTCAATTGCTGCTATATTTGAACGTAAGGAAGTTTTTCGATTGGCTGTAGCTCCAGAAGGAACGCGTAATAAAACGAACGAGCTTAAAACAGGATTTTATTACATTGCTCTTAAAGCCAATGTTCCAATTGTTCCGGTTGCATTTGATTTTGGTAAAAAAGAAGTTAATTTAGGCAAGCCCGTTTATCCTACTGGAGATCTTGATTCAGATTTGGCAGTTTTGAAAAAACATTTTGTTGGAGTAAAAGGTAAAATACCAGAAAAGGGGTATAGTGTAGAATAAATTCATTTCAATTCATTCAAATCATTTTTTACCTTAATTGGGACGATAACTCTTAAAAGTTCCATTTTTATAAAAAACTACAATCTTATCAATTTCTTCCGAATCGTTTTGTTTGTTAAAATTTTGATTTTCAATTTTCTTTGATGCTGACATAAGAACAGGATCTGGAATTTGATTTTCCGAAAATAAATCTTGGGCACTAATTGATTCATTAAATAGAGTAGTGCTATTTTTTTCATTTAAGGGTTCCGTCGTTCTTCCAGCCGTTTGCTGTTCTGCTGTGTTTTTAGGAAAACTTCCTTTACCATTCAAAATCCAATATAAATCTATATCTGGAAAAACTTCTAAAATTTTAAGTACAAAATCTAAACTTGGTTTGTTTCTTCCTGAAAGTAGGTGAGACAAACTAGAGCGTTGTACACCTATTTTATCAGCAAAAGAAGAAGCGTTTAAGCTATAATAATCTAATATAATTTCAAGCCTTTTTATAAAATCCTCTATGTTTACCATTGTAAATTAATATTAAAAAATAACTATTTACAAATGTAATCAAAAGCTATCTATTTTCCTAAATTACAGTTGTAAATTATACTTTTAATGTGATTTTTAACTAATAAACACTTTAATTGATAGGTTTTAATATATTGATTTACTGTTATTTAGTTAATTATTTTAACAATGATAACATTTGTCATTAATCATCACTCTAGCTATAATACAAAAGTAAAATAAACTGTTTACACTATTGAAATAAGCATATTATTTGTTGTTTACAAATGTAAATACAAAGATGTTTACTTTTGTAAACTAAATAAATCAGCATGAATTTAATAGCATTATTTAATAAAAATAAAGAAAGATCTATCAGTGGTAGATATGTCACTTTAGTAGAAATAGAACCTTTATTGAATAAATTAAACAGTAATAATGAATTAAAAGTAATCGGAAAATCTGTCCTCGATAAACCTATATACTCCTATCAAATAGGTACAGGAAAGACTAAGATTTTTTTGTGGTCCCAAATGCACGGAAATGAAAGTACTACTACAAAAGCATTGTTTGACTTTTTGAATTATCTAAAAAGCGATGAAACCTTGGCTAATCATTTGTTAACGAATTTTACTTTTTTATGTATTCCAATGTTAAATCCAGATGGAGCTGCTTTATATACAAGATCAAATGCTAATGATGTAGATCTTAATAGAGATTCACAGGTACTTACGCAGCCAGAAAGTAAGTTTTTACGAGCTACTTTTGATGCGTTTAAGCCTCATTTTTGCTTTAATCTTCATGATCAACGTACTATTTTTGGTGTAGCAGACACCGGGAAGCCAGCAACCTTATCCTTTTTGGCGCCATCATTCAATGAGAATAGAGATGTGAATGAATCTCGAATTAAATCAATTGATTTAATTGCTGCAATTAACGAAAAGCTACAGTCTTATTTACCTAATCAGATAGGTCGCTTTGATGATTCGTTTAATATTAACTGTATTGGTGATACTTTTCAGTACTTAGGAGTTCCTACATTATTGTTCGAAGCGGGTCATTTTCAAGATGATTATCAGCGAGAAGAGACGCGTAAATTTGTTTTTATGGCGCTAATGAGTAGTTTTTCTGTACTTTACGAAAACGTTATAGTTGTTAATGGAATTGGCAAATACTTGAATATTCCTCAAAATAAAGTCGTTTTTTATGATTTTATTTATAAAAACATCAAAATAAGTTATGATGGTATTGAAAAAATCACCAATTTTGCAGCACAATACAAAGAAGAATTAATTGACAATGAAGTTTGCTTTAATGCCTATTTTTCTCAAATAGGAAATTTAGAACATTATTATGGTCATTTTGAGTACGATGCGAAAGGTGCTTCTTACAAAGATGATTTAGATAACATTCCAAAATTAAACCAAAAAGCTAATTTTTATTTAGGAAATAATTTAAAATTTGTTAACGGAATGATAAAAACGTAATATTTGTATCTTTTTGTTATTTTTTATATATAATTTTATACTTTGTTAAAGCAATTAAAAAAAATTAATTTTAGAATTATGAGTAAATTTCGTTTAGATGAAGTAGATCACCAGATATTGGACATGTTGATCGATAACACAAGAGTTCCTTTTACAGATATAGCAAAAAAGTTATTGATTTCTGCAGGAACGGTGCATGTTAGAGTGAAAAAAATGGAAGATGCAGGTATCATAATGGGATCTTCATTAGTTCTTGATTATGATAAATTAGGATACTCTTTTATTGCTTATGTTGGTGTTTTTCTAAACAATACCTCTCAAACTAAATTTGTTTTAGAGCGTATTAATGAAATTCCTTACGTTACTGTAGCTTCTGTTACTACAGGAAAATTTAATATCTTCTGTAAAATTAGAGCTAAAGATACTAAACATGCTAAGGATGTGATCTTTATGATTGATGATATCGATGGTGTTTATAGAACAGAAACTATGATTTCTCTTGAAGAAAGTATTAATGATAAGAAGCGTTTGATGCATACTATTTTCAAAAATATGTAATGTTCTTGAATGCTATATAATAAATATAACCTCAAGTTTACACTTGGGGTTTTTTTATGACAATTTATTTAACTAAACCAACCACAACTATACAATATGTACACTTTACCTAAAATTGAACGCTTCAATCAAGAGGTGTTATCCAAATACAATATTTACAATAGTGTTTTTATTACGCTTCCTTTTGATTCTATTGATAATACAGGTGCTTTGCTGCCTTTATTTTCAGAAATATGCGATGCAGGTTATAAAAAGCATGAAACTCCTAAAGAAATACTGGATTTTTTTGCTACAAGGTATTTAGAAAATGCCTCTGAAGCTGAGAAAATTGATATTATGTTTCGTTTTATTCAGTATATAGAACGACAAGTGGTTTTATTTGATGCTATTGAAGATGCTGCTTTCTCTACAGTACATAATATGGAAGGAATTGGGTCGCTTAGAGATATCAAAGAGAAATCTGATGTCAAAAATAAGCAAGAAGAATTAATTGATTTTTTAGAAGATTTTAATGTTAGAACAGTTTTAACGGCGCATCCAACTCAATTTTATCCAGGCGCAGTTTTAGGAATTATAAATGACTTAACTAATGCAATTCGAGTTAATAATTTATTAGAAATTAAGCTATTGTTGGCTCAATTGGGTAAAACTCCCTTTATAAAAGATGTAAAACCGAATCCTTTTGATGAAGCTGTGAGTTTGATTTGGTATCTTGAAAATGTTTTTTATGAAACTTCTGGTGAAATGGTTCATTATTTGCAAAAAAATATTTTTAAAGGAAACTCTATACAAAACCCATTAATTAAACTTGGTTTTTGGCCAGGAGGCGATCGTGATGGTAATCCTTTTGTTACTACCCAAATTACTTTGAATGTTGCAGAACGATTAAGAACCTCTATTTTAAAGTGTTATTATATAGAAATTAGAAAATTAAAAAGAAAATTAACTTTCTCAGGTGTAGATACTTTGGTTACTGAACTTGAATCAAAGCTTTATAGATCTGTTTTTTATTCTAAAGGAGAATTGTTTATATCCTTAGAGCAATTTAAAGCTGAATTAAATACAATTAAAGATATAATTATAGCCAAGCATCAATCTTTATATTTGGATGAATTAGAAGCGCTTTTGATAAAAGTAAATCTTTTTGGTTTTCACTTTGCTTCATTAGACATCCGTCAAAATAGTAAAATACATGATGCTGTATTTAGTGATGTGGTTGCTTATTATTTGAAAACAAATCCTGCTGTTTTTCCAGAAAATTATTTTGAATTATCCGAAGATCAAAAAATTAATGTTTTGTCAAATCTTTCAGCAGATTTAAATCCGGAAGTTTTTGAAAATGAATTAACACGATTAACAATCGAATCGATTCAGGTTATAAAAACCATACAAAGTAGAAATGGTGAATTTGGTGCAAATCGCTATATAATTAGTAACAATGAGAGCGCACTAAATGTAATGGAAACTTTTGCGTTGTTTCGTTTGAGCAGTTGGCAAGAACCAACAGTAGATATTATTCCGCTTTTTGAGTCGGTTGATGATTTGCATAATGCGCATGCTATTATGGAAAAATTATATTTGAATCCCGCTTATGCAAAACATTTAGAAAATAGAGGAAACAAGCAAACGATAATGCTAGGTTTCTCAGACGGAACTAAGGATGGTGGTTATTTAATGGCAAACTGGAGTATTTATAAAGCCAAAGAAGAACTTACAGCTGTTTCTAGAAAATATGGTATTAAAGTAATTTTCTTTGACGGTAGAGGCGGACCTCCAGCACGTGGAGGTGGTAAAACGCATAAATTTTATGCTTCTTTAGGTCCAAATATCGAAAATAATGAAATTCAAATTACTGTTCAAGGACAGACAATAAGTTCTAATTTTGGTACTTTAGATTCTTGTAGGTACAATTTAGAAAACTTATTAAGCGCTGGTGTTACTAATCAGGTGTTTAATAAAGGGCAAAATGAGTTGACTGTAGAGGAGAAAAGTATTTTGGATGCTTTAGCGAATATAGGTTATGAAAAATATTTAAGTTTTAAAAATCATCCAAAATTTATCCCGTATTTAGAACAGATGAGTACGTTAAAGTATTATGCTAAAACAAATATCGGTAGTCGTCCTTCTAAAAGAAGTCAATCTGCTAGTTTAGATTTTGCTGATTTGAGAGCGATTCCTTTTGTAGGTTCTTGGAGTCAATTAAAACAAAATGTTCCTGGATTCTTTGGTTTGGGCACTGCTTTGAAAAAATTTGAAGATAATAACGAGTGGTATAAAGTTCAAGATCTATACAATAATTCATTATTCTTTAAAACCTTGTTGGAAAATAGTATGATGTCCTTGGCAAAATCATTTTTTCCACTGACGGCATATATGAAAAACGATCCCGAATTTGGTGAGTTTTGGCAAATTATTTATGATGAATTTTTAGAAACAGAACGTTTACTTTTGAAAATTGCAGGTCATAAAACTTTAATGGAAAATTATCCTGATGGTAAAGCTTCTATTGATGTTAGAGAACGTATTGTATTGCCATTGATAACAATACAACAATATGCTTTACTTAGAATAAATGAATTAAATAAAGAAAACATACCCAACGAGGAGTTAATAAAAGTGTATGAAAAAATTGTTACACGTTCTCTTTTTGGAAACACTAATGCGAGTAGAAACTCCGCTTAAAAAATAAATAAAATGAAAGCATCACAATTACCAGTAAAAGAATATGCAGAATATTTTTTCCCATACATAAGTGTTTTGGGAGATGCCACTTTGATTGAAGAATTAGAAATTTCATTGCATGAGTTTATTCGTTTTGTTCAAAACATACCCATGGATAAATTTGATTTTCGTTATGCAGAAGGAAAATGGACAATCAAAGAAATTATTCAGCATGTAATCGATACAGAGCGTATTTTTGCGTATCGCGCTTTACGTATTTCTAGAAATGATCAAACACCTTTACCCGGTTTTGATGAAAATAACTATGTAAACAATACACAGGCAAATACTAGAAGTATTCAGCATTTATTGACTGAATTGTCTGCAGTTAGACATTCAAATATTTATCTTTTTAAAAGTTTTTCAAATGAACAATTAGAAAGAACAGGAATAGCTTCAAATGCTGGGATATCGGTTCGCGCTATAGGTTTTATTATGATTGGACATCAAAAGCACCATCAAAGAGTTTTTGAAGAAAGGTATTTGTAATTTAGTCTAAAATTGCAGACCAGATTTCTAATTTTTTATCAAAAGACATTGTATTTGCAGGACTAGTAGAAGGCATCACACAATACGTGATGCCTTTTATTTGTCCAAATTTTTTCAGAAAGTATTTGTGACTTTCTTTCCCATTAAAAACAATTTTAGTTATTTGAGGAAATTTTTCAAATAGCATTTCAAAATCATTTTCTTTATGGTTTTTAATATGAATGTCTAAACTTCCTTTTCTTTCGCAATTTTCTAAAACATCCCATAATCCGATTTTATGATTTTGGAGAAAATTTATCTTTTCTTCAAAAAGTTCTGACACAGGTAAATTATTGAAAAGGGTGTAGATTATTTTCCAAAAATGATTTCTAGGATGTGCATAATATTCTTGCTTTTCTAAAGAGGCGATTCCAGGCATCGTTCCTAAAATCAAAATTTCAGTGTCTATGTTTACAAAAGGCGGGAAGGAATGAATCATATTTTAAATTTAAATTAAAGCACTTTCTTTTTCAAGTATAGCTAATGCTAATCGGATTTTTCCATAATCCATTTTTTCTTCAAAATAATCAAAATAAGGTTTTAAGGTTGCTGGCGATTCTAGTTTTATTTTTGCTTTTGCAATATTATTTACTTCATCATCAGAAACGAAAGCTTTCAAATCAATAGAAACGCCGTCAAGATATAATTTGGCTAAATGAGACATAATAGTGCTTAGTCCTAATTTTCGTTTTTCAGCAATGGCTTCAGCAGATAATCCATTTTGATACAATTCTAAAGTCTCTTTGTAGGTAGTTGTTTCCTTCTTTTTTTTAACTGCTTTTGTTTTCTGAAAATCAATAATAGCTTTGATAAACGCATCCCCATACTTTTCTAGCTTTGCTTTTCCAACACCATCAATCGCTAATAATTCTTGTTCGCTCATAGGACGTTCGGTTTCCATTTGGCGTAATGCCGCATCACTAAAAATCACATAAGCAGGAACTTCTTCTTCCTTTGAGATTTCATAACGTAATTTGCGTAAGGTTTCAAATAGTGAATTAGCAACTGATTTTGATTTTTTTTCTTTGACTTCTTGCTTCTCAATATTAATTTTTTGAACGGTTGTCAATTGTACTTTTTCACCTTCAAACAATACTTTTTTAGCAAAAGCCGTTAATCTAATTTTATTTTGTTGGTGAAAGGCAATTTCACAATAACCTAAATTAATCAATTGGATTAAGTATTGGTTCCAGTCATACCAAGAAAGATCGGCGCCAACACCGTAGGTTTTTAGGTTTTGATATTCCTTCTCAAAAATATAAGCATTTTTAGAACCTCGCAAAAAGTCAACAATAACGGGTAATGGTTCGCTTTCTTGTAAGCGTATTATTGCTGATAATGCTTTTTGAGCAATTACAGTTCCATCAAAAAATAAAGGCGGATTTTTACAAATATCACAATTCCCACAATTCTCTGTAACAAGTTCCCCAAAATAAGAAAGCAAAATTTTACGTCTGCAGCTTAAGGCATCCGCATATTGTTTCATGCGTTCTAACTTCGCTAGTTGCACTTCAGCATTCAAACCTTGTGATGCAAATTTTTGAAGCTGTATTAGATCGCCGTAACTTTCGAACAATACCGTTTCAGAAGGTAAACCATCGCGACCTGCACGACCAATTTCTTGGTAATAGCCTTCTATATTTTTAGGTAAATTATAATGAATCACCCAACGAACATTAGATTTATCAATTCCCATTCCGAAAGCAATGGTTGCACAAACTACTTGGCAATCATCATTAATAAATTCATCTTGTGTTTTGGATCGAATTTTATTGTCTAAACCTGCATGATATGCTTTAGCATTTACACCAACTTTTTGTAATTTTTCGGCAAGTTCTTCGGTTGTTTTTCGACTCAAACAATAAATAATTCCTGACTCGTTTGGTTTTTCTTTTATAAAATCTATAATTTGTTTTACACGATCTAAAGCGGGACGCACTTCTAAACTTAGATTTTTCCTATCGAATGATGCTACAAATACAGTAGGATTTATTAAGTTTAATTGATCGCTAATATCCTTACGTGTAGCTTTATCTGCAGTGGCAGTTAAAGCTAAGATTGGAGTAGAAGGGAAGCGGTTTTTAAGATACCCTAAATTTGTATAAGCGGGTCGAAAATCATGACCCCAAGCTGAAATACAATGTGCTTCGTCTATTGCAATTAAACTTATTATCAAGCTATTGAATATATTGTCCAAAAAAGATAAACTTTCTGGAGCGATATAAACTAATTTAATAAGATTAGATTGTAATTTCTCTATGAAAAATTGACGCTCTTCTTCGGTTTGGCTACTATTTATAAAACAAGCTTCGATCCCGTTTGCTTTTAAGCTATCTACTTGATCTTTCATCAAAGCGATAAGTGGAGAAATTACGATGGTAATTCCGGGGAATAATAAGGCAGGCAATTGAAAACAAATTGATTTTCCACCACCTGTAGGCATAATGGCTAGTGTATCTTGTCCAGATAATACACAATTAATTATATCCTCCTGATTGGGTCTGAATTTTTCAAAACCAAAGTTTTCCTTTAAAGTGTCGTGTAAAATTTGATTTTTCATTTTGGCGTATATTTAAACCTAAAGTAATAAAAAAAGGAACTCAATTGAGAGTTCCTTTTAAATAGTATTATAATTAAGATTTATTAATCTTCATCATCTTGATCTTCTTCATCATCAGAAAAATCCTTATCATCTCCATCTTCATCATCTTCGTCATCACCAGTATCAGGCTTGTCGATAACTTCATCTTCGTCATCATCGTCGATGTCATCGTCTAAGTCAAGACCTTTGATCGGTTCTACTACTTCGTCAATTAACATTTCATCATCTTCATCGTAATTTTCAATCCTATCAGATAGCTTAGTACTTACTTTTACTAAATAAATAGTATCTTCAGTTCGCACTTCGACTGCTTCAATCAATTCATTTTTTGCGTTTCTAAAACTAATGATGTTAGAATCATCATAACCGTCTGGAAATTTTTCTACTAGAAGGTTTAAAATTTCGTTTGTAAGTTTTGCGTAATCAACTATTACTCTTTTCATAAATATGCTATAGGTCTAATAAATAAGCGAAAATTAAAGGTGCTACTATTGTTGCATCTGACTCTATAATAAACTTAGGAGTTGAAATATCTAACTTACCCCAAGTAATTTTTTCATTAGGAACTGCTCCAGAATACGAACCATAACTCGTAGTAGAATCTGAGATTTGGCAGAAATAGCTCCAAAACGGAACATTTTCTACTTCTAAATCTTGATCTAACATTGGTACAACACAAATAGGGAAATCACCAGCAATTCCTCCACCAATTTGGAAGAAACCAATTCCTTTACCACTACAGTTTTTAGGATACCAATCTGCTAACCACATCATGTATTCAATTCCACTTTTTGTTGTTGTTGGCTTGAATTCTCCTTTGATACAATAAGAAGCAAAAATATTTCCCATGGTACTGTCTTCCCAACCTGGAACTACTATTGGAAGATTTTTTTCGGCTGCAGCAACCATCCATGAATCTTTAGGATCTATTTCATAATACTGTTCTAGAACTCCAGAATTAATCATTTGGTACATGAATTCATGCGGGAAATAACGTTCTCCTGATTTATCTGCTTTGTTCCAAATATCAAATAAATGAGATTGCAATCTTCTAAAAGCTTCTTCTTCAGGAATACAAGTATCCGTTACACGATTAAAGTGATTGTCTAACAAGTCTCTTTCTTCTTGAGGTGTTAAGTCTCTGTAATTTGGAATTCTCTTATAAGAATTATGAGCTACTAAGTTCATGATATCTTCTTCAAGATTTGCACCAGTACAGGAGATAATATGTACTTTGTCTTGGCGTATCATTTCTGCTAATGACTTTCCAAGTTCAGCAGTACTCATCGCACCACCAAGGGTAATCATCATTTTGCCATTATCTAATAAATGCTCTTCATATCCTTTTGCAGCATCTACTAAGGCAGCTGCATTAAAATGCAAATAATTCTTTTCAATAAACTGACTAATTGGTCCTTTGCTCATTTTTATTTAATTTAAAATCTTGTAATTATTTAGTTGTAAAGTAGTTATCCAAATCTAATAAAATAAATTTGAATAGTGGCGTAATTAAAAAAGGTTTGTTTTTATTTTTTATCGTAACCTAATATTTTTAAAACATCTTCAGCAGTTTGCTGTTCTGAGAATACTTCGGTAGCTAATATACCATTTTCATCTCTATCTATTAAAATATGTTTAGGTTGTGGAATCAAACAGTGATGTAATCCTCCGTAACCACCAATTGTTTCTTGATACGCTCCCGTATTGAAAAATCCAATATACAAAGGTTTTTCCTTATTGTATTTAGGTAAGTAAATGGCATTCATATTCTGCTCAGAGTTGTAATAATCGTCGCTATCACAAGTCATTCCTCCTAATAACACTCTTTCGTAAGTATCATTCCAACGATTTACAGCTAGCATGATAAAACGTTTGTTGATTGCCCAAGTATCAGGAAGAGTGGTAATGAAAGAAGAGTCAATCATGTTCCATTTTTCTCTATCATTTTGCTGTTTTTGATACAAAATCTGATAAATAGCACCGCCGCTTTCTCCAACTGTGAAAGATCCAAATTCGGTAAAAATATTCGGAACATCAACTTCAGCTTCGTCACAAGCAATTTTAATTTGATTGATGATTTCGTCAATCATGTATTGATAATCAAAATCAAATGCAAGTGAGTTTTTTATAGGGAAACCACCACCAATGTTCAATCCGTCTAACGATGGACATTCTTTTTTTAAGGCAACATATACTTTAATACATTTTACTAATTCATTCCAGTAATACGCATTATCATTTATTCCTGTATTGATAAAAAAGTGCAACATTTTCAGTTCCAAATTTTTATTTTCTTGAATTTGTTTTTTATAAAAACTAACAATGTTTTTGTATCCAATTCCAAGTCTTGAAGTATAAAACTCAAATTTAGGTTCTTCCTCGGCAGCAATACGAATTCCAATTTTAAATTTTCCTTTAATTTCTGCTTGCAGTAAATCTAATTCTTCGTAATTATCAATGATAGGAATAGTATTCTTATGACCATTGTTGATCAATCGAGCAATATTTTCTACGTATTGATCTCTTTTGAAACCATTACATATTACATAAGTGCTTTTATTGATTTTACCATTTTCAAGTAAATTCTCAACAATATTAATATCAAAAGCAGAAGAGGTTTCAATGTGAATATTGTTTTTGAAAGCCTCATTCATGATATATTCAAAATGAGAACTTTTTGTACAATAGCAGTAAAAGTATTTAGCTTCGTACTTGTTTTTTTCCATCGACTTTCTAAACCAGCCTTTGGCTTTATTGATATTGTTTGATATTTGAGGTAAATAGGTGAATTTTAATGGCGTACCATATTTTTCAACCAAGCTCATCAAATCGATATTGTGAAACTGAAGATTGTCTTTGTTAAGTTTGAATTCCTCTTGAGGAAAATAGTAAGTTTGATTGATTAAATCAGAATATTTTGTATTCATTAGATTTTTTGAATTTTAGAGATTAGAATATTTTAAAACAAATAAATCTATAATTCAAACCCGAATATTAGCATAAATAATCTGTAATTTCTCATGATCAGATTTCAAGTACTGAAAAATATCAAAACTAAAGTTTCCTTTAATAGAATAAAAGCGTTTCAATATCCTTAGAAAAGACATATTGTTTCGCGCTTTATTAGAACTATAATTGGGTTTATTTTGACACTTTTTCATTGATGCAAATGTAAAAAAATATTATAAACAGTATGCTTCCTTTTTATAAAAATAAAATTAAGATTTATAATTCTCAAAGGCACTAAGAATTAATTCATTTTCAACGGATTGATTGATCTTTATTTTTCCGATACCTTCTATCAAAGCAAACTGTATCGTACCATATTCATTTTTTTTGTCATGAATAAGTAAATCAAGGATAGGTTCGATGTCATTATCTTCAAAAATAATAGTTTCATATATTGATTTTAGGCTTGCTTTTATTTGATGATACTCTGCTTTACTAATCAAGTTTTTGTGCAAAGCAATATAACTTTCTAAAATCATTCCTACGGCAATCGCTTCTCCATGCAATAAAGTAGTTTTATTTTCATTTTCTAAAAAGTAACTTTCTATTGCATGCCCTAAAGTATGTCCAAAATTCAAAGATTTTCGAATGTTTTTTTCTGTAGGATCTTGAGTTACAATTTCATTTTTAATTTCAACGGAACGGTATATTAGTTGATCAAAATCAGCAAAATCAATGGCTTTTAGATCCAAAAATTGCTCCCAATAGTTTTTATCATAAATTAAACCGTGTTTTAGCATTTCGGCTAAACCAGATCGCATTTCGTTCTGAGACAGTGTTTCAAGATATTGAGTATCTATAAGAACCAAACTAGGAACGTTTATGACTCCAATTTGGTTTTTTAAATTGCCTAAATCAACTCCGTTTTTTCCTCCAACTGATGCGTCTACCATCGCTAACAAAGTAGTGGGAATGTTGATAAAATCTATTCCTCTTTTGAAGGTAGAGGCTACAAAGCCACCTAAATCCGTAACAACTCCACCACCTAAATTAATTATAAGAGTTTTTCTATCAGCTCCAAGTTCCGTTAGTACGTTCCAGATTTGAACGCAAGTTTCGATGTTTTTATTCGATTCTCCTGCTTCAAATTCAATTATTTCAATGTTTAAATCCGTTTCTAAAAGAGGTAATAAATTTGGTAAGCAAGACTCATTTGTATTGCTATCCACTAAAATAAACAAATTAGAATATTTATTTTGTTTTAAATGAAGGTTTAACGCTTCGTATGCTTTTTCGTTGAAATGAATTGGATATCCGTTGGCTTGAATTGATTGCATCTTAAATAATTTATAGTAATGGCAAAATAAGGTAATTTTTGCTGAATAATATTTAAAACTCTCTTTATATTTGTACAAAAATTTCACAAAAAAATGGAAAAAATATTCGATAATACACAAGTTGCATTTTCATTAAAAAGCGATACGGAACTAGATAGAGCTTATTTTCTTTTTAAAATGATTGACAATCAACCTTTAGTTAGGATAGGAACTGCAGTTACTAATTTTGCCTTAAAAGCAAATCTTCCTGTCGAAGGATTGATTCGTGCTACTGTTTTTGACCATTTTTGTGGTGGTGTAAATGAAGATGACTGTTTATCCGTAGTTGATAAAATGTATACTAAAGGAGTTTCGTCTGTTTTGGATTATTCTGTTGAAGGAAAAGAAGAAGAAAATCAGTTTGATGCTGCATTAGAGATGACGTTAAAAACTATTGAATTTGCCAAAGAACGTAAAGCGATCCCATTTGCTGTTTTTAAGCCAACCGGTTTTGGACGTTTTGAATTGTATGAAAAAATTGGAGAAAAAACAGCTTTAAATGCAGATGAACAAGCAGAATGGAATAGAGTAGTGGCTCGTTTTGATTTAGTTTGTAGCGAAGCACATAAAAAAAATGTAGCCTTATTAATTGATGGCGAGGAGACTTGGATGCAAGATGCAGCTGATGATTTAGTAACTGATATGATGCGCAAGTACAATAAAGAGAAAGCAATTGTTTTTAATACCTTACAATTGTACCGTTGGGATCGCTTGGATTATTTGAAAAAATTACATGAAAAAGCTAAAAATGAAGGTTTTTTTATTGGAATGAAATTAGTTCGCGGTGCCTACATGGAAAAAGAAATTGCAAGAGCAATAGAAAAAGGATATCCGTCTCCAATTTGCGAGACTAAAGAGGCTACTGATAAAAATTATGATGATACGGTGCGTTATATGGCTGATCATTTGGGAATGATGTCCATTTTTGCAGGAACACATAACGAATTGAGTACTTATAAGCTCATGGATATTATGAAGGAAAAAGGAATAAACGCCAATGATGACAGATTCTGGTTTGGACAGTTATATGGCATGAGTGATAATATTAGTTACAATCTGGCTGCTAATGGCTATAATGTGGCTAAATATCTTCCATTTGGTCCTGTAAAGGATGTTATGCCGTACCTCATTCGTCGTGCTGAAGAAAATACTTCAGTAGCAGGACAAACGAGTCGTGAATTATCAATGATCAAATCAGAGAGAAATAGAAGAAAAGGGAAATAATTTTCAGTTTTAACGTGTCAGAATTTTAAATATACAAAAAAGCTCCAATTGAAAAATTGGAGCTTTTTGCTTTAGTGTTATTTCGTCTCGCGGCTTACAGAACTGGCGAACTTTGTAACCTAATATTTTCAACTAAGATAAAATTTCTTGCGGAAGATAAACGTGAATTTACCACCTATTTCGCCATTTATGCAAATCGATATTGTTACATCTTTGTTTTCTTTAGAATTTTGTTTTCAATGTTGTAATAGAACTATTTATTGCTTCTTGAATTGAATTTGTTAGATTTCCATAATCATCGCCTTTTTTCCAATTTCCATTCATTTTTGCAGCAGTTTGAAAATTTTCTTGTTGTAAAAGTGAATTATCAATTAAGTCAATAACTTCAGTTCCAATATTTACATAACCTTGTTTATCCAATTCAATCATTCCATAATAACTTACTAATATCCCGTATTTCACTTTCACCAACATTATTTCATCAACATTATTTTTCGATTTAAAGTCTCGAAAGTCTTTTTTGCTATATTTTTTGTTTGAGTTTGGCTTTTCAAATTTATTCAGAGTTGTATAATCAATTTTTTCTGTAATAAATTCATATGTTTTGTTTTTACTTTTCAGAATGTTTGCAATTTCAGTTTGCATTGTTTCGTTCATTTTTAATTTTGGTTCAACTTTTTTCAAAGGTTCTGTAAATCTATTTCCTGGTGTCAAAGCCATATCTAATAATCCTTGTCCACCAGCTTTAGACATTCCAATACTATCAACTTTTAAAATTATACCAACTTTTTTGGTGTTATAGAATTGTTGATTTAATGGTAGTGATGTTACGCAACTTGTTAAAGTTAATGCTAAAAAGATTCCGACAGATAATTTTAATAATCTCATTTTTGTTGTTAATTAATTTATTAAGTTTTTGATTTAAAATATGTTATTTCTATTTCTTTTGTTTTTTTTTACAATGTCTGCCAACTCATTTCTAACTTTAATTGATATAGTCAAGAAGAGTATAAAAATATTTTATACTTGGATTATTGTAAATTTTTACTTTGGAAACCAATGCATTTCTATCTAGTCAGCCTCTCCTTTGGAAAGGGACGGGGAGAGGATTCTAAGTTGTACTAAACTGTAAGTTGCTTAAATTTTTATAAATCCCGTTTTCTAAACCAATTAACTCTTGATGGGTTCCTTGTTCAGAAATCACTCCATTATCCAACACTAAAATTTGATCAGCGCTGCGAATTGTAGAAAGACGGTGAGCAATTATAATACTTGTTCTTCCTTCCATCAAAATTTCTAATGCTTCTTGAACTAATTTTTCACTTTCGCTATCTAAAGAGGAAGTGGCTTCATCTAATATTAAAATACTTGGATTTTTAAGTAAAGCGCGAGCAATAGCAATACGTTGTCTTTGTCCTCCTGATAATTTAATTCCTCTTTCACCTACAATCGTTTCAAATTTCTCCGGAAAACCTTCAATAAAGTTAAAGGCATTGGCTTGTTTTGCTGCCAAAAGAATTTCTTCATCTGAAGCATCTGGTTTTCCATAAGCGATATTTTCTTTTATGGTTCCTCCAAAAAGGATTACATCTTGAGGAACAATACTCATATTTCCACGTAAGTTTTCTAAATCGAAATCAGAAATGTTTTTTCCGTCAATTAATATTTCTCCACCTTCGATATCATAAAAACGTAATAATAACGAGGCAATAGTCGATTTTCCTACACCACTAGGTCCTACTATTGCAATTTTTTGACCAAAATTAGCGGTAAAGTTTACATTTTTTAAAACTTTGATTTCTTTTCTAGATGGATAACTGAACCCTACGTTTTTGAACGTTACGTTTCCTTTTATTTTTTCAAGAGAAGTAGTATTTTTAACGGCATTTATTTTTTCAGGAGTTTCCTCTAATAGTTCAAAAACTCTTTCCGTCGCACCAATGGCTTTTTGCATTTGAGCATACAATTCTGCAATTCCACCAGAGGAAGCGCCTACATAACTAGAATACAAGATGAAGGTGAATAATTCTCCAACGGTAATTTCTCCTGCAATACTTAATTGAACGCCGTACCAAACTACCGCTACAATAGTTCCGAACAAACAAATAATGATAAAAGAGGCAAAATAACCTCTAAGTTGACCACCTTGAATAGCAATTTTTACAACTTCCTTAATTCTCTCTTTATAACGTGCTATTTCATACCATTCATTAGCGAAAGCTTTTACAATACTTATACCTTGCATGGTTTCCTCAACCACAACCTGACTTTCGGCAACTTGATCTTGCACTCTTTTAGAATATTTTCTAATAAATCGACCAAAAAATACCGCTGCAACACCTACTAAAGGCACTACAGAAACCATCATAATAGTTAATTTGACATTGATACTTGCTAACATAATAAAACTTCCAATGATCAATATAAATTGACGCAGAAATTCGGCTATTGTTGTAGTTAATGTATCTTGTATTTGTGTAATGTCATTGCTTATTCGACTGTTTAATTCTCCAACGCGTTTTTGAGAGAAAAACGTCATTGGTAATTTTACTAAATTAGTATAAAGAGCCAACCGAACATTTGCCAAGGTATTTTCGGTAAAATTGACAAACAAAGACAATCTAAAAAAGGAGAAAACGGATTGCAATATCAATACCAATCCAAGGCCAAGTGCAATTTGATTGGCTAAATGGCTGTCTTTTTTATTGACACAATCCACTAGCATTCCCATAAATTTTGGAAAAGCCAATGCCGTTACACTGGTTAGTAATAAAAAAACAAGACCAACATAGAATTTCCAGCTATTATTGCCTGCATATTTAAAAATTATTTTTGCTTTATTGAGTGAACTTGCTGTAATTTTTGATTTTGGTAAATCATTTTCTTTGAATCTTCCCATTTTTTTTTATTTGTGAAGCAAATGTAAGACTATAAGAAGTGAATACAAAAAAATGATTCAGATTCATTTCTTATTTAAAATGCTGTTAAAGAGTGTGAAAGCAAATTTCGGAAAAAAAATATCAATTTATTTTAAAATAATGCTTGTGAAATCGAAATGGAGCTGTATATTTGCAATCGCAATAACGTAAGACATTGCAACCCGAAAGGGCGATTAGCTCAGCTGGTTCAGAGCACCTCGTTTACACCGAGGGGGTCGGGGGTTCGAACCCCTCATCGCCCACTTTGAGGGATATTTGAAAAAGTATCCCTCTTTTTTTGGTATATAAGATATCCCTTTTCCTCCATTTTATTGGCATTATGGGATAACATATCCATCATTGTAGGTGTTCGATAGATACCCTTTTCATAGTACAAGTTCTTGTTGAACACCATGTTTACAAATTCTCTTTTCTGCAAAGTATCTGACTTTGTATAAACGTATCTCATATCGGATAACATATCAAGATTTGTATCTAAAACTTCGAAAACTTTCCCCTGATTAGCACTAAGTCTTTCAATAGCTGCTTCGAGGTTTAAAATTTGACCACTGTAAATGGGATACCATCTGTCATAAGTGTCTTTGTTTATTTCGTCTTTAAACCACTTTTCTTCAACTGTATTGAGTTTTTGCTTTATTTCATCGAGTTCGTGCTTTTTCTCGACTGCTTTTTTCTTATTAACTTTCATTTCAATTTCAATCGTAGAATAACAACTATTTCTGATTACCTTAATATTGGTTTCAGAAATACTCATAAGATCACAAGCATTTAAAAATTGCTCATGAGCTTTAATAGCACTGATATTATTATGTTTGGAATGTTTGCATTTGTAGTAATAAAAATATTTACCCGATTTACCACGTGATGGAGCACCAGTCAATGGAACTCCACAGTGACATTTCAAAACGCCCCTAAGTGGAATATCATCATCAACGACAACTTTTACTTTATCTTCTTTCTTCATTTTGCCTTGTACAATCTGCCAAGAGCTTTTATCTATAATGGCTTCGTGTATTGCAGGAAAAAGTCCTCCAGGCAAATCTTTAAAAGCTTCAACTCTGACAAGTCCTGCATAAACAGGATTTGCCAGTACGCGATCAACAGCCATATTGCCTTTTCTATCGAAGCCCAATTCATAGGCTTTCTCCTTGATTTTATACAAAGGCAAATCCCGAAGAAACATATCATATACAATGCGTACAACTTTTGCTTCCTCTTCGTTAATTTCAAGATGACGTTCTTTTCCTTCTCCTACTTTCCTATAACCAAAAGGTTTTTCTCTTGTCAAGAATCGTCCCTCTTTTGCTCTGGCAGTATATAGTCCACCGCGTACTTTTATACTTCTATTGATATTATCCTCTTCAGCAAGTAATAATTGTAAACCCGCTCTGAAAAAACTTCCTGGAGTATCATAATCGAAAGTGATTCCTTCTGTTACACTAACAATTTGAATACTATATTTCTTTTGAAATTGTTTGACCATATTCATGGCTTCGCCTGCATCTCTACTAAAACGGTCGAGCTGATCCACAAGTAAATAATCTACGGATTTATAATGCTTGGCGATAAAAATTTGTAATTTTATAAAATCAGGACGATCAAAAGTTTTGGCACTTTTCCCCCTGTCTATAAAGGTATCGACCAATTGTATATTGTGATGTTGTATATATTGATCGGTATACAGTTCCTGCCTTTCAATTGAACCATTACTTTGTCCCAATTGACTAAATCTCAAATATCTAATCGCTCTTTTCATAAACTTGTATTAATGTAATTGACACAATAATCTCAACCAATAAATTTACAAATTTTTCTTCTTTTTCCCTTTCTATCTCATCATAAATTTTTGATATAATTTCTTCTTTTTCAGTTGTTTGCCTTTCTAAATTATCCATTTTTCACCTCCTTACTTTTATATAGTTTTTAAATATTTGTAATAGAACTCCTGAATTTATAAAATAGATTTAGTGTTTTCTCGCTTATAGTACTAAAAGGAACTGATTGTCGTAACATGGCTTATTAAAGCCAATTTTTAAAACTGTTCTTTTACTAAATAAAGACACTTCCTTCCTTTGGTCGGAAAAGTCTTTATTTATCCAAAGCTGTAGTTGCAATTTGATAGATAAACTCCTTTTCATTCCATATATCTACCAAAACGCAAGTCATTAACAGGAGGGTATTAGTACCCTCTACTTAGAGTCTTCTTTTTGTCTAAATGGATTAGCATTATTACCGTTTTCTTTGTTTTGTTTTTTTCTTAATCATTTTAGCAAATGCTTCTTCCTCATAGTCTTCACCTTGGTGGCTGGAAAACAATCCACCCAGCGCATCTATAAGTCCGTTTTCCAGTGAATCATTTTGAATGTTTTCTTTGTCTAAAAAATTAAATAACTCGTGGGCTTGCCCTATATCAATTTTCTCTGATTGATCCCTTTTTGAATTAGACATATTTTCATGAGATGAGTATTGCAGTTTATCATCCTTATTCCAATATTCTTCAAAAAAATTAGCAGAAAGATTTTTTCCAAATTGTGAACCGTTCCAAATGGTTTTAGAGGAATGGTCAATAAAAGTAATGCCGTAAATTCTTCCCTCTTTACTACGCCTAATGACTGTATCAATTCCTTGCTGTTGCAATTGGTTTATGAAAGTAATTTCATTTGTTGTTGCCTGCATGTTTTTTTCTATGGCTGCTTTTAAAGAAGCTTTGTTGGGATGATCATTTAGGATGATTTTGGATTTTTCATAGTAGGATTGCAGGTGCGTATAACCTGCACTTTTTCCAAATAAAGAAGCTTTAAATGGATTACTGATTTTTTCTCCTTTGTCATTTAAGGCAAAATAAACCAGGCCTTGCTTTGTGATACCGTTATATTCACCCTTGACTTCTTCAACAGTAATATTCAATCGAGAAAGTAAAGCCTTATACCCACCAAAGCTTTGAAATTTATAATACTTGGGCAAATAACGCAGTACAGATGCCATTTGGCTTTTGATATCACCAGACTTATAATCAACGGGGGTGAATGTAAAATGCTGAGAATTTTCTTTTTTTTCAATAGCTGAAATTAGATTATACTCTTTCTCCAATGATCTGCAGATGACCATCGAACGTCTTTTTTCAAATTGATCTGATATTTTTCTTCCCTCTTCATCCACACAAATTGAAACAATATGTATATGAGTGCGGTTAATATCGGTGTGTTTAAAAACCACAAAAGGTTGCTGTTCGTAACCCATTTGTTTCATATAATCCTGTGCAATACTACTAAAATCAGCATCGCTTACGCTATCTTTTGGATCAGGATTAATTGATATATGGAGTACTGGTTTTTCTGTCTTGCGATTGGCTAATAGATACAATTCGAAAGAATTAGCTAACTGAGATACTGAATAACTACCATCGGGCGCTTCAATCATTTTTTGGGTAAACAAAACCTGTGCTTTCTCTTTTTCAACCTTATGATAATTATAATAAAGCGCACCCATTAAATTCTTACCCCTATCAATTATAGCTATCATTTTTTTATTCTTTTTTCAGATAGTTTGTTTCAAATTCCGCTGTAAGTTGGATTATTTTTTGAGATAATTGAACTAATTCAATAGTTTGCCTTTCGAGCTTGAAGAGGTAAGCAGCCGCTTTCTTTTCTGAAAAATTATGGTACAATAGCTTTACTATTTGATTGTAATTTACCCCAACAGCCCTGAATTGCCCAAATAGAGCAGTCAGACGGATATAATAATCTACTGCTGCCTTATCCACTTTTATAGTTGTGATGCCTTTTTGAAAAACACATGCGGTTATATAGTGTGCCTTAACATTCATACCTGATTCTTCAAATAAAGAAAGAAAACGTGCATTTTCTTCAGCAGTCAAACTAATGGAATAACGGTTAGTTGCAGGATCCTTCTTTGGATGCCTACCACCTTTGTGAGAATTGATTCTACTTTGATTTTCCATAACCACTACTGATTGATATTACTTAGAAAAATTTATGAAGCAATATATCTAAAGATTAGCTATGACATGAAGATTAGGAACTAGTAAGTAGTATTTGGCTTGAGTTGTCCTAATTGAACTTATATAACGGTATATAAAGACAAGTGACGCCATGGAAAGCCAAAAGTAACCACTTTGCGAGAGCTTATTGTTTTGAGAATTAATTTTCTGAAAACAAAAAATTATGCTACACAAAGAAACAGTTACTCAACAGATGTGGGAACTTCTCCAAAGACTTATGAAAGATGAGAAATTGAAAGAACATGTGCTGGTTGGTGGTACGGCGCTAGCTTTAGGATTAGGACATCGTTTATCAGTAGATATAGATCTTTTTACAACAAAAAATTTTGATTCGAAGATGATGCTTCAATACTTGCATGATACTTACGGTGTAAATCAAAATGAAAGCAAGTGCTTCTCGAACACAGTTCTTACCTACGTCGATAATATAAAAGTCGATATTGTCACACACAATTACCCTCTTTTAAATTCTGTAGAAACAATTGAAGGAGTCCGCATAATTTCCAATGAAGACATTGGAGCAATGAAACTCCATGCAATTCATCAGAGTGGTAACAGATACAAAGATTTTGTCGATATGTATTTTATGCTTGAACAAGAACCTTTAAAGTTCTATCTGCAAGCTTATCAGAGAAAGTATGACAAAGACCAATATTGGGCTTGCATAGGTCTGAATACGTATGACAAGATTACCACCTTTGAAGGTGTGGATGTACTAAAAGAAAAAGAGCAGAACTGGAAAAATATTAAAAAACGGCTGGAACTGGCAGTAAAAAATCCTTTATATAAATTTAAATCAGAAAGCCAAGATCTATCGATTAACCCCAATAAAAACAGAGGTTTTCGCAGGTAATTCAGTGGAAAATGCGTATATTTGATACTAAAGCAATTAAAAAAACAATGAAGCCATTAACCAAAAATATACCTAACCTTCACCCTAAATTCTTCTGGGATTTTAAATTTGACCGCATTGACTGGGACGGAGGATATAAAATGGTAATTGCCCGTATTGTTGAGCGTGGAGGTCAGGATCAAATTGATGAAATCATCCGTTTTTATGGACAGGAAAAAGTAATCAGAACGATCCGTGATGAAATTTCCTTTCTGCCCAACTATGCCATTGAAGATGCTATTATATTCTTTCCTGAACTCAAAAAGGAAGATATGTACTGTTACCTAAACCGTAAGGACAAACCCTACCACTGGATTTAGTTTTACTTACAACACTTAGATGTTATTCATGCCAGTTACTGAACAAAACTAAATGCTCAAACCTTTTTTCTTTGGTTTAGTTATTGATTCCTCTTTATCCTGAGTCTGCTTAACTGTATTTCTAAGGGGCTGGTTTGTAAGCTGTCTAAGCGATTCCTTTTCAGCTGGATTTAAATTATTGTTTCTATCATTGTTTACATAACGCAAAACCGTTTTTGTTGAACCCACTATATCCACAGATTTTTCAGGTTTATCTCTCTCATTAATTTTAACCAATAAAAATTTCTCTAAAATTCCACCAAGTCCTGTTTTTGCACGGTTTCTAAGCTGTTTGAAAAAATTAGAAAAAAAGTTCGTAAAAATGTCTCCGTTTTTATCAATCTGCATAAAAGGAGTTTCTTTTCTGTCGGTCTCCTTTTTAATTTCCTTCTCTTTTTTTTCTTCAGTTTTTAAATTTGCCGATGCTTTTTGCTTTTGTTTTGATTTACTCTTATGCTTATCTTTTTTCATAATTCTTAATTTTAAAGCAGAAGATAGTCCTTATACTTTTTAGGCCACTCTTTAAGGTAGTTCAAGGCTTTAACTGGTAGTGTTTGTCTGTTTTTGGATAAGCTTTTTATCCAAAGAAATAAAAAAAGAAATAAAGATAGGACGGGCTGGATCAGTCTGCCCAAAAGACTTCGGCATAATGTCTTGCTCGTACCTCACAATCCACCCTACGGGACTTATTCCGATTCCTTTTGGTCTGCCTGCATCCCCTCCTTTTAAATTGCTTTCTTTTTCTTTTTTTTGGTTTTTCTGTTTTCTTTTGAAAAAACATTTATGGTTGTAGATATAAGCATATGGTTATAACTGCAAGCTTACATATATATTCATACCCTTATGTAAAAGCATATTTAAATATATATGCTTTTACGTAGGGACGTAGCTACGGGTTTATATAAGGATATATGTGCGAGCAAGATTGCAAGATTAAAGGAGTACAAGACTGCAATTTTACATACATAAATACATACATACATACATACATACATACCTATGCACTTATAAATGGTTAGGCTAATTTCAAACTATTACAGTCAATAATGAATTCAAGTCTTTAGGCTTAATTAGAACTTATTCTCAAAATGTAATAGCTAAGCCCTACAAAAACAGTGTATTACTGCATTATTCACACAGACTTTTCATAACTAATTTTAATAAAACTAAAAGTAAGCATGGATTAAAAAAAAAGCCAACATAAAAAAAAGGGCATCAGCCCTTTAGATCAAAAACCAATCTAATAATGTTTTCGAGAGAAAACAGCAAGTTGTGTTTTGAGCTACTCTGAATGAATTCAGTAGCTCAAAACAACTTGCCCCGCAGGGAGCTTAAAAAAACTCCGAAGTCGTTTTTTTTTAGATGAAATGGATTTAATAATTTTTACTTATGAATTAGAAACTAATTTGTGAAGTACAGATAATAAGCGATTTTAGCAGAATCTTAGGTAAACATACTCAGTATGGCAGTGCAGGATTAATGGTAATTAAAGACCATAATATTTAAAATAATGTACTTTATTTCCGTTCTGCATCACTCTTGTTTATCTTCACATTTATCACCAACAGGGAACATCATGCTTATCTCATTTATTAATTCAAATTCATCAATTGGGAACAACTGCAGAGCAATTCCCAGTATAAGTCCAACATCAATAGACTGATTTTTAACTGTACTAGGTACTTCAGCAGAATCTTGATCGAGAGCTACAATACATAATTTCAATAAGTGTCTAACAACCGTGGCAAGCTCATAATAATCATAAACTCTTATCTCAGCAATGTGAACCTTGCTTTTATCCTTACTTGGTTTCAAAGTAGAGAGACAACTAGTAGTTAATCTCTTAATAGTTTCTAGATTTTCAATTTCATCTGTTTTCATACTCCTTGTATTTTATATTGATAACTTTTACTTAATGATAATGCATTAGTCTTGCTCAAAGCTCAATAGCAATTCGCCTTCAATAACCAAATTGTGCAATTCACACATCAGTTTCTCAACAATAACATTCATCTGATTAACCTCTTCTTTGTTGAACTTTGATAATTTATGATGAAGGGTCATATGTCTATCTAAAAAGGGAAAGAAATCCGTCCAGAACTGTTCTATTAGATAATTATACTTTCGTATGCCAGGATCTGCATAAATGCACAGTTCCCACAATGTATGGCTTGAAACATAATTGGGCAGGTAATGCGTTTTTACAAAAATGTATGTCCTGCAAAAGGACAGAAAAAACAATGTAAAAAGAGAATCTAAAACTTGGTAGTTTTCAAGATCATTATTGGCTATTGTAGAAAATTGTAAAGCACTGTTTTTGGTCGACTTATAGTAAAAATATAGGTCAGCGTGATAGGGTTTGTGTGGTATCTCCCAATGAAATTCGGGAAGATATTTACTGGATGAATATCTATGATATTTCTCTTGTATAATGTTGGAAAAGAAAGCCTGATTTTGGTATAGGTTATTTTGTATCCAGTATCGGCTGTGGCTTAACAAAACAAAATCATGTTTTTCTCCAACTTTGCTTTTTAGAGATTGATTGAGTGATTTTAATTTTTCATTACCCGCACCAACTGTTATAAGCATCAAGTAATAGGTTGTTTTCTCACCGTAGGTAATTTGATGATATAAATAAATCTGTTCGATTTTAATCGATTTTAATATTGTTTCTATTGCAACGCTTAGAATTATATCTTTCGGCTTATCATCAATTTGAAATGAAACTTCAAGCTTTTCAGATGATTCCTTTTTGATCCCTTTTTTTAATTCATCAAATCTTTCTTCGATAAGACGATAAAGACTTTGTTCGGCAATTCTAACTGCTTCGTACATTTCCTCTCTATAAATTGCCTCATCATCGGCAGTTGCTTCTTTTGCTTTTACAAACAAATCAGTGAGATAATATTGGTTGTGACTGTTACTTACAAAGTATTTCTGAACATTAGGAATGTATTCAATAAGATTAGTAATCCTTTGATCTAAACTCAGTGAATCAGATTTATTTCCGCAGTACAGTTCTTCTAAATAGTCAAGATCATATGCAATAAGTCTTGCATAAGATGTAAAAATACTGTTAGAAGAACCTTCTGAAATAAGGTTTTGGACTTGTATCTTATAAAGGTCGTGATCGTGGTAAAAACTATTTTGATACACATTAAACGACTTCTTGTATTTTTTCCATTCCTTAGCAATGAAAATTGAATTTTGCGACTCTAAATTCTGGAACATAACGGCAGATGGAATGCAGTAAAACGCAATAAAGGGACAACCCAAAGAATAATGATGATGAAGTCTTGAAGACCAAATAAAATATACATTGATTTGATAAAGACTTTTAACTTTTTTTACCCATTTGTTCTGTTGTAGCTGTTGTGCATCAATATTTTTTTCAATATTGATAATAAGATACGAAAACAAGGAAGAGGGGTGTTTGGTGAAAAACATCTGAATGATATTGTATTGATTAACCAATTCTCTAAGGATATTTTCTAAATAGTCGTTTTCGAGCTTTGAAAATGAAAGTTGTTCTGAAGGTTTCATAATTTTTGTTTTTACATGTTAAACATCTTTTTTAATTTGTATTTTTGTTTATTACATGCAAGTAAGCAAGAGATTGTACTGTACCGAACTAACGGAAATTGTATCGTACCAAAAGGAACTTGTTTTTTACCAAAACCTATTTTTTAAAAGAATTTTAAATATCTTTGAGTTATGAGTACAGCAACAAAACCAAAACATATTGGCCGAAATATTAGCCGAATTAGAGAACTTAAAGGGATGAAGCAAGAGGCATTGGCAGTCGCTATTGGAGTGAGTCAGCAGTCTGTTTCTAATATAGAAGCAAGTGAAACTATAGATGAAGAAAAACTAACTGAAGTAGCAAAAGCATTAGGAGTAACTGTGGAAGCAATTAAAAATTTTTCAGAAGAAAATGTGATTAATTATTTTAATAATATATACGATAATGATTTTAGCCATAGTAATGGTGGTATTCAGGCTAATCATTGCGCTTTCAATCCCTTGGATAAAATGATGGAAATTGTTGATGAAAACAGAAAACTTTACGAACGTTTAGTTCAAGCTGAAAAAGAAAAGGTTGAATTATTAGAAAAGCTACTAAAAGGAAAATAGCCCTTTTATAAAGTATAAATTAATTCAAAAGGATACCTTCAACAGTGTCCTTTTTCCTTTTTAGATTAATCTTATATTAACCTTTACATTGATTAGTAAAAGATAATTTCCGACTGCTATTAATTCTAAGAGCTCCACAAAAACCTTCCTTAAAACAGTCAGAATTTTATGGATTTGAAAGACATTATTGTATTGAAAAAGTACACTTCTTTTATAATGTTTTCCATTTAATTTTTTGTTGTAGTGTATCCCTTCAAAGAAACTTAAATAAGGACAAAAAGACAATAAGCAAACCAAGGTATTGTACATAGGCAAAAGAAGTACGCATATTGACAAGTTTCGTTCCTCAACATGTCACCATTCGGAACTTATAGCATTTTCATTGCAGATGTACAATTTAAGAATGCGTTCTTTTTCCTTTTTCTTTTTTTAAGATATTTATGGCTGTAGGTAATTAACTTATCCGTTTTTCAAGTTGTAACATTATGATCATAGACATAATATGTCCATGATTGCTTATAATTGCTTTTAGATCCAATTTAGTTTTTGACTTTTAAAAAATTCCAAGATCACAACGTTCCTGTGAACGGTAAGACGCCCGTTTGTTTCACAAACGATATCTGGTTCCTTTTCACTTGGAACTTGTAAGCAAAGAACATTTAAAGGAAAGCTAATACATAAACAAAGACACCATAAAAAATGCGGTAAACCGTAATTGTAAAATAAAACTAAACTTTATTTTTGTTAACAAAGCGAATCAATGTAAAACAAATCTAGGTTAACAATAATGAAAATTATAGTTTTACATTTTTATAATAAATTTCAATATAAATGAATCAATCCGTACACAATAAATTAGTTTCTTTCATTTGGTCAATTGCAGACGACTGCCTTCGTGATGTTTACGTTCGTGGAAAATACCGCGATGTTATTTTACCAATGGTCGTTTTACGCCGACTAGATGCTTTGCTAGAACCTACTAAAGACGCTGTTATGGAAGAACTCTCTTTTCAACGTGATGAAGCAGGTTTTACAGAATGGGACGAAAACGGATTACGGGCCGCTTCTGGTTACGTGTTTTACAATACTAGTGAGTGGACTTTACAACGCCTACACAATACCGCTACGAATAGTCAACAATTGCTACAAGCTAATTTCGAGGATTATCTAAATGGTTTTAGTGCCAATGTGAAAGAGATTATCGAGAAGTTTAAACTAAGAAGTCAAACACATGGCTGCAAAAGATGTGTTGCTAGATGTTTTGGAAAAATTTACTTCGCCCGACATAAACCTGACTCCTTTCGAAAAATTAGATAGCAATGGTAGAAAATTACCAGCTCTTTCTAATCTCGGAATGGGTTATGTATTCGAAGAATTAATTCGAAAGTTCAACGAGGAAAATAATGAAGAAGCAGGAGAACACTTTACACCTCGTGAAGTAATTGATCTGATGACGCACATTATTTTTGATCCAATCAAAAACAATTTACCTCCTGTAATGACCATTTACGATCCCGCTTGTGGTAGTGGTGGAATGCTTACTGAAGCGCAAAATTTCATCAAAGACGAAGAGGGAGAAATTCGTGCAGTCAATTCGGATGTGTATTTGTATGGAAAAGAAATCAACGACGAAACCTATGCCATCTGTAAATCAGATATGATGATTAAGGGAAATAATCCCGAAAATATCCGTGTGGGTTCTACACTTTCTACCGATGAATTTGCAGGAACCACTTTCGACTTTATGTTGTCCAATCCTCCTTATGGTAAATCCTGGGCAAGTGAGCAAAAATATATCAAAGACGGAAAAGACGTGATTGACAGTCGTTTCCAAATCCAATTAAAAAACTATTGGGGAATAGAAGAAGCTGCCGATGCCATTCCGCGTTCATCTGACGGACAATTGTTGTTTCTAATGGAAATGGTCAGCAAAATGAAACCACTTTCGCAAAGTCCAAGAGGAACTCGTATTGCTTCGGTACATAATGGTAGTAGCTTGTTTACAGGCGATGCTGGCGGTGGCGAAAGCAACATTCGTCGGTACATTATCGAAAACGACTGCTTGGAAGCCATTGTACAATTACCCAACAACTTATTTTACAATACTGGAATTACCACTTACATTTGGATTTTAAGCAACAACAAAGCCCCCAAACGCAAAGGAAAAGTACAACTCATTGATGCCGGACAATTGTTCCGAAAACTGCGAAAGAATTTAGGAAACAAAAACTGTGAGTTCGCACCTGAGCATATTACCAAAATTGTAAAAACCTACACTGATTTACAAGCAATAGAAAGAACCGAAAGCGAAGGTATTGCTTCCAAAGTATTTGACAATTCTGATTTTGGCTACCACAAAGTAACCATCGAAAGACCAAAACGCTTAAAAGCACAATTCACAGCCGAGCGCATTGCCGAACTGCGTTTTGATAAAACGCTACGTGAAGCGATGGAACATTGCTATAAAACCTATGGCGAAGCTGTATATACCGATATAAAAACACACGAAAAAGCAATTACCGATTGGTGTGAAAAGCAAGAACTCAACCTCAACGCCAAACAATTAAAAGCGTTGACCACCGAGGCACTTTGGAAAAAACAATTGGATCTAATGACCTTGAGCCAGACTTTAATGAAGGCTATAGGAACCCAGGAATACAGTGATTTTAATAATTTTAAAGACAAAGTAGCGGCGGCGGTTAAAACCAATAAACTAAAAGTAAGTGCTTCTGAATTGAATGCTGTTTACAACGTTATTTCCTGCTACGATGCCGAAGCGGAAAAAGTAACGAAAAGTATCGTGAAACTAGCAGGCGACAAATTAAACCAACTTTTAGAAAAATTAGACTGTACCGAAAAAGAGTTGCCGAATTATGGCTTTTTTCCAACGGCCAAAAAAGGCGAATTCCTTACTTATGAAACCGAAAGCGATTTGCGTGATACCGAAAATGTACCATTAAAAGAACCGATTTACGACTACTTCCTACGTGAAGTACAGCCGCACGTTTCCGAAGCTTGGATAAACCTTGATGCAACCAAAATTGGCTACGAAATAAGCTTTAATAAATATTTCTACCAACACAAACCCTTGCGTAGCATCTCAGAAGTAACCAAAGATATTTTGGACTTAGAGAAACAAAGTGACGGACTGATTGCAGAAATATTGGCTTTATAAATAAAATTTCAGGATGCAAATACTAGATACCGAATACAAAGAATGGCTTTTTGAATTAAAATCAAAAATCCGTTCGTCTCAAATAAAAGCAGCAGTAGCGGTGAATGCCGCTTTGATTAATTTCTATTGGGAATTAGGAAAAATGATTGCCGAAAAGCAAGAAACAGCCACTTGGGGGAATAAATTGATAGAGCAACTATCCTTAGATTTAAAAGAAGAATTCCCAACAATGACGGGTTTTTCGAGTCGAAACCTCAAATATTGCCGTAGTTTCTATAATTTTTATAAAGATACAATTGTGCAACAAGCTGTTGCACAATTGAAAAACACGAACGATCCATTTGGGCAACAAGCTGTTGCCCAATTACAAAACATACCAATTGTAAAAAGTCAACAAGCTGTTGACCAATTGAACGCCGAACTATTGACTCAAATTCCGTGGGGACATCACATCTACATTTTCACCAAATCAGAAAATGTAGAACAAGCCCAATTTTACATCCAACAAACCATAGAAAACGCCTGGAGTCGCGATACTTTGGCCTTGCAAATCAAATCACAATTGTTTGCACGACAAGGGAAATCGATAACCAATTTCAAATATACCCTGCCAGAACCCTTGTCCGATTTGGCACAACAAACACTAAAAGACCCTTATGTTTTTGATTTTGTGGCGATGACTCCAAAAATGAAAGAACGCGATTTAGAAAAACAGTTGGTCACACAAATCTCAAAATTTTTATTGGAGCTCGGTAAAGGTTTTGCCTTTGTAGGGCAACAATACCCACTCGAAATTGGCGAAAAAGAATACTTTTTAGATTTACTATTCTACCACATCAAACTCAAATGTTACGTGGTAATCGAATTAAAAAACACTGCCTTTATTCCTGAATACACAGGGAAAATGAATTTTTACCTCTCGGCAGTCGATACGCTTTTAAAACAAGAAGATGACAAACCCACCATAGGAATACTATTGTGCCGAGACAAAAACAACATCGAAGCCGAGTTTGCCTTGCGAGACATTAACAAACCCATAGGAATTAGTGAATTTTCGTTTACTGAAATACTACCCGAAGAACTAAAAAGTAGTTTACCTACTATCGAAGAAATTGAAAAAGAGTTACAAAACCGAATTGATACCACCGATGAATAATACCATTACAAAATTACAAGCTTATACATCTTACAAACCTTCTGGTGTGGAATGGCTGGGGGATATTCCAGAGCATTGGGAAGTGAAGAAAGTATTTCACAATTTTAAAGCTGAAAAAGGTAAAAAAGCAGCCATTTTGACAAAAGAATTCTGTGGGAATATAAAAGGCAACTATCCAGTCTATAGTGGCCAAACCGAGAATAATGGTATAATGAGTTCAATTAACGAATTTGAATTTGATTTTAGTGAACAAGGATGTCTATTTTCAACTACTGTTGGAGCTAAAGCAATGACTGTTAGCTATCTTCAAGGTAAATTTAGTTTGTCGCAGAATTGTATGATAATTATAAAAAGAAATCATAATATTTTAAACAAATTCTTTTTTTATCATTTTCAGCCTTTGTTCTCATACTACAGAAGTTTAATTCCAGATCATATGCAAGCTTCATTTAGAATTGAAGATTTATATCAATATAAATTCTTGCAACCACCATTTGAAGAACAAACCGCAATTGCTAAATTTCTAGACGATAAAACTGCCAAGATTGACCAAGCCATCGCCATCAAGCAACAGCAAATAGACTTACTCAAAGAACGCAGGCAAATACTCATTCATAAAGCGGTTACTCAAGGGATTAATCCTGATATAAAACTAAAAGACAGCGGTGTAGAATGGATTGGAGAGATTCCTGAGCATTGGGAGGTGAAAAAATGCAAATATTTATTTGATGAGATAAATGATCGTTCTCAAACAGGAAAAGAAGAATTATTATCTGTTTCTCATATGACTGGAGTAACTCCTCGTTCAGAAAAAAATGTTTCCATGTTTCAATCTGAAGATTACACAGGTTCAAAATTATGCCAAAAAGATGATCTTGTTTATAACATAATGTGGGCTTGGATGGGAGCATTAGGTGTTTCTAAGCAAACTGGAATTGTTAGTCCTTCATACGCCGTTTATAGACAGAAAACACAAAATTCCTTTAATGTTATTTTTTTAGAAAATCTTTTAGCTGGTATTAACTATGTAGAACATTATAATAAAGTGTCAACAGGTTTACATTCGTCAAGACTAAGATTCTACTCCACAATGTTTTTTGAAATGCCAATTGCTTATCCATCAAAATATGAGCAGGATGACATTGTGGTATTTATAAAATCTTTGTCTACCAAAATCACTACAGCCATTTCATTAAAAGAGCAAGAGATTGAGAAGTTGAAGGAATATAAGAGTAGTTTGATAGATGGGGTGGTAACGGGGAAAGTTAGAGTATGTTAATTAACTAAAAAGAAAAAATGAAGTTTATAGATATAGATAGTCTAAACATAACAACTGAACTAGACGTTCTGAAACGTGATACTCAGCGTAACAGTTTTTTCCTTTATCAGCATAAAGGTGTATTTTTTGCTGACAATACTCGTATTGGGAATAAGAACCAAAACGAAGCAAAAGAAAAGTTTATCAGCGTCTTAAAAAAGGCAAAGGAAGAGCATATAGCACTAGTGTTATCTCCTGAATATTCTTGTCCAAAGTCTGTTATTGAAGAGATTATAGCTAATGAAGATTTGCAACCTTCACAGAATAAACTTTGGGCGTTAGGGGGCGAATCACTCAACAAAGTAGAATTAGATTCTTTAAGAGCAATAAACTATGAAAAATTGTACATACATTTTGAAGATTGCTATACAACATCTGATAAAAATTATGTAGATCCTTTATATTATATTTTCAAAGGAAAACATGATGGTTTAGAAAAACTTATTATTCTAATTCAGTTTAAAACTAGACATATGGGCGGTTTATGGTCTAGCCAAATAGAACCAGATAACTTAATAAAAGGTAGTACTGTCTATATTATCAAAAATAATAATCATTCTGTAAGACTAATGTCATTTATTTGTTCCGAAGCTATGAATTTTAATGCTCAATTTGAACAAGAACTAACAGATAATCATAGTTGGATTGATTCCCCATACTTGATTTTGAGCCTGCAGTTTAATCCAAATCCATCTCACAATAACTTTATAGCATTTAAACAATTTTCATTAGCTAGAGAAAAAAGAGAACTATTAACTTTAAATTGGGGGATTGACACTACTTTTTTAAATGGAAAGTATTTGTATGAAGATAATAATGCTCCTAGAAGTGCTATATATTTTAAAACAGTTGATACTGAGTTAGACTATAAACCTAAAAAAATTATTGATAATCATAATAAAGGTTTGTATTTCTTGCAAATTAAACGAAATAAACGCGTTTATTTTCTAAATAGAAATATTGAACTGTTTAAAATTCATAATAAATCAGTGCATATTATTGAAGGTGTTGATGAGCAACAAAGACGTGAAGGTCCTACGGTAACTAATATCTATCATTTTGTTAATTCTATTGATTTAGAAGAAATTTCTATAGTTTCCGATAATCATATTGATTTTTTAAATGACAGAGGAGTTACTAATGCTTATTTATTAGATCCATTTAAATCATTCCTGGATAAAGAAAGATTGATTAATATATCTACAGGAAAAGTTAAAGGGAAAGAGGAAAGTAAATGGTCCGACGTCATACATTTGAATAGCTTTACATTAAATGAATCAGATGAATGTAATAACAGATTAACATACATAGAAGATACATTTAGTACTAGTGAAGCTGTAAGAAATAGTAATTGTTCAAGTGTTGCAGAGTTAGACTGTAATATTTTACCAAACAACACTTTATATCCTCATAGTATAAAACATTTGGGGTATAAGGATTTACAACTAGCATTTTCTGATAACGCTTGTGATTTTAATTATAGGTACAATGTTGTTAATCAAACAGGAGAAATTCAAAAAGCAACAATTTGTTACATTGGAAATGCTTCAGATAGGGAGGTAAAATCTACTTATGATGAATTACAAAAACTATTTGAAACAGGTACTCAAGGTAAAGATACAATTGTTGTTTATTACAAAAGAGGTTTAAATCTAGAGCAAAAATCTAATCCCCATGCTGGTTCATATACAGAAGTTCCAACAGATAACAATTCAATCTTTTAAATTATTATGAATACTCAACAATTAATAGAACAATCACAAAAATTATTTACGCATTTTAAACCAGTAAATAAAGATCTATATAAAGGACAGCTAAATATTAATGATAAAGTTGCAGGTATTTACTATTTAAATTTTGAACAGCAAATTTCAGAAGAGGACTTTGAAGAATTACAATATAAATATTTGGCAAATGAATTTTACAATCAAGAAGAAACACTACAATGGAATATTTATTTGTTGTTTATAAATAGTAATATTTCTGAAGCTTTAAAAATAAAAATTCTAAGGGACGATAAATATGCAAGAAAATTGATATTTACCGGAGATGAATATTTAGATTATTTTGAATTAGAAACATCGAAAGCTAGTGAGCTACCAGATATTACTTCAGTTTGGAAAAGAGAATTAAACAAAGTTGGATTACAAGAACTGTACAGTTCAGCTTCAAATGAGGGTATTGTTAAAAATTTTCTGAATGATAAATCACCAGAAATTGTTCAAGGACTAGAAAGAAGTTTAGATCATATTCCTGTAGTAGAAAAGATAAATTCGATAAACTTAAATCAAGGATATAGACCATTTCCTAAAAAACGAGATTTCAATTTTGGAGATGTGAATTTATTTACAGGGTCAAATGGTGTGGGTAAAACCAGTTTATTAGAATCTATAGAGTTAATTTTGACAGGAAAAACTCAGCGTAATGATCGTAAAGATGAAGCTCCTAATTCTATCACAGCAATTCTAAATGAAGATTTAAAAGACACTTATTCTCCTAATAATAGAATCTACAAAGAAAGAGGATCTAAATGGTACAATAGACGTCTTTCTGAACAAGGAAATAGAACTTTCGAATCATTTAATCAGTTTAACTTTTTTAATACGGATGCTGCCCATCAGTTTTCAAATGCCGAAGATGCTGGTGTAATTAATGAATCTTTAAAGCAAATTATTTTAGGAGAGGAATTCACAATTTTAAAAGATAAGATTGAAAAAATTAGACCAAGACTTCGAACGGAATTAAATAAAGCTTCCAAAGAAATTAGTCAAAAATTGGATAATCTTAAAAAAAATAAAGATCGCATCAGTGAATTAAAAAACGATGAAAATTTTAGTGAACTAAAAGGAAACATTAAAGGGAACATGCTTAGCCTTGGATATAAAGCTATTTATGACGAATCCAATTATTCGGTTTCTGGTTTATTTGTCAACGAAATTAAAAATGAATTAGATTTTATATTATCTAAGAAGGTAACAAATTTTAGTAAGTTTAAAGAAGTTAGTGGTATTGTTGAAACACGTAAAAATTTAGTTTCCGAAAACAAGGAAGCCTTTAATTTGAATATTGTAAAGTCAAATGAAAGTATTCTTGATAGACAAAAAAATAAAGATTTTCTTTCAAAAATTAATACCTTTTATAAATATATTGAAATTGATAATTGTTCCAAAATTGAAGATTTAGCAATTAATTATAAAAAAATTGAGACGCAACTTTTAATAATAAAAACTTTAAAAGATTTAAACAATTTACAGCTAGATATAGTGAAATTATCAGAAGAACGTAAATCACTTGCCGACTTAATATCATCTAAAAAATCTGTACTCGTAGATAAAACTATATCACAAGGTGATTTAAAAGGTGAAATATCTCTTTTACAAAAAGGTTTTTCGGTAAATGAAGGGCTTATTATTGAACTAAAAACTATTGGAAGAAAAATTCTAAACGATAAGTTTCATTCGAATCAATGCTGTCCGTTGTGTGATCAGGAAATTTCAAAAACAGAACTTTTATTAAGGCTAGATAATGATTTAATAAATGATGATTTTAAAAATCTTATTAAAAGTAAGAATGATTTATTAGAAGTATTTAATAAGGAAATTGACCAACTAGAATTAGAAATAAAACACTTAAGGAGATATGAAATGGTAGTCTCTGAATATTTAAAAGATTACGAAGATTTAGATCTTTCTCAAATAAATAATGCCATTAAAGAAAGGATTGCCAAGGAAAATGAAATTTTATCTGAAAAAGAATTGTATGATAAAATATTTTTCCAATTAAATAATATTGAGGGATCGATATCTGAGTTTTCTATTTTGAAATTGGCGTTACAAATGATATACCCAAATGTTGATATTTTAAAAAAAGAAGTGTTAACTGAGATTATTGATAATCTTAAAATGCAAATAAATAAAAGTAGTACTGAAGTCGATAATTTTAAAGTAAGTAATGATAAAATAATAAATGATTTAAATGTTGCACTAAAATTATCGTCCTATGCTGATAGTTTTGATAAAATCGAGGAAATTATTAAATCAAATGATAATTTAATCGATTCATTAAATTTCAGCTTTCAGAATTTAAATCGTTATTTAGATATTCCAACAGATAAAAGTATTATTGATTTATCAAAAGATTTAGCGCTTTTAAATAAAAATTTGAACACATTCAGACTAATTGAAAATAGTCAGAACGAAATAAAAAAACTTTTGACTTCAAATGAAGAAATTGAAAAGTCTTTTCCTGATCTAAAAACTTTAAATAGTAGACTAAATAAAGCTGTTGAAGTACTAGATAGGCTAAGCAATAATAGTGAAGACATAATATTAAAGGATTTCTTCAAAGATAATTTGATTGAAATAAAAGATATTTTTACGACAATACATTCTCCCAAAGAGTTTGAAAATATTGAATATTTATCTAACAAATTAGTTTTAATAAAAGGTGGTAAATCTTTTGAAATCTCACAAATCAGTACGGGGCAAAGAGCAGCTTTAGTTTTATCAATTTTTATAAGTTTAAATAGAAAATTAGAAAACGGTCCTAATATTTTGATTTTTGATGATCCAGTCACTTTCATAGACGATTTCAATGCCTTGTCATTTTTAGATTTTTTAAGATATTTTATTGTAAAAGAAAAAAAGCAAATATTTTTTGCTACCGCAAATAAAAAATTTTCATCATTATTTAAAAAGAAGTTTGAATTTTTAGGAGATGAATTTAAAGAATTTCAATTAGAAAGATAAAAATATGCCATCACAAACCAACGAACAAGCCTTAGAATCAGCAATAGAAAAAAAACTTACAGGCAGTTGCCTCGAAGAATTGAAAGCAGCTGGAACGACAGTCGATAGCGTGAATGAGCGTTCCGAATTGTATCGTTCGGGCAATGGCTATTATATTGGTTCTACTAGTGATTTCAATGCTAAATATGCTATTGATGAGGTTCGTTTTTGGCATTTTTTAGAAACAACCCAAGCGGAGGAATTGGCAAAAATCCAAAAACAGAACGATTGGAAACTCAAAATCTTGGAGCGTTTGGATCGTTTGGTTAAAAAATATGGCATCTTGCGTTTGCTTCGCAAAGGTTTGGAAGTTGATGATGCGCACTTTACTTTATTATATGTTTTGCCTTTAGCAAGTAGTAGTGCGGCTGCCAAAGCTAATTTTGAAAACAATGAATTTAGCGTTTCACGCCAAATCAGGTATTCTATAACCAATCCAGGAGAAGAAATTGATATGGTCATTTTTGTCAATGGGTTGGCTATTGCAACAATGGAACTCAAAAACCATTGGACAGGGCAAAATGCTAAAGTTCACGGACAGAATCAGTATAAATTTAAAAGAGATATTAGCCAACCCTTATTAAACTTTGGGCGTTGTATCGTGCATTTTGCAGTCGATACTGATGAGGTATATATGACAACAAAATTAGATGGCGCGGGAACATTTTTCCTCCCGTTTAATCTTGGACATAATTATGGCAAAGGGAATCCGCCGAATCCTTTCGGACATAAAACAGCGTATTTATGGGATGAAGTTTTAACCCGAGAAAGTCTGGCAAACATCATCCAGCATTTTGTGCGTTTTGATGGTAAAGAAAAAGATACCTTAAACAAAAAAACCTTGTTTTTTCCACGGTATCACCAAATGAATGTGGTTCGAAAACTAATAGCCGATGCCAGTAAAAACGGTGTGGGACAAACCTATTTAATTCAACATTCTGCAGGTTCCGGAAAATCAAATTCAATCACTTGGGCAGCCTATCAATTAATAGAAACTTATCCTGAAACTGAAACGACTCCCGGAAGCCGTGGAATTACAAATCCATTGTTTGATTCGGTTATTGTGGTTACAGACAGACGATTACTAGACAAGCAATTAAGAGAGAATATCAAAGAATTTTCGGAAGTTAAAAATATTGTAGCTCCGGCTTATTCTTCCAAAGAATTAAAAGAAAGTTTAGAAAGTGGTAAACGAATAATTATTACAACAATTCAGAAATTCCCTTTCATAGTAGATGGAATAGCCGATTTAAGTGATAAGCGTTTTGCCGTAATCATAGATGAAGCACATAGCAGTCAAAGTGGTTCAGCTGCCGATAATATGAACCGTGCAATGGGAAGCAATACTGTTGAGGAAGAAGAAGATCCCCAAGACAAAATTCTTGAAATCATGCGTTCTCGTAAAATGAGTAAGAATGCCTCTTATCTCGCTTTTACCGCTACTCCAAAATCAAATACCTTAGAAAAGTTTGGTGAATTGCAAGAGGACGGAAAATTCAAACCGTTTCATTTGTATTCGATGAAACAAGCCATTGAAGAAGGTTTTATTTTGGATGTATTAGCCAATTATACAACCTACAAAAGCTATTATGAAATAGAAAAATCGATAGAAGACAATCCCTTGTTTGACACCAACAAAGCGCAGAAAAAATTAAGAGCCTTTGTGGAACAGCACAAACAAACTATTGCCATAAAAGCTGATATTGCACTAGATCATTTTATTACTAAAATTGTTAATACCAAAAAGCTAAAAGGCAAGGCCAAAGCGATGGTTGCAACTCAAAGTATCGAATCGGCAATTCGTTATTTCTTTGCCATACAAAACATTCTAAAAGAAAAAGGGCAACCTTTTAAAGCGGCGATTGCTTTTTCGGGAAAGAAAACGGTCGATGGAATTGAATACAGTGAAGACAGCATTAATGGTTTTGCAGAAAAAGATACCCGAGATCAATTTGACAGTGAGGACTATAAAATATTAGTGGTGGCAAACAAATACCTAACAGGATTTGACCAGCCCAAACTAACAGCAATGTATGTGGATAAAAAACTGCAAGGTGTTTTAGCTGTTCAAGCATTATCAAGATTAAACCGCGCCGCTAATAAATTAGGAAAAAAGACAGAAGATTTATTTGTGCTGGATTTCTTCAATTCTACAGACGAAATGAAAGAGGCATTCGACCCCTTTTATACAGCAACCTCATTAAACAAAGCTACTGACGTCAATGTACTGCACGAAATAAAGGCAACTTTAGACGATATAGGCGTTTATGAATGGTCAGAAGTAGAAGATTTTGTAGATAAATATTTCAAAAAAGTAGATGCACAACTCCTAAGTCCAATTATTGATTTGGCCGCCGACCGATTTAATTTTCAATTGGAATTAGAAGATAGCGACAAAGCCGATTTCAAAATCAAGGCCAAGCAGTTTGTCAAAATATACGGGCAGATGGCCTCAATCTTGCCTTATGAAGTGGTCAATTGGGAAAAATTATTCTGGTTTTTGAAATTTTTAATTCCAAAACTGATTATTGTTGATTCAAGTAGTGATGCCTTGGATGAATTATTAAATTCAGTCGATTTATCAACTTATGGTTTGGAAAGAGTGAAACTGAATGTCGGTATTGGTTTAGACGATTCGGAAACAGAATTAGACCCACAAAACCCAAATCCAAGAGGGGCACACGGAACAGAAAAAGACGAAAATCCTTTAGATTTAATTATCAACAGTTTCAATGAACGTTGGTTTCAAGGTTGGGAAGCTACACCAGAAGAGCAAAGGGTAAAATTTGTGAGTCTTGCCAAAAGCATACAAGCTCATCCGGATTATGTAGAAAAATATTCTGGAAATGCCGATGCACAAAACAGAGAGATTGCATTTAAGAAAATATTTGAAGAGGTTATGGCGCAACAACGTAAAATAGAACTTGATTTATACAAAAAAGTGACCCAAGATGATGCTTTCAGAATCGCTATGCAAGATACTTTGAAAAGAATATTGAGTGTTTAAAACATTAACAAGATAGAAGTCATCTTAAATAAAAAATATAACTGCGCTAAATTAGCTCTTAATTACATCTCGGACTAGATCATCCATAAATGGCTGGAAAATTAACTTGTCAAGGTTATAAATCAAAAGCTTCATAGTAATTTGGAGCTTTTTTCGTAATATATTTACTTTAAAAAACAAAAACCACTTCTTAAATGAATTTCTTTTTTGTTTATTTGATTTATATTGCTGGTGCGAAGTCAGGAGACATTCCCGTAATGTTTCATAACAACACATCGGAGAGCTGATGTATTAGAAAAGATACTACAAAACTTTCAAGGGAATCGGAAAGTTATCTGTACATCTAATAGAAGGCAATCATACACTTCGTTTCCTGAACATCCTTTCTTATTCAAGTGCATAATTATCAAAAAGCTAAAAATTAGCTTAAAGTAAATAGGCATTTATTAGAAGTGGCTTTTTAAAACGTATAAAATAATTTTAAAATAAAAATAGAATCTAACCCCCAATAATTAAATGAAGTTATTTACTTTACTTTTTTCATTTCTTGCAATTATATCTTTCGGATTTGCTATTTACTATTTTTTTGAAAGGAATAATAATTCAGTTAAAAACACTCAAAAGAAAAGTTCAATTATAATTGTCTCCCTAGTGCTATTAGCTTTCAGCTCTTACCTATTGGCAATTTCTTTAGATTTAACTAATGAATTTATTATTAACACCAATCTTTTTACAGCAGATTATGCGAAAATTGGTCCATACGGTGATTTGATCGGAGGTATAATGAATCCAATAGTCGCTTTTATTGGAATCATAGCTGCATCCTTAGCTTTTTATGTGCAATATGTTGCTAATAAGCAAGTGCAGAATGAATTCAAAATTCAGCAGTTTGAAAGCCAATTTTACGAAATGCTAAAACTCATTAAAGAAGAAATCAGTACAATTTATTTGCCATTAAATAACGGTGATACATTATTGGGCAGAAAGGTATTTTATGAACTTGATAAAGAAATTAAATTAATATATTTCATAGTTGACAATATACTTGCCACTAATATTATAAAAATAAAAATTGAAATAGCATACTATATCTTTTATAGGGGTAGGTTGAAATACTATAATAGAATTAATTATTTTAAGGACAAATATAATTTAGACCTAAATGAATTATTAGAAATTGAATTATTTTTGTCTTCTATTTACGAATTTTTAAAAAGCAATACTGATCATACAATTGATATTCCAACTGAAGTCATATTAGATAATGTTTTAGATGGTTTAAACGGAGGAGGTAGATTAAATGATTTACTAGATTTAGATGCAAACTACCATTTCGCATATCTCTTATTGAAAAACAATGAAAATCTTAATTTAAATCACCTTCCTTTTAAAGGGATGGAAACTAAACTATCATTGATATTGAGGCAGTTGTTTTCATTAGTAAAATTTGTAGCTAACGTAAATACAATTAACTATTTAGAAAAACGTAATTATTTAAGGGTATTGCGTTCGATATTATCAAATTACGAACAACTCCATATTTTCTATAATTGGTATTCTGGTACAGGCTCACAATGGGAGGACAATAAAAATAAATTTTTAACTGATTATAGAATGATCCATAATTTACCTCCTGATTTTTTAATTGAAGGATTAGACTTAGAAACTATTTTCACTAATAGAAATTTTGAATATGAAGAAAATAGGAAATTAGACGATTCATTATTTGAACAAATTGAAATATTTAGTGTCAAATAATATTTGCAATATAAACATTGAATATTTAGTAAGATTCGAGTATTCTTTTAAATTACAAGAATAAGATTTATAATTAGTAAAACTCCTAGAACTCTTTTTGATGGCATAAAAATTAATATTATATTTTCCCATTTACATAATGAAAAAAAACAAAAAGGATAAGCTGAATTTTTTTAAAAATAGAATTAACTATATTTATTAAAAAATTAATTTTAATAAATATGAAAGATTCTCAAATAAACCCTTACGAGCACTCTGATATTAAAGTAAAGCTTTTAAAACTTTATTTAGAAAAGTATATAAATATACTGGCTTTAGCAAAAGGTGTTACTACCGTTGAAGTATATGATTTGTTTTGTGGAGAAGGTATTTATAGTAACGGTAAAGAAGGGAGTCCAGTCATCATTTTAAGATTGATTAAGGATATTTATTATAAGGCTAAGAAAAACTCTAACGTTAAGTTTAATTGTAATTTTAATGATTTCAATAGCGAAAAAACAGTTAAGCTTTCCAATTATATTTCTGAAAAAAAAATGCACTATTCAGAGATGGGTACTTTAAATTATTACAATGAAGACTATCAAATATTAAAAGATAAAATTGTAAAAGCCCATAAAGTAAAAGGGGCTAAAAGATTTATTTTCATAGATCCATATGGCTATAAAAACATTAGTGTTGGTGACATAGAAGGATTACTTTCAGATAAAAATACAGAGGTATTGTTGTTTCTTCCGACACAGTTTATGTATAGATTTGAAAAAAAATCTACACCAGAAAGTTTATATAATTTTTTGGCTGAAGTAATGCCTGAAGAAGAGCAAGGTATGAGCAGTTCAGGTGTTGATTTTATTCATAAATTAAGAGATGGTTTTGGAAATAAGTTGAAAGGAAAGCATTATGTAGATTCCTTTATTATTACAAGGAATATTAATGAATTTTTCGCACTTTACTTTTTCACCAGTCATTTATATGGCTTTGAAAAATTTTTAGAAGCAAAATGGAGTATTGATGAAGAAGAAGGTCGTGGCTGGAGTCCTAAATTTGAAGAGGTTGATTTGTTTTCAACTATTGAAGTTCATGCAAAAACAAATAAATTTGAAGAAAATTTAATAACTTTTTTGTCACAATTGCGTTCTAATATTGAAATACATCATTTTACTATTGAAAATAGACATCTTACAACTCATACAGTTCAAATTTTAAAAAAAATACAAAATTCAAATAATTTGATTGTAAATAATACAGATAGAAGTAAACCAAGAAAAGGAGCTTTCTATATTGGTTGGAATGAAGTGAAAACAAAAACGGTTAAATGTTTTATTAAATACGAAAATAATGGCACAATCTAGTATAGAATGGACAGAAATGACTTGGAATCCAACAACTGGATGTACCAAAATATCTGCTGGTTGTAAGTTTTGTTATGCCGAGGTAATGTCGAAACGACTTAAAGCAATGGGTGTTGAAAAATATAAGGACAATTTCAAAGTGAGAATTCACGAACCTTCATTAAAAATACCTTATACTTGGAAATCTCCTAAAGTTGTTTTTGTAAATTCAATGAGCGATTTATTCCACGAAGAAATACCATTAGAATACATTCAAAAAGTATTCAAAGTAATGAACGATAATCCACAACACGTTTTTCAAGTTTTAACCAAAAGAGCTGAAAGACTTTTTGAAGTGCACAAAAAACTTAATTGGACACATAATATTTGGATGGGAGTTTCTGTAGAAGATGAAAGAGTAACTGATCGTATAGATTATTTGAGAAAAACTAAAGCTCATACTAAATTTTTATCTTTAGAGCCGTTAATAGGTGCTTTACCTAATCTTGATTTAAAAAAAATGAATTGGGTTATCGTTGGTGGAGAAAGTGGACCAAAAGCTAGACCAATGGATGAAGATTGGGTTTTAGATATTTATGAGCAGTGTAAAAAAGCCAAAGTTTCATTTTTCTTCAAACAATGGGGTGGTAAAAATAAAAAGGCATCAGGACGATTACTTAATGGTAGAACCTATGATGAAATGCCAAGAATTATGGAAATTGAAAGTGGTGCAAAATAAATAAAAATTCATGATCTCATTCATCTGCACAAAAATTGCTCCTAGCCCATGTATTCCTAGCATCAATTCTTTCTTTGCTTCATTTCACTAATTTTCCTTTTTTAATTGATATAAAGTATCTTTAAATATAATTTTTTAAAGAAGTTTATCATATGGAAACTATAGAATTATCAAGAAAACAGTTATACGTTTTAGTTTGGTCAACACCTCTTTCAAAACTGATATTGCAATATGCGATTTCAAATGAAGGTTTTAAGAAAATTTGTAAACAATTCGCGATTGCAATGCCTGTCAATGGTTATTGGGTAAAACTGAAGTTCAATAAAGAAATTAAAAAAACAGAATTCAATCCAATTTTTGACGAAGAAGATAAAATCATAATAACAATAAGAGAAGAAGGAAATCTAGTTAATATAGACCAATCTCCTCTTATTATTAAAACAAAAGAAATCTTAACTGATTCTAAATCTCCCTTAATTGTTCCTGAAAGGTTAAGTAACCCTGATATTTTAGTTCAAAATACTAAAACCCTTCATGATAAAAGAAAGAATAATCGCTATTACTGGGATGATAAAATTGATACTATATCCATTTATGTAGCAGAGCTTAATTATAGTAGAGCTCTAAGAATAATGGATACTTTTATAAAACTGCTGAGATATCGAGGCCATTCTTTTAGAAGAGATATAAATAAAAGAGGCCCACGAATTGTTGTAAGCGATGTCGAATTTCATTTTTCTATTCGTGAAAAAAATAAAAGAATACCTTCCGATAAATTATACGAATCATCGACTTACATTCCAACAGGAATTTTAATACTAAAAACTGGAGAAAGTTTTCACGCTAAAGAATGGCATGATGGTGCAGTTAAATTAGAAAATCAGTTAGCTAAAATAGTTGCAAAGATTGAATTAGATGCACTTAAAGAACTAGAATGGCGTGAAGAATGCAGGTTGCACCATATCAAAATGGAAGAGGAGGAAAAAATAAAAAAGGAATTCCAGAAGAAAAGAGAGGTTGAACTTCAAAAAACAAAAGAATTATTTAGTGATGCACTATATCACAATAAAGCAAAAATAGTTAGGGAATATTTAAACGAGTTAGAAACAAAAGCATCACTAAAAAATCAACTCACAAGTGAATTATAAGATTGGTTAAAATGGGCTAAAGACAAAACAGATTGGTTTGATCCAATAATAAGAAAAGAGGATCTATTGCTAAATGAATCCGACAAAGATGATCTCATTTCAAGTAAAAAAAAGGAAAATAACTTTTATAGATATTAATTCTCTAAATTAACCATTCACAACTAATTTATTTATAGAATGCAATCAATTACAAAATGTAAAAAGATTTTAAATAGGAAAGGAATTTCATATACAGATGAAGAAATAAGTATGATAAGAAATGTGCTCTATAAATTAGCAGAAGTAGTACATGAATTACAGTAGAATCATCTTTCAAATAATTCAATTAAGAATCTAGACACATCCGTGGAGCAATAGTTAAAATTGATATAATAGAATTATATGTCTAGTATTTTAAATCTTTTAATAAAAGGTTCAAAATATTGTACCATGAAGGCACTTAAGTTATTTATATGTAATAGTCTTAAAATTTAGATCATTTTATACTTTCAAAAAGAAAAAACAACTACAAGGTATTTATTTACAAATACTTAAAGTCCACAAAAAGACAAACAACGCCAATGGAAGACTTTGGCGTTGTTTTTTTGTGATTTATATTATTTTAGACTTTCAAAAAGAGTCAAAATAGGTATGAAGTGTTCGATTGTAGCCCCTGACAGCCCACACAAAGACAAACAACGCCAATAGAAGACATTGGCGCTATTTTTTTATAATTTATACTATTTTAGGCTTTCAAAAAAAATCATAATAGGGATAAGGTCTTCGATCTTAGCCCTTGATAGCCCACAATAAGAGATAAGTCAGAAATATCCTGATTTGTCTCTTTTTTGTTTACTTCTAATTATTTGTTAATTAGATACATTACCTGTACCGCTTCATTGATTCTTATGGTTCAAAATCCAATTCCATCATATGCTAGATTTTTAAGATATATTGAACCAATCAAATCCCTACAAGCAACAAACTCCTAGTTTTCATATATAGAATGAATCCTAAATAAATTCTCAATTCCTTGATTAAGTAAATTTTCAATATCATCTTGGTCAGTATTTAAACCTGAGTATCTTGCTTGCATCCTTGCCAATTTATCTACGTAGTCCGATTTTATATCTTTGTAATCTGAAGAATCAAACTTATTTGTCATTAGTAATTGTCTAGCTTTACTTAGTCTATTTTCATAGTCTTTAATTTGATTTAATAATTGTCCCTTTTCATTTTGTTTTTCTATAATCTGTTCTTTGTAAGCTTCCAAAATTATTATACTATATACCTTTTTATATTCTTGCTTTGGTGCATATTTTACAAGCTCTTTAAGAAATTTTTCATTCGCATTTTCCGCACTAAAACGGCGCTAACAACCTCTAAAACAATGATAATAAGTGTAATATTTATTACGCCCTTTTGATTTACTGCCTGATAAAATTTTATCACAAATTAGACAAATTAAAACCCTCTCAGCGGAATTTGCCTTGTAAAGTGTAATGTTAATATTGCTATAATTTGTTTGAAAATATTATTATTTAAATCATTCGATGCCGTATTTCTTTATATTTTGAACGGCCGACTGGCAATAATTCACCATTTTTAAGTAATATATTGTATTTTCCACCTGTTTCGACAACGAATTTATCGGCTTCATGCCAGCAAAGAATATAAGATTTATGAATTCTTTGAAATGATGATGGAAGCAATTTTTCTAGTGATTCTAAAGTTTTATCATGCAGTTCAATATGTCCGTCTGATAAATACAGTTCTGTATAAATTCCTGCGCCTTTAATGTATCTTATATCCTTAACCGAAATGAGTTTGATTGTTTTTGCTTTTTTTACAGCTAAAAACTGCATGTCTCCATTGGCTTGTTTTTCTGGAGATGTGAAACGCGAAAAAGCTTGAGAAAGCCTGTTTTCATCAAATGGTTTTGGCACAAAATCTAATACTCCATAATTAAAAGCTGTTATGGCTTTATCGGTATATGCAGAGATAATAATGGTTTGAAAAGATCTCGCAACAACAGTTTTAAGAATGTCAAATCCGTCTTCCCCATTTAAGTTTAGATCAAGCAACACCAAATCAATCGAATGCTCTTCGATTGTGGCTAAACCATTTTCAACTGAATCGCAAAGCAGAATGTGTACTTCTTTATCGAAAAAATCCCGAGTCATTCTTTCAATTCGTTTGGCAATTCTAGCCTCGTCTTCAATAATTAGAATCTTCATTTTTTATCAAAAATTTTAATTGTTGTCAGCCAGCCTTCTTCCACAGCAAAAGAATTAAATTGCCAGTTATCGTCGTAGCTTTCATTCAATCTGGCTTTGATATATTTAAAACCAGTACCGCTGCTTTTGTCTTTTCTTGTTGTTCGGTTTTTGGCTTTGGTTAACAGCGTATATTCTTTATAGTTTTTTTCTTTGGTAAAACTCAAACGGAAAACGATACAGGCTTGTTTTGGAGGTTGACTGTGTGTAATTCCGTTTTCGACAATAGTATGAATAATTGCTGGAGGAATTTCTTCATTTTCATCGATATCTTTTTCCTCCCAATCATAACAAATTTCTTTCCGAAAGGACATTACTTGCAAATGCTTTTGGCATAATGCAATCTCTTCTCTTATGGGAATAAGTGTTTCTTCGGCAATAGAATTCATAATATCAAATTCGTCTGCCAGCGCGCGAATGAACACAACGCCCTGCTGTGGAGATTCTTCGACCCAATCGATTAATGAAGTTAATGTATTTCGAAGAAAATGTGGCTGAATATTTTTCTTAATCAGTTCTAACTGCAATCTTGAAGAAAGCAATAGTGATGCATTATGTTCTTCTTCGATCGCTTTGGCCCTAATAGTATGAAGATAAAGCATAGACAATACGATGATCGTGAAAGCGATAAACAATCCAAAATCATAAAATATAAAATAATTTACCACCACGCTCACGAGTAAACCAAAGACAACAATTAAACCGCCCTTTATTTTTCGGACTGCTGCATCGGTAGCAATAGTAAGGGAAACAAGACACATAGCATAACTATAATAGATTGCGGTTATATCATAATGACCGTAATAAATAATATAGATAGCAATAAGACTGAAAAACAAAAGAAATAAAAACAATCGCTTTTTTTTGAAGTCAAATTGCAACATGAAATACCACGGAACCAGCATCGATATAAAAAAAGTAAGACAGCCAATGATTTTTAAACGGGTATAATATTGAGTATACGGTATGTCTATATAAAATTTGACATATTCTATTATTAATAAGCAGAAGAAAAGCAAACAAATTATTCCGAAAAGCAAAACTGTGGCTTCTTTACGAGTACTGTTTATATATAGAAAAAAATAATAAATAGCAGCAATAAGAAAAGCGCCAGCCATAAGATTCATGAAAGACATCACAATAAGCGGTGAGCGATGCAATCTTAAATAGCTTTCAAGTTCAACATTAATTCCGCGATGCGCCTCCCGACATTGCGATTGTGTTCCGATTACCTTTACAATGTGTTTGCCAATAGAAGCTAAATTTTCAGGAACTTGATAATAAGTCATTTCTGTTCCCGGTACTTCGGCCTGGCCTGATTGGGCCATTTTGCCATTACTTCCCACTAAAACGCCATCCCAATAAACATCAAAAGCACCAAAACTGTTAACCTTTAAACCTAATATTCCAGCATTTTTTTCGCGCTTAATCAGCTCTACAGGTATCTGAACTTTAAATATTGAATCTTCATGTTTTCCCAAATAATCTAGCACATAATCATCATCAGTATTGTACGTTACATCCGATTTCACGTAATCAGTATACTGTTCACAGGACGTGAACAAAAGCAGTAAAAAAGCGATAAAAAAGGTAAAACGATACATGAGATAAAGATATAATAAATATCGAATAGATAAATGCATTTCAAAAGCTCATGGAGCCGTTGACATGTTTTAGAAGGCGGCATTTTATTTTATAAGCTAATCTTGCATTGTAAAAAACAGCACACATGAAAACCATAATAACTAGTATTTTAATTTTAATTTTTCATCTTTTTGGGCATGCACAGCAAACTACCATTTCCGGAAAAGTAGTAGACAAGTCAACTCAAGAAACGCTCCCATACGTAACGGTTTCAGTAAAAGATAACAACTTAAAAACAGTAATAATTGGTGTTACTGACGATCAGGGCGTTTTTACTTTGGAAGGATTACCAGTTGGGAAAATGACTATCTCTTTTAGCTTTATGGGATATCAAAATTACGCGCAGTCATTAGAAATTATTTCTGTTAAATCGAAAATAGAATTGGGAATTATTGGTTTATCTACAGATGCTGTACAATTAAACGCTGTAGAAATTAGCGGACAAAAACCAAACATCAGCTTAAAGCTGGATAAAAAAGTTTTTGAAGTTGGCAAAGATGTGCTTTCGCAAAATGGTTCTGCAAATGATGTCTTAAATGGAGTTCCGTCTGTTGCGGTCAGTCCAACGGGATCGGTAAGTCTTCGTGGTAATAGCAGTGTATTGGTATTGATTAACGGTCGTCAATCGGGTTTAACCCAAAATAATGCTCTTGATCAAATCGCAGCTGACCAAATTGAAAGAATTGAAGTAATTGCCAACCCTTCATCGAGATATGATGCTTCGGGTTCGGCAGGAATTATCAATATTATCTTGAAAAAAAACAAAAAAAGCGGTTTTAGCGGTCAGGTACGACTGGTTGCCGGTTCCCCAAATGACAGCCGCCTTAATCCGAGCATCAATTATAAATCCGATAAGATCAATATATTTTCTAATTTCAGCATCCGATCTTCTGATTATGTTGGATTGTATACTACCAATCAAGCTACTGTGAATAACGGCACAACAAGCTATTTAAACCATATACAAAACGAAGATCGCCACGACGATGGTAAATTAATTTACATTGGCGCCGATTATTTTATTGATGACCATCGCACCATTACAGCCGCTTTTCTAAAAAATGCCACAAAAGACAATGACAAAACTCATTTATTGTATGATTACAGTAATGCCGCTGCTGCAAAAGACAGCATTTTGACAAGAGAAGGAAAATCATTAGAAAAAAGAGATTACAATCAATTCGAATTTAATTATACGCAAACGTTTAAACAGCCAGTCAAAAAATGGACGATCGATGTTCAGTACGACTGGTGGAACAGCGATAAAGACTGGAACCTTGTAACACAGCGTTTGTATCCTACTGGATTTACTTATCCCAGCATTAGAACGAGCTCAATTGGCAGCAGTGAAGATTTGCTGGTTCAAAGTGATTTTACACAGCCTATTGATAGTATTTCAGCATTTGAATTTGGCGTTAAAACAGAAATTCGTAAAGTTTCCAGTAATTTTCTAGCTGAACAGCAAGAAGGAAATGATTGGAATATTTATCAAAATATTGATAACGACATGAATTACAATGAAACCATTGCTAGCGCTTACGCGCAATACAGCAATAAGAATGGAAGATTTAATTATATGCTGGGTTTGCGTAATGAGTTTACCAAAATTGATATTACAGATATAAAAAACACTTATAATAATGACAAAAAATACAATAGACTGTTTCCTACTGTGAATTTAAGTTATAAGTTTAAAACATCGACTTTACAGTTAAATTACAGCAAGCGTATAAATCGTCCGCCTTTGTATGCCTTATATCCTTTTAACGAACTGACCGATATAAATTCTCAATATATTGGGAATCCAGATCTTAATCCATCGTTTACAGATGTGTTTGAACTGGCTTTTCTTAAAACATGGAAAACTTTTACACTGAATCCTTCTGTTTATTACCAATGGGAAAGGGGCTATATTCAGGATTTTACTTATCGTGAAAATGATATATTTTATACAACGCCTATTAATATTCAGCATGAAATACGAAGTGGAATAGAACTCTCCACATTATATAATCCGCTAAAATGGCTGCAGGTAAATATGGAAATGAATTTTTATCATTTTAATCAAAAGGGAAGTTATCAGCAGGAAGACCTTGACTACGAAGGCCAAACTTTTACAGGACGTTTGAGTACACAGATTAAATTTCCTGCAAAATTAAGTTTTCAGGGCCGTTATAACTTTCGCGGTAAACAACAAAATGCGCAAACAAAAAACGATGCATTGCAGTCTCTTGATTTTGGTTTAAGTAAAACGTTATTAAAAGAAAAAGCTACTCTAGTGTTTGATGTCACCAATGCTTTTAACTTACGCCAAAATAAAAGCACTACAACCGGAACAGATTATTATGTTACTGAAAACAGTATTCCTAATGCAGCTCGTTATCGTCTTAGTTTTGTTTACCGCTTTAACTTAACGGATCCAAAAACAATTAGACAAGCGAATAATGCTAATCGGAATTAATATAGTTTTCGACTTTTATATTCCCTTAATTAATAAAAAGTGAATTTGAAGATACTAAATGAGATTTACATACAATATTTTTTTGAATTCTTAAGCGAGAACGAGACTCTAACCAATTTTATTATAATCAATAAAGTCAGCAGAAAGACAAATAAAGCTAATCATAAACATGCTTTACTATAATTTGGATTTGAATAATCAACTGTCTTACTTTAAGGCATCAAAAAATATCAAAATAGGTATAAGTTGTTAGATTGTAATCCCTGCGATCCACACAAAGACAAACAACACTAATGGAAGACATTGGTGTTGTTTTTTTATAATTTATACTATTTTAGGTTTTCAAAAAAAATCAAAATTGGTATCAAGTGTTCGACTATAGTCCCAGACAGTCAACACAAAGACAAACAACGCCATTGGAAGACAATGGCGTTGTTTTTTTATAATTTATACTATTTTAGGTTTTCAAAAAATGTCAAAATAGGGAGAAGGTTTTCAATTGTAGCCCCTGACAGCCGACCATAATTCAGAAACCTCCAAAGTTATTTGATTTTGGAGGTTTTTTTTGATTCGTACAATTTTTGAAATTTTTCCTAATAACTGTTAGCACCTGAATCCAGAGAGATTAAAGATTCGAAGAACGCAAGGTCTCAAACTGAAAGCTTTCAATTAAACCAAACCTCTTTGTTTTTAAAATCAATAGTAAAAACATATCTACTAATTGCTTCAAAATTGAGGACTCCATCATATATAATGTCTCTAACGAAAGGTTTTATCTTAAGATTTTTTTTACCCATAATAAATTCCGATTCTTGGTTATTTCCATCATTATCATTTTGAACTTTCCAAATCTCTGCACTTTCCTTTGAAAGAAGTAATGGACCGCTGTTTCCAGAATCAAAAAGAAACCAATAAATATTATTAGCCTTTGGTATTCCAATAAATATATTCAATTCTGATCCTTCCAAACCATTGGCAAATCTAGTTAACAAAGGTGATTTTCCATTTAGTCTCTTTTTAGCGGAAGCTTTATTCTCGATTATTATCATATTTTTAGAGAGATCAATCGTAAGAATAGATTCTTTAAAAGATTTAAGAGATATAATACCATCAATTCTTGCAAAATCTTTAGGTAGAATGCTCATTAAATCCCAGACGCTTACCGTTTGATGTAATATGTTTGTTTTACCAATTGTAAGCGAAATATTATTTGCTTTTTGAGCCTTAATTATTTCTCCACTCATCCTGAATCCAGTTATGCTACCGTATATGTCTTTATGAAGGGATTTTGCAATTTCTGGTGAAATAAACGTATCAGCACCACCTGTATCAAAGAGGAAATTATATTTTTTCCCTTCAATGAAAACATCTACTGTTTTCATATTTTCAATATAAGGCTTCAATTGGATTGTGTCTTGTGCAAAACAACAAAGGTTAAAAGTTAACAATACCAGAATGAACATTGTTTTTTTTGTTTTCATAATTCTTTTTGCTTACTCTAAAATTGGTTTTCAGCATGTCCCCTTTAGACAAAATCGTCTTTGTTTTAATTGGGAACAAAATTGAATTATTATCTTTCCAAAAACGACCGATTTTATAAAGTCGAACTAAATAATCAGTGATTGAAAAGAGTTAATGTTTTTTTTTAATTTGTTTTAGAAAATTTATTTCTATATTCTGTAGGGGTTAAAGCTGTATATTTTTTAAAAGCAGTGTTAAATGATGATTTTGAATTAAAGCCTACTTTGTATAAAATTTCCAAGGCAGTAAAATCACTTTTAGAATAATTTCGCAATAATTCCATTGCATTTTCTATACGATATTGATTTACAAAATCAAAAAAACGCATATTCATATTTGAATTAATCAAAATCGACAATTCACGAGCAGGCATATTCATTTGTGAAGCGAGATTTTGCAATGTTAGAGATGTATCTAAATAAGGTTTTTTTTCTATCATATATCTTTTTAGAATTTCGATTTGAAAAGTTAAAGTATTATTTTTCTTTTTTTCTTCTTTTAATATGGTTTCGGGTATGTGTTTTATTGTAAAATCTTTTACCAATTGTAATTCAGTTCTGATTCCTCTAAAAAGTTCTGAATATTTGAGCGCTTTTATAACAAACCAACTTATTGCTACCAATGCAATGATTTCTAAAAAGCTATTAATAAATATCAAAAGTTGATGATAATCTGTATATCTTAAAATATTTTTGAACGTTGCAAAATAATGAACACCCACGAAAACTATGGTAATTTGAAACAGCCATTTGTAAACAAAATCGTTAGAATAAGAATAATTTTCAAGATAGATTTGTCTATACTTTTTCAATACAACAAAAATCATAATAATGTATATCATATATTGTATCTCTATCATATACTGAAAAATTATCATTTCAGCAGTTTCGAAATGATGTGTAAAAAAATATTTCTTTTCAAGATCATTTGCCCAATAAATTCTAAAAACTAAAATTAAATTTAGAATAAAAAAAGGTGTAATGTGTAGTAAATGTTTTCTTTTTAGTTGAAAATCAGTATAGCAAAGAGATAACACATACAAATAGAATAGAGGTATATTTAACAAAATAATTGTCCATCTAAATATTTCTAAATTTGGTTGAATATTAATAATTGTGTCAGAAATAAAAAATCCACTTGTGTCAACAGCTGTAAGAAAAAGATAGAATGCAAAAAGTTGATTTGGAAGTTTTTTTTTGGTTTTAACCGTGAGTAAAAATAAAATAAGAAGTAATAATATAAAAACAGAAATTATAGCAGTGGTTTTTAGAAAATTAAAACTATCCATTTATGTAGTACTTGTTTTATTTTTAAATTTTTTATTTCAATCAATAAAAAAATCGGCTCTAATTTAGCTAGGCATTCTTATTAGGCAAATATATGAAATAACAATACAGATGAAATTAATCAAAATTATTTGACTGATAATTTCTTTAAATCCTGCAAAAAATGGTTCGTAAACAGGTTCGTAAGGACCACACAAAGACAAACAACGCCATTGGAAGACAATGGCGTTTCTGTTTTCACATTTATACTATTTTAGGTTTTCGAAAAACGTCAAAATTGGTATCAAGTGTTCGACTGTAGTCCCTGACAGCCCACCAAGAAACTCCTTAAGAAATTAAGGAGTTTTTTTATTTTATGAGTTTTATAAAAGATCGAATTATTGTAAAATTTCGTTTTAAATCAAAAAAAAGCCACTTTCAAAAGTGGCTTTTTAAATTACAATATAAAATTTATTTTTGAGAAAGCTCTCTAGTTAACCAACCACTACGACCTGCTGTTGCAATGGCATAAGGTGGAATCCAGAATAAACCAAAAGTATATAAAACACTATAAGCATAGGCCCACAATGATTCTGCTGCGCTGTATCTTTTAGCATAAAAAAGAACAGGAAAACTAGACACAATAAGTATTCCTAAAAGTGTAGAACTTATAAAAAGTAATGGATGAACCACTATAAAAAACAACATAAAAATTAAAAAAGGGTAGGTCATTACTAATGTTAAAAACTGATTGATGAATAACAATCTAGTTCCCGCTTTAGATTCCTTTTTAAAGTCGGTAAATACATATTTGGCCATGGCCAGATTTTCACGAACATTACTTCTTCCCCAACGAATGAACATTTTATACAATCCTTGGTATTTTTCTGGAACGTCTGTTAAAACTAGTGCATTTCTTTGAAAAAGTACTTTTTTCCCTTGTTTTAAAATCATATTCGTCATTGCTCTGTCTTCACCAATATCCGATGCGCTTCCCATAAAAGTTTGATTAATCCACTCTGGAAGGCATTCAAAAACAGCGGAACTTCTATAAGCAGCCAAGGCTCCAGGAGTACATAGAACACTTCCTAATTGACTTTCAACAGATCGTACAAATTCAAAACTCATTACAAAACTCACATTCAGCATTTTAGGTAAAATAGCAGTTTTATTGTTTAGTACACGAACATTTCCAGCTACAGCACCACAATTGGCATCTTTTACAAATGGACTAACTAAGTTTCTTAAAGTATCAGTTTTAATAATTGAATCACTATCAATAGTAACAAATATTTCACCAGTTCCTAAATTAAATCCACGGTAAAGTGCATGTCTTTTTCCTTTGTTTTCCGGTTGCTGAAAAACAACTATTTGATCTCCTAACTGTTCTTTTGCTTTATTCATCCAATACCAAGTATCGTCTTTACTACCATCATCGATTGCTAGAATTTGTAATTTATGTTTTGGGAAATCACTATTAGCAATACTTAATAATGTTTGAAAAACTAAATTTCCTTCGTTATAAGCGGGTACAATTACGGTACAAGTAGGCAATAATTCGTCACTGACAGAGGCAATAGGCTTATATTGTAAGTACAAGTAAGCATTATATAGTAAAAATAAAACCTTAAATACAAGTAAACCCGTTGTTATGATAAGAAATGTTAATCCGATAGGAGAGTTGATTCTGCTTTGATTAAAATTATAAAAATGCGGTTGCAAATAATATACTAATGCAGCACCACCAATCAATAATAGCATTGTAGCTAATAAAACAATTCGATTGGCAATAGCACTTTTTGAAGTGGTAGTTTTAGGTGTAGATACTATTTCCTTATTAGCAAATAAAATTTCAGCGGGTGTTATGGTTTGTGTTCTCATGGTAAAGGACTAAAATGATGTGTAATTATTTTTTAAATATTTAGCAATTTTTGTTCCTAATCGATTTCTAATTGTAAATCAAACACTTGCAAATACTATTACTATTTATCACTGTGTAAAAATTACCCACTTTGAGACAATTACTCATTATTTGTGGTGTGTAAATGATAAAAAATGACTTAAAAAAAATCTAATACTAAAATCTTATTTTGAATAATATCATATAAATTATGAATGGATTATTACAAAAAAAAACCTCCAAAGGTTGCTCTTTGGAGGTTTTATAGAATTATTTGATAAACTGTTAATCAACCAAACAAATAACAAAAGTAGTTTTGTTATTCTCTTTTCGGTAAGCCAAATAGCCACCATGCGATTCGATTATGTTTTTAGACAAGGTCAAACCAATTCCGGCACCTTCCTTACGAGTTGTAAAAAACGGCAAGAATATTTTATTTTCAATCTCTTTTTCAACACCATTTCCATTATCTGAAATGTATATAAAAACTCTGTTTTCTTTAGCTTCAGCCGATAGATAGATTTGCTTTTTTGACACTTCTTTTAAAGCATACTTGCAATTGGTAAACAGATTGATCAAAACTTGTTCTATTTGTTGAAAATCAATATTTAAGTTATGGTTTAAAGCAATAGTGTTAATTACCTCAATTTGTTCTTGTTTAAAAAGTGGCGCCATCAATTGTAGGCTATTGTGAATGAGGTCGTGCAACTTAATTTTTTCTTTTTTGGGAGAAGGCAACATCGCTAATTTTCGGTAACTTTCTACAAACTGCTGCAAATGATCGCTGCGTCTAAGCATTGCCGCGACACTATTTTTCATGTCGTCTAAATCTTCTGTAGAAATGGTTTCTTGTTGTACTAAATCTTGTAAATTTTGTGAAAGCGATCGAATAGGAGTGATCGAATTTAAAAGTTCATGAGAAATGACTTTCATCAAATTAATCCATGCTTCTTTTTCTTTTTTCTCAATTACATTTTGGATAGAATCTAATAAAACAATAAAATAATCTTGATTGTAGATTTCACTTCTTGAGGTTTGTAACGCAAAAGTTTGATTGTCTTGCTGATTGACACGTATTTCTAAGGAGGTTTTAAGTTCCTGAAATTGATGATCTTCAATGATCTGGCACAAAGACGGCAATTGATTTTTAAGATATTTCCACTTGGAAACCTTAGGAACCTGAAAATGTTTAGAGAAATAATCATTCATCAAAAAGATACTCCAATCGTTTGCTTCTTTCTGCAAAATAATTATACCGCTTTCTATATTATTTAAAATCGAACGATACACAATGTCTTTTGAAGTTTCTTCTTTTTGTTTGTGTTTTAAACTTTCATATAAATGAAATAACTCTACATAGTTTTTATAGCCGCTATAAGTTGAATAATCAGCAGTAAAATCATTTTTTAAGATAGAAGTAATGGTTCTGTCGTAAATAGAAAATACATTTTTAACATGAAAATAAAGTTCTATAACAAGCAATACTACGATGAAAACTACAAAAGTAGAAGTAAAAATAAGTTCTTTTTCAAATAGAAAAATAGACATTGCACTCATTAAAAGAATCAGAATCAATCGTACAAAAAGCAGATTGTAAATTTTAAAAGATTTAAACATATTAATTAGTGCTAATGTTATGTTTTTCTAAACGGCGGTACAAGGCACCTCTTGATAATCCTAAGTCTTCTGCTGTTTTACTGATATTATTGTTGTTTTTTAGGAGCGCTTTTTCAACGGTATTTTTTTCAATTGACCAAAGTTGGTGATCGTTTGTATTTTCTTCGTAGGCGGTTAGCTGGTCTAAATCTAAGTCAGAAACAGTAATTGTATTGTTCTCACATAAAATTACTGCGCGTTCTATTCTGTTTTCCATTTCCCGAATGTTACCATTCCAAGCGTGTTTTTCGATTGCATCGATTACTTTTTCGTCAAAAGTAATGGCTTCTCGCTGGTATTTAGAACTCATTTTTTGCAATAGATAGTCTGCCAACGGTATTTTATCAGCGTCTCTTTCTCGCAAAGGTGGTAAGATAATTTCCATCGTGTTAATGCGGTAATACAAATCTTCTCTGAAATTTTTGTGAGCTACTTCTTCCTTCAAATTCAAATTTGTCGCAGTAATAATCCTTACGTTCAAAGGTCTAGCTTTCGATTCACCTAATCTAGTTACTGTTTTGGTTTGAATAACTTGCAGTAGTTTTGATTGTAAATGAAGCGGCACATTTCCTATTTCGTCTAGAAAAATCGTTCCATTTTGAGCCATTTCAAAACGTCCAGGTGTATCTACTTTAGCATCCGTAAAAGCACCTTTGGCATAACCAAAGAGTTCACTTTCAAAAATATTGGTGTTTAAAGAACCTAAATCAACATGAATAAATGGGTTTTCCTTTCGTTCGGATTGACTAAAGATATAATGTGATAAAACAAATTTTCCGGTTCCATTTTCACCTAAAATCAGCACATTTGCATCGGTTTTGGCTACTTTATCCGCCACAGCGTAAACTTTTTTTATTACTTCTGAAGTTCCTGTAAAAAACTCAATATCGGAGTAATTAGAATCGCATTTCTTTTGGTCTTTACGGGATTTGTGTACGGCTTGTTTGACTACTTCGAGCAATTTTTCATTTTCCCAAGGTTTCAAAATATAATCAAAAGCGCCCGATTTTAATCCTTCGACAGCGGTTTCTACTTTACCAAAAGCCGTCATTAAAATGACTACAGTTCGTGGCGAAAGTGTTTTTATCTCTTTCAATAAATACAAACCTTCTTTGCCATCTTCAAAACCGATGCGGTAATTCATGTCTAATAAAACGACGTCAATCGTATTTTGAGCTAATAAATCGACTACATTTTTTGGATTGCTAAGGGTGAAAATAGTTTCAAAATGTTTTTTCAAGAACATTTTTGAAGCAAAAAGAATGTCTTCTTGATCGTCGATTATTAAAATGGAGGCATTTGTTTTTTTCATTTATGGCGTATATTTTATTTTTTAAGCTTCTATTAAAATAGTGTCAATTATAATAGTGTTCGTTTACGGACAAATAGTGTTCAATAATGGACATGTAAAATAATTTTTTAAATGCAAATAACTGAAAATTAAATTGTTATGATTTATAAATCAGTGGCATGAAATTCCCTTTACACTTATCAAATTAGCAACAATGGATACCATTATTAAAAGTAAAAGTAACAAAAAAAAGTACGTATTAATCGCATTACCAATTATCTTGATTGTGGGATATGTTGTTTTTACATCGGCAACAAAAAAGAGAAGTCTTACAATTAAAAAAAATGAAATTTCAATAAAATCAGTCGAAGATAATTATTTTGAAGATTTTATGTCTTTTCAAGCAAAGGCAGTTCCGCTAAACTCGATGTTGATTAATATCATTGAAGGTGGATCTGTTCAAGAAATTTTTGTCGAAAATGGGGACGAAGTAAGCAAAGGACAACCGTTGGCAAAATTGTACAATCCTAATTCAGAATTGGCGTATATGCAACAAGAAACCGCTATTATTGAGCAAATTAATAATCTGAATAAAGCGAAACTCGATTTAAGAAACCAAGAATTAAATCTCAGTAAAGATTTGATTGCAATAGAACACGATTATTTAGATGCCAAAAATTTATATGATTTGAATAAAAATTTATTTGAACAGGAAATTTTAGCTAAAAGCGAGTGGAACAAAACCAAAGAAAATTTTCGTTTTCAACAAGAGCGAATGGGAATTATAAAACAAAGTGTAAGTAAAGAAAAGCAAGCCAATTTAGTGCAAATCGGACAATTCAATCAATCAATTGGAGTGATGAATAAAAGTCTTGAAATTTTAAGAACTAACAAAAAGAACTTTCTGGTTACGGCGCCACTTTCCGGAAGATTGTCTTCATTTGAACCTATTCTTGGAAAAAATTATCCTCAGAATTCTACCATTGGAATTATAGATGATCGAAAAGGGTATAAATTAGTCGCTGATGTGGATGAGTTTTATCTGGACCGTATTTCAGAGAAGCAAAAAGGAACGGTTATTTTTGACAATAAAAACATAGAAGTTCAAATAACTAAAGTAATTCCAGAAATTAAAAATGGAAGATTTTTAGTCGAACTGGATTTTATATCAAAAGAAAAATTGGATTTAAAGCAAGGATTAAGTTTTGGTGTAAAACTAAATTTATCTGAAAAAACGAAAACAATTGTCGTTTCTAAAGGAAGTTTTAACGAAGAAACCAATGGAAAATGGATTTTTGTAGTCAAAGGAAACCAAGCAGAAAGAAGAGCCATTAAATTAGGAAGAGAAAATCCGTTGTATTATGAAGTTTTGGAAGGATTAAAACCGGGAGAAAAAGTCATTACTTCCTCTTACAAAGATTACAAGCAAGTAGAAGTTTTAAATTTAGAATAAACAGAATTGAATTGCACGTAGTAATTAGTTCTTAGTAAATAGTTAGTAAATAAATAACATCAATCAAAAAACGAATAGTATGATCAAAATCAAAAACCTTTCAAAAGTATTTAGAACCGAAGAAATTGAAACCAAAGCTTTAAGTGACGTATCATTAACCATTAATCAAGGTGATTTTATTTCGATAATGGGAGCATCAGGAAGCGGAAAGTCGACTTTACTGAATATTGTGGGATTATTAGACAGCGCTTCTAGCGGAAGTTACCAATTACTCGATCAGGAAATGGTGGGTTTAAAAGAAAAGCAAAAATCGAAGGTGAGAAAAGAAAATATTGGATTTATTTTTCAAAACTTCAATTTGATCGATGAATTATCGGTGTATGACAATATTGAATTACCGTTGATTTACAACAAAATTCCTGCAGCAGAAAGAAAACAAAAAGTAGAAGCAATTGCTGAAAAACTGAATATTTCACACCGATTGAAACATTATCCGCAACAACTTTCTGGAGGACAACAGCAGCGCGTTGCAGTAGCAAGAGCATTAATTAATGATCCAAAAATTATTCTTGCCGATGAACCTACAGGAAATTTAGATAGTAAAAACGGAAATGAAGTAATGGAATTATTGACGGATTTACATGCCAATGGCGCTACCATTTTGATGGTTACACACTCTGATTACGATGCTTCTTTTTCGCAAAAAACAATATTGATGAAGGACGGAATAGTACTTTCTGAAAAAACGAATAGTCGTAATGTTGATGTACTAATCACTTCATAAATTTTTGAATCATGCTAAAAAATTGGATAAATATATTTTTCTATCACATCAAAAACAATAAGCTTTTTACAGTTTTAAATGTTTTGGGTTTAGCGATAGGAATAGCAGGATTAATTTTTGCCACGCTCTATTGGAACGACGAGCAAAGTTACAATGAATGGAATCCTAATAAAGATACTGTTTTTCAAGTCTTAGTAGATATGGAAGACGGCAAAGTATGGAACAATATTCCAGTTACCATGGCACCATTTGTAAAAGATGATTCCAACATCGAAGAAATGATGTACTCTGAAAACTGGTACCAATCAATACTATACAAATACAATGGTAAGAAAATAATTGTTGAAAAAGTATTTAATGCGGAAAATAATTTTTTTAATTTTTTCCCTTTTGAGTTTATTAAAGGAAATCAAAAAACGGCTTTACAAAACGAGAATAGTATTGCCTTCTCTCAAAAAACAGCTGTCCTTTTTTTTGGAACTGAAAACCCAATTGGCAAACAAATTCAGTATGAAGATCAAATTCTTACGGTAACAGGAATTTACAAAGTTAATGGCAATTCAGCAATTGCTCCAGATGCGGTGGTCAATAGAATGAAAGCTAAAATAAATGCAGATAAAGAGGAATGGGGAAATTTTAATAATGGTTGGTATATCAAATTAAAAGATCCTTCAAAAGCTCATGAACTTGAAGCAAAAATCAAATCGATTTTTTATAAAAATAAAATAGCAAAAGAAGCAAAAGAAGAAGGGATTACCATAAAACAGTATGAAGCACAATTTGGAGCTTTTAATTTTTATCTAGAACCGCTCGCAATATCTCGTATGGATACCAAAGGACCAGGATGTCCAGAGGGAAAAGGCAACTATCAATTTTTATTGATCATGATTGGCCTTTCAGTATTAATTTTGATTTTATCCATTGTTAATTACGTAAATCTAGCTACAGCAAATGCATTACGTAGAGCGAAAGAAGTGGGTGTTAGAAAAATTGTGGGTGCATCACAATCTAATATTATAAAGCAGTTTTTATTTGAAACTATAATTACAGTGATTGTTGCCATTTCGCTAGCCTTAGTTATAGTCGAACTTTCATTGCCGTATTATAATGAATTTTTAGGAAAAGAATTAATTATTTATGGAAGTCAATTTTTCCTGGAAATCATAATAATTTTTGTGGTGACCGTGATTTTTGCAGGTATATTCCCGGCTTTTTATGTGTCTAATTTTGAGACTTTAAAAGTGTTAAAAGGAAATTTTGGAAGAAACAAAAGCGGCGTTTGGCTGCGAAATGCAATGCTAATTTTGCAGTTTGCAATTGCTTCTTTCTTTATTATTGGTTCTTATATCGTTTTTCAGCAAGTACAGTATTTAGGAAATAAAGATCTTGGATTTTCCGGTGAGCAAATTTTAGAAATTTTTTACTTTAAACCAGATGCGATTCGGAATGATAAAAATTCAGAACAACTCATATTTGATCGGTACACAACGACTAAAAATGAAGTTTCAAAAATAAAAGGCGTAGAGCAAGTAGCTACAGCAGCATTGCGATTTGGTGGCGGTAACGACTCCTCTTCCAGTTTTGCATATAAGGGCACCAACATTCAAGGGCAGAATATTGCTGTTGATTTTGGTTTTCTAGAGATGATGAAAATAGAGATGATTCAAGGACGTTATTTGGATCCTAAAATTGCATCAGACACCATAAATTCTATGATGGTTAATGAAACCGCTTTGAAAATGATGAAGGAGAAAGATCCAATTGGTAAAACTGTAGATTGGAACGGAAATAAACTTAAAATTGTAGGTGTAGTAAAGGATTTCAGCCTTTTTAGCCCACAAGGAAAAGTGCCTCCAATGGTTTTCTTTCACTTTAAAACCATAGACTGGATGATTGGTAATTTAAATTATCTATATGTAAAAGTAAATGCCGAAAACACAGCGCAAACCATTGCAGATATTGAAAAATTTTGGGTAAAAAATGTCGATTCCGATTATCCTTTTCAATATGATTTTCTAGATAAAAGTTACAAGAGAACCTATCAAACGTATGTGAAACAAAAAAATCTCTTCTATTTATTAAACGTAGTTGTTATTGTCATTGCGCTGTTTGGTTTATTTGCTTTGGCTTCCTACTCGATAGAAAGACGCATGAAAGAGATTGCCATCAGAAAAACGCTTGGTGCCGAAACTAATGTTTTACTATTAGAACTATCGAAACAGTACATTCTTTTTTGCATTATTGGTTTTTTAATTGCCTTGTTTCCGGTATATTATTTATTGAATAAATGGCTGGAGAATTTTGCTAACCGAATCGAAATATCTATTTATCCCTTTATAATAGGATTTGTTGCTTTGCTATTTTTAACGCTAGTTGTAGTACTATCAAGGGCATATCAAGCCACAAGAGTCGATGTACTAAAATATTTAAAATACGAATAAAAATGGTGAAAAATTGGATAAGAATATTTATATATAACCTAAAGCAAAACAAACTTTTTTCATTTTTGAATGCTTTAGGATTAGCCATAGGAATTGCGGGATTAATTTTTGCTTTACTGTATTGGAATGACGAACAGAGTTATGATGCATGGAATCCTGAGAAAGACAATGTTTTTCAGGTTTTGATAGAGAGAGGAGATGATATTACTTGGACGTACGCTCCTGTCACATTCGAACCGTTCTTAAGAAATGACTCTGATATTGAAAAGATGATGTACTGTAAATATTGGTACGAATCTCCTCTTTATAAATACAATGGTAAAAAAATAATCATTCAGAAATTATTTAATGCTCAAAAAACCTTTTTTGAATTTTTCCCTTTTGAGTTTATTCAGGGAAATATAAAAACTGCGTTGCAAAATGAAAATAGCATTGCAATGAGCCAAAAGACAGCAACCCTTTTTTTTGGAGATGAAAACCCAATAGGCAAACAAATTCAATACGAAAATGAAATTTTGACTGTTACCGCTGTTTATAAAATCCCGGGAAATTCATCGATTGCTCCAGATGCTGTTGTCAACAACATGAAAGCGAGACTAGATGCTGATAAAGAGCAATGGGGAAATTTAAATAATGGTTGGTTTATAAAATTAAAAGATCCATCGAAAACGACTGAACTTACTGCAAAACTAAACGCTATTTACTATGAAAATAACACCGTTAAAGAAGCAAAAAAAGAAGGAATTACCGCAAAAGATTATGAATCAAAATATGGCCATATTAATTTCATATTAGAACCTCTTTCTATTTCTAGGTTACATTCTAAAGGCCAAGGATCACCGGAAGGAAAAGGGAATTATCAATTTCTACTAATAATGCTAGGATTATCAGTTTTGATATTAATTTTGTCTATTTTCAATTATGTAAATCTCGCCACAGCAAATGCTATTCGTCGCGCAAAAGAAGTGGGGGTTCGTAAAATTGTAGGAGCTTCAAAAAGGGATATTGTTAAACAATTTTTATTTGAAACAATAATAATTGTTCTAATTTCTATATTCTTAGCATTGGTTATTGTCGAGTTGTCAATGCCTTATTATAATGAATTTCTTGATAAAGAATTGGTTATTTATGGAAGTCAATTTTATGGTCAAATCATACTCATTTTTATAATTACAATAATTTCCGCAGGTATTCTCCCGGCAATCTACGTTTCTAATTTTGAAACATTAAAAGTTTTAAAAGGAAATTTCGGGAGAAATAAAAGCGGTGTTTGGCTCCGAAACGCAATGCTAATTCTCCAATTTGCTATTGCCTCTTTCTTTATCATTGGTTCTTATATTGTTTTGGAACAAGTCCGTTATTTAGGCAACAAAAAGTTAGGATTTTCAGGCAAACAGGTTGTAGATATTGCTTACAATATATCTCAAAATGATCGAACTGGCCATGAATATGAACAAAAAATATTTAATCGTTACATAACTATCAAAAATGAAATTTTAAAAATAAATGGGGTTGAACAAGTGGCAACTGGAGCATTTCGTTTTGGTGGTGGTAATGATTCTTCTTCGAGTTTTGCTTATAAAGGAATCAATATTCAAGCTAATGATATGGCGGTTGATTTTGGCATGCTCGAAATGATGAAAATAGAAATGACTCAAGGTCGCTATTTAAATCCAAAAATAGCTTCGGATACCATTAATTCGATGATGGTAAATGAAACGGCTTTAAAGATGATGAAGGAGAAAAATCCGATTGGAAAAATTGTTGACTGGGGTGAAAATAAATATAAAATTGTAGGGGTTGTAAAAGACTTTAGCCTCTACAGTCCACAAAGGAAAGTACCGCCAATGGTCTTCTTCCATTTCAAAACCGTTAGCTCGATGATTGAAAATATAAGTGACATTTTTGTAAAATTAGAAACTAAAAACACGGAGCAAACTATTGCTGATATCCAAAAATTTTGGATTAAAAATGTCGATTCAGATTATCCTTTTCAATATGATTTTATTGATAAAAGCTACAAACGAACTTATAAAGAGTATGTAAAACAAAAAAATCTATTCTCCTTACTGAATGGAATTGTAATTGCCATTGCCCTTTTTGGATTACTTGCTTTGGCTTCTTATTCTATCGAAAGACGCATGAAAGAAATTGCTATTCGAAAAACACTTGGTGCTGAAACTAATGTTTTACTAATAGAACTTTCCAAACAATATGTTTTGTATTGTATAATAGGGTTTTTAATCGCTTTATATCCAGTCTACTATTTATTGAATAAATGGTTAGAAAATTTTGCCTATAGAATCGAAATTTCTATTTATCCATTTATAATAGGATTTGTTGCTTTGCTATTTTTAACGCTAGTTGTAGTGTTATCAAGAGCTTATCAAGCCACAAGAGTCGATGTATTAAAATATTTAAAATACGAATAAAAATGCTAAAAAATTGGATAAGAATATTTATATATAACCTAAAGCAAAACAAACTGTTTTCATTTTTGAATGCTTTAGGATTAGCTATAGGAATTGCGGGATTAATCTTTGCTTTACTGTATTGGAATGACGAACAAAGTTACAATGAATGGAATCCTGAAAAAGAAAAAGTTTTTCAGGTATTGGTACAACTTACCGATATGCCAATTTTAGCAGAAAATTCTATAAAGTTAAAAACATATCTTCAAAAAGATATTAATGTAGAAAAGCTTGTTTTTGCTGATAGTTGGTATCAAAATGATAAAATAATTTATAATGGTAAGAAAGTAGAAGTAGATAAAATTATGAATGTAGAAAGTGATTTCTTTTCTCTATTTCCGTTCAAAATAATAAAAGGAAATGGTTATTCATCATTAAAGGACGATACGAGTATTGCAATTTCTGAAGCACTCTCTAAAAAAATTTTTGTAAACGAAAATCCAATTGGTAAACAGATAAATTGCTTAGGCACAATGCATGTTGTTCGTGCAGTTTATCAAATTTCTGGTAAATCGTCTGTCGCTCCAAATGTTATTGTCAATAAAATGAAGGATTTAGTAGATCCTGAAAAACAACACGGACTCTTTACATTAAAACTTTTACTAAAACTGAAAGACCCTTCAAAAGTAGAAGCTACCCGATTATTGCTAGAAAAAGCTTATTACGAAGAAGTGATAGTTTTAAATGCAAAACAAGCAGGTTTTACATTGGAGGAAATGGAGAAAAAAATTGGACATTTTACCGTTTTTATGGAACCGCTTTCAAAATCGCGATTACACTCAATTACAGATGGTTATCCCGAAGGACGAGGCAATTATCAGTTTATGTTGATTATGATAGGATTATCTATTATGATTCTTATTCTTTCGATTGTAAATTATATCAATTTGGCAACTGCCAATGCTATAAGAAGAGCAAAAGAAGTAGGTGTTCGAAAAGTAGTCGGAGCATCAAAAAGCGATATTATAAAGCAATTTATTTTCGAAACTATTTTGATAAGCTTGTTTTCTCTTTTATTTGGATTAGTACTTGTAGAACTGACTTTACCTTACTACAATCAGTTTTTAAATAAAAACTTAACCATAATTGGAAGCCAGTTCTACATTCAATTGCTACTTATTTTTATCATTACTATTTTTGTTTCAGGAATATTTCCAGCGATTTATGTCTCTAATTTTGAAACTTTAAAAGTTTTGAAAGGGAATTATGCAAGAAGTAAAAGTGGAATTTGGGTCCGCAACGGAATGTTGATTTTTCAATTTGCGATTGCTACTTTTTTTATTATAGGCTCTACAATTGTATATAAGCAGATAAATTATTTAAATCACAAAGATTTAGGATTTAAAGGAGATCAGGTCATTTCGGTGAATTTAAATTTTCCAGAATCAGCTTATAAAGTAGAAAATGTTAGTCAAAATATTTACAATAAATACGCTACATTAAAACAAGAACTTTTAAAAATAAAAGGTGTTGAATCTGTTTCTACTGGAGCGATTTCTTTTACCGGAACTTCTGGAGATTTATCACCAATTTTATATAATGATGTTTTATTCAAAGAAAATAACGTTGCTATTGATTTTGGGATGCTTGAATTGATGAACATAAAGATTACAAAAGGCAGGGGATTTACTGAAAAATTTGCTTCGGATACGCTCAATTCTATTTTGATTAATGAAACTGCTCAAAAATTAATGAATATTAACAATCCAATTGGTAAAGAAGTTTTATTAAGAAATCAAAAGTTAAAAATTGTAGGTGTTGTTAAAGATTTTAATGTATTAAGTCCAGAAATTAATGTTCTTCCTATGACTTTTTATCACATAAAAACTTTCGAAAGTGCTGGCGGTATTGATAAAATTTACATAAAATTAAAATCGGTAGGTATTGAAAATACATTAGCTGATATTGAAAAGTTATGGTCAAAAGTAGATACAGAATATCCTTTTAAATATGATTTTGTAGACAAGCAATATGCGAGAACGTACGAATCTTATGTAAAGCAAAACAACCTCTTTTCATTACTAAATATCATTGTAATTGGTATTGCCCTTTTTGGATTATTTGCTTTGGCTTCCTATTCTATACAAAGTAGAATGAAAGAAATTGCTATTCGAAAAGCGATTGGCGCCGAAACTAATGTTTTACTAATAGAACTTTCCAAACAATATATTTTGTATTGTATAATAGGGTTTTTAATTGCTTTATATCCAGTATACTATTTATTGAATAAATGGTTAGAAAATTTTGCCTATAGAATCGAAATATCTATTTATCCCTTTATAATAGGATTTGTTGCTTTGCTATTTTTAACGCTAGTTGTAGTGTTATCAAGAGCCTATCAAGCCACAAGAGTTGATGTATTAAAATATTTAAAATATGAATAATAAAGTCATTTCAGCCATCATTTTTTTCGTATTTACTACGCTAGTAAGTGCTCAAGAAAATTCTTGGTCGGTTAACAAATGTATTTCGGTAGGTTTACAAAACAACATCGAAATTAAAATAAGACAATTAGAAATAAAACGCACTGAAAAATTGCAACATTCTGTTTTAAACCGAATGTTGCCCGCTGTTACTTTATATGGAGATCAAAGTTATAATTTTGGTTCTACGATCGATCCTTCTACTAACGGAAGAGTGAGTTCTAACATTCAGAATGATAATTTTTATTTGAATGCAAAAATGAATCTAATTGATTTTAGTGCTTTTGCAAATGCTCAAAAAGATAAAATAAATATGGAGTTGGCTAAAGCAGATGCAGCAGTGATCGAAAATGAGTATAAACTTCAGATTTTAGAAAGCTATTACCAAGCGCTCTACACGCAAGAATTACTAAAAATTCAGAAAGAGCAATTCAAACAAAGTGAATTCAACTTAGAAAGAATAAACAAGGAAGTAAATATTGGTAGTAAACCTCAAAGCGACTTATATGACATGCAATTGAGTTTTTCTGAAGATGAAAGTAGGAACATGCAAACCGAACAATTGTATGAAATTCAGAAGATGCAGTTGTTCCAGTTACTGAATTTTACTGCCGTTGCAATAGGTCAAATTGAATTGCAACGAGAAGCTCTCTATGAGAAAGAACAAATAACGAGCAATAATCCTAAAATAAAACGTGCAGCACTTCAATTTGAAAATATCTTAAAAACGATAAGCATTGAAAGAGCGAATAATTTACCAATATTGTCTGCCTATTATGGATATTCGACTTTTTATTATAAAAACCTAAAAATGACTGATCCAAATGCTGTCGCTTTTTTCAGTCAGCTGCAAGACAATAAAAGTCAGCAAGTAGGAGTACAGTTGGCAGTTCCCATTTTTAATGGTTTTCGTAACAATAAAAAAATTAGTGCTTCTAAAATAGAAAGTGAAAAAACAAAACAATTGATGGAGCAAGAAAAGCAAGAGTTAGATAAAAAAATTGCTTTAGAAGAAATGAATGAGCAAAATTATATAAAATTAAAGCAAAAATTAGTTGAAAAGCAAAGCTATGCCAAAGCATCATTAGCTACAACACAAGCCAAATTTACAAACGGAAAAATAGAAGCTATTTTATATACAACCGTAAAAAATCAATTGCTTGCTGCTGAATATGAAGTATTAAAAAATGAACTACAAATACAATATTCTAGTTTGAGAGTTAGTTTGTTAAAGTACAATAGTTTATAGTTTTACCCACAATACAATTCGTTTGAACTCCATTTTATAGAATTAATTTAAAAAATAATTTAAATTGAATACAAAAAAAACTCCTCTAAAATAAGGAGTTTTTTGTTATTTGAAAATTTTTATTCTTAAAAGGCAATTGGTGCAGCAAGACAAGAGTCTGGAATATCAAAAGCTTTAACCAACGCAACCGCATCAGGTCTAATATCCCAACACAACTGATTGACCATCTTACGAATTGCTTTTGTTTTTACCGCTTCCATATAGCCATCTTCTAAATACCAACCTTTATTTTTCTCTATCTGGGCAAGTGCATATAGTTGACATAATTTAATCATTGCAGCCTTGCTATCGTTATCTTCAATAGTTTTAATAGCCTCTTGAAACTGCTCTAAAACTATTCTTTCTAGATAAGCTTGCGCGACATCAATCATTTGATGTTGCACTACATTAAAGGCATCATAAGGATCAAGACCACTTTCAATCAATTTTTTTAAACGTTTTGCCGCAGAAGCTAAAGTAGTTTTTTCACGATGTATAAACGCATTCAAATGAAACTCTTGATCAATCAAATGAGTTTCATCTGTTTTTCGAGTTGCAATCGGATTTTTTTCAGCGAAAGCTGTTTTTGCATTATCATACACATATTGAATGATACCCATGGCATCCATTTGTCCAAATGATTTTCGAAATTCGGATAAACGGTTTTTAGCCACTAATTGCATTAATACGGTGTTATCTCCTTCAAAAGTGGTATATACTTCAGTATCATTTTTTAAAGCATCAATTCGATTTTCAGACAAATATCCTTTACCGCCACAAGCTTCTCGACATTCTTGTAAAATAGCAGTTGTACTCCAAGTAGAGTAGGCTTTCATACCTGCCGCCAATGCTTCAATTTCTGGCATTTCGGCTTCGGTTCTCTGCATAAACCGTTTGGTAACATATTGCAGTGCAAAGTGATTGGCGTAGGTTTTAGCTACTAGCGGAAGCAAACGTCTTTGATGAATTCGATAATTTAATATCGGAACTTCAGAGCCACCTTCTGGTCCAAATTGTCGGCGTTTATCGCTATATTGTATTGCAATGGTTAGCCCAGATTTGGCTGCAGACAAAGCAGATCTAGGAATACCAATTCGACCACCAACCAAAGTTCCTAACATGGTGAAAAATCGTCTATTATCACTTGGAATTGGACTTTCGAATTCACCTTTATCATTAACGGAAGCAAAACGATCGAGCATGTTTTCTTTTGGAATAACCACCTGATCAAAACTGATCGTTCCGTTATCTACTCCGTTAAGCCCCATTTTTAGCCCACAATCATTTATAGTAATGCCTTTTAAAACCACACTATTAGTATCGCGAATGGGCACTATAAATGCGTTGACTCCATAATCTGTGTTATCAATTATTAACTTAGCAAAAACGGTTGCCATTTGTCCGTGAACGGCTGCATTACCAATATATTCTTTCTGTGCTTTTTGATGTGGCGTATGAATGGTAAATGTCTGATCATCGTGATTGTAAGTGGCTGTGGTTTCCATCCCTTTCACATTCGATCCATGATTGGTTTCTGTCATGGCAAAACAACCGGGTATTTTAAGTGAGCCAATATCTTTTAAGTATTTAGCATAGTGTTTTTCTGTACCTAAAGAGTGAACACTCATTCCCCAAAGTCCAAATTGAACACCAAATTTAATAACTAAACTTAGATCGTGGTAACTCAAGGTCTCCATTATAGCAAAATAATCGGCTATATTATCTCCGCCACCGTATTCTTTAGGATAAGCCATGTTACCTAAATTTTCTTTGGCAAGTATTTTGCACCAATCATAGACTTTTTCTCTATAAATAGCCGTGTCAGTAGAAGTTTCGTAAGCAAATTCAGGCTGACTGATTATCAGTTTTACTTTTTTTATTATTGCTGCTTGCTCGCCATCCAAAATTCTTGTGAGCTTTTCAATTTCAAAACTTGTAGTCGTTTGAAGATTTGAAGTTAAACTATTCGATTTGTTTTTGAAATCTGTAATTATTTCTTCGCCAGAAATTCCTAAATCATTTTCGAGTTGTATAAATACGGCACGCAAATCTTTACTACTATTTTCATTATCAGAAAGTAATGTTGCTATTTCAAAAGTAGATTTTAAAGTAGGATTTTCGTTGAGAACGGTTTCTATTTCTGATTTCCAACTGTTTATTGTGGTTCGTGTTGGTGGTGTTTTGCTATCTAAATTAGAGAGTAGTATTTCCTGCTCTTTTGTATTTAACCAATCTTGTGAAAGGATGAAATTCTGTAAAGTCACGAATTCTTTTTGAGTCAAAAGATCGTCTGACCAAACGAGGTAAAAAAGAGGTATAAAAGCTTTTAGTTTGGAATCTTTCATAGTAAATTAAATTTTTATAAAATCTTAAGTTGTGTCAAGATAATAAAATATAATTCCTTAAAAGATAAATTAACACGACTTTCACGTTCTGATATCTTCTAATTAAAGTGATTTTAAAACTAATTCAGAGAAATAATACTAGTACTTAATCTAAGGTCAAAGCACCTAAAATTTCCTCTGATAAAAAAGGACCGCCAGGATATCGAGCGGTATAATCTAAATTCATCCAGATTTGTCCGCGTTCATCTACGTGATAAAAAAGCTTTTTATCGCGACTTTCGTTTGGAAATAATATGTTTTTAATCAAAAAGTTTACTTTTTCTAAATCAGCATGAGATCCAATGAGTATTTCTGGGTAAATATGTCCTTTGGTGTGTATCAATCGAGGTGTTCCACCAATGGCTCTTACACAAGCCGCCATCAAAATGGAGTGATCATCACAATCACCAGAAAAATAGAGTAACGATTCTGTAGCAGTAGCAATATAATCTCCTGCTTTAGGATCACTTACATAATTCCACCTACTATTAATTTCTTTAAAAACGGCAAAACATTGAATTATGGTTCGGTACTCAGCATATCCTTTTACATCCTTAAAATATTTTGAAGTAGCCATTACAGCAAAATTCCTAACTTTTGGATTTTGATATTCAATTGCATTAATAATTTTGGATTTATTAGGAAACGGAAGTAATTTGGCAATGATAATATCTTGAGGATATGGATTGTAGGACATGCTATACATCATCGTGTTGTAGTCCTCATACACACTATTAAACCCATAATTCCCAATAGTTGAACCGTAAACTAATACTATTAAATAAAGAATAATACAAAAAATAATTATTGTTCGTAACATTCTTAAAATAAGTTGAATGACAACGATCATTACAATGAAAAGTATAACACGATCAATATTTAAAAACCAGTTTGGATTGATTAAATTTTGATGTAAAATTATAAAAAGCGGAATAGCAATCAAAATATTAAGTACAAAAATAATAACATCATCCCAAGGTTTTTTGACCTGAAGTTTTTGTTTTATATCTTGAAAAGTAATGTTTTTGAATTTTATCATACTTGAAACTACAAACAGTAATCTAAACCGTCTTTACAATACCCTCAAAAGTACCTTTTTTATCTATAATTTTAAGTTGAAAAAGCTGATTTTGAACTTTGTTTAACATTTCATTGGTTATTTGTTTTTGAGACCATGTTGTTAATGCTAACCAATCTTGAATATCTTCTATTTTTTGATCGTAATTGGATGCCAAAGTTTTATCAATACTTGGGATATCTTTGAATTCCTCTGTAGTTTGATTGATGATTGCAAGAATTTTTGAGATAATCTTCCGATCATTTTTTAAAATTTCTTCGCGAACAGCAATTACAAAACACGGCCAAGGAGTAGGGCAATCTGCAATTCTTCTAAAAATACCTTTATCTACTAGTGGTTTCGTCATAAAGCGTTCCCACATAAAATAATCAGCAGTTTGATTGGTCAATGCTTCAACCGCTCCGTCGATGGTGTTAATGATTTCAAATTGCAAATCATCTGTTGCCCAGTTTTGATTATTAGCATTTACGTATGCCATTAATTGGGAACCCGAACCTAGACGAGAAATAGCTACTTTTTTATTTTCTAAATCCGCAAGAGTTTTATAATCTGATTTTGCAGCCACGTGAATTCCCCAAATTAATGGACTTTCAACATAAACCTGAACAATTTTGCTTGGATTTCCAGCAACAATATCTTTTACAATTCCTTCGGTTAAGATAACTGCAATATCAATGTCACCATCTCGAAGCATTTGACACATTTTCCCAGTTCCTTCGGGAACATCTGTCCATTGTAAATCGATATTCTGTTTTTCGAAATCTCCGTTTTCTATGGCTAAATGCCAAGGTAAATTGAAATGTTCTGGAACTCCAGCTATTTTTATTGTTTTCATACTATTTTATTATTTTTTAATTCATACCAATTCCAAGGAATTGCATCTTCGATATAGTTTTTAGTGAATTTTAGTCCAATTTTCTGCAAGATTCGATTTGAAGCAATATTATCAACATGTGCCGAAGCATGTAATGATTCAATTTTCATAACATCAAATCCGTAATTCAGCCAAGCAAAAGCAGCTTCAGAAGCATATCCTTTACCCCAAGAAGTTTCATTAAATCGATATCCTATATCATAGAAATTGATTTTATTATGAACTGTTTCTGTATTATATTTTAATCCTGCCCAACCAATTATTGAATTACTTTCTTTTTCTAGTACTACAAATCGTCCAATATTATTTTCTAAATATTGATTGCGTACTTTTTCTATATTTTGATAAATTTCATCGATACTATTTACAGGTTTGTTCCATAAGTATTGGTGTACTTTTGGGTTACAATCCATTTGGTATAACGCTTCTGCATCGTCTATTTTCATTTCCCTTAGCAAAAGATTTTTAGTTTCTAGTAATAAATCCATTTATTAAAATTGGTTAGAAATTCTGTTTAGCCCTGATCGCAACGGCATCCTTTTTTACTCCTGCGAAGGAGTGAAAAAGATACAGTGAAGAGCAGGAAATAGCTCCGAATAACAAAATTAATTATTTTAAGATTGCGCTATTTTGTCTAATGTGTATGCGATTAGTTCATCTACAGCTTTGTATGGATCTTCACTAAAAGTTCCTGAAGCGCGGTTAGCAATTATAGCATTTAAGGATAATGCATTGTGTCCTAAAAGTGCTGAAAGGCCATAAATAGCAGCCGTTTCCATTTCTAGATTGGTGATTTGGTTTCCTTCAAACTGGAAATTATCCATTTTAGAATTTAGATTTTCATCTTGAATGTTCAAACGTAAAACACGTCCTTGTGGACCATAAAACCCACCTGCAGTTGCTGTAATTCCTTTGTGCATTTTGTCACTTTCTATCATTTTTTCGAGCTTCTCAGAACAAGCAATCACGTAAGGTTTTCCTTTTTTAGGATCCCAATTAGTGTGTGCTACAAAAGCATCTTCCATTTTAATATTAGAAACGGCATCGATCAAGTAGGAGCGAAGCATGTTGTCTAATCCCAATCCGAATTTTGACATTACAAAACTATCCACAGGAATATCCGCTTGCAAAGAACCTGAAGTTCCCACTCTAATGATATTTAGTGTTGTTAATTTTTCTTTTGGCATTTTTGTTTTTAAATCGATATTTACCAGTGCATCTAATTCATTGATTACAATATCAATATTGTCTGGACCAATTCCGGTTGATAATACGGTTATTCTTTTGCCTTTGAAGATTCCCGTTTGGGTTTTAAATTCTCTTTTTTGAGTAGAAAATTCTATACTATCAAAAAACTGTGTTATTTTTTCGACACGATTTTGATCTCCAACGAAGATGATATCGTGTGCAATGTTTTCGGGTTTTAAATTCAAATGGTAAACACTACCGTCTGGATTTAATATTAATTCTGATGATTTTATCATTGTATATTTTTATTTGTCACAAAGACGCGAACGCGCAAAGTGAACGTTAAATTTAATAATAGGAACTTATTTGAACGCTTTAAAATGAATACCTAAAACTGATCACGAAACATTTTTTTAACCACCAACCCGTTTTACTTTAAAGCCTTTATCTTTTAAAATGGTCATGATTTTATCCCGATAATCGCCTTGAATGATTATAGAATCGTCTTTGAAGGTGCCGCCAACACTAAGTTTAGTTTTAATTTCTTTAGCTAGAATTTTAAAATCCTCGTCTGTTCCTTCGTAACCTTCTATTATTGTTGTTGCTTTTCCCTTTCTCTTTTCAAATTTGCAAATCATAGGTTCTTTTTGAACGTATAATTCATGAGGAACTTCTTCAATCACTTCTTCTGGACCTGGTTCGTGATTTGGAAAAAGGTTTTTTAATTGGTCTTGTAAGTCCATTTTTTTTAATTAAAAATTTAAAAAATAAATTCCAAATTCCAATATTTTTGACTTTATATTTAGTCTCTTTTTTCTTGGAATTTGGAATTTTTGTATAATTATTCCCGTTTTGCGGGTTTGGGGGATTTTATTTTTTAATCAACCCTAAATCTACTAAACGTTCATATAAGTAAGCGCCTGCAGTAATGTCTTCAAATTTCTTTGGGTTTTCTTCATCAATACAATTTTCCAAACAATCCAATTTCATATCACTTACGGGGTGCATAAAAAACGGGATAGAATAGCGAGAAGTTCCCCATAATTCTCTTGGCGGGTTGACCACTTGATGAATGGTAGATTTTAATTTGTTGTTCGTATGACGAGACAACATATCACCCACATTAATCACCAATTCATCCGGTTCTGCAATTGCGTCAATCCATTCGCCTTCATGCGTTTGTACTTGCAAACCTTTTCCTTGAGCACCCATTAATAATGTTATCAAGTTGATATCTCCATGAGCTGCTGCGCGAATGGCATTTGCAGGCTCTGATGTGATAGGCGGATAGTGAATTGGTCTTAGAATTGAATTTCCATCTTTGGCAAAATTGTCAAAATAGAATTCATCTAAGCCTAAATGCAATGCCAAAGCTCTTAATACATAAACACCTGTTTTTTCAAGCATTTGGTAGGCTTCTTTTCCTACTACATTAAAACGAGTTAATTCTTTCACTTCAACATTTTCTGGATATTCTGAAGCATATTTAGAATCCTCAGATACATATTGTCCAAAATGCCAAAACTCTTTTAAATCACCTTCTTTTCGGCCTTTAGCATGTTCAGTCCCAAAGGAAACATACCCTCTTTGGCCTCCAATTCCAGGAATTTCATAACTGTGCTTTGTTTCTAATGGTAAAGAGAAAAAATTCCTAATTTCACCATACAATTCATCAACCAGTTGGTCGTTTAAAAAATGCCCTTTGAGTGCTACGAATCCAATGTCTTCAAAAGCACTTCCGATTTCATTTACAAATTTTTGTTTACGTTTCGGTTCATCCGAAAGGAAATCACGCAAGTCAACACTAGGAATGTTTTGCATATTTATTTTATTTAATAAATTACAAGAGCTAAATCTTGTAACTACAAAGATAAAGAATAATTTTAATTCCTAATTTTAAAACGTATTATTAAAATAAAAATTTATAACAAATTATATCAAAACTGTTATATTTTTTTATCTTTGAGCCATACCAAAAAAAGCGAAAAAATGACCTTTGATAAAAAAAATCTTACTGATAACCAATTATTAGATTTATATAAAAGACTACTAAAGCCAAGGCTTATAGAAGAAAAAATGTTGATTTTAATCCGTCAAGGAAAAGTGTCTAAATGGTTTTCGGGAATTGGTCAAGAAGCAATTTCTGTAGGTGTAACAGCCGTTTTAGACAACGATGAATATATTTTGCCAATGCACAGGAATTTAGGTGTATTTACCGGAAGAGATATTCCTTTATACCGACTTTTTTCGCAATGGCAAGGAAAAGCAAATGGATTTACCAAAGGTCGCGATCGTAGTTTTCACTTTGGCACCCAACAATATAAGATTATTGGTATGATTTCGCATTTAGGACCTCAATTAGGAGTTGCTGACGGAATTGCATTGGCTAATAAATTAAAGAAAAATGGCAAAATAACGGCCGTTTTTACTGGTGAAGGAGCAACAAGTGAAGGAGATTTTCATGAAGCTTTAAATATTGCTTCGGTTTGGGAATTACCAGTAATGTTCGTTATAGAAAATAATGGTTACGGATTATCGACACCAACCAATGAGCAATACCGTTGTGAAAATTTGGCTGACAAAGGAATTGGTTACGGAATGGAAAGTCACATTGTTGATGGTAATAATATTTTGGAAGTATTTAATTTATTATCCGAATTAAAAGCTTCTATGATCGAAAGACCTCGTCCGGTTTTGTTAGAGTTTAAAACTTTTAGAATGCGTGGTCATGAAGAGGCGAGTGGTACTAAATATGTTCCTCAAGAATTAATGGATTTATGGGCGATTAAAGATCCTGTAGATAATTACAGAAAATTTTTAGTAGAAAATGGTATTCTTTCAGAAGAATTTGATTCCGCTTTAAAAACTGAAATTAAAAAAGAAATTGACGAAGCTTTAGCAATTGCTAATGCCGAACCAGAGATTGAAGCTACTTATAGTGGAGAATTAGATGATGTCTATAAACCTTATCAACATGAGGCATTTGAGCCTTCAGAAGAGAAAGAAAATATCCGCTTTATAGATGCTATATCTGCTAGTTTGCGTGAATCTATGGAACGTCATCCAGAATCCGTAATTATGGGTCAAGATATAGCTGATTACGGTGGCGCCTTTAAAATTACAGATGGTTTTATGGCACAATTTGGCAAGGAAAGAGTGCGTAATACCCCAATTTGCGAAAGTGCAATTGTCTCTGCCGGAATGGGATTATCTATTAATGGATACAAAGCAATTGTAGAAATGCAGTTTGCTGATTTTGTTTCAACGGGTTTTAATCCAATCGTAAATTTATTAGCAAAATCACATTACCGTTGGTTAGAGAAAGCAGATGTTGTAGTTCGTATGCCTTGCGGAGGCGGAACTCAAGCAGGACCTTTTCATTCCCAAACCAATGAAGCTTGGTTTACAAAAACGCCTGGTCTAAAAGTAGTATATCCTGCATTTCCTTATGATGCGAAAGGATTATTGAATACCTCTATTAACGATCCTAATCCTATATTGTTTTTTGAACACAAACAATTATACAGAAGCATACACCAAGAGGTACCAAAAGAGTATTATACCATTCCTCTAGGAAAAGCTGCTTTGTTGAAAGAAGGAAATGAAGTAACTATTATTTCGTTTGGTGCTGCAGTGCATTGGGCATTGGATACTTTATCTAAAAACACAACTATTTCTGCTGATTTGCTAGATTTAAGAACGTTGCAACCCATAGACACCGAAGCAATTTACGCATCAGTAAAAAAGACAGGAAGAGTAATCATTTATCAGGAAGACAGTATGTTTGGAGGATTAGCTAGTGATATATCAGCTTTGATAATGGAAAACTGCTTCAAATATTTGGACGCTCCTGTAAAACGTGTGGCAAGTTTAGATAGTCCGATCCCTTTTACAAAGGCATTAGAAGATCAATATTTACCAAAAGGAAGATTTGAAAAAGAATTGATGGAATTATTAGCTTATTAAATAATTGATTTTTAAACAAATTAGTAAAGACATTAATATTTTCTAAAGCAGATGCAATAGTTTTAGTGAACTCTTAATATTAAAATAATTAAATAAAAAAAGAGCGTAGATTTAATATCATACGCTCTTTTTATAATTATAATTGATTTATTTTTAGTTTTTTAATTCTAAAAATACCCCAAGATCCAGTAAATAATTATAAATAATATAATTGTTCCAAAGCATCCACCACCAAGTTTTTTGGCACCGTAACCAGCTAATATCGTTTTAAAAAATCCGTTCATAATTTTAAATTTTAGAGTAATTAATAAAGTAATTTATGATTCATATCAGTGTTATTTTAACGTTTTTATAATTTATAAAAAAAAAATAATTTTTGATTTGATTATAAAAATAGAATAATAATTTGGCAACTTTATGATGATACTTTAATTTTGAAACTAAATTTAAAAATTATGAAACCTCTAAAAGAAAAACTACTGATTAAGGATGCAACGATTAATAAAATGCAATTTGATACCGAATGGTTTTACAAGTTAGATGACATGGCATTTTACTTAAAAGAAGATTTATCTGAGGTTGAATTTGTTTTTTTACCAATGAATATAGAGGGAGAACAAGAATATGTAAAATGTGCAGCTTTTGACGATATAATTAGAGGACGCAAAGAATTAAAAAAGTAAAAAAGCAAAATATTTCCTCAATTACAGCAAATTATCGATTGCTTAATTTTGCCTTCTCAATTATAATTGCACTTATTTTTCTATTTTCTATTTTGCTTTCCAACCAAGAAATAATATCTAGATATAAAAAAGCCCGTTTCTCATAGGTGTTTTTTTCTAATTCTATAAAACGCAACCTCATTTTTATAAACTCTTTTTTAATTTCACTCGGGTAAATTGAATTTAGGTTTTTCATAAAACGAATGATTTCCTTCTGAACCTCCTGCAAATCATTCATCTTTAGTAAAAATTTGTAAGTGTTTTTTAGTTGATTTTCTAAGTAATAATCGTTCCCTAATTCGTAATGAGCAATCAGACTTAACAATCTCGAAAAGCACATTAAGTCTTCTCGCATGGACAAGTTTTTATTGTTTATGATTTTTTCTAAGTAAAAAATACATTCTGTATATTTTTCATTTCCAAAATAAATGGAAGCAAATTTATAATAGAAGAGCATTTCGTGATGTTCATCAAGATGATCGGAATGTATTTTTAATTTATTTAGTATTTCAGGAATTAAGTATTCACTTGCAGCAAATGTTCCTTCAAGAATATGATAATTTAATTTATTATTATATACATATAAAAAGGATAATGAAGCAATATTATCATTCACAGGAAAACGTGTATCCTTTATGGTAGCTTCTAACTGTAATAAATATTTCTTGAATTTGGATTTGTATTTTAGCATGAATAAAGACTCCAACAAATAGTGATTTCCTTTTAAGAAAAAGACTGGATTTAGATAAATCATATTTGAATTATCATAGAAAAGAGTTACCCATTTGTAGGCATATTTATAACTTCCTAAAAAGTCTTGTACTAAAAAACTACGCCAAAGATTAGCATTGTAAAACCAATATTTCTCTCTAAAACTAAATTTACTTACATCAAGTTTTGCTATATGTTTATTAAAATAGTCATCAATATATTTAAATTCAGCATCACTTTTTACATAACCTGTTTTTAGCATGATTCCGTACAACTGCAGCGACAAATTTGATAGTTTACTTGAAATTGTATTGCGATAATTCAGTTCTTTAGCTTGAATGACCAATTCATCAGCGCGTCCTTGAATACTTCGGGTGATGTATTGTGATTCAATCAGTTTTTCAAATTCTACAATTTCATATGCCATTAGCTTTTCGTCATTTTCTAAGGCAAGAATTTTTGTTTTATCAAGAATTTTTAAACTTTGCTTGTACAATCCTTTATTATATAAAATAGTAGCAAAGTCAATTTGCTCTCGCAACTGATACCGCATGTTTTGACTAGGAATATTAAGTCTAATACTAACTAAAATTTGTTTGTATAAATAGGATTTGAGATTTGATAACTGCACTTTTTTTATAATCCCACTTTTTAAAATAAGTTTTTCTTCATATGCTTCAGATTTGTCTAAAATGTTGAATAATTCAATAAATTTTGTGTTCGAACTAGTCTCTAATCTACTTGCAAAAATCTTGAATTGTCTTTTCTCAGATTTAGAAAGGGATTTTATTAAAACAAATAAGAAATCTTTTTGATGGTTAGCCATTGTAAAATAAAGAAGATTAATACTTTGTAAATCAATAAGTTAAAACTTAATTAATTCCTTTATGAATAGTATATTTGGTTAAAATGTGTTTTATAATTAAAGTATTCAAATATAACTTTGTTAATGAAATGTGAAATTACATTAAATAAACGGATATGAATAGAGAGAAAGTTCAAATTTTTGACACCACTTTAAGAGACGGAGAACAAGTCCCAGGATGTAAGCTAGATACCAATCAAAAACTACTTATAGCCAATCGACTCGACGAAATGGGTGTTGACATTATTGAAGCTGGATTTCCTGTCTCTAGTCCCGGTGATTTTTTATCTGTTAAAGAAATCAGCAAAATTGTAAAAAACGCAACGGTTTGTGGGCTAACTAGAGCCGTTAAAAATGATATTGATGTAGCAGCAGAAGCATTGAAATTTGCCAAAAAACCACGAATTCATACCGGAATTGGAACATCTGATTCACATATAATTCATAAACTACAAACGACAAGAGCGGATATTATTGACAGAGTAAAGTTTGCCGTTTCACATGCTAAATCTTATGTAGAAGATGTAGAATTCTATGCTGAAGATGCCGGAAGAACAGCCAATGATTTCTTAGCTCGAGTTTGCGAAGAAGCAATAAAATCGGGCGCTACCGTTTTAAATATACCAGATACAACGGGATATTGTTTGCCAGAAGAATATGGTGCAAAAATAAAATATTTAAGAGAAAATGTAAAGGGAATAGAGAATGTCATTCTTTCCTGTCATTGCCATAATGATTTAGGTATGGCAACGGCAAATTCAATTGCAGGAGCTGTAAATGGAGCCAGGCAAATTGAATGTACAATAAACGGAATTGGAGAAAGAGCCGGAAATACTGCACTTGAAGAGGTCGTTATGATTTTTAAACAACATCCTTATTTGAATTTATATACTGATATCGATTCAAAACAACTGAATGAAATGAGCCGTTTAGTTTCTGATAGCATGGGAATGATAGTACAACCTAACAAAGCAATAGTTGGTGCTAATGCATTTGCCCATAGTTCTGGTATTCATCAAGATGGCGTAATAAAAAATAGGTCTACTTATGAAATTATGGATCCATTGGATGTTGGAGTCAACGAATCTTCAATAGTGCTAACTGCTAGAAGTGGAAGAGCTGCATTAGCGTATAGAGCAAAAAAAGTGGGTTATGAACTTTCAAAAGTACAGTTAGATCTTGTTTATTTTGAATTTTTAAGATTTGCTGATATCAAAAAAGAAGTTTTAGATGATGATATTCACCAGATTATAGAAGTCTGTAACATACAAAGTGAATTAATCCGTAATTGATCGTAAACTAATATATAGAAGATAAAATTCCATTAAAAATAAAATCAGATGAATTTAAAAATAGCAGTATTATCAGGAGACGGAATTGGTCCAGAGGTTATTTTACAAGCCAAAAAAGCATTAAACGCTATTGCAATCATTTATGATCATGAGTTTGTATTTGAAGATGCTTTTATAGGCGCAATTGCTATAGAAAAAACAGGGAATCCTTTGCCAGAGCAAACCTTAAATCTTTGCTTGAACACCGATGCTGTTTTATTTGGAACGGTTGGCGATGCAATTTATGATAATAATAGTAATAGCAAGTTAAATCCAATTTATGGATTGTTAAAATTAAGACAAGCATTGGGTTTGTATGCTAACATCCGACCAATAAAACCTTACAAAGACTTACTTGATTTATCTCCATTAAAAAGAAAAATAATTGAGGATACTGATTTTGTGATTTTTAGAGAAATTTCTGGTGGTTCTTATTTTTGTGAAAAAAAGATCAATGACCAAGGAACTGTAGCTTCAGATTTATGCGAATATACTGAAGAAGAAATTATCAGAATTGCTCATTTAGCCTTTAGAGCAGCACAAAAAAGAAGAAATAAAGTAACTCTTGTAGATAAAGCTAGTATTCTGGAAACCTCTAGGTTGTGGAGAAAAACAGTAACTCAAATTGCTAAAGAATATCCAGAAGTTACACTAGAATTTTTACTTGTTGATAATGCAGCGATGCAAATTATTATTAATCCAAAACAATTTGATGTGATTTTGACAGAGAATTTGTTTGGTGATATTTTATCCGATGAAGCGAGTGTTATCACAGGAGCTTTAGGCTTATTGCCTTCTGCTTCATTAGGGAATTCTAGTGTACTTTTTGAACCTATTCATGGTTCATTTCCTGAAGCTAGAAGAAAGAATATTGCCAATCCAATTGCTTCTGTTTTAGCTTCTGCAATGCTTTTAGAGCATTTTGGTCTTCATCAGGAATCCAAAAAAGTGTACGAAGCTGTTCATAAAGCAATTGAACTCAATGTAGTTACTGCTGATTTGAATCCTTATTCAAAATTTGGAACAAATGAAGTAGGAGACTTTATTTCGAACTACATTTTAAGTAAAGACGACTTGTATTTTAAAAGCGATAATGTATATATCGGACAATCGACTATAGTTTAAAGATAAATTGTTAAAAAAGAGTATTAATAATTGATAATATGTTAATAATTGAGATTATGTTTTTTTTATTAAACAAGTAGTTCTACTTTCGCAGTGTAAAAAATAAACAAATGCAAAACTCAATTATTATTTCTCTTATTATTATTGTCATTGTGGTAAACACATATGCAAGGGAAATGGTATAGGTATAATTGAAAAATATATTTAAAACCTCCCATCATTTGGGAGGTTTTTTTTTGGAAAAAAATTAAAATACAAAATCAAATATAATGGAATTAAACAAGTACAGTAAAACAATAACTCAAGACGTAACACAACCTGCTGCACAAGCAATGCTCTACGGAATTGGTTTAACAGAAGACGATTTAAAGAAAGCGCAAGTAGGAATTGTGAGTATGGGTTATGAGGGAAATACTTGTAATATGCACCTTAATGATCTTGCAAAAGATGTAAAAAAAGGAGTGTGGAATGCTGATTTGGTGGGTTTAATTTTTAACACCATTGGAGTTAGTGACGGAATTTCAAATGGCACAGATGGAATGCGTTTCTCACTAGTTTCTAGAGATGTAATTGCTGATTCTATAGAAACTGTTATGGGCGCACAATGGTATGACAGTTTAATTGCAATTCCAGGTTGTGACAAAAATATGCCAGGAGCCATAATGGCAATGGGAAGAGTAAATCGTCCTGCAATTATGGTGTATGGAGGCACAATTCACTCCGGAAAATGGAAAGGAGAATCCTTAAATATTGTTTCAGCTTTTGAAGCTTTGGGAAAAAAATTTAATAATACAATCACTGACGAAGACTTTAAAGGGGTAATTCAGAATGCTTGTCCAGGAGCTGGCGCTTGCGGCGGAATGTATACTGCAAACACTATGGCCTCTGCAATTGAAGCTTTGGGAATGAGTTTACCTTATAGTTCATCAAATCCAGCATTAAGTGATGAGAAAAAACAAGAGTGCGTTGCTGCTGGTAAAGCGATACGACTTTTGTTAGAAAAAGACATTAAACCTACCGATATCATGACTCGAAAAGCTTTTGAGAATGCGATTATGATGGTAGCCGTTCTGGGTGGATCAACTAATGCCGTGATGCATATTATTGCAATGGCGCATTCTGTAGACATCGAAATTACATTAAAAGATTTTCAAGATATAAGTAATAAAACACCTGTTTTAGCTGATTTAAAGCCAAGTGGGAAATACATGATGGAAGATTTACATCAAGTTGGTGGTGTTCCCGCAGTAATGAAATATTTATTAAAAGAAGGTTTGCTTCATGGAGATTGTTTGACCGTTACAGGGAAAACAGTTGCTGAAAATTTAGCTTCTGTTCCCAATTTAAGTGATGGTCAAGAGGTAATTCATGAAATACAAAAAGCATTAAAACCTACAGGTAACATTCAAATTTTGTATGGAAATTTAGCTGAGGAAGGTTCTGTAGCAAAGATTAGTGGTAATGAAGGAGAATTTTTTGAAGGAGAAGCTATCGTTTTCGAAAGTGAATTTGAAGTTATTCCAGGAATTCAAAGTGGTTTGGTTCATCCTGGTAATGTAGTTGTTATTAGAAATTGTGGTCCAAAAGGTGGTCCTGGAATGCCCGAAATGCTCAAGCCAACTTCTGCTATTATGGGAGCTGGACTCGGCAATTCAGTTGCACTTATTACCGATGGTAGATTCTCTGGAGGTACACATGGTTTTGTTGTAGGGCATATTACTCCTGAAGCTTTTGATGGTGGAGGAATTGCACTCGTCAATAATGGTGATACAATTACTATAGATGCCAAAAATAATACAATCAATCTCAAAATTTCTGATGATGAATTTGCTGCTCGGAAAGCTCTTTGGGTTCAACCCGAATTAAAAGCGACTAAAGGCGTTTTGCTAAAATACGCTAGAGCTGTTTCAAGTGCGTCGACAGGTTGTGTCACCGACAAGTAAGTCAAAATAATTTTAATAAAATGAAATTTCAATAGGTTTGAAAATAAGATAAAAGGATGAAAAATAATAAAATATCTGGTGCCGAAGCCGTTATACGTTGCTTGCTAGAAGAAGGTGTAGACTTGGTTTATGGATATCCCGGTGGAGCGATAATGCCAGTTTACGATGAATTATATAAATTTCAAGATCAATTGCATCATGTTTTGGTCCGACACGAACAAGGCGCAACCCACGCAGCACAAGGCTTTGCGAGAGCAACTGGAAAAGTAGGAGTGGCAATTGCTACTTCAGGTCCAGGAGCCACTAATTTAGTAACAGGAATTGCAGATGCACAAATTGATTCTACACCAATGGTTTGTATTACGGGACAAGTTGGTAAACACTTATTGGGTTCAGATGCTTTTCAGGAAACAGATATTATTGGTATTTCGACTCCTGTGACCAAATGGAATTATCAAATAACCGAAGCTTCTGAAATTCCAGAAATAATGGCGAAAGCTTTTTTTATTGCCAAATCAGGTCGTCCAGGTCCTGTACTAATAGACATTACGAAAAATGCTCAATTTGACGAAATTGAATTTAGTTATAAAAAATGTACCAGCATTAGAAGTTATAATCCAAAGCCTACATTAGATTTCACTAAAGTGAATGAAGCGGCTGCATTGATCAATGCTGCTAAAAAACCCTTTATAATTTTTGGGCAAGGTGTAATTCTTAGTGAAGCCGAAGCAGAGCTAAAAGAATTAGTTGAAAAATCAGGAATACCAACTGCTTGGACAATTTTAGGGCTTTCAGCATTGCCAACAGATCATCCCTTAAACGTAGGAATGGTTGGAATGCATGGAAATTATGGTCCTAATGTTCTCACAAATGAATGTGATGTTCTTATTGCTTTGGGAATGCGTTTCGATGATCGAGTTACTGGTAATTTGGCCACTTATGCCAAGCAAGCAAAGGTTATTCATTTTGAAATTGATCCAGCTGAAGTTGATAAAAATGTTAAAACAGAAGTAGCCGTTTTAGCAGATTTGAAAGAGTCTTTGACTGCTTTGCTTCCAAAAATTAATAATAATAAGCACGAATCTTGGCACAATGAATTTAAAGAAAAATATCAAATTGAATTAGATCAGGTTATCAATGAAGAGTTAAAGCCAACAAATGGTAAAGGAATTTCTATGGGAGAAACCATCGAAATGATTAATAAGCACTCTAATGGAGATGCCATTATGGTTTCGGATGTGGGGCAACACCAAATGTTTGCTTGCCGTTACGCCAAATTCAATTCGACTAAAAGTAATGTAACATCAGGTGGTTTAGGAACAATGGGATTTGCTTTGCCAGCGGCAATTGGTGCTAAAATGGGAATGCCCAATCGCGAAGTGGTTGCTATAATTGGCGATGGTGGTTTTCAAATGACCATTCAGGAACTAGGAACCATTTTTCAAACTAAAGTTCCGGTTAAAATTGTAGTGCTAAACAATGAGTTTTTAGGAATGGTTCGTCAATGGCAACAATTATTTTTTGACAAGCGATATGCCTCTACAGAGATGATAAATCCCAATTTTATAGCCATTGCTGAAGGCTATTACATTAAAGCAAAAAAAGTGACCAAACGAGAAGATCTTGATACAGCTGTCGCCGAAATGATGGCTTCAAAAGAATCCTATTTCTTAGAGGTTATGGTAGAAAAAGAAAATAACGTATTCCCAATGATCCCAACTGGAGCATCAGTTTCTGATATCCGCTTAAGCTAATAGTATGGAAAATAAAATATTCACCATTTCTGTTTATTCAGAAAACAACGTTGGCTTATTAAACAGAATATCTGGAATATTCTTGAAACGCCATATTAATATTTTGAGTTTAAATGTATCTGAATCTGAAATAGAAAATGTTTCGAGATTTATTATTGTGGTTGATACAACTGAAAAATGGGTTCAGAACATTGTGGGTCAAATTGAAAAACAAATAGAAGTCATCAAAGCATTTTATCATATTGATGAAGAAACAATTTTCTTAGAAAATGCTTTGTTTAAAATTCAATCCAACCTTTTGTTTGACGAAAGAGAAATTCAAAATATCATTAAAGAAAGTCATTCAGAAATTGTTACCGTTGCAAGAGACTTTTTTGTGATTTCAAAATCAGGACAACGCAACGAAATAGAAGCGTTATACGATAAATTAAAGCCTTTTGGAATTATGCAATTTGTTCGTTCTGGAAGAATATCAGTTTCTAAAGAAAAAATGGAAATATCCTCTTTATTAGAAACATTAAGTAATCAATAGAACCTTTTTATTGGAATTAAAAATAAGAAGGTATTTCAAAAATAAAACACAAAAACATTAAAATAGAAACAATGGCAAATTATTTCAATTCATTACCACTTAGATTACAATTAGAACAATTAGGAGTTTGTGAATTCATGGATCAATCTGAATTTTCAAATGGAACTAAAGCATTACAAGGAAAAAAAATTGTAATAGTGGGTTGTGGAGCTCAAGGTTTAAACCAAGGATTAAACATGAGAGATTCAGGTTTAGATATTTCGTATGCTTTGCGTGCTGATGCAATTACTGAGAAAAGAGCTTCTTTTAAAAATGCTTCTGATAATGGATTTAAAGTGGCAACTTATCAAGAATTAATACCAACAGCTGACTTAGTTTGCAATCTTACTCCAGACAAACAACACACTTCTGTTGTGAATGCCATTATGCCATTGATGAAAAATGGTGCGACATTAGCCTATTCACACGGTTTTAATATTGTAGAAGAAGGAATGCAAATTCGTAAGGATATCACCGTAATAATGTGCGCGCCAAAATGTCCAGGATCAGAAGTGAGAGAGGAATACAAAAGAGGTTTTGGAGTGCCAACATTAATCGCAGTTCACCCAGAAAATGATCCAAATGGTTTTGGTTTTGAACAAGCCAAAGCTTATGCAGTAGCGACTGGCGGACATAAAGCAGGAGTTTTAAATTCTTCTTTTGTTGCTGAAGTAAAATCAGATTTAATGGGAGAACAAACCATCCTTTGCGGAATGTTGCAAACAGGCTCAATATTATGTTTTGATAAAATGGTTGAAAAAGGAATCGAGCCTGCTTACGCTTCAAAATTAATTCAATATGGTTGGGAAACCATTACGGAAGCCTTAAAGCATGGCGGAATTACCAATATGATGGATCGTTTGAATAACCCTTCAAAAATTGAAGCTTACCGATTAGCAGATGAATTAAAAGATATATTGCGTCCGTTATTTCAAAAACACATGGATGACATCATATCTGGTGAATTTTCGAAAAATATGATGATCGATTGGTCTAATGATGATGTCAATTTATTAAAATGGAGAGCTGCAACTGCAGAAACTAAATTTGAAAAAACCGCTCCAACAACAACGCCTATTTCTGAACAAGAATATTTTGATAATGGCGTTTTGATGATTGCAATGGTTAAGGCAGGAGTAGAGTTAGCTTTTGAGACCATGACTGAAACTGGAATTATAGAGGAATCTGCTTATTATGAGTCCTTACATGAATTGCCATTGATTGCCAATACTGTGGCAAGAAAAAAATTATATGAAATGAATAGAATTATTTCGGATACAGCAGAATATGGTTGCTATTTATTTGATCATGCCTGCAAACCTTTATTAGCGGACTTTATGAAATCCATTGATACAAATGTGATTGGGAAACCTTTTTCTGACTCTAATGCAGTAGAAAACGCAGTTCTTATCGCCGTAAACAAAAGTATTCGTCAACATCCAATAGAAGAGGTTGGAGAATGGTTGAGAGAATCTATGACCGCAATGAAGAAAATAGGATAACTTTTCAAAAATTATATTTCACAATAAAAAAAATCGGGGATTAGCATTCTATGGTTTAGTACTATGTTGAATTAGTTAAGTTATTAAATCTAAAAACAAATGGAAGGCTTGTACATCCACTTAACTTTAAATGAGGTTATAGTTAAGTGGATTAATCCCTATTCTTGAAATTATTTAGGATAAGTCTAAAGAATATTATCTTTAGTTATTAAAAATAATTAGCTGATTTAAATCTTGTTAAAGCAACTTTTGTCTTTACAATATAAGCATACAGATACAAAACGAGAAAGAATTAAACTTTCTCGTTTTTTTATGCTTTCTTATTTGTTAGCGACTAAAAATCATCTAAATAGCTATTAAAAAACCCTGTTTATTTTGCTTGTATTTAGATTTGAATCATTATATATAATGCTGATAATTTTAAGAATAGCGCGAGATTTAATACTTTTATAAAAAATTTGAATATGAGCTACTACAAAATTGATAATCTAGAACAATATTTTAAACATTACAATAAATCAGTTCGTGAACCTAGAAAATTTTGGGGTAAAATAGCACAAGAAAATTTTACTTGGTACCAACAATGGGATAAAGTTGTTGAGTTTGATATGGCAGAAGCAGATATTAAGTGGTTTACAGAAGCAAAAGTAAATATTGTAAAAAACTGTATCGATAGACATTTAGCTAAAAGAGGAGACAAAACTGCAATTATTTTCGAACCCAATGATCCTTCAGAAACAGCATTACATATCACATATAATGAGTTGCACGAAAGAGTTTGTAAAATGGCAAATGTATTGCGTGAACAAGGCGTAAAAAAAGGAGATCGTGTGTGTATTTACTTGCCTATGATTCCTGAATTAGCCATTGCTACTTTAGCTTGTGCAAGAATTGGAGCCATACATTCGGTTGTTTTTGCGGGATTTTCCGCCTCAGCCGTTGCCAACAGAATTAATGATAGTGAATGTAAAATAGTTATCACTTCTGATGGAGGATACAGAGGAAATAAAACAATAGATTTAAAAGGAATTATAGACGAAGCTTTAGACAAATGCAGCTGTGTTGAAAGTGTTTTAGTAGTCAAAAGAATTAATTCTGAGATAAATATGAAAGAAGGCCGTGACCAATGGTTGCAACCTCTTTTAGATGAAGCTAGTGATAATAATGTAGCAGAAATAATGGATGCAGAAGATCCTTTATTTATACTCTACACTTCTGGATCTTCAGGAAAACCAAAAGGAATGGTTCATACTACTGCGGGTTATATGGTTTATACCGCATATACTTTCAAAAACGTATTTAACTACGAAGAAAATGATGTATTTTGGTGTACCGCAGATATTGGTTGGATCACCGGACATTCGTATATTTTATATGGACCATTATTAAATGGAGCTACAACTGTTATTTTTGAAGGTGTTCCTTCTTATCCAGATTTTAGTCGTTTTTGGGAAATTATCGAAAAACATAAAATAACACAATTTTATACCGCCCCAACGGCCATTCGCGCTTTGGCAAAAGAAAACTTAGAATATGTTCAAAAACATCCTCTAACTTCTTTAAAAGTAATTGGCTCCGTGGGAGAACCTATAAATGAAGAGGCATGGCATTGGTACAACGACCATGTAGGAAGTAAAAGATGTCCTTTAGTCGATACTTGGTGGCAAACTGAAACTGGAGGTATACTTATTTCTCCTATTGCCTTTGTCACTCCAACAAAGCCAACTTATGCTTCCTTACCATTACCAGGAATTCAGCCCGTATTAATGGATGATAAACGAAATGAAATAGAAGGAAATCAAGTAAATGGTAGTCTTTGTATTAAATTTCCATGGCCAGGTATTGCACGAACAATTTGGGGAGATCATCAGCGGTATAAAGACACTTATTTTTCTGCTTTTCCAGGTAAATATTTTACTGGAGACGGCGCGCTTAGAGATGAAGTAGGTTATTATAGAATTACTGGTCGAGAAGATGATGTTGTTATTGTTTCTGGACACAATTTAGGAACAGCACCAATTGAAGATGCTATAAATGAACATCCTGCTGTTGCAGAATCTGCCATTGTAGGTTTTCCACATGATGTAAAAGGAAATGCATTATATGCTTTTGTAATTTTGAAAGAAGTTGGAGAATATAGAGTTCGAGAAAACTTAGTAAAAGAAATTAATCAATTGATTTCAGATCATATTGGCCCAATTGCTAAAATAGATAAAATTCAGTTTGTTACTGGCTTGCCAAAAACTAGATCTGGTAAAATTATGCGTAGAATATTGCGAAAAATAGCAGAAGGCGATTATTCGAATTTTGGTGATATTTCTACTTTGCTAAATCCTGAAATTGTTGAAGAAATAAAAGAAGGTAAAATCTAAATAAAATTTATATAATGAAAAGTAAGGTTAAGAATCTGTGATAAGATTTTTAGCCTTTTTTTTATCCGTTATCATGAATTTATAAATGAGATAAAACGAAGTAAAATGTAAGAGTCTGTCAAAAGTGTTTAAAATTACATTCTCAACAAAGTAAGTTCCTATCGCAGCAAATATATCATTAAATATTAACGCTATAGAGCCAAAAAAATAATAAAATGCTTTTTTATCCGCAAACTTCCCTAAATACAAAACTGCTGTAACACCAAGAAATACGGTCGCTATTGCATTAAAAACTAAAATAATATTGAGATATTCGTCACCAATTGCAGATATTAAAATATATAGAATAGCGCATAAAAAAACTACGTTGAGAGTTAAAATAAATAAAGTAAAAGCGCTTGGTGCAGTATCTATTTTTATTTTTTTTATTGATTTATAACCTAAATTTATTAAAGATAGATAGCAAAAAAAAGAAGCTATTAAAGCCATTCTGAATAATTGTGCCGAATCTTCCCAAAATAAAAGCAACAATTCATTCAAATAAAATAAAACGACAAATAAATAATAATTAGGATTAAATTTATTGTAATTATTAACTAAAGCGTACAGTAAAAATGACGGGATTATAAGCGGTTTAATATAAATAATCAAATTTGGGTCAAAAAATATTCCGGCACAAAAATATATTCCCAAAAAAAATATTGGGATGATTAACAGTACATTTTTTATATTTTGAGTGTTCATTACCAAACAAATCTAGTATTTTAATTTTTTATTACATAAACTAATCAAAATTTAATACGGTTTAGATGTTATTATTCCACTAAAATGCTAAATTTACCTGATATGGAACAAAAAAAAATAGTGATTGTTGGTGGAGGATTAGCGGGTTTAACAGCTGCTATACATTTATCTAAAATCGGAATGAAAGTTGTTTTATTCGAAAAAAATGAATACCCAAAACATAAGGTTTGTGGAGAATATATTTCTAATGAAGTAGTGTCTTATCTTAAATTTCTTGATTTAAATATCTCAAGCCTAAATCCCACTAATATTACTCGTTTAGAGTTTTCTACTGTTTCTGGCAAAATAATTAAAAGTAAATTACCTCTTGGAGGTTTTGGAATTAGTCGTTACGTTTTAGATGAATATTTGTTCAAAATAGCAATCGCTGTAGGCTGTGAAGTAATACAAGATACAGTAGAATCTATTGTTTATAAAGAGGATGAGTTTACGATAACCACAGCAAATAATACAGTTTTTAAATCAGAAATTGTAATAGGTGCTTTTGGTAAACGCTCTAACATAGATCAAAAATTAAATCGTAATTTCATTCAGAAAAAATCAGCTTGGTTGGCCGTAAAAGCACATTATTCTGGAAATTTCCCTGATGATTTGGTTGGTTTGCATAATTTTAGTGGTGGATATTGTGGCGTTTCTAAAGTAGAAAATAATAGTATAAACATTTGCTATTTAGCCAATTATGAAACTTTTAAAAAATATAAAAACATTAGTGATTATCAAGAGCAAGTAGTGAATAAAAACCCTCATTTGAAAAAAGTATTTAATCACAGTAAAATAATTTTTGAAAATCCTTTAACAATAAGTCAAATCTCATTTGATAAAAAGGAAAGTGTTGAAAATCACATTTTAATGATTGGTGATACTGCTGGTTTAATTCATCCTTTATGCGGAAACGGAATGGCTATGGCTATAAATAGTGCTAAAATTGTATCTGAGTTGGTAGGTAAATTTTACAGCACAGAAATTAAATCTAGAGAAGATTTAGAGAAAAGATACAAGAAAGAATGGGATTTAAATTTTAAAGGACGTCTTAAAACGGGACGATTATTATCTAATCTATTACAGAAGCCAAAACTATCTTCGTTGGCAATGCGTATATTAACTGTATTTCCGTTTATATTGCCTGTAATAATTAAAAAAACACACGGAAAACCAATTACTTTCAACTTATAAAATGGCATTAAATACAAAATATAGGACAGACGAACCTGAAATTATGGACGATTTTGCTATGGAAGGAGAAATCCTGCGTGACGCTTTAGACAAAATTGCTAAAATTAATCAGCTTTTAGGAGGAAACAAGTTAACTTTACAAGGAGTCCAAGATTTGCTTCCGGCTACTCCTAACGAAATAGTGATTGTAGATGTTGGTTGTGGTAATGGTGATATGCTGCGTACTTTAGCTGAATTTGGGTTAAAAAATAATTTAAAATTCAAATTAATTGGAATAGATGCTAATAATTTTACGGTCTCACACGCAAAACAACTTTCAGAAAAATATCCCAATATTAGTTATTTATGCCAAGATATATTCAGTAAAGAATTTGTTGATGTAAAGTATGATATTATATTATGTACGTTGACATTACATCATTTTAAAGACGATGAAATTGTTTATTTGTTAAACACTTTTTACACAAAAGCAACGATTGGTATTGTAATTAATGATTTACAACGAAGCGCAATTGCTTATCGTTTGTTTCAAGGGTTGTGCTTTGTTTTTCAATTGAATGCGATGTCTCGAGAAGATGGATTAGTTTCAATATTAAGAGGATTTAAAAAAGAAGAGCTAGTTGCTTTTTCTAAAAAATTAAACTTTAGTAAATATAAAATTCATTGGAGATGGGCTTTTAGATACCAATGGATAATTTCAAAAATATGAGTGTAAAAATAAAAACAGTAACAAAGCAGTTACCTAAATATTTCAGAAATACAACTGAAATAATCCCTTTTCTAGATGCTTGGTTAGTAGGTCAAGAAGATCGATTTATCAGAAAAGTAAAAAAAATTTTTGAAGGAGCCGCTGTAGATAAACGATATTCAATCATGGATCCTATCGAAGTTTTTTCCAAAACTTCTTTTGAGGAAAGAAATGACATCTATGTTCGAGAGGTGATTGATCTAGGAGAAAAAGTTTTAGAAAAAGCTCTAGTCAAAGCTCAATGGAAACCAGAAGATTTAGACTATATTATTACAGTAAGTTGTACCGGGATTATGATTCCGTCCTTAGATGCTTATTTGATAAATAAACTAAAACTGAGACAAGATATTGTCAGACTTCCTGTTACTGAAATGGGTTGTGCTGCTGGAGTCTCTGGAATTATTTATGCCAAGAATTTCTTAAAAGCGAATCCAGGCAAAAGAGCGGCTGTTATTGCGGTCGAAAGTCCTACTGCAACTTTTCAATTGGATGATTTTTCGATGGCAAATATTGTAAGCGCTGCTATTTTTGGTGATGGCGCAGCTTGCGTATTACTTTCTTCTCATGAAGATGATGAAGGTCCCGAAGTGGTGGCCGAAGAAATGTACCATTTTTATGATAATATCGATATGATGGGTTTTAAACTTACTAATTCGGGCTTGCAAATGGTCTTGGATATTGAGGTTCCCGAAACTATATCGTCCCATTTTCCAAATATTATTAATCCTTTTTTAGAAAAAAATAATCTTAATATCGCTCAAATTGATCATTTAATTTTTCATCCTGGAGGAAAAAAAATTGTGCAAACCGTAGAAGCTTTATTTTCGGATATGGGAAAAAATATTAATGATACTAAAGAAGTTTTGCGATTATACGGAAACATGTCTAGCGCAACTGTTTTATATGTTTTAGAGCGAATTATGGATGATAATCCTAAAAAAGGCACAAAAGGCTTAATGTTGAGTTTTGGCCCTGGATTTTCGGCTCAAAGAGTATTATTACAGTTTTAAAATTTATCATCTATACAGAGATTATAAGCTAATGTCGATTATGAAATAATCAGTGAATTTATAATATAAAAAATATTTCGTTAATGAAGTTTCAAGAAATTATATCAAGATTACCGTATTCCAAACCCTTTTTATTTGTAGATGAAATCATTCATATTGATGAAAAAGGAGTAGAAGGTACTTTTACTTTTGATGAAAATCTAGAATTTTATAAAGGTCATTTTAGAGATTTTCCAATAACACCAGGAGTAATTTTGACTGAAACTATGGCTCAAATCGGCCTTGTATGTTTGGGTCTGTTTTTGTTAAATGATACATTTAGTAAAAATACATCAATTGCCTTAACATCAACAGAAATTGATTTTTTAAAAGGAGTTTATCCTAACGAAAAAGTAACTGTTTTTTCAGAGAAAATTTATTTTAGATTTGGAAAATTAAAATGCAAGGTTTGGATGAAAAATACAAAAGGAGAAGTAGTTTGTTCTGGAACAATCGCTGGAATGATCGTATAATTAGTTTACAATTGTCACTGAAATTTGTATTCTTACTAAAATTGACTTTATAAATGAATAAAAGGGTAGTAATAACAGGACTTGGAATAGTGGCACCAAACGGAGTAGGGCTTGAAGCATTTACTCATGCCATAAAAAATGGAATTTCAGGAATAAAACACGATCCAGAATTAGAAAGATTGCAATTTTCATGTCAGATTTCTGGTAAACCAGAGATTTCAAACGAATTATCACTGCGTTATTTTTCAGAGTTAGAACTTCGTAACTTTAATTCCTCTGGCATACTGTATGGCGTTATAGCAGGAATTGATGCTTGGAAAGATGCAGGATTACCAGTAGAAAACAACCAAGATCCTGACTGGGATAGCGGAACTATTTTTGGTACAGGAACTTCTGGAATTGATAAATTTAGAGAAAGTATTTATAAAATTGATGACTTTCAAACCAGACGTTTGGGTAGCACTGCTGTGGCTCAAACCATGAATAGTGGCGTAAGCGCCTATTTAGGAGGTAAATTAGGTCTGGGAAATCAGGTAACTACCAATTCCTCAGCTTGCACTACAGGTACCGAAAGTATTTTAATGGCTTACGAGCGCATCAAACAAGGAAAAGCAAAGCGTATTTTGGCTGGAAGTACAAGTGATTCTGGACCTTATATATGGGGCGGTTTTGATGCCATGAGGGTTTGTACTTTTAAACACAATACCACACCTGAAGAAGGTTCAAGACCAATGAGTGCTAGCGCTTCTGGCTTTGTTCCAGGAAGTGGAGCAGGGGCTTTATTAATAGAAGACCTCGAAACTGCTCTCGCTCGTGGGGCCAAAATTTATGCTGAAATTCTAGGAGGAAATGTAAATTCAGGAGGACAACGCGGTTTAGGAACTATGACAGCTCCAAATCCAATTGCAGTGCAAAAATGTATTGTAAATGCTATTGCTGATGCGGGAATAAAACCAGAAGCTATTGATGTTATAAATGGTCACTTGACTGCCACATCAAAAGATAGTTTGGAAATCCAGAATTGGAGTGAAGCTTTGCAAAGAAATGGTTTAGATTTTCCTTACATAAATTCCTTAAAGTCTATGGTGGGACATTGTCTTTCTGCAGCCGGAAGTATAGAAAGTGTTGCATCTGTATTGCAATTGTATCACGGTTTTATTTTTCCAAACATCAATTGTGAAGATTTACACCCAGAAATTAAGGCAGTTGTAGACGAGAATAAAATACCTCAAAAAGTTATAAATCAAGATATAGATATAGTAGCTAAAGCTAGTTTTGGTTTTGGAGATGTGAATGGATGTTTGATTTTTAAAAAATTTAAAAACTAAATTGAAACAGTAAACAACTATCTTAGAGATTGGTTAAAAAATAATATAGTAGTATTAAATAGTAAATAAACATGGAGAAAGAAATTATAATTGAACAATTAAAAGAAATAATTAAACCATACGTTCAAGAAAAAGAAGCATTTGAAGCCTTAACAGAGCATACCGATTTCATCAACGATTTAAAAATAAATTCAGCTAATTTAGTTGATGTAATTTTAGATATTGAAGAAAAGTATGATATTGTTATTGATAACGAATCAATGGAGCGAATGCTAAATGTAAAAGCAGCAATCGAAATTATTTCTACTAAATTAGCTGATAAAATTTAGAAAATTTTAAAAAAAATGATTGGAAATGACATTGTAGATTTGGCTTTAGCCCAAAAAGAAAGCAATTGGCAACGAAAAGGTTTTTTAGATAAGATTTTTACCCAAAAAGAGCAATCTTTAATAAAGAATGCTATAAATTCCGAGCTAATGGTCTGGAATTTATGGACCAGAAAAGAAGCGGCTTATAAAATTTACAATAGAGAAACTGGAATTCGAGCTTATATACCTTTACAGCTCGAGTGTTTTTTTGAAACTGAAAATCAGGGAACAGTAGGTTGTAATGGATTTACTTATTATACACAAACGCAAATTTCAGAGGAGTTTATTTATACCATTGCGGTTACTAATAAACTCCATTTTGACCAAATTAATAAAATAAATTTTGAAACTAATATCCTTAAAAAGGATGGTATCCCATTTATATCCAATACTTCATCCAAATTAGTAAAACCAGTTTCAATAACAAATCATGGGCGTTTCTGGGAAGGAATCGTATTGTAAAGTAGTATGTTTTAGTATTATTTTATTCCCAATCTTGATTTTAGTTTTAAGAAAAGCAAAGCTGTTCTATAAGCATTTTCTGCAGCAGAATTTTTTTCATTTATGGGTATATGATAAAATGTTGAAAGTTCATCAAGTGAAAATTCTTTATCATTAATATCGTTTAATTTGCAATGCATTACATCAATATCCAAAGCCTCGTTTCGCAATCTACCACAATCTAGACGATCTAAAGCATGGTTTATCATTTCTACATGAGAATTAATATGGTGACCAACCAAAACGGAATTGCCAACAAAATTGATAAATGACTGAATAGCTTCAGGTTCAGATAATTTTAAAATTTTATTTTCTAATAGAAATTCATCTGCTAAATGATTATCATGATAAAATTGATATTGCAGTAAAACAGCTTCAAAACTGTCGCCTATATAAATACTATCCTCTATAACAGAAAAAGCAGCGATCGATAATAGAACATCTTTCTCCGGATTGGAGCCAGAACTTTCTGTTGATAAAATAACATAACGCGAAGATTTTTCTTCGAATTTTGAAACATAATTTTTCCAAAATTCGGGATGTTCTTTATTAATGTTTTTTAACCATTCTAACATAATTATGAAAATTGAGTAAGTTGAAATTTACTTTTTATTAGTTCTTCTAATTCACGCATTGGTAACAAAGCATTTTTTAATTTATCACGATCTATTTTAGTTAGTTCATCAAGATTTATAAATTCACCTGAATTATCATTTTTTAAACCTTCTAATGTTCTAAATTTAGAAAGAGTTAGAAAAGCTTCGGCACAGTTTAGATAAATTTCGGCATGTTTTGGATCGGTAATAGCAAACTGTTTGAACCTTTGGTGTGTATTATTAATTCCTCTTATTTCAAAATTTAAAGCTAATAAACGGGCACCATCAATCAAAGGCATTAAAGCTCGAGTTTTAATATCAAATTTATTCTTGTTTGGTCCTTCGTCTTCAACATTAAAATTTTTGAAAAAACTTAAAGGTGAATTTTTTCGTAAGGCATCATTTCCAAGAAAATCAAAAAACAAACTGTTGTTTTTTACATTTTTGAAAACTACGTCACTAATAGCATCTTCTATTTTTTGTTCTCCAAATGCAATTTCATAATCAAAGAAAATACTACTAATATTAGCACTATTTTCACCTGGATCTTTCATCCAATTGTCATATTGCTTGATCCAGTCTGTCAGTGATTTACACCAAAGCATATTGCTTGCCATATGCCCGTTGGGACATAATTCATAACCAATTTTTTCAAGTGTTCCAGTTGTTCTTTTGGCTAACTTTAAAAAATAATCTTTAACATCTCGATATTTATCTGGTGCTACATCTTCAAAAATTAAAATACTATCTTGATCCGTCAATAATAATTGTTCTTTTCTGCCTTGGCTACCAATACTTAACCAAGCAAAACGAGCAGGAGGAGAGCCCAAATCTAAAATTGATAATTCTACAGAGCGCTTTATAATCGCTAAATTAATTTCACTAGCGATATTAAATATATGAGAAACAGGAATATTTTTTGTTATAGAGGTCTGAATTAAATCGGACAAACGATCGCGAATTTGTTTTAGTTCTTTTGCAGACTGAGAGCGTTTTATTTCTTTTATCAAAACTCCAGGATTACTCGCTTGCGCAATAATCAAGTCATTTTCGCTAATAATTCCTTTTATGGTAGATTTATCTGTCCCATCTTGAGTTACACATAAATGAGTAACATTGTATTTTAGCATTAGTAATTGTGCCTCTGCTAAAGAAACATTTTCCATTACCGTTATAACTGGAGAAGACATTATTCTTTCAACTGCTATGGTTATGGGAAATCGACCCGTAGCAATTTTAGAGCGCATATCCGTGTCCGTTACAATACCTAAAGGCATGTTATTATTGCATACAAGAGCATTATTCTTTAAACTTTCATTCATTAATTGAGCTACATCTTGCACAATTGCATTAGGATTTACTTTTATAGGTGAAGTATTGTAAGACAAAGACTGAAAATATTGCATTTCAGACTTTTCTCCTGCGTAAAAAACGTTATCAGAAATTAACTTTCCTATTAAATTCTCTTTGTCTTTATAATTTCTAGTGTTTACGGCAAAGCTTTCTAAAAGATAGTTAAGAACTTCAGCATTATTAGCCACAAAAGGACGAAAAGTAGAGATAGGAATCGCATATACCAGACTTTCTTCTCTGGCTTTAGCGGTCATCATATAATTATTTTTTGCAAAAAAGGGACGAATACCAAAAATATCTCCTTCAACACATTTGTTTAGTAATGTTTCCTCAGCATCAGCAATAACAGATAATGTTACGACACCTGAAGCTACAACATAAAAACTGTCATGTAGTAAATCATTAACTTGAAATAATACTTTGTTTTTTTCTAAATTTACGACACGTATGCTAGTAGCAATTATAGATAATTCCTCAAAAGTCAAATGATTGAAAGGTGCGTATTCCTTTAAAAAATCAGCAATATGTTCAGCAATTGTATTCATAATTATAAAGATAAAAACGTATTTGAATGTAAAATTACTGAAATTAAAAATCATATCACAACCTTAACACTACCAAAACTTTTTAATTATACAATGCATAATTTTTTCATAAAATAAATATGATTTTTATATTTTTTAATCTACTTGTCATACATTTATTCATTAATCTAAAACATTTTAAATCATGAAGTTAGTAAGAAAAATACTTTTCCCGTTTATTACATTATTAGTAGTCAACTTTACAAATGCACAAGAAAAACCGGCTAGTAGTAAAGAAATGGCTACAGGAAAAATTAATGGAGCAACAATTACTATTAATTATAGTAGTCCATCGGTAAAAGAAAGAAAAATTTGGGGTGAATTAGTTCCATTTAACGAAGTATGGCGTGCTGGAGCAAATGAAGCAACTACTTTTGAAACTTCAAAAGATATAACTGTTGGAGGATCAAAATTACCAGCTGGAAAATATTCTTTCTTTGTAATACCTAAAGAAAAAGAATGTATTGTAATTTTTAATAAAGAAGCAAAACAATGGGGATCTTCAAAATACAATGAAAAAGAAGATCAATTAAGAGTAACTGTTAAACAACAAGCTTCAAAATCATCAACAGAAAAATTAGTTTACACTGTTGCTAATAATAAAGTGGTATTGAGTTGGGAAAATTGGAATATACCAATGAGTATAAAATAATAATTGTTACAAAAACATGAAAGCATTACTGAAAAGTGATGCTTTTTTTATTTAAAAGCTTTTTGAGTTTCTATTTTGTAATAAATTCTATTTTACATAATATAAATTATAGTTCATTTTTAAATGATAATCTTTTATCCTTTTAAGGATATTTTACATTGATTGATAAGAATTTAACTATGTACTCTTTAAGTTGGATAATATCAAATGTGTTGTAGGTTCTCCATAAATTAAAAGCCTGTCTATAAATTGTTGTAAATGCAATTGATCTGTTAAAATTACTTTCATAAATATATTATGAGTTCCAGTAATCCGATGTATTTCTGTTATTTCTGGAAACTCTTTTAGTTGTTCGCTAAAAAGAATCAAATTACCACTAAACAATTTGAACATAATAAAAACTTCAAGACCAAAACCAAGCTTTTTAGTATTCAGTTCTACACTATAACCTTTGATAACTTCCATATCTTCGAGCTTTTGAATGCGTTCTCGAACACTTGATGGCGAAAGACCAATTTGTTTTCCAATGTCAACAAATGAAACTCTAGCATTAACTTTTAGTTTTTCTATTATTTTTAAATCGATTGCATCTACCATAAAAAAATCTTTTAAGTTAGTAAAATTACCTTTTTTTTATGGTAAAATACTATAAAATCCATTGATAAAATTTCAGTAAAATTAGTTGTTGATTTACTTTTGCATCATGGATACACTATTATTATTACTATCAATTGGAATTTTTTTAGGATTTCTTATACAAACAATTACTGGTTTTGCTGGGGCTTTAGTAGCACTTCCTATTTTACTTTTGGTAATGCCGTTGACTGAGGCTGTTTGTTACATATCTATTTTTTACTCCATTGCTTCTCCTATTTATTTTTACAAGGAATGGAAAAATATGGATAAAATCTTGCTTAGAAAATTAGCAATAACTTCATTAATTGGAATTCTAATCGGTTCAATAGTTTTAATATATGGTCAGCCAACTCTATTAAAAAAAGCACTTGGCGTTTTTATCATTCTGTTTGTTTTGAATAGTATTTTAAATAAAAATAATTGGAAATTTGGTAGTAAATTAGAATTCATTTTAGGTCTTTTTGGAGGTTTCTTTTCGGGTGTTTTTTCTACGGGAGGACCTTTATATGCAGTAATTATTAAAAACGAAACTAGTGATGTCAGGGTTTTTAGGGCAACCATGTTCGGAATCTTGGGATTGGTATCTATGATGCGAATATCTGTTTTAGTTTTCGAGGGAGTTTTTACAACTATTGAGCTTTATAATTCTTTATATGTTTTACCATTTTTTATACTTGCATTGGTTTTAGGTAAAATAGTTTTTTTAAAATTGGACGAGGAATTTTTGAAAAAATTAATTCTGACATTACTTCTAGTTTCTGGATTAGTATTACTTTTCAAAAATTAGCATCTGTCCTACATTTCATCTTACTGCTCGTTAATTTTCAGTAAAGCATTTATTTCATTTACCTTTGCAAAAAATTAAATTAGCTATTTTGAAGACTGATACTGTAATGACAAAGAAAAAATACTTTCAATTAATTTTGATATTAGGATCCTTAACCGCTTTAGGGCCTTTCTCTATTGATATGTATTTACCAGGTTTTTCTGGAATAGCAAAAGATTTGAATACAACGGTAGCCAATGTTTCGATGACCTTATCCAGTTACTTTATTGGTATATCTGCAGGGCAACTCCTTTATGGTCCATTACTGGATCGTTTTGGAAGAAAAAAACCATTATTTATAGGGCTTTTGGTTTATATAGCCGCTTCATTAGGTTGTGTTTTCGTTACGAATATCGATACATTTATTGGTTTGCGATTCATTCAAGCTGTTGGTAGTTGTGCCGCAACCGTAGCTTCTGTATCTATGGTTCGTGATTTGTTTCCTGTAAAAGATATTCCCAAAGTGTTTTCGTTATTAATGCTGGTTGTAGGTCTTTCGCCCATGTTAGCACCAACAATTGGAGGTTATGTTACTGCTGATTATGGTTGGCACACCGTATTTTTTATATTGATGTGTATGGGAATTGTAATTTTGATCGCAGCACAATTAGTTTTGCCAAACACTTATTTACCAGATACTTCAATCTCTTTAAAACCAAAAGCAATAATTACAAATTTCATAACTATACTAAAAGAACCTCAATTTTATACGTATGCTTTTGCGGGTGCAATTGCATTTTCTGGTTTGTTTACTTATGTAGCGGCCTCTCCTATCCTATTTATGGATATTTTTGAAGTTGATGCTAAAACCTATGGTTGGATTTTTGCTTTTATGTCTCTCAGTTTTATTAGTGCCAGCCAACTCAATTCTTTGCTTTTGCGAAAATTTAATAGTGAACAAATGATTTTTGGGGCATTAATTTCTCAATCAATTATTGCGATATTATTCCTTATTTTGGTAATTAATAATGTTTTAGGATTATATGGAACGATTGCCATGCTGTTTTTATTTCTGGCTTGTTTAGGAATTTCTAATCCAAATACAGCGGGATTAACTCTTGCTCCTTTTGCGAGAAATGCCGGAAGTGCTTCTGCATTAATGGGCGCTATACAATTGGGTTTAGGAGCATTTGTGTCGTTTTTAGTTGGAGTTTTTGTACATAATTCAGTAGTGCCAATGGTTGCCATTATGACTGTAACTACACTTCTAGCATTAGTGATTTTGATTATTGGTAAAAGAAAAATAAAAAAAACGATTACGACTTCTGCTGATGAAGAAATTGTAATCGTTCCTTAAATTAAATGTGTTTCATTACTTCTTTCTCTGAAGAAGTAAGTTCAAATTGATTCATTCCGAAATCATCATGCATTTTATTAGGAAGTGTTTTTTCTTCAATTTTTTGCATGATGTTAGGATGTACATAATACGATCTACAAACTGTAGGAGTATTACCTAATTCATCTGCTACCATTCGAATTAGTGTATTACTGAATTTTTTCTTTTTCGTATCACCAATGGCTTCTAGTGCATAAGGATAGAGCTCAACTGCTAAACGGCTTGCTACCCAAGTTCTAAAATCTTTACTGCTAAATCCTTTTCCCATGTGAGTCCGAATGTATTCATTTACATCTTCGCTATCCACTGCATGAAAATTACCCTCTTCATCTTTGTATCTAAAAATTTCATAACCTGGTAATTCAGATGATTTTTTTATCAATTTAGCTAATTGGGCATCATCAACTTCAACGTGTCTCATTTGATTACTTTTACCTTTATACTCAAATACAACATGGTTTTTATCAAATGTAATGTGTTTTCTTCGCAAGGTTGTTAATCCGAAAGTTCCATTTTGATTGGCATATTGTTTGTTTCCAATTCGAATACCGGTTTCGTCAAGTAACAAGATTATTAAAGCTAATATTTTATCTTTAGTCCATTCTTTTATGGCAATATCTTCTAAAACCTTTTTTCGAAATTTTGTCAGTGCTTTACCAAAACTTTTCATTTTAGCAAACTTCTCTTCTTGTTTTGCTTTTTCAAAAGTAGTATGATAAATGTACTGCTTTCTTCCTTTGGCATCTCTGCCAATGGCTTGAATGTGTCCATCATCCCATTTGCAGATGTAAACATCACTCCACATTGGCGGAATAATCAACCTACGAAACCTACTTAATAAAATTGTATCTGTGATTTTATTTCCTTCTTCATCAAAATATTGATATCCTTTTCCTCTTTTTCGCTTGTGAATTGACATGGCTTCATCGCCAACATGTTTGATCTCTTTGGTGGTTTCTTTAACTTTCATAATTCATTAAAATTTAATGAATTAAAGATAAATTAAAAGTATTTTTTTGCGTTTTAAAATTTTATGAGAATGTTACATAATTGTCATAATGTTTTAAAATAATTACTGTTTTTATTCTAAAGGAAAAATCATTCTTCAATATTTTCAAGCAAATAAAATATATTTTAAATTTTTCATAATTGTTTTTAATCCTTTTAATATTCAACAATATAAGAATTAATACCTATATTTTAATGTGGCTTTATTGAATTTTAGGAGTAATGATTATAGTATTTTGACCATACAATTTTAATTTTTTATTTTGGGTTAAAAGTTTGCGGGATCTTATTATTTTGGGTTTCTCTATCAAAAGTTAGAGAAATTATTTCCCATTTCTCGTTAGAATAAAAAAGTTGAATGCTATTTACACCACGTCTCTCAACTTTTCCATTTTTTTCTAATCTTGTTTCGTACGTACTCCATACATGAGCAATATTGCCAAATATTTTTACTTCTCTATTGATTTCATTTTCATAAAATGCAGTCTCTAAAACCATGTTATCTGTTTCTTTATGAAAATCTTTCAAGGATAAAGTAACTTGTTTCAAATCACCAGATTCATTTGATAAATAAGTATAAATTGCTTTGGGATTGTGAATGAATTCATCTCTTTCCCATTGTCTTTTTTCTCCAGCTTCACCTGAAACAACCTCATAAAATGCTTTAATTAAACCATTTATTGAAGATACATCCTCAATAAACGGATTGTTTTTTTTAACAGCAGGATTCTTTGAATTTTTATTTTGTGTTTCCATATAGTATGTTTTAAATTTATATTTTAATTATCTTCAAAACAAAACAACAGAGTTTATTGATGAATAAAAAAATATTTATTTAAGTGTACTATTTTCTTATGTAATGGCATTACATTCTTATTTACTACTTATAATATCAATTTATTTAGAGTGTTATTTAAACATTCTCGATAACCTTTTGCTACTGAAATCTTATTTCCTTTTAACATTAAATGATTATCCTCGAAAAAATCAATATTTGTTAGATTAACGATGTAGGAATTATGAACTCTCATAAATTCACTTGGCAATTTCTCAATCAAATCTTTAAGAGAATTATAATAAATATATTTTTTATTTTCAAGCATTAAAATTTCAACATAATTACCTAATCCCTTTATTAATATTATTTCATTAAAATTTATCTTAAGTAATTTTCTATCTGTTTTTATGAAAGTAAAATCATTCTTCATTTGCTTGTTTTTAAGTCGTTTAATTAAATTAAAATTATTGTAATCTAATAGTTTTTTGCTTTTCAGTTTTTATTAAATATATAAAAATTCAGTTCTTTTATTCGTAAAAGTTTACTTTTTAATTTAATAAGAATAAAAAAACCATTACATCACTTTTTCAAGTGTTTGTAATGGTTGATATAATTATTGTATGAGATAAAATTGAATTTTTATGAATTGAATTTTTAATCCTTTTTCCGTAACCGTTTAATAATTTACTGATAATCCCAATCCAAATCCCATATCACTGTCATAATGAGTTCTAATACCCATATTTTTGTTTATGATATAACGTAAATCAGCCATATATTCTTTGTCTGTATTAACCATAAATCCAGCTCGTATCCTTTTTGAAATTGGAATATCTTCACGCATTAACTGCAAGCGAACATCGCCATTGTGATACACTTCTGCTTGAAAAATTACCAACATTGGCAATGTATAATCAAACCCTAAACTAACCAAACTGCGATTATCTTTAGTATTGGATTGATTAAATAAATTAGTTTCTTGCTGGTCCATTCCCATTTTTCTATAGCGATAATCAAATCCAACAAATGGCATAAACCATTGGTTTTTTCCAATGTATCGTCCCACATGAGTTTCTACTTCATAACCATGCATTTTATTATATCCTAAACGCCATTCTGTTCCAAAACTCCAACGCGCATTTTGTACCATTGCCATTCCATCATTACCATTGGTAGCAAAATCGTTTTGAGCCATAAAATGCGACTCATTACTTTCGGCTTGTAGTTTTTTATATGCTGCAGCTTTATTCGGCAAATAAGGATTCGGTTCAGAATTTTCATAAGTAAAAACGCGATTCATCCCAGACATCATGTGATATAAAATGTGACAATGAAAGAACCAATCACCATCTGCATTGGCAGCAAATTCGATTACGTCTGTTTCCATTGGCATTATATCCAATACATTTTTTAAAGGAGAGTATTCTCCTTGACCGTTTAAAATTCTAAAGTCATGTCCGTGCAAATGCATTGGATGACGCATCATTGAATTATTGTATAGTGTGATGCGAACTATTTCTCCTTTTTTAATTAGAATCTTATCCACTTCAGATAAAACTTTATTATCCATACTCCAAACATAACGGTTCATGTTTCCTGTTAGTTCAAATCTAATTTCACGTACAGTAGCGTTCTTGTCTAGTGTAGTTTTAGTTGGTGATTTTAACATTGAATAATTCAGCGTCACCATATCAGAATTCATACTGTGTTTTGAATGGTCCATCTTCATTCCACTTTCTTGCTTTCCTGCGTTCGAGAATTCAGGTGAGGATTCTGGATACATAACCGTATTCATATCCATTTTTTGAAACGACATATCCATTCCCATATCATTCATGGTTCCATTGCTATTCATCATGTCGTTCATCATCTTCATTCCTTCAAAATATTTCAATTTTGGCATCGGACTAACCAATTGTTTGATTCCTTGACCAATATAAAGAGAAGTTGATTTAGTCCTATCTTCTGGAGTTACTAATAACTCATAAGAGGTATTGTCGGCAGGAATAGAAACCACAACATCGTATGTTTCTGAAACTCCGATAATCAATCGATCTACTTCAACAGGCTCTACATCATTACCATCGTTAGCCACTACAGTCATTTTTCCGCCAGCGTAATTCAACCAAAAATAAGATGATGCACCGCCATTGGAAATTCGTAATCGTACTTTGTCTCCGCCTTTAAATTGCGTTAGCTGACTTTCGTTCTGACCATTTATTAAGAATTTGTCATAATAAACATCACTCACATCCATGGCCAACATGCGTTTCCACTCGTTAGTTAGTTTGGTTTTAAAATGTCCTGCTTTTATTGCTTCTGCGTAACTCTGAGTAGTTCCTTTTTTAATGGCAAAATAGTCGGAAGCGTTGTGTAATAATCGATGTACGTTTTTAGGGTTTAAATCCGTCCATTCGCTTAAAATTACAGGAACTTGTGGTAAGTCATCAATTTCTTTTCTGAATGTTTTGTCATCAGTTTTTTTCTTCAGAATTAACGAACCGTACATCCCTATTTGCTCTTGCATTCCACTATGACTGTGGTACCAGTGTGTACCATTTTGCACAATTGGAAAACGATACGTAAAGGTTTCACCAGGTTCAATAGGCATTTGTGTCAAGTACGGAACACCATCTTCTTTGTTTGGTAAATATAAACCGTGCCAATGTAAGGAAGTGCTTTCTTTCAGTTGATTATGGACTACAATTTCAGCAATATCGCCTTCTGTAAAAGTTAGCGTTGGCATCGGAATCTGTCCGTTTACTGCAATTGCTCTTTTTTCTTTTCCCGAGAAATTGACCAAAGTATCTTTTACATAAAGATCATAATGGACGACTTTTTGAGCCAAAAGCATATTTGAAATAAAGAGTACAAAAACAACAGCGATTATAGTATTATTTTTCATTTTCTAATATTTTAATCATTAGTTTCATTTGTTCAATTTCTTTTTTTGAGCAGTGATTATGTCAGCTGCTAATTTTTTAACTTATTGATTTTTAATAATAAAATCGGTTTTAAGAATTATATCGTAATCAAATTTACTTTTTCAAATTGAAAAAAGTATAATATAAATTAAAGTAAAAACCCTCGGAAGAAGAACGCGTCATCGAACTAATTAATTCTTTTCTGTAGCCTAAATCCAATCGTGCTTGACTATTAAAAATAAATTGAATAACTGGTACTGCATCTAAATAAGATTTACCATTTTCATTGATCGTTTGGCCAACAAATTCTAACATTAGATTAATATTAGTTTGCTTCAAACTGGTATATTTTTTTGGATACATTAATTTACCAAAAGACAAGGTATAGTTCGTCGCAGTACTTCCAAAATTAGTTGGAAACCTATGGTTTGAAGTATTGTCGAATGCCTTCTCAAAACTTAACGATGAACTGATCGCGAGCTTTTTAATCAATTTTGTAGCAACAATACCAGTTTCAAAACCGGTATTGTTACCCATAATTTCAATTTGCTCTTGATTTACAATAGAATTATTAAAGCTATAGCGACCAAAAGCAGCCATTCTAAAATGACTATTTATATCATCCTCAGAATAGAAGCGATATTTGGCATAAACACTCCCTCCTTCGGCTACAAAATTATTGTCAGCATTACTTGCAAAAGCTGACGCTCTTACCATTAAATTCTTATTAATTCCGTAGCTTACTTCAGGCATTAGATAATAATTGTATGCTGATATTTTTTCTTTTTTCAGAAAGGATTGCAACACGTTTACGCCTAAGGAGTTTGCAGGAACGTTGCTGGCTGGATCTGTCATCAGAAATAATTCCTGACTCGTCCCTTTTTGGAAAATGAAAATGATAACCAATACTAGAAATTTCCTCATTATTTTACAATTTTGATATGAAAATCTTTTTCATTGTTCATCGCATAAGTTGTGCTGTTCTTGTAGGATTTAGATAGTTTTTTAAATTCTTTATCGGTTACGTAACCTTTATCTAAAACTTGTATTTGAACTTCTTTATTCTTGCTTTCTTTACCGTCTACAACAACGAAAGAGTTTTTCTTTAAAGTTTCAGCATCAACTGTGACAATTAGAGAACCAATGAAGAAACCTGCTTTTTCAACTTTTTCTTTAAATATCGAAGGTGATAATGAATTATTTTCTGCTAAAGAAACAATGAAAGTGTTTGAATTCAAGTCGATTTCAACATCCTTCACTTCTGGCATTGATTTTAATTGCTTGTTTATTGCATTAGAGCACATAGAGCACGTTAATCCCGTTGCTACAATCTCTGCTTTTGAAATCTGTGCATTACTTACCGCCGAAAACATTACCATTAAAACTATTAAAGCGCTGTATTTTATATTTACTATTTTCATTTTATTTATTTATTAAATTTATTATTTCTTGATCTGTTGGGTTTTTCATTATTAATTTTCCTTCGCTATCAAATAGGAATTTTGAAGGCAACTCTTCTACTCCAAAAGTTACTACTGCGATAGCATCAAATTCTTTTGGATCAATTAATTGCAAAAAATTTATCTTGTCTTTTTCAATCGCTTTTTTCCATTTAGTAGCGTCTGTATCAATTGAAATTCCAATAATTTCTATTTTACTTGAATCTAAATCTTTATGCATTTGCACTAGCTTTTTATTCCCCACTCTGCATGGTCCACACCAGGAAGCCCAAAAATCTATTAATACGAACTTACCTTTGAATTCATTTATATTAATTTTTACATCTTTGCTGCTTTGCAATTCAATAGATGGAATTGCGTCTCCAATTTTTATTTGTGCAAATGAAGTAACACTAAAAGCTACTAATAAAAAGACGATTAGTTTTGTCCTGACATCCATTATAATTATTTTTTTTAATAAAAAACAAAGTCCATATTTTACAAATGGACTTTGCTCCATTTATTTTATTGTCTCTATTGTTTTACCACAAGTCATCATCATCGAACCGTAGTATGGATTTTTAACTGCATTTTCTTTACTCAACCAGTTTGCACCTTTTCCTTTATTTGCCATTGGACAAAATTGGTAGTAAATTGGATTTTCTGTTTTTGAAACTTTGATTAATTCATACATATTTTTTGACAAATTGATAAAACGCTCTCTTTGATGTACAATATCTTTAGTGTCAGCAATATGTTTAGCGTCTTCTTTTAAATTGGTAAAAACTTTCATCCACACCATGTGAACATCCATTTCCAATTGATCCATTTTCACGGCTTCTAGATTAGAAACTAACATTTTAGACTTTTCAGAAGCTGTTGCTCCATCACTACTTACTAAAGCATCTTTTACGGCGAAGTAGTTGTCAAAAACTGCTGTAAGTTGGTTCTCTTGTTGCATTATTGTATTTTTCATATCCATGTGATTTGTATGATTCTCGTGATTTTCTGTAGTTGCTTTAACGGCAATTTTACTTTCTCTATCATATTGACAACAATCGGGTAATTCACTGTAAGCTTTGTCTGGAGCAAGAAAAGTATCGCTATCGTATCCTGCTAAAGCAATGCGTTTTAAAATTTCGTCCTGATTCGTTTTTTTATCATCATAGGTTATAGAAGCCATTTTGGTGTCTTTATTCAAATCTACTGCAGCTACGTTTTTTAGATTTCCTGCTTTTTCTATAGTCTTTTCGCACATACCACAGTTACCGTAAATTTTTACGTTTTCAGTTACTGAATTTTTTATTTGCGCGCTTGAAATTGTAAAGGTTAACAACATAGTTGCTGCTACCAATATATTTGAAATTGAATATTTCATAGTATAGAGATTTGTTTCAAAAGAGTAAATTCTTTTGAAAATGATTTATTTAAAATTTTGAATTGTGAATAATTATAAAAAAATAAGCGTATCAAATTCGACCTTATTAACCTATAATTTGGAAATAATATACTGCAAAAGCAGTAAAATAGCCATAAGTATGGCTGTCAAGAAATAAAATTAGCCTATTTTAGGAATAAGCCATAATGAAGTATAACCAGATGAAATAAAAGTTTTTGAACTGTAAAACTTTTGTTTCTCATTAGGAAAGTTAAAGAAAGTGTACACAAATTCATTTTCGCTAAACAAAGCTAAGTTTACTTGTACCGAAGTTGTAGTACAGGTTGAATGTCCGCATTGACCGTCACAACCGCTATTTTTATCAGCAGTATGACTTTCTTCAGAACATCCTTTATGCTCTTGTTTTGAAGTTGTTTCTTTTTTACAACATTCTTTTTCTGACTGAGTTCCACACGCATAAGTCAAACTTGGCAAAAGGAATAAGCCAAGAGTGAAAATTATGAGATATAGGTGTAACTTTTTAGTCATGTGCCAAAGGTAAGAAGTTATATTTTTAATAGGTTTAATTTTAACATTTCATGTAGATTAGGACCAACTGCTATTTCTTCCCTACTCTATCAATCGGTCTAAACCGCAAGCCACTCCATGTATCGTCGATAGAAATTGCCGAAACAGTTGTAATATTAAATTCCTCACCCGTAACCCGAATCGTATCTCTATTAATATCAGTTTTTACTTTTGAAGTTCCTTTTGGATAGGCAAACCACAAAACGCTATCTGGCTTAATGTTATGTAATTTGTTGTTTAAAAAATCTAGATATTCTTTGTTGTTGGTTATGAAAACTAACGTATTTCCGCTCTTTTTATCATTATCAAATGCAGTTTTAAAACCAAGTTCAACAAATTGAATTTCTAAATTATCTGGCGCGTTAATTGCTATTGCGTTGTCCTTAAATTTGAATTTTTTGATAATGTCTTGCATGTTATTTGTTGTTTGGTTTGATTTATAAAGGATTGCAGAAGAATATTAATCACAGTTAATCTTCTTATTTTTATAATAGTCTAGCCAAGTTTTTATTCTTCCAACAAACATTTTGAAATAGTTCTCCGTTAAAAAAATATTAGACCAATCAAATCTTTGGGCTTGCACACCCAAATAAAAAATAAAAATTGAGGCTCCCGCTTCAGGGATTAATTTAATCTCTTGTTCTGATAAAGGTCTAAATTGTTTGTAACCATCAATAAAACTTTTTACTTTAGATTCGTATTGATTTTTATCTTGTTCAATAAAAAATAATTGTTTACAGAAATAACCAATGTCTAAAATAAGGCTTCCATTTCCACAATTATCAAAGTCAAATATAGTTATTTCATTTTCCTTATTGATACTAAAATTATCATACCAAATGTCCAGGTGAACGATTCCTTTTTGGTTTTCTGATAAACTATTTTCAGCAAATACTTTTGATATTTTATGGCCAGTTTCTTTTAAAAATTTCATTTCATTCAACTCTTCAGAGAAAAAGGATTTTAAATAATTATAGGATTGTTCTAAAAGAATATCAGATGTATAATTGACTCTATTAATCTTTTTGTTTGCTGTTACATTATGAATATTAGCCATAATAGAGCCAACGGTAAAACAATTTTCATTAGTAATAAACCGAACTTTTTCGCCTTTTGCAAATGAAAAAAGGACTACATAACGAATTCCTTCTGGCGCTTTAATTTCCTGAATTAATTCCTCATTTTTATCGGGAATTGGATATGAAATTGGAAGATTATTGTCTTTTAATACTTTTAAAAGTGCTAATTCTTCTATTATTTCAGTTTTACTTCGCCAATTATGACAATAAACTCTAACAACATATTTTTCGGTTGCGTTCGAAATAAAATAAGTGTGATTTACGCCAGTTCTGTATAATTTACATTCAAAACTTTCATTTAAGTTGTATTTTTCTATTATGAATCGGCCTAAATCTTTTTCTGATAGTATAGAAGCGCTTACCGGGAAAGTTGTCATTTGGTTTAGTTTCGTGATGTATAATTACCCATTTCTAGTCTCAAATATATAGTAATTATATCAAATCATCTTTTAATATACTATAAAAGGTTGTTGTTGTTTTATCCGGTTGAGCGCAGTCGAAACCTTTTTTTAACTTATATATAATCTCGACTACGCTCGATTTGACAAAAAACAAAATAGTAAATTTAAACTAATTGGTATTACTTAAACACCACCTTAAAATACTAACTTCTACATCAAAGTATCTGTTTTATTAAAAGTATTGATTAAATATTTCATTAAGTTTTTTGGTATCATTTTCATCAATATTTTTCATGTTAAAATCATATGTAGTTCCATCATTTTTATAAATTGTTAGAACCTGATTCTCTAATTCTGTTCTCTCCACATTATCAAATGATATTGATTTTCCAAAAAATGTTTTAATGCGAATAAAAATTCCTTTTTTGTTATACTGTACATAATTCTTGAACTAAAACATTCTTGAGAAAAATACTGTTTGCGATAAGTATCCAATTGCACTAATTCCTTTATTTATTTTGGGGTTTTGAAATTGAATGATTTCAACAAAACCAAAAATTATACATATCAAGGATAGTAATACTAATGATATAAAAAACCAATTGTATTGTAAATTGTCAAATTTAATTCTTTTCATGTTTTTAATGATTTATAGTAATATAAATAAGATTATTCTGTGCTTGTAGCTTTCAATCTACTTGACAACGTCAATGATTTACTTCCTTTTGGTAATAGACAAGGAATGAAATTCCGCCTATCGGGATCTCTAGTAAAAACGTCTATCCAGCTAACAGTAGCAAAACTTATAAAATAAGCCCCTGATTTTTCTCCAAATTTATATTTCCTACTCATTGTTTTATTATTTCATCATAGAACATATATCCTGCTTTTTATATAACACTAATTACCTTCTTTATTTATAGGCACGAGCAAGATGCTCGCGCGAGCTGGGAGACTGTTACCTTCCAATTATAAAACGGTAACTGGGAAATCGCCCACCCTAAAAGTTTTACTCTGAATTTATTTCAATATTTCAAAGAACTTGTTTTCTTTTATTTTTAAATTATTCTTAGATAATTTCTTTTTTAATTCCTAAATTTTACTTGTTATCTAAAAAATTATTATTATCAACAATCTTGTCCTTACGAATACCACACGAAAGGATTCGTGCGGGAGTGGGGATAAATAGAAAACAATCCTTTATTATTTACTCCTTGCTTTTCTCCCAATGAATATTTGGGTTGTTTTTCAATCCTTTAGGGAAATAATACAAGTTCATTTCAGAAATATATAAATAAGGTGATATTGGAGCATCTTCTCGATTGTTATCATCTTTAAAATTAATTGTAATAAATAAATCATCTCTATGAGAAGTTTCAACTGTATACTTATCTCTAAAAACATCCAAAACATTAAATACCCTGCCATAATCTGGAATCGGCTCTTTAAAATTTCTATCAAAAAAATATCTTTCTTTATAATAGGATTGATAATAATATTTTTGATTTAAAAGAAATCTATCTCCTTTACTATCTGAAAACATTTTCACTTCGTTTTGGTAAAAAAGTAAAATATCGCAAAGATCTTCAGGAGGATTACTCACTATATAAAAATTTGTAACAAATCCAACCCTGAGTCTAGGATTTGTATTCATTTTAAAAATTTCTGTTTTCTTATCCTCGCAGGAACAAAAAAAAAATATAATGAGCATACAAATTATTGATTTTATTATTTTATTATTTTTCATAAATTTATTTTTTATAACTTCCTGATATTTGTTTCTTAAACTTTATAATAGTTATAAATGGTCTTAATTGATGTTTTCTACTATGTTGTAGATAAAACCAAGATCTAAAACCCGAATCATTTGCATATTTAGGTTTTTCATTTGGACCCGACCGCGCGGATTTGCAATCCGTGTCCGCAACGATATTCTACAATACCCTTTATTAACAATCCAAATTCACATTTTAAACTAAAATATTTCTAATAAAACAACATCTAAATCATTGTCTAATCTTGCATAATTTCTTGCAGAACTGAAAAAATAATCCTCAGGCAACAAAACAATTTTATCCTTTACAGGGTTGTTATGTATATAATTTAACTTTTGTTTTATAAACCAATTTGTTTGAACTATTTATGCGTGATAACCATCTTGCCAAACCTTATAACTTTGTTCCCTTTTGAGATGCGAACATACTTTTTCAAAATAATCAAGCATCCATTCTTTTCTACTCTCTGGCTCATCAATAATTGTCTGAATAATCTTTTTTGATGTGAATTTTTTAAAATCACGCATTATATCCGATAATAAAAAACTATTTGTTGCTTTACAAAGCAAATGAATATGACTACTCATAATACAATATCCATAAATTTCTAATCCTTTGTTTGCTTGACAATGTTATAATGCATTTATGATAACATATTTTTGATTTAACCTAGTAAAAACATCTACCCAACCCACAGTTTTTATCGTTATAAAGAAAGCTTCATCTGTTGTTTTCGCTTTATATTTTGTTGACATTTTTATAATTTAACTTGTTTGTTATCATAGAATGCGCTATCGTAATGCAATTCCGCGCTATAATTATGGAGGTATATGCGAGTGATCTGGTTTATAAAAAAAATCTATTTAACTTTCTAACTCCATTTTTTAATTTCTGAGATTAGTTTACTGCTTTCAGTTAAATTAATATTTCTAGAATCTGTTGTAGATTTTTGAATTTGATCATTAAGCTCTTTCATTGTCATAGGTCTTACATCAGAATCAATTTTAGACTCTTTCAACAATAGTTTTTTAAAATTAAAAATTACTTCTTCACTTTGTAGTTTAAGAAAAGCTTGTATAAATTCTTTCTTTCTAGTTTGTAAGTCCATAAAGTAACTATTATTATTAAAATTACAAATTATATTAAATATTGAGTATGTCTTTGCATTTTTTGTAGTTAGGTATTTTTACAAAATATTATCTAATTATTAATAATTAATCTAGTTTAATTAGGTATTGGATCATTGATTTTGTATGCTTTTTATATAATTCATTTATATATTTATTTGCTTTCGCTAACCTATTTTTATCAACACTATTTAAATATGAAAGCCAACCAGCAACTTCATTTAACAACTTTACATTTCCTTTCTCAATTGGCTTTGTTAAATGATGAATTTTAGCTCTAACGTTTTTATACTTTTTTTGCCCAATTCCAATATTGTCATCAGAAATTACCAGTCCTGTTACAATTTTTGCTCTTGCTGAACTTGCAATTCTAGTTTTGGAGTGATTAATAATGAAATTTTCACTTTCAATGATGTTTGAAATCATTGGAAGTATACGGACAACATTTGCTGGATTTAATCCTGAAAATGATAAATCATCAGCATACCGTGTATAATTTATCCCACGCTTACCAACATATCCTTGTATTCTTAGATCTAATTTCCAAGCAGTTAAATTTGCAAGTTTTGGTGAACAAGGACTACCTTGAGGTAAGAATTCTTTATAGGTACAAACATTTGTAAAAATAGTTGAAATTAAATCATTGTAACCCAAAGTTTTAAAAATATTAAAAACTTGTTTACTCGTAATATTAGGAAAAAAGTCTTTGAGGTCTAATGTTAATATTGTGTTTGCTCCTTTATGGGGTATGGCATTATCTAAAGTAGAACTTTTTTTTTCAAACCCTTTACATGAGCTTGAAACTTTTATTTTATCTAAAACGTTAACTAAAATCCAAGACTGAAAGCCTTTAAGTTTTTTACTTGGTTGGCAAATTATTCTAGGCTTTCCAGATTTTTTAGGAATGCTGTAGATAGAATAGTAGAAGTCGGATTTCTCAGATAATTGATAAATTGTATACTTAGAAACATGTGTGATCAATGAAAAATCATCTAAAGTTTGGATCACTGGTAATCCCAGCATATTAAGTTTTATAATTCCATTGTTGCTCATCGTAATTATTACAGTTATTAAAGGATATAGGAAAATATTTTACATCAAAATTCTTGAGCGAAATTTAAATAGGAAATCATTTTGATTTTCTGTTTAAAATTTGTGATGATAAAAATGAGTTTAAAACTCGATTGTCGGAACAACAACCACGCGTATTAATGAAAACACGTCTAAAATTTTTTCCCTATACCTTTAATTTCTTTTTTCTATACTTCAAATTTAATATTTCTAATCTTAATTCGTCAATTTTTATTGTCTCTATTTGTCTTTTATTTCTTTTACTAGTAACTGTAAATCTTAAAAAACTTTCAACACCTAAAGTAGTTAATTTATATCCGTTTGTTGTAAGTTCTATGTTTCTTTTTTTTGTTAAGCTTGTTAATGCAGTAGTGGTTAATTGAAATGAGTTTTCTTCGTCTTTTGTCGCAACTCTTACTAGATTAATTAAAGTATCTTTTGAAATTGGTTCTAGTAAATATATTGATGGTAACAAAAAATTATCTATTTGAAGTAAAGAAATAACATCACTTTCTTTTGAACTCTTACTTTTCATCTTTCTCAAAGAGGAATTAAGTTTGCTGATTTCTTCTTTTATATTATCTGGATCAATAAAAATAAGTCCGTGCGGATTTTCTTTTTTAACTAATTTTAAAGGACCTTGATTTATGAAACTTTTATCTTTTTTATATTTTACATCAACTAAACAAATTAATTTTTTCCTCAATTTTTCGTCGTTAGCAAATGCTCCTAATTCGGCAAAAGAACCTGGACTTTCTGGAATGAGAACAATTGCATCAACGCTATTTGCTAATAAACCTTCTAACGATAATAAATCACTTTTTTTTGAGCTAAATAATAATTCATCAAATATATCTTCAGGATAAATTATGTCATAGAAAAAAGAAGATGGCCAATTATCCTTTAATTCTTCTGCAATTTTATATCTTATTTTATTTTTTTGTAATATGTCCGCTCCACACAAAAAAATCGTAGTCTTAAATGTATTTGCTGGCCGATAAATGTTTTCTCTAATTTTTTTACTGAGTGTAATGCAATCTTCTTCTGTTATATCACTCATCTTTTCTGTTTTTTGGAAAAATTAATACCAAATTTTATATTTCACCAAATTTATACTTATTTCCATTGTAATAACATAAATAACTAACCTTTTTCCTTCAATTATTACTAAAAACAACAAAAAAAAACCATTGCAAAACTTTCTTCAAGCTTTACAATGGTTTCTTAATTTATTAAAATAGAAAAAAATCTATTTCATTTTTTGCCTTTTAACCGGTTTTTCGGTTGGTTCATTTTTATTTTGCAACAAATAATTAGCCAATAATTTTTCGATTAGTTCATCTTTAGTTAAATGATGAAAAACGGTTTTTATTTTTGTTTTCAATTCCGCATCCACTTCATGGTTGGGTTTGGTTTTGAATATTTGTTTCGCCCATAAAAGGGTGTTGTTTTCTTCTATGCTTAGTGAACTTGGTTTTTTGAATTCGGTGAATTTAATTCCCAATTCTTTTTCGAAGTCGGCAATTTCGCCCACTTCTTCCGGTTGCAATACCGTTAACGAAAGTCCCTTTGCTCCTGCTCTTGCCGTTCTTCCGCTACGGTGAACGTAAGCTTCGTAAGCGTCTGGTAAATGGTAATTAACTACATACGAAATTTCCTTTACGTCAATTCCTCTTGCTGCAAGATCTGTAGCCACTAATATATTGATATGCCCTTCACGGAATTGCTCCATGATACGATCTCTAATTCCTTGTGATAAACTTCCGTGTAAAGCACCTGATGAAAAACGATTGATTGCTAAATTCTTAGCTAGTTTATTCACCGCAGCTTTTGTTTTACAAAAGATAATTCCGCGCTCGCCTTCTTTTGAATTCAAGAAATGCATCAAAACATCTAGTTTTTCAATGGGATCTACCACTATATATTCGTGATCGATTCCTTGATTTCCTACTGTTTCCATGTTGGCACTTACTTGAACTACGTTTTTATTTAGGTAGTTCTGAACCAATTGTTTGATGGTTCCCGGCATCGTTGCTGAAAACAAAAAGGTTTTGTGCTCTTTAGGTAATTCGGCTACGATTTCGTCTAAGCTTTCTTTTAAGATAGAAACCATTTCATCTGCTTCATCAAGCACTAGAAATTTAGTTTCTTTAAGATTTATCGCTTTACGCTGAATTAAATCAATCAAACGTCCTGGCGTTGCTACCACAATATGCGTTGGCGATGCTAAACGTTCGATTTGAGGTTTGATAGGAATTCCACCGCAAGTTGCTGTGATAGAAACCTGAGGTAAGAAAGCCGCAAACGACTCTAGATTTTTGAATATTTGTTGACCTAATTCTCTTGTTGGCGCTAATATTACCGCTTGAACGAGTGGAGAATCAGTATCTATTAATTGTAAAATAGGTAATCCAAAAGCAGCTGTTTTTCCAGTACCTGTTTTGGCAAGTCCTACTAAATCGGTCTTGTTTTCTAAAAGTAATGGAATTGTTTTTTGCTGAATTTCTGTCGGAGTAACAATATTCAAATCAGAAAGTGCATTCAATATTGGTTTAGAAATTCCTAAATCAGCGAATTGTTTTGACATTTTTTTGGATTTTATAATTTATAAAAAATAGTTGTATGTAATCGTAAACGCTAGCCCCGATTGTAATGAAAATCCTTTTATTTCTCGTTCTTTAGAGAAATAAAAGATTGCAATGGAAAGCGGGAAACAGCTCCTGAAAAGAATTAATCTTCATCAGGTTCGTTCATAATTTTTTCACGGTATTTTTTTCCGGTTAACAATACTAGTTTTAATTTGTAATCGTCAACAAGCCATTCGCGGTAATTTTTACTGCATTGACTTAAACATTTTGAATAGCGCTTGATACGGCAATCGATATCGTCTTCTAATAATTTACCTAAAGCTTTGGCTTCCTGTAAAGTATCCGAATTATCGACACACATGGCGGCATGTTGCTCTAGTGATTTATCTAAAACTTCCTTTGAACGTAAATTTTGTTTGATGATGAGTTTGTGTTCTTCATCGACATCAAAAGTTACGACTTCAGTTTTGCTAAATTTTGCACGTAAATCGGGAGGCATACTGTATTTAAAATACAATTCGATTTCCGTGTCATCACGTAAATTTTCTAGGTAAAACTCAGGAGATTTAAAGATGTGTTGCCAGTTTACCGGCTCACTCCACAATCCGAATCGTGCTGCGTTGTTTCCTAAATCGATCACACTAAAACTGTCTTTATTAGGTAATTTACGGGAACCACGACCAATCATTTGGTAATACAACGTCAATGATTTTGTGGCTCTATTTAGGATAATTGTTTCAACAGTTGGCTCATCAAAACCAGTAGTAAGAATTCCTACTGACGTTAAAATGGCATCTGGAGTATGCTTGAACCAATGTAAAATTTCTTTACGTTCCTCGGTACTGCTAGTGTTATCTAAATGACGGATTTCATAACCGGCTTCTCTAAAGGTTTCATAAACATACAACGAAGTATTGATTCCGTTATTGAAAATCAAGGTTTTTTTGCCAATAGATTTCTCAGTGTAGGCATGCAATAATTTTTCTTGCATGGCCATATTGGTGTATAAATCATCTGAAGATTTTACGGTGTAATCTCCGTTGATCCCTACTTTTAATGAAGTCAAACCCACATCATAACTATAGGTAACGGCTTTGGCCAAAAATCCTTTGTCTATTAACGAACTAATGGTATCACCTACAATTAATTCATCGTAACTTTCGTGCATTGGCAACTTTACGTTAGAACTTAGCGGTGTTGCCGTAACTCCTAATATAAAGGCATTTTTGAAAGAGCTTAATAATTTTCTAAAAGAGTTGTAATGCGCCTCATCGATAATTACTAGACCAATGTTGTCTAAATGTAATTTTTCATCATTAATTCGGTTTTTTAAAGTCTCGACCATCGCCACAAAACAAGAATAATCGTTCTGATCTGGAAGTTCCTTAACTTTACTGTTGATGATTTTGTTTTTTACATCAAAACCCTTCAACATTTTTGAAGTTTGTTTACATAGTTCGATTCTGTGTGTTAAAACAACTACTTTTTTATCGTGTTTGGATAAATAACGGCGTACGATTTCGGAGAAAACTACTGTTTTCCCTCCACCTGTAGGCAGCTGATATAACAAATGATGTTGACGAGGTCCATTATCGATACGCTCAAAAATAGAATCTATATCTCCTTTCTGGTAGGCATATAGTTCTTTTTTGTCTTCGATTTCAATTTCTACAGTATTTTCCGACATTGCTTCTTATTGGATTTTTGCAAAAATACGCCTAAAAAACAGTTTAATTGTAATTTTTAATTAAAAAAAAAGTGTAAGGCTTAAATAAATTTGAATTTAGAGCCTGAAAACTAATTACCTTTTTGTGCAAAATTTTTAATTTTAGTAAAGCCGTAGATCTTGTAAATTATAGAAATATTTTTTTTTTAGAGTATTTTAGACTAGCGCTAATTATTTAATTACAAAAGTAATAAAGATCTAAAATTCTTAGTATTCAAAACGTTCAATGATGGCATTGAATTCTGGTTCGTTGTGCCATTTTTGACTAATAGTTTGATTGTGTATGGCAATTATTCTATTTTTAAAATCAGTAAGTATTCCGTTTGCGATCAAAAACACAACCGCTTGCTCAAAGGAATTGAAGATACTTTTATAAAAAAGCTCTTGTTTGATTGCGTTTTCTGAGGAAAAAGTTTGTGCGATTTCAATATTGTATAACATTACATCTGCAATGACAAACGGATCTACTCCTAAAACAATAAAATGCTTAATGTATTTCTGAGCAACAGAGCGTCTCATTTTGGGTTTGCTTCTTCTGCCCGCTTTTTTCACAGGAAAATATTCATTGGCAATTTTAAGTTTACATTCTTGCAAAAGTGTTTCTTCTTTTGGATTGAAAACAAAGTTGTAATAGACTTTTACAGGACTGAATTTCTCATACAATTCGATGATTTGTTCCTCTAATTGTTCTTTATTTAATTCTGATAGATATTTTTTTAAATCGCGCTTGCTCATTATCAAAGTTTAAGAGTACAAAAGTAAATTACTTTAGCAATCAATACCCTAAAAATCAATGTTAATACTTATTTTTGTCGATCATCAATAAAAAACATAAAATGCTTAAGATTTTTAAGGTTACAGCACTTGTAGAAGGAATATCCGCTTTACTATTATTTTTTTATGCTATGCCAATGAAATATTTTTTTAATGATCCCTATTATGTAAAACATATCGGTATGGCACACGGCGTATTATTTACTATTTACATCGTTTTAGCTACAATTTTAAAGTTTAGTGAAAAATGGGACTTAAAAAAATACTTTATAATTTGTATTGCGTCGATACCTCCTTTTGGAACTTTTTATATCGAAAGAAAATATTTGAAAAATGCATAACATTTTAGAGAAATTATTTAATTTTTTATATCCCATATTTAGGAAAATTGGGTTAGGAAGTGGTTTTGCTTCCTATCTCAGTTTGTTCCTTAATATTGCTTTATTGTGCGTATTAGCTTATGCAATCTATGTAATATTTAGACTTATTCTTGTTACGGTAATGGTTCTAATTGCCCAAAAAACAAAAACCAAGTTTGATGATTTATTGGTTACTAATAAAACAGCCAAGTACATTGCGCATTTAATCCCATTTTTATTTATCTACAAATCGGTTCCCATTATATTAGAACGTTATGAATATTGGGAAGGTGTTTTTGGCAAATTCGTCGGAATCTACATCGTACTTTTAATTTTGTGGATTATTAGAACGGTATTTAATGCTTTACGTGATTATTTAAAATTAAAACCGCGTTACAGCGACAAGCCAATTGATAGTTTTATTCAGGTAATTATGATTATCCTGTGGGCTGTAGGTATCGCAGTTATTTTTTCTAAATTATTTGATATTAATCAAAAAGAACTTTTAACTATTTTAGGAGCTGTTTCGGCAGTTATAATCTTGATTTTTAGAGATACAATATTAGGGTTTGTATCTAGCGTACAAGTCTCTATTAATGACATGGTGCGTATTGGCGACTGGATTACAATGGATCGTTTTGGAGCAGATGGAGATGTGATCGAAATCAATCTAGCAACGGTAAAAGTTCGAAATTTTGACAATACTACGACCACAATTCCAACGTATAGTTTGAGTTCCGATTCGTTCCAGAATTGGCGCGGAATGCTAAACTCGGACGGAAGGAGAATAAAGAGACACATTCTTATTAAAGCCAGTAGTATTCGCTTTTTAGAAGAAAAAGAATTGAATAATTTAAAGCAAATTCACCTAATTTCAGATTATATAGATTCTAGAAAAACAGAAATTGATACTTATAATATTTCCAATAGAATTGATAAATCATTACCGATTAATGGAAGAAATTTGACAAATTTGGGTTTATTCAGAAAATATATTACCGAATATTTATATAATTATCCGGGATTAAATAAGAATATGTTAATGCTTTGCAGGCAATTGCAATCTACCTCACACGGAGTTCCGCTAGAGGTGTATGCATTTTCTGAGGACAAGAGTTTTGCCAATTATGAATACCTGATGTCCGATATATTTGATCACATTATTGCTTCAGTTGGTTATTTCGATTTAGAAATTTTTGAATTATCGAGTGAAAAAGACTCTCATTTACCTTAAAATAAAAGGCTTATGAATTGATTTTGAAAGCTATAGAAGTTACTTATTTGTCTGGAATTTGTTTTTTTTTAAAATATTTTAGATTATTTTTCCTTATAAAGAGTTAAAATAAACTGTTCTAGGTTTATTTTTTTTTAATTTTAAAGAAAAAAAGATGAATACACGCGATACTTTTTTAAGTCAATTTAGAGGACAAACTATTGGTTCTGTAACTGCTCAATCTACAACCGAAGAATCTTTTCAAAATGAAGTGCTTCGGCCTATTTTAAAATTACAAAATGATTTATTTGTAGCTTCTTTCATCAATTATATTGAAAATAACAAAGTCAATTTTTCGTCAAAAACATTGGAAGCAAAATTAGCAGTAATTGATAACGGAATTCAAAAAGATGTAAAATTTAGAAATACAATGAGAGGAATTGTAGTTGGTTTATTTACCACTGCTGAATATGACTTTTATGCCAAAAATACTTCTGATGTAAACAAAAGAATGATGACTATGCTTACTGAGCGCTTGAAAAGTCAAATACAGCTTTTTGAAAAGTAATTTTAAGCCTTCGATTTTTAATTTTTTTTATAATAAAACACAAAAAAAGACCAATGAGATATTGGTCTTTTTTTGTGTTTAAAATTTTGAATGAATTCTAAAGCTTTATTTTAAAAATCTTTATTTTTATTTCTACTATTTTGTTAGCCTATCAAATAGTAAACCTACTATAATTATAATCAAGTTAAATATTATTAACCCTAAAAGTATAGAAAGTAGTGATTTCAAGTAATTTCCTATTTTTCTTTTTTCAAAAAAATTACCGCACGCCCAAGTCATATAAACTAATCCTAGAATAATCGTTACATTTAATAACTTTGTGGTAAAAATCACTTCTAAAATTCCCAAAAAAAGCATAAATCAGCATCGAAATACCTTGCACAAAACATAACATTATGAGCAATTCATAAAAGTTATATCCATATTTTTTGAAAAATACTTTTAGCCAAATTGCAATAAATATTCCCATTAAAATACTTGCGTATCCATAATTATTCTGCATCCAATTTAAAATCGTGCCAATAGAGGAATTTCCTAAAGCATTATGCTTTACATACTCCTCTTCTATATGGAAAAAATGACTTACTAATGTATAAATTAGAGAGGTTAAAATTATAAAAATGATTGGTTTTATAAGTCTACTTCTGTTCTCTGAAAGATAGTTTCTAATGTTTTGTCCAGGTTTTGTTAGAAGCTCTCTAATAGTGTAAAAGATACCTCTTTCAAAATGCAAAACATGTTCAATTTCATGTAAAATATAATGACCGTCAATTCTTTTTAGATTTGCTGGTTGTCCGCATTCTGGACAAAATTTTAAATTTACTTCTGTATTACAATTTTTACAAGTCATCAGTTTTCTTTATTCTAAAAATTAGTTTTTTTTTAAAATTTCAATCCGTTTAGTTCAATTTTCAGGCACTAATCCGTAATATTGAAACTAGCTACATAATAGTTAGAATTTATTTCTAATACCGTTTTATCCGTTTTAGTGTTTGTATTCTGCCACTGTGTTTTAGGCTTTATGACTTGTTCTACACCGTTTAATGTTATTCTTATAGGCATATCAAATCCTGCAACGCAATTGGCCCATCTAAAGCTTACTTTATTGTCTTTGAAAAAATACTCTAATGTTGGAATTCTAGTATCTCTTAAATATTGATTGAAAAAGGTATTTAAGTTAATTCCGGTTGCAGTACTTAAATAATCTTCAATTTGCTTAGTAGTTACTGTTTGATGATAAAATGTTTTGTTTAAACCTCTTAAAATAGTTCTCCATTTTTGGTCATCATTCACGTTTTGGCGCAACGTATGAAGCATATTGGCTCCTTTATAATACATATCGCCAGAACCTTCATTATTTACATCATAGTTTCCTATTATGGGTTTATCATTTTGAATACTTTTTCTTAATCCTTTTACATATTCATAACCCGCTTCTTTTCCATAATAATATTCAACAAATAAACTTTCTGAGTAATTGGTAAAACTTTCATGAATCCACATGTCAGCAATATCTTTGTAGGTAATATTATTAGCAAACCATTCGTGTCCTGATTCATGAATAATTATAAAATCAAATTTAAGTCCCCAACCAGTACCACTTAAATCTCTGCCTAAATAACCATTTTCAAATCCGTTTCCGTAGGTAACAGAACTTTGATGTTCCATTCCTAAATAAGGAGCTTCTACTAATTTATAACTATCTTCATAAAAAGGATAAGGTCCAAACCAATGTTCGAATGCTTTTAACATTCTTGGTGCATCTTTAAATTGTTTTTTGGCTTTGGCCAAATTATCTTTTAATACATAATAAGTGCAATCTAAATCTCCTTTTTCGCCTTTAAATTTTTCTGAAAATGAAACGTAATCACCAATATTTATGTTTACACCATAATTATTAATCGGATTAGATACATACCAATTAAATGTTTTGGTTCCATCTTTTAACTCTTTTACATTCTGCAAACGACCATTTGAGACAGCCATCAAGTTTTTTGGAGCATTTATACTAATTAACATATTCTCGACTTCATCATACATATGATCCTTGTTTGGCCACCAAACACTAGCACCTAATCCCTGACAAGAAGAGCCAATAAACCACTTGCCATTTCTGTCTTTTTTCCATGATATTCCTCCATCCCAAGGCGCATTGACTGCTATTCTAGGTCTACCACCATAAAAAACGGTCAGTTCTTTTTTGGCTCCTACTGTTTGATTAGCCAAAAGATTTATAAAGAAAGCATTGCCTTCTCTTTTGTATTTTAATTCTTTTCCATCCTGAATTACTTTGTAAATTTCCATTGGATTTTGCAAATCTATTTGCATTACATTGTATTCCTGTAAAACTTTATATCCAATAGTATTAGAACCTGTAATTGTGCTATCTACAGGATTTACTTTTATGTCTAAATGGTAGTTTAAAACATCCCACCATACTCTTTCTTTTGTTATACTTCCTCTTAATGAATCTTGTCTTGTAAATGTAATTTCTTTCTTCTGTAAAAGGCCTTGTGCCTTACTTACATTAAAAACGAGTAATGTAAAAAAAAGAATGTTTAAGTATTTTTTCATGTTTAATGGTTTTCAACAAAAATAAACTTTATAATTTAAGAACAATAACTCCTACAATTAATTTTCTAAAAGCGTTAAAACTCTTATCGAATTAAGAAACCGATTTGATCTTATTTAAAAAAGATTTTTAAGGGGTTGATTCAACATTAAATACTTTAAAATCTAATTTTTTACTTTTGACGACTTTTTAAAACATCAACCACGTCATTTAATTGAAATCCTTTGGCTTGTAATAAAATAAGATAATGAAAAAGCAAATCGGCACTTTCACTAAGGAATAAATCATCGTTTTCGTCTTTGGCTTCAATAACTACTTCAATCGCTTCCTCTCCTACTTTTTGAGCTATTTTATTGATTCCAAGTTGAAACAACGAAGCTACATAGCTTTTTTCAGAGTCTGCATTTTGTCTACGCGTATTAATGGTATTTTCTAAATCAGAAATAAATCCATAAACGATTTCATTTTTTTGATCCCAACAGGTATCAGTTCCTTTGTGACAAGTTGGTCCTTCTGGTTTTACTTGAATTAACAGCGTATCATTATCACAGTCATTTTTGATATCAATAAGATTCAAAAAGTTTCCACTTTCCTCTCCTTTTGTCCATAGTCTTTGCTTGCTACGACTATAAAAAGTTACTTTTTTAGTATCAACTGTTTTTTGATAGGCTTCAGCGTTCATATAACCCAGCATCAAAACGGTTTTTGTTTCACTATCTTGAATGATTGCTGGAATTAAACCATCTGTATTTTTTGAAAAATCTATATTCATGTTTTATGTATAAAGTTGTAAAGCAGAAAATCTTATTGTTTAAGACTATATTCTAACCTCGATATTGTTATTTTTAAGTTCTTTTTTTAACGTTTTTATTTCAATTTCTTTGAAATGAAATACGCTTGCTGCCAAAGCGGCATCTGCCTTTCCTTCTTGAAAAGCATCTACGAAGTGTTGTATATTTCCTGCACCTCCAGAAGCAATTATAGGAATATTGACTAATTTAGATAATTTGGCCAAAGCTTCATTAGCAAATCCATTCTTGGTGCCATCATTATCCATTGAAGTAAATAGAATTTCTCCCGCTCCTCTTTGTTCGACCTCTTTAGCCCAATCAAATAAACTTCGTTCTGTAGGTACTTTTCCACCAACTAAATGCACAACCCATTCTCTATCAATTTGTTTAGCATCAATGGCGACAACAACACATTGACTCCCAAATTTTTGTGCTAAATCGTTAATCAATTGAGGGTTTTTTACCGCAGATGAATTGATAGAAACTTTATCTGCTCCATTTTGAAGCAAAATTTCAACATCTTCAACAGAGGAAATTCCACCACCTACAGTAAAAGGGATATTGATTGTGGAAGCAACTTTCCGAACCAAATCAACTAAAGTTTTTCTTCTTTCTTCCGTTGCTGAAATATCTAAAAAAACCAATTCATCTGCTCCTTCATCGGAATAGATTTTAGCTAATTCTACAGGATCACCTGCATCTCGTAAATCTACAAAATTTACTCCTTTTACCGTTCGTCCATTTTTAATATCTAGACAAGGAATTATTCTTTTTGTTAACATATTTGTTTATGTGTTAATTAGAAAATTAGTAAGTGCGATAATAAACTCATTATTGCATTTCTAATTTGCTTATCTACTTAGTATGTATTGCTCCAATTGTTTCATAGAAATTCGACCTTCGTAAATCGCTTTTCCTATGATCGTTCCTTCACAACCTAATTCGGCTAGCTTAGGTAATTCGTCAAAAGTAGAAATTCCACCAGAAGCGATTAATTTAATCTCGACTCCGCTCGATTTGACATTACATTGATCCAAAATTTTAGCGTATAAATCAAAACTAGGACCTTCGAGCATTCCGTCTTTGGCAATGTCAGTACAAATCACATACTGAATTCCTTTGTTTTGATACTCTTGTATAAACGGAATCAAATCTTCGTTAGAATCTTCTAACCAGCCAGAAACAGCTACTTTCTCGTTATTTGCATCGGCTCCCAAAATGATTTTATCAACTCCGTATTCTGCAATCCATTTTTCGAAAATTGCTCTGTTTTTTACGGCGATACTTCCACCAGTAATTTGGTTTGCGCCACTTTCAAAAGCGATTTTTAAGTCGGAATCCGATTTTAATCCACCACCAAAATCAATTTTTAGTTTTGTTTTTGTGGCAATTTGCTCTAAGATTTTATAGTTTACAATTTGGCTTGATTTTGCTCCATCAAGATCTACTAAATGCAAATATTCTATGCCGTGCGCCTCAAATTCTTTGGCTACTTCAAGTGGATTTTCATTGTATATAATCTTAGTATTGTAATCTCCTTTGGACAGTCGAACACATTTACCATCTATTATGTCTATTGCGGGTATTATTCTCATTTATAATTAGTCTTAAAGTTTGAAAGTCTAAATTCTTAAAGTTACAACTTCAAAAAATTAGCTAAAATTTGTTCTCCTATTGCACTGCTTTTCTCAGGGTGAAATTGTGTTCCGTAAAAATTATTTTTTTGTAAAGCGGAAGCGTATTCTAATTCATAATTAGTAGTCGCTATGGCTTCATTGCAAAGCGGTGCATAAAAACTATGAACTAAGTACATGTATTCCTTTTCGCTGATTCCGTCAAATAATGGGGATTTCAAATGATAAATTTGGTTCCAACCCATCTGTGGCACTTTTACTTTATTAGTGAATTTCACCACATCAACATCAAAAATGCTTAAACCTTTTGTATTTCCTTCTTCGGATGATTTGCACATTAATTGCATTCCCAAACAAATTCCTAAAACAGGTTGTTTTAAGGTTGGAATCAAAGTATCCAATCCGCTTTCAATTAGCTTTTTCATGGCTGAACTTGCTTCACCAACACCCGGGAAAATTACTTTATCTGCCGCTTTTATTTCTTCTGAATTACTGCTCAAAACAGCTTTATATCCTAATCTTTCGATAGCAAACATAATGCTTTGTATATTTCCTGCTCCGTAATTTATGATAACTATTTTCATTCTTCTTCTTCTTTTATTCCTACAAGGTTTTTAAAACCTTGTAGGTTTAGTTATGAATACCTACAAGGTTTAAAAAAACCTTGCAGGACTATTTATGAATACTAAAAAGTTTTTCAAGAACTTATACATCTATTCATGAATACCTACAAGGTTAAAAAAACCTTGCAGGACTAGTATTTACAACATGCCTTTTGTACTTGGCAAAATCATTTTTTCGGTATCACGTTTTACAGCTACTTTTATCGCTTTAGCGAAAGCTTTAAAAATGGCTTCAATTTTATGATGCTCATTAATTCCTTCCGCTTTGATGTTGATGTTTGCTTTAGCACCATCTGAGAAGGATTTAAAAAAGTGTAAAAACATTTCTGTTGGCATTTTACCCACCATTTCTCGTTTGAATTCTGTTTCCCAAACTAACCAATTTCTACCTCCAAAATCAATGGCTACTTGCGCTAAACAATCGTCCATTGGCAAACAAAAACCGTAACGCTCAATGCCTAATTTATTTCCTAAAGCTTTTGCAAAAACTTCTCCCAGCGCAATTGCAGTGTCTTCGATCGTGTGGTGCTCATCGACTTCTAAATCGCCTTTTACAAGAATTTCTAAGTCCATTTGACCATGTCGCGCAATTTGATCTAGCATATGATCAAAAAAAGCTATTCCAGTTTCGATTTTGCTTTTTCCTGTTCCGTCTAAGTTCAATTTGATAAAAATATCTGTTTCATTGGTTTTTCTTTCAATAAAAGCAGAACGTTCCTCTAATTTTAAAAATTCATAAATAGCTTTCCATTGCGTAGTTTGCAAAGCGATAACCGAATCTAATTCTTCTCTTTTCGAAGCGATTTCAGCACTTCCTAATGCTTCATCAGTATTAATAAAAATGGCTTTTGAACCTAAGTTTTTTGCTAATTCCACATCCGTAATTCGATCACCAATTACGAACGAATTAACTAAATCATAATCTGGATTATTGATGTATTTTGTCAACATTCCAATGCCTGGTTTGCGTGTTGGAATATTTTCGTGAGGAAATGTTTTATCGATCAACACTTCACTAAAAACAACTCCTTCATTTTCAAAAGCTTTCATTACTAAATTATGAACTGGCCAAAAGTTGGCTTCAGGATGAGAATCAGTTCCCAAACCATCTTGATTGGTAACCATCACCAATTCGAAATCCAATTCTTTGGCAATTTTTCCCAAATATTGAAAAGCATACGGATAAAACTCTAGTTTTTCAAAACTGTCTAACTGATAATCATTTGGTTCTAAAACCATTGTTCCATCACGATCTATAAAAAGTATTTTTTTCATTATTTTATTTTTTAAGTCAGATTCTAAAGTTTAAAATAATTTGAATTTTAAATTATTTCAAAACCAAGAATTCCTAATAATTCTAGGAATCCATCAAATCTCTATTTAAATTTCTTTTAAAGCCTCTATCAATTTGTTGTTTTCTACTTCAGTTCCAACAGTTAGACGCAAACAATTGTCGCATAAAGGCTGTGTAGTTCGGTTCCGGATTACGATCCCTTTATTAATTAAATCATTGTATCTTTTATTGGCATCATCCACTTTTATTAAAATAAAATTAGCCTCTGTTGGATAGATTTTATCGACAAAATTTATATTAAGTAATACTTTAAGTAAATTTTCTCTTTGCTCTACAATAGAAGTAATTTCATTTTTTATTTTTTCAGAATAATCCAATCTTTCTAAAGCTCTTTTTTGGCTTAATTCATTAACATTGTAAGGAGGTTTTATTTTGTTCAAAACTGAAATAACTTCAGTTGAACCATAACAAATACCCAATCGGATTCCTGCTAAACCATACGCTTTTGATAGCGTTTGCGTAATTATTAAATTGGGATATTCATCCAACTCATTGATCCAACTTTCTTTTTGAGAAAAATCAATATAGGCTTCATCAATTACGATTAATCCTTTAAAATTTTGTAAAAGATAGGCAATACTTTCATCAGAAAAAGAGTTTCCTGTTGGATTATTAGGCGAACACAAAAAGATAATTTTAGTATTTTCGTTAACCGCAGCCATTATTTTTTCAATTTGAGGCTGAAAATCCTCTGAAAGTAACACTTCCTTATTTTCTACCGCATTAATGTTGGCTAAAACTCCATACATGCCGTAAGTTGGCGGTAATGTGATTACATTATCCTTATTAGGTTCGCAGAAAGCTCGGAATAACAAGTCCAATACTTCGTCACTTCCATTTCCCAATAAAATTTGGTTCAATTTTACATTTTTCTGTTTTGCTAAAATTGCTTTCACACTCTTTTGTTGTGGATCAGGATATCGATTTACTCCATTTTCAAATGGATTTTCATTGGCATCCAAGAAAGTCATATCAGCAGTGTTAAAATCTTCAAATTCATCGCGAGCAGAAGAATAGGGTTTTAATACCTTTACATTTGCTCTTACAATAGTATTTATGTCAAAATTATTTTTCATTTTCAATCGCTTTTAATCGTAAAGTAACTGCGTTTTTATGCGCTTGCAATCCTTCGGCTTCTGCCATTATTTCTATTGCTTTTCCAATATTCAAAATTCCTTGTTTTGATATTTTCTGGAAAGTCATCGCTTTTGTAAAACTATCTAAATTTACACCGCTATAATTCTTAGCATAACCATTTGTTGGTAAAGTATGATTTGTTCCAGAAGCATAATCTCCTGCACTTTCTGGAGTATAATTGCCAATAAATACCGAACCAGCATTCTGGACACCATTGCTATAAAAATCATCAAATTCAGAACAGATGATAAAGTGCTCCGGACCATATTCATTAATTAATTCTAATGCAATTGTATCATTTTCTACAAATATCAATTTAGAATTTGCAATGGCTTTTTCGGCAATATTTTTTCTTGGAAGTATCTCGAGTTGTAATTGGATTTGCTTTTCAACCGCATCAATTAGTTTTTTTGATGTAGAAACTAAAATCACCTGACTATCAGTTCCGTGTTCTGCTTGGGATAATAAATCGGAGGCAACAAAAGCAGGAACAGCAGTATCATCAGCAACAACTAATAATTCTGATGGACCTGCCGGCATATCGATTGCTACGCCAAATTGTGTTGCTAATTGTTTGGCTACCGTTACAAATTGATTTCCAGGGCCAAAGATTTTATACACTTTAGGAATGATTTCCGTGCCAAAAGTTAGTCCAGCAATTGCTTGTATTCCGCCCACTTTTAGAATTTTAGTTACCCCGCATAAACAAGCAGCATACAAAATAGCAGGATTTATTTTTCCGTTTTTATCTGGTGGCGAACATAAAACTACTTCATTACAACCGGCAATTTTAGCAGGAACAGCAAGCATTAATACCGTTGAGAATAAGGGTGCTGTTCCGCCAGGAATATACAAACCTATTTTTTGAATAGGTCGTTTTTCTTGCCAACAGTTAACTCCTTCTACCGTTTCTACACTTACGATATTTGTTTTTTGAGCAGCATGAAATTTTTCAATATTTGATTTTGCTAGTTGAATTGCGTCTTTTAATTCAGGGGAAATAGTTGCGATTGCTTCTTCAATCTCTGCTTTATAAACTTCAATATTTGCCACTGCAACACCATCAAAAAGAGAAGTGTATTTTGCAACGGCAGTATCCCCTTTTTTCTGAACTTCCCTAAAAATTTCTTTGACAGTAGCTTCAATATCATCTATCGTTTTTGTTGGTCTTTCTAAAATAGTAGACCAAGATGCTGGTTCTGGATTGTATATTTTGTTCATCTTTTTGTGGTTTAACCGCAAAGTTTGCATAGGTTTTCGCAAAGTTTGCTAAAGTATTTATTAACTGAGTTATTGAAACTCATAATTTCTATTTTATAATGCTAAAGAACCATTTTCTCAATTGGACAAACTAAAATCCCTTCGGCTCCAGCTTCTTTTAATTGATCAATAACATCCCAAAAAGTATCTTTATCAATTACAGAGTGCACACTACTCCAACCTTCTTGTGCTAACGGTAAAACAGTTAAACTTCTTAAAACAGGAAGTATTTTACCAATATCTTCGATTTTATCATTAGGAACGTTCATTAAAATATATTTTGATTTTCTAGCTCTCAAAACAGCTTCTATTCTGAATTTTAAAGTATCGATAATTTTTTGAGATTCTGGAGTTACTTTTGGAGAAACCGCTAATACTGCCTCACTTTTAAAGATAACTTCTACCTCTTTGAGGTTGTTTTTAAATAAAGTACTTCCGCTAGAAACAATATCAACGATTGCATCAGCAAGACCAATATTTGGCGCTATTTCTACTGAACCTGATATTTGGTGAATATCTACTGTTACGCCTTTCGAATTGAAAAAATCAAGAACTGTTTTAGGATATGAGGTTGCAATACGCATTCCGTTTAAGTCTTGAACCGAATTATAATCAAACGTTTTAGGAACTGCTACTGACACTTTGCATTTTGAGAATCCTAATTTTTGAATCACTTCTATTTCTCCGCCTTTTTCGACTAATAAATTGTCGCCAACAATTGCTATATCTACTACGCCGTCGATAAGGTATTGTGGAATATCTGAATTTCTTAAATATAAAACTTCTAAAGGAAAGTTAGAAGCTTCGGCCTTAAGTTGGTCTATTCCGTTATCGATAGATATACCAGCATCTTTAAGGATTTGAATGCTGTCTTCGTTTAAACGTCCTGATTTTTGAATTGCAATTTTTAAAGTACTCATTTTTTAATTATTTTTAAATTAATAGTTTGAGTACAGTAGAGAGTAATAAAAAACCCGTTTGATGTACTCAAACGGGTTCTGAAATATGATGATTTACATGCATACCATTAACACATCGCTTGAGAGCAATAATGAAAATGATGATGATGCAATTGATTGGTAAACATTTTTTTATTCTTTAATTAGAATTGATTTGCAAATATAAAAGATAATAAATTTATAAAGCAAATAAATTTGATAAAATAATTTCATTTATTTTATTCATCCTTTAAAGGTGTTGATTTTTCAGGAACTATAGCATTATTTTCATTTGTAGCTCTGATTTCAGTATGACGAATTTCACCACCAGAAGTGCCCACTAATTGTGCTACATAAACAGCTCCAATACCAACTATTACGGCTACTATAGAGATAAACTTTGCTTTTGCATGATTTTTTAAATTTAAAATAATTCCTAAAACTGAAATTCCTCCCAATAAATACAATACTATCGCTAACTTTTCTGCTATTTCCTCATGTTCGTGAATAATACGCTTTCCAATAGTTGGCATATCTTCGACCATTTCTTCGGCTCCTTCGCCTGTCGCCATACTAAATGCGGCAAAAATAGCAGCTACAATAAATAAGGCATAAGCTGTGTTTTTTACAGAATTATTTTTTAAAAATAGCCCAGCTATTAAAATTCCAAGTGCTAAAATCGTCCCAATGATTGGAAAATGATTTACTACTAAGTGCCAATGTGCATCATTCATATTATTGTAATTTAAGGTTTATAATTAATTTTTATTTTAGAAAACTCTATTGTATAAACGTTTTTATCCTGCCAACGAAACACCTATCAAAGAACCGATTCCGTAAGTTATTGCTGCAGCTGCTAAGCCAAAACCTACTTGTCTCAATCCAGAGAACATAACGCTTTTTCCGGTTAGTAAAGTGATGGCTGCTCCAATTCCAAAAAGTCCAATAACACTACTACCAATACTCAATAAAATAGCATTCTTACCTTCTAAAATCATAAATGGATATAAAGGAATAATAGCGCCAATAGAAAAAAGTACAAAAGAAGCAATGGCAGCTTCCCATGCTGAACCGCCTAATTCTTCTTTATCAATACCTAACTCTTCTGTTATAATAGCATCAATAGCTGTTTCATGACTTTCAAAAGCTTTGTCAGCTAATTTTTGTGCCTCAATAACATTCATTCCTTTGGCTTGGTACAGTAAAACCAATTCCTTTTTCTCTTCTTCTGGAGACGCTAATAGTTCTTCAGTTTCTAAGTCAATTTGTCGTTGGTTTAATTCTCTTGAGCTTTGCACAGAAAGCCATTCACCCAAAGCCATCGAAATCGCTCCTGCCAAAAGTCCAGCAATACCCGTTAACAAAATGGTATTATTAGAAACTGCAGCACCAGCAACTCCCATTACCAAACTCATATTAGAAACCAAACCATCATTAGAACCTAAAACTGCTGCTCGAAGTGCATTTCCTCCAACTGATTTATGACGACTTTCAAATTTTGATAAAAAACCTCCTGAAACATTCAGTGCGGCATTATTATTTACAGCTTCTATGATTTTGAGGTGATTGTGTTCAAAACCCGTTGGCTTTTCACCATTTTCAATTTTATTTTTGACTGCGTTTACTGCAAATTGCTTTTCAACACTAGACAGACTACTAATTATCGAACTATAGCCAAAAATTTTACCTAGCTTCAATTGTAGTTTTGCTCTTGAAGAGGGCATTGGCATTTGATACTTAGAATCAATGGTCAAAACTTTATCAAGCATATTTTGGGCATGCCCTTTCTCGATTTGGGATAAACTTTGTAAAACTCTATTCAGATTATCGTCAGATTGAATAGCAGCGATGCTATCGTATAAAAATGCAGTATCCACTTCTGTCTGTAATTGATCTTTTAGTTTATTTAAACCCATGTTGTTTGCTATAAATTAGTTAGTCAAATCAAAAACACCTTTTGTCAAAATTTTTGATTCCGCATTAATTACTGAATTTGGTATTATTTCAACAAATTTCTCCGATTTCTCTCCTATCATAACGCTTACTTTTTTGAATGAATAACCGTCTTTTTGATTCTGTAATAAAAGTACGAAATTTTTATTGTTCTCGGTTATTAATGCATCCGAAGGAATGGCTAATCCTTTTTTAGAGTCCACAATAATTTGAGCTTCAACAAACATTCCTGTTAGTAATTTTTGCTTAATAGCATCGTCTAAATGTGCATGTATATTTATGGTTCTATCATTACCTTCGATTGATTTTCCAACTAAATGCACTTCTGCATTAAAAAGTTCTTTTGAAGCTTCTGGAACTTTAAAAGTGATTTTTTGACCAATCTTAACTTTCAAAATGTCTTTTTCAAAAACGGCTAACTCTAAATGCAAGTGATCTGTATCAACAATTTCCAGAATTACATCTGATGGTGCGACAAACATTCCTACGTTAGCATTCATTATCACAATATCACCGGATATAGGAGAAAAAATAGTAATTGTCGAAGTTAAGTTACCTTGTTCTACACTTTTAGGATTGATGTTCAAAAGCATTAATTTGGCACGTAAGCTTTGGTGCATGGCTTTTGCTCTTTTATAATCACTATCGGCTTTTAAATAGTTTTTTTGAGACGTTATTTTTTCGTCGAATAATGTTTTTTGACGATCATATTCTGATTTTAAGAAAGTTAATTGCTCTGCTACTTCCATATAATCTTTTTGAATATCTAAAAACTCTGTGCTTTGTAAGACTAATAAGGCCTGTCCTTTTTTAACTTTATCACCCACTAAAAGTGTAGTCGATTTTACATATCCGCCCATAAAAGTGGTTACTTTTGCACGATTTTGTGGAGGAACATCAATTTTTCCAGCAGTTTTCACTGTTACATCAAAATCTTGTTCTGTTGGAGTACCAATTTCCATTGCTGAAGATTGAAATTGAGCCTTGGTTACAGTCGTTAAATCATCATCCTTGGGAGCTACTTGTTCGGTTTTAGATTCTTTGCAAGAGAATAAAACAACTGCTAAAGTAGCTATATATAGTATTTTTTTCATTGTAATGGTATTAAAAATTTAAGTATTGTAAATCTAATTGCGTTTGGTTGAATTGTAAAATTGTATCTAAATAATCAACTTGAATGGTTGTCGCGTTTTCTAAACTTTGTATGTATTGAAAAAAATCGATTTCGCCATGTTTAAAACTACTATTTGCTACTTTTATAATCTCATCTGATAATTTTTTACCGTACAAATTGTAGTAATTTATTGCTTCTTGATATTTGGCTAATTCATTTGTTTTTTGATTCATGTATTGTTCTATTTTTGAATCTTCATTTTGTTTTTGCTGTTCCCAACTTTGCAGTTCTAATTGTGCAACTTTAGCTTTAGAAACATTTCCCGAAAATAATAATGGAATACCAATACCAACATGAAAACCGTATAAAGATTGTGATATACCGCTATTTTTACCTTGAAAAAAGTCTAAATTAATATCTGGTAACCACGATTGCTTATGTAAATCTATTTGAGTTTTATAATTTTTAGTAATACTTTCTAAATAAGTAGTATAAAATGATTTACTTGTACTATCGCTTAAATTATTTAGAACTGTTATTTCACTATTATTTATTACCGTTATTTCATCATTTTGTACTAAAGATTGCAATACGTCATACTGTGCTTTTTTATCTTTATCGATTTGAGAAAGCTTAGTTTTTATTTGTCTAAACTTAGCTTGAGCAGTAATTTTTTCCAGATAATTAGTCTCTCCTAATTCAAAGCGTCTATCACTTGCTTTAGAAAAATTTTGATATAAACTGTCTAAATACTGATACAATTTTTCCTGATGTTGTAGATATACAATATGCTGATACGATTTTGAAACGGCTAATGAAAGTTTATTTTTCTGAATTTCGAAATTGGCTTTTTCTTTTTCATATTCAGACGAATACACTTTTTTCTGTGCGCCGTAAACGGTTGGAAAAGAAAAGCGTTGTTGCACTCCAAAAACTTTTAAAGGCTGATCATTCATCGCTAAATTATTCTGATCATAACTGTAATATACATTTGTTTTATCAAAGGTGTATGCCGTTTTAATATTAGCCTGCGTTTTATCAACTTGTAACTGTGCCGCTTTTATTCCTTTGTTATTCTGAATTGCTTTTGATAATAAACCCTCTAATTCTGCATTTGAATTTTGTGAAAAAGTAAATGAAGAAAATAATAAAAATAAAATAATATAAGTACCACTTTGATGTTTTTTAAACTTAGGTTTTTTAAATTCTTTACTATCAAAAACCTTGTACAAAATAGGTAGTACAATCATTGTTAAGATTGTTGCTGTAAATAAGCCACCAATTACCACAGTTGCAAGAGGACGCTGAACTTCTGCACCAGCTGATGACGAAATGGCCATCGGTAAAAATCCTAAGGCAGCCGCAGCAGCTGTTAATAAAACAGGACGCAATCGATCTGTGGTTCCTTTCAAAATTAATGCATCGATATCTTTCATGCCTTGGTGTTTGAGTTCTTTAAAATGTTCAATTAATACAATTCCGTTTAGAACTGCAATTCCGAAAAGGGCTATAAACCCAACTCCTGCTGAAATACTAAAAGGTAAATCTCGAATCCATAAAAATAAAACGCCACCAACTGCCGATAATGGAATAGCGGAATAGACCATTAAGGCTTCTTTTACAGAACCAAAAGCAAAATATAATAGAACAAATATCAAAAATAAGGCAATTGGAACAGCAATCATTAAACGGGCTTTGGCACTTTGTAAGTTTTCAAACTGTCCACCATATTTTACATAATAACCGGCAGGCAGTTTAATGTCATTATCAACAACTTTCTGAATGTCCATCACTACACTTTGTAAATCGCGGTTTCTAACGTTGATTCCTACTACAATTCTTCGGTTGGTATTGTCTCTCGAAATCTTCGCAGGACCTTCTGTATATTCTATTGAAGCGAGTTCTTGTAACGGAATTTGTTCACCATTTGGCGTGGAAACGTATAAATTACGTAAATCCTCAATATCGTGACGATTTTCTTGATCCAAACGAATAACCATATCAAAACGTTTTTCGCCTTCAAAGACATTTCCAACTGTTTTTCCGGCAAAGCCAAGAGCAATCATTTCGTTTAAATCAGAAATATTAAGTCCATAGCGTGCAATTTTAGAGCGATCATAAACTACCGACATTTGAGGCAAACCTTCCGTTTTTTCAATAATTATATCCGAAGCACCTTCTACTTTAGCAATCGCTTTTTTGATTTCATGTGCTTTTTTGGCTAAAACATTTAAATCTTCACCAAAAACTTTTACCGCTACATCAGATCGAGTACCAGAAATTAATTCATTAAAACGCATTTCAATTGGCTGAGTAAATTCAATTTCCATGTTTGGAATTTCTTTTTCAATCGCTGATTTAATTTTATCGGCTAATTCATCTTTACTTTTCGCTGACGTCCATTGTGATTTCGGTTTTAATTTCACAATAACATCACTTTCCTCCATTGACATAGGATCAGTGGGAACTTCGGCAGCTCCAATTCTGCTGACTACTTGGGTCACTTCTGGGAAATTTTTAAGAATTATTTTTTCAATTTTAGTAGTTATGGCAATCGTTTTAGTTAATGATGTTCCTGTTTTTAAAACGGGTTGAATAACAAAATCTCCTTCATCTAAGGTTGGGATAAACTCACCGCCCATTGTTGCGAATAATCCGACAGCTAGCAATAACAATGCTAAAGCTCCGTACAATACTTTTTTTGTATTACCAATTGCCCAAGTAATTATTGGTAAATACCAAGAATTCAGTTTACGGATTAATTTGCTCGATATAGAATCTGGATTCTCTGGTTTTGGTTTTAAAAATAACGAAGAAACTACCGGAACATACGTAAAACAGAATATCATAGCGCCGAGTAAAGCGAAACTAAAAGTCATCGCCATTGGTCTAAACATTTTACCTTCGATTCCAGATAATGATAGTATTGGGATAAAAACTATCAAAATAATCAACTGACCAAAAATAGCCGAATTCATCATTTTTGAAGCGCTTTTATACGTGATTTGGTCAATTTCTAACTGACGCTCTTCTTTTTCAAGACCAACTAAATGAGCTGATTTACTGGCTATCTGAAAAGCAATAAACTCTACTATAATAACTGCTCCGTCAATTATAATTCCAAAATCTATAGCACCAAGACTCATTAAATTGGCATCTATACCAAAAATATTCATAAAGGAAATGGCAAACAACAAACACAACGGAATTACTGACGCTACAACTAATCCTGAACGCCAATTTCCTAACAATAAAATCACTACAAAAATTACGATTAAACAGCCTAAAATTAAGTTTTCCGCAACTGTAAAAGTTGTTTTACCTACTAATTCGCTTCGTTCTAAAAATCCATTAATATAAACGCCTTCAGGCAAGGATTTCTCGATTTCTGTCACTCTATGTTTTACATCATCTATGACTTGTTTAGAATTCGCTCCTTTAAGCATCATCACTTGACCCAATACTTTTTCGCCTTCTCCATTTCCGGTAATAGCTCCAAAACGGTTGGCGTGACCAAAACGAACATCTGCTACATTTTTAATATAAATAGGTAAACCATTGCTGTTTTTAACTACAATATTACCAATATCTTCTATAGATTTTACTTTACCTTCTCCGCGAATAAAATAACTTTGATTAACTTTTTCAATATAAGCACCACCGGCAATACTGTTATTTTTCTCCAGTGCTGTAAAGACATCGGTTGTCGTGATATGCATTGCTTTTAAACTCGAAGGATTAATTGCAATTTCATATTGTTTTAAATAACCGCCCCAGGTATTAATTTCAACCACTCCTTTTATACCTGATAACTGACGTTTTACTATCCAATCCTGAATGGTTCGTAAATCAGTAACGGTATAATTGTTCTTGAATTCTGGTTTAACTTCTAAAGTATATTGATAAATTTCGCCAAGACCTGTCGTAATAGGCCCCATTTCTGGAGTTCCAAAACCTTGCGGAATTTTCTCAGAAGCTGCTTTAATTTTTTCGGCGATAAGTTGTCTTGGTAAATAGGTTCCTAAACTTTCTTCAAAAACGATGGTAACAACAGATAAGCCAAATTTAGATATGGACCTAATTTCTTTTACACCGGGTAAATTTGCCATTTCAATCTCAACAGGATACGTAATATACTGTTCGATATCTTGAGTAGAAAGATTTCCAGAAGTGGTAATTACCTGAACCTGATTATTAGTAACATCTGGAACAGCACCAATCGAAATTTGAAATACAGATAACATACCGTATCCAAAAACGCCAAGGGTGAAAAGCAAAACAATGAGTTTGTTTTTTAAACTGAAAGCAATTATTTTTTCGAGCATTTTTTTATCTTATTTATACTTCAAAAGTACTATTAAAAGATAAGGTTATCCTTAAGAACTACTTAAGTTATGCTTCAAATAAACTTAAAATTACTTTTGTTCCCCTACTCTCTTCGCTGGTAATTGCTATTTCTATAGATAACAATGACGATAATCTTTTTACTATAGATAATCCTAAACCAGTTCCTTTTATTTCTGGGTGATCAGTTGATTTTGAACGATAGAAAGGATTAAAAATACGTTCTAAATCTTCTTTGGGAATCCCAATGCCAGAATCAATAATATGACATTCTATTTTGGATCTATTATTCATTATCTTGACCGATAAAGTACCATTACAATCGGAATATTTTAATGCATTTGAAATGAGATTGTTTATGACAATAGAGAACAAATAACTATCTGTTTCTGTGTAATAATCTTTTGAAAAATCAGTAGATACCGCTATTTTTTTGGATTGTATAGTTGAAGAATAGCGTGCAATAGTATCTAAAAAAATCGCATTCAAATATACTTTTTCTAATTTTAAAGTTTGTTTTTGGTTTTCAAATCGAGCCAAGAGCAATAATTGATCTACCAAGTGGTTTAGGCGGTCTACTTCATTTACACAAAAATTAATTTTTTCTTCGTATTCGGTGGCTTCTCTAGGCTTGCGTATCAAGACTTCTAAAGTTCCTTTAATTACCGTTAAGGGTGTTCTTAATTCATGCGATGCATCCGAAGTGAATTGCTTTTCTCTCTCAATAGCAGTTTCGATTCGGTCTAACAGACTATTAATTGTATTGGATAAAACAAACAATTCATCTCTGTTTTGAGGAATTGGAATTCGAGAAGTTAAATTATCCTTTGTAATAGTATTAGAAGTTTTAATAATCGAGTTTATTGGCTTAATACTTTTTCCTGCAATAAAACGAGCAATAAAGAAAAGCAAAATCAAAATTAAAGGATACGCAATACTCAAGATTTCTGCTAAATTTTGCAAAACCATCAAAGCTCCTTCTAATGACATAGCGATCATTACATAACCCACAATATTAGCGCCGTCATAAATTGGAACTTGAATTTGGCGAATTTTATTGCCTAATATTTTGGTATCAAATAACTCATTATCGTTCCTTTTCTTATCAAAAAACAGAAACTCATTTTTTAAGTTGGGAGACTTTTCAATAATAGCTCCATTTTTATCCAAAAACTGAATAAAAACGGGGTTTACATCAACCGTATTGTGTTCCCTTTCCTCCCATTCCTGCATGTGCATGAGATAAAACGTATTGTTTTTAACTTCAATTTCATTCAAATGATTCTTGACTTCTTTTGAAATATCAGTGTTAAGATGATTGTAAACACTTAATTTAACAATCGAATAAATCACAAAAAAAACTACAAAAATCAATAGTGCTGTAGTAATTATGTAATGAGAGGCGATTCTATTTTTAAAGGAAAGTTGCTGCATTTTATTTAGTCATTAGCAATATAGCCTACGCCACGAACAGTTTTGATGTAGTCTTCTTCTATTTTTAAATTTAATTTTTTGCGTATTCCATTCATGAAAACGTCAATAACGCCCGTGTCGTATTCAAAATGAATATCCCAAACATCTTCGATGATTTGCGCTCTGGTACATACTTTACCTTTATTTTTAACCAAATAAGAGAGTAACTCAAATTCGCGTTGTGTCAAGGCAACTTCATTTTGATTTACTGACACTCGATGTTTAGCATTGTCAATCTCTATCGTTCCAAGTTTTAGAATTTCATCTTCTTTTTGATTTCTAAAATGAATTTTGATTCGTTCTAGCAACTCATCAAAACTAAACGGTTTCTTAATATAATCATTGGCACCTGCTTTAAGTCCTTCAATAGTTTCTTGAACGGTATCTTTAGCTGTCAAGAATAAAATTGGAGTTTTTTCGTTTTTTAATCGAATCGCTTTACACAATTCTAAACCAGTCATTTTTGGCAGCATCCAGTCTAATAAAATTAAATCGAAATGTACTTTTTGAGTGATTTCGAAACCTTTTAAACCATCTGAAACGCTAGTAACTTGATACCCTTCTTCTTCTAATCCTTGTTTAAGGAATTGAACAATACCGGCTTCATCTTCTACTATTAATAGGTGCATAGTGTAAGTTTTTTTTGTAAATCTAAGCTTTATTGCATTATAAACTTGAAAGTAACTGTAGCAATATTAGCATTTAATTTATCACTTCGTTGATAATGGTTAAACCTAAAATCAATATTCTTTAGACCAAATCGCCATAATTTTGCAGCAGTAAAAATATCAGTATAATTAACCCCAAAACCATATTGATTCGCAAAAAAAGCTGCTAAATCAGCATCTGATGTATAAAAAGTTTCGGTAGATAAATGGGTTTCGTACGGAGCATAATATTTTGATGCGGTTTGTTTGTAATAACGATACATTGGGAAAATTGTAAATTTATCAGACAATTTTACAGGAAGTTCAATACTAGCTGTATGCGATTGAATGTTCCAATTGTCAGAATAAAAACGGTAATAGGTTCTTACAATAAAATGTTCATTGATGTAATAATTCAATCGAGCACCAATGGGAAGTTTAAAACGAGAATCTGGTAATCTTTCGATGTCATCAGCTAATTTATATACTCCAGTATTGCTTGCATTTTCATAATTGCTAATAGATTGTGCTTCTCCTATATAAAAATTGGCTTTATCCGCAAAGTACATACGATGATACGGTGTTGATAATAATCCTTGTTGTTGTAAAATATCAAAGAATACTGAAAATTGTAATTTCTTGGTCACAACTTGAGAAAATCCAAAAGAAGCAGAAAACGAATTTCTACTGACAGCACTTATCGTTTTGAATGCTGATGGAGAATAACCATTAGTTGCTTGTCCGTTTTGGTCTAAAACAGTTATTCCGCCCAGATAACCTTGATTGGTAAAGTTAGAACCGTATTTTGAATACTCTTCCAATTCTTTTGGATAGATTGGTCTCCATTGGTCTAAATAGGCATTAACTTTCAAGCTTAATTCTGTATTTTTTTCATTAAAAAGACTTGCAATTCCACCTCCAAAACCTACCGAAGTATAATCATATTCATTTGAAAATGATGCGTCTGCATTCCAGATAAAATTTCGAGAATCACTACTATGGCTGTAACTGGCAACCGCAGATACTAATTGGTCACTTTTTGAAGCTCCCGATGAAGCTTGCCAAGGTGTAGGTTTACCTCCCGAATCATAAGGATTTATATTACTTGAGGAAGCCGATGTATAAGCAGACAATCCTAAATCAATTGTTAAAATATCATCATCATTTAAAGGCATTGCGATAACTATATTAGAAGCAACATCGGTCAATTTTTCAGATCCTAATCCGCCAGATACAGCTGATCTTGATCCGTCTTGATTGTAATAACTAGCTAAAAAATCTACTTCAGTACTTTCTAAAACTCTCTTTTTAAAAGTTGGCGAAGTGGTTTTCTCTTGCGAAAAAACTGTTCCCGACAATAGGATAAAAAGAGCTACTATTTTTATTTTCATATTCTAAAGAATTGAAATTAATAATCCGAATTAATAATTAAAATTTAGTTGCAACCGCAACCACCGCCTGATTTTCCTCCGTTTGCACCAGCCGCTCCTTCTCGATAAACCTGAAAAGAAGTTTCATATCGTTCTGCTGTTCGGGCAGTGAGTTTCATATCAGGATCATTTATTTTTTCTTTTTCGTACTCTTTTACAGTGCTGCAAGCTTGTAAAAGAAAAAGTGCAAAAACTCCAAAGGTTATTTTCTTTATCATTTTAAATAATTTTATTTAATTATATTTTTGAACATCAATTCCTTTCGAAGCATGAATTTTGCCCTGATCATCAACAATAATACATTCTATCCCTTTAATTTGATTTACTAAATCCAGACCTACATCTACACCCATTACAAATATGCCTGTAGCCAAAGCATCAGCAATTTCGGTTTGCTTAGCAAAAACAGAAACACTAACCACTCCTTTTGCAGGATAACCTGTTCTAGGATCTATAATGTGTGAATATCGAATGCCATCAAAAATGACATACTTTTCATAACTACCAGAAGTTTCTACGGCACTATCCTCTAAAGGAAAAGTAGCAAAAATTTTATTTTTATTTAAAGGATTTACAATTCCAATGGTCCATAATTTACCATCGGGTTGTTTTCCCCAAGCATTAATATCTCCAGAAACATTTATAATTCCAGAAATACATCCTTTAGAAAATAATAAGTCTTTGACTTTATCAGCAATATATCCCTGACCTATTCCGCCTAAACCTAATTTCATTCCAGCTATTTTCAGGAAGATCGTTTGCTCTTTTTTATCTAGAATTACATTTTTGTATCCAATTTTTTCAACAGACTTTTTTATGGCTTCTTTAGTTGGCATGGTTTTCATGGTTCCGTCAAACTTCCATATTTTATCCATTGATGCGTAGGATATATCAAACGCACCATCGGTAATTTCTGAAATTTTAAGAGCTCTTGTTACCAAATCAAAAACTTCAGAATTTACTTTGACTGGTTTTATTCCAGCATTTCTGTTTACTTCTGAAATTGGCGTTGTCGGAATCCAATCGGAAATTAAATTTTCTATTCGTTTTGTTTCGGCCACAGCCATATCAATATATAGGTTAGCAGCAACAGTATCTTTTGCAACAGCAGTAACCTCAAATGGGCTTCCTAACATCCATAATTTTCGCTTATGGGCTATTTGCGAAAAAGCCGATAAGGAGAACAAGAATAAACCGAAGAAAACTATATTTTTCATTTTTTTTCGAAAGAGTGAAGGATTTGAATATACTCTTGAGGTGTAACATTTTTATAGCCCGTAATTCCCAATACTTTTCCGGAGGGATCTAAAAGTAAAACAAGCGGGAAATTTCCTTCTTTGTTATATCGTTCTGCTATTTTTTTATTCTCAGCAGTTAATTCTAATGACAATAAATTAGCTTTTTACTTTGGGAAATCAGCTTTGTACAAGATCCAGTTTTCAGTTGCTTCCTTATTAAATTCTTCTGATTTCCAAATGGTTTTGTCTAATTTTATGCAAGGTGCACACCAATCAGAGCCAGAGAAAACAAGCAAAATATTTTTATTTTCTGTCACTGCTTTTTTCTGAGCTTCAACAAAACTAGAATTCCAATTTTGAGAGTATCCTATTGTTCCTGTGAAAAGTAACAATAAAATTATTATTTTTTTCATCGCATTTGTTTTTTAGTATGGAATAAAATTATTCATTTTATTCTAAGTTAAAGTCAATCCAATTCTATCTTAAGCGAATATTAATTTTTATTAATAGATAAATTGAGTCCTAAAAAAATATGTTTAAAAATTAGTTATACTTTTGCCCAAAATACAATTATATGAATTTATCTAAAAAAGTCTCTCCGTTTTATTATTTGCTACTCTTTTATGTTGTAGTTAGCTTTATTTCAAGAATAATTCTTTTTTTTCATCCTATAACTCAAACCAGCTTTACGTTTAATGATACGGTTTCAGTTTTTCTATTTGGTTTTTTATCCGATTTTTTCATTTTTGTATTAATTAGTGGCTTTTTGTGGCTCTACCTTATTTTTATATCCAATAGTAAATATTACAAACCGTATGGATATATTATTTTCGGATTATTTATAGCATTATTCCTTTATATCCTTTCAGGAAAATCAGTACTAAATGAGTATGGTGGCGCTTTACCAAAAATTGGGTTAATCTTTGTAGGTTTAAAAACGTTCCTATTTGGATTACTTCTTTTTTTACCAAAATACAGAAATCAAATACGTTTTTGGTTGTTCTCTTTTGTAATTTTCCTTTATGTGGTTTTAATTCTACAAAATGCAATTAGCGAGTATTTCTTTTGGAATGAATTTGGTGTCAAATACAATTTTATAGCGGTAAACTACTTGATTTATACCAACGAAGTTATTGGTAATATTATGGAATCGTATCCTGTAATTCCAATATTTTCAGGATTATTTATCATTGCAGGTTTAGTTACTTATTTTATTGTAAAAAAATCAAAAGTATATATCGAAAGTATTCCAACTTTTATAGAAAAATTAAAAATATCCGGAATTTACATGGTACTTTTTGCCTTGTCTTTGTTTGCCATTCCGGCATTAGCGAGTAGAGAAAATGCACAGAATATTTTTGCAAACGAACTGCAAGCGAACGGAATTTACAAATTCTATTTGGCTTTCATGAACAGCGAATTGGATTATTTTAAATTCTATAAAACAGTTCCAAATAGTGAAGCTTATGCCGAATTAAAGCAACAATTACCAGCAATTTCCGGCGAAACCACTTTAAGACAAATAAAAAGCGAAGCAGATGAAAATCACAAAAATGTAGTGCTGATAACCATTGAAAGTTATAGTGCTGAATTTATGAAAATGTATGGTAATGAGCAAAATATAACTCCTTTCTTAGATAGTTTGGCAACAAAAAGTTTAGTTTTTTCTAACCTTTATGCGGTAGGAAATAGAACTGTTCGTGGTCTAGAAGCCGTTACTTTATGTTTTCCTCCAACTGCTGGCGAAAGTGTAGTAAAAAGAAAAGACAATAAAGATAAATTCTCCACTGGAGCAATTTTTAAAGAAAAAGGCTATGATGTGAAATATATGTATGGTGGTGATGCCTTTTTTGACAATATGGAAGACTTTTTTGGAGGAAATGGATACGATATTGTAGATAAAAAAACATTTGCACCTAGCGAGATTACCTTTGCCAATATTTGGGGAGTTTGCGACGAAGACATGTACAACAAAGCCATTAAAATTATGGACAAAGAAGCAAAATCTGGAAAACCCTTTTTTAATCATATCATGACCGTAAGTAATCACAGACCGTTTACGTATCCTAATGGGAAAATTGATATTCCTGGAGATGCAAAATCGCGTGATGGAGGTGTAAAATATACGGATTATGCGATGAAGAAATTCTTTGAAATGGCCAAGAAACAACCATGGTTCAACAATACGGTATTTGTTATTGTTGCGGATCACTGTGCCTCTAGTGCAGGTAAAACAGAACTTCCTGCTGACAAATATAGAATTCCAGCGATGATTTATAGTCCTGGCTTTGTAGAGCCTCAATATTACAATAATATAATGTCACAAATTGATGTAATGCCAACGGTTTTAGGATTATTAAATTTTAATTATCAAAGTAAGTTTTACGGACAAGATGTTTTAAAATCAGATTATAAGCCAAGAGCGTTGATTGCTACCTATCAAGATCTGGGATTAATTAAAGATAATGTTCTAACAATTATTTCGCCAAAACAAACAGTCAAACAGTTTCAATTGACTTTAAAACCAAACCAAAAAGTAGCGCCAGAGTTCCAGATTTTCTATGATCAAGTACCAATGAAAACAGAAAGAACAGATTTAGTAAATGAAACTATTTCCTATTATCAAACTGCTTCGGATATCTTAAAAAATAAGAAGTATCAAAAAATCAATTAGCATAAAAAACGGGTGAGATTTGTATCTCACCCGTTTTCTTTTGTATTAAATCTGATAAGACTTTATATTATTATTGATTTGAATTTCTAAAAATACAAAAACAAATTAGAAAAATTTACATGAATAAATTAGTAGATAAATATATACTTGCACGCAATTAAACTGAACGGAATAATGCTTTCTTTTGGTGTTTTTTTAGCAAAAAAGCAGATCAGTTCCAGAAAATTTTTAATCATAAAAAAACGGCTGAAATTTAATTCTCAGCCGTTTTTTTATGTAATATGCTTATTTTATTCTTTATCGTAGACTAAACCAAAAAGTTTACCTTGTTCGAAAGTTTTTAAATCTTTTTTCAAAAATTTATGATTGCGTTTAGTAAGCTCATTTGTGTCTAGTTTACTCAAATCTGGTTTTCCAGCATTTACCCAAGCAGTGTACCAAAAACTAGCAGTTACTGTAATTGCTTTTTTCATTTGATTTTCTACCATTCCGTTTAATTCTTGATGAAATCTCCCTGCATATTCATCCGAATACAACATACCTCCGTATTTGTTTTTTACAACTGCTCCATCGGAATCCGTAACATACATTTTATTTTCGGGAGTAGCTGTTCTTAGTTTTTTATCGGCAGCTAAAAGAGGCTCAACCAAACTATGTGTATCTGCCATTAATTCCCAAATTGCAGCATCTACGTTTTCAAGATATTTTCCTTGTGGAACATTTAATTTATAATCTTTTACAAATAATTCTGGTAAACGACTTTCCCACAAAGAGTGTATTCCTTTTTGATTAGTATTTTGTCCGTCATGATTGTCAGAAGTGTGCAAAGGCATGTGTGCATCTGCAATATAATGACCTAAATCAGCAGCAATAAACAATATTTCGTTCTTTCTCTTATCTTTGAAAGCCTTTGTTAATTTGGACATCATATCTTGAATATGCCAAGGTAATATGCCATTTTTGTCTAAAAATTTATCATCATATTTCTTCTTAGCTTCTTCCATGGTCTTTGGAAAAGTAGCAACATCACCAAAATTTTCCATATCAAAATAATGACGAGAAGGTTCCATTTTATCATTTAAAACATTTCTTCTCAAATCTGGAACAGTAGATTCTTGAGTGATATAATCGATATGATTATAGAAAAAAGTCTGCAATGGAGCAGGAAGCGCTAAAACTGCGGCTCTATTAATTCGTTCGTGACCGATAACTCCCCATGAAATTACTAAAAAAGCAACTACAAGAGTAGATAAAGTGATAAGCGTAGGCTTAATTTTAAAATTTTTCATTAAATTTAGTTTTTAGAATTACAAATGTATTTCTTTAAATTGTTATTTTATAAAATTGGCATTTAAGATTCTGTTAATACTAAAGGAAAACCACAAATATGTTTCGACATCAAGGAAAAAACAGAACTTTTATTCATAATCTTCGTTTAGCCGTATTATTATCCTTTGTCGCTGGTCTTGTAAATATTACTGGAGTTTTATCAATACACACTTTAACTACCAATGTTACTGGTCATTTTGCCTACTTTGCAGAAGAAATAATGAAGCAGGATTATAATGCTGCATTTACATTTTTGGTACTCACTTTATTCTTTTTATTTGGAGCCTTTACTTCTAACTTTTTATCCGAATTAATCGCTAAGAAAAATTCTCATTTGTCACATGTAATTCCAATTTCTCTCGAAATGATCATTTTATTAAGTATCGCATTTTTTGGATCGCAATCTAACTTATCAAATAATGAAGGAAAATGGATAGCCTTTTTGATGCTATTTGCTATGGGAATTCAAAATGCTATGGTTACAAAAATTTCGCAATCTACCGTTAGAACTACTCATCTTACAGGACTTTTTACTGATCTAGGAATAGAATTATCTCAATTATTTTTCTATAAAAAGCCAGAAGAAAATAAAAAACTAAAAACAAGTATTTTTCTTAGATTATCTATAATTATTTGTTTTTTTATTGGATGCGTTTCTGGTGGTTTTTTATTTAATTTATTGCAATTAAAAACACTTCTCATAGCGGTTGTATTCCTTTTGATAGCTCTTTTGTATGATTATATCAGAATGCAGTTTCATGTTATTAAACGTAAAACATTGCGACATAAAATTAACTGAAATACATAATTGAAAATAAAGCAGCAGTTGCAATAAAAATCCATAACAAAACTCCTTGAATTAATGGTTTTACACCAACCGATTTTAAAACACTAAAGTTAAGCCCTGCTCCAATTAAAAACAAAGTTATTGTTAATCCAATTTTAGCAATATTTACTAAATAAGGTGCTACAAGAGCTATTTGCGGTACATAAGTATTCAATAGCATTGCAACAATAAACAGTCCAATAAAATACGGGATTTTTATTTTACTCGATTTATTTTTGAATAAAACCGATGTTAATAAAGCAACAGGAATAATCCATAATGCTCTAGCTAATTTTACCGTAGTTGCAATTTGCAAGGCTTCTGCTCCGTATTTATTTGCCGCTCCTACAACAGAACTCGTGTCGTGAATGGCAATGGCACACCACAAACCAAACTCTTGCTGGCTAAGATCTAACCAATGTCCAATTGCTGGAAATAAAAACAAAGCAATTGAATTCAGTATAAAAATTACTCCTAATGCAACGGAAGTTTGTTTCTCATCCGACTTAATTACGGGAGCAATCGCAGCAATGGCACTTCCCCCACAAATAGCAGTTCCGCAAGAAATTAGGTGAGAGGTTTTCTTTTCGATATTCAACCATTTTCCGATAAAGAAACCTAAAATTAAAGTACAAAATATTGATGCAACTGTAAAAATAAATCCTTCTTTACCAGCCGATAAAGCACTGTTAACGTTCATTCCGAAACCAAGTCCAACTACTGAAACTTGCAATAAAATGCTAGTCGCTTTATGATTGAGTTCTAAAAAAGGATGTCCTGAAAGATTAGCAACAACTAATCCCATCAATAAGGCAACGGGTGGAGAAATAAAACCGGAAAGACATAAAAGAGTTAATAGTCCGAAAATTATTTTTTGAAAAATTGGGCTAACTTTTAGAAAAGCAGCAGAATCTTTTTTAGGTGTTGTATTATGATTTTTCACAATGAAGTTTTTTAATTATTACGCTACAAAGGTCAGAAGTTTAAACAACATTCAATAATCACAAATAACAATCTACTATAACTCCAGGTTATAGTAACTGGAAATTATTTTTATAAATAAATCAGAAAGAGAATCATTTTTTCCTTGAAGAGTAATGATATAAAAATAGCGTTCTATACTTAGATTTTTTACATCTAAAATAGTCAGTTCGTTATTTTTTAACTCTTTTTCAATAGCGTGAATGGATAAAAAAGCAACACAATCAGAGTTCAATAAATAGGACTTTATACTTTCAGTACTTCCCAATTGCATTTCAACATTCAAATCAGAAAATTTAAGTTGTATGGTTTTCAAAGCATATTCAATAACTTCAAGTGTTCCAGAACCTTGCTCCCGAATTAGAAAATTCATTTTCTTAAGATCTTCTTGAATCAATTCGTCTTTTTTTACAAGAGAATGAGAACTTTTGCAAACTAAGACTAATTCGTCTTTTAAAAACTGCGTATATTTTATAGACTTATTTTTAGATTGTCCTTCAACAATGCCTATTTCAATTTCTTTTTTTAATAAAGCGCTTTCTATTTGTTCCGTATTTCCATTGCGTAAATTGACTTTAATATTTTCCATTTTTTGATGGAAACGGGCTAAAAGTGGCGGTATAATATATTGTGAAATTGTAGTACTTGCTCCTATTCGCAATAATCCATTACGTTCATTAATAAGCGAACTCATATCAAAATCTATTTCTCGATAAATTTCAAAAATATTCTTGGTGTGGTTTAGCAATACTTCGCCAGCACTTGTTAATGAAATTTTAGAACCATTTCTTTCAAAAAGTTTAATTTTATATTGTTCTTCTAATTCCTGTATGTGTTTAGAAACTGCAGGTTGAGTTATAAATAATTCGGTTGCCGCTTTTGTAAAACTCAAACGGCTCGCAACGATATAAAAAACTTTTAGTCTAAAATCCATAATCTACTACTTTAGTTTTATCAAAGTAAACCATTGTATTTACGAGTAAACCATTCTGTGATCAATAGAATCAATATGAAAATTAACAGCCAAACCCAGTCAATCAATGGCGTTTTTGTACTATTATTTTTTTGGATGGCTTTGTATTCTTTATTCTCTAAAAGCACTTTTATTAAAGTATCTACTTGATCTGGATAGTATTCTTTTGCTAGGGTTTGTAGCGCTAGTTGCGACATTTTTTCAATCTCAGGATTTACAAATTGCTTTTCGATATCAAAATCAAGAATTTCAAAATTACTAGAATAAGTACTATTAGAATTCAATTCTTTTACATTAAAACTATAGTTACCCGCTTTAAGACCGTCAAGATTCACTTTGTAATAATTATTACTTTTTAGTAAATCAAAGCTTTTGGTTTGTTTGGTTTTTGTATTAGTAACCGCAATGGTCAATCGAGCTTTTTCGTCAAACTCATAATTTTTATTAAAATATTGAGCTGTAATTTCAATAGCTTCGCCAAAATTATAAAATCGCTCATGTTCAACAACTAATGATTTTTTGCTAGTACTTGTTGCTAAAAACTGTATTATTTTATCAATAAAAACATCATATTTTTCGAATGATTGATTGTTGATGTGGGATTGCAAACGCCATTTCCAACTGTTTTCGCCAAGAAGATAAGCGCTTCTCTTGCTCTGATTTTCTGCAAAAGCTAATAAAGGACTATTCGTATTAATAGTTCTAATTTTAGATGAAAGCAGAACAGATAATGATCCGTTTACGGTAACGGATCCAAAAGCATTTTGCAAAGGAGGTAAATTTTCAAATCCAATATTATCAATTGCAAATAAATTAAACTGTGGGTTAAAGACCGATAAATAATCCTCTTTTTGGCCACTCATTTTAAAGTTTAGATTGTTTTGTTGCTGATTCAGAAAATTAAAATCCGTACTATTTCCAGTAATAATAAAGGTATTTATTCCAGCTACTTTGTTATTCTCAAATAAGGCTTTAAATTCTGTATTAGGTTGGTATAAAATTAAAACATTATAATCTTGCAATGACTTAATATCGTTAGGTTTAAGTGTTGTTACTTTACGTTGTACATTAGTTTCGATTGCTCTTTTTAATGCTCCTAAATCTGGATGATTAATTGCTGAAACAATTGCAATATTCGTTTTTTGGTCAATAACTTCAACCGCAAAATTTTTGGTGTTATTATACGTATTTTTTTCTTTTTCTACAGATGTAATAGTAGCTTTAAAAACTTGAATTCCTATTTTGTCAGCAGGTAAAAGAACACTAACAGTAGCCGTTTTTTTATGAGTTGTAAATGAAATTCGCTGCTTACTGAGTATTGAGTTTCCTTGTGAAATTACAAAATCAGCAGTAATGTTTTTTGTTCCTGAATAACTTAAAAATGCTTCAACAGGAAATTTATTTTTATGAAAGGCATATTTATTAACATTTAATTGATTGATTTTAATATCTAAAAATGTCGTTGTATCACCTACAATTATTGGGTACACTTTATTTTCAGCACCAAAACTATACACATAATCATTACCTGAAGTTTGATTTCCATCACTGATTAAAATCGTCGGATAATTGGTGTTTTTATAAATGCTTTTAAGGTTTTTGGCAACAACATCAATGTTAGTCTGCGTTCCTTTAAAAGTAAATTTATCTGATGGTTCAAAATCTTCTGAAAACTGATAGGATTGAACCTCAAATTTTTCTTGAATATCCTTATTCGAAATGATTTTTTTATATAATTGTTCAACTTCTTTATTCACATTTAAAAATGAAATGGAACTAGAATTATCAATCACGATAGGTAAAGGTGTTTTTACAATTTCTAATCTATTTTTGGTTATTATTGGATTAATAAGCAATAAAAAAATAGAAAAAATGGTTAAAAAACGTAAAAAAGCCAAAAACAAATTGACTTTAGATTTGTTTTTGGCTTTGTAGATATATTGAAAATAGGATAAACCGCTAGCTATTAATAAAGAAACCAGTAATAATAGTATTGCAGTTGTTGTCATATTTTATAGTATATAGAAATTCGTTTTCAATTTTGATTAAAAAAAACTAAAAACGAATCACTTTTTATTAAGTAAGCATTCCTCCACAAACGTTCATAACTTGACCCGTTACGTAACCGCTCATGTCTGAAGCGAAGAACAGACAAGCATTAGCTACATCTTCAGTTGTTCCGCCACGTTTTAACGGAATTCCATCTCTCCAACCTTTTACTACATCTTCGTTTAATTTTGCAGTCATTTCAGTTTCAATAAAACCTGGTGCAATTACATTACAACGAATATTGCGCGATCCTAATTCTAATGCTACCGATTTAGAAAAACCAATAACTCCCGCCTTAGAAGCAGCATAATTTGTTTGTCCGGCATTTCCTTTTACTCCAACTACAGAACTCATATTAATGATAGATCCCGCACGTTTTTTAAGAAAAGTTTTCTGAATTGCTTTTGTCATGTTGAAAACTGATTTCAAGTTTACATCCATTACTTGGTCAAAATCTTGTTCAGACATACGCATTAACAAATTATCTTTGGTAATTCCGGCGTTGTTAATCAAAATATCTACTGTTCCAAACTCAGCATTAACCGCATCAACAAGCGTTTGCGCTTCATTAAAATCAGCTGCGTTAGATTGATACCCTTTCGCTTTAATTCCAAGTGCATTCAATTCATTTTCTAATGCCATAGCTGATTCTACAGATGAACTGTAAGTAAAAGCAATATTTGCTCCGTGTTTTGCAAAAACTTCTGCAATTCCTTTACCTATTCCACGACTTGCGCCTGTAATTATAGCTACTTTTCCTTCTAGTAATTTCATATTCAAAACTTATTTTAATTTTTATTTGAAGCTATTCCTGCTATCCGCTACAATCTTTTATTTTTTTAAACAAAAAAATAAAAGGATTTCCACTTCTATCAGGGCTATCTTATATCTGTCAAATATAGAATATTTACTTTTTTAAAAAAAATACAAAACCATATACATTAATAAAAATACTAGCTTTTAAATTTTAATAATTCGATTCACCCATTTATCCCAAAAATTAGCATAAATAGCGATTAATGTAAAAACAAATAAGAACAAATGATACCAAGCATTACTAATCAAATCTAAAAAGTTCAGCTTTCCATCTGCAAAGCTTAATATTAAAAGTACTTGAGCTCCATAAGGTAATATTCCTTGAATAACACAAGAAAAAATATCAAGTATAGTAGCCGTTTTCTTTGCACTCAAATTGTATTCATCATTAATTTCTTTTGCAATACTTCCTGTAATCACAATAGAAACGGTGTTATTAGCGATTGCTAAATTGGTTAATCCAACTAAAACACCAATTCCTGTCTGCGCCGATTTCTTACTCTTTATTCGCTTTTTAACTTGATATAAAACGTAATCAATTCCGCCCGCTTTATCAACCATCGCAGCTAAACCACCTGAAAGCATAGAAAGTAAGAATATTTCTGTCATACTGGTAAAACCTTCATATATTTTTTGGGTAAAAACCATAAACGTAAAATTACCACCAAAATAACCTATAATTCCCGCTAACAATGTTCCTATAATTAACGTAGAAAATACATTAATTCCAGAAACTGCTAATACAATAACGAGTATATAGGGTATGATAGCAATCCAATTAAAATCAGTTTTAGGTATGGCAACGGAAACAATTTCTGAGTTTAAACCCAAATAGAAAAATACTGCAATTGTAATTATAGCAGCTGGAAAAGCAATAAATAAGTTAATTTTAAACTTGTCTTTGAGTTTACAACCTAAAGATTGTGTTGCCGCAATAGTGGTGTCCGAAATCATAGAGAGATTGTCTCCTAACATAGAACCACCCAATAATGCACCCGAAATCAAAGGTAATGAAGCACCACTTTTATCCGCTAAACTCACTGCTATAGGACCAATTGCAACAATTGCTCCAACAGACGTACCAGTTGCAGTAGATAAAAATGCGGCAATCAAAAAAATACCTAAAGGAAAATAAGCAACATCAATATTGTTTATTCCCAAATTTACAACAGCATCTACTCCACCAGTAGCTTTACTCACTACAGCAAAAGCACCAGCAAGTAAATAAATAAGACACATCGTCATTATTTTACTTTCACCACAACCAGCAATCAGCGTATTCACTTTATCTTCTGTAGAAGATTTAAAAAGTAGGAAAGCCGCAATTATTCCAATTAAAACAGCAATTGGAGACGGGAAAGCATAAAAATCATCTAGCCAAATACCAACTCCTAAAAAAGTAGCAATAAAAATAAATAAAGGAATTAATGCGAATGGATTACCATTATTTTTACCTTGTTTAGTCATAATCAATTTTTAAATTAAAGGGCTATGACGAAAAACAAAAAAGCAAAACAGGAATAAAAAAACAACATTTTTTCCAAAGGATTTGGCTTATCGTTTTAGCACCTTGCTCGTTCTTGCAGGTTGCTATCTCTATTAAGAGATTCGTGATAACGGGAGCAAAAATAGTACTTATTTTTTTATATAAACAAATAAAAAATACTATTTATGAATTTAAAACAAAAAAAAGACCTTACCGAAGTAAAGTCTTTCAATTGTATTAGTATAGAAATAACTTAAAAAGCTACATTCCATTTTGGCAATTTTCCATTTTCATCTAAGAAATTTTGTAAAACTTGTGCTTCTACAAATGTTGGAATTACTTTAGAATCATCATTAAAAGTCTCATACCAAACTACTTCAAGTGTCCTAATATCTTCTTTGTTCATTTGTGCTGGCCAAGAATATTTTCTTCCTGTTTTAGCAAATTGGTGTCCTTCGACTATTTTATCATTCAAACCACCATTTTTAATTTTCAAAGTTCCGTCATTTTGAACAGTTCCAGTAGAACCAACCATAATTAACTCTTTTACTTCACCAACTGCATAAACCAAAAACACACCAGATCCTTCAGATGCATTGCAAACTTCTGCTAAACTATCTTCTGCTGTAAATGAAAACTGATTGGTAACTTTGAATTTTTCTAACTCCTTGTACATATATTATATTTTTATTTGAAATGGTCTTCCTAGATAAAACTCACAAAAATCGGAAAAGTTATCTAAACCATTCGTTTACATTTTTTATTTATCAAAAATAAATCTATTAAACACTATTTTTAATAAAGTGCAAAGGTATTCTTTAATTCCATTCAATAATAAAAAAGCCCCACAAAATGTGAGGCTTTTAATTTTTTTTTATAAATATAAAAGATTATCCTAAAACTTCTTTTACTTTTTTACCAATTTCAGCTGGAGAATCTACTACGTGAATACCACATTCTCTCATAATTTGTTTTTTAGCTTCAGCCGTATCATCAGATCCACCAACAATTGCACCTGCATGTCCCATTGTACGTCCTGCTGGAGCAGTTACTCCTGCGATGAAACCTACAACTGGTTTACGGTTTCCGTCAGCTTTAATCCAATGAGCAGCATCCGCTTCTAATTGTCCACCGATTTCACCGATCATTACGATACATTCTGTTTCTGGGTCATTCATCAATAATTCTACTGCTTCTTTTGTTGTAGTTCCAATGATTGGATCTCCACCAATTCCGATAGCAGTTGTGATTCCTAAACCTTGTTTTACTACTTGGTCAGCCGCTTCGTAAGTTAAAGTTCCTGATTTAGAAACAATACCAATAGTTCCTTTTTTGAAAACAAAACCTGGCATAATACCAACTTTAGCTTCACCTGGAGTAATAATTCCTGGACAGTTTGGACCTATTAATCTTGCATTTCTTTCTTTAACGTAACTGTTTGCTTTTATCATGTCAGCAACAGGAATTCCTTCTGTAATTGCAATAATTACTTTAATACCTGCATCTGCAGCTTCCATAATCGCATCAGCTGCAAAAGCTGGTGGAACGAAAATGATAGTTGTGTCAGCTCCTGCTTGTTCAACAGCATCTTTTACAGTATTAAAAACAGGTCTGTCTAAATGAGATGTTCCTCCTTTTCCTGGAGTTACACCACCAACAACATTAGTTCCGTACTCAATCATTTGAGAAGCATGGAAAGTCCCTTCACTTCCTGTAAAACCTTGAACAATTATTTTGGAATCTTTATTAACTAAAACACTCATGATATATTATTTTATGTAGTTTTTAAAATGGTTATGCAAAAGTATAAAATTGTAAGCACTAAACGGGTATCCCATATTCAGTTTTTTACCACTAAATTAGGATAATTGGCTCATTTGATACCCTCGATATAATTTATTGTCTTTAATTTGCCAAATCACAATAAAATGTGCCAGTAACATTTCTTCTCTAGGGTTCTCAATTGTTTTTACAAAATGAGAATAACGCACTGAAACCAAATCATTTTCGGCAATAATCTGATTGATGCGAACCTTAGATCGAACGTAAGCTTTACTTAAATCGTTAGATAAATTTAATAATGCTTCATAATTTAGCTCAATAAAACCTTTACTACTGTTCCACTCGACTATAATATCGGGATGTAAAAAATCTTTTATAACTTCACTATCAATTAAAGCATCCGATTTGTAAAATTTCTCAACAATTTCTTTTGAAGACATATTACTTTATTTTTTTTAAAATTTCTGGAATTTTTTTAATATTAGCCAACTGTTTCAATTTCTCTCTTGACTCTTCTATTGGAGTACCAAAATAAGATTTTCCACCTTCAACTGATTTAGTTACTCCAGTTTGTCCCATGATAACAGCCTTTGCTCCTATCGTAATTCCGCTAGTGGTTCCTACTTGTCCCCAAATTGTCACTTCATCTTCAATAATAACACAGCCTGCAATTCCGGTTTGAGAAGCTATTAAACATTTTTTTCCTATCACAGTATCATGTCCTACATGCACTTGATTGTCAATTTTTGTTCCTTCACCAATAGTTGTATCTCCTGTTACTCCTTTATCAATGGTGCAAAGAGCTCCAATGCCTACATTATCTTGAATGACAACTCTTCCTCCAGAAAGCAACTGATCAAATCCTTCGGCTCTTTTTTTATAATAAAAAGCATCTGCACCTAAAACTGTTCCTGCATGAATTATAACATTATCACCAATTACAGTATGGTCATAAATAGAAACATTAGAATGTATTAAACAGTTTTTACCAATAACTACATGATTTCCTATAAACGTATTTGGCTGAATAATAGTTCCTTCTCCTACAGTTGCAGAAGTAGCTATTGAGACATTTGAAAACTGAAAAGGCTTGAAATAATTTGTCAATTTATTAAAATCTCTGAACGGATCTTCAGAAATTAATAACGCTTTCCCTTCAGGACAGTCAACATTTTTATTTATTAAAATAATTGTAGCAGCCGAATTTAAAGCCTTATCATAATATTTTGGATGATCTACAAATACTATATCACCGCTGCCAACTACATGTATTTCGTTCATTCCAGTTACAGGGAAATTGGTATCACCAACATATTCACAACCGATAATAGTAGCTATTTCTTCTAAAGAGTAAACTTTTGGAAATTTCATAATTTTTATTAGAAAATTAAAAAAAAATAGAAAATGTGAAATTTATCTAATTTTCACATTTTCTATTATCAAATTACTTACTCTTTTACGCGTTCCATGTAAGAACCAGAAGTAGTTTCTATTTTAATTTTATCCCCTTCATTGATAAACAAAGGAACATTTACTAGCGCTCCTGTTTCAACAGTTGCTGATTTGGTAGCGTTTGTTGCTGTATTTCCTTTAATTCCAGGCTCAGCATACGTAACTTCTAGTATAACAGAAGCTGGCATATCTACTGAAAGCGGTAAATCAGTTTCTGTATTAATGCTAATCATTACATTTTCTCCTTCTTTTAATAAACCTGGAGAATCTAAAATATTTTTATTTAATGTAATTTGCTCAAAAGTTTCAGTATTCATGAAATGAAATTCATCACCTTCTGGATATAAAAACTGAAATTTATGATTTTCAACTCGTACTTCATCAATTTTATGTCCAGCAGAAAAAGTATTATCTAATACTCTTCCGTTAGTTAAACTTCTTAGTTTTGTTCTAACAAAAGCAGGTCCTTTACCTGGTTTTACATGAAGAAATTCAACTATTTTATAGATGTCATTATTGAATTTAATGCACAATCCGTTTTTAATATCTGATGTAGATGCCATTTATATTTTACTTTTAGCTATTAGCGATTTATATTTTATTTATTTTTCTGACTATTACCAAAATTGCTAATAGTCAAGAGTTTTTTTAGTAATTTCCAGAATATCCTTTCATCACACCTCGAGATGAATTTCTAATGAAATCAATAATTTCATCTCTTTCTGGTGTTGCTTCCATCTCGGCTTCGATAATTCCTAAAGCTTGAGTGGTATTGTAATTTTTTTGATATAAAATCCTGTATATACCTTGAATTTCTCTAATTTTCTCAGAAGAAAAACCACGTCTTCTTAATCCTACTGAATTAATACCTACATAAGACAGAGGTTCTTTTGCGGCTTTAGTGTAAGGTGGTACATCTTTTCTTAATAGTGATCCTCCAGAAATCATTGCATGATCACCTATGCTAATAAACTGATGTACTGCAGACAATCCACCAATAATAGCGTGATTCCCTACGGTTACATGTCCTCCTAAAAGTACTCCGTTTACAATTATAACATTGTGACCAATGTGACAGTCATGAGCAATATGAGCTGTTGCCATAATAAGACAATTATCACCTATTGTGGTTTGACCCGATGCAATTGTTCCTCTATTAATGGTTACACATTCTCTAATAGTGCAATTATCACCAATAATTGCTAAGGAATCCTCGCCTCCAAATTTTAAATCCTGAGGAACTGCTGAAATAACCGCACCTGGGAATATATTGCAATTTTTTCCAATTCTCGCTCCTTCCATTATAGTAACATTTGATCCGATCCAAGTTCCATCTCCAATAATTACATTATTATGAATGGTTGTAAACGGCTCAATAACTACATTTTTGGCTATTTTTGCGCCTGGATGAACATAGGCTAGTGGTTGATTCATCAGCTATTTTTTAATTTTTTACTAGGTTAAAGCTACCTTTCATTTTTAATAAAATTAAAAGTAATTTTCTCCAAATCTATTGTTTTTTAGCAATTTGTGCCATTAATTCTGCTTCAGCAACTAATTTACCATTGGCATAAGCATTTGCTTGCATGTGGCAAATTCCTCTTCGAATCGGTGTTATCAAATCGCACTTAAATATCAAAGTATCACCTGGTAATACTTTTTGTTTGAATTTAACATTATCAATTTTCATGAAATATGTTAAATAATTTTCAGGATCTGGAACCGTACTTAAAACTAGAATTCCTCCTGTTTGAGCCATAGCTTCAACAATTAAAACACCTGGCATCACTGGAGCTTCTGGAAAATGACCAACAAAGAAATTTTCATTCATCGTTACATTTTTCATACCTACAACATGACTTTCAGACATTTCTATAATTCTATCAATTAATAAAAATGGAGGTCTGTGAGGTAGAACAGCCATAATTTTATGAATGTCCATCAATGGTTCTAAATTTAAATCATAAACAGGAACATAATTTCTTTGTTCGATTTTTATGATTTTAGCCATTTTTTTAGCAAACTGTGTGTTCACAAAATGTCCTGGCTTATTGGCAATAACTTTACCTTGAATTTTTGTACCAATTAGAGCTAAATCTCCAACTACATCTAGTAATTTATGTCTTGCTGCCTCGTTTGGATAATGCAAAGTAAGGTTGTCTAAAATTCCATTGGGCTTAACTGTCAATTCCTCTTTTCCAAAAGCAACTTTCAAGTTTTCCATAGTTGAGGCAGAAATATCCTTGTCAACATAAACAATGGCATTATTTAAATCCCCACCTTTAATAAGCCCTTTTTCTAATAATGATTCTAATTCATGTAGAAAACTAAAGGTTCTTGATTGAGAAATTTCTGTTTTGAAATCGGCAATGCTTTTCATGTTTGCATTTTGAGTACCTAAAATTTTAGTCCCAAAATCTACCATAGCTGTTACGCAATAATGATCACTTGGCATAACCAAAATCTCACTTCCAGATTCTTCATCTGTAAAAGAAATAACTTCTTTTACTACGTATACATTTCTTTTTGAATTTTGCTCTTCTACTCCAGCAGTTTCTATAGCTTCTACAAAATATTTTGAAGAACCATCCATAATAGGAAGTTCTGAAGCATTCAATTCGATAATAACATTGTCTAAATCGCAACCAACTAAAGCTGCCAAAACATGTTCTGGAGTTTGAATTTTTACTCCACGTTTTTCTAAATTTGTCCCTCTTTCAGTGTTTACAACATAATTTGCATCTGCCTCAATAATAGGATGTCCTTCCAGATCTACTCGAACAAAAGTAAAACCATTATTCACGGGAGCAGGTTTAAAAGTCATTTTTACTTCTTTACCGGTATGCAGTCCAACTCCTGTTAATGAGATTTCTGTTTTGATGGTCTTCTGTTTAACCATTGTTTCCATTTTTTTGGTTTAATATTTGTTTCTTTAATTCTTTTATTTCTGCAACAATTTTAGGTAAGTTCTTAAAATGAACATACGATTTACTAAAATCATTGTATCCAAATGCAGGGCTTCCTTGCAAAATTTCGTTGTCTTTTATGTTTCTTCCAACACCAGATTGAGCCTGAATTCTAACATTATCACCAATGTGTAAATGTCCTGAAATTCCGACTTGGCCACCAATCATTCCGTTCTTTCCAATCTTAGTAGAACCTGCAACACCAGTTTGTGCAGCAATTACAGTATTCTCACCTATTTCTACATTATGAGCAATTTGAATTTGATTATCCAATTTTACTCCTTTTCTAATGATAGTAGATCCCATTGTTGCTCTGTCAATCGTCGTACAAGAACCAATATCTACATTATCTTCTATTATTACATTTCCTATTTGAGGAATCGTGGTATATGTCCCATCAGGATTTGGTGCAAAACCAAAACCATCCGAACCTATAATAGCTCCGGAATGAATTGTACAATTGTTACCTATATTAGTTTCAGAATAAATTTTTGCACCAGCAAATAATTTTACATTATCGCCTATAACAACATTATCACCTATAAAACAATTGGGATATATTTTTACGTTGGTACCTATAATAACATTTTCTCCTACATAACTAAAACTGCCCAAATATAGGTTTTCTCCATGTATTACACTCGAAGAAAGAAAGGAATGTTGTTCTATACCGTTTTTATTTTGCTTTACTTCATTATAAAATTCTAATAATTTAGAAAAAGCAGCATACGCATCTGGTACTTTTATCAATGTTGTATCTAAATTTGCCTCTGGAATAAAGCTATCGTTAACAATTGTAACTGAGGCTTTTGTAGAGTATATATAATGAAGATATTTAGGATTTGACAAAAAAGTCAGTGATCCCTCTGCTCCATCTTCGATTTTTGACAATCTAAAAACTTCGGCCATTGGATTCCCAATAACTTCTCCTTCTAAAATCCCTGCTATTTGTTCTGCTGTAAATTTCATTGCGACAAAAATATAAAAAATAGATTTTAAATGGTGTTTTTATAACAGTTGTTTTGGAAAACAGATGTAATATTTGGTCACCGATTTAGATAATGATTTTAAATTCAGCTGATCTGAAGATTCAATTACATCCTCAACAGTATTATCTTTTTTCAAAATACGTATCGGATCTGCTTCTTTACTGTAGGCTTGGTTTTTTATTTTTCCTTTAAAGATAAAATAATTAGCATCTGCGACAGAAATATTATTCTGTAACGCAAAACGCTCTTTCAATGGCTGTAAATCTTCAATGGCTACTTTTTCACTTGTTAATTTAATTTTTAATAAATCTCTATTAACAATCATTTTACTCAAGGTGGCTAAAATAAAATCATCATTTTTTTGCCAAGATTTTAAAGCTCCAATAATATCAAAATCATCTAATTGAGCAAATAAATCTAATTTTTCAGCATCAAAAGTTTCTATTGTAACTTTATTTTGCATAAAAAATAATAGAGGTTCGCTGCAGGGTAATGAAACTCCTTTTAATGTTAATTCTTTGGCTCGTTTTAGTATTCTCATCAAAATTAATTCGGCCACTAAACTCGTTTTATGCAAATACGCTTGCCAATACATTAAACGTCGTGACATTAAAAACTTCTCTACCGAATAGATTCCTTTTTCTTCGATAACTAAATAGTCATCAACAACATTCATCATCTGAATTAATCGTTCTGAATTCACATTTCCTTCCGCAACACCCGAATAATAACTATCGCGTTTCAAATAATCCATTCGATCCATGTCGAGTTGACTCGAAATCAACTGAAGCATAAATTTACGATCATACTCTCCTTTAAATACTTGAATAGCCAAATCTAGCTTACCATTAAACTCAACATTTAATTGGTTCATAAATAACAAAGATATTTCTTCATGATGTACCTCTTCTACAATACTTTTTTCCATAGCATGAGAAAAAGGTCCGTGACCAATGTCGTGCAGTAAAATAGCAATGTACAAAGCGTTTTCCTCTTCATTTGAAATAACAATTCCTTTAAATCGAAGTACATCAACCGCTTTTTGCATCAAATGCATACAGCCTAAAGCGTGATGAAAACGAGTATGATTAGCTCCTGGATAGACTAAGTAGGACAATCCCATTTGTGATATACGACGCAAACGCTGAAAATAAGGATGCTGAATTAAATCGTAAATTAAAGCATTGGGAATGGTAATAAAACCATAAATAGGATCATTAAATATTTTAAGCTTATTGATTTGACTCACTATAAGTTATTTTTTAGGTCAACAAATATACGGAAATTTAGATCTTAAATAAGAAATCCAAATGAACCCCATTTTGAGTTTAAAATTACAAATGTATTTTAAACCATACTCACTTGATTAGAGCAGTTTTATAATTTTTAATTTCAAGTAAATTTATAGTACAAAAATAAAATGTTAAAAAATTAACACAAATTTAAGTTCGTTTAGTTCGCAAATATACGAACTAACTCTACTTTTGCAAAAAAAAATTATGGAAACAATACAAAAAGAACGCGAAGAACTGATCGAAATGTTCGGAAATCATTTTGAATTATTATATAATTTACCACCTCTAGGTTCTAGAATTCTAGGATTATTAATAATTGATGGATGTAAAACAGGTTTAACATTTGAGGAAATAGTGGCAAAAATGAAAGCTAGTAAAAGTTCTGTTTCTACAAATTTGAATTTGCTATCAAAAATGGGTAAAATTACCTACTACACAGTTTCAGGTGATCGAAAAAAATATTTTAAGCCTTCACCCTTCAGTGAAAGATTAGCTAATTACATCAAATTAGTAGATTTTGAAAAGACCATTTTAGATCGACTCATTCATTATCGTGAGCAAACCATTTCCTGTTCAGAAGAACAATACAATATGGAAGACATCAAAGCTTACAAAACACACGTTTGTGAGGTAGAAGAACTTTTGATAAAGACCATTGAAAAATTTAAAATAATAGAAAAGAATAATCACTAAATATAAATCCCAAACTCAAGAATAAAAATGAAAAAAAATTCAATATTTACTCTATTTATAGTACTAATTTTAGCCTCTTGCGGTAAAAAAGAAGAGCAGCAAATGCCAGCTCCAACAGCTGCGCCTTTTCCAGTTCAAACAATTACAAAGCAAGATGCTGTTGTTTACCAAGAATATACCGCTAATCTTGAAGGCCAACAAAACGTAGAAATCCGTCCTAAAGTAACTGGATTTATTCAAAAAATATATGTTGATGAAGGACAAGTAGTACGAAAAGGACAACTACTCTTCAAACTAGAAACACAAACGTTAAACCAAGATGCTTCTGCAGCTAAAGCAATGGTACAAGCTGCTCAGGTTGAAGTTGATAGACTAAAACCTCTAGTAGATCGCAAAATTATCAGTAATGTTCAATTGGAAACGGCTAAAGCAAAATTGGCTCAAGCAAAAAGTGCTTATGGTAGTATTGCTTCAAATATTGGTTTTGGAACAATCGTTTCTCCTGTAAATGGAGTAATTGGTAGTTTGCCTTTCCGTGAAGGAAGTTTGGTGAATTCAACTAGTGAAATGCCATTAACTACAGTGTCTGATACCAAAATGATACGTGCTTACTTTTCAATGAATGAAAAGCAATTGCTTTTCTTTAATAAAACTTTTAAAGGGGCTACAACTGCTGAAAAACTAAAATCAGTTCCAGAAGTTTCTTTACTTTTAGTGGACAATTCAGAATACGACCAAAAAGGTAAAGTTGTCACTATGAACGGCTTAGTAAACCCAACAACGGGAACCACTCAATTTAGAGCTGAATTCAAAAATCCTGAAGGTCTTTTAAGAAGTGGAAATAGTGGAATCATTCGTTTGCCAATAATCCAGAAAGATGTTGTAGTAGTACCCCAAAATGCTGTTTTTGAAGTACAAGGAAAACAAATGATTTTTGTTGTAGGTCAAGGAAATAAAGTACAATCAAAAATTATTACAACAAACGGAACCTCAGACTTGAACTTTATTGTTACCGATGGACTTTCTGAAGGTGACGTAATAGTTGTTGAAGGTGCCTCAAAATTGAAAAATGATACAGAAATTATTCCACAACAAATTGATAAAACGAATTCAGAAACTGTAGCTCCAACGGATAAAGAAATAGTAAAAACAAATGCTGCTGCAGCTAAAAAATAATATTTAAAATGTTAAAAACTTTTATAGAAAGACCTGTCCTATCGACTGTAATCTCTATCTTAATAACCATTTTAGGGGTTTTAGGATTGATGGCATTACCAGTCGAACAATACCCTGAAATTGCACCGCCAACCGTTCAGGTTAGTGCCAATTATACCGGTGCCAATGCAGAAACCGTATTAAATAGTGTTGTAATTCCGCTAGAAGAAGAAATCAACGGTGTAGAAGGAATGACTTATATGACTTCCTCTGCTGCCAATGATGGTTCTGCTAAAATCTCTGTATATTTCGAATTAGGTGTAGATCCAGATATTGCGGCGGTAAACGTTCAAAATAGAGTATCGCGTGCTACTAGTAAACTGCCTCAAGCGGTGGTTCAAACTGGAGTTACAACGCTAAAAAGTCAAACGAGTGCTTTGATGTTCTTTGCCTTATATTCAAAAAACAAAGATTTTGATGAAACGTATATTCAGAATTATGCTAAAATTAATTTAGTTCCAAAATTACAACGTGTAAAAGGTGTTGGTCAAGTAAACGTTTTTGGATCCAAAGATTATTCGATGAGAATCTGGATTGATCCTGCAAAAATGGCTGCGTATAATGTTTCTCCAAAAGAAATTCAAGCCGCATTGCAAGAACAAAATGTTGAAGCTGCACCAGGGAAATTTGGTGAAAATGCCGAAGGTGTTTATGAATATGTAATTAAATACAAAGGAAGACTTTCTGAAATTGCAGATTACGAAAATATTGTTATTCGTTCTACAGGAAATGGAAATTTCTTGCACTTAAAAGATGTTGCCACTGTTGAATTAGGAGGTTTCAATTATGGAACTAAGAATATTGCAATGGGTAAACAAGGGGTTGCAGTAGGGGTTTTCCAAACTTCTGGTTCTAATGCGCAAGATATTATTACCGAAGTAATGAAAATTTTGGAAGATACAAAACCAGACTTCCCAAAAGGAGTTGATTACGTGATTCCATTAAACACAAAAACATTTCTTGATGCTTCAATTGACAAAGTATTAACCACTTTGCTCGAAGCTTTTATATTGGTATTTATTGTGGTATATATCTTCTTGCAAGATTTTCGTTCGACTTTAATTCCTGCGATTGCAGTTCCTGTAGCTATCGTGGGTACTTTTTTCTTCCTCCAAATATTTGGATTCTCGATCAATATGTTGACTTTATTTGCTATGATTCTAGCCATTGGAATTGTCGTCGATGATGCCATTGTCGTCGTCGAGGCAGTGCATGCTAAATTGGATGAGGGAGCAAAATCAGGAAAAGAAGCGACTATCTCAGCAATGAGCGAAATTACAGGAGCTATTATTTCGATCACAATGGTAATGGCGGCAGTATTTATTCCTGTGTCTTTCTTGAGTGGTCCATCAGGTGTTTTTTACCAACAGTTTGCAATTACTTTGGCAATTGCAATTTTGATTTCAGCAGTAAATGCTTTGACTTTAAGTCCTGCATTATGTGCTTTATTCTTAAAACCTCACAAAGATTCTGATCATCACGATGCCAATTTTAAAGATCGTTTTTTCATTGCTTTCAATTCTAGTTTTGATAGAATGAATAACAAATATGTGAAATCATTAGGATTTTTGGCAAGAAAAAAATGGATTACGGTTATTGGTTTAGTTGTTTTCTCAGGAATTACATTCCTTTTATTCCAAACGACACCTTCAGGATTTATTCCTAATGAAGACCGTGGAATAATCATGGCCGATTTAACATTGCCGCCAGGAACAACATTAGAAAAAACTGAAAAAGCAGTTAAAGAATTAGATACCATTTTAGGTTCAATGGATATTATTGAATCTAGAATGAGTGTTGTAGGTTTCAGTTTACTGAACAGTGTAAATGGAGGTTCTTATGCTTTTACAATCATTAAATTAAAAGATTGGAAACACCGTAAAGAAGATAATCAATCCGTTGATGCTGTTGTAAAAGAATTATTTGGAAAAACAGCCCATTTTAAAGATGCAAGAGCTTTATTTTTCACCCCTCCAAGTGTTCAAGGTTTTGGTTCAGCCGATGGTTTCGAATTAAAAATTCAAGATAAAGGCGATGATGACTGGGCTACCGTAAGCAAAGTGAGCAATGAGTTTTTAGGCGAATTAATGAAAAGACCTGAAATTCAATATGCTCAAACCAATTTTAATGCATCGTTTCCGCAATTCCAAATGGATATTAATGTCGAAAGAGCGAAAGATGCTGGAGTATCAGTTTCTGATATTTTCAACACGATGCAAGGCTATTATGGAGGATTGTACACTACAGATTTTAATAAATTTGGTAAGCAATACCGCGTGATGATTCAGGCTAAACCGTCTGATAGAGCTAACGAAGCTTCGATAAACAACATTTATGTAAAGAATGCTGCAGGTCAACAAGTGGCGATCAGTCAGTTTATAAATTTAAAAAGAATTTATGGTCCTGAAGCAGTGGCCCGTTTCAATATGTTAAAAGCAGTAAATGTAAACGGAAAAGCAAAACCGGGCTATAGTTCTGGTGATGCGATCAAAGCAATTCAAGAAGTTGCGGCGCAGCATTTACCTAAAACGTATAGCTACGAATTTTCAGGAATGACTCGTGAAGAAATTCTAGCAGGAAATCAAGCAATTGGCGTGTTCTTACTAAGTTTGATATTTGTTTATTTCTTATTAAGTGCACAGTACGAAAGTTATTTAGTTCCACTATCTGTACTACTTTCATTACCTGTTGGTATTGCTGGAGCGATTGCTTTTGTGAAATTTGCAGGATTGGAAAACAACATTTATTTCCAAGTTGCACTGATAATGCTGATAGGACTATTAGCGAAAAATGCCATTTTGATAGTCGAATTTGCCATACAAAGACGCCGACACGGAATGGATTTAGCGCAAGCTGCCATCGAAGGTGCAAAAGCACGTTTACGTCCTATTTTAATGACTTCTCTAGCTTTTATCTTCGGATTATTGCCTTTGGCTTTTGCTTCTGGAGTTGGTGCCGTGGGTAACCGTTCGATTGGTATGGGAGCTGTAGGTGGAATGCTAGTAGGAACCATTTTAGGAGTATTTGTAGTTCCTATTTTGTTCATCATATTCCAAAGCTTACAAGAAAAAATTTCAGGAAAACCTGTTGTGACTACCGAATCTGATACTATACTTTTAAACGAAGAAAATGAAAAATAAGTTCCATAAAATAGGACTTGTTGTTCTAACAGCAACAATAATGCAATCGTGTTTTGTTGCCAAAGACTACAAGCGTCCAGAATTAAAAACAGAAAATTTATACCGTAACGAAGTCGTTTCTAATGATACTTTATCCTTTGCCAATGTGGCTTGGGATAAAGTGTTTACGGATCCGCTTTTGCAAGGATATATACAAAAAGGATTAGTTAATAACTTAGATGTCAAAATCGCAATTCAAAACATTGTAGCTGCAGAAGCTACTATGAAACAAGGAAAAGCAGGGTACTTCCCTAGTCTTTCCGCAGGAGCTGATTGGACACATCAAGAACTTTCCAAAAACAGTCAGTTTGGTGCTTTATTGCAGAACCGAAGCACGGACCAATATCAATTAACAGGAAATCTTTCTTGGGAAGCAGATATTTGGGGTAAAATAAGAAGTAACAAACGTGCTGCAAATGCAAGTTTTCTTCAAACAACTGCGGTAAAACAAGCTGTAAAAACGCAATTAATAGCTAACATTGCCGCTACTTATTACCAATTGCTTTCTGTTGATGCTCAAATCGAATTAGCAGAGAAAACTTTGATTAATAGAAACCAAAGTATCGAAGCTATTGTTGCATTAAAGGATGCTGGTAATGTGACTGAAGTTGGCGTAAAACAAACAGAAGCGCAGAAATATGCCACTGAAATTATTATCGCTGATTTAAAAAATAGTATTATTATTTTAGAAAATAGCATGAGTATCCTTTTAGGTGAAAGTGGTACTAAAATTGAAAGAAGCACTTTTGAAAGTCAATTAATGCAACCAACTATTACGCTAGGAGTTCCAGCAACTTTATTAAGAAATAGGCCGGATGTTATCGCTGCAGAGTACAATTTGATTTCTAATTTTGAGCAAACTAATATTGCTAAAAGTAATTTTTATCCAACGTTAAAAGTGACTGCTTCAGGTGGATTGCAAAGTATAGATTTGAAAGAATGGTTTAGTGCCAATTCACTTTTTGCGAATGTAATTACGGGTTTGACTCAACCAATTTTTAACCAGAGACAAATTAAAACTAAGTTCGAAATTGCTAAAGCCAATCAGGAAAAAGCTTATATTCAATTTGAACAATCGTTGTTAACAGCTGGAAAAGAAGTTTCGGATGCGTTAGCACAATATAATAATGAGACTTATAAATTGACCGTTAGAGAAAAGCAAGTGGAGGCATTAAACAAAGCCACTGGTTTTTCTGATGAATTGTTAACTTATGGCTTAGCCAATTATTTAGAAGTATTGACTGTAAAAGACAATGCGCTGAATGCTGAATTGAGTTTGATAGACAATAAATACCAACAATATAAAGCCATAATTCAACTGTATAGAGCTCTTGGTGGTGGTTGGCAATAAACTACTTTTTAATATTATTGATTCAAAAATTAGAAACCACTACTTTCAAAAAGTAGTGGTTTTTTTTATGTTGCAGTTTTTTTAAAAAAGCAAGATTAGTTATTTGAAATAATAAAACTGCAAGTACCGAAGTGTATGAAATCAAATTTTACAAAATTAAAAGTGGTTCCAAAATGATGGTGAACAATTAGAAATCCCTAAAAAATTATAATAATATTAGCAGATAGAAGCTACAAAAAAATGTAATTTGGCACTTTGATTTAGTACATTACAACACTTGTTAGACAACTTATGGATAAAATAAAAATACTTTGGGTAGATGATGAAATCGACCTTTTAAAACCACATATATTATTTTTGGAAAAGAAAAATTACGAAGTAACTACTTGTAATAACGGTCTTGATGCGATTACAATTTTTGAAGAAGACAACTTCGATGTTGTTTTTCTTGATGAAAATATGCCTGGAATGAGCGGTTTAGAAACCCTATCAGAGATGAAGGAGAAAAAATCTTCTATACCAATGATAATGATTACAAAAAGTGAGGAAGAATATATTATGGAAGAAGCCATAGGTTCTAAAATTGCTGATTATCTAATCAAACCCGTAAATCCAAATCAGATTTTGCTGAGTTTAAAGAAAAACTTAGACCATTCGAAATTGATTTCTCAAAAAACAACTTTAGATTACCAAAAAGAATTTAGAAAAATCACCATGGAAATGGCGCAAGTCAACTCCTATGAAGATTGGGTTGAAATGTACAAAAAATTGATTTTTTGGGAGTTGGAATTAGAGAATATAGACGATCATGGCATGATTGAAATTCTAGAATCACAAAAAGCAGAAGCCAATTCGCAATTTGGTAAATTTATCGAACGCAATTATGAAGATTGGTTTGCTCCAAAAGCAGATAAACCCATTCAATCGCATACTTTATTCAAAGAATTGGTTGTTCCTGAACTTAAGAAAAAAGACAAACCTATTTTATTTGTCGTAATTGATAATTTAAGATACGATCAATGGAAGACTTTTGAAAGCGTAGTTGCTAATTATTACAAACTCGAAAAAGAAGTTCCCTACTACTCTATTTTACCAACCGCTACACAATATGCGAGAAATGCTATTTTCTCTGGACTATTGCCGATAGATATGGAGAAACAGTTTCCTCAATATTGGAAAAATGATCCGGAAGAAGGTGGAAAAAACTTATATGAAGCAGAATTTTTATCAGCACAATTAAAACGATTAGGATTAAATATCAAGGAAGATTATTTTAAGATAACCAATCTTGCCGGTGGTAAAAAACTTGTAGAAGGTTTTAAAGCTTTAAAAAACAATGATCTTGTTACCGTTGTTTATAATTTTGTCGATATGCTTTCTCATGCCAAAACCGAAATGGATGTGGTCAAAGAATTAGCTTCTGATGATAAGGCTTATCGCTCTCTAACGTTAAGCTGGTTTAAAAATTCGCCTTTGTTAGAAATCATTCAACAAGCTCAAAAACTAGGATTTAAATTAATTTTAACCACAGATCACGGTACTATAAATGTAAAAAATCCATCAAAAGTAATAGGAGATAAAAATACCAGTTTAAATCTGCGTTATAAAACCGGTCGAAGTCTTACTTATGAATACAAAGATGTTTATGCCGTAAAAGAACCAAAAAACATTGGTTTACCAGCCATAAATATGAGCAGTTCCTATATTTTTGCAAAAAATGATTTGTTTTTAGCGTATGTTAATAATTACAATCATTATGTAAGTTATTATAAAAACACCTACCAACACGGAGGAATTTCATTAGAGGAAATGATTATTCCTTGCTTGATTTTTAGTCCAAAATAAATAGAAATAGTAAAACTCCTAAATTGAATTTTCATTAGGTTGATAAAGATTTTAGGAGATTTAATTTTATTTTTGCAACAGGAAATATTGAAATAATACAACTATGGAAATTGAATTTGTAATAGATCAACTAGAAGAGGTTGCTCAAAAAATAATTAGTGCTAATCCCAATAAAGTAATCCTTTTTCATGGAGAAATGGGCGTTGGAAAAACAACTTTAATCAAACAATTATGTAAAGTTTTAGGCGTTAAATCTGCAACTAGTAGTCCAACCTTTTCTTTAGTTAATGAATATGAAGCTACTAATAATCAATTAGTTTATCATTTTGATTTTTACAGACTCAATCAAGAAACAGAAGCTTTGGATATGGGAATTGATGATTATCTGTATTCTGGAAATTGGTGCTTTATCGAATGGGCAGAAAAGATTCCAAATTTAATTCCTGAATCACACTCTACGATCTCAATTTCTATACTTGAAGATGGAAAACGCTCTCTAACTTTAAATTAGTAAATTCTATTATGAATTCTGAAAATAATTTAGAAATTATCCCTTTTACTATAGAAGAAAAAGATGCTATCAAAACCCTTAATTTAGAATGGCTGAATAAATATTTTAAAGTAGAACCCAATGATGAAATTGTGTTATCAAACCCAAAAGCTGAAATAATTGATAAAGGAGGCTTTATATTTTATGCCAAATACAAGAACCAAATTATAGGAACTGTTTCTTTATTAAAGGTTACTAATGATTGTTTCGAATTAAGTAAAATGGCAATTACAGAGAAAATTCAAGGATTGGGTATTGGAAAAAAACTTATCGAATATTGTTTGACTTATGCCAAGGAAAATAACATATCCAAACTAATTTTATATTCAAATAGACGCTTAATACCCGCTATTCATTTGTATAAAAAATATGGTTTTGAAGAAATAGAATTAGAACATGGTATTTATGAAAGAGCGGATATCAAAATGCAGAAAATAATTTTTTAATTTTTGATATTTTACAAATTCACCATTCCATCAAAACTATTGTATTCTTATATAAAACTTTTACGTAAATTGTACCTCTAATATAACGAGCTAATGCCAATTACCAACACACCTTTTACCAAACAGCAGCTTTTGCCTCAAGAAGAAAAACTTGAAGTGGCGAGACAAAAAAGCGAACTTTTTATTGGTATTCCAAAAGAAACCTGCCATCAAGAACGCCGCATTTGTTTAACACCCGATGCTGTAAATTCACTTACCTATCACGGGCATCGTGTAATGATTGAATCTGGTGCAGGACTAAGCTCTAGTTATACTGATAAAGAATATTCTGATGCAGGGGCAGAAATCACGAACGACACTAAAAAAGTTTTTAGTTGCCCAATGATTCTTAAAGTAGAACCAGCAACAACCGCAGAAATAGCCATGATGAATCCTCAAACGATTCTAATCTCTGCTATTCAGTTAAAGACTCGAAAGAAAAAATATTTTGAAGCCTTAACAAAAAAGAAAATTACCGCATTAGCATTTGAATATATTAAAGATGAAGATGGCACGTATCCTGCCGTTAAATCCTTAAGCGAGATAGCAGGAACAGCCTCAATCCTTATTGCAGCTGAATTAATGATTACAAATGAGTTTGGAAAAGGATTGCTATTTGGCAATATTACCGGAGTTCCGCCTACAGATGTTGTGATTTTAGGAGCGGGAACCGTAGGAGAATTTGCCGCAAAGACAGCAATTGGTTTGGGTGCAACAGTAAAAGTTTTTGATAATTCTATTACCAAATTACGACGTCTTCAAAACAATTTAAACCAACGCATTTTTACATCTACCATACAACCTAAATCTTTATTAAAAGCGCTTAGACGCTGTGATGTTGCCATTGGCGCGATGCGCGGTAAAGAAAGATGTCCTGTAATTGTAACCGAAACAATGGTAGAACACATGAAAAATGGTGCCGTAATTGTTGATGTTAGCATCGATACAGGTGGTTGTTTTGAGACTTCAGAAGTGACCTCGCATGAAAAACCGACTTTTGTCAAAAGTAATGTATTGCATTATTGTGTTCCCAACATCCCTTCTCGATATTCAAAAACGGCTTCGCTCTCCATCAGTAATATTATATCGCCATACCTATTACAAATCGCTGATGATGGCGGAATTGAAACTGCCATACGTTTTGATAAAGGACTTAAAAATGGAGTGTACATGTATCACGGAATTCTAACAAATGCTGCCATTGGCGACTGGTTTGATTTGCCCAATAACGACATCAATTTAATTGTTTTTTAAGGAAACTTTGAGCTACCTTTGCCAAAAATATAATTCATGAAATTTATACATCGTTTTGCTTACTATTTAGTAGGTTTAGTAATTGGAGTGTTTTTTGTCTCTTTAGTTTTTAGCGGTAAAGATACCCGTTGTAATTATTTTCCAAACGCAAGAGTTCTAAATGATCTACGAAATAAGCCCTTTCATTATTCCGAAAAAGCATCTCAAATACTAGCTGAAAAATGGATTGATACTACCGATATTAAAAATACTTTGCAATTTGGCGATGTCGTTTTTGATGAAAGTAATGTTATCGTAAAAAAAGGAAAATTATACGTAATTGAAGGTAAAACAGTCAAAAACCAAGAAATTATTTTAAAGGTCATCAACTATGAAAATAAAGCGGTTTTAGATGATATAATCAAAAAAGAAAAAGAGTAAATATAATGATTTAGTTCTAATTTGGACGTGCCACCATAAAAAACAAGGGCTCCTTACATTGTTGTGAGGAGCCCTTATTTTTTATACTGTCGGGCTTTACGCGCTACTTCGGTAGCTAGCTTCAATCCCTCACGCAATCTAGAATAAAATAGAGATTTCTACTTTCTAATATTACTATTCCGTAATCCAGTTAATGGTTTCTTTACCATTTTGCTTTAAATAAGCATTCGTTTTACTAAAATGTTTATTCCCAAACCACTTTCCTTGATTAGCGCTCATCGGCGACGGATGTCCAGACTCTAAAACTAAATGCTTATTTCTATCTATCTTAATTCCTTTTTTATGCGCAAAAGCGCCCCAAAGTAAGAACACTACATTTTCTTTTTTCGAAGAAATATGATCGATAACAGCATCGGTAAAAAGATTCCATTTTAAATGTTTGTGACTATTTGGAGTGTCTTTTCTTACCGTCAACGAAGCGTTCAAAAGCAAAATTCCTTGCTTCGCCCAATCTTCTAAATTGCCTGAAGTAGGCAAAAAAATCGTTCCCAAATCATCACTCAGTTCCCGATTAATATTTCTCAGAGAAGGCGGAATACGAACAGTATTATTTACTGAAAAGCACAAACCATTTGCTTCGCCATTTCCATGATAGGGGTCTTGACCAATAATAACCACTTTTAAATCTTTAAAACTACAATAATCAAAAGCCGAAAAAATTAATTCTTTTGGCGGAAAACAAATATTTGTCTTGTATTCTTCAGCCACACTTTCCATTAAGTCAGCAAAGTAAGGCTTCTGTATTTCATCTGACAAAATAGTTTGCCATTCTGGATTAAGATTCGTTTGCATAAATAATTGTTATGTTACAAAGATACACAGAGTAATGGCTGAGAAGTAATAAGAGAAGATAATATTTCACTTAAAAAAACCACAATAAACATTCTTTAATTCTTTGTGAATGACTGTTAATTAGTCTTAACTATTAACTATTTTTGTGTCGAAAAGAATTTTATAGATAAATGATATCCATCACCGAAAAGACATTACAAGATTTACAATTCCCAACCGTTCTCGAAACGATTTCGGCAATTTGTAATACCGATATAGGAAAACAAAAAGCACTTGAAATAACTCCTTTTAAAGACAAGGAAACTTTGATGAAGGCCTTAATGCAAACATCAGAATATGTGTCTTCTTTCCAAAACAACAATGCCATTCCAAATCATGGTTTTGATGCCATTACGCATGAAATAAGATTTCTTGCCATTGAAGATAGTTTTCTTGAAGTAGGAAGTTTTAGAAAAATAGCAACAATATCCTCTACCGTTAATTTTTTATTGAGTTATTTTAAAAAATTTGAAGACTATTATCCTAATTTAAATTCACGGGCTTTACAAGTCGAATTTACAAAGGACATTATTACCATGACCGACGAAATCGTTGATAAATATGGTGAAATAAAAGACAACGCTTCACCCGATTTATTAAATATTCGCAGGAATATGAATACGGTTCGCGGTAAAGTAAATCAGAGTTTTGGTACAGCACTTACGCAATACAATGCCCTTGGATATTTAGATGATATAAAAGAAAGCTTTGTTCAAAATCGCAGGGTTTTAGCAGTTTTGTCTATGTATCGCCGCAAGGTAAAAGGATCAATTTTAGGAAGTTCTAAAACAGGAAGTATTGCCTATATCGAACCCGAAGCAACACTAAATTATTCGAGAGAACTGAGCAACTTAGAATACGAAGAAAAAGAAGAAATTACTAGAATTCTAAAGCAATTAACGAACCAAATTCGACCTTTTTTACAGTTACTGATTGACTATCAAGATTTTTTGAGTGATATTGATGTAATTGCTGCGAAAGCTAAATATGCAAATCGCATTAATGGAATCCTGCCCAACATCACCGATAATAGACGTTTGTATTTCAGAGAAGCCTTCCATCCTATTTTGTATTTGAATAACAAACAAAAAAACGAAATTACGCATCCGCAAACTATTGAATTGGCTCAGGAAAATAGAATCATAGTTATTTCTGGACCTAATGCTGGTGGAAAAACGATATCGCTAAAAACGGTTGGATTGCTGCAATTGATGTTGCAATCGGGAATGCTAATTCCGGTTCACGAACGCAGTGAAACATTCTTGTTTGATAGAATATTAACAGATATTGGAGACAATCAATCTATTGAAAATCATTTAAGTACCTATAGTTATCGATTAAAGAACATGAACTACTTCTTAAAGAAGTGCAATAGAAAAACAATGTTCCTAATTGATGAATTTGGTACGGGTTCTGATCCTGAGTTAGGAGGCGCATTAGCCGAAATTTTCTTAGAAGAATTTTATCATAGAGAAGCTTTCGGGATTATAACGACCCATTATTCTAATCTAAAAATTTTAGCAAACGAATTGCCTTTTGCCACAAATGCCAACATGCTTTTTGATGAAAAGTCATTAGAACCAATGTACAAACTTGCATTAGGACAAGCGGGAAGCTCATTTACATTTGAAGTAGCTCTGAAAAACGGAATTCCTTTTGGCTTAATAAATCGCGCCAAAAAGAAGATAGAAGTAGGAAAAGTACGTTTTGACAAAACCATTGCTACTTTACAAAAAGAGCGTTCTAAAATGGAAAAAACTTCGCAAACGCTAAAGGAAGAAGAAACAAAAGCACGTGAAGAAGGCAAGAAAATGGAAACTATTAATGTCAAAATCAAACAAAAACTGGAAAGTTATCAGGAGTTGTATGACAGCAACCAAAAAACAATTTACATTGGTAATAAAATAGAAGATATAGCGGAGAAGTATTTTAATAATAAAAATAAAAAAGATCTTATCGCTGAATTTTTAAAAATTATCGAAATAGAAAATTCCAAAAGGAAAAAGGCAACTCCTAAAGAGGCCAAAGCTATCGTTGCCAAGAAAAAGGAAGTTATTGAGGAAGTGACTGTTCATGTAGAAGAAATTAGAAAAGAAAAAAAAGAAAAGAAACTTAAACCTGTTATTGAGAAAATTAGACACATTTTAAAAGTTGGTGATCGAGTACGTATGCTGGATGGTAAAGCAGTTGGAAGTATTGAAACTATCGAGAAAAATAAAGCAAATGTAAATTACGGAATGTTTATGTCTAAAGTAAGTTTGGACGAATTAGAATTAGTTGAAGCGGTTAAAAAGTAATTTAAATTAGAAAGAAATTTAAATTGAGGATATGTATTTATTTTAAATCAGAAACAATTTAAAATAAGATTTTTATTACGTATTTTATATTAATTTAGCTTTGAGATTTTAAACCAAATTATTTTATGAAAATTATAAATATTCTATTATTACTCTGTATTGGCATTACAAATGCACAAAACAACAAATTAGAGGAAGTTACAAATAATGCAAAGATTCTATTTTCTAAATTGAAAGAAAAAGAAAAAAATCCTCTATATATTGTAAATGGAATTACCATAGAGGATTACGCTGTGATTTCATCTATCAAACCTGAAGACATAGAAGGTATTGTAGTGCTTAAAAAACAATCTGAGATTGAAAAATATGGACAAAAAGGTGAAAATGGAATTGTAGAAATAACCCTTAAAAATTCTGATAATAAGAACCTTGAACAATTAATTAAAAAGAATAGCGCAATTAAATTTGAAAAAAATAATTATAAAATTATAATTTCTGGTTTGATTTCTGATAAAGATGCCAATCCCTTGGCAACTGTAGTGATTTCAAATCTTACCAAAAAAGAAGCTTACCATTCAGATAGTTATGGGAATTACTCAATAAGAGCATCAAATGAAGACGTTTTTAATTTTTCTTTAACAGGTTATGAATCTCAACAAATTATTGTTAACAATCAAACAATTCAGAATGTAGTTTTAAAGAAAGTCAATACTAATTCTGAAATAATGATTAAGAAACCAGTTGTTTATCTTTATCCAACTGCAAAAACAGATATTACCTTTTCATTTAATTTTAATGGTATTTTATCAACTACTTTGCCAAAATATGAATCAAATTGGCAATTAACGGCTTATCCAGATGGAAAAATTTTCGATAAAAAAACAAATCGTTTTTATTCTTCTCTCTTTTGGGATGGTAAACAAACTTTTTCTGAGGAACATTATAAGTACAAAACTGGATTTACAGTTTCAAAAATAGATTTGACAAATTTTTTAATAGAAAAATTGGAAATTTTAGGTTTGAATACTTACGAAACAAACGATTTTGTCCAGTATTGGTTGCCTATTTTAGAAAAAAATGAAACTAATTTTGTTCATTTTTACAGCAATTCAGATTATGATGTTTTTTCAACCAATGCTGTAAATCCAAAACCAGAAACTTCAATTAGGGTTTTTATGGAATTTTATGCTGTAGAAAATAAGACTGAGATTCCAGAACAAAAACTTGTAAAAACGCAGCGCAAGGGTTTTACTCTTGTAGAATGGGGCGGTGCTGATGTTACACAAGCGGTGCAAAATTTAAATTATAAATCAAATGCAAAACCTTCCTCAAAATAAAAAAATCATTCTCTTTGATGGCGTTTGCAATCTCTGTGACTCAGCGGTACAGTTTATTATTAAGCACGATAAGAAGGATGTATTTAGATTTGTATCACTGCAATCTGATACGGGAAAAGAAATAAGTAATTATCTCGGAATTAGTAGCGAAAAGTTAAGTAGCATTATATTATACCAACCAGGATATGCCTATTACCATAAATCACAAGCTGTTTTTGAAATTGCAAAAGAATTGGGTGGACTATTTTCTATAATCTCTATATTTTCTTTTTTACCCACATCACTTACTGATTCTTTATACGATTATGTTGCAAAAAATCGTTATAAATGGTATGGAAAAAAAGAGGCTTGTATGATTCCAACTCCATCGTTAAAGTCAAAATTTTTGTAATAAATGAATTTATGATAAATATCATTACTTTTATATTTTAAGTAGTATATATTTGACCAATCTTTAAATTCACTTACACATGAAAGACACTTCACTTTTTACTTGGGATAACGGAACATTTATAATGATTGTCGTATTTGGTTTAGTTATAGTAGGACTGGTTGCGGCAGTTTTAATTATGATGAATTCTGACAAAAAAAAATAAAGCATAAAAAAAGAGGATGTCTATTAAGACATCCTCTTTGCTGTTCGAAAATGATTGAATTTTAGCTTCTAATCAATTTTCTATATTTCAATCGTTTTGGAGTTAAATCACCACCAAGACGTTTTTTCTTATTCTCTTCATATTCAGAGAAACCACCTTCAAAACAATACACTTCAGAGTTTCCTTCAAAAGCTAAAATATGAGTACATATTCTATCTAAGAACCATCTGTCGTGAGAAATAACTACTGCACAACCAGCAAAACTCTCTAAACCTTCTTCTAATGCACGAAGCGTATTAATATCCAAGTCATTCGTAGGCTCATCTAGTAACAATACGTTTCCTTCTTCTTTTAAAGTCATGGCAAGATGCAAACGGTTGCGTTCTCCACCAGATAACATAGAGACTTTCTTGTTTTGTTCTCCACCACCAAAATTAAAACGAGATAAATATGCTCTAGAATTTACTTGTTTGCCTCCCATCATAATCAATTCCTGACCATCAGCAAAGTTCTCCCAAATTGATTTGTCAGGATTAATGTTAGAGTGCGCTTGATCTACATAAGCAATTTTCACTGTATCACCAATCAAAAATTCACCAGAATCTGGTTTTTCTTCACCCATAATCATTTTGAAAATTGTCGATTTACCAGCACCATTTGGTCCAATAATTCCAACAATTCCAGCCTGTGGTAAAGTAAAATTCAAATTATCATATAATAATTTTTCACCAAAACCTTTAGCTACATTTTTAGCTTCAATAACATTGGTACCTAAACGTGGACCATTTGGAATATAAATTTCTAAATTTTCATCCAATTGTTTTTGATCTTCGTTTAGTAATTTATCGTAGTTCTGTAAACGCGCTTTTTGTTTGGTTTGACGTCCTTTTGCTCCCTGACGTACCCAATCCAACTCACGTTCCAAATTTTTTCTACGTTTTGAAGCTACTTTTTCTTCAAGCGCCATTCTGCTCGATTTTTGGTCTAACCAAGAGCTATAATTCCCTTTCCATGGAATTCCTTCTCCTCTGTCTAACTCTAAAATCCAACCAGCAACATTATCCAAGAAGTATCTATCGTGCGTTACAGCGATTACAGTTCCCGCATATTGTGCTAAGTGTTGCTCTAACCAAAGTACACTTTCTGCATCCAAGTGATTCGTAGGCTCATCTAAAAGCAATACATCAGGTTGTTGCAATAACAAACGACATAAAGCGACACGACGACGCTCACCACCTGATAAATTTTTAATTGGAGTATCACCTTCTGGAGTACGCAAGGCATCCATGGCAATTTCTAATTTAGTATCGATTTCCCAAGCTCCTAATGCATCAATTTTATCTTGCAAAAGTGCCTGACGATCCATCAACTGCTCCATTTTATCAGCATCTTCATACACTTCTGGCAAACCAAAACTGTCATTTATTTTGTTGAATTCATCCAGAACTGCCATAGTTTCAGCAACTCCTTCACGTACAATCTCTATAACCGTTTTAGTATCATCTAAAATTGGCTCTTGCTCTAAATATCCTACTGTATAACCTGGTGCAAAAACAACATCACCTTGATAATTTTTGTCAACACCAGCAATAATTTTTAGTAAAGAAGATTTTCCAGAACCATTTAAACCTAAAATACCAATCTTAGCTCCATAAAAGAAACTCAAGTAGATGTTTTTTAGTACAGGTTTATCTGCACCTTGATAGGTTTTACTCAATTTTGACATTGAGAATATCACTTTTTTATCGTCTGCCATAATTCTTATTTAAAGTTTTTTTTGTTTATTTTTAAAGTTACCTCAATTTAGACAAGGAAACAAATCTGTACTAAAGTCTTCCTTTAAGAGAACTAAAAACCCAAGCATTAGCTAAAAAGCCAACTCCTACGGCCACAAATCCCCATCCAGAAACTTCCCTGTAGCGAAAAGCTCCTAAACCAATTAATAGTAATCCCATTAAAATCATTATTAAGGTTGCCCAACCTAATATCGTATTCTTATTCATTCCCATAAATGTGGTATTTTAATTTTATCCAAATTTCGATACTTCGAAACGGATTTGCAAATATCGGTAATTTTTACCCTTTAATTAAATATTTTATAAAGCATTTCTCTTAATAAATCAGATTGAGACAATGCGTTAGCACCTACTCCTTTACTCTTTATGTCGATATCTCTCAATGCAGTTACAATCTGGCTAACTTTTTTCATTGGATAATTCTTTAAAGCCACATCATATTCTTTTAAAAAAAAGGGATTAACACCAATTACAGCCGCTACATTCTTGGGATTTCGATCTTTTAATCCATGGTACTTTAGCAGTTGAATAAAAAATCCAAAAACTAAACTGGTTGTGACTACCAATGGATTATCTTTTGGATTTTGAGCAAAATTTTCAGCTATGGTATACGCTTTTAGTTGGTTTTTTTCTCCTAAAGCTTTGCGTAATTCAAAAACATTAAAATCCTTACTAAAGCCAATGTTCTCTTCTATATCCTTTGGAGAAATAGTACTTCCGACTGGCAAAATAATTTGTAGTTTTTGAAGTTCATTATTTATTTTACTTAAATCTGTTCCTAAGAACTCTACTAACATTGCAGTTGCTTTAGGCTCAATGGCGTATTTTTTGCTTGACAAAACACGTTTGATCCAATCTCCTACTTGATTTTCATAGAGCTTTTTACTTTCAAAAACAACACCTGTTTTGGCTAAAACCTTAGTTAATTTTTTTCTCTTATCTAAGGTCTTATATTTGTAGCAAAATACTAAAACTGTTGATGCCATAGGATTTTCGGCATAAGCTTCTAGCTTGTCAATAGTTCTAATTAAATCCTGCGCTTCTTTGACAATTACTACTTGTCTCTCGGCCATCATTGGATAGCGTTTGGCTGTCGAAATAATATCTTCTATTGATACATCTCGTCCGTACAAAACAGTTTGATTAAAGCCTTTTTCTTCTTCAGTAAGTACTTTTTCCTCAATATAATCAGATAATTTATCAATATAATAGGGCTCTTCTCCCATTAAGAAATAAATGGGCTTGATGTTCCCACTTTTTATATCATTTACAATTTTTAGTACTTCATCCATTTTTTTTGCTTTCAATTTCCAATTTTCATCTGCTTTGAACCTTGGCAAAGATTAAACTTTAATCTTTAAATCTTATTTTATACTTTTGCTTAATGCAGCAGTTAAATTTTTCCAGTTATAAATTTCGTTTCAAAAATAGCGAAAATAAAGTGTCTATTTTTGATGAAATCAGGAAAAAATTTATCATACTCACTCCCGAAGAATGGGTACGTCAGCATGTAATCCAATTTTTATTGGAGGAGAAAAAATATCCAAAATCGCTCATCAATGTCGAGAAGGTTTTAAAGGTCAATGGCTTACGCAAAAGATACGATGTTGTGGTTTTTAATTCTGATGGTTCTATTTTCATTTTAATTGAATGTAAAGCGCCAGAAATTAAAATTGCTCAGGCTACTTTTGACCAAATTGCTCGCTATAACATGACAATGAAAGCTCAGTTTTTGATGGTGACTAACGGATTGAATCATTACTTTTGTCAAATGGATTTTGAAAATGAAAAATATCAGTTTCTTACTGAATTACCAATTTATCAAATCCAATAATCAAATTTTGAAATGAAAATAGCAGTTGTTATACTAAATTGGAATGGAATGTTGTTGTTGGAAAAATTTCTTCCATCCATAGTTGAATATTCACCTGAAGCAACAATATACGTAGTTGACAATGCCTCGACTGATGATTCTAATTCTTATGTAAAAGCTTTTTATCCATCGATTAAAATTGTAAAAAACGAAAGCAACTTAGGCTTTGCTAGTGGTTATAATGAAGCATTAAAATGTATTGATGGGGATGTTTATGCTTTAGTAAACTCTGATATCGAAGTAACTAAAAACTGGCTTAATCCCATTATTAAAACTTTTGAAGCTGAATCGAATACGGCTATAATTCAGCCTAAAATTCTTGATTATAAAAGTAAAGAATATTTTGAATATGCAGGAGCAGCAGGTGGTTTTATTGATCAATATGGATATCCTTTTTGCCGTGGTAGAATTTTTGATACTTTAGAAAAAGACAATGGACAATACGATGACAATTGTGAGATTTTCTGGGCTTCTGGAGCCTGTTTTTTTATTAGAAGTCAAGTTTATAAAAAATTAAATGGTTTTGATGGTGAATTTTTTGCACATCAAGAAGAAATAGATTTATGCTGGCGTGCTATAAATGAAGGGTATAAAATAAAATACAATTCAGAATCTGTCGTTTATCACGTTGGAGGTGCTACATTACAACAAGGAAACCCGATGAAGACTTTTTTGAACTTTAGGAATTCCTTACTAATGCTGACAAAAAACCTTCCAAAAGAGAAATTATACACCATTTTATTAGTACGTATGCTGTTAGACGGAGTTGCAGGTCTGCAATTTTTATGCAAAGGAAAACCAAAACATTTATGGGCAATACTAAAAGCGCATTGGTCTTTTTATGGTTTTTTTGCTGTCTATTATAAAAAAAGAAATAATTTTCAACAACAGCAATACTATAAAGTGCAAAGTATCGTTTACTCTTATTACATTAGGAAAGTTATTTCATTTAACGATTTATTTAGAATTAAATAGAATATAAAAAAGTAACTTTGTAATTAACACTATAAACTAAATTTATGAAAAAAATCGTAATCGCCTTATCAGTTATGGCTCTTTTAACTTCGTGTGTTTCCAAGAAGAAATATACTGATTTAGAAGCTAGAAATAAAGAAACTCAAGACTTACTTAATACAGCTACTGTAAAATTAAATTCTTGCTTAGAAGAAAAAGCAGGTCTTGCAGCTAGAGTTGATGGATTGAAAGAACAAAATCAAACCTTAATTAGTACTTCTAAAGATATGACTATCTTAACTACTAAAGGTGCTGAAAATATTGAAAAAGCTTTAGAATCTATCAAAGAGAAAGATTTAAAAATTAGTAGAATGCAAGACGCATTAACTAAAAAAGATAGTGTTACTCTTGCCTTAGTTACAAGTTTAAAAAGCTCAGTAGGTATTTCGGATCCAGATATCGAAATTAATGTTGAAAAAGGAGTTGTTTTTATCTCAATTGCTGACAAATTACTTTTTAAAACAGGAAGTTATGATGTAACAGATAAAGCAAAAGCTGTTTTAGCTAAAGTTGCAAAAGTAGTAAATGACAAACCTGATTTTGAATGTATGGTTGAAGGACACACGGATAATGTTCCTTACAATGGATCAGGGATTTTATTAGACAACTGGGATTTAAGTGTAAAACGTTCTACTTCTATTATTCGTGTATTAACGAATCAATTAGGTGTTAAACCAGAACAATTAATCGCAGCTGGAAGAAGTTCTTACATTCCTTTAGTATCAAATGATACTGCAGAAAACAGAGCACGTAATAGAAGAACTCGTATTGTTGTATTACCTAAAATCGATCAATTTTACGATATGATTGAAAAAGAAATGAAAAAACAACAAAAATAATCTTCGGACATAGATAAAAAAACGCCTCATATTTGAGGCGTTTTTTTTTATCTATGAATTTTATCCTTTTTGGTTAAGAAAATATATGACTCTATACTCAGGGAGAAACAAAAAAAGCAGGTCAAATGACCTGCTTTTACCTATCCTTAATTTTTCTTTAACAACCAATTAAATACAATTAAGAATAAGATACTACTATTTTTAACTTACTAAGTAAATATTTATTGGTAAACATACTAAATCTTAGTTGATTTTAATAGTTTATTTGCCAAATAATGCTATTTATAAAACGTCTAAATCTCCTTTACCTTCTCTCACTACAATTGGCTCATCACCTGACAGATCAATTATGGTAGATCCTACATTATCTCCATAACCACCATCAATGACAAGATCTACAAGATTCTGCCATTTTTCAAATATAAGCTCAGGATCAGTGGTGTATTCTATTACATCATCCTCATCACGTATTGATGTAGAAACAATCGGATTTCCTAACAACTTAACGATCTCTAGCGCTATTGAATTATTTGGAACCCTGATACCAACAGTAGTCTTCTTTTTAAATTCTTTAGGTAAATTATTATTCCCTGGTAAAATAAACGTGTAAGGTCCTGGCAAAGCTCTTTTTAATATCTTAAAAGTAGCAGTATCTATTTGCCTTACATAATCAGATAAATTACTAAGATCGTGACAAATAAAAGAGAAATTTGCCTTCTCTAGTTTAATTCCTTTGATTTTAGCAATGCGCTCTAATGCTTTAGTATTTGTAATATCACACCCTAAACCATATACTGTATCGGTTGGATAAATAATTAAACCACCATCTTTTAAAACCTTTACTACTTTGGCTATAGCCGCTTCATTGGGTTTGTTTTCGTATATTTTTATAAATTCTGCCATTTTATTTTTTCTTTAATGTTTTATTTACCATTCAAATTATTCTATTTAAGAAGCTTGAGAGGTTATAACAAAACTGATTTTTATCCAATAATATCTAACTTTGCAAAACGCAACAACAATTTTTTGATACCTCCCACTTCAAATTTAATTTCTGCTTTTTTATCTGCTCCTACTCCTTCCAAATTCACAACTTGGCCTTTGCCAAATCGCTCGTGCATAACAATATTACCTGCAACCAATTTATTGTCAAATAAATTAGCACTTCCAGCTGCAGCATTACTTGAAACAGGCTTTAACTTGCGTACATTTATTTCTGATTTTTGCTCAATACTTGTAGGTGCCTTTGGTGGTGTCCCCCCGATTGGTTTTGCTAAACGCAATTTAGACTTATCTACGTCTCCAAAAATATCACTATCAATCATGGGCTTGTATCGATAATTATTTTCAGGAGGCGTCATGTATTCTAAATATTGACTGTCAATTTCTTCGATAAAACGAGACGGCTCACTATCCGTTAGTTTTCCCCAGCGGTAACGCGATTGTGAATAGGTTAAATACGCTTGATGTTCAGCACGAGTCAATGCCACGTAAAATAATCTACGCTCTTCTTCTAATTCGCTTCTTGTACTCATACTCATCGCACTAGGAAACAAATCTTCCTCCATACCTACAACAAAAACATGAGGAAATTCTAAACCTTTAGCCAAGTGAATAGTCATTAATGCCACACGATCTTCATCGCTAGTATCTTTATCTAAATCAGTAGCTAAAGCCACATCTTCCATAAACTCTGACAAGGCTCCTCTTGCACCATCCACTTCAATTTGACCTTCTGTAAAGTCCTTTATTCCATTTAGTAATTCTTCAATGTTTTGAATTTTTGCCATTCCCTCAGGAGTTGCATCTTTTTTTAATTCTTGAACCAAACCTGTTTTCTTAGCTACATGATCGGCTAGATAAAAAGCATCTTGATTTTCATTAATGGCCTGAAAACTCTGAATCATAGTTACAAAATCCAATAGTTTTTGCTTCGTTCCTGAGTTTAATTTTAAATCAATTCGTTCGATATTTTGCATTACTTCAAACATGGATCGTTTGTAGTGATTAGCGGCAATGGTCAATTTTTCGATCGTCGTATTTCCAATTCCACGTGCTGGATAATTGATCACACGCATTAAAGCTTCCTCATCTTTCGGATTAATGACTAGCCTTAAATAGCACAAGACATCTTTTACTTCTTTTCTTTGATAAAAAGAAAGTCCACCGTAAATTCGATAAGGAATATCTCTTTTCCTTAAGGCATCTTCCATGGCTCGCGATTGAGCATTGGTACGATATAAAATAGCAAAAGCACCATTATGTAATTGATTTTGCATTTTTTGTTCCCAAATGGTGCTGGCTACAAAACGTCCTTCTTCATTATCGGTTAAACTGCGATGAACTTTTATTTTTGGTCCAAAATCATTGGCTGTCCAAACAATTTTATCCAGTTTGACTTTATTTTTATCAATAATTGTATTCGCTGCTTCTACTATATTTTTTGTAGAACGATAATTTTGTTCTAATCTATAGGTTTGTACGCCTTCATAATCTTTTTGGAAATTCAATATGTTATTAATATTGGCGCCACGAAAAGCATAAATACTTTGCGCATCATCTCCTACCACACATATATTCTGAAATTTATCAGACAAAGCACGAACTATAAGGTATTGAGAATGATTGGTATCTTGGTACTCATCAACTAAAATATAGCGGAAACGGTTTTGATATTTGGCTAAAACTTCTGGAAATCGAGTTAGTAATTCGTTCGTTTTCAATAACAAATCATCAAAATCCATAGCACCCGATTTAAAACAACGGTCTACATAATTCTGATAAATTTCGCCCATGCGAGGTTTTTTAGACATCGCATCGGCTTCTTGCAATTCAGGATCGTTAAAATAAGCCTTTACAGTAATCAAACTATTTTTAAAATTAGAGATTCTGCTTAAAACTTGTTTTGGTTTATACACATCTCTATCCAACTGCATTTCTTTGATAATACCAGAAATAGCACGCAGAGAATCTTGTGAATCATAGATAGTAAAATTGGAAGGATAGCCTAAATGTTCTGCTTCTGAACGAAGTATTCGAGCAAAAACAGAGTGAAATGTACCCATCCACAAATTTTTAGCCTCGCTTGCACCAACAATATCAGAGATACGCTTTTTCATTTCTCGTGCCGCCTTATTGGTAAATGTTAGCGATAAAATACTAAAAGCATCTATGCCTTGATGCATTAAATAAGCAATTCTAATTGTCAACACTCGAGTTTTTCCAGAACCTGCTCCTGCAATAATTATCATAGGACCGTCTTTTTGTAAAACGGGTTCACGTTGTGCTTCGTTAAGTTGATCGATATATTTATGCATGTGAAATTTTAATTTTGTTATACAAAAATAGCGATTTTGATTGAGGTTTTAAGTATCAAAAAGGAACAATGACTCCTTACAAAATTTCACTACTTTAAAAGAAATATTTCTTACTAATTATTTAAAAAAGACATCGTAGGCAAAACGAATTAAAGTACCAATTACAACTACTAAAAAGAAAATTCGGATAAAACTGTTGCCTTTGTTTATAGCTAATTTTGCTCCAATCCAACCTCCTACTGCATTACTTGCTGCCATGGGTAAAGCAATAGACCAAATAATTTTTCCTTTTAAGATAAAAAGACAAATAGAACCAAAATTGGTCGATAAATTGACCATTTTAGCATTTGCTGAAGCATGCAAAAAGTCAAATCCCATGATGGCGATAAAAGCAACTACAAGAAAACTACCGGTTCCTGGGCCAATAAAACCATCATACAAACCAACTATAAAACTAATTGCGACTGCATTAAAGATTTGTGTTCTAGGCGTGTGCTGCTTTTCTAAATGTTGACCAAAGTTCTTTTTTGCGTAAGTATAAATTACCAAAAATGACAGCACAATTAACAGTAATGGTTTCATGAAATCATTGCTCACATACGTTAATAAAGTAGATCCTAAAAATGCTGATGGAAATGCTAAAATCATCATAATACTCAGTAATTTCCAATTCATATCGACCTTTTTCAAATATTGATAAGCAGCAACTGAAGTTCCGCTAAAAGCCGGAATTTTTAAAGTTCCAATTACAGTAGATACAGGAAGATTAGGCAATAAAATTAATCCCATTGGAGTTTGTATGAGTCCGCCTCCGCCAACAATCGCATCTACAAAACCAGCAGCAAAAGCGGCTAAACACAGTAAAACCAATACGTAAGTTTCCATTTAAATAGTAAATATTATTATTTTTTAATACAAAACGTAAAATTACTATTCGAATTCATTTATTGCTAATTAAATCAACTTGATTTATAATCTAAAAAGTATATTTTTGCTCTTTAAAATTATAAAAGCATGGATTCTACAAAAATCATTGAAATAATCGCCTATTCTTTACCATCAATAATAACAGGTGCTGTAGCCTATTTTTTATTAAATTCATATTTTAAAGAACAACAAAACACCAAACGATGGCTGCTACAAAAAGACAATCAACCATCAATTTTACCGCTAAGATTACAAGCTTATGAAAGGTTAACTTTACTTATGGAACGCATAAACCCTTCTCAATTAATGGTAAGAATCAATCCAATTTCTGAAGATAAAACAGATTATCAAAATTTTGTTATAGCACAAATTGAACAAGAATTTGAGCATAATTTATCCCAACAGATTTATGTATCTGAAGAATGTTGGTCTATTGTAATTACAGCAAAAAATGCCACAATACAAATGATTCGGTTGACTACAAAAAATGAAAAAGTAACAAATGCAGATACTTTAAGAGAAATGGTTATTGGTGATCTAATGGAAAAACATGCTCCAAGTACTACAGCACTATCATTCTTAAAAAATGAAGTAAGTCAGCTTTGGTAAATATTAGCAAATCATTTAATTATAAAAATTAATGTTTATTTATAGCATACAATTGGCGGCCTAACTCAGCTAAAAAAGGCAAACTAATACTATCATATTCATAAATATTATCATTAAAAACACCATTTTTATTGGCTAAAATTGTGGCAGATAACATAAATTCGACCTTGTTTTCTGGATCTGTAATATAAGCACAATCAATCATAGTTCCATAGGCATTGCCTACTTTATTATAAATTTTTATTGAGGAAGGAATATCTTCTTTTGTATCACCAAACATAAAAAATTTGCAATATCCATCAAAAAATTCATTAGGATCAAATCCTGCATTTTTTGGCAAATTTTGCATGGAATAAAGAATAAATTGCCTGTCTTTTTCAGTTATTAAAAAGCGTTCCTCTTTTTTAAATACTTCTGGAAAAACAATTCTTTTTAACGTATTATGTAAAGTTTCTAATGGATAATAGTTTTTTTTAGAAAAATCAAAAGGTTCGTTTATTGGTTTATTTTTAGAATCTCGATATGCGTTTCCTTTCTGAATGCCATTTAGAGATAGCGCTTCAGGAATTTGATTCCGTTTTGAAGGAATGTTGACTACTGTATTATCCGATTTATATAGTGTTATTGCAGGAAACTCAGGATTACTAGGATCTGTACCAGAAAGTCGATGGCTAAGACTAAATGGGTATAATCCTTTTTCTTTCATTTTTAAATTTACATAATCAAAACCTAGAAAATCAAGCAGATTGGTACTTGCCACATTATCACTCACGGCAAAAACTTTCGATATCTCTTCAGAAAATTGTAATTTTTCAGCACTTCCTTCAATAGTATAAGTTGTATTAAGACCAGTATTTGGAATTGTATTCAGTTTTTCTAAAGCTAATACGGCAATAGGAAATTTGACAGTACTAGCCGGATAAAAATAATTTTTGGAATTTAAATTATAGCTAAAATCCTTAAAAGAAACTTTACCTTCTTTATCCCTCAAAATTTCGGTATAAATAATCTGAATTTCATGTGGTTCTGGATTATTCATAACAGTTTTTATTTTTGGATTTTTAGATGCTAATGCAATTTGCAAAGCGTTTTTCTTGGTAGAACAACTGCTTACTAAAAGTATAAAAACATAAGAAATATATTTTTTTATTGAAAACATAATAGATTAATTTAATTAAAATTATCTCTTTACATAAAATATTAAATCCTAATTGATGTAAATATTATTATCTATTATCGCTCATTAATTGCGACTTGTTTTGTGCGTATTCATACCCTTGATTCCACCACTCTTTCATAACTTTTTTATTAAAAATAAGCGCATTGTTGGTTAGTTTAATTGGAGTATAATATAAATTAAGTTTTACATTATTATTGTTTGCCATCAGTTTTCCTATTGCTATATCATGTTTTTCTACTTGGTCTAAAGCAATTCTAAATAAGTCGATCATCAATGAAAACGGATTTTTACCAACAATTGCTTTTTCTAAATTAATTTCGGTTTCTAGAATTACTACATCAATTTCTGTAGCACCTCGATTAATAGCTTCTCGAATAGGTACTAAACTTGAAAAACCACCATCTCCATATTCATCATTATTTTTAGTAACCAAACTCATAAAAGGAATGTAATTGCTAGAAATCCAAACCCATTCACAAAACTCCTCATAAGTACATTCCTGAATTGATTTGTATTCCGCAGCATTTTTAGAAAGATTAGTAACAGTTATTACAACATCTGTTTTCAAAAGCTTTAATTCGTTAAAATCTGAAACACTGAAATTTTTCTTTATATAACCCAACAACCTTTTGCTTTCGCCAAAGGTTCGCTTACCCTTAAGATATTGCCAAATGACATTAAAATGATTGATGGTAACAATGTCTTTGCCTTTTTTCCTTTTTATTACAAATGGATTTACATTAAAGATTTTCTTCATATCAACATTGGTATAAATCCGATGAATTTTATCAATATTTCCCAATGCTAAGTGCGGAATTAGTAAACTTCCAGTAGACGTTCCTATAAAAATATCATATTTATTTTTTTCTATTTCTAATAGATATTGCGCCACTCCACCTGCAAATGCACCTTTACTTCCGCCTCCTGAAATCACTAATGCTCTCATAAATTAAATTTTATAACCAATCCTAATTTGTTACTACTCAATTAACAATCTTTTCAACTGAAATTTTTCACTTTCGTTTAAATTGGGTAAAATCCTTTCAAAAGAGAGCCTCATTTCTTTATTTTTTAATAATTTTCTAATAGTATCACGTCCAAATTTAGAAAATTGCCACATGTGATGTGTGGTTGCATTTACTAAATTTTGCAAAACGGTATCATTTACTAAATTGAAAGCGATCAGATTTTGTAATGCATTTTGTCGAGTAGTAGCCTCAAAATTCAGAGATGAATATTCTATTAATTCCTTAATTAATTCTTCTTTATTCAAAACATAATTTGGAGTTGTTAAGGCCAAAGACAACCACAAATTTCTTAAATTGTAATCATTAAATCCGATCCAATTTTTTGATAGATCTAAATATTTAAAACGCTGTTCCGGAAAATTATTCCATAATCTAAATAATGCTATTTCCTGAGTTTGATAGGATTTATCAGTTAGTAAACTTTCATATTCTTGTCTAAAATCTTCTGGAATTTTATTTAAATTAACCGCTACTGCTTGACGAATTTGTAGAATATTAGACTGTAAAGCCAACTGAAGCAATTGCTTTTTAGCATCAAAATTTTCATTTTTAATTTGGTTTAAAATAGCTTCTTTTACTGCAAAATAAACGTCCGATTGCATAACTTGAACAAAGAAATCATTTTTTTCTGCTAGAGATTTACTTCTTAACTGATCGACTTGTAAAAATAATTTCGTTGCCTTATTTTTTTCTAATAAAGCATTAGCTTCAAGCGTATTAAAATCACTTGATTCAAGCCAAACTTTACTAAAATTATTTAAATCAAAAGACGATACTTTTTTTATTTCAGCAAAAAAATCTTCCGTATTTACAGATTTAAAAGAATGCTTTTTCAAATAGGCTTTAACCGCTTTTTTGAAGTTTTTTTTACCGATGGATTCTTTCAAAATAAATAATGCCCAAGCGCCCTTTTCATAGAAAGTTAAGGAACTTGCTTTGGCATTCAAAATTGGAATGGTATCGGTACGAGAAGCAAATTTAAGTTGTTGAGCAGATTCGTATAATTTGCAATAAAAATAATCATCGCCATAAACTTCTTTCTCTGCTAATAAAGCATAATAAGTTGCAAAACCTTCTTGTAGCCAATGTTGCTTACTACTTTCTGCCGTAACCAAATCACCAAACCATTGATGCGCCAATTCATGTGCATTTACATTGGTGTAACTTCGGTCTTCAAAACCTATCGAATCGACTACATAACGCGTCGAAAACAAAGTAGCTGATGTATTTTCCATTCCTGCATATAAAAAATCTCGAACCGGAGTCTGCTTGTAAATTCTCCAAGGATACTTCACTCCTATTTCTTTTTCAAGGAAATCAAACATCGTTTTAGAATGACGATAAGTAGGTTCAAATTTAGATTTATCTGCAGGTTCGTAGTACATTTCTAGAGGTATTCCAGAATTAGAAAACTGTATCTGTTTTTCATATTTTCCGATGGCCAGCATCAACAAATAAGAACTCATTGGTTTTTGCATTCGATATTTCCAAATAGTATTTCCCATTGATTTTGCCCTAGTTTCTAATTCTCCATTAGAAATCACTTGATAATCATTTCTAAATACAATATTCAAATTAAAAATCACTTTTTCATTCACATCATCAAAACTAGGAAACCAATGACTGGTATACTTTCCTTGACCTTGTGTCCAAATTTGCAGATTGTCTTTATCTGTCGATCCAATAAAATAGAGCGTTTGCTTTGGCATTGCCGAATACGTAAAATTTAAGCTATTTTTTCCTTTTTTAAATGGGAAAATAATTTGTAATTCCTTTTGAGTATTTCTAAAATTAACTTCTTTTCCATTGAGTTTTAAATTAGAAAAAGTCATGTTTTGTGCATCAATTTTAATGGTATCAATTGTTTTTAATACTACAAAATCATATTGCACTTCCCCTAAAACAATTCTCTCTGTTGGATTTATGTGAATTTTTCCTAAAACCGATTTAAAATCAACAAATTGAGTTTGTTGCGAAAAAATAAAAGAAGTGAAGAGAAGAAAAAAGTATTTCATAAAGGTAATTTTATACTAAAAAATCAAAGTTACAATGATTTAATTAAATAATAAATGGAATAACGTAAGTTTACCAATCAAAAAACCACAATACATTTATATTGAAAACAAAAGCTGTATTTAATTGGAGTAGCGGAAAAGATTCTGCTTTAGCATTGTACAAAGTACTACAAAATTCTGAATTTGAAATCACTTGTTTACTCACAAGTGTCAACAAAGAGTTTCAGCGCATTTCTATGCATGGTGTGCGTGTTGAACTGCTAAAAAAACAAGCAGAAAGTCTAGAATTACCGCTAGAAATTATGCAAATTCCAGAAATGCCGACAATGGAAGTGTATGAAAATGTAATGAATGAAACATTAACCAAGTTAAAAAACCAAGGGGTCACAAATTCCATTTTTGGAGATATTTTATTAGAAGATTTACGCAAATACAGAGAAGATCAGTTAGCCAAAATAGGTTTTGAGGCTGTTTTTCCGCTTTGGCAAATTCCTACAACTATTTTAATTCAAGAATTTATTGCATTAAATTTTAAAACTATTGTTGTTTGTGTGAACGAACGTTATTTAGACAAAAGTTTTGTGGGTCGCGTGATTGATCAGAATTTCCTTAATGATTTACCAGAAAATGTAGATGTCTGTGGCGAAAATGGAGAGTTTCATACCTTTACTTTTGATGGACCTATTTTTTCTAAACCAATTAATTTTGAGATTGGAGAAATTGTATATCGCAAATATGAAAAACCAAAACAAGAAGATTCTTCAAATACAGCTTGCGACACCAATACTTCTGATGCTTTTGATTATGGATTTTGGTATTGTGATTTACTTCCAAAATAAGTTTAAATTATGCGGTGTCAATAATTTTAAAACTTTTCATTGCTACTTTTTCACGTGTGTAGCTTACCAACATTCTAGAGCAACGTAAATGATGCACTTCCATTGTGACAATTATCATAAAAGAAAAAGAAGTTTTATCTCTCCTCATACATTTTAAGCAACTGCGTAACCGTATTCCAATTTCGAATAGTAGCGATTACATTTAACTTTTTCTCGATGTATTTCTGATCAAAACGTGTCTTACCTGCTCCAACAGCATATTTAATGAAAATTTTATTGCCATCAATACTGGCTTCATCGGGTTTAAACTGACTAATTCTCAAATCATTCATACTAGTACTAGACAAAGTAGTCGAAATAAAAGCCACATATAACTTTTTAGGATCTAAATCTTTCTCTTTCAAGAAAAGATTATTTTTAAAACAAGCCTCCAAATCTTCTTTACCAATAACAACAACTGGCACTTCATGACCGAAAATTTTGAAAATTTCTTGCTTTATTTTAAATCCAACTGCGGCAGAATTTTCCTCTTCGGTATCTACAAAAACATTTCCAGACTGAATATAGGTAGCTACATTCTGAAAACCTATAGCTTCTAAAGTTGTTTTTAATGCTTCCATTTTTATCATACTGTGACCAGAAACATTGATACCACGAAGTAAAGCCAGATGAGTTTTCATTTTATAAATTTTATTGCTGCAAAGATATTGTGTTTCTTGGCAAATTACTAAGCAATTCTAAGTGCTATTTTAATATTTATTTAGAATTCTCTTGTTTTAAAATAGGAATTATGAAAGCTATTTCCTTTTGTTGTTATTCAGTTTTAACAAATCTAAGGTATGATCTAAAACTCTTAAACTTTTCCAATCATGGTGCCCGGTGATAATGTAGTTCGGATTTTGAAATTTCGACTGTACCTTGCGAATCGTTTTGGGCCATTCTTTAATATTAGCTTCGCCTACATATTCTAAATCGGGAGCGTCAATACTTTTGACTAAGCACCCACCGTACAAAATTTTCTCTTTATTAAACCAAATCACAATGTTGTCCTTTGTATGTCCTGCACCAGCAAAATAGGTTTCGAAACTTGTATCACCAACATTAAAAATGGTGTCTTTACTCATTAAAAATTGAGCTCTCGGTTGCTTTTTCTTTATTGAAATCTTATCAGTTAATTTGGTTGTGTAGGTTTTAATTCCGTTTTGTTTATAAAAATCAAATCCAGAAGTTCTGTCTTCATGAGAATGTGTTGCAATTGCCAGAATTACTTTTTTATGATGTCGCAATTCAATACTGTCCAACAACGATTGATATGAAAAATCATCCCAAGGAGAATCAAAAATAACGACACCTTTGGAAGTTACTACGTACATTGCATTTGCATCTTGTTTCTTTGTTCCAAACATTTTATAACTACTATAAACATAAAAATTAGGAGTAACTTGTGTTATTTTAAGTTCATTTTTGATGGTTTGTCCAATTGCAATTGTACTTAAAAGCATAAAAATAATAAGTTTACTAATTTTTATTTTCATAGTCTTTAGAATTCTCTTGTTTTAAAATAATGTTTTTTATTTCATTTCCGAAATAATATGCCAATTCAATTTTATCATTCATTTGATTCTCTAATACAATCACGCTAATTTTACTTTTAGGAAAATAAACATTTAAAGAAGCAAAACCATCTCCTAAACCTGTGTGACCTATATATTTTGTTTTGCCATTATTGTTCACACGGATCCCATAACCATAGCCACATTTTGCTTTTCCAAAGGAATCGTGCTGAGCTAAAACTGTTTCAGATACCATTAAATTATAGGTTTCTGGCTTTAGAATTTTTCCTTTATGCAAATTAGAATTCCAAATCACTAAATCGCTTGCAGTAGTAATTATACCATCTGCTGGTGTTGAATCAGTTGTAATTTGTAAAGTTTTTACAGCTTTAAAAACACCTTCCTTATTGGTATAACCGCTAACAATTGCTCTTTTATTATCTTTTGCATAAGCAAAAGTATGTTTCATTTTTAATGACGCAAAAAGGGAATCCGCCATTTGATTGTATGTCTTTTTGCTAGAAAATTCGATGATTTTACCTAAAAGCACATTAGAAATATTCCCATATTTAAAATTAGTTCCTGGTTTAAATAATAATGGTTTATCTAAAGCCAAAATACCATGGGTATGATTTAATAATTGATGAACCGTAACCGAATCTGCCCAAGATTCCGTTAAAAAAGGTAAGTATTTTTTTATGGGTGATCGTAAATCAATTTTTCCTTTATCTACTTCTCGCAACAACAATGCAGCTGTAATTTGTTTCGAATTAGACATAATTTTAAAATAATCTTGAGCTTGCAAAGGTGTTTTTTTTTCGAAATTAGCAAAACCATAGGCTTTTGTATATTTTGCAACGCCATTCTCTGCAATCACAATTACTCCATTAAACTTTCGAATGTTAGTCGTTTTAATTAAGCTGTCAATGGATGAAATATAATCGTTAGTTTTTTGAGCAAAGGAATTACTGTTTATAAACAATAGTGCTGCATAAATAAAGTAAATGGTCTGTTTTTTAATTTTCATCTTCTATTTCTGAATTATTTTAATTGTAGTAAAGCATTCTTATTCATTTGGTTGATCCTCTTTTCTACTATCCAAATAAGATTTCATAAATACTACGGCAATTACCAATCTAAAAATACGATAGGCCCAAATATTCGTTTCCCAAAATAGTATTTTATGAGTTGTTTCTGTATTAAATAAGGAAAAAATAAAAGAGATTAGAAATAGAATAGCTAGAATTAAATAGATTTTTTTCGAAACTTTCATAAAAGAGTAATGTTATAAATTTAATATTTTGGAATCATTGAAATTTTATCGGTATTTCTATAATTCATTACTTTAGATAATAATTGAGTAAAATTATTTTAAATATTCTAACTAAAAAAATTTTAACGAAAATTTTCTTAATTATATGTCATAACAATTCCGAAGTTCTTTTATGTATCATAATTTTTATGAAAATCAATTAGGCTAATTGCAATACTTCATAACTATTAGGACAGAAAATAAAAAAAGCCTAAACCAAAACTGTGTTTGATCTAGGCTTTTTGAAGTAGGATATAACAAAATTAAAATGTTATATTAATATTTAAAGATTATTTGAACTCTATTAAAAAATCTTCTTTTGGTGTTCTTACTTTTTTCATAGGAGCAATCCAATCCAATGGTGTATTGGCATAACCTACATACATTAAAGAAACACTTTTTAATCCTAATTTTTCTAATTCTAATATTTCATCAATCACATTGTTATCAAATCCCTCTACAGGTGTACTGTCGACTTTTAATTCTGCAGCTTGAGCCAAAGCAAGTCCCAAAGCAATATAAGTTTGTCTTGCAATGTGAGCAAAGTTTTCTTCAGCAGGTTGATTTAGATAGATTTTTTTCAACATATCAGTATAACTACCAAAACGACCTCTTTCAAGACCACGCTCATCTGTTGTGTAATCATAAACATTATCAATGCGATCTTCGGTATATCGGTCCCAAGCAGCGAAAATCACTACATGAGAACAATCTCTCATACATTCTGGATTTAAAGCGCCTTTTACTAATTTTTCTTTTAATTCTTGATTTTCAACTACAAGTACTTTAAAAGGTTGTAAACCTGAAGAAGTGGGAGCCAAACGGGCCGCTTCTACAATTTTATCAATATTTTCTTTACTTACTTTTTTAGTTGCATCGTATGCTTTTACAGCATGTCTCCAATTTAAATCTTCTAATAAAGCCATTTTTTATGTATCTTTTTATATAATTATATTAATTGTTTGAAACCGTCAATTCTACTGGCATGTTTCCTCTCGTAGCATTAGAATAGGGACAAACTTGATGTGCTTTTTCGATCAAAGATTGTGCAACCTCAATAGTTACTCCAGGAATATTAGCATGTAGTTCAGCTGCTAATCCGAATCCTCCAGCATCATTTTGTCCGATACTCACTTTTGCTGTTACCGTAGTTTCTCCCGTTTGGATATTTTCTTTTTTTATAACCAAATTCAAAGCACTATCAAAACAAGCAGAATAGCCTGCTGCAAATAGCATTTCTGGATTTGCATAATCTTCATTAGCTCCGCCTAGAGCTTTTGGATGTCTCACATCAATAGCTAAAACTCCATTTTCGCTCCTTACTTGGCCGTTTCTACCTCCTGTTGCGGTAGCTTTTGTGGTGTACATTGTTTTCATGCTTATCTATCTAATATTTTAGTAATTATATTTTTTAAAACTGCTAATTCCTCTACTGTTACATTCATAGCTTGCATTAACTTTTCGGGAATACAAGTTGCTTTTTCTTTAAGCAATTTACCTTTTTTGGTCAATGTGATATTGACAATTCTCTGATCAACTGTGCTTCTAATTCGGGTTATAAATGCCTTGTGTTCCATTCGTTTTAATAATGGAGTAAGTGTACCACTGTCTAGTTTTAGCTTTTCGCCAAGCTGATTCACTGTTTGAGTTTCCTGCTCCCACAAAACAAGCATTACTAGGTATTGCGGATAGGTTAATTCTAGTTCCTCTAAAAAAGGTCGATACTGATTGATTATTTCCTTTGCAAACAAATAAACTGGAAAACAAACTTGCTCGCTAATATTAAGTTGATTTGTCATGGATTCAATTTGAAGTGACAAAGGTAAATATAATTAAGTTGTGTGCAATTTAATTGTGTAAAATTAATATTAATTTAACTGTTATTATATTTCATCAAGAGACTTAAACATTTAATTTTTCTGCACTACTCTATTTTTTTTTAGCCTTGATAGCAGTGGAAAGCCTTTACGAGGTGATAACCATTTTTTCTAGTTGTAGTAGAGCGACCGCAGGAAGCTCCTACCGCAACATAGAAAAAAGGTTTGAGACCGAAAAGCTTGTAACGAATAGCGAGAACAGCTTCTTGTAAAAAATAGTGCTTTTTAGATTTAAAATTTAATTGAATTTCAATCTGTTTGCGAAAAAAATTGATCAATACATATTGATTGGTGCATTTTTAAGTTTCCGAACAAAAAACTATCTTCGCACAATGCAACAAAATCTACTACTTACTCCCATTGAATTCTTAAAAGGTGTTGGACCTAATCGGGCCGAATTGCTGCGTAAAGAGTTGGGAATTCATAAGTATTTGGATTTGGTTAATTTTTTTCCCAATAGATATATTGATCGAACGCGCTATTATAAAATAAATGAACTTCAAAATAATGGTGCCGAAGTACAGATTATTGGAAAAATAATAAACATTAAAACGGTTGAATTTGGTAAAAACCAAAAACGACTTGTTGCAACATTTGTTGATGATACGGGACAAATGGAATTGGTTTGGTTTCAAGGGCATAAATGGATTCGCGAAAGCTTAAAAGTGAATGAAGTTTGCGTGATTTTTGGAAAATGTACTTCCTTTGGGAATACCTTTAATATGGCACATCCAGAAATTGAATTAATGACAGAGCATAAACAAAGTCTTCGTTCTGCTATGCAACCCGTGTATCCATCTACAGAAACCTTAACGAATCGAGGTGTTTCAAATAAAGTCATCAATAAAATGATGCAACAATTGTTTGTAGAAACACAAAATTTATTTACCGAAACATTGCCTGAATACTTGATTGCTGAATTAAAACTGATTTCTAAAAAAGAAGCTTTATTCAATATTCACTTCCCCAAAAGTACCGAAGCTTTAGCGAAAGCAAAATTCCGGTTAGTTTTTGAAGAATTGTTTTTTATACAATTGCAATTAATTACAAAAAACCTCATTCAAAAACACAAAATAAAAGGACATCCTTTTACCAAAGTAGGTGACTATTTTAATGATTTTTATCAGAATCATTTGCCTTTTGAACTCACCAATGCGCAAAAAAGGGTTGTCAAGGAAATAAGAAATGACATGGGCAGCAATGCTCAAATGAACCGATTGTTACAAGGAGATGTAGGATCTGGTAAAACTATTGTGGCATTTATGAGTATGCTTTTGGCGCTAGATAATGGTTTTCAAGCGTGCTTAATGGCTCCCACAGAAATCTTGGCCAATCAGCATTTTATGGGTTTATCTGAATTGGCAGCAACTGTAAATATCAATATTCGAATTCTTACGGGTTCGACTAGAATTGCACAACGCCGAATAATTCATGAAGAATTAGAAAACGGAACTTTAGATATTCTTATTGGCACTCACGCTTTAATAGAAGATAAAGTAAAGTTTAAAAACTTAGGTCTTGCCGTAATTGACGAGCAACACCGTTTTGGAGTAGAACAGCGTTCTAAATTGTGGAAGAAAAATACGATTCCACCACACGTTTTGGTCATGACCGCCACTCCTATTCCCAGAACTTTAGCAATGAGTTTATATGGTGATTTAGACATTTCTGTGATAGACGAATTGCCTCCAGGAAGAAAACCAATCCAGACAGTTCATCGTTTTGACAGCAATCGTTTAAAAGTTTGGAAGTTTCTTAGAGATGAAATTGCTTTAGGACGCCAAATCTATATTGTTTATCCTTTGATTCAAGAATCGGAAAAAATGGATTATAAGGATTTAATGGATGGTTACGAAAGTATTTCAAGAGATTTTCCGTTACCACACTATTCCATTTCTATTTTACACGGAAAAATGAAACCAGCGGACAAAGATGCTGAAATGAAACGCTTTTCTGAAGGGAAAACAAATATAATGGTTGCGACAACTGTTATTGAAGTGGGTGTAAATGTTCCCAATGCGAGTGTAATGATTATTGAAAGTGCCGAGCGTTTTGGATTATCACAACTCCACCAGCTTCGAGGTCGCGTAGGACGAGGTGCAGAACAAAGTTATTGCATACTAATGACAAGCCATAAAATGAGTGCTGATAGTAAAACCCGAATGGAAACTATGGTACGTACTAATGATGGTTTTGAAATTGCAGAAGTAGATTTAAAACTTCGTGGTCCTGGTAATTTAATGGGAACCCAACAAAGCGGTGTGCTTAACTTACAGATTGCTGATTTAGTTCGGGATCGAGATACTTTGGCTCTAGCCAGAAATTACGCCATGAAATTACTAAAAGAAGATCCAGCGATGGAAAAACCAGAACATCACTCATTACGAGTCGTTTACATCGAAATGACCAAAAAGAAAAATATTTGGAATTATATCAGTTAAAATAAAATTTTCTTTTTTTTTTAAATCTTTGATTAAACCTTTAATCTATTGTAGAGTCTTGTATAATTAGCTTTAGTCTATTCTAAAACAATTATTTTTATGATAGTATTAATATTTGTATGTACAAACGTTAAATAATATTTAACATATTGATTATTTTGAATTCTAAAACCTAAATTTGTTTCCGACTAATATTTTTGATACCAAAAACTGATTTATACTTTAAAAAATGAAAATAAAACACCTCGTTTACGCCCTTTTAGCCATTGGATTAATTGGATTTATAGGATATAGAATTAATTCTAACAGTGCAAAAAAAGGAGATTTTAAAGATCCAAAAGCAAAAGGAAAATCACTAACTGTAAGCGGAATTGTTGTTAAATATCAAACTTTTGACAATAATTTATCTCTTTCTGGTTCTATTGAAGCCAATGAACAAGTAGAAATTCGTAGCGAAGTTTCGGGTATTGTAGAAGGAATTTATTTTCAAGAAGGAAGTAATGTTACCAAAGGACAAGTACTTTTTAAGGTAAATGATATTGAATTAAGAGCGCAATTGAGACAAACTTCAACTAAAGAAGGATTGGCTTCTGAAAATGAAAGAAGAGCCAAATTATTGTTACAAAAAGAAGCTATTAGTCAAGAAGAATATGATTTAGCTCGCGCAGATTTAAAATCAGCACAAGCACAAAGTCAACTAATTCAGGCACAAATAGCAAAAACTTCAGTGAGAGCTCCCTTTTCTGGGAAAATTGGTTTGCGCTCTATTTCTCCAGGAACTTATATAACTCCAGCAATCTTAGTAACAAAATTAGTGAATACAGGAAAATTAAAAATTACTTTTTCAATTCCTGAAAAATATGCTAATCAAGTCAAATCTAATACTACATTAACCTTCAAAGTGGCTGGTTCTGAAGATCGTTATACGGCTAAAGTATATGCAATCGAGCCAGAAATAGCAGTTGCTACAAGAACATTACAGGTTCGTGCCATCGCTGAAAATAAAGACGGGAAATTGTTACCAGGAACTTTTGCTGACGTAGAACTACCGCTTGATATCATAAAAAATGCTATTGTAGTTCCTACAGAAGCTATTGTACCAGTACAAAACGGAAAGAAAATTTTTATTTCTAGTAATGGTTTAGCAAAGGAATTGATGATAGAAACTGCTACAAGAACAGAAACTTCTGTTTTGGTACTTTCTGGATTAAAAGAAGGCGATACCGTTATAACTAATGGTGTAATGGCTCTAAAGAATGACGATCCCGTTATTGTAAAAGTAAAATAATTCGTTGTGAATTATAGTTATTTGGTACTTTATCAAACTTATAATTCGGCTTTACTAATTCATAACTCCTAATTTATATTATAACAAAATGAGTTTATCAACTACAAGTATAAGAAGACCCGTAATGACCATAGTGATGAACTTGGCCATTGTGTTATTCGGATTAATAGGGTACACATTCCTGGGAGTTCGAGAATTTCCATCAATTGATCCGGCACAAGTCTCTATCAGAACTAACTATGCTGGAGCAAATGCTGATATTATTGAATCACAAATTACAGAACCTTTAGAAAAAGCAATAAACTCTATTGATGGTATTCGTAATGTAACCTCTTCTAGTGCTCAAGGAAGCAGTAACATTACAATAGAATTTAACTTAGATAAAAATTTAGAAGATGCTGCAAATGATGTTCGTGACAAAGTTTCGCAAGCCGTAAGAAACCTTCCACAAGATATAGATTCTCCTCCAGTTGTATCGAAAGCAGATGCTAATGGTGATGCTATTATTTCGATGACTGTTCAAAGTGATACCAGAAGTGCATTAGAACTAAGCGATTATGCTGAAAACGTAATTTCGCAACGATTAGAAACTATTCCTGGCGTAAGTGGTGTTCAGATTTGGGGACAAAAAAGATACGCAATGCGTTTGTGGATTGATCCTATAAAATTAGCATCGTATGGTTGTACAGTTGCTGAAGTTAGGAATGCATTAAACAAACAAAATGTAGAATTACCATCAGGTAAACTTACAGGTGCTAATACTGAACTAACAGTAAAAACAGTAGGAAATCTTTCTACTGCCGAAGAATTTAATAATATTATTATACGTTCTGATGGAGAAAAAATAGTTCGATTAAGTGATATTGGAAGTGCGAGCATAGGACCGGAAAATTTAGAAACCAAAATGACACAATCTGGAACACCGCTTGTTGGTGTAGCAATTGTTCCATTGCCCGGTGCCAATTACTTAGATATTTCAAAAGAATTTTATAAAGTTTTTGAAGCCTTAAAAAAAGATTTACCAAAAGACATTAAGTTAAACATAGCAATCGACAATACCATTTTCGTTAAGAAATCCGTTATTGAAGTAGCGGAAACGCTAGGAATTTCTATTGTTTTAGTAATCTTAATTATCTTTTTATTTTTTAGGGATTGGGCAATTGCGTTTAGACCTTTAATTGATATTCCGGTATCCTTGATTGCTACTTTCTTTATTATGTGGCTTTTCGGATTTTCTATAAATGTATTGACTTTACTCGCAATTGTATTGGCAACAGGGCTTGTTGTGGATGATGGAATTGTTGTTACCGAGAATATTTTTAAGAAAGTAGAGGAAGGAATGACACCTATTGAAGCAGCAATCAAAGGATCTAATGAAATCTTTTTTGCTGTAATTTCTATCTCTATAACTCTAGCGGCGGTATTTTTGCCAGTAATATTTTTAGAAGGATTTGTCGGTCGACTGTTTCGGGAATTTGGAGTCGTTATTGGTGCGGCAGTTCTAATTTCTGCTTTTGTATCCTTGACATTAACTCCAATGCTTAACGCCTATTTGATGAAAGGTGGTGAACAAAAAAAATCTAACTTTTATTTAAAAACAGAACCTTATTTTCAAAAATTAAATAAAGGATATGCGGATGCACTAACCAATTTCATGAAAAGAAAATGGCTTAGTTTTCCTATTTTATTCGCTTGTTTTGGGTTGATCTATTTATTCTTTAATTTATTGCAAAAAGAGACTGCACCTTATGATGATCGAAGTAGTTTTGTGATGCGAATGACTACTCCCGAAGGTTCCTCTTATGAGTATACAGATCGTTTCATGCAAGAGATTTCAAAACTAGTTGATGATTCAATTCCTGGTAAAAAAGTGAGTTTGGTTATCACATCACCTGGTTTTGGTTCTTCTTCTGTCAATAGTGGTTTTATTCGAGTTTCATTAGTAGAACCTGGAGAAAGAACAGAATCACAGAAAGAAATTGCGGAGAAATTGACAAAATGGACCAAGCGTTATCCAGAAGCTAAAACATCTATTATCGAGCAGCCTACTATTGCTGTAAATAGACGAGGTGGTTTGCCGATTCAATACATTATTCAGGCACCCAATTTTGAAAAACTGCGAGAAAAAATTCCTGTTTTTATGGATGAAGCGGCAAAAAACGAAACCTTTTCTATTACTGATGTGAATCTTAAATTTAACAAACCTGAGATTAATGTAACAATAGACCGTGAAAAAGCTGAGAGTTTAGGAATTTCAGTAATTGATATTGCTCAAACATTACAGCTTTCTTTAAGTGGACAGCGTTTTGGTTACTTTATGAGAAACGGAAAACAATATCAAGTAATTGGACAATTTGATCAAAAAGATCGTTCTAAACCTTTGGACTTAACGTCGATGTTTGTTAAAAATAATAAAGGAGAACTGATACAAATGGATAATGTTGTAAACGTAGAAGAACAAAGTAATCCACCGCAGTTGTATCACAATAATAGATATTTGTCTGCTACAGTATCTGCTGGTTTAGCTCCTGGAAAAAGTATCAGTGACGGAATTGATGCGATGAACGAAATTAAAGCTAAAGTGCTTGACGATACATTTACCACTGATTTAGGCGGTGAATCTAGAGATTTTGTCGAAAGTAGCTCGAATACCGCTTTTGCATTTGGATTGGCTTTATTATTAATTTTCTTAATTCTTTCTGCTCAATTTGAAAGTTTTATTGATCCTTTTATAATTATACTTACAGTTCCAATGGCGGTTGCTGGAGCTTTATTCTCCTTATGGTTATTCAATCAAACATGGAATATTTTTAGCCAAATTGGAACGGTAATGCTTATTGGTTTGGTAACCAAAAATGGAATTCTAATTGTAGAATTTGCCAATCAATTGCGGGAACAAGGTAAACCAAAACTAGAAGCCATTTTAGAAGCTTCAGAAGCCAGATTACGTCCTATTTTGATGACCAGTTTAGCCATTTCATTAGGTGCATTACCTATCGCTATGTCATTTGGAGCAGCTTCTACTAGTAGAATGGGAATGGGTGTGGTGATTGTTGGAGGTACTATTTTCTCTTTGGTTTTAACATTATTTGTTATTCCAGCCATGTATTTAATGTGGTCTAAAGCTAGAAAACATTATCCTGAATTTGATCGTATTGAAGAATATGAAAAAGAAGTTAAACATTAGTAATAAAACAGCCAATGCGAGTAAATTAACTTGATAGTAGTCAGAAAAATTTATTCGTTTTCTAAAAATACAATTATGATAAATACTAAAATACTGTTTCGAAGTTTGATTTTGTTACTTTTTTGTGTAATCAAAACCAATGCTCAAGAGGTATTAACTATTGAAAATGCAGTTAAAATTGCATTAGAAAATAATTATGAAATCAAGATTGCATCCAATAATTCTTTAGTCAATAAAGCAAATGCTACTTCTGGTAATGCAGGAATGTTACCTAAAGCAACCGCTACTATAGTAGATAATAATGGTATTCAAAACCTTTCGCAAACACGTTCTGACGGAACAGTTACGAAACTGAACAATGCTAAAAGTAGCAATTTAAATTATGGAGTTGGTTTAGACTGGACCATTTTTGACGGGTTTAAAATGTTCGCAAAGTTGGATCAATTAAAAGAATTGCAAAAATTAGGAGAAGCCCAACTAAAGCTTACTATAATAACAAAAATTAGTGATGTTAATAATACCTATTTTGATTTAGTACAACAGCAACAGCAATTAGCCGCTTTAGACACCACGATTGTGATATCAAACCAACGATTGAATTTGGCTCAAAACCGATTTTCAATTGGAAAAGCATCTAAATTAGAAGTATTGAACGCTCAAGTAGATTTAAACACTGACAAAGTTGCTCTTTTAAGACAAAAAGAATTATATGCTAATACCAAGATTGTACTTAATCAAATTTTAGCAAGAGATGCTAAAACAGATTTTATTGTGGTAGATTCAATAACAGTAGATTCGCAATTACTGCTTCCTGAACTTACTGAGTTGGCAGAAAAACAAAATCCGCAATTAGAATCTCAAATTATCAATAAAAGGGTTGCTGAGCTACAATTAAAACAAATTAAAGGTACCCGCTACCCTACTGTAAAACTAAATACGGGATATAATTTTTCTGATAGTCAGTCTGGTCTTGGTTTTACAACTCAATCGTCAGCCAGAGGTTTAAATTATGGTTTTAGTGCTTCACTAAATTTATTTGACGGATTTGCACAAAACAGAAATGAACAAATTGCTAAAATTCAAATTGAAAACTCAAAATTAGAATTCGATCAACAAAATCAGCAATTGTATTCGCAATTAGCAACATCGTATCAAACGTATTTAACCAACTTAGAACTGATTGATTTAGAAGAAAAAAATGAAGCTATCGCTAACCAAAACTTGAATATTACTTTAGATAAATTCAGAATTGGTACCATTACTACTCTTGAATTTAGAACAGCACAATTAAATTATGTAAATGCTAAAGTGCGCTATAGTAATGCTCAATTTCAGGCTAAATTATCTGAAATTGCATTAAAAGAATTAGCAGGAACTATAGCATTGTAACTATAGTTTTGTCACCTTATAAAATCTATATTTTTAGTACACTATTTCTATCCAAGCAAATATATCCTGAAAATCGTAATTCAATAAAAGGTCAACTAGTGATGCTTATTGACGAACTAATCTCGTCAATACATACTCCTAAGTGGATATCTTTGTTGAATTACGATTTTTTGAATTATTGCAATTGAAAAGAAATAGAAACAATTAAAGGAATTATTTCTGCTTTTAAAACTCTTACATCAGCAATGTTTTCCAATTATTGGATAATTGTTTAATTAATTTTTATCTCATGCCCTTCTGTTAACAAACTCACTTTTCCATAAATAACAAATATTGAATTTTATATCTCATTAATATCTTTTTTGAAAACTCGATTTTTGTTTCAATTCTATTATAGCATCTATAGCTATTGTTTGAAAAGAGTTAGAAAAAACAAAAAATTTTGTTTCTTTCTACAGTCTGCAATCCTTATATTTGCAATCTCATTAAAATTGACAGATGAAAATATCGTACAACTGGTTAAAACAATTTATTAAAGTAGATTCTAATTCTGAAGAAACAGCAGCTTTACTAACAGATTTAGGTCTTGAAGTAGAGATTGTTGAAAAATACCAATCGGTTAAAGGGGGATTAGAAGGGATTGTTATAGGACATGTTCTTACTTGTATTCAACATCCAGATGCAGACCGTTTAAAAATAACCACAGTAGATTTAGGTACTGGAACACCAGTACAAATTGTATGCGGTGCCAGCAATGTTGCAGCTGGACAAAAAGTACCCGTTGCTACTATCGGGACGGTTTTATATGATAAAGAAGGTGTTGCTTTTACCATAAAAAAAGGAAAAATTCGTGGTCAGGAAAGTCACGGAATGATTTGCGCAGAAGATGAACTAGGATTAGGTGAAAGTCATGATGGAATAATGGTTCTTGATGATGAATTAATTCCAGGAACTCCAGCAGCAACTGTTTTTAAAATTGAAAATGATGAAGTTTTTGAAATTGGTTTAACACCCAATCGCGCAGATGCCATGAGTCATTTAGGAACTGCACGTGATTTAAGAGCTGGAATGTTGCAAAAAGGAATCAATGTAGAATTGATTACGCCATCTGTAAGTAATTTTAGAGTTGATAAAAGAACTTTAAAAATTGATATTGATGTAAAAGATCCAAAACTTGCTCCAAGATATTGTGGAGTAACTATTTCTGGTATCGAGGTGAAACCCTCACCTGCTTGGTTGCAAAATAGATTAAAAGCAATCGGTTTGAATCCAAAAAATAATATTGTTGATGTTACCAACTATGTTCTACACGAATTAGGCCAACCATTACATGCTTTTGATGCTTCAAAAATTAATGGAAAAATTATAGTACAAACTCTTCCTACAGGAACTAAGTTTATTACTTTAGATGATATCGAAAGAACTTTGCACGAAGAAGATTTAATGATTTGTGATGAGAAAGGTCCTTTATGTATTGCAGGTGTTTTTGGTGGAAAAAAATCTGGAGTTTCGGAGACAACTACTTCAATTTTCTTAGAAAGTGCTTACTTTAATCCAGTAAGTGTTAGAAAATCAGCTAAAAGACACCAATTGAATACTGATGCTTCTTTTAGATTTGAAAGAGGTATTGATCCAACTATAACTGAATATGCCTTAAAAAGAGCCGCTTTATTAATACAAGAGGTTGCTGGTGGAGAAATAACATCAGATGTAATTAATGTTTATCCAAAGAAAATTGAAGATTTTACAGTTTTTTTAAACTTTAGTAAAGTAGCGAAAATTATTGGTGAAGTTTTACCAAACGATACCATTAAAAAAATATTAGTTTCTCTAGATATTAAAGTTAATAGTGTTTCTGATGCAGGATTAGGATTAACAATTCCTTCCTATCGAGTTGATGTTCAAAGAGAGATTGATGTAATAGAAGAAATTTTAAGAGTTTATGGCTACAACAACATCAATTTTTCTGAAAAAGTTAATGCAACTGTAGCGAATTCTCCAAGAAATGAAGATTATAAAATTCAAAATATAATAGCTACTCAATTAAATTCACAAGGTTTTAATGAAATGATGGCTAATTCATTAACAACGGCCTCTTATGTTGAACTTTCAGAAGAACTGAAAGCTTCTCATAATGTGACCATGTTAAATCCTTTAAGTGCCGATTTAGCTACAATGAGACAATCATTATTGTTTTCTGGTCTTGAAGCAGTATCTTATAATATTAATCGTAAAAATGCTGATTTAAAATTATTTGAATTCGGAAAAACCTATCATAACTACCTTGCAGGTTATGAAGAAAAAAAGCATTTAAGTTTATTTCAAACTGGAAATAGAAATCAAGAAAATTGGACTCAGACAAATAAACCATCTGATTTCTTTTTATTCAAAGGGTATGTGAGCTTAATTCTCTCTAGATTAGGATTGACTAAATCTCAAAATGTTCCTGCAACTTCAGACGTTTTTTCTGAAGGAATTGCAATTGCTTATGGTAACGATACGATTGTTGAATTAGGAGTGGTAAAAAAATCAATACTAAAACATTTTGGAATCAAACAAGTAGTTTTTTATGCAGATTTTAACTGGGCGTTAATTTTAAAATTAATTTCTACAAAAATAAAGTATACTGAAATTCCGAAATACCCTGAAGTACGTCGTGATTTAGCGTTATTAATTGATCAAAGTATAAATTATCAAACTATTTATTCATTAGCAAAACAAACTGAAAAAGTTTTATTGAAAGACATAAACTTGTTTGACGTTTATGAAGGAGAAAATCTACCAGAAGGTAAAAAATCATACGCACTAAGATTTACGATACAAGATAATGCGAAGACTTTGACAGATATACAAATTGATAAAATCATGAGCAAATTACAAACCGCTTTTGAAACTGAACTTGGTGCAAGCTTAAGATAATTTTTTTTTTTTGAAATCCCATTTGTTCCGATAAATGGGATTTTTTTATATAAAAAAGGTTCTGCAAAATGCAGAACCTTTTTCCTAAACAAAAAACAAACCTATTATCAAAAATTAACTTTTTGGCAAAACAACAGCATCAACTACGTGAATTACACCATTTGATTGATCTACATCTGCAATTGTTACTTTAGCACTTTTTCCATTTTCATCTGTTATGTACAAGTTTTTTCCTTTCATCCAAGCAGTTAATGTACCACCACTTACTGTTTTAAGAGTAGCTTTTCCATTACCCATTTTAATAGCTTTAGCTATATCAGAAGAATTCATTTTTCCTGCAACAACATGATAGGTTAAAATTGTTTGTAGCATTTTAAGATTCTCTGGCTTCAATAATGTCTCCACAGTACCTTTTGGTAATTTATTAAACGCTGCATTTGTTGGGGCAAAAACGGTGAATGGTCCTTTACTTTGTAATGTTTCAACTAATCCTGCTGCTTTAACTGCTGCAACAAGTGTAGTGTGATCTTTTGAGTTTACTGCATTTTCAACAATATTTTTAGTTGGATACATAGCTGCTCCACCAACCATAACTGTTTTTTGTGCGAATGAGGTAGCTCCAAATACTAATGCGATAAATGCAATTGATAAAATTTTTCTAGTTTTCATAAAATCTATTTTTTTAAGTTATATAAAGTCATTTACGCAGATCAATTCGTTTTGGTTTTAAAAAAGAGAATTTTATTTTAATTTTGTTTTTGTAAAAAACATATTAAACTTATAATCAGCATTTTAACTAAAAATAAAAAAAAGCAATAAAGTTAAAAACTCTATTGCTTTCTATCTCAAAATTTTAGTTGGTATTTAAAAAACTATAAATCCTTAATTACAAACTCACTTCTTCTATTCAATTCATGTTGTTCTTCGTCACATGAATTTTCTGGAATGCACTTAATTATAGGAACAGATTCTCCATAACCTTTAGATATTAGTCTATTTTTTTTAATTCCTTGCTCTAATATATAATTTTTAGTAGCATCGGCTCTTTTTTGAGAGAGATCTGCATTAAATTTTGCATTTCCTCTATTATCTGTATGAGAACCAATTTCTACAACCATATCTGGATATTTATTCATCAACTCTACAATGCGATTCAAAATTCTTTTTGATTCTTTACGAATGTACCACATATTGTAATCAAAATAAATAGGATCCGTTTTAATAATCAATCTATTTTTATCTTTAATAACATCATTTTCTGCCGCCATAATAGAAGCTGTCTTTTCTTTTTTCTTAGAAATTTCAAGCTCTGATGCTTTCTTATCTGCAATTATTTTTTCGGTTTTTAGTTGTTGTGCAGCCAAAACATCTGCCATTTTTTTAGATTTAAGTGCAATAGCATCCTCTTTTTTCTTTTGAGTTAAAGCAATACTTTCTTCTTTTTTTCTTTGTTGAATTTCAATAGCATCAGATTTCCTTTTTTGTTCAATAGCAATTAATTCAGCTTCTTTTAATTGTTGTGCTACTAATAAATCTTTAGCTTTTTGCTGTTCATCCGCTAATTCTTGCTCTTTTTTAATAATTTCCAAAGATCTAATTCGCATAGAACCATCATTCATTTGATCTCTTTCGGAATTGATTTGTAATTTTTTACTATTGTCAGTATAATTTTCTTTGCTAACAAATAAAGAATACTTTACATCACAGGGAACTTTAAAACTAAATTTACCATCTAATGAAGTAACCATTTTATCAATCTCTTGATTTAAATCATTTTTCAAAATAAGGATAGCATTCTCTAAAACTAAATTTGAATCAACATCTGTTATTGTACCAGCAATATACTGTTTACAATTTTCAATTATTAAATCTTTAATTTCTTTCAACGAATAAATATCATCTTTACCCTTGCCTCCTATTCTATCAGATGAGAAATAACCTAGTTTAGAATCAGAGTCTATATAAAATGCAAAATCATCAAAACCTGAATTTACAGGTAATCCGACGTTTTCTGGTTTAGAATAAGAACCACTTTCTAATTTCGAAACAAAAATATCCAATGCACCAAAACCCTCATGTCCATTTGATGAGAAATATAATTTGTTGTCTTTGGAAATAAAAGGAAATTGTTCTCTTTTTGAAGTGTTTATTTGATCTCCCAAATTGATTGGTTTTCCATAATTTGATCCATTTATAGAAACGCTAAAAATATCAAATGATCCCAATGTTCCCGGCATATCTGAAGCGAAATATAATGTTTTTTCATCTGTGCTTAACGCAGGATGTTCTACTGAATAATTAGCGTTATTAAATGGCAATGAAATGATATTTGTCCATTTATTATTAACTAATTCAGCTTTGAAAATTTGAATTGTTGAAATTTTATCTTCATTTTTAGCTCTTCTGCCATTGTTTGAATTGTTTCTGGTAAAATACATTGTTTTACCATCTTTTGTAAAAATAGCATTTGACTCATGCATTCCAGATTTCAAATCATTCGAAAAATTTGTAACAATTGAATCTGTAACGACACTATTTTTTAGAGGAATACTAACTAAATTTAAATAAGATTCATTGTTCCACTTGTAGGTTTTATTAAATAAATTTGGATTCATTTTTACAGCAGCAAATACTAAATGATCTCCATAAATAACAGCTCCAAATTCTGAATTAATTGTATTAAAGGTCATATTCTTAATTTCAAACCGATCGCCAATTGCTAAAACATTTTTTAATGTTATGATTTCTTTATCTAATTTCTCTATCGCTTTTGTATTGTTAGATTCTAAATAGAAATTTCTTAGGACAGTGTTTGCTTCTGTGTATTTTCCTTTTGCTTTTAAGGTTTGCGCATATCGGAAATAAAAATCTTCGTCTAAATCTTTTTTGTTGCTTAAAAGAGAATATTGTGTGAATGCTTTATCGTATTGATTTGTATAATAATAACAGTCTCCTAAATTTTTGATTAGTGTAGCATTATTATTTTTTAAACTCAATTTTTCATAAATAGGAATTGCATCGCTATAATATGTTTTTTCGAACAAACGATTTGCCCTTTGCAGATCCTGTTGTTGCGCCTGCATAAATTGCATTGAAAATAGGATTAGAAGTATATATATTGTTTTCATATGAAGAGACTTGTTTGTTAAGAAAGTTACTGGTGTTTTATTATCGGTTTAATAAACACATAAGTATATAATTTTAAAAAAATCTTGGTGATTTGTCGTAGCCTTTTCCTAGAAAATCTAAATTATACAATAGTACAATTTCATGAGAACCAGAATTAAATTGACTTAAATTAGAAACCGTGTAATCATAAGAATAACCAATTCTTAGATTACGAGTTACATTAACATTCATTAACACACTTACAGCGTCATTAAATCGGTATGCTGCACCAAGCTCAAACTTCTCATTATACAATATGTTTGCTGTCAAATCAATTGATACTGGCGCACCTTTTACAAATATTGCCATGAATGCTGGTTTAAATTTAAAGTCTTGATTAATATCAAAAACATAACCTCCAGTAAAATAAGTATGAATTTCTTCTGGACCGAAAGAATTAATAGCTTTAGTTGATTTTATGTCTTTTGAGGAAAGTAAATTAGGCGCTGATATTCCTAGATAATAATTATCAGTAAAATAAAAAGCTCCAGCACCGATATTTGGTACTGTTTCATTAACATTATTCATAAATGCAAGGTCAGTAGATACATCACCACTATTTAAAACAAAACCATTAAAATTGGTACTTATGGTTCTGAATCCTGCTTTCAAACCAAATGAAAGTTTTTCCTTTTTACTTAGTCGAATTGAATAAGCAAAATCAGCAAAAAAATTGGTTTCTTTCTTAGCGCCATCACCTATATCATCTGAAATTAATGAAAAGCCACCTTCTATCTTATCATTTAGAGGAGTGTGAGCAAATAAACTAAAAGTTTTCGGTGCTCCCTTTATGCCTGACCATTGGTATCTGTACATACTTCCTAAATTAAGAATTAGAGGAGTAGCCGTCGAATAGGCAGGATTTATCACACTCATATTATTCATATATTGTGTAAAATGAGGATCCTGTTGTGCGTTTGCCTTAAAAATAGTAAGGAAAAAAAATACAAAAAATATTGTTTTCTTCATTAGAATAGATTTTAAAAATAAAGGATTATCGATTTAAATAAAGTTGACCTTGTCTAGGAGATAAGTTGCCTTTATTATAATTAATAATATAAAAATAGACTCCTGTTGGTGCATCGCCATTTATAAAACTTGAATTAGAGTTTTTTCCATCCCACGCAGGTTTACTACTATTCCCTTTGAATAGCACATTACCATATCTATTGTAAATTTCTAAAGAGAAATTAGGAAATAAATATTCGATATCTCTAATTTCAAAAGTATCATTAATACCGTCTCCGTTTGGAGAAAATCCATCAGGAATAATTAATCCATCAGGAGTTATATTACATGAGCTTAGAGAAACAGTTACTTCTAAAGGAAGTGAAACGCATTTTGTAGTATTGTTATAATCTACACCATAATAAGTTACTCCATCTAGAAGCAAATCAGTGTTGCTTAAAGCATTAACTTTATTGGAAGAATTATACCAAGTTAATGTTCCAGTGAAATTGGTATTGTCGGTCAAATTTTGAATCGTAGGTTTGTCAGCTCCACAAAACAACTGACCATCTGAATTTAAAATTGGTATAGGCACGCTATTAATTAGTACATTAATTGAGGTAGCGTTTGATTGACAACCTGTAATACCATTTAGTTCTCTTAAAAAATAAGTACCCGTTACTAAAGGAGTTGTTGGTAATAATGATTGGGTACTAGTGGCAGAATTATACCATTTATACTGTAAACCATTAGGTACCAAATTAGTAACAGTATTTAAGTTTTCCTTACAAAACGCTTGATCTAAAGCTATTGGAGTAGCAGGAATAGGCAGTACATTAAAGTTTTGACTCAAAGAAATTGTTGTTTTAGAACAATTTGTTACTCCATTTGTAATATCATTTAGAGTAAAAGTATAGGCACCCGTAGTGCTTAGTTCAGATCCTAATATAGCAAAATTAGTATTTCCTCCAACTACATTTAACGATTGCGTTTGAAAATTAGTAGATTTAGAAGGAGACAAAAGTGTATAATCAAACAAAACTTTTGTCAAAAGCCCTAATCCAGAAACTTCTACAATCATAGGTTGATTTGGACAAACATCTTTTACTACAAATCTCAGTGAAGAGATATCTGGAGTATCATTAACAGTAAAATTGGTTATTTTATTCATTAAAAGTGTACAACCACTTATGCTATTAGTGATTGCAGAAATAGTAAAATTACTTACACCAGCAGTAGTAAGATTGGTTGGTGAAATAGTAAAATTTACCTTTCCGTTTACAACATCCAAAGAAATCGTTTGAAGATTAACAGTATTTTTACCTGTAATAGTATAACTAAGATCAATTTTATTTAATGATTGCAAACCTTCTAATTCTATAGTAGCACCTTGTCCAAGACATACATCTTTAATAATTACAACCAAATTTAATGCATCTGGTAAAGGTTTTACATCAAAAAATTGACTTAATATGGCTGCAGTAAAACAGTTAGTAACAGCATTAGTAATTCTATTAATTACCAATGTTGTAGAGCCAGAATTAGGAATAATAGTAGAAGGAATTTTAAAGAAACCTACTCCATTTGTAATGCGAAGCAAATCTGAAATTCCACTAGCCGTGTTTGTACCAGTCAAACTGTAAAGAATGTTATAATCACCATCTGCTAAGTTTGAAGGACCTTCAAAGTTTACAATTACATCTGAAGAAGGACAAACAGCGTCAATTCTTAATACTGCATTGTTAATTTCTGGTGATATATAAACTTGTACGTTTGCTGGTTTTAAAACTGATTCACAACTAGTAGTTAGATTTTTTTCTTTTACAAAATAAGTTCCTGTATTTAATACGGTTGTATTAGGTAAAGGTGTAGTGCTTGTATTAGAATCAAACCACTGATATTGGTTACCTTGAGGTATTAATTGAGCAACAGTTGCATTTTCAGATTCACAAAATTTCAAATCAGTAGTTGTAGGATCTGGAAGAGCATAAACAGTAAAGTTTTTTGTTTTATTTAAACTAATCATACAACCAGTGATTGCATTAGTTACACTTAGAATAGTAAAAGTAGTATCACCTGATAAAGAAATTTTGCTTGAAGGAATTGAAAATGTACCTTTTCCTAAAGCTACAGGAAAAGTCACCAGCGTAGTTCCGGCAATATTGCTTCCAGACAAATCATAACTAACGGTAACAGAAGTTAAATTTCCTAAACCAGTTACATTTACTTCTGTTTCTTGATTTATACAAACATTTTCAACTGTAATATTTAAACTAGGTAGATCTAAACGAGGATTTATAATAAGATCACCATTAAGAGTAGCTGTGTTAATACAACCAGTAGTTGTGTTTATAATTTTAGAAATTGTAATTTTTGTTGTCCCACTTTTACCTATAAATGCAGCAGGAATAACAAAGGAAGAAATTCCTCCAACAACATCTATGGTTGCAGGTACTCCGTTTAAAATATTACTTCCACTTAGGTTATAAACAATATCATACAATCCATCAGAAAGATTTGATGTTCCAGAGAATTGAACTATAGCTTCATTATCTTGGCAAATTGGAGCAAGTGTTAATGTTGCGTTATCAATTTTTGGAATTGGAGTGATCTTAATAATTGCTGAAAAATTAGGAATAATATTGTTACAAATACCTAGAGTATTTGCACTAACAATATTAGTAACAGTTATGGTATAATCTCCAACTGATGAAAAATTATTAGGAGCAATTGGAAAAATTAAAACATTATTTACAAAATCTTGTGTCGTTGTCATTGAATTTGCTGCTCCTGATACCGTATAGGTTATTGTATAGCGACCATCTGGGATATTGACAACATCACTAATACGTGCCTGAACTAATGTTCTACCTATATCACTTTCGCAAATTGAAGAGTTGACGGTTAAAATAGCTCCCGTATAATCTAATAATCGCTCAATTGTAATATCGACATTTGAAGTTTGATTTTGACATACATTATTATCTGTGAAGGCGGTATAAGTAAATCGATAGGTTCCAGGTCCTCTAGTATTGTAAATATTTTGTACATCAATAAAAGAATCATTCGGATCAGTATTATCAATTTCATTCGTTGTATTTTCTGTCCACATTCCTCCAGCATCTTCTCCTTGTAATCTATCGTTTAAATTTAAATTAGTGTAGGCACTTAATTGATTAGAACATACCAATAAATCATTAGGAATACCAGATTGCGGAGATCTAAAAACGGTAATATATACTTTTACATCTGGTGGAGCTGGACATGAACCAATGGCACTTATAGAATAGGTATATTCGTAAGTTACTCCATCACTCAAGTTTATTGCATTCAATAAATTACCGCTCAATCCAGTATTAGTAGTATTTCCAAACCAAGTACCGCCTCTTTGAGGTTCTAAAAAATTTCCATTAAAAGCTTCAAATAAATTATAGGCAGATTTAGTTGTACAAATAGAAACGTTAGGTCCTGCTACTCCTGTATATCCACCAATTGTTACGGTTACAACAGCAGTATTATCAGCACAACCTGGTACACCACTAACTGTATAGGTGTAATTATAAATACCGCTTTTCTTTATTAGTTGTGCGTTTAAGATTCCGGTGTTCTTATCCAGACCGCCTGATTTATTAGTATCAGTCCAGATACCACCAGTAAGAGGACTACCTCCCAAACCAGCAAAAAGATTAATTGTTTTACTACTGGGATTGGCTATATCACATACATCACTTAGTACTCCATCATCACCAGCACATTGTGCACTTGTATTTATGGAAAACAGTAATAGAAACAAAAGTGTTAAAAAGCCATTAAATTTTGAAGAGAAAAGTAATTTTCGAGTCATAATTTGTTATTATTTACTCAAAAATATACTTTTTTTATTTAATTATACGTTTAATATTACTTTTATATTAATTTTTTGTTAAAATAAAAAAATTAAATAAACAAAAAAAGCCTCACATTGCTGTAAGGCTTTCTATATTCAAAAAATTTCAAGAAATTATTTTTTCTCTGATTTTTCCATTTTAGCTTTCAATGCTGCTAATACATCATTGTTATCACCTAAAGTTGCAGCTGGTGCATTTGTAGATGAAGATGCAGAAGAAGTATTTTCAGTAGCTGTTTTCACATTTTTCTCTTCTTCTTCACGGAAGATAGCAGTGTGAGAGGCAACTACTCTTTTGAATTCTTTATTGAATTCGATTACTTTGAAATCAGCTGAATCACCTTTTTTCAATTTCTTACCATCTTCTTTTTCAAGGTGACGAGTAGGAATGAAAGCAACGATATCATCTCCGAATTCTACAGTAGCTCCTTTGTCAACAATTTCAGAGATCTCTCCGTTGTGGATAGTTCCAACAGCGAATGAATCTTCATACTGATCCCAAGGATTAGCAGTAGTTTGTTTGTGACCTAAAGATAATTTACGTCCGTCAACATCTAATTCTAATACTACTACATCAAGTTTTTCACCAACATTTACAAATTCAGATGGGTGTTTGATTTTCTTAGTCCAAGATAAGTCAGAGATGTAAATTAATCCATCAATTCCTTCTTCTAATTCTACGAAAATACCAAAGTTTGTAAAGTTTCTAACGATACCTGTATGTTTAGAACCTACTGGGTATTTAGAAGTAATGTCAGTCCAAGGATCTTGAGTCAATTGTTTGATACCTAATGACATTTTACGATCATCTCTATCTAAAGTTAAGATAACAGCCTCAACAACATCACCTACTTTTACGAAATCTTGAGCAGAACGTAAATGAGTAGACCATGACATTTCAGAAACGTGAATTAAACCTTCAACACCTTCAGCAACTTCAATAAATGCACCGTAATCAGCGATTACAACTACTTTACCTTTTACTTTGTCTCCAATTGCTAATTTAGCATCAAGAGCATCCCAAGGGTGAGCGTTTAATTGTTTCAATCCTAATTGAATTCTTGTTTTCTCATCATCGAAATCAAGGATTACAACGTTTAATTTTTGATCTAATTCAAGAACTTCAGATGGGTGGTTGATTCTTGACCAAGAAAGGTCAGTAATGTGAATCAATCCATCAACTCCACCTAAGTCAATAAAGACACCATAAGAAGTAATGTTTTTAACAACACCTTCTAATACTTGACCTTTTTGTAATTGACCGATGATTTCTTTTTTCTGAATTTCGATATCCGCTTCAATAAGCGCTTTATGCGAAACAACAACGTTTTTGAATTCGTGGTTGATTTTCACAACTTTAAATTCCATCATTTTGTTTACGTAAACATCATAATCTCTAATTGGTTTAACATCAATTTGAGATCCTGGTAAAAACGCTTCAATTCCGAAAACGTCAACGATCATACCACCTTTAGTTCTGCATTTTACAAAACCATTAACGATTTCTCCTGTTTCGTTAGCCGAAATAACTCTATCCCAAGATTTGATAGTACGTGCTTTTCTATGAGATAAAACTAATTGACCAGTTTTGTCTTCACGGATGTCGATTAATACTTCAACAGTATCACCTACTTTTAATGCTGGGTTGTAACGGAATTCGTTTAATGAAATAACACCTTCCGATTTTGCGTTGATATCAACGATAACGTCTCTATCTGTAATTCTAACAACAGTTCCATCTACCACTTCTTCTTGATCAGTAGCGATAAAAGTTTTTGAAACTAGTTCTTCGAATTCTAATAAGTTTTTCTCATCAACAGCATCAATACCTTCTTCGAAATTGTGCCAGTTAAAATTTGCTAAAAACTCTTCTTGTGATTTTACTTGTTCAGACATGCTGATTAAAAATTTGTATTCTGTATTCTCTCGAGTTTCTTAAAGCGTTAGAAAACAGCAGAAGTTGTTTGTATAATTAGTTGAACCCTAAAGGAAACTCTTATTCACCAAAAGGTTTGCAAAAGTAACACTTTTATATTTATCTGCAAAATATTTAATCAATCATAATTTACAAGAAATCAAAATTTAACTCCTTGACTATCAATACTAAATATAAAAAGAATTAGAAGCGAATTATCGAGGCTTTTTCAGGTCTTAAAATTCCCGCTTTTCACTGTATCTTTTTTCTAGTTTCCAGCCCTCGAAAGGCTGTAAACAAGAAAAAAGGATGCCGTTTCAATCGGGGCTAAATCAGGTTTTATTATTCTATGTTTTGAAAAATTCCTCAATTAGATATTATAATAGAACGCTTCTAGGCTTCAAAAGGCTGGTTGGTTCTTGTAATACGCATCATAAAGACATAAAAAAACCGATAACTACTTTAAGTTATCGGTTTTTTAAATTTTTAATGTGTAAAACTTTCCAGCGCTTTTGGATCGTGTTTGTGTTTGAACAAAACGGCAAACGCAATGGCGATAATCAAAGCATAAATAGCAAAAGTCAACCATATCGTGTGCCAATCTTTCATGAAAATTTCTTTGCTTAATAGTCCATCAGTAGTAATTGCATTTCCTTGGCTTTTTATAAACTCTACCATTTTGGGATTAGTAGTTTCTGTCTGAAGAAAACTGGCTAAGTCTGTAGTATTAGTAAATGATTTTGTGAAAAATTTATCAATAGCCCATCCAGAGGTTAAACTACCAAAAATAGCTCCTACTCCATTGGTCATCATCATAAATAATCCTTGAGCCGAAGAACGGTTTTTTGCATCAGTATTACTTTCTACAAATAAAGATCCTGAGATATTAAAAAAGTCAAACGCCATTCCATAAACCACACACGACATAACGATCATCCATAAACCAGTTGTCGGGTTTCCATAAGCAAATAATCCGAAACGCAATACCCAAGCCAACATACTGATTAACATCACTTGTTTAATTCCGAATCGTCTTAAAAAGAAAGGAATTGCCAATATAAATAAGGTCTCAGAAACCTGAGATATAGACATGATAATTGTAGAATAAGTAACAACAAAGGAATCTGCATATTTAGGAAAATGCTTAAATTCATCCAAGAAAACATCACCATAAGCATTCGTCAACTGCAAGGCTCCTCCTAAAAACATAGAGAAAACAAAAAACAACGCCATTTTATAATCGGCAAAAAACTTAAATGATTCCAACCCTAATGTTTCCATTAGCGAAGCATTTTCTTTAGATAATTTTTGTGGTTTACATTTTGGTAATGTAAAGGAATAAATACCTAAAATAAATGCGGCTAAACCAGCAATATAAAACTGGTACTCAGTAGCTTTATTACCACTTAAATTGGTTATCCACATCGCAGCTATAAATCCTATTGTTCCCCACACTCTTATAGGAGGAAAATTACTGACAATATCTTTATTATTGAGCTTGAGTGCAGTATAAGAAATAGAATTACTTAAAGCAATCGTTGGCATATAAAAACACATAGCCAAAAGCATAATGTAAATAAAAGTCTCCGGAGTTGAAACTTGCGGTATGTAAAATAGAACTACCCCATATAAAACATGAAGAATACCGTATAATTTCTCGGCATTGATCCATCTATCAGCCATTATTCCTGTTAAGGTTGGCATGAATAAAGAAGCAATTCCCATTGTTCCAAACACAAGGCCAAATTGTGTTCCGTCCCAATTCTTAGTACCAAACCAATAATTTGCAATTGTAATCAACCAAGCTCCCCAAACAAAAAACTGAAGAAAACTCATTATTATCAATCTATTTTTAATTCCCATGTGATGAATTGTTTTTTATTTTAAAAAAATAACAGGGCGTAAATCTACTATTTAAAATGAAATCTACAACTATTTATATCGATTTAGTGGTATCATTTACCAATTCTAAAACAACATCAAATTGCTCTTTACGATTCAGATAGGAATTATCAATCTCTACAGCATCATTAGCCATAACCAAAGGAGAATCTTCACGATTGGTATCGATATAATCACGCTCTTCTACATTTTTTAGCACTTCTTCAAATGTCACATCATCTCCTTTTGCAACAAGTTCATCGTAACGTCTTTTTGCTCTGGTTGTTGCGCTCGATGTCATGAATATTTTAAGCTCTGCCTCAGGAAAAACTACCGTACCAATATCTCTTCCATCCATAACAATTGCTTTGTCTTTTCCCATTTCTTTTTGCTGTTCGACTAGTTTAGCACGAACCTCAGAAACTTCGGCTACTTTACTCACAAAACGAGAAACTTCTATCGTTCTGATTTCAGTTTCAACATTTACGTCATTCAAATACATTTCGGCAAAACCTAAATCAGCGTTAAATTTGAATTGTAATTTAATAGATGGTAAGCTTTTTATCAAGGATTCTTTATCGAAAAATTCAGTACTGATTAATTCATTTTGCATAGCAAAAAAAGCTACGGCACGATACATCGCTCCTGTATCTACATAAACATATCCTAAGTAATTAGCCAGTTGCTTTGCTAAAGTACTTTTTCCAGTTGATGAAAATCCATCAATAGCGATAGTGATTTTTTTATCCAAAATTTAAATTTTAAAGTTTATGTTATAAGAGAATATTTATTGAAAATTAATGGTCAATCCAAAAAGACTTGTATTTCCAGCTAATGTATACTTAGAATAGGAATAATTAAATTTAAGCTTATTCAATTTAAGTCCAAATCCCAATGATACTCCAGAAAAGTTACGTTGCTCTAAAATACGCAATTCTTCGGCTCTTCTAAAATTATATCCAAGACGCAAATTAAATGTTTTTTTAGGAAAAAGTTCAATCCCCATAATTACATGACGTAATGCGTTATTAAAAAAAGACACTTTTTCTGCTGTAACTTTTCCGTCAATTGCGGTTTCTGCTCTTTCTGGATTTGCAAAAGCAATTTTCCATTGTTGCAAATTTTCCAATGTGAGATGCCATCGAATAGGCACATTTTCTAATTCCTGAGATACACCTGCAATAATTTCCAGTGGTAGTTTTTCATTGACATCATTATAAGTAGAAAATTGTGTTCCAATATTTCGGATAGCTAAAGCCCAATTTATGTCATTTGCTTCATCAACATACAAAGCGCCAATATCTAGTGCTCCACCAAAAGAGTGATAGGTTTCTAAATTAGAGGAAATCAATTTAGCACTCGCTCCAAGATGAATAGCTGTAAAAGGAATATTATAAGCATAACCAAAAGAAACTGCTATTTCACTTCCTGTAAATGTATTTGTAGACAGCCCATTTTCATCATACCCATCAAAACTACCATAATTTACATAATTTATACCTGCCTGAAAAGTTTGTAAATGCTGATCGTAAGTATAGGCATAAGACGCTGTACCATAAGTAACTTCCTTAAAATAGCTTCCGTAATTTAAGGCCAAATGATTATGCATTTCTGTATTTATAGTTGCCGGATTAAACTGTGCTTGATTTACATCTTCATCATAGATGGTAATTACTTTACCGCCCAATGAAGCTTGTCTTGGCGAGGTAATCAAATTCAAAAACTGATAAGTATACTTACCTCCTATTTGACTGTAAGAAACAGTGCAAATAAAAAGTAAAACGTATAATAAAGTTTTTTTTAGCATGCTTTAAAAGGAGCATTTTAGGATAGGAAAACGCATTTGCGAAGATAAAATTATAAATCTAAACTAAATCAAAAAAAAACTCTAAATTCCAATCCTTAAAATTAAGTTTGGAATTTAGAGTTTGTTAATTAAGATTACTTTAGCTATAAATCTTTAGCATTTTTTACATTCTGATCGGTTAGCGCAAACTGTAATACTTCGCTCATTTCCTTTACATAATGAAAAGTTAATCCTTCAAGATATTCTGCTTTTATTTCATCAATATCACTTTTATTTTCATGACACAAAATAATTTCTTTAATATTTGCTCTCTTAGCAGCTAAGATTTTTTCTTTAATACCACCAACAGGTAAAACCTTTCCACGTAAAGTAATTTCGCCCGTCATAGCTAAGTTTTTCTTTACTCTTTTTTGAGTAAAAAGAGAAACAAGAGATGTTAACATCGCAATTCCGGCGCTTGGTCCATCTTTTGGAGTGGCTCCCTCTGGAACATGGAGGTGAATGTTATACTTAGCAATTTTTTCTGAATCTAGTCCTAAAAGTTTCGTATTTGCTTTGATATATTCTAGAGCAATAGTGGCCGATTCTTTCATTACATTTCCTAAATTCCCTGTAATTGTCATCGTACCTTTTCCTGGCGAAAGTAGTGATTCTATAAAAAGTATATCCCCACCAACTGAAGTCCATGCCAATCCAGTTACAACACCAGCAACATCATTACTTTCGTATTTATCCCTTCCTAATCTTGGAACTCCTAATACTTTTAAGATATCTTCATCAGTAACTTTTTTATTATACTCTTCTTCCATTGCAAGAGATTTGGCAGCATTTCGGATCACTTGTGCAATTTTAGCTTCAAGACCACGAACACCCGATTCCCGAGTATAACCTTCAACGATTTTTTCTAATTGTTTTTTTCCAATAGTTAAATCTTTTAAAGTCATTCCGTGCTCTTTCAGTTGTCTTGGAAACAAATGCTGACGCGCAATTTCTACTTTTTCTTCAATGGTATAACCAGACATTCTAATGATTTCCATTCTGTCTTGCAAAGCAGGCTGAATGGCTGCCATATTATTAGAAGTGGCAATAAACATTACTTTAGATAAATCATAACCCATTTCTAGGAAATTGTCATAAAAAGAATTGTTTTGCTCGGGGTCTAAAACTTCAAGTAATGCCGATGATGGATCACCACTGTGACTATTTGATAATTTATCGATTTCATCTAAAACAAAAACCGGATTTGATGTTCCCGCTTTTTTCAAACTTTGTATTATTCTTCCAGGCATTGCCCCAATATAAGTCTTTCTATGACCTCTAATCTCTGACTCATCCCGCAAACCACCTAGAGAAATACGAACATATTCTCTTCCTAAGGCTTCAGCAATAGAACGACCAATTGAAGTTTTACCAACACCTGGAGGTCCTGTCAAGCAAATAATTGGTGATTTCATATCATTTCGCAGTTTTAAAACGGCCAAATGTTCAATCATTCTTTTCTTCACATCTTCTAGACCAAAATGATCTTTGTCTAGAATTTTTTGAGCTCTTTTTAAATCAAAATTATCTTTAGAAAATTCATTCCATGGCAACTCTAAAAATAATTCTAAATAATTTCTTTGAATCCCAAAATCTGGTGCCTGCGGATTCATACGACGCATTTTTGACAATTCCTTTTCAAAATGCTTTTTCGTTTTCTCATCCCATTTCTTAGACAATGACTTCTGCAACATTTCGTCCATTTCCTCATCCTGAGATACACCACCTAATTCCTCTTGGATGGTTTTCATTTGTTGGTGAAGAAAATATTCGCGTTGTTGTTGGTCTAAATCAAAACGCACTTTAGATTGAATATCGTTTTTAAGTTCCAATTTTTGCAACTCAATATTCATATGTCTTAAAGTTTCTAGCGCCCTATCCTTAAGATGGTTTATTGCTAATAACTCTTGTTTTTCTTTAACAGACAAATTCATGTTTGAAGTAACAAAATTGATCAAAAAAGATTGACTCTCAATATTCTTGATTGCAAAAGTTGCTTCGCTAGGAATGTTAGGACTTTCTTTAATAATCTGAATTGCTAATTCTTTGACGGAGTCGAGTATTGCTATAAATTCAGTATCATTTTTCTTAGGTCTTTTTTCTGGAACTTCCTTAATTTTGGCAGTGAGATAGGGTAATTCTTCAACAACAGATTCGATTTCAAATCGTTTTTTCCCTTGAAGTATCACCGTAACATTTCCGTCAGGCATTTTTAGAACTCTCAAAATACGAGCAACTGTTCCTATTCTATGAATATCATTTTTTGTTGGGTCTTCGTCTTCCTCATTAATTTGAGCAACAACACCAATCGTTTTACCTGCTGCATTTGCATCGTTTATCAATTTAATTGATTTATCTCGTCCTGCTGTAATTGGAATAACTACTCCAGGAAATAAAACCATATTACGCAGTGGTAAAATAGCCAACAATTCAGGTAAAGCTTCGTTATTCATTTCCTCCTCGTCTTCTGGAGTTAATAGTGGAATTAAATCTGCTTCCGAATCAAATTCTTGAAGTGACAGATTGTCAATAGTAAGTATTTTATGATTTGACATATATTGTTTTAAGTCTTTTTGTCATTAAAAAAAATCAATCTTTAAGCAAATATAAGATTTCAAAGTAGTCTAATATAATAAAATCTTAGTTTAACACTCATTATTTGCTAATGGCTAAAAGAGACAATCTCTATGCCAAAATATTATCCTTATCAACTATTTAAAATAGTACAAACAATTATTAATGTTAGCATCAAATAAATATATTAATCCCTTGAAAATCTGATAAAAGAAAATTAAAAGTTTAATTTTATAAACTGTAACAAACAATAAAAAAGTGCGTCTTTATAATAAATTACAACTAACTGTTTGAGTTTAGAACAAGAGAATATCGAAAAACTGATTTTGCTTTGTAAGCAAAAAAACCAAAAAGCACAATGCGAAGTTTATAATCGCTATGCTAAGGCTATGTACAATGTTTCCTATAGAATTGTAAAAGATGCCCATTTTGCTGAAGATGTAATGCAAGAAGGTTTTTTGAAAGCTTTTAATAAAATAAGCGATTTTAAACAAGAGGTTAGTTTTGGCGCTTGGCTTAAAAGAATTATTGTTAACTCGAGTATTGATTTTTATAAAAAAAATAATCAATTTAAAACGGAAGATTTTGATATTGCCCTTTATAAAAAAGAAGAAAATGAAATTGATATTTCAGATGTTGATTCATTCAATAATTTAAAAGTACAACAGATTTTAGAAACTATTAATTCATTAAAATACAGTTACAGAATGATTTTGACACTGTTTTACATAGAAGGATATGATTCTGAAGAAATTAGTGAAATATTAAATATTAGCTATGCCAATTGCCGAACTACATTAAGTAGAGCAAAAGATTGTTTAAGAAAAAAATTAGGTGAGATATGAAAAAGGAAAATAAAAAAATAGACAACTTATTTCAAAAACTGGAGCATCAATGGGATATCGCAGAACTAGAGAAAGATCATAACGAGAGATTTTTAAATAAATTAAACACTAAAAAACAATCAAAAAAATATTTTTTTCCACTTGCAATTGCTGCTTCAATAGCCGTTTTATTAGGAATATTTGTTTTCTACACAAGCGAAGTAAAATCTAAAGAGTTTCAATTTGCATCAAAAGAAACAAGACAGACCGATTCTATTTTTAGTGTAATCATACAAAAAGAATTAGATAAAATAAAAGAAAAAAAATCTCCCGAAAATAAAAAAATAATTACTGATGCATTAAAACAAATGAAGGTTTTAGATCAGGATTATGATAAAATACTTCAAGAATTAAAAACCAATGGAGAAAGTAAGCAAATTATTTATGCCATGATTAGCAATCTTCAAACAAGAATTTCCTTTTTGCAAACAGTTTTACAACATATTGAAGAAAATGAACAATCTAAACAAATTCATGATGAAAAAACAATATAAAATACTGCTCTTGTTTATCATGTTTCCTTTTATTGCATTTTCTACAGAAAATGATTTTAACTATTCAAAACAAAAAAATATTAACAAAGCTTATTATGTAAACTCAGATGCCACTCTTTATGTGGATAATTCCTATGGTAATATTTCTGTTACAACTTGGAACGAAAATATAATAGAACTTGACATTAGTATTAAAGTAAGCGGTGATAATGAAAATTGGGTAAACCAGCGCATAAATGATATAAATATTGATATAAATGCATTAAAAGGTATGATTTCGGCCAAAACTATATTAGGAAATTCTAGTTCTAAAAATAAAGGTAGAAATAATAGTTTTGAAATTAACTACACTTTGAAAATCCCTAAAAACGCAAGCGTAAAGCTCAATAATAAGTACGGAAATATAAGTACTACTGATCTATACTCCTTAGCAGAAATTAATTGTAAATATGGCAAAATAAATTTAGGAAAATTATTCAGTACTAGTGCAATACAAATTGATTATTGTTCTAATTCTAGTATTGATTTTTTTAAATATGGTACGATAAATGCAAAATATTCCAATTTAAAAATTAATCAAGTTGGAAAAATAGATTTGATTTCAGACTATACCGATGTTGAAATAATTGAAAGTGATGTTGTAAAATACAACAGTAAATATGGTAAAATTAAAATTAAAAATGTGCAATCATTAGATGCCTCCGGAAATTATTTGACAATTAGAATAGGAGAAGTATTTAATCAATTGAAATTAAACACAAAATACAGCTCTTTAAAAATTGAAACTATAAATGATAAAGCAAATAGCATAAATATTATTTCTGGATATACAGGAATAGATATAGGATATGATAGCAATTTTGCTTTTGATTTTACTATCGATTTAAAATATGCAAATTTTAATCATAGTAATGAACTAGAAATTAATTCAAAAGAAGAAGTTTCTAATTCAAAAAAATATATGGGATTTTACAAGAAAAAAGGAATCAATAATATTACTATAATCTCCGATTATGGGAACGTATCATTAACAAATAATCATTAATCAATAATCACAAAATCATGAAAAAATCAATTTATTTACTAGTTGCATGTACACTTTTAGCAACAACAATGGTTCAAGCTCAATGGAAGTCAAATCAAGGAATTAAAGGAAATGGAAATGTTATTTCTGAAAAGAGAACCACTTCCTCTTACGATAAAATTTCTGTAATAGGTTTTTTTGATGTCGAACTAGTTTCTGGAAAAGAAGGAGACATTACAATAAAAGGAGAAGAAAATTTGCTAACGCACGTTATAATTGAAGTAGTAAATCAAGAGTTAAAAATTACCACAGAGAAAAACAAGAACATCAATACAAGTAAAGGAAAAAAAATTGAGATAAAAGTTCCTATAGAAACTATGAATCAAGTTTCATTGACTGGCTCTGGTGATATTACATCAAAAAAACTTATAAAATCAGACTCGTTTGTTATTATATTAACCGGCTCAGGTGATATAAAATTAAGCGTTGAATCACAAAACGTCGACGTAAATCTTACTGGTTCAGGCGACATTGTACTCAATGGTAAGACAGAAAATATAATTAGCAACTTAAACGGATCTGGAGATATCAAAGCAAGTAGTCTATCAGCAAAGAATGCTAAAGTTACAGTTTCTGGTTCAGGTGATTGTTCAGTTTCTTGTTCAGAAAGTATTCATGCTAGAGTAAATGGATCAGGTGATATTAAATATATGGGAGATCCACAAAACAAGGACACTAAAGTAAGTGGTTCTGGAAGCATAAAAAAAGTATAAATTAGAATGGAGATTTAAAAAAAGGTGTTTTATTAATTTAAAACACCTTTTTTTGGTACTCTATTTAGTAAAACTACAGCAATTACAAAAAACACAGCTAAAGACGCTATTCCAAATCTTGGACTTCCTGTTGTTTGATCAATTATACCATAAACCAACATTCCTATTACAATTCCAATCTTTTCAGCTACATCATAAAAACTAAAAAAGGAAGCGGTATCTTCTGTCTCAGGTAACAATTTCGAATAGGTAGAACGAGATAGCGATTGTATTCCTCCCATAACAAAACCAACAATTGTTGCCATAACATAAAATTCTAGCGGTTGGCTTATAAAGAATGCTCCCACACAAATTAATACCCAAAATCCATTTATAAATATCAAAGTAGGTATGTTTCCAAATTTTTCTGAAGCTTTTGAAGTAACCAAAGCTCCAATAATAGCTACTAATTGAATTAATAAAATACATATTATTAGTCCTATGGTACTTTCTTCTTTAGAGGACCAAGCAATTTCTTGAGCTCCAAAATAAGTAGCCACTAACATAGCCGTTTGTACAGCCATACTCGACACAAAAAAGCTTCCTAAATAACGCTTTAAAACAAGATTAGCTTTCAAAATAGACCATACTTTTTTTAATTCTTTAAATCCATTAAAGATAACATGATGAGTCACTTTTTGATTCTTATTTTTATTTCCTTTAGGCAAAAAATAGTAAGAATATTGGCTAAAAAGAATCCACCAGACTCCCACCATTACAAACGAATAGCGCATCGCCTTCATAGCAGCTTCACCATCAGTACCTGTTATATTAAAAAGTTTTGGTTTCATTATCATTGCTAAATTAATAACTAATAAAATGACACTTCCAATATATCCCATAGAATAACCTTTGGCGCTAATTTTATCCTGCTGTTCAACAAAAGCAATATCTGGCAAATAAGAATTATAAAAAACTAAACTTCCCCAATAGCCTATTAAACCAAAAAAATAAAATACTAGTCCAACGTATATATTATCTAAATCAAACCAATATAATCCCATACAGGATAAAGCTCCTAAATAACAGAAGAATTTCATGAAAGCTTTTTTATTACCCACATAATCTGCAATACCAGATAATAGTGGAGATAGAAAAGCTACTAGCAAAAATGCAACGGCAGTAACAAAGCTAATTAAAGCAGAATTCTTTAAACTAAAACCAAATACAGTGATATAATGACTTCTATCAGAAAAAAGAGCTTCATAAAAAATAGGAAAAACTGCTGACACAATTGTTAGTGTATAAACTGAATTTGCCCAATCGTAAAAAGCCCAAGCATTTAATAATTTCTTATTCCCTTTTGGTAAATCTGCCATATCATTATTTTTTTTGCGAATTTATCCAATATTATTTAAAAAACTAATTTTTAAGTATTAACAAATTCTTTCTAATTATTATTTACTTTAAATAAAAAAAGGCTACTCTCATTTGAGAATAGCCTTTTAAAATTTTTATACAGAATATTATTTTATAATTCCAACCTTAGCCGCAGTTGCTTTTGCTTCTGGAATTAATGCTTGTAAGTTTGCAATTCTGGTCGCATCTGATGGGTGAGTACTCATAAATTCTGGTGGAGCTTGACCTGAAGACTGTGCTGCCATTCTAGACCAAAAAGTAATTGATTCCTCTGGGTTGTATCCTGCAATAGCCATTAAAGTTAAACCTATTTTGTCTGCTTCTGTTTCATGATTTCTACTAAAGGGTAACATCACTCCAACTTGAGAACCAATACCATAAGCTTGACTCCAAATTTGTTGTGTTTGTTGACTTTTTCCAGAAGTTGCAACTGAAACTCCAGCTCCAACAATTTCTTGTAATTGTGAAGCACTCATACGTTGTGCTCCGTGGTTTGCCAATGCGTGAGAAACCTCATGTCCCATTACAGTTGCTAAACCAGCATCATTCTTAGTCACAGGCAAAATCCCTGAATACACCACAATTTTTCCTCCTGGCATACACCAAGCATTTACTTCCTTACTATCAATTAATTTATATTCCCAACGATAGTCTTTTAAATATTCACCTTGACCTAAATATTTCAAATATTTTTCAGCTGCTGCTTTAATTTTCATTCCAACAACTTCAACTTTTTTAGCGTCAGCAGTACCACTAATAACTTTATTTTCTTTCAAAAAAGTTCCATATTGTTGAAAAGCAGACGGAAACAGCTCACTATTGGAAACTAAATTTAAAACTTTTTTACCTGTAATAGGGTTAGTTGCGCAAGAATACACCAAGACTAGCATCAGTATCCCTAAAAATATATTTTTTTTCATAATCTAATTTTTATTATTAAAGCAAATATACAAGTATTATAAATTTAATTATTTACATAATTAAAAAATAAATTTTCAAAATTATAGTTATTTTAAGAGTGAAAGAGAACATTATAAAGTACTTTAATAGAGTTAATAAAAACAATCTAGATAAAAATATTTTTACTAATCATATAGTTAAAACCACTATTTATTTTGAGTAAAATTAATAATAAATAAAATTCTAAAGTAAGAATCTAAGTAACTTATAACTGTTAAATTGCAAATTCAATTAAGAATATTATCTGTACTTTAAAATATAATTTCGGATAAAAACTCAAAATATATTTTGTAAATAATCCTTTAGATTAAATTTTATTTTTCTGGTAAAATGTTAAGAATGATTAGAAAAACTGATAAAAACAGTACTTTTATATTTTTTAAGAATTATAAAAATATAAAATCGCATAAATAAATCTTATGACAAAGAAATCTTCCGTTCATACTCAAGCTTTAAAAATTCCTAAAATAATTTTAGTAACCAGTAAAATAATCGCTTCTATATCACCCAAACTAATTACACTATTTGCAGCAAGACTCTTTACTTCTCCTATAAAACATAAAGTGCCAAAGAGAGAATTAGAAATGGAGCTTAAAAGTCATCAAAAAACAATTTTAATACCATCAATTAATAAAGAAGTTGTTTTGTATCAATATGGAGAAAGTCAAAAAAAAGTTTTATTAGTACATGGATGGTCAGGCCGTGGTACTCAATTATTTAAAATTGCTGATGAACTGCAAAAAGTTGGTTATTCTACTGTTAGTTTTGATGCTCCAGCACATGGAAAATCTCCTGGGAAAATGACCATAATGACTGATTTTATAGAAACAATTTTAGAAATCGATAATCAATTAGGCCCTTTTGAAGCCGCAATTGGTCACTCTTTAGGAGGAATGTCAGTACTTAACGCCATAAAAAAAGGATTGAAAGTAAATCATGCAGTTGTAATTGGTAGTGGAGATATTGTAGAAGATATAATGGATGATTTCGTGGCTAAATTAGAGTTAAATCCGAAAATAAGTAAATTGATACAATTGCATTTTGAAAATAAATATGGCATTGAAATGAATAGTTATTCGGCATATTTAGCTGCTGCTAAAACTGACATTCCAGTTTTAGTAATACATGATCAAAATGACCCTGAAGTACCAGTAAAAGCTGGAATTCATATTCATAAAAATTTAAAAAATGGAGAATTAATGCTTACAGAAGGATTAGGTCACAGAAAAATTCTTGGAAATGCAGCTGTAATTGAAAAAACAATTCAGTTTATTAATTCATGAAGATTATAATTAAAAAACTTTAACGCAAAAAGATGAAATATCAAATTGAAAAATCAGAAGAAGAATGGAAATCAGAACTTGGAGAAGAACGCTATAGAATTCTTCGTAAAAAAGGAACTGAATATCCACATACAGGAAAATATAATTTAAACTTTGAAAAAGGCACTTACTGCTGTGGAGCATGTGGAGAACCTTTATTTGAAAGTAATACTAAGTTTGATGCGCATTGTGGATGGCCTTCATTTGACGAATCAATTCCTGAAAAAGTAGAATACATTTCTGATGTAACTCATGGCATGAAACGCACCGAAATACTATGTGCAAATTGCGGAAGCCATTTAGGTCATGTTTTTGATGATGGACCTACAAAAACCGGTCAACGTTATTGTGTTAACTCTCTATCTGTTGATTTTAAAGAGGAATAATCGTGGATTTATTTGGAAATTCAAATGATTGGGATAAAAAACTTTATCCAATTCTAAAAAAATATAAAGGCAAAAAGCATCCATTAGAGTATCAAAATTTATATCAGTTAGTGGTGATGGTAGTGTTATCTGCTCAAGATTCTGATGCAAATATAAACACCATCGCTCCTCCATTATTTAAAGTTTACCCTAATATGGAAAGTTTAGCTATTTCCAATGTAGAAGCGATAATTCCGTATATATCGAAAGTTAAAAATTTTGGAAATAAAGCGCGTTGGTTAATAGAAATTTCAAAAATAATTAAGAAAGACAGCAATATTCCTCTAACAATGGATGGTTTGATCGCGCTAAAAGGGATTGGAAGAAAATCAGCCAATGTCATTATGAGAGAAGCAAAAATGCCAGCAGTAGGTGTCATAGCTGATTTACACGTAATACGTGTTGCACCCAGAATTGGATTAATAACAGAAACCAAAGATGGCATTAAAGCTGAGAAACAATTAATGCAAGTGCTTCCACAAGAAATTTGGGGCAAAATTGGGATGGCTATTTCTTTCCTCGGAAGAGAAATTTGTAGACCAATACCCAAATGTATAGAATGCCCAATTAAGGAAATTTGTCTTTATTATTCAAAAATTATAAAGTAACAAATAGGCCTAAGCTTAAATTCTAAAATAAATCCTCTTATATAAAAGAAGATTTAAATTCTGGTTTTACTCTTTTTTTAGAAGCTTGTTCATAAGCGTAACCAATTGCTATTAATGTATTTTCAGTATAGGGTGTTCCAAAAAAAGAGAGACCTACTGGTAAATTATAAACAGTACCGCAAGGAACGGTAATATGAGGAAAACCACTAATTGCAGCTGGTGTAGTTAATGAATACTCTCCCCAGCGATCTCCGTAAATAGTATCTATGCTACAAGTTGGCCCCATGGTTATACCACAAATAGCATCTAATTTTTTCTCTCTAAAAATAGCATTTAAAATATTTTTACTAGTAAAATGACTTTTTTCTAAAGCTTCTAAATATTTTTTATCATCCAAATCAGTTTTCGCATTTGAACTTTCTAATAATTCTTGTTTAAAATATGGCATTGCTTTATCTTCATTATCATTATTAAACTTAATGACATCATTCAAATTTTTTACTTTTGAATTTGCAGAAGCTAAATAACCATTTAATCCCTCCTTAAATTCAAATTGTAAAACCTCAAATTCAGAATTACTTAAAGAATTAATTTCATCTAAATAATTAATTTCAATTATTAAAGCACCTTGTTTTTTTAAAAGTTCTAAAGTCTCTTCAAAAAGAGCGTTAACATATTTGTTAGTTCCTTGTTTTTTTTTCTCTACCCCAATTCTCTTTCCATTTAAAGCATTTATATCTAAAAATTTAGTATAATCGGTAAAACTTTTCCCTCTGCTTTCTTCGGTAACTGTATCATTTGAATCTATAGCTGCTAATACTCCTAATAAAATGGCGGCATCATGAACCGTTCTAGCCATAGGACCTGCCGTATCTTGTGTTTTTGAAATAGGTATTATTCCCGTTCTACTCACTAAACCAACAGTTGGTTTAATACCTACAACACCGTTTACAGAAGCAGGACAAACTATAGAGCCGTCTGTTTCAGTTCCTACTGAAACTACACACAAATTTGCAGACACAGCTGCTCCTGAACCTGCACTTGAACCACAAGGATTATGATCTAAAAAATATGGGTTTTTAGTTTGACCACCTCTACTACTCCACCCTGAACAAGACTTGGTGGAACGAAAATTAGCCCATTCACTTAAGTTAGTTTTTCCCAGTATTATAGCTCCAGCTTCTCGCAACTTAGTAACAATAAAAGCATCTTTTGAAGCAATATTTCCTACTAAAGCTAATGATCCCGCTGTAGTTTGCATTTTATCAGCTGTATCGATATTATCTTTTATTAAAACTGGAATACCGTGTAAAGGACCTCTTTTTTTATTAGATTTCAATTCTGAATCCATAGTTTTTGCAATGGATATTGCATCAGGATTCAATTCAATTACAGAATTTAATTTGGCTCCTTTATTGTCAATACCTTCAATACGTTGCAAATACAACTTAACTAATTGTTCAGAACTATATGTACCAGAACTCAACTTTTCTGTTAAACTACTTATTGTTTCTTCATCTAACTCAAAAGGTTCGTATGAATGAAATATATTATCCGTGTTATTATCTCTATCTTTATTTTCACATCCAGAAATTAAAAATGTAGATAAACCAGCTGATGCTAAAGTAGCGGTAGTTAAAAAAGCTCTTCTTTTCATAAATAAAATATAGACTATATTAATAATTTAAACAATTAATCAAATCTAGTTTATATTTAGTAATTTTTAAAATTTATAATTAAAAAATCACTTTAATTAGTTAGTTTATTTATTAATAAGTAAATTTTAATAATAATTAAAACATTCTATAATACTTTTAATTACAAATAAAATAGAAGATTAAAATGGGGATTTGATATAAAACAAAAAACCCTTCATCGATAGATGAAGGGTTTTTAAAGAAAGGCGAC
>NZ_JAGFBU010000006.1 GCF_017948675.1 Flavobacterium flabelliforme
CTTGACGAGGACTTGAAGCGAATAGCCCGACCCATTCTAAAAAAGAGGCTATAACCGAACTCGGATATAGCCTCTTTTTTAGGATGGGAAACGCCAAAAGGAAAATCAATCGAAACGAATGGCTTTTACAGGCGAAATTTTAGTTATTATGTAAGAAGGGATTAGTAATACCAAGAAGCATACACCAATAGTTAAAAAGTTTAGTGCTATTATATATCCCCAATTAAGATATACTGGCGCTTGATCAACATAATAGTTTTCAGGATTTAATTTAATTATTCCAAAATGCTGTTGAATCAATAAAAGTGAAATTCCAATCAAATTCCCCCAAAAAAGCCCTCTTATTATAAGATAAAAAGCATTGTACAAAAATATTTTTCTAACAGACCAATTATCTGCTCCCAGTGCTTTTAATATCCCTATCATTTGGGTTCGCTCGAGTATTAACACCAATAGTGCAACTACCATATTAATGGTGGCCACTAAAATCATAACTACTAAAATAACGATAATATTAAAGTCGAATAATTGAAGCCATTCGAATATATAACTGTATTTTTCGATAATCGTTTTTGTGTCTAATGTAGAGCCTGTTTGTTCATAAACTTGCTCGCCTTTTACTTTTATGTCATTAAAATTATCTAAAAAAACTTCGAATGCTCCAACTTCATCAGCGTTCCATTTATTTATACGTTGAAGATGTCTAATATCTCCAATTATATAAGTAGCATCGAATTCTTGAAACCCAGAATTAAAAATACCTGTAATTTTGAACCTTCTACTGATTGGAAGTTTGTTTTGCTCTTCTTTTATAAAGAAGGTATTAAATGAATCACCAACTTTTAGATTTAATCTATTAGCAAGAAACTGTGATATTACAACTTCTTCATTGAGGTTTTTAGAAAAATCAGGAATTCTACCAGAAACTAAGTATTCTTTTATATTATTCCAATTGTAATCTTTCCCTACTCCTTTAAGAACAATTCCTTCGAAAGCATTCTCAGTTCTAATAATTCCCGCTTTGGTAGCAATAGCTTGTATGTGATTTATCCCACTAACTGAATTAAATTTGGGATAAAAATCCTGTTTTTTAGAAATAGGAACAAGTGTAACTTCGGATAGATTATTATCATAATTTGAAATAATAATATGCCCATTGAAAGCAGAGATTTTCTCTCGAATTTTTTGTTGCAATCCGATTCCAGTTGCTACTGAAATTATCATCATGATCATGCCAATTGCAATTGCTGAAATTGCAATTTTTATAATTGGCGCTGATATACTGCTTTTATAATCTTTGGCAGTAATAAGTCTTTTGGCTATAAAATATTCTAAATTCAAATTGATACTATTTCTAATTATAATTGCTAATTTTTATTTATGGGTTTAATCAAAAATACAGCTAAAACCCGGATTTGGCTATTTGCTGCCAAAAAAACCCATAAGAATAAAACTTAAAAAAAGATTCTTTATAAAGGTAATTTTTTTTTCATGTTTTCGACTATATTAAAAGCGGCTGGACAGATAGCAACATTTTTCAAAGTAAGATCTGTGATTTGCTGAAATTTCTTTCTATCTGTATGTGGAAATTCACGACAGGCTTTCGGTCGTACGTCATAAATAAAGCAAGTATTGTCTTGATCTAAAAAATTACATGGTACACTTTGTAAAACATAATCTTGATCTTCATCAATTCTTAAATATTGCTCAATAAACTGTTGTGGTTTTTGTTTTAAATACTTAGCAACGCGTTCGATATCTGCAGAGGTAAATAAGGGCCCAGTTGTTTTACAGCAGTTAGCACATTTTAAACAGTCTGTTTTTTTGAATTCAGTATCATGTAAATCTTTCATTACATAATCTAAATTTTTTGGTGTCTTTTTTTTGAGCTTATCAAAATACTTTTTGTTTTCGATATGCTTATCTTTGGCTTCTTTAGGAAGTTCGTTTAAAGTAGGTTTCAATATAAAAGTTTAAATTTTCTACAAAAATAACACTTTTTAAATCAGGATAATAGATTAATGAATTTTGAATTAAAAATAATGAAAGACCTTTTTGGCAAAGCCATACTTGATTATCAAACTAATAATTCTCCCGAGGATTTAATTACTGAAACTACCATCTCTGAAGAAGATGAAATGTCTGTTGCATATTTATTTCGTTCTTATAAAGAAATGCCGTTTTTAGAACAAAAAGCGATGCAACTTACTCATGGAAAAACATTAGATGTAGGATGTGGTGCAGGAAGTCACAGTTTGTATTTACAAAATGAAAAAAAACTCAATGTTCACTCGATTGATATTTCTCCAAATGCGATAAAAGCTTGTCAACTTAGAGGTGTAAAAAACGCACTGATTCAAAACGTTCTCGAAATAGACTCTTCCAATCCTGAAAATAAATTTGACACTATATTATTATTAATGAATGGTACTGGTATATTTGGAAGCTTAAAAAATACATCTCAATATTTGCTTGGCCTAAAAAAATTATTAAAACCAAATGGACAAATCCTGATTGACAGTTCTGATATCATTTACATGTTTGATGAGGATGAAGAAGGAGCTTTTGCGATTCCCGCAAATGGTTATTACGGAGAATTGGAATTTAGTGTAACTTATAAAGGCGAAAAAGAAGACACATTCCCTTGGCTATATTTAGATTATAATACGTTACAGAAGGCTGCATTTGCTAATGGATTGCAATGCGAAATGAAATTAGAGGGAGAACATTATGATTACTTAGCGAGATTATTCATTTAATAAAAAAAATAAAATATTTTAATATCTTTAAATACCAAACTTAAAACATACAGCTTGTATGTTTGTATAACCTAAAAAATGTATGTAATTTAAAATAAAAAAGCCCAAATCTTAGATTTGGGCTTTTTTATTTTAAATTATAAATTATTGCATATATTTCATCATTATGGTTTGTAAATCTCCACCCCATTCTTGACCAGCAGCTGTTGATTTTTTATATATTACACCAGATGAACTAGAAATTTTCTTTCCTAAAGGTGACTGATAAAATTTCAACATTTCTTTAACCTCCTCTTGTGTATAGGTCTCCATGTAAATTTTAGCAAGTTTTTCATACAATGAGGGCAAGCTAGCATCAAATTCTTTTGAAAATTCCTCTTTTTTTAATTCTGGAATATTTTGCATTATTTGTTCCTTTGCCATCTGCATTGGACCGGCTGCACCAGACATTTGTATGACTTTTAACGCTTCTGCTTTAAAAGAATCTTGAGCCGAAACTATATTTACTACTAAAACTAATACGGATGTTATAAATATTTTTTTCATATTGTGTGTTTTTTCACACCAAATATAAACTTTTTTATGGAATATTTAAATATTTATGTGTTTGTAATGATACGCGCCATTTAGGATTTTTCATTACATAGTCAACAATTAACGGTGTCATTTTATCATTTTTGCTCCACTCGGGTTGCAGAAATAAAATAGCGTTTGAATTAACCTTTTCAGCTTGTTCTTCTGCAAAAATAAAATCATGTTTGTTATGAATAATGACTTTTAATTCATTTGCATTATCATATACCGTTTCTGTAGGTAATTTATTTTTTTTGGGCGAAAGACAAATCCAGTCCCAAGTGCCAGACAAAGGATAAGCACCAGATGTTTCTATATGAACTTTTAAATCTTGCTCTTTCAGTTTTTGCGTTAGCAAAGTCATATCCCACATTAATGGTTCACCTCCAGTTACTACAACAGTTTTAGAATACTTACTAGCATTAGAAACTATTAGATCAATACTTGTAGGCGGATGCAATTCTGCATTCCAACTTTCTTTAACATCACACCAGTGACAACCAACATCACAACCACCTATCCTAATAAAATATGCTGCAGTCCCTGTATGAAATCCTTCCCCTTGAATTGTGTAAAACTCCTCCATCAAGGGCAACATCATTCCTTTATTTACTTCTAATTGTACTTCTTTTGATAACATTTACTTAATTTAAAACGCAAAGATAGTTAATTTGAGAAGGAGTCAATTTGAAAACAAGTAGTAATGTACCAAAATTTAACAGTACCAAAAATGTTGTTTATAAAATTATAATAGAAGCCTTATAAAAAAACACAGATCTAATTTTTAAAAAAATAAACATAAAAAAACCGATGGCTAAATTACCATCGGTTTAAAATTAAACAGATTAATCGTTTACTATTTTAATATTTTTATAGACTCTGTAGCATAACTATTAGTAGGATCTATTGCAAGCGTTTTCTTAAAATATTCAATCGCTTTTGGTTTATCAGTGTTAGCAAAACTAGCTGCCATATTGTTGTAGCATTCAATAATTTTAGTTTTAACAGCTGGCTTAGCTAACTCATCTGGACCTAATTCAGTAGTTTTAGCAACATAATCTTCATAATTCTTCACCATGACATCATCTTTATCAAGCAATCTATTTGTTCTTGCTCTATAAAGATAAGCTTCTAGGTAAGTTGGAGAAGCTACTAATACTTTTTCAAAAGCTGCGTCGGCTTTTTGTAAAGCAACAGTATCAACTTTTACATCTTTACCTTTATTAATATTAGCATAATAGTTAGCTAAACCATAATAAACGTTGTCATCAAGGAAACTTGCAGATTCTTTAGTATTAGCACCAAATTCAAAAATAGCTGCAGCTTCATTGTAAAGCTTTTGTGTAAACAATTTTTTACCAACTTCAGTTAAGTCCTGAACAGCCAAAGGTTCCATTTCAATAGCTTTTTTGACATCTACTAAACCAGCTTGAAATGCTGCTGGATCTATAGCTGTACCATCAGCACTTGTTCCTTTTTTTATCTTAGTCAACCCTAAATATAAATAATCTAATGCAATTGGTTTATTACCTGGAGCATTAATAAAATTTTCTAATGATTTGATAGCTACATCTACGTTTCCATTTTTATAAGCAGCATATCCTAAATAACGATAAATTCTAGGATTAACTTTATCCAATTCACTCATCTTGTTAGCTTCGGCTTCAAGAGCAACATAATCTTCAACTAATATTAAGAAATCCGCACGACGCATTCTAGAGTGAATAGAATAATCCGTTAATGACATGTATTTATCATAATATCCTATAGCCGTTTTATAATTCGCTGCTGCTTGAGAAGGTTTATTACGAGCAATTTTATAATAAGTTTCTGCTAACTCTCTATAAACTGGTCCGTAATTAGGATTGATAGCAATTACTTCATTGTATGCTTTAAGTGCTTCATCATAAGATTTAGCTCCTTTTAATAAAACACCCAATTGCATTTTAGCTCTCAATAAAGAATTATCAGCTTGAAAAGCACTTCTATATGCTACGTAGGCTTCATTTTGTTTTCCATCACCATAATATGCATCACCTAATGCCAATTGTAATTGTGCATCTTGTGCATTAACAGCAACTGCTTTATTTAAAATAGTTAAAGCATTTTTATAATCAGGCTTATCTGCATTCATATAAGCTCTTGCTATATAAATATATTCCTGAATATCTTTCTTTTTAACATCTTTAGTTGCTAAAGCAAATTTAGCTTGAGCGGCAGAAACATCATTTTTGTCTAAATCTATTTGACCTAAACCAATATTATTAAGTTTACCGTTATCAGATGCGCTTAATCCCTTTTCAAAAAATATTTTAGCAGAATCTTGAACGTTCTGATTTAGATAAATAGTACCTAAAGTAAAGTAAGCATTACCATTAGAAGGTTTATCTTTTATAATAGATTTTAATATAGATTTAGCACTTTCAAATTGCTCTGCATCAACAGCTTTCTTGGCTTGATTGATATCTTGTGCTTGAACTGAATAAGTTGAAGCTAATATGGCAACACTAAACGTTGCAAATTTATTTATGCTCATTGTAGTTAATTTAATTTTCATCATTTTGGCTTTTAGTTATTATAAAGTTCCTCGTAGGAATTCTTATGGGTAGCAACCCTGATTTTAAAATTATTCTTTGTCCAATGTCTCCACCAACAAATGAGGCAAATCCCATTCCTAATCCAGAATATCCTTGACAATTTATAATATACAAATCACGTGCCAAAGGATACTTTTTTTCTGCTATATCGTTTTGGGTTGGTAAATAAGATTGACTTCCTTTAAGATCTTTAACCCTCAAAGTATTTACATTATCAATATATTTTTTCATTGATGGCTTAGGTTGTGAAAGCCAATTTACGCCAATTACTCCAATAATACCATCATTTTCTGAAACATACTTTATCACTTCATCGTTTGTCTTGAAAGAAAAAACTCCTTTCTCCGGAACAGATTTAATACCAGCGATTTCATTAATATATCTGACTGTACTAGAATTCAAATTATCAAAAACCAGACCCTTAATAGATGGTGTAGCCTTACCTTGCATAAAACTTATTACATCTTTTAATTCTACAATTGAATCCTTAGTATTCTTGTTAGAAATAAAAGCAATAGCATCGGTAGCAAAAGGAGTTACTTTTGGATTGATATTGCGCTGTTTAAAAACCTTAAGCTCTTCACTGGTCAAATCTCTTGATAAAATAGCAATACTCCCTTTTTGTTTAAACAATGAATTAACAGTTTCTGACTCCGATTTTGATACAAGTTTAATTTTCGCATCATAATTACTCTCAAAAACTGCTACTTGATCTTCAATAATAGGAGTTAACGTTTCATCAACATAAATTATTGCAGAACCTTTTAAAATTGTTTCTTGGTTCTTCGAACTGTCTTTTTGATTGCATCCTAACACAACTAAAAAAACTATAAAACATAAAAGCTTACTAATATTTCTCATTAACTAGTCTTTATTATCATTAATTATACGAAAAAATCTAAAGGAAGCATATGCAATAAGTATAATTCCAAATGCAATCCTAGCAGTAAGATTCATTGCTAAAGGAAAATTATTCATAAATATAACAAATAGACCTAAAACAAAATAAACCAAAAAAAACAAAATTCCTAAAACAAGAAGAAATCGCTCTTTAAGCGATTTCTTCTTAATATTATTAAATATGTTATCTAACATTATTGTGCAGATTGTATAGTAATAGGTAATGAATAAAGTACTCTTACTTTTTTACCGTTTTGCTCTCCAGGAGTCCATTTAGGACATTTCTTTAAAACACGGATAGCTTCTTTTCCTGTACCATAACCAATATCTCTAATTACTTTGATATCTGTTAATGAACCATCTTTCTCAACTACAAAAGTTACATATACTTTTCCTTTCAAACCTTCTTCTTCTGGAGTTTGATAGTTATTACCAACAAATTTGTAGAACTTATCAATACCACCTGGGAAATCAGGTTTAACCTCAATACCTGCTGTATTATAGATTGAATTATCTACTTCCTCAACAACGGCTGCAGTTCCAGTACCAACTGGTTCTACTGTTAAGATAGCATCAGGATCTCCTTTAATAGTTTCAGCTCCTAATTTTTTTTCTTTTAATTCAACCGTCTTAGGTGGTTCTTCTGTTACTTCGTCTGCTTTTGCTACTATTGGCTTAACAAATTTTACTTGGTCAACCTTAGGTGGCGGTGGCGGTGGCGGAGGAACATTTTCTTTTATTATCTCTTTCTTAGGCGGCAACTTAATACTAACAATTTTAGTATCTAGAGTAACATCTTTATCAGCTGAATTAGGCAACCAACTTAAAATAAGCGGTAAGCTAACCAATATGATAAAAACAATTGCACCAAAGATAAGCGCTCTAACGGCAGTCTTGTTATTTGATTTCCTTAGTTCGTAAGCGCCATAAGCTTTATTACGACCTTCGAAAACAATATCAAGCCATTGGTTTGTGAATATATCTAATTTCATTTTTCTTGATTATTAGGTTATAGAGTAATAAGCAAATCTTATTTATTACCTTCTAACAATTTTAATTCCTCTGGTGAAAAATCATTAACAATTGCGTTTGAAGGTACTCCAACAATTGCCATCTCATCTAATATATCTACTAAATTACGATAATTTGATTTTTTACTTGGTTTAATAATTACAATTAAACCTTTGTCTTTGTTCCCGGTATATTGTACTACTGACTCTTTTCTTTTCAATAATATTTCACGAATACCATCTTTACCATAAGATACATCTGTTGGACCAGCAATTGGAGTTGCAAGAAGACCCATGTAATATACCAATTTATTATTTTCGCCTAACAAAACTGTTAACGTACGATTCTCATCAACTTTGATTGGCTTTTCTTTAGTTTTGTCGTCTTCTTTGTCAGGCAAACCCAAAGGCATCGATTGTGGTTTTGACAACGTGGTAGTAAGCATAAAGAAAGTAATCAACAAGAAAGCTAAATCAACCATTGCAGTTAAATCTACTTTAGAGTTTGACTTTTTACTTCTTACTTTTCCACCTTTTTTGCCTCCACCGTCGCCAGTATTTAATTCAGCCATTTTAGTGTATTTTTTTTAGTTTTTAGTTTTTTGCTCTTAAACCAGTAACTAGATTGAAGCTATTGATTTTTTGATCTTGTAAAATATCCATTACGCTTTTTATTGCAGGATATTGCTCTTTAGCATCTCCTTTAATAGCAATTTGTAATTCTTTATTATTTACTTTGATATTTGCAATACGAGAATTATAAACCCATTCTTTTAATTGATTATCAAGAGAATCTTTAGGTATACCTGGCTGTAAACCTGGTTTACTTCTATCAGCAGTTTTCATACCGATTAGTTGCTTAAGACTTGTGATTGGAACCCCAATATCTTCCATCAAAGCAAACTTTTGAGATTCTTCAGGAGTAAATTCAACACCGTATTTTTGTCCCATCAAATCAAGAGCCATTTTTCTAACTTCTCTTCCTTTAAGATCGTAGAAAATCTTTCCTTTTCCAACGGTAATGGTAGCTAAATTATCTTCTGGCAACTTTGACTGAACTGTTGACGCAGGAGTATCAACTGGCAATGCTTCAGGTATCTTTGCTGTTGCTGTCATTACAAAGAACGACAACAAAAGAAAAGCCACATCACACATAGCAGTCATATCAGTAGACCCTGCTTTCTTTTTCATTTTTATAGCCATTAATATATTTTTTAATATTTACAAAAAAGTAGTGTTAGTTATCTAACTACTACTTTTTTGCAAATTAAATTATTAATTATTTTTTTGTACTTCTGTAATGTCTGTAAGTATTAACGATTGTATTACCTGCCTCATCAATAGAGTAAGTTAAATCATCAATTTTAGAAGTAAAAAAGTTATAAGAGATAATCGCTAAAGCAGAAGTAGAAATACCAGTAGCAGTATTAATCAATGCCTCAGAAATACCATTTGCAAGAGCAGCTTGATCTGGAGTACCAGCAGCAGATAAAGCACTAAATGCTTTAATCATCCCTGTTACTGTTCCTAATAAACCTGCAAGAGTACCTAAAGATACCATAGTTGAAAGCACAGTCATGTGTTTTTCTAACATTGGCATTTCTAATGAAGTAACCTCTTCTATTTCTTTGTGAATAGTTTCAGCAGCAGCTTCACTATCTAATCCTTCATTTTTAACTTCTTGATATTTCAATAAAGCTGATTTTATTGGATTTGCAACAGAACCTTTTTGTTTATCACAAGCAGCGATAGCTGATTCAATATTACCACTTTTAATATCATTTTGTACAGTTTTCATAAAAGTATCAAGGTTTCCTTTTCCTGCAGCTTTAGAAATTACTGCATAACGCTCAAATGAGAAAACGATAACAACTAATAACAAACCTAATAAAACAGGTACAATTGGACCTCCTTTATAAACCATTGCCAACATATTACCTGGTAATGGATGACCAGTATTAACACCACCTTCAAAATTAGCACCATTACCCATTATGAAATTCCAAATCAACCATCCAACAAAAACACATGCTACAATAATGATTCCAGAAATCATTCCTCCACCGTTTGCGCTTTTTTCTTTTTTAACGTTTGCCATTTTTTTTAATTTTAATAGTTTTAAATAAATTATCTTAGTTATATTAAACTTGTAGTGGAGCAAATTTATATTTTTAGTTCAAATAAAAAAACTTTTTTTTATTTTATTGTCATTAAATTTATTTTAAAAACATATCTACACAACTATTTATTGCATTTATATCAGTATATGCAATTAAATTAAATGTTTCATGAGAAATAATTTACGTTTTTATGAATATTTAAAGTAATATTTCAAGATATCACTAGTCAAGCTATAAAGTAATATTTTACGATATTAACAATATAAAAGCAGGAAAACTGCATTATACACTAAAATTGTTACTTCTAGAAAAATATAATATCTTGCGGATGATATTAATTTAAACTATTATGGGTAGAAAAGAGGATTTTGTAAAACATATTTCAGAAGGATACAACTTCAAAGGAGAAAGTATCATATTAGGCGGAGCCATACTTGATGGAGAAGCACTCGCAGATGCACCTATTAAAATTCCATTAAAAACTTTAAATCGTCATGGTTTAATCGCGGGAGCTACAGGAACTGGTAAAACCAAAACAATTCAGGTATTATCAGAACAGTTGTCTAGTTATGGAATCCCAGTTTTAATGATGGACATTAAGGGGGATTTTAGCGGAATAGCAAAAGAAGGCGAAGAGAAATCATTTATTACAGAACGCCACAATAAGATTAATATCCCGTATAGCACAGCAAGCTTCCCTGTTGAATTGCTAACTTTATCTGAGCAAAATGGAGTGCGTTTGCGCGCTACTATTTCTGAGTTTGGACCCGTATTGTTTTCAAGAATTTTAAACTTAAATGATACTCAATCTGGTGTAATCTCTGTTATATTTAAATATTGTGATGATAACAAAATGCCTCTATTAGATTTAAAGGACATTAAAAAAGTAATTAACTATATTACCGAGGAAGGAAAAAGTGAGATCGAACAACATTACGGCAAGATTTCTACATCAACGACAGGAACGATATTAAGAAAAATAATTGAACTTGAACAACAAGGAGCTGATCTTTTTTTTGGTGAAATGTCATTTGATGTAGAAGATTTAATGCGTATTGATAAAAATGGGAAAGGCTACGTCAGTATTTTAAGATTGACTGACATACAAGATAAACCGAAGTTGTTTTCTACATTTATACTAAGTCTTTTAGCTGAAATTTATCAACAAATGCCAGAAAAAGGAGATGCTGATCAATCAGAATTAGTCATTTTTATTGATGAAGCGCATTTGATTTTTAATGAAGCCAGCAAGGTTTTATTAGAACAAATTGAGACTATTGTAAAACTAATTCGTTCTAAAGGGATCGGAATTTATTTTATTACCCAAAACCCAATGGATATTCCCAGTGGAGTTTTGGCACAACTAGGATTGAAAATTCAACATGCTTTAAGAGCCTTTACGGCTAATGACCGAAAAGCAATAAAGCAGACTGCAGATAATTACCCTAGTTCTGCTTATTATAAAACTGACGAAATACTAACTAGCCTTGGAATAGGAGAAGCTCTTGTTACCGCATTGAATGAAAAAGGAATCCCTACACCTCTTGCTGCTACAATGATGCGTGCGCCCATGAGTAGAATGGACATCCTAACAGAAAGTGAAATACAGGAAATCAATATTAATTCAAAATTAGTTAAAAAATATAGCGAGCTCATTGATCGTGAAAGCGCTTATGAAATTCTAAATAAAAAAATCGCTCATGCTGAAGAAGAATTTGCAACAGAAAATCAAAAGGCAGAAAAAAAACAACCTGAAGGTCCTAGTACAGCAACTGTTGTAGGCAAATCAGTTATAAAAGTACTTACAAGCGCCACTTTTATAAGAGGAGTATTTGGAGTACTAAATAAAATGTTTAAAAAATAAAAATTACTAATCCCTTTTTAAAACCTCATTTAAAAAAGGGATTTTTTTATAAAATCTAGTTATGAAAAAATACTTTATCCAAAAATCTCCTTTCGTATTTCCTACTACTGATGGAAAATTAATTGAAGAGCATCATGGGCTAGTAGCAACTAATAATTCCGAAATTTCCATTGCGCACATGGTTGCACCACCACATTGGAAAGAACCTTTTCAAACTCCTGAATTTGAAGAATATACTTATATCATAAAAGGCAAAAAGCAATTTATAATTAGGGATGAGATTATTATTTTAGAAGCTGGACAATCTATCAAAATAGATAAGAACACACGAGTTCAGTATTCTAATCCTTTTGATGAAATATGCGAATATATTGCCATTTGTACTCCAGCATTTTCTATAGAAAAAGTTAATAGAGAAGAATGAATCTTTTAAAAATTATATCTTTATACCTATAACTAAAAAGGCATGAAAATTCAAAAAAAAATTATAATTGTTGGAGCTGGTTTTGCTGGCTTGCGTTTGGCTCAGGATTTACAAAATAGCGACTTTGATGTATTATTAATTGACAAGAATAATTATCATCAATTCCAGCCATTAATGTATCAAGTAGCAACTGCAAGGCTTGAACCTGCAAGCATCTCTTTTCCCTTAAGAAAAGTATTTCAACACTCTAAAAACGTGAGAATTAGAATCGCGAGTGTTTTAGGTGTAGATACACAAAATAAAATATTAAAAACGTCAATAGCTGATTTTGATTACGATCATCTTATCATTTCATTTGGTTGTTCAACCAACTATTTCGGAAACGCTGAAATAGAGAAATTTGCTTACCCAATGAAATCTGTTCCTGAGGCTATCCAATTGCGAAATCATATCTTACAGACATTTGAAGACGCTTTAATGGTAGATGGAGACCAATTACAAGCTTTAATGAATTTTGTAATTGTAGGAGGTGGACCAACAGGTGTAGAACTTGCTGGTGCATTAGCAGAAATGAAAAGAAATATTCTTCCTAAAGATTATCCAGATAAGGATTTCTCTAAATTGACTATTTATTTGCTTGAGGGATCACCTAATGTTTTAAACCCAATGAGTGGTGACTCACAAAAAATGTCACGAAAATATTTAGAGGAATTGGGTGTAATTGTAAAAACAAGTTCAATTGTAAGTAAATATGATGGTAAAATAGTCACTTTGCAAAGTGGAGAAATCATCGAATCTAATAACGTAGTTTGGGCAGCAGGAATAGTTGGAAATGCTCTTGAAGGAATTCCTTCGGAATGTATCACGAGAGGCAATCGATTTCTTGTTAATCGATTTAATGAAGTAGAAAATCTAAACGGTGTTTACGCTTTAGGTGATATTGCTTTTATGTCTACTCCTAAATACCCAAATGGGCATCCACAAGTTGCTAGTGTTGCGATTGAACAAGCTAAAGTATTGGCCGAAAATTTTAAACGAAGTATAAAAAACAAACCTAGAATCGAATATGAATATCACGATAAAGGTTCTATGGCAACTGTTGGCAAAAGAAAAGCTGTAGTCGATTTGCCTAAATTTAGTTTTCAAGGTAGATTAGCTTGGTTCACTTGGATGTTTATTCACTTAATGTTGATTTTAAGTGTAAAAAACAAACTCTCTATTTTTATCAATTGGATGTTTAGTTACTTTAATAACGACAGTACATTACGAGTCATATTAAAATCTGCTTCAAAAAATAAATAAACTAAAAAGGCTCTGAAAAATCAGGGTCTTTTTTATTTATAACCAATATTCATACTTCCTTTTAAAAATAAAAATCAATTGGTTTTGATAATTTTATATTCACAAAGTAATATTATGTAAAAACTAAGATCCGTTTTTATCGTAAACTTGACAATAAGAAACTTAACTATTTCGATAATTTAGAAACTAAATTTCCTTTCCGTTTAAAATGTTTTAAGCCTTTCTAATCAGTTATTTATTATTTATTTGTAAATATTCTTTATTTATTATTAAATGATATGTTTATAAATGGTAAGAAAAAAACTTTCAAAAGCGCAATTAAATTAAAATTCTCATTTCATAACCAAGTAAATTAATGTAAGAAAAAATATCGTTTTTTTTAATTAAACTGACAACCATTCTCCCTTAAATATGTATTTTTGATGACTAAATTTCTCTTTTAAATTTATAACATTAAAAACAAAGTATTTTTTTTATTACTAAAAATTTAAAGAATTTATTAATACTCTATTGAAAAGAGAAGTGAAATATTGACTATCAACAGAATTACAGCTAAATTAAAATGAAAAAAACAATACTTTTATTATGTTTATTATACGCAGGAAACCTATTTTCTCAAGCCTGGGATGAAACTTTTGATGCTAAATATTCCATTGGAGCCACAATTCAAAATAAAGGAATAGGCGCTGAAATTGGTAGTGAGATAGGCATTTCAAATTACTTATCAGTAGCAATCAATGTTGGTTATGTAATAAAGACAGAACCTTTAGAGCCCATTTATGATGGGTGGGGTATAAATATTAATAATAGTAAAAATGCTGATTCATTTGAAAAAATGAATATGGCTGCATCACTTAATCTTCACCTTACGCCTTTTTTCAAAATGGATGGAGAAAAGATAGACATGTCAGTCGGTGGAGTAGTCGGAATTAATGGTATTGGTGGACAAGCAGGATTTAAATATTATTTTTCAGAAAATTTTGGACTCTATTTTAGCGGATATTGTCCCATAGTTAAAAAGAGATTCTTTATAGAAGAATCATCTGCAAGAATTTATTATGATTTTTATACTCAGCCTGTTGCAAGCCTTGGTATTTCTTTTAGTCTATAAATGAAATTTATTGATTCCTTTTTGATTTATCAGAACATAAAGTAGGTTTTCAATGAAGACTAAATTTAGTTTTGAACCATTACAATTGTAATACAACTAGTATTGTGTTACTTACAGATATAAAAAAAGGGTTCTGAATTTTCAGAGCCCTTTTTATTTACTTTAATAATTCTAAAATCTTATTTTCAACTGCTACTGAATCCCAGATTTTATCAATATTGTCCATTTTCAGTACTTGTTCCATTATTTCGTTTTGATAATCACCTATCGCTAATGCTTCAGCATAAGGACGATCACTAAAAGTGACTCTACTGTATAATGGAATCCATTTTTCAGGATGTTTGTCTGAGAACCATTTTTCAATTTTCTTCTGTAAAAGGAAATTTTCATCTGCAGTTTTAGAACTCATTTCTAAAAAATTACGATAAGAAAGTTCCGCAATAGCATCTGCATTTGGTTTGCGTGATTTTTCATATTCTGAAAAAATAGTTACCCAATCATCGTCATATTTTTCGATCATCTCATGAAGCACAGTAATGTCTTCAAAACCAGCATTCATTCCTTGTCCATAAAAAGGAACAATAGCATGGCTTGCATCACCTATTAAGGCCACTTTGTCTTTATATGTCCAAGGAAAACATTTCATGGTAACCAGCGTGCTTGTAGGATTATTGAAAAAATCTTCGGTAAGTTTCGGGATTACATCAATTGTATCTGGCAAATTTTTCTCAAAAAAGGCTTCAACAGATGCTTTGTCTTTTAATGACTCAAAGGAGTTTTCCCCTTTAAAAGGCATAAATAAAGTGCACGTAAAACTACCATCAAGATTTGGCAATGCAATTAACATATACTCGCCTCGTGGCCAGATATGGAAAGAATTTTTATCTAATTTATGTGTTCCATCATGGTTTGCAGGAATGTTTAATTCTTTATAACCAATAGGTAAAAATTCTTGCGAATAATCAAACATACTTTGACGCTGCATGCGGTGACGAATTCTAGAGAACGCACCATCTGCACCAAAAACTATATCATATTTTTTATCCTCCCAAGCACCACGTTCTGTCTCGCCACTGTGAAGTGTTGCATCATCAAGAGAAACATCCCAAATTTTTTGCTCAAAAAAGAATTCTGCTCCTTCGGCTTCCGCCAAATCAATCATTTTTCTATTCAAAACTCCTCTAGATATAGAGTAAATTGATTCTCCTTCTTGACCGTAATTCTGAAAATTTAGTTTGTCTACTAAATGGATAGCCCGTTTATCCATTGGAATTGCTATTTCTCGTATTACGTCACCAATATTCACTGCATCAAGCGCTTTCCAGCCCCGATTAGACATCGCTAAATTAATAGAGCGACCGGAAAATTGTATTTTTCTAATATCTGGACTGCGATCATAAACATGAACTTCATGACCTGCTCTACGTAGATAAATAGCTAATAAAGATCCTACTAATCCAGAACCTACAACAGCTATTTTTTTTGAATTTTGCATTAATTATATTTAAAAAGTTCTACGAAATTACTAATTTAAAACTGGAAGAGCTTTGAACTATTTCTTTTTAACTGGCATAAATACCAATTTTGTTGAAGTTCTAACTATCTCCTCTTTATTTAGCATCATTCGTCTGAATTTACCCGCATTATAAAGTTCTGCTTGATCGCTATAATGTGCGCTTAATGGATTTCCCGATTGACCTGTAGGCAAAATGCTCCAACTATTTTCTATGTCAGAAAAGTCAACAATTCTCCTAGTAGAAGGGCCGCCTTTTACTTTATAATTGCCATCATCAGTAAAATCAAAGAATAAATTATTAATAACCTCTGTAGAACCTGACACTTCGTAAGGTCCGACATTAAAAAATCCTCTAAGAGCGGCAACTTTTCCTAATGGATGCTCATGCTCTACGGTATGAACTTTATTCCAAGTCCAATCTGCAACCGTATTTCCCAGTTGTTTTTCAAGTGCTACAATTGATTCTTTATATGATTTTGATATGATTTGACTTCTTGTTTCCTTACTATTTTTGGTTCTTATATCATCCCACCAAAGCGATTTTTCATTCGTAATTTGTTTGGCTATAATTTGTTTTACAACATGCGTTCCTAAAAATTGCTGAAAATTTTCTGGACCTAATTCATCTTCAAATGTATTTTTTAAATAATTAAAAATCCATTTATTATAAATGGTAGGTGCTACATCATTTAGATTATTAGAACCTTTCCAATCTTTTAAAACAACTAACGCTTGCTTTTCTGTTTCCGAAAGTGATTTCTCCTCTATATTTGAAATTAAATTGACAACTACATCAGGAGCAACGGCTGATGTGTTGTCAAAAATCATAGTTCCTACAGCTGCCATATCCCAGTCTGATTTAGGATCTAGTAATTGCGTAATTCTTTTAGCACGATCTTCTGGTAGATAATAACCAGGATAATTATAACCTTCAATAGCTTCGGGTTGATTGTTAGCCGAATAAACATAATTCCACCTTGGGTTTTCAGCAGATGGATTTTTAGAAAAATCTAAATATTCCTTAATGTCCTCTTTACCACTAGCTCCATCCAAAACAAAATTAGTATTTACACCTTCATTGTGCTTGTACAATTTTCCTGTTGCCCACCAGGCTACATTTCCTTTTGCATCTCCATACATAACATTTAGGCCTGGAGCCGCAATTAATGAAACTCCTTTTTGAAAATCTGCTATGCCCTTAGCATGTGATAATTGATACACTGCTTCTAAAATCTGAATAGGTTGTTGGGTGTAAATCCAAGACATTGCCACAGGTTTGTCTGTTTGCAATCCTTCAATTAAATCATTTACAACAGGACCATGACGCGTTATTTTTACATTTAAAGCAACATCTTCAGCATCTTTTACTTTGATTGTTTTTTTTCGTACCTCATAGGCACTATATCCATTTGGAGTTTTATATAAATTGCCGTCGTTGGGATTGTTCTCTTCCTGATAGAGATCAACATCATCATTTTCAAACATTGTTAATCCATAAGCATATTCTCTATTATGTCCCAATAACGGAAAAGGTGTTCCTGCCAAATACGAACCATATAACTCAAATTCTGGAGTTACAATATGTGCCTCATACCAAGTTCCTGGCTGAGAAAAACCAATATGAGGATCATTTGCAAAAATAACTTTCCCATTTTTTGTTTTCTTAGGTGCAATTACCCAACTGTTACTTCCTATAAAAGGAGAAACGGGTGATTTATCTAAAAGAGCGGCAATTGTTTTTGATATTGCAGCATATTCTTGGGGTCTGTCTTTTACATTTTTTATTTTTGTAGTGTTAAATGAACCATCCAGACCAAAATCCTTTAGATAATCCATGCCAAACTTATTTCTTATGTCCGTCATAAGAGGGTCTGATTTTTGGGCAATTGCAAAACTAAAAGACATATATCCAAAAATATTATAGACATCTTTTAAGGTGAATTTTTCTTTTTTAATACCTAATATACTAAATTCAACTGGAGTTTTTCCCTCCTCTAAATATTGATTTATACCGTCTAAATAGGACATAGTCAATTGATATTCTGGACTGTTTTTATCTAAGGCTTCTATTGCTTTCGCAGACGCCTCTTCAATTCCTAGACCCGCAAAGAATTGATCATTTTTTAAGGTTACAGATCCAAAAATAGCAGACAAACGACCTGAAGCAATTCTACGCATTACTTCCATTTGCCACAATCGATCTTGCGCATGCACGTAACCCAAAGCAACCATTGCATCCTTTGAATTAGCAGCATAAATATGCGGCACACCAAATTCATCAAAATAAACCGTTGTTTCTTTGTTAATATTTTTTAATTGTTGCTCTCCTTCATATTGGGGTTTTAAATAAAAACCATAAATAAATCCTGCAACCACAGTTAGGATAACCAATGAAAGTAAAACGAGAAGAATCTTTTTAAATATTTTCATCTTTAGATATATTGAAAAACAAATATATAGGATTTAAAACTATTTTTTTACGCAGTTTGAAAGAAACAAATTTAAATAATTTAACGATCTATTTTAAATTTTGTTTAATTTATTTTAAAATTAATTAAACAAAAAGTATCTTTGTTTTAAATTATACGACTTATGAAACATATTTCTAGAGATGATATTTCTCAAATGGAGAAAATAGAAAGATTAAATCTGATCAATTCTTGCACAGGATATAAATCAGCTAACCTAATAGCTACAAAATCTCTGGATGGAGATTCAAATGTTGCCATATTCAGCAGTGTAACCCATCTAGGAAGTAATCCTGCAATGATTGGTTTTATTATGCGACCTACAACTGTCCCAAGAGACACCTACAAAAACATCAAGGAAACTGGTTTTTTTACAGTAAATCACATTACATTGGATATGATAAAAGATGCGCATCATACTTCTGCCAATTATGAATGCGGTGTTTCGGAGTTTGACAAAACCAATTTAGAAGAAGAGTATAAAAAAGACATAAAAGTTCCATTTGTGAAAGGGAGTCCTGTTCAGCTATATTGCAAATACATTAATGAATATTATATCAAGGAAAATGATACGATTCATGTAATTGCATCTATTGAAAATCTATTTTTTGAGGAAGAATTAGAACATAAAGACGGCTGGTTACAAATTGACAAAGGAAATGTTGTGGCGCTAAATGGTCTTGATGGGTATTGTTTACCCAAATTAATAGAGCGTTTTCAATACGCACGAAAAGAAATTCCTAGCACGCCTTTTCCAAAAAACTAACATGAGAAAACTGCGATTAATTCTTGGCGATCAGTTAAATTCAGAGCATTCCTGGTTTCAAAAAACAGATGAAAACACACTGTATGTTTTGGCAGAAATGCGTCAAGAAACCGATTATGTAAAACATCACATCCAAAAAGTTGTAGCATTTTTTTTGTCGATGAGAAATTTTTACACATACATAAAAAGTAAAGGACATAAATCCATTTACTTTGAAATTTCGGATATTGAAAACCCACAAAATTTAGAAAAAATCATTTCTAAATGTATTCAAAAATATAAAATTCAAAAATTTGAATATCAATTGCCGGATGAATTTCGATTAGACGAAGAGCTAAAAAAGATTTGCTCTAATTTAACCATACCATCACAGGCTTTTGACACGGAACACTTTTTTACCAATAGAACTGAACTTTCAGAGTTTTTTCAGGGTAAAAAGCTACTATTGATGGAGAACTTTTATCGTTATATGCGCAAAAAGCATCATATTCTTATGGATGGATCAACACCTTTAGGCAATCAGTGGAATTTTGATGCTAGTAATCGTAAGAAATACAAAGGTGAAGTTGCAGTTCCTTCAGAAAAAAAATTCAAAAAAGAGGTCTCAGAAATAGTTCAGCAAATCAGAGAAGCAGAAATTTCGACTATTGGTAATATTGAATTAAACAGTTTCAGTTGGCCCACTTCACGCGAACAAAGTTTAGAGGTAGTAGATTACTTCTGTAAAAATTTATTAAAACATTTTGGCGATTATGAAGATGCGATGCATACCGATGAAAAATTTCTTTTTCATTCTCGCTTGTCCTTTGCGATGAATTCAAAAATGATTTCTCCCAAAGAAGTTATTGAAATCGTAATTTCATATTATCACAAGAACGAATCTAATATTACAATTTCACAAATTGAAGGCTTTGTGCGTCAAATATTGGGTTGGCGAGAATATATTAGAGGTATTTATTGGAAAGAAATGCCAAACTACGCTCAAATGAATGTCTTGAATAATACCAATAAATTACCTGATTTTTTCTGGACAGGAAAAACAAAGATGAATTGTATGAGTCACGCGATTAATCAAAGTTTAGACGACGCTTATGCACACCACATACAACGTTTAATGGTTATTGGTAATTTTACCTTACTCATGCAAATACATCCTGACGAAGTAGACGCTTGGTATCTAGGGGTTTATATTGACGCCATCGAGTGGGTCGAATTACCTAATACACGTGGTATGTCTCAATATGCTGATGGCGGCATTATAGCAACTAAACCCTACGTTTCTTCAGGTAGTTATATCAATAAAATGAGTAATAACTGCGCCAAATGCTATTATAATGTAAAAGATAAATTTGGAGAAAAAGCATGCCCTTTTAATACATTGTATTGGAATTTTCTAGATGAGAAAAAAGAATATTTCAAAGGAAATCAACGAATGGGAATGATGCTAAATATGTTGAATAAAATAAGTCCTGAAGAACTGTATAAAATTAAAATAAAAGCAAATGAAATAATTGAAAATATGGATTCTTACTAAATCATTGAATAAACAAAAAAGAGTGTTTGAATTCTTTATGAATCCAAACACTCCTCTTTGTATTTAATAAAAACTCTAGTTCTTTTTCTTTCCATCTATAATTGCTCCTGTACCAGCACCAACTCCTGCTCCTGCAATACCACCTATTATAGCTCCTTCTCCTTTTCTCTTGCTTATAATTGCTCCTGTTGCAGCTCCTACACCAGCTCCAATAACAGCTCCTTTTGCAGTATTACTCCAACCTTTCTTTTTGGTTGTAGTAGAACTTGTTGTAGTAGTTGTTTGTGCAGGCGCCTGATGATTTACTACAATTACTTCTTTTTTAGTTTCAACTTTAGCTTCTTCCACTTTTGCCATCTCTACTTGCATAGAATCAATCACTCTTTGTTTTTCTAAAACAACTTTCATAGAATCAACGGTTGCTTCTTTAGCCACTTGAACATCATTTTTTCCTTGATTTTGACAAGAAACGATCAATAAAGACGCTAAAAATAAGTATAATGCTTTCATAATTTTAATTTTAATAATATATAACGCAAAGAAACATATTATACATTTAATAAAGGTTATATAATTACAGGGAATGCTTATATAATTATAGTAAATCCTTATATAATTTTAGCTAAAGTTCTATTGGCATTAAAAATAGTTGTTAATTTAGAATATAAAATGAAAAATAGTAGTTTTATATTACTTATAAAAGCTAAGAAATTAAAAATTCATGACTACCTTAAAAAAAATCGTGCTCATTATAGTTAGTCTAATTACTATAATTGTACTTCTAAATTTTGGATTAAATTTTTGGATTGACAGACAACTTCCTCAAATTATTTCTGAAAACAATCCAACTCCATACGCCTTTACTTATAGAGACTTAAAAGTTGATCTTTTATCAAAAAACATCAAAGCATCTCATTTAACTATTAGTCCTAAAAGTAAATCACAAGACAGTTTAAAAAAAATTGGAATTTATGCTAAAATAGAGTCCATAGAAATCATAGATTTTAAAATTTGGGATCTTGTTTTCAGCAAACGCATCAAAGCAAATAGTATAAAAATAAATTCTCCAGAAGCGTTCCTGTATAAAAATACTGAGAACGCCATTAATGATTCTAAAAATATAGGCTCAGAAGTAGTTAAACCATTTGAAGAAATTATAGTTGTTTCAAAAATGGAAGTAAATAAGGGTAGCGTAACTTTTATATATACAAAAACTAAAAAACCCATTTTAAGTCTCAAAAATCTGAATTTACAAATTGATGGGATAGTTATCACAGATGATATATTAAAACAAAAAATTCCTTTTCAGTATAAAACCTATGAATTAACCGCTGACAGCATCTATTATAGAGTAAGTAATGTTTACCATCTTAGAGCTAACAATTTTAAAGCAACTACAGAAAATATAACTTTAAAAAAATTCGAATTAATTCCAGAATACAGCCGTAGCGAATTTGTTAAGAAATTAGACAAAGAGAAAGATCTTTTTACATTGCGATCCGAAAGTATTGCAGTAAATGCTATGGATTGGGGATTTAAGGATGATAAACTTTTTTTCAACGCTAATTCGGTTAAAATTGATCAATTAGCAGCAAACATTTACCGAAATAAATTACCAGCTGATGATTTGAGTAAAAAACCTTTATACAGTAAACTGCTACGGGATTTAAAATTCCCTCTAAAATTAGATACATTAGCCATACGAAATTCTGTTTTAGTCTATGAAGAAGAATTGAACTTTCAGAAAGGTCCAGGAGTATTGAAATTTAATAATTTTAATCTAACCGCAACACATATTCAAAGTGGTTATGGTCAAAAAAAGTTAAAAAATGTCAATATTGACATTGATTGCAAATTCATGAAAAACTCACCTTTTAAAGTGAACTGGACATTTAATGTTCTAGACAAACAAGATCGTTTTATAATGCATGGTGAAGTTTCAAATTTAAACACCAACGATTTATATCAGTTTACTAAACCTTACATTAATGCAACAACTCAAGGAATATTTGACAAATTAAAATTTACTATAAAAGGAAATGATATTAATTCCTATGAAAATGCTTCTCTACAATACCATGATTTAAAAGTGACATTATACAAAAAAGGGAAACCAGAGCAGAAAAATAAAATTAAAAGCGCATTGGCCAATTTAATTCTTAAAAATGATTCTAAAGGAGAAGAAATACAAACTAAAGCAACTGTTGAGCGTGTGCAAGAAAAATCCTTTTTCAATTTTTTATGGATTAATATTGCAGCGGTACTAAAACAAATTTTAATATAAAATTGAACAACGGGTTTAGAAATAATTTATTCCTAAACCCGTTGTTGGTTTAATTAAAAAAATGGAATTTATTTACCTCACTTCTTGAATACCTCTTTTTAATATTTGACCAAAAGAATACATATCAACAAAAGAGCTATATAAAGGTACTGGTGCTAGACGGATAACGTTAGGTTCGCGCCAATCCGTAATCACTCCGTTTTTCATTAGATAATCAAATAAGCTTCGTCCTTCACCATGAAGTAAAACTGACAATTGGGATGCTCTTTCTAATGGGTTTGAGGGAGTAATTATTTCAAAATTTCCATCAAGTTCTTTAGCAATTTCTTTTAGGATAAATTCTAAATAAGAGGTAATTAAATCTCTTTTCTGAATTAAAGCATCCATTCCTATTTCATCAAACATTTCTACCGATGCTAAATAAGGCGCTAGCGAAAGAATTGGAAGATTGCTTATTTGCCAACCATCGGCGCCATGAACCGGATTAAAAACAGGTTCCATTTTAAAACGGCGTTCTTTATTATGTCCCCACCAACCTGCAAATCGTGGTAATTGGTCATTATGATGGTGTTTTTCGTGAACAAAGCATCCTGAAGCATTTCCAGGTCCCGAATTCATGTATTTATAACTGCACCAAGCTGCAAAATCTACATTCCAATCGTGGAGTTCTAATTTCACATTTCCTGCAGCGTGTGCTAAATCCCAGCCAACATAAGCTCCTACTTTATGACCTGCAGCTGTAATCGTTTTCATGTCAAAAACTTGTCCCGTGTAATAATTTACTCCGCCTAATAAAACCAAAGCTAACTCGTCTCCTACTTCTTCAATTTTAGCCAAAATATCTTCTAAACGAATATTATGTTCGCCATCACGACGTTTAATTTCAACAATGGTGTCATCCATTTTATAGCCATGAAAATGAACTTGGCTTTGAAACATATATTGATCTGATGGAAATGCCTTTTCTTCGCAAATAATTTTAAATCTGGTTTTTGTAGGTCTGTAAAAAGAAACCATCATTAAATGAAGATTTACAGTTAACGTATTCATTACCGTAACTTCAGAAGGCAAAGCGCCTACTATTTTGCTCAAAGGATTGGCAAAACGTTCATGATAGTCCCACCAAGGTTTTTCAGCATAAAAGTGTCCTTCAACGGCAAGATTTGCCCAATCGTTCATTACTTCATCAACATATTTTTTTGTACGCTTGGGTTGCAAACCCAGAGAATTTCCTGTAAAATAAATTACTTTTTCTTCATTAACTTTAGGATAAATAAACTCCTGTTGGTATTTGTTTAAATCATCTTTTGCATCTAATTCTTTGGCAAATTCAAGCGTATTTTTGAAAGTCATCTTTTATATTTTGAAATGTAAAAATAACAAAAAAGAAAATAAACGAAAGTTAATTTTAACAGGAATAAAAAACAAATTCTTAAATAGTAATTCAAATCCTACTAACAGTGGCCTAATAATTGATTATATTTGATTAACTATAAATCATAGATCTAATGCTTAAAAACAGTTTAAACGTAATTATTATAGCTCTAGCTGTGGTGATTTCCTCCTATTTATTTTCGAATGCTTTTCAGAATCGAAACAAAAGTAATGATACAATTAGTGTAACAGGATCAGGAAAGAAAGATTTTGTCTCGGACTTAATTGTTTGGAGTGGTTCTTTTTCTAAAAAAAGCATGACTTTGAAAGAAGCCTATGCTGCATTAGATTCTGACAGAGAAAAAATAAAAACTTACTTATCCGGAAAAGGGATTGCAGCTAATGAAATGGTATTTTCGGCAGTGAGTTTTAACAAGGATATCGAAACTACGTACAATGAAAATGGTACAACTCGCCAACAAATTTTTACCGGTTTTACCTTGACACAAAGTGTAAGCATTCAGTCTAAAGAAGTTAATAAAGTTGAAGAGTTATCAAGACAGTCAAGTGAGTTAATTAATTCTGGAGTCGAATTTTATTCTAATGCACCAGAGTATTACTATACTAAACTGGCGGAATTAAAAATAAAAATGATTGCTGAAGCTACTAAAGATGCTAGCGTAAGAGCAAAAAGTATTGCTGAAAATGCCGATGCCAGTCTAGGAAATCTAAAAAAATCAGACATGGGTGTTTTTCAGATAACGGGTCAAAACTCCTCAGAGGACTTTTCATATGGAGGTTCCTTTAACACGCAGTCTAAAAATAAAACTGCTAATATTACTGTTCGTTTAGTGTATCAAGTGAATTAAATAATTCTCATTGAAATACTATTTATCCTTTGTAATATAAACTGTGTGAGTGATGGAAGTGGCATCCTTTGTTTTCTTGATAAAGAAAATAAAGATATAGCGAACAGCACGACCCTTGGGGCACACCAAAAAAAAACTCGCCAATATTGACGAGTTTTTTTTTGAAATCTAAAATATTTTCAGATTATATAATTAACATGGCATCTCCGTAAGAATAGAATTTGTATCCTTCTTCGATTGCTTCTGCGTAAGCTTTCTTCATTAAATCATGTCCGCAAAATGCAGAAACCATCATCAATAATGTTGATTTTGGCGTATGAAAATTAGTAATCATACAAGTTGGAATCGTAAAATCATGCGGAGGGAAAACGAATTTATTAGTCCAACCGTCAAAAGGATTCAACGTATTTTGAGACGAAACTGAACTTTCAACAGCACGCATAGAAGTAGTTCCTACGGTACAAATACGTTTCTTTTTTGACTTAGCTTCATTTACAATGTCACACGCTTCTTGAGTAATTTTTAGTTCCTCAGAATCCATTTTGTGTTTTGATAAATCTTCAACCTCAACTGGATTAAAAGTTCCTAAACCTACGTGAAGTGTAACTTCAGCAAATTTAATTCCTTTAATTTCAAGTTTTTTCAATAAATGTTTAGAGAAGTGCAAACCTGCAGTTGGTGCTGCAACAGCTCCTTCTTCTTTTGCATAAATCGTTTGGTAACGTTCTGCATCTTCTGGCGTTACGTCTCTTGAAATGTATTTTGGTATTGGAGTTTCTCCCAATTCTGTCAATTTATTTCTGAATTCTTCGTAAGAACCGTCGTAAAGAAAACGCAATGTTCTTCCACGAGAAGTAGTATTGTCGATAACCTCAGCAACTAGCGAGTCGTCATCCCCAAAATATAATTTGTTTCCGATTCTTATTTTACGTGCTGGATCAACTAAAACGTCCCAAAGTCTTTGCTCAGAATTTAATTCTCTAAGTAAAAAAACTTCGATTCTTGCTCCCGTTTTTTCTTTATTTCCATACAAACGAGCTGGAAAAACCTTCGTATTATTCAGAATTAAAACATCGCCTTCATCAAAATAATCGATAACATCTTTGAACATTTTGTGTTCTATAGTTTGCTTTTTACGATCAATAACCATTAGACGTGCTTCGTCTCTGTTTTCAGCAGGATACTCTGCAAGTAATTCTTTTGGCAAGTCGAATTGAAAATGTGATAATTTCATTTTTGTTTTTTGTTTAAAAGATTAAATCCCTCGGCAAAAATATTGCCCCAAATTATAAACTTATATAGGACTGCAAATATACGACTGTGAGATAGGCGTTGTCAAGTGTTTTGCTGTTTAATTTAAAAACTAAGTCGCAAAGTCACAAAATATCAGCTATTTAACCCGCAAACATTGACAATTATTGACTAATTTAAGAAATAAAAAAGCCTAAACTTTTCATATCTTCCCAGAAATCAGGATACGATTTTGAAACTACATCAGCGTTTTCAATTATAATAGGCACTTTTAAAGCTAAAGGAGCAAATGCCATTGCCATTCTGTGGTCGTTATAAGTGGCAATTTTTACATTGTGATTAATTGTATTTGATGGTTGTAATGTTAAACTATCATTAGTTACAGAAATAGTTGCCCCTAGTTTAGTAAGCTCTACTCTTAATGCTTCTAGGCGATCTGTTTCTTTTATTTTTAATGTATGAAGTCCTGTTAGATGACAACCTATTCCTAATCCTAAACAAGTTACCACAATGGTTTGTGCAATATCTGGAGTGTTATTAAGATCTAAATTTAAAATTTCAGGTTTAAAGTTTGGCACTTTACTCAAAGACAACGTATTGTTTTCGAAATTCGAAATAACGCCCATTTTCTTGTAAATTTCGACCAAAGCTGAATCGCCTTGTAAACTATTTTCTTTATAGCTCGTTAATGTAATAGAAGCCGTTTCTGATAAAGCAACCAAACTAAAAAAATACGAAGCCGAACTCCAATCGGACTCTACCACCATTTCTTTAGTTTCTACTTCTTGTTTTGGAAAGACTTTGATTATATTCCCTTCAAAACTAGTTTGGATATCAAGATCATTCAGCAAAGCTAATGTCATTTTGATATATGGAACTGAGGTGATTTCACCAACGAGAGTCAATTCAATCCCATTGTCTAATTTTGGCGCAATTAATAAAAGTGCCGAAATATATTGGCTGCTGACATTAGCAGGAATACTAACTTTATTACTTGTGATTTTTTGTCCTTTAATGCGAATAGGAGGAAAACCTTCTTGTTTTTCATAGGTAATTTGGGCACCCAATTGTTTTAGCGCATCAACCAAAACTTTAATGGGGCGTTCTGTCATTCTTTGTGAACCCGTCAAGACGACTTCACGTCCTTCTTGTGTAGCAAAATAAGCAGTTAAAAAACGCATTGCAGTTCCTGCATGATGAATATCTAGATCCCTTGTTTCTCGAAATGACAAATCAGCATTTAATGCTTTTTGCATCACTTCACTATCATCGGAATTAGAAGTATTCGCCAAAGTGATATTAGGGAATAACGCTTGTAATAATAATAATCGGTTGGTTTCGCTTTTCGAGCCAGTAACGGCAATCTGAGCTTTTAAATTAGAATGGATAGTTTGTAACAGTAAATTCATGTTATAATTATGAGTTTTGAATTTCGAATTATGGTTAGCATAATTCAAGTTTGCAATTTAACATTCCTCCTTTATAATTCATAATTTGAAAACTACAAATTACTTCAGTTTATCGTTGTTTTTGTGACGATCTTTATCTCTAATCGACTTTAAATTCAACTTTTTATCAAAAGCAGCTTGTAAATCAATCCCGGTTTGATTGGCTAGACATAAAACAACAAAAACCACATCGGCTAACTCCTCGCCAAGATCTTTATTTTTATCAGTTTCTTTTTCTGATTGTTCTCCATAACGACGCGCAATTATTCTAGCTACTTCACCTACTTCCTCAGTAAGTTGCGCCATATTTGTCAATTCATTAAAATAACGAACGCCGTGTTCTTTTATCCAATTATCTACGTCGAGTTGGGAGTTTTTTAAGTCCATATTTACTGTATTTCAATTTTATTAATTTCTTTAACTATTCTATCTGTTGCCATCAAAGCAACTAATATTTTTTGATACTGCTTGATTTCATTGGATTCTAATAATTTTCCTTTTTTGTCTTCGAGCCACTTTTGTGCTGGTTGAGAATTTCCGATACAAAGCTTCCAAACTGCTTCAGGAATATTTCCAAAATATTGTGTGTCGTTGATAAATACTTTAGCTAGATTTTCATTACTACAATTTCCTTCGATACAATTCCCCTCCTCTGGAGGGGTGTCCGCCGCAGGCGGACGGGGTGGTCTTTCTATTTCATCACAATCAATCTCTCCATAATTTTCAATAATAAACTTTTCTAAATCATTCATCGCTTTACTCATATTCTGTAAAACATCGACAACAGGAATTCGGAATATTTTTAAACCTAACGACTTAAGATAACATTCTCTAACAGTATCATACTTTTCCTTTCCTTCATGACTTACTCCATCTATTTCGACAACTAATCCTAGCTTTTTTACATAAAAATCTACAATGTAATTCCCAATAATTCTTTGTCGGTCAAAATCTATCTTATAAAAATGATTTTTATGTACTTGCATCCAAAACAAAACCTCTGATAAATTTTCTGTAGATCGAAGTGCTTTTGCTCTTTCTTTTAATTTTGGATTATAAGGTAAAGTTGTTATTGTGTTGTGATAAATTTTTATGTTTTTAATAGTAAAATGTGGTGGAGTTATTTTATTTATTAGTTCGCCCGTCCCAGCATAAAAAACCACCCCACCCGCTGGGCACCCCTCCGAAGTAGGGGAATTCGAGATACTAAATTCCCCTCCTTTGAAGGGGTGGCTGTAAGCCGGGGTGGTATTTGCAATTTCAAATCTTATATTATCTACTAAATTATCACCCGCTAAACGAAATTGAGCAATATTATCTTCTACAAATGGACTTAACAGCAAATTTATCTCCCTCAACTCCTTTCCCAATTTTACCAATTTCCAAAAATCATTACTAACTTTTGGAAAAGGGATTTTTGGAAAATCTGCGCTAAAAGATTTCTGAAATTTTTCTTTATAAATAGCTGAAAAAGAAACAGCATAAATATAATCTAGAAAATCTATTGTGCTAAAAACTTGTTTGAAATCGTCTCTTAATTCGTCATTGTTGTTGGCAAAACAGACATTACCATTTTCTTTTTTAGGAAGAAACTCCAAACCTAATTTTTGAGCAAATTCAGCTATGATTTCAGAGTTTAAATCAGGAATAAGCAGGGTAACTTTTTCTGTCGTTAACTCTTTATGTAAAACTGAATTTAAATTTTGAATATACTGTTCTAAAGTCATCTAGGCTGGAATTTAAAAAAGCGTAAAGAATTTATAATAAAGAATTCAACACTAACACTTGACTTATTCTTTATTCTTACTGTCAATTAGTATTGTAACCGGTCCATCATTTAGTAATGAAACTTTCATGTCTGCACCAAAAACTCCGGTTTGCACTTTCTTACCCAATTGTTTTTCCAGGCATTTTACAAAGCTTTCGTACAATGGGATTGCAACATCAGGTTTTGAAGCCTTGATATAAGAAGGACGGTTTCCTTTTTTGGTATTGGCGTGTAACGTAAATTGGCTCACTACAATTACATCACCATTACTCTCTTTTACGGAAAGATTCATTACTCCATTCTCATCACCAAAAATTCTAATATTGGCTATTTTAGCAGCAAGCCAATCAATGTCTTCTTGATTATCGGCATCTTCGATACCAACTAACACCAACAAACCTTTCTGAATATCAGCGACTACTTTTGAATCAATGGTAACTGAGGCAGAAGATACTCTTTGGATTACTGTTTTCAATTTTTGATATTTAAGATTTACGGCAGGATTTACTCTCTTGTTTTATCGCTAATTATTCGATCTTCATTGTGAATATCGGTTCTATAATTTTCATCGTCCCCTTCTAAAATCTTGAGGTAACTATTGTATCGGGACCATGCAATTTCATCTCTTTCTAAAGCTGCTTTAATGGCACAATGCGGTTCTTCTTTATGCAAGCAATTATTGAATTTGCACTGCTCTTTTAATTTGAAAAACTCCGGGAAATAGCCACTAATTTCTTCTTTTTCCATATCAACGATTCCGAAACCTTTGATTCCAGGAGTGTCGATAATTTTAGCATCAAAAGACAAATCATACATTTCTGCAAAAGTCGTCGTATGTTGTCCTTGTTTACTTGCTTCCGAAATCGTTTTTGTTTTTAGATGTAAAGTAGGTTCCATTGCATTTACCAAAGTCGATTTTCCTACGCCAGAGTGTCCTGAAAACATACTTACTTTACCGATCATCATTTCCTTCAGCTCATCAATTCCTTTCATTTCTGTCGATGAAACGCGCAGGCATTTATATCCAATCTCCTGATAAACGTGTTGCATGTACAATTGTTCGTCAAGCGTAGCTTCATCAAAAGTATCTATTTTATTAAAAACTAAGATCGTTTCAATTCCATAAGCTTCCGCCGTTACCAAAAAACGATCAATAAAATTAAAAGTAGTTGGTGGATTATTAATGGTGATTAATAAAAAAACACGATCAATATTAGAGGCAATAATATGCATTTGATGAGATAAATTCACTGACTTACGAACGATATAATTTTTACGTTCATGAATATGGTGAATTGTTCCTGTAATAGTATCTGAGGATTCTTCTAATTCATAATCTACGATATCGCCCACGGCAATAGGATTGGTACTTTTAATTCCTTTGATTCTGAATTTCCCTTTCATACGGCATTCTATAAAATCTCCTTGATCAGATTTTACGGTGTACCAACTTCCTGTAGATTTATATACTAGTCCTGTCATGTAGGCTTTTTGATTGAAGATTAACGATTGCTGATTTCTAATTTAAAATCTATCGATTTGCAAAGGTAAATAATTTAAGATTGAGGAGTAAGGATTTTAGACTTATGATTTTAAAACAATATCTAAATAAAAAATCCCAAAATGTATAATCCTGGGATTTTTCTTTAAGTTCCATTTTATCGGCTCACAAAAGTAAAAATCGTTAACCTAAAACTCTTATTTTTTTAAACGTTTACTATTTTTTCTTGGTGACCAATACTTTCCTGGTGAATTGCTTTGAACATTCTAAGTACAAACTCTTCTGTCAAACCTCTTTTTTCTCCTTCAAGGATCATTTTCCCAAGGATTTCATTCCAACGTGTATTTTGAAGTACCGCAACATTAGCGTCTTTTTTCACCTGTCCAATTTCGTCAGCTACTTTCATACGCTTTCCTAATAAGTCTAGTAAATTAGTATCTAAAACATCAATATTCGCTCTTAGCTTTTTCATTTTCTGAGTGTATTCATCTGATTCATCATCTTGTTTTCTTACTCTCAAATCCTTGAAAATTTGTTTCAAAGCATCAGGTGTTACTTGCTGCGCAGCATCACTCCAAGCATTATCTGGATCCGTATGTGTTTCGATAATCATACCATCATAATTTAAATTTAGCGCTTCCTGTGTTACTTCAAGAATCATTTCTCTGTTCCCAGTAATATGTGATGGATCAATGATTAAAGGTAAATCTGGAAATTTATTTTGCAAGTCAATAGCAATTTGCCATTCTGGAATGTTTCTGTATTTTGTTTTTTCGTAAGTAGAAAAACCTCTGTGAATTACTCCTAATTTTTTGATTCCAGCAGCATGCAAACGTTCTACACCACCCAACCACAAAGCCATATCAGGATTGACTGGATTTTTTATCAAAACAATTTTATCAGTTCCCGCTAATGTATCAGCAATTTCCTGAACAGCAAACGGATTGGCAGTCGTACGAGCACCAACCCATAAAACATCGATATCATATTCTAAAGCTAATTTACAGTGAGCAGCAGTAGCCACCTCAGTTCCCATCAGCAAACCCGTTTCTTTCTTAGCTTTTACTAACCATTTCAATCCAATTTCTCCAACACCTTCAAATCCTCCTGGACGCGTTCTTGGTTTCCAGATTCCAGCTCTAAAAATACTTACATCTGAGTTCTTCAGTTCATGTGCAATTTTCAACACTTGCTCTTCTGTTTCCGCACTACAAGGACCTGCTATTACTAGAGGATGTGTTAAATTAAAATCATTTAACCACGTTCTCATTTCTTTATTATTTTCCATATTTTCTAAATTTATCCCCACCCTAACCCTCCCCGAAGCGGAAGGAGCCAAAATAGGATTGTTGTTAATTATTTTATTATGTTTTGTTTTTAACTTCAGACTATGACTGACTACTTTTTCATTCCGTTCAAAATTTCTTTTATTCTATTCACACTTTCCATTTCCTCAAAAATGGCGTTATAATCTTCGTTTATCAGTAAATCTTTAAACTGAGTCAAATTAGAAATATATTCTTCTAGCGTTTTTATAACTTGCTTTCTGTTTTGTTTAAAAATTGGTGTCCACATGGCTGGTGAACTTTTAGCTAATCTAACAGTACTTTCAAAACCAGAACCCGCCATGTCAAATATATCCTGCTCGTGTTTTTCTTTATTAATTACTGTCTTTCCAAGCATAAACGAACTAATATGCGATAAATGCGAAACGTAAGCAATGTGTTTATCATGCGATTTGGGTTCCATATAACGAATTCTCATTCCCAAATCTCTAAATAATTCCAGTGCCTTTTCCTGAAGTTTAAAAGCTGTTTTCTCTACCTCACAAATAATATTAGTTTTCCCTTCAAACAAACCGTGTATGGCGGCTGATGGTCCAGAAAATTCAGTTCCTGCTATAGGATGTGTAGCAATAAAATTTCTTCTTTTTGGATGATTGGCAACTGCTTCACAAATAGGCATTTTAGTCGAACCAACTTCAAAAACTATTGTATCATCTCCAATTGCGTCTAATACAGTTGGCAAAACTACCATCGCCACATCTACGGGAACAGACACAATTACAAAATCTGCCGATGCTAAATCTTCTATTTTTCCAGCCAAATCTACAACGCCTAAATCAATTGCTTCTTGTAAATGCTTTTCATTAGCATCAATACCAAAAATCGTGGAATTCGGTTGCAACGCTTTGATGCCTAATGCCATCGAACCGCCTATCAGTCCTATTCCTATTACGTATACTTTCATTTTTTGTTTTTTTTGAAGCCAATCCTGCTATCCGCTGTATCTTTTTTTGGCCGAAAAGCCAAAAAAAGGATGCCGCTTCTATCAGGGCTAGGATAACTTTTTTCAATCACAACATTCTTCCTTTCAATAATCTATCTTTATTCCGTTTGAGACGCGATTCATCGCGTCTCTACAGTGTGAATCTTTCTATTGCTTCCTGTACTTTATCCTCTTTCACACACAATGAAAACCGAATATATCCTTCGCCATTACTACCAAAAATAGTTCCTGGTGTGATGAATATCGATTTTTCATATAAGATTTGGTCAATGAACTTCTCTGCTGAAGTTATTCCTTGTGGTAATTTTGCCCAAACAAATAATCCAACTCCTTCCTTATATACTTTGCATCCTAGTTTCTCAGCCAATTGTTCCGTAAGAATTCTTCTTTTTTTATAAATCGCATTCATTTCTTCAAACCAACAAGCATCACTTTTCAAAGCTTCAATGGCTCCTTTTTGAATTCCAAAAAACATTCCGCTGTCCATATTACTTTTTACTTTCAAAATAGCATCAATACATGCGGCATTTCCTAAAACCATTCCGACTCTCCAACCTGCCATATTAAAAGTTTTACTCAAAGAGTTTAGTTCTATAGCCACCTCTTTTGCCCCTTTAACCTGCAACAAACTCATCGGATTGTCATTCAAAACAAAACTATACGGATTGTCATTTACTAGTACTATTTGATGCTTTTTGGCAAAAACTACTAACTTTTCAAACAATTCCAAATTTCCTCTCGCTCCTGTTGGCATGTGTGGATAACCAATCCACATGAGTTTTACTTTCGATAGGTCTAATTTTTCTAAATCTTCAAAATCAGGCTCCCAATTCGTGTTTTCTTTTAGATCATAATAAACAGGAACCGCTCCTACTAAATTGGTCACCGAAGTGTACGTTGGATATCCCGGATTCGGAATCAAAACATGGTCTCCTTCATTCAAGAAAGCCAATGAAATATGCATAATCCCTTCTTTAGAACCCATCAAAGGCAAAATTTCTGTATTTGGATTCAAAGTGACATTATAATTATTTTTATAAAAATCAGCCATTCCCTGACGCAATTCTGGCAAGCCTTGATAACTTTGATATTGATGTGCAGCATCTTCCTGCATTGCTGCAATCATAGCATCAACTACTGCTTTTGACGGCAGTAAATCAGGGCTTCCAATTCCCATATTAATAATTGGTTTCCCCTCTGAAGCCAATTGCCTAACTTCTCTCAATTTTGAGGAAAAATAGTACTCTTCAATTGTGTCTAAACGTTTCGCTGTTTTAATCATGATTTCATTTTAAAATCTTTCTCTCTTCTTAATTTCTTTTCGAACTTATTCTTTTGTGTTTTTATATTCTCCTAAAACTTTAAAATATTCCGCCATAATAATTAATAGCGATTTTGCTTTGGCATAATCTTCATATTTATCAAAAGTGATATCTACAAAAAAGGAATATTTCCAAGGTGTTTCGATTTTTGGTAGCGATTGAATCTTAGTTAAATTCATTTTGCAATCGCTCATTACATTTAAAACTGCCGCTAAACTTCCTCGTTTGTGATCCAATTCAAATTTTAAAGAGGCTCTTTTAATCTCGTTTTCTGGAACAAAAGAATTTTCCTTCTTTAAAATAACAAAACGAGTCATGTTATTTTTTATCGTCTGAATTTTATGTGCTAATATTTCTAATTCATACATCTCTGCTGCCGTTTCACTTGCAATTGCCGCAATGCCTTTTAGTTGTTTTTGCTGAATTCTTCGAGCCGTTTCAGCGGTATCTTTATCTTCTACTAATTTTATATTTGGATATTTTTTTAAGAAATCCATACATTGCAAAATAGCCATAGGATGAGAATGTACTTCAGTAATATCTTCGATTTTTTGACCTTTTAAAGCCATTAAATTTTGATTTATATTTAGGTAATGCTCTCCTATTATGTGTAAATTATTTTTATCTATTAATGCATAATTTGGAATAATAGGTCCTGCAATAGAATTTTCGATGGCCATAACCGCTTGTTCAGAATTGCCTAAAAGTAAACTACTTACCAATTCCTCAAAAGACAAACACTCATCCACTAGTACGTTATCCTGAAAGTATTCTTGCGCCACTTGATGGTGAAAAGAGCCTTTTATTCCTTGTATTGCAATTTTATTATTCATCTTATTTTTTAAAATTTAGGCAAAAAAAAATCCCGATTCACATCGGGATTGTATATTTTATAATTATCAATTTAATTTTTAATTAAATAACCATACAACAATCCCTCTCCTGTTTCCAGAAATAAAAAGAATTGCTAAAATAAAATCGGTTATTGAACATTGTGTTGTGTGGTTTTGTATTAAACTCTTTGCGAATGTATAAATAATTTTGGGGGCACCAAAAAAAAAGCGCTCTTTTTTAGAACAAAAAAAGAATTAGCTGTAAAGTTAGTCCAAAATTATACAATCATTAAAAAAAAGCGAATTAAATGATTTATAAATAACTCGGTTTTTAAATCAAGTAAGTTTTAAAACAAATAGTTATTATTTTTTTACTCGTGTTGGTGTGTCTTTGCCCGTTATAATACTCTGAGAACTAATAGCAATTGCCTCAATAATTTTGGTCATATTATCTAAATCTAATGTTGCTACTTCATCACTCAATTTATGATAATTGGCTTCTACGTCCATTTTAGAAGTTGAAATGGTATGTGCAGGAACACCTTGTGCGGCCAATCTTGCATTATCTGAACGATAAAAAAGTTGCTCTGTAGGATATGGATCTTGATAGAAATTAAAACTTGTACCTTTTAAATTATTTTGCAAAATAGTTCCGAAATCTGTTTTTTCAAAACCAGTAATGTAAGCTGAGTTTTTACCCCACTTGCTTTCGGTACCAATCATTTCGATATTAAACATTGCCACTACTTTTGCTGGATCCATCTTAGCAGAGAAGAATTTTGATCCAAAACCGCCCATTTCCTCTCCTGTAAAGGCAACAAAAATAATCGTACGTTCATTTTGACCTAAATCTTTAAAATATTTTGCCAATGCAATTACAGCTGTCGTTCCAGATGCATCATCATTTGCGCCATTATAAATCTTGTCTTCACCTTCTTTTTCCATTCCTAAATGGTCATAATGTGCAGAAAAGATAACAAATTCTTCTGGTTTAGATTTTCCAGGTAAAACTCCGATTACATTGTTTGCCGGTTTCCCTTTAACATCAAATTCTTGACGGTAATTGGTCAAATTATCATAGTAAGAAAGGTTAATTTTCTTGAATTCGTTTTCAATAAAAGCAGAAGCCAGTTCAATACCTGCTGAGAATGTGGCTCTTCCTTCCATTTTATCAGATGCGAGCTCCGTCTCAATTCGGATTACTTCTTTCTTATCAATTACTACTTTTTTCTGAGCTTGAACTAAAAATCCAAGAAAAAGGAAGACTAAAATAATTTTGTTTTTCATAATGATACTGCTTATTTATTTGATTATACGTTTTAAAAAGTGCTATCGAAAACCATACTTCAGTCTTAAAACGCTCTTTTTAATAATAAATAACTAATTTTTTTTAAAATTACTTATTTGACATTCAAAGAAACAACAAATCCATCTTTTTCTGATTACTTTTGCAACAAATAATATGTCATGTCAATAGAAGTAAATAATATATCCAAAAGTTATGGTGCACAATGCGCCTTAGACAACATCTCCTTTTCTGTAAATAAAGGTGAAATCGTTGGTTTTTTAGGTCCAAACGGAGCTGGTAAATCTACTTTAATGAAAATATTAACTACTTACATCAATGCAGATCAAGGTTCTGCGATGGTAAATGGACATGATGTAAACACGGATCAAAAAGCAGTACAGCTTTCTATTGGTTATTTGCCAGAACACAATCCGCTTTACTTAGATCTTTATGTGAGAGAATATCTGGCTTTTAATGCTGCTGTTTATAAAGTGGCTAAATCCCGAATTGAAGAGGTAATTTTACTTACCGGATTAGCTACGGAAAGTCATAAAAAAATTGGGCAACTCTCTAAAGGTTATCGTCAACGTGTAGGACTTGCAAACGCTTTATTGCACAATCCAGATGTTTTGATTTTGGATGAACCAACGACTGGTTTAGACCCAAATCAATTAATCGAAATTAGAAATGTGATAAAGAATGCGGGGAAAAACAAAACTGTTTTCCTTTCTACTCATATTATGCAAGAAGTAGAAGCTATTTGCGACCGCGTTATCATTATAAATAATGGTAAAATTGTTGCAGATAAAAAATTAGACAAACTTATTTCTGCTGATAAAGAGCAAGTAATTGAAGTTGAATTTGACTATAAAATAGAAGAACAAGCGATCTCTAAAATTGAGAATCTTACTTCCTATAAAAATACGCATGACATGATTTGGGAATTAACTTTCCTTGCCGAAAAAGACATGCGTTCAGTAGTTTTTGATTTTGCTACTGCCAATGGATTAAAAACGCTTCAACTGAATCAAAAAAATAAAAACCTAGAAGCTGTATTTAGAGAAATAACTAAAAAATAACTTCTTATTGCTGTCTGTAGATTTCAACTTTCTCTCTTGAAAGTCGTTGTTCCAACCACAAAATTAGTTTTTGTTTTGAACTTTTTGAAAGCTCACTTTTACTCTTGTAAATCATTACTGGAACTACTTTAGACTTTTCTGTGTTTTCGTCATAGGTATGATTTGAGATTGCAAGATTTTCAATTTCTGGAAAAATGATTTTAGCTTCGGCTAATACTACAGCATTATTATAAGTGTTTTTCTTAATTTGTTTTTCTAATTGCAAAATAGTTAAATCCTTTTTGTTTAAAATTGATTTCTCCAAGTTAATTTGGTTGGAAATATACTTTTTGATGTCAGTTGTATCTTGTCTTATTTTTAATTCTGTATTTTCAATACCGTAATTTTTCAATCTTTTATTCAGGATTTGTAATTCTTCATTCGTTGTTTTTTTGGCAAGAAAAACAAGTTCGATTTTTTTGGGAATCACATTAGTTTTTATTTTTTTATAAAGAATAGTATATCCTTTATTGGTAAATTCATCTGTTATAAAAAGTTCAATTTTTTGATTGTACTTTTTTTCTTGAATTAAGATGTAAGCAAAATAAACGCTAGGAATAATCATCACCAAAATTAATGAAGTCATAGCGTATCGCACCTTTTTTTCGCGACCTTCATCAATTTGTTTCACCGACGGGTATTTCAGGTATTTAACAATCAAAAAAGTTGCAATACATATAAAAACACAATTTATAATGTACAGGTAAATAGCACCAAAAAAGAAACCCATATTGCCTATTGCTAATCCGTAACCTGCAGTACACAAAGGAGGCATCAATGCTGTTGCAATAGCAACACCCGGAATAGGATTTCCTTTTTCGACTCTAGTTATGGCTATAACTCCAACTAATCCTCCAAAAAAGGCAATGAAAATATCATAAATATTAGGTGAAGTTCTGGATAATAATTCAGATTGTGTTTCCTTAAAAGGACTTAAATAAAAATAAATAGTAGAGACTACCAATCCAACAATTGTTGCAATAAGAAGGTTTTTTAATGCTTTTTTCAAAAGATTAAAATCATAAATTCCTAAACCAAATCCAGCCCCAACTATTGGACCCATTAAAGGAGAAATTAGCATCGCACCAATTACTACCGCCGTAGAATTTACATTTAACCCAACTGACGCTACCACAATTGCACAGGCTAAAATCCAAAAATTAGATCCTCTAAAAGAAATATTGGCTTTTACATTTTCTAATACTTTTAACCGGTCTTCTTCACCAGAATGCAGGTTAATAAAATTTATAATTTTATGAATAATGTCTTTCATAAATGTGTGTTTGCTACCGTAAAAGATGAAATTACATATTTATTTTTGATTACACTACGCAATTTATTTTTTATTTCTTTCTTTGGAATAGAGATCAGATATCGTGTAAAATTTCATGTCATTTGACTTGATGTATCTACATATTGCTATCAAAGTTTTGTATTCGGTTTCGTATTGCGCATCCGACTTATAAACTGGCTTATGTGCATAAAAGATCACCACTCTATTATTTTTTTTTGCATACTCTAACAAAGATAGAAAATAGGGAATACTATATTGTGGATAGCTATTATCAATTCCTAATCCATACAAAACTCTGTTATAATTAAAATAACATTTTTGCTGATTAGGTGCTACTTTACCATAAGTAGTTGCTCTGATAATATTAAATTCTTTAAGCAAAAGAGTATCTGTTTTTGCATCTCTAGATCCATAAGGATAAGCAAAAGAGTGAATGGGCATTGCATTTTCATTCATCGATTGCATCATTGGAAAAATTTCTTTATTTAAGTACTGTATGTCACCATTCTTGGTTTGATAAGGTGCCGCTTTAACGTGCATCCAACCATGTCCTCCAATTTCGTTTCCTTTACTTTTTAAAATTTTCAATTTATTTAATTGAGAAACGGGAAGCGTGTTGAATTGAGATATAAAAAAAGTAGCTTTCCAATTGTATCTTTCCAATAATTTATCGGCGTTATACCATTCATCAACATAATTATCATCAAAAGTAATTGCAACACCAGCTTGTAGTTTTTTTTCAATTGGCGAAGCAACATTATCTTCACTTTTACTACAAGAAAATAAAAAAACAATACTCATTAATAGAACGCCAATTTTTAATTTCATTATTTAATATTTATCAGTAATTGAAGCAAAAGAAATATCGAAGTAGAATACTACACTTGTACGTATAATTTGAACAACTGTTCTTATTAAAGACAAAATATTTATTTCTACGGGAAAGATACAAATCAACACGAAAGCCAATTACTTTTTTTAATATTTTTTGATAAAAAAAATAGTGAGAATTATTTTTGAAAGTAAATAAATTCCTCAACATTAAAATACCTGACTTGCTATTTGCCTAATGTTCTCTGATTTTCCCATAGAATAATAATGCAGAACAGGAACCCCAGCAGCTTTTAACTCCAATGATTGTTGAATTGCCCACTCAATTCCAACTTGTCTAATCCCTGCATTATCTTTACATTCCTCTACTGCTTGAATTAAATCCTCCGGTAAATCGATACGAAAAATTTGGGGTAATATTTGTAAATGTCGTTGTACTGCAAGTGGTTTAATCCCCGGTATTATTGGAACCATAATTCCCATTTCTCTTGCTTTGGCAACAAATTGAAAATATTTAGCATTATCAAAAAACATTTGTGTCACTACATAATCTGCACCTGCATCTACTTTTTCTTTCAATCGTTTTAAATCAGAAAGTAAAGAGGGCGATTCTAAATGTTTTTCAGGATAACCAGCAACGCCAATACAAAAATCAGACTTATTATCCGTATGCATTACATCATGAAGATATTTACCTTGATTCAATTGATCAATTTGTTTTACTAGATCAACAGCGTAATTATTCCCACCATATTGCGCTTTAAAAGACTGCTCCTCTTTCATGGCATCACCACGAAGCGCCATTACATTATTGATTCCCAAATAATGGCAATCTACTAGCAAATACTCTGTTTCCTCTTTTGTAAAACCACCACAAAGTACATGAGGAATTGTATCTACATCGTATTTATGTTTTATTGAGGCACAAATCCCTAAGGTTCCAGGGCGCATTCTAGTTAATTTTTTATCCAATAAGCCGTTGTCTTTTTTAACATAAATAAATTCTTCACGAGAAGTAGTTACATCAATAAACGGTGGCTTAAACTCCATTAAAGGATCTATATTGTCATACAAATCTTGAATACTTTTGCCTTTTTGAGGCGGAATAATTTCAAAAGAAAATAATGTCTCTCCTTTTGCGCCTTCTATATGTTGTGTTACTTTCATTTTAAGTCTTAAAGTTTGAATGTCTAAAGTCTAAAGTCATATCCTTTGGACTTTATGACTATTTTTTTAGTCTGCTATATTGGGGTTTAACCATTTCATGGCTACTTCCGTTGGAATACTTCTTCGTTTAGCATAATCAATCACTTGATCTTCCTTTATTTTTCCGAGTCCAAAATACTTGCTTTCTGGATTTCCAAAATAATATCCTGAAACAGCAGAAGCAGGCCACATCGCCATACTCTCGGTTAAAACCACTCCTATTTCATCCTCAACATTTAACAATTTCCATATAGTAGGTTTTTCTAAATGGTCTGGACAAGCAGGATAACCTGGTGCGGGACGAATTCCTTTGTAAGTTTCCGCAATCATATCTTCGGTTGTCAAAGCTTCATCAGCCGAGTATCCCCAAATTTCTTTACGTACTTTTTCATGAAGGTATTCTGCAAAAGCTTCAGCCAAACGATCTGCCATTGCTTTAACCATGATCGCATTATAATCATCTAAATCTTTTACAAATTCTTCTGCCCATTCATCGACACCAAAACCCGTTGTTACACAGAAACAGCCCATATAATCTGTTATACCACTATCTTTAGGCGCAATAAAATCAGATAAAGCTATATTTGGAGCGCCTTTTGTTTTTTGAGATTGCTGGCGCAAAGTCAAGAATTTCTCTAGTACTTTTCCGTTTTCATCACTCAATTCAATATCATCATCATTGACTTGGTTGGCTGGAAAAATACCGTAAATTCCTTTGGCTGTTAGTTTCTTTTCTTTTAAAATGACTTCTAACATCGCTTTGGCATCCGCAAAAACAGCAGTTGCTTGTTCTCCCACTACCTCATCGGTAAGAATGTCTGGATACTTTCCGTGCAATTCCCAAGTTCTAAAAAAAGGTGTCCAGTCAATGTAAGGAACCAAAACATCTATATCGACTTCAATAACTTTTACACCAATAAAATTGGGTTTCACTGGTTTGTAATTTGCCCAATCCAATTGCAATTTATTTTTTCTTGCCTGTTCTATTGTTAAGAAGTTTTTATCGCGAGATCGGCTCAAGAAAGTCTCTCTAAAAGCATCGTATTCTTCGCGAATCGAAGCCATATATATTTTTTTATCACTATTTAGCAAACTTCCCGCAACTGTTACCGCTCTAGAAGCATCGTTGACATGAACTACGGTTTGCCGGTATTGTGGAGCAATTTTTACAGCTGTGTGCGCTCTGGAAGTAGTCGCTCCACCAATCATAATCGGGATTTTGATGTCTTGTTTATCTAATTCTTTAGCCAGATAAACCATTTCGTCAAGCGAAGGGGTAATCAATCCGCTAAGACCAATAATATCTACGTTATGCTCTATCGCAGCTGCAATAATTTTCTCTGGCGCAACCATTACACCTAAATCGACGATTTCATAATTATTACAGGCTAAAACCACCGAAACAATATTTTTTCCGATATCGTGAACGTCTCCTTTTACAGTAGCCATCAATATTTTTCCATTTCCTTGCTTGTCTCCCGCTTGTTTACTGGCTTCAATAAAGGGCAATAAATAAGCAACCGCTTTTTTCATTACACGAGCTGATTTTACCACTTGTGGCAAAAACATTTTTCCTGATCCAAACAAATCACCCACGACATTCATTCCTGTCATTAAATTAATTTCGATCACTTCAATTGGCTTTGCGGCTGCTAATCGCGCTTCCTCAACATCTTCTTCAATATATTGATCGACACCTTTTACAAGAGAATGTGTAATTCTTTCTTGTACGGTTCCCGAACGCCATTCTTGAATTGCTTTCTCATTTCCTTTTACATCGCCTTTTACATTTTCGGCAAAATCCAATAAGCGTTCTGTTGCATCATCACGTCTATTTAAAATAACATCTTCTACATGCTCCAATAAATCTTTTGGAATTTCATCGTAAATAGAAAGCATTTCTGGGTTTACAATCCCCATCGTCATTCCGTTTTGAATGGCATGATATAAAAACACCGAATGCATTGCTTCTCGAACCGTATCATTTCCTCTAAACGAAAACGAAACATTGCTCACTCCGCCACTAATATGGGCATGCGGCAAGTTTTCGCGAACCCATTTTGTTCCTCTAAAAAAATCCAAAGCGTTTAGGCGATGCTCGTCCATTCCTGTTGCTACTGGAAATATATTTAAATCAAAGATGATGTCTTGAGCTGGAAAACCCACTTTATTTACCAAAATATCATACGAACGCTGACAAATTTCTATTCTTCGCTCGTAATTATCAGCTTGCCCTACCTCATCAAAAGCCATCACAATTACTGCGGCTCCATAGCGCTTAATTAATTTAGCATGATGAACAAAAGCTTCTTCACCTTCCTTCAAAGAAATAGAATTCACGACACTTTTTCCTTGAACTACTTTCAATCCCGCTTCTATAATTTCCCATTTCGAGCTATCAATCATGATTGGCACACGCGAAATATCAGGCTCGGCAGCGATTAAATTCAGGAATTTTGTCATTGCATAAACACCATCAAGCATCCCTTCATCCATATTAATATCGATGATTTGGGCGCCACCTTCTACTTGCTCTTTGGCAATACTAAGTGCTTCTTCGTATTTTTCTTCCTTGATTAATCGAAGGAATTTTCTAGAACCTGTAACGTTTGTTCGTTCTCCAACATTGATAAACAAACTCTCTGGAGTTATTGTTAAAGGCTCTAATCCTGATAATACAAGGTTTTTTCTTGTTTCTTTTTCTGCCATTTTATTTATTTTTAATTCTAAATCATTTTCAAAATGAAATAGATTTAATCTTTATTTTTCATGTTTTGGGCGTGACCCAAAAAGGGTCGGGCTATCGTTTCAAGTCCTCGCTTAGTTGCGCTATCGCTGCACTTCACTGTGGGCTTTTCACTGCTATCCCTCACGCGGTTTTGTACTCTGTCATTGAGAGGAGTTGCGAGGCACAAAGCAATTCTATTTGTTGCTCTGGCGATACCATTCCATCGTTCCTCGGAAAGACTCACTTGATGCTTTTATTTCTTGAGCACGTTTATTCTCCTTGTGGACACGAGCGAGACTCGCGCACTCGCAAATGATTTATCCTATTCCAATATTTTTTTTTCTGACAAACACCCAATGTCCATTTTCTTTTGTAAAATAATATCTGTCCTTGGTCATAGCTATTCCAATCACTTTTTTAACATCGATAGTCGCTTTGTACTTGTCAACTTTGAAATTTAAAAAACTCACAAACAAAAAATTGACATCATCATTATTAAGCTTTACTATCTCTATTTTATAGTTTGATTTGAAATTAACTAAATCATTTCTATTAATAATGAAACTTGAATTGTAATCTTTTATATTTTGAACTAAAACAGAATCAATTAACCCTATTTTTATCTGCTCAATTTTAACGTTTTCAAACTCTTCTGGAGTAGGCATTTTACTCGTATCAAAACGCTCAACAGAATCTAACAAAACATTTATATTTTGAATAATCAATTCTCGACCACTATCAACTTTGATTTCTTGTTTACAACTTAAAAAAAACATCAAACTAAAAAGTACAAATAATGGATTGAATTTTTTTAACATAGCTTCTAATTTTTAATTCTTTTCTAAATAAAAAAAGGTTTACATCATAACAGTCAAAACTCTCAATTTATAAGTTTAAAACTGCAACAAATTGTATATCAACATTTTACATCACCGCCGTCGAAACTCTTGGTTTGTAATCCTTAGCGATATCAGCAATCAGTTTGATGTGTGCTGGGGTTGTTCCGCAACAACCGCCTATGATGTTTACTAAATTATCGTCTAAATAGGTTTTGATTTGCGCTTGCATTTCCTCTGGTGTTTCATCGTATTCTCCAAAAGCATTTGGCAATCCTGCATTAGGATGCGCCGAAACATTAAATGAAGTATTGTGTGAAAGGGTTTTTAAATAAGGCTTTAACAAATCGGCACCAAGGGCACAATTAAAACCTACACTTAACAATGGAATGTGTGAAACTGAAACTAAGAAAGCTTCGACCGTTTGCCCAGAAAGTGTTCTTCCGGAAGCATCAGTAATAGTTCCAGAAACCATGATTGGAATATCAATATTGCGTTCGTCTTTCACTTCTTCGATAGCGAAAAGTGCTGCTTTAGCATTTAAGGTATCAAAAATAGTTTCGACTAATAACAGATCGCAACCGCCATCCATCAAAGCTTCTACTTGTTGTTTGTATGCCACGCGCAAATCATCAAAAGTTACGGCTCTATATCCAGGATCATTTACATCTGGTGACATGCTTGCTGTTCTGTTGGTTGGCCCTATAGAACCGGCTACAAAACGCGGTTTTTCTGGATTTTTTGCCGTGAATTCGTCAGCTACTTCTCGAGCAATTTTTGCAGATTGAAAATTCATTTCGTAAACCAAATCTTCGAGATGGTAATCGGCCATTCCGATTGTGGTACTCGAAAAAGTATTGGTTTCAATAATATCGGCTCCTGCTTCAAAGTATTTGGCATGAACTTCTCTAATCGATTTGGGTTGGGTTAGCGACAGTAAATCATTATTTCCTTTTAGTGAATGTGGAAAATCTTTGAAACGCACTCCACGAAAATCTTCTTCGGAGAAATTATAACGTTGCAACATGGTTCCCATGGCTCCATCTAAAATAAGAATTCTCTCTTTTATTGCCGTTTGAATGTTTGACATAATAGTTTCAGTTCTTGAAAATCTCTTTTTAGGAGTTTTTTACTTTTGATTAATATTTACAAAAGTTCACTATAATGGCTTTTTAGCCCTGATGGAAGCGGTATCCTTTTATTCTGGGGTTCAGAATAAAAGATATAGCGTACAGCAGGAAGAATATTGGCAAAAAAAGCACCAATAATCCGCTCAAAAAGGATATTAAAATGTTGTCAAGAAAAGGTTGGGGAAATACTAAGTGTGTATTCGTGTGTTATCTATCCACATATTTTGTGGTAGAATGTAGCACCTTCTTTATAAAATAAAGGGTTGCTAAGGTTTCATTGGGTCTTTCCCTCCGCCTTTCGTGATAACTTTCAATAAATATAGGAACACTGCAAAGTAAAGACATAGCGTTACTACTTGCAAGTAATAACGCTATATTTTTTAACTATTTTTTGGTAAATTGTTAAACTATTGCTTTTACCACAGCTTTTGGCGCTTCCTTACGAGTACCATCAAATCCGTCAACACCGCTAACGGTAGTGTATTTTAGTACATATTTCTTACCTGGATTGATGATTTGGTAAGCAGCTTGACACATTAAAGTAGCTTCATGAAAACCACAAAGGATTAATTTGAGTTTTCCTGGATAGGTATTTACGTCACCAATGGCAAAAATACCAGGAATATTGGTTTGATAATCTAACGCATTATTTACTTTAATCGCATTTTTTTCTATTTCTAATCCCCAATCTCCAATAGGACCTAATTTTGGAGTAAGACCGAAAAGAGGAATAAAATAATCTGTTTCGATGGTTCTTGTAGCGCCATTTTCTTCGAGCACAATTGATTCTATGCGCTCTGCGCCATTGATACCAATAACCTCAGCTGGAGTAATTAATCTAATTTTTCCTGCTGTTTTTAACTCCTGTACTTTATCAACAGAATCTAATGCTCCTCTAAATTCATTTCTTCTGTGCACTAAAGTTACTTCTGAAGCTATATTGGATAAGAAAATACTCCAGTCTAATGCAGAATCTCCACCACCAGCAATTACAACTTTCTTGTCTCTGAATTTTTCTGGATTTTTGATAAAATACTTGATTCCTTTGTCTTCATAAAAATCAATTCCATCAATAAGAGGTTTTCTTGGCTCAAAACTTCCTAATCCGCCTGCAATTGCAATAACAGGAGCATGAAATTGTGTTCCTTTATTAGAGGTAACTATAAAAGTTCCGTCCTCTTGCTTATCTATTGTTTCTGCTCGTTCTCCTAGCGTAAATCCTGGTTCAAATTGCTTGATTTGTTCCATTAAATTATCAACTAAATCTCCCGCTAAAACTTCTGGAAATCCTGGGATATCGTATATTGGTTTTTTAGGGTACAACTCTGAAAGTTGCCCTCCTGCTTGTGGTAAAGCATCTAATATATGGCATTTTAATTTTAATAAACCGGCTTCAAAAACAGCAAATAAACCTGTTGGACCAGCTCCTATTATAAGAATATCAGTTTTAATCATTATGTTACTATTTATAGTCATTTTATGAGTTTACAAAGAAACGAATATTTGTTTCTCCTTTTTATGATTTTTATCATTCCTTTAAATTTAAAAGAACTTTTTATATATTTTTTAACGTTTCGGTAATCTTATTCATTTTTTCGACTTTTTCTTCAAAGTTTCCTTTTAAAGTTTTCCGAAATTCATTTAAGTTCAATACCATTTTATTAATATCATCTGGAAGTACTTCTTCAAAAAACTCACGTAGTCTTTTGGCCGTAGTTGGGGATTTTCCGTTAGTTGATATAGCAATTTTCACGTTCCCTTTTGTAACAATACCACCCAAATAATAATCGCATAAATCAGGCGTATCAGCTATATTACAAATCAAAAATCTTTTTCGAGACAAGTCGTAAATTTTTTTATTTATCTCTAAATCATCCGTACAGGCAATAACCAAATGTCTTTTTTTGAGCATTTTTTTTTTGAATTTCTTCATGGTTAATTTTACAGAATCGTGTTGATGTACTAAATCGACTAGTTCTGGTAAAAATCGTGGAGCAACAACTTCGACAATTGCATTGGGACTGGATTTTAATAAAAAAGATAATTTCTCTAATCCTACATTTCCGCCACCAACAATAAGCACGTTCAGTTGATGCACTTTTAAAAAAATGGGGTAAAGCTGATTCCTCTCTCCCAAATCCTCTTCGAAGGAGATGGAAGCCGAGTCGTGACTATTGGAGTATGATTCTTTTTGTTTCATTATAGTCGTATTTCAGAAGACACAAACTCTTCGTAAAAACCTTTTAGTTTATTACTTTCTTTAACTACTTCACCAATTACAATAATTGCTGGGGAACTTAAATTATTTTTGGCAACTACTTTTTGGATGTTATCTATGGTTCCAATTCCAACCTTTTCTTCTAGAGTTGTTCCGTTTTGAATAATTGCAACCGGAATTTGACCTTTAGATTCTTTTTGGAATAAAGCTACAATTTCATCCAGTTTACTCATTCCCATTAAGATCACTACGGTTGCTGTTGATTGAGCCGCCAAAGCTACATCGGTAGATAATTTTCGGGTAGAAGTGGTTCCCGTAATTACCCAAAAACTCTCAGAAACACCTCTTTTTGTCAACGAAATTCCTTGAGAAGCGGGAACTGCTATTGATGAGGAAATTCCGGGGATTACAAAAGTTGTAATTCCAAAACTTTCTACGAATTCAATTTCTTCGCTTCCTCTTCCAAAAATAAATGGATCGCCACCTTTTAACCGAACCACATGACCGTAAGTCAATGCATTATCAACAATCAATTGGTTAATTTCATCTTGCGTATAAGCATGACAGCCCTTTCTTTTTCCAACAAATATTTTCAGTGCTTTTTTAGGCGCATAAGTCAAAAGTTCGTCGTTTGACAAAGCATCGTACAAAACCACATTGGCTTCCGCCAAAGCTTTTGCTCCTTTGATCGTAAGTAGATCTGGATCTCCTGGACCAGCGCCTACTAAAGTAACTTGAGGTTTTAGTCTATTTTTCATCTTCTAAGTCTTTAGCTCTGAATGCTTCGATTGTATCGAAAAAATGGATTGCTTGTTCTATATATTTTTTAGCGAAAGCCTCAGTAGGTTCGTTTTGATTGATTTGGAAAACTAAATCTCTGAATGAAGTTTCAAAGGAAATTTTATTTGTTTGTACAAAAACACTATCAAATAAATCTATAATTCCGGCCTGATGATTTGTTTTTTGGTTTTCCGAAAGCAATAAAGCTTTGGCACCATTTACAAAACCAGAATACGCATGATAAACAGCATCTGACCATTTATTTTCTTCCAAGGCTTCTTGAGCAAATGTCAATTTATCTTTGGCTTCCAATAAAAGAGTGGCCACTAAATCAATCACAACGCCAGCACATTCTCCTACTCCAACAGCTTTTACGTAATTATCCGCATTTCCCCAATCAACAAAATCAGCTTCTGTAAGGTTGGTTATATCGGCTAAAGGTTTTAATATTTCGTAGAAATATTTCTCTCCTTTTTCTGTATAATAATTCACAAATGAAGTTCCATTCCCATTTTCATCAAAATCATTTAAGATATATCGCAACGCTTCAGGTCCTCTACGGCTTGGAATTTTTATAACTTTATCAGCAAAACGACCACTTCCATTTCCTAGATTTCCACCTCCCAATAAAACTTGCAAGGCTGGAGCAACTAATTTACCAGAGTTGATTGACATTCCTTGAAAACCAATCGCTGACATATTGTGTTGACCGCAAGCGTTCATACATCCACTAATTTTTATTTCAATCTCTTTGTTGTTTTTATATTGTGGATATTCTGCTTCGATTACTTTCTCCAATTCTTCCGCAATTCCGGTACTACTGGCAATTCCGAGGTTACAAGTATCAGTTCCTGGGCAAGCAGTGATATCAGCAGTAGAATTATATCCTAAAGCAACCATATCTAGTTTAGCTAATTCTTGATAAAAGAAAGGCAGATTTTCTTCTTTTACATTGCGAATAACAATATTTTGACGCAATGAAAAACGCAATTCATTAGCTGCATAATTTTTAATCAAGTCTGCTAAAACTCTGGCTTTATCGGTATAAAAATCACCTAAAAGTACTTTGATACCTATAGCAACATATCCTTTTTGTTTTTGCGGAATTACAGATGATGCTTTCCAATTTTCATAAGCGACAATATCAGTAATAGTAATTTCTGGTACTTTTAATAAAGGTTCTGGAATAGTTTCATCAAATCCCGTAATGTCGATTTCGTATGTCTCAAAAGCGATTGCTTTTTTCTCTTTTTCAACCAATTCTAAGAAAGCTTCTTTCCCAATGTCTTTGATTAGAAATTTCATACGCGCTTTCATTCTTTTATTGCGCTCTCCATGTCTATCAAAAACACGAATGATACCTTCAGCCGTTGGCACTATTTCATTTGCGGGAATAAATTCGCTTAATAATTCCGCGTGAATAGGTTGCGAACCTAATCCACCACCAAGCATCACTTTGAATCCTCTTTCTCCATTTACAATTTTTGGAATAAATCCTAAATCGTGTAAATAACTTAGAGCAGTATCCTCATCAGAAGAAGAGAAAGAAATTTTGAATTTACGTCCCATTTCTTGGCAAATAGGATTTCGCAACAAATATTGAAACATTCCGTGAGCATAAGGCGAAACATCAAAAGGTTCGTTTACATCTACGCCTGCTAATTCGCTTGCTGTAATATTACGAACCGTATTTCCACAAGCTTCACGTAGTGTGATATCATCTTTAGCTAAATTTGCCCAAAGTTCCGGTGTTCTATCCAAACTCACATAGTGAATCTGAATATCTTGACGTGTGGTAATATGCAAACGACCTGTAGAATATTCGTCAGAAACTTTTGTAATACGAACTAATTGTTCGCTAGTTACTTTTCCGAAAGGCAATTTAATACGAATCATTTGGACTCCTTGCTGACGTTGCCCGTAAATTCCTCGTGCTAAACGAAGACTGCGAAATCGTTCTCCATCAATTGTTCCCCCACGAAAAGCATGAATTTTTTTTTCTAAATCAATTATTTCTTTTTGTACGATTGGATTTTCTAATTCTGTTCTAAAACTTTGCATTTCCTGAGTATATTCCTCCCCCTGACCCCCTGAAGTAGGGGGAAATTTGATGGGAAATTATTAATGTATATATATATATATTGTTCCCCGCATCGGAGAGTTTGAAGGCGCTACTTTATAAAACCAACTCCAGCAGTGGTATTTGTAGCAACATCAATTAAGATAAAGGCACCGTTGGTTTTATTTTCATTATAAGAATCAAAATACAGTGGTTTGCTTAATTTAATTGTGACTTCACCAATTTCATTAATAGACAATTGAGAAGCTGCTGTTGTTCCAGAATAATCAGTTGCAATTACATTTTTTACATTATCAATTTTTGCTAAAACTCTATTGGTATTATGCTGTACATAATATTTAGCTCCTGCAACTAATTTTTTGCTGTCCATCCAACAAACGGTTGTTGTAATATCTTTTTCTATTCTTGGAATTTCATCTGATTTTACAATCATGTCTCCTCTTGTGACATTGATATCATTTTCTAATTCGATTGTAATAGAAGAACCAGCACTAGCCTCATCAAATTGTTTGTCAAAAAAATGAATGTTTTTTACTTTAGACTCTGTTAAAGAAGGAAGCACTGTTACGGAATCTCCAACTTTGATATTGTTGCCATATAACTTACCCGCATATCCTCTAAAATCATGGTATTCCTCTGTTTTAGGTCTAATTACGGTTTGAACAGGAAAACGTGCTTTCCCTTTTTCGTAAACATCAGCAGGTTGTAATTCTTCAAGATGTTGTAAAACCGTTTGCCCTTTATACCATGGCATATTTTCTGATCGATCAGCTACGTTTCCTCCATTTATAGCACTGAGAGGAATGTAGCTCACATTTTGTTCCTTGAATGAACTCTTCCTGTTTAATTCTTGAAAATCAGTTTTGATTTTATTAAATACTTCCTCAGAATAATCAACTAAATCCATCTTGTTTACTGCAACAATCACCTCTTTTACTCGCAATAAATTATTGATGAAAAAGTGACGATAGGTTTGCTCAATAACGCCTTTTCTGGCATCTATCAAAATAATTGAAACTTGCGAAGTCGAAGCTCCCGTTACCATATTTCTAGTATATTCTACGTGACCTGGCGTATCGGCAATGATGTAACTTTTCTTGGCTGTCGAAAAATAAATATGCGCTACATCAATTGTAATTCCTTGTTCTCTCTCGGCCACTAATCCGTCAGTAGCCAACGAAAAATCAAGATAGTCATATCCTTTTTGCTTGCTGCTTTTCTCAATTGCTTCTAATTTATCTGTAGTTAGTGATTTTGTATCATACAATAATCTCCCGATTAAAGTACTTTTCCCATCATCTACACTTCCTGCTGTTGCTATTTTTAAAACTTCCATATCTTTTTCCCCAACCCGACCTTCCCAAAAGGGGAGGGAGACGAGTCTGGTATGTTTTTATAAATTAATATTTTTTTTATTTTTTGTCCTTTTAAATATCAAAACTCAAAATAATAATTTATCAGTTTTGACTCCCTCTTCTTCGGTAAGGGCTTGAATTGGGATTAAAAATAACCTTGTTGTTTTCTTTTCTCCATCGCGGCTTCTGAACGTTTATCGTCAATTCTGGCTCCTCTCTCAGATATTGTTGATGTTCTGATTTCGCCAACAACCTCAGCAATTGTTACAGCATAAGAATCTACTGCAGCCGTACAACTCATATCTCCAACTGTTCTAAAACGAACAATTCTCTCTTCGATTTCTTCGTCTTCTTCTTGGTAAACAAATGGAGAATGTGACCAAATGAGTCCATCTCGCATAAAAACTTTACGTTTATGTGAAAAGTAAATAGATGGAATTTCAATTTTTTCTTGTTCGATATAACTCCAGACATCTAGTTCTGTCCAGTTTGAAATTGGGAAAACACGAACATTTTGACCGTTTTCAATTTTTCCGTTTAGTAAATCAAATAATTCTGGACGCTGGTTTTTTTCATCCCATTGCCCAAAATCATCCCGTACCGAAAAAATACGTTCTTTAGCTCTTGCTTTTTCTTCATCTCGACGTGCGCCACCAATACAAGCATCAAATTTAAATTCTTCGATGGCATCAAGAAGTGTAGTCGTTTGCAAACTATTTCTGCTTGAATATTTTCCAGATTCCTCTTGTACTTTACCAGAATCGATAGCATCTTGCACATTACGAACGATTAATTCTAAGCCTAATTCTTTAACTAATTTATCTCTAAAAGCAATAGTTTCAGGAAAATTATGTCCTGTGTCTACGTGCAACAATGGAAAAGGAATTTTGGCAGGAAAAAATGCTTTTTGTGCCAAACGTACTAATGTAATAGAATCTTTTCCACCAGAGAAAAGCAAAACTGGTTTGTCAAATTGAGAAATAACTTCTCTGAAAATGTATATCGCTTCGCTTTCTAAAGCATTCGTTTTTAATAATGTGCTCATAACTTATTTTTTATCCCATCTCTGGCTCTACACAAAATGAAGGAAGCCACAACTTGAAATTATTATTTTTACTTTAACTTATTACTTTTGGTGCAAACCACATTCTTTATGACTGGATTCCCACCACCATCTTCCTGCTCTAATATCCTCGCCAGGCAAAATTGCTCTAGTACATGGTGCACAACCAATACTTACAAAACCTTGTTTGTGCAATGCATTTTGTGGTACATTATTTAAGTCTATATAACTTTGAACTTCTTCTAATGTCCATTTTAACAAAGGATTAAATTTGATGATATTAAAGTGCGAATCATATTCAAAAAAAGGTAAATCATTTCTATTCTCAGACTGCTCTGCTCTTAAACCTGTAATCCAAATTTCATTTCCATTTAAGGCCTTCTTTAACGGAGCTACTTTTCGAATAAAACAGCATTCTTTTCTATTTCCTACAGATTCGTAAAAACTATTTGGGCCTTTTTTGTTTAGTAAATCTTCAACAGATGCTGCTTCTGGGAAATGGGTTTTAATTTCTATTTTATACTTTTTAATTGTTTTATGAAAAACATCATAGGTTTCTTGAAACAGCCGACCTGTATCTAAAGTAAAAATGGCAATTGGTAAATCCTTTGAAGCAATGAGCGCTGTAATCACTTGGTCTTCTTGTCCAAAAGAAGTTGAAAAAACTACTTTATTTTGATATTCATTAGCCAAAAAAGCTAAGGTCTCTTCGATTGAGAAGTTTTTTGTCTTTTCTATTAATGCTTGTGCAATTGTTGAACTCATTTTTAATCTTATTTAATTAATCTATTACCCTATAGGATTAGTAGATTGAATTGCAAAAGTACTATTTATTTTTAAATAACAAAATAATTGCATAATTTTTATTTTATTTCAAAACCATCGCTAAGCCTTGTAAATAAGCATTTTATAAATTACGAACGCAATAATTATTGATTTCTTTATCAGTCGGTTCTGTTTTATCATATCTATAAAAAAAGCAATTTAAAATTGATTATAGTTTATTTCTTGACAAATAAAATAATTAACCTACTTTGCCGATAGGATAGTTATAAATAATTATTATTTTTGTCAAAATTTTTTTTATGGATTTCCAATTAGGTTTAGTAATAGCAGGTTTAACGGTAGGTTTTATAGTTGGGATGACAGGTGTAGGAGGCGGATCTTTGATGACACCTATTTTATTATGGTTTGGAATTCCACCTACAACTGCTGTTGGCACAGACTTATTATATGCTGCTTTTACTAAAATGGGAGGAGTTTATGTACATCACAAGAAAAAAAATATCAATTGGTCTATAACAGGATGGCTTTCATTAGGAAGTGTCCCCGCAGCTTTATTAACCTTATGGATATTGCATAGTATAAAAACAGAAGTAGCTTCTCTTAACGCTATTATAAAATATGGCTTAGGCTGGGCGCTTATATTAACTTCGATAGCGGTTTTATTCAAAAAGAAACTGTTAGTAGTTTCTCAGAAAAAGTCTGGAAATAAATTTCATAATGAAAGTAAAACTCAAAACCTACTAACTGTAGCTATTGGTCTTTTATTAGGTGCAACTGTTACCTTAACTTCTATTGGAGCCGGTGCATTGGGAACGGTTACCTTATTTTTCTTGTATCCACTTTTAGCAACTCCAAGATTAGTGGGGACCGAAATTGCGCATGCTGTCCCGTTAACGCTTGTAGCTGGATTAGGACACGCATCAATGGGAAATTTAGATTTAGGATTGTTGGGGCAATTATTACTTGGTTCTTTACCTGGAATTTATATTGGAAGCATGTTGAGCGGAAAAGTTCCCGATTTATTTCTTAGAAATGCTATTGCTATTATGCTATTTATAGTGGGTTATAAATTAATTTTCTAGTATTTTTAGGTATTGCGATGCGGTATTTTAATTATGAAGTAAGTAATTTATTTTCTTAAACCATATAAGATATTTAAGAAAATTAAGTGTGTGGTGTTAATAACCGTCGTCTTTTAAAGATGATGTTAATGATTAGAGATTTTTTAGCTACAGGAGTAATTTTTACCTCTATTTTTGATTATAAATAAGTTGAGTTTGTAATTATAAGTGTAGTTGGGTAAGATTCTACATTCGTAGGAATGAAAAATTGAGCATTACTGCTATTTTATAAAAAAAATTGAATCTTAAGTCGATGTGTGATTTTTTTGCGTGAGGGATTGCAGTGGAGCTCTTTTTTTATTAGGTTTCGTTGGTAGAACGAGACCTAATAAAAAAAAGCGGGAACGGAAAGCCCGACCCGAAGTTGCGATGAGGAACGAATGAGCAATCTGAAGGGGCACGCCCAAATAAATATTGTTGAAAAGATTAATTTAAAAAGCGATATCTGCAAGTGTGTTACTCTCTAATATTTTTAAAGTGTTATCGCGTACTTCTATCATTAATTTTCGAACAGCACAATTTAATTCCTCCTTGCAATCATCACATTTCTCATAGAAATTGTGACTGGCACACGGCAAAAGTGCGATAGGTCCTTCTAGAATGCGATAAACATGCGCCATATTGATTTCTTTAGGATCTTTGATTAAGTAATAACCTCCTCCTTTTCCTTTTTTGGCACCTAAAAAACCAGAATTTCGCAATAACAATAAAATACTTTCTAAAAATTTCAACGAAATATTTTCACTCTTAGCTATTTCAGCAATTTGTACTGGTGTATTGTCTTCTTGGCGAGCCAAAAAAGTCATTGCTTTTATTCCGTATTTTGTTTTTTTAGAGAGCATAATTACCAATTTGGATTTAAGAATGATGATTAACGATTTTTGATTTTAAAAAAATCATCAACTGTTTTAAATTCGAACACCAAATTTACAATCTTTTTTTACGACAATCATCAAATCTAAATTCAAAAAATGCAACCTTAAAATCTAGGATAATGCTTGCTGTAAATCGGCTATTACATCCTTTACGGTTTCTAATCCTACGGAAACGCGGACTAAACCATCCGTGATGCTTACTGCCAAACGTTCCTCTACGGATAATTTACTATGAGTTGTAGAGGCGGGATGCGTAACAATAGTTCTTGTATCGCCTAAATTAGGAGACAAAGAACATAGTTTTATTTTATCCAGAAAAGTTCTTCCTGCTTCTAATCCGCCTTTGATTTCGAATGCTACGATATTTCCACCTAAACTCATTTGTTTTTTAGCAATGTCATATTGTGGATGTGATTTTAAAAACGGGTATTTCACCTGTTTCACTTTAGGATGATTTTCTAGAAACTCGGCGACTTGAAGTGCATTTTGGCAATGTTTCTCGACACGAACGGCCAATGTTTCTAAACTTTTAGACAAAACCCATGCATTAAATGGGGATAATGCAGGACCTGTAAGTCGGGAAAACAAATAAATTTCTTTGATTAAATCAGTATTCCCAACAGTAACTCCTCCTAATACTCTTCCTTGTCCATCAATTAATTTAGTAGCAGAATGCACCACTAAATGTGCACCCCACTTTATAGGTTGCTGAATATAAGGGGTTGCAAAACAGTTGTCGATAATCAAAATCAAATTGTATTTTTTAGCAATTGCTCCCAATAATTCCAAATCAATAATATCAACTGCTGGATTCGTAGGCGATTCCGCAAAAAGAATCTTGGTATTTGGTTTAATAAAACTCTCGATAGTTTCCGGTTTATTGATGTCAAAATACGAAGTTTCGATATTCCATTTAGGAAAGTATTTCATAAAAAGCGAATGTGTAGCGCCAAAAACACTACTGGCTGATACAATATGATCTCCTGATTTTAACAAAGCTGCAAAAGTAGAATACACCGCTGCCATTCCAGATGCAAAAGCAAAACCTGCCTCAGCACCTTCCATTTTACAAATTTTATCAACAAATTCGTTGGTATTTGGGTTACTGTAACGGCTGTAAATATTTCTCTCTTTTTCTTCGGCAAAAGAGGCTCTCATATCTTCGGCATCTTCAAAAACAAAGCTGGAGGTTAAATATAAAGGCACTGAATGTTCCAAATATTGTGTTCTTTCTAATTGATTGCGTATTGCTTGGGTTTCAAACCCGAATTCTTGATCGTTCATAAAAGTTCTATTATCCCCACCCCAGCCCTTCCGCCGCGGCGGAGAGGGAGCCTGGCTAGAGCATTATTATTTAAAAAATCAGCAATTATTTATAAGTTGCTTGTTCCCCCTTCGGGGGTTAGGGGGATTCCATTCAAAACTACTTTGTAATTTACTGTAGCTGTTGGCTCTAATGTTTTAGAAACGGAACAATACTTCTCAAAAGAAAGTTGTGCGGCTCTCGCTGCTTTTTCTGGATTAATTTCGCCTTCTAAATAAAAAACAACATGAATATCTTTAAAAGGTTTTGCCTCTCCTATTTGAACTCTTTCGCCATCAACCTCTGCTTTGAAAGAAGTAATTTCTTGACGTTGCTTTTTTAGAATCGAAATCATATCAATGGCGCTACATCCAGCTACTCCCATTAACACTAATTCCATAGGACTTGCTCCCATATCATTTCCTCCAAACTCAGGACGACTGTCTACGTTTACTATGTGTCCACGTTCGTTTTTTAATTCGAAATGGAAATTGTCATTTACTCTATTTAATGTTACTTTCATAATATCCCCTCCCCAACCCTCCCCGAAGGGGAGGGAGCCAAGACCGGAGGTATGTCCTTTTTATATTATTTATATTTTCTTTATTCCCCCTTCGGGGGTAAGGGGGATTTTACCCTTTATCCGACAATCTCAAAATATCTCCAAAAACTCCTCTTGCTGTTACCGCTGATCCAGCGCCCGCTCCTTGAATTACTATTGGTCGATCTCCGTAGGACTCTGTGTAAATCTCGAAGAAAGAATCAGAACCTTTCAATCCTCCTAGCGCAGTATCTGAAGGAACTGAAACTAATTTCACTTCTAGTATTCCTTTATCATGCTGCAAATCTCCAGACAATTCGCCTATATATCTTAAGACATGATTCGGTTTTTGGTCTGCTTTTATTTTGTCATAAATAGGATCAAATTCCTTAAGCTTTGTTAAAAAATCAGCAACATCACCTTCACGTAAATGTTCTGGAATAAGATTTTGAATCTTAATTTCTTCAAATTCATTTTGCAAATCTAGTTCTCTTGCTAAAATCAATAATTTTCTTCCTACGTCATTACCGCACAAATCTTCTCTTGGATCTGGCTCCGTGTAACCGTTGTCAATTGCTTCTTTTAGAATTTCGCTAAAAGGCGCATCTTTTGCAGAGAAATTATTGAATAAATAGCTCAAAGTTCCAGAGAAAACCCCTTTAATTTTAGTAATATTTTCTCCTGAAAGATGCAGTAATTTTATCGTATCAATCAATGGTAATCCAGCACCTACATTGGTTTCATACAAATAGTTCTTTTGGTTATCTGCTAATGATTTTCTTAAGTCTTTATAAAAACCATAACTTAATGTGTTTGCTACTTTATTTGAAGAAATTAAATCGAAGCTGCTTTCCACCAGCGGAATATAGTTTTCAACAAATGCAGCACTCGCTGTATTATCGATGGCAATTAAATTTTCTAAATGATGTTCGTTTGCATAAGCAATAACGTCTTCCATCGTATAAGGAATTCCTTGATCTTGAATTTGATTTTTCCACTGTAAAGAAACTCCGTTTTTATCTAAAAGAATTTTTTTAGAATTGGCAATGGCAAAAACATTTAGTTTAATATGTTTTCTTTTATCAATTGCTTCAGCAGACTCTAAAATTTGATTAATCAAAGTTCCTCCCACTAGCCCATGTCCAAAAACAGCAATGTTGATTTTTTTTGAAACTCCAAAAATCTCACCGTGAATGACATTTAAGGCTTTATAAAGTTCGGTTTTTTTAACCACTAAACTCACGTTTTTACCCGTAACCGTATTATTAAAAAGTATAGGAATAATTTTATTTTTAATTAAAGCAGTATACGGTTTATGAAACGTACTTAAATCTTGGCCAATAATTGAAATTACCGAAACATTATCAGTCACCGTAATTTTATTCACATCTTTAGAATAGAAATCATTTTCAAATTCTTTTTCTAATTCGATCATTGCTCTTGTGGCTTTATCAGCTGCAACCACTAATCCAATTCCTCTTTCTGATGAACCTTGTGAAATGATACTTACACTGATATCATTATCGCCCATTACTTTAAAAATACGAGCATCTACACCTGTTTTTCCTAACAGTCCTCTTCCTTCAAGATTCACTAAAGCTACATTCTCTAAAACGGAAAGTGTTTTTATTCCCGCTCCTGCAGCATTAGCCGTAATGAGTGTTCCTTTATTTTCGTGATTAAACGTATTTAATATACGAAGCGGAATATTTTTTTCTAATAAAGGAATGATAGTTTTAGCATGCAGAATAGTTGCGCCAAAATTAGCCAACTCATTTGCTTCATTAAAAGTCAAGTGATCTATTTTTTTGGCATCCAGTACTAAATCTGGATTGGCAGTGTATATTCCGTCAACATGTGTGAAGTTCTGAAGTTCTTCCGCATTAATGAAATTTGCTATTAGTGAAGCTGTGTAATTACTTCCATTTCTACCTAAAGTAGTAGTTTCATTTTTGGTGTTCGCACCAATAAAACCTGTAATTACTAAAACGGCGTCTTCATTTTCTTTAAAAATCTGGATGATATTCTTTTTCGATGCCCCTTCTATAGGTTGAGCATCGCCAAAATTCGAGTCTGTAACTATCAATTCACGGGTATCGGCAAATTTTGCAAGAATACCTCTTTCGTTTAGTAAGAAGACGAGTAATTTAGCCGAAAGCACTTCACCTTGTGCCAAAATTTGATCTTGAATTTTAGTACTGTAATCGCCTATCAAACTCACTCCTTCAAAAAGTTTGTCTAATTTTTCAAATTCAACAGAGAAATCAATTGATTCAAATCCATCTTTTTGATATTTTTTAAAACTCTCTAAAAGTGGTTTGTAATTACCATTTTTCACCGCAATTGTTAAAATATCATCGAGTTCATCAGTGGCTTTTCCTCTTGCGGATACAACAACAGCAACTTTTTCTTCTTGCTTTATTTTACTTTCAATAATATTTAGAACCGTATTAATCCCTTCACCATTTGCTAAAGATTTTCCGCCAAATTTCAGTACTTTCATTTGTTTTTTATTTTTGAAGACTACTTCTAATAAATTGTCTAATTGTTCATATTCTATCAAGAAAGCATCATGTCCGTGATGCGAGTCAATCTCGCTATAGAATACATTGTTTTTAAATTTTTTGATATCGTTGTATGTTTCTTTATTCTCCTTTGCCGTAAAAAACAAGTCAGAGTTGATTCCTACTATATAAATATTGGCATCAACTTTAGAAATAAGAGATTCAAAAGATTCTCTATTCCGAGTGATATCAATGGTTTTTAATAATTGATTCATCATCTTGTAGGCCGATAACTGAAATCTTTTTTCCAATTTTTCTCCGTGATAATTCAACCAACTCTCCACTTGAAAAGTTTCGAGTTGCACATTGATATCTCGATTAAATTTTTCCTTAAAGGATTCAGGAGTTCGGTAACACAACATTGCGTGAATGCGTGCATCTTCTATAGGTTTTTTAGAATTATTTAAGATTTGCTCTTGCAAATAACAGTTAGCAATCAACCAATCGGTAGCCTTCCAATCGGTAGCAATGGGAATGAAATTTTGAGTTAATTTAGGCTCTAAGGCCAAAATTTCCCAACCTATTCCTCCACCTATTGATCCACCGATAAGCGCAAAAAGTTGATCAACTTTTAGCACACGAAGTCCTTCCAGAAAAATTTTAGCAATATCTCTTGCAATAAAATCCTTGTAATTGTCGATGGTAGCTGAATTAAAACCATTGCCTGGAACATCAAAAGCGATGATGGTATATTTTCGGGTATCAATTGTTTTATCAACGCCTACTATTTCGTTCCACCAACCAGCTTCACCAATAACTTGTGAGTTTCCAGTTAAAGCATGATTAATTAAAATTATGGGAGCAGAATGCAAATCGGCGCCAAAAATCTGATAGCTTAAATTTAGGGTAGCATAGAAAGCACCATTATGAGTGGTGAAATCTTGTAATTTAATTAATGAAGGTTTATTTTCCAATTTCAAATCTTTTATGATTTTTGATTTGTGTCTGGAAATATTAGAAAGAAAGCTAGAATATTGGGTATCTAGACGAATTCTTAGTGTTATCTTTCCTAGCAACTGAAACAAATTCAGTTCAAGGTAGAATGCAGCACCTTCTCCGATAAATCGAAGGGTTGCTAAGGCTTCATCGGGTCTAATCCCTCTGCCTTTCTTTATAACATTTCAATACAAGTGTGAACTTAAAGCAGCAAATTAACTGCTATTATTTTTAAAAACCAAATTTTCGTGTCTTTTGATTTTTATAAGAAAAATAAAAGCAAAGTGTTAAACTTATAAATTAAAAGTAAAACTATACTATATCAGAGTAACACTTTGCATTTTTTTGTATCATCAGATAATGGAAATTACTTTCCCATTTCCTAAATAAACAACGCTTCATTCTCTTTTGAATACATTAAAAAAAGTAATGAATCTGTCACTTTATTTTGTGGCAAAGCATCATTTTTTGAAAATTCAAATCTCGAATCGATTAGTTCATTGATAAAGTCGTTCCCCTTTACTGTTTTATTTCTGAAATTAATACTTTTTAATAACTGAAATGTTTTTGCAAAATACTTAGTTGCACTCATAATTTAATAATTGTTTAGGTTTATAAAATTCTTTTTTGTTCTTATTGTTGTTATACTATCTTAGTTTTCAAATACTACTAAAAAAACAAAAACCCTTTTAGATGACTATCCAAAAGGGTTTTAAGTTATATATCAAACTTATACTTTTGGAATCAACAGTCATGCATGCATAAAATGGTAAACACCACAACTACATTGGTGACTTTTACGGTATTTATTGTCTTGATTATTAGTTTTTTCATCTATTTCCGATTCTATTATAAATCAATTTAATTTTGGATGCTCATAAAAAAAGCCTCCCTATCATGGGAAGCTTATTTCTTATAATTTTAATTTAAAATTATGCAATAAACTACCCTCAGGAAATATCCTGACCGACTTTAAACATAGTGTAAATTGTATATTTCATCTTTATTTTTTTCAAAATCAAATATGCAACTTTTAATTCATATTTCCAAATAAAAAGACTGGATTTCTAATATTAAATAATCGTTAACAACCTTCTATTGTTTTCATATTCATCAGTCTTTCAATTTGTTGATCATTCAAACGATTGTATTTGTAGGCCCTGCTGATTTGCTTTTTAAAAAATTGCCATTTCTGCTGCATATAAGGATATAATGATAATGAATTCATATTCCCCTCGTTTGACTTTTTGTAATGCTTTTTATATTCTTTAAAATAATTACAATAATCATCTAAATATTTATCCCATTTTAAATCTCCTGTTTTGTTACTTGTTTTCGATGCTTTTTGCTCCGCTACTAGTATTTCTCGTGACTCCATAATGAGATTGTTATTTTATTTTAATTTGATTTCTACTTCCAGCTAAAAAACACATCAACATATTGCTTTTCTTTGTTTTTAACTCGAAGCAAATCTACTGCGTTAATCTGCTAATTATCTTACACAATAAGGATTAATACTTATATAACTTTTTTGTATTCTCACTTCAAAAAATATAAAAGCTTTATAGAAACTTCGATTTTTTTCATTGAAACAAAATCTTACTAGAACTCTATCGTTATTCTTCAAAAAAAGATTTAGTTAGAAATATAATTTTTCACAATTAAAAAACCAAATTTTAATAAAGTTCTTTAATTGTGAAATTACTATTGAATTATGATCATTTTTTAAACTGATTAAAATCATAATCTTTAAACCAATTCGGATTGTTTTATACTTTTGAAAGCCACTTTTAAATCGGTAATTAAATCCTGAATATCTTCTAATCCTACAGACAATCGTATTAAGTCATTAGGAACTCCTGCTGCAGCTTTTTGTTCATCGGATAATTGCTGATGAGTAGTACTAGCAGGATGAATTATTAATGATTTAGTGTCGCCAATATTAGCTAATAGCGAAAATAATTTAGTTTGATCTGCTACTGTTTTTGCTGCTTCAAATCCTCCTTTTAACCCAAAAGTCACTACTCCACTTTGCCCTTTTGGTAAATACTGCTGAGCTAAATTATAGTATTTACTGGATTTCAACCCTGGATAATTTACCCAAGCCACTTCTGGTTGCTCTTCTAACCATTGCGCTAATGCCAAAGCATTTTCACTGTGGCGTTGTACACGAATAGGCAAAGTCTCCAATCCTTGTATAATCTGGAAGGCATTAAACGGACTCAAAGCGGCTCCAAAATCACGCAGACCTTCAATTCTAACCTTAGCAATAAAAGCTGCTTTTCCTAAAGCTTGATTGTAAATTAATCCGTGATAACCTGCTGAAGGCTCTGTGAATTCAGGAAATTTCCCATTAGTCCAATCAAAGTTTCCAGCATCAATAATCACACCTCCAAGAGAAGTTCCGTTTCCACTGATGTATTTTGTTAAAGAATGCACTACGATATCCGCTCCAAAATCTATAGGATTCAACAAATAAGGGGATGCAACTGTATTATCAACTATAAAAGGGACTTTTGCGGCTCTTGCTTCTTTAGAAATACCTTCCAAATCTAAAACATCTAATTTTGGATTCCCAAAGGATTCTACAAAAAAGGCTCTCGTATTTTCTTGAACAGCGTTCTTAAAGTTTTTTATATCCGATGGATCTACAAATGTTGTGGTGATACCAAGTCTTGGTAATGTCACATTAAATAAATTGAAAGTGCCACCGTATAAACTATTGGAAGCTACAATGTGATCTCCCGCTTTTAGCAAAACTAACAATGCAGTAGTAATGGCAGCTGTACCAGAGGCTGTAACTACCGCTCCTATTCCCTTTTCTAGAATAGCCAATCGCTGCTCTAGAATATCGTTTGTTGGATTATTAAGTCGTGTATAAATAAATCCTGGCTCTTCTAATCCAAAAACTTTGGCGGCGTGTTCCGAATCATTAAAAACGTACGAACTTGTTTGATAAATTGGAACCGCTCTTGTTCCTGCAGTTTTAGTAACATCATGTCCTGCATGTAATGCATTTGTCTCAAATTTTTGTGTACTCATAATCTTCAAATTTAAATTAGTTGGTTTGTTATTAATTGCTTCTTTTTTTTATTTCTGATCTTAAAAAATAATACTCATTTACTGGTTTTCTTGATTTAATTCCAAAAAAAAAGACCCCTGCTTTTCGCAGAGGTCTTAATTATATATTTTAAATTTTTAAAACTATACAATAGCGTGCTCTGCGGAAGGCTCCGGCATCATAACACACATATTGAAAGTTTTAATTGTCATTTTTCTTTATTTTATTTTACAAATCTGCAAACTATATTTGAATAAAACAAATAAAAAATAAATTATTTACTAATCCTATAGATTTAATAGGTTTTGTTAAATTGTCTTAAATTATATTAAAAAAACAAAAGATTAATTTACAATTCAAAATGGTTTCATACATTTGCACCCTAATACAAGAGGAAAAATTTGAACTGATTGCAACCTCTTCATAATGAAACAAATTCATTGTGAATACTGAAAATTTTTCAGTAGAAAAAATGCTAAAGCAGAAACGCTCCTTTAGTCCTTTTCAGCAATTATTTTTTCTCATTTAATTTTAAAAATAATAATTATTATGGCCTATTTATTTACGTCAGAATCTGTAAGCGAGGGACACCCAGACAAAGTTGCAGATCAAATTTCAGATGCATTAATCGATAATTTTTTAGCATTTGATGCTGATTCAAAAGTAGCTTGTGAAACTTTAGTAACTACTGGTCAAGTAATACTTGCTGGTGAAGTAAAATCAAACACTTATTTAGACGTTCAACAAATTGCTCGTGATGTAATCAGAAAAATTGGTTATACGAAAAGCGAATACATGTTCGAAGCTAATTCTTGCGGTATTCTTTCTGCTATACACGAACAATCTGCTGATATTAATCAAGGTGTTGATAGAGCAAATCCTGAAGAGCAAGGTGCTGGTGACCAAGGAATGATGTTTGGTTACGCAACTAACGAAACAGAAAATTACATGCCATTGGCGCTTGACTTATCTCATAAATTATTGCAAGAATTAGCAATTTTAAGAAGAGAGAATAAAGAAATTACCTACTTGCGCCCTGATGCAAAATCTCAGGTAACATTAGAATATAGCGATGACAATAAACCAACTCGTATTGATGCAATTGTAATCTCTACACAACACGATGATTTTGATGAAGAAGCAGTTATGCTTGCAAAAATCAAAAAAGACATTGTGGAGATATTAATTCCAAGAATTATTGCAAAAAACCCAACGCACGCACATTTATTTAATGATACAATCCAATACCATATCAATCCAACTGGGAAATTCGTAATTGGAGGACCACACGGAGATACTGGACTTACTGGAAGAAAAATTATTGTAGATACTTACGGTGGAAAAGGGGCTCACGGTGGTGGAGCATTTTCTGGAAAAGATCCAAGTAAAGTAGATAGAAGTGCTGCTTATGCAACGCGTCATATCGCTAAAAACTTGGTTGCTGCGGGAATTGCTGATGAAATTTTAGTTCAGGTTTCTTACGCAATTGGTGTTGCAAAGCCAATGGGTATTTTTATTGATACTTACGGAACGTCAAAAGTAAACTTGACCAATGGTGAAATCGCAAAGAAGGTAGAAGCTATTTTTGACATGCGTCCTTACTTTATTGAGCAACGCTTAAAATTGAGAAATCCTATTTATAGCGAAACGGCTGCATACGGACACATGGGACGTACACCTGAAACTGTCACAAAGACTTTTACAGCTCCCGGAGGTTTAACAAAAACGGTAGAAGTAGAATTATTCACTTGGGAAAAATTAGATTTTGTTGACCAAGTTAAAACAGCATTTGGACTATAAATCATTTTCTTATCTACTATTATAATTAGAAACAGAAAAAAACGGTCTTCTATACAAAAAAACCGCAATTAAAAAGAATTGCGGTTTTTTTATTTTAATTCTTTTAGCAAAATTGTAAATAATTCTTTCAAAGAAAATTATTTACAGTACATCAAAAAGCAATTAATAATAAAAAAAACCGTTGCTTTATAGAAACGACGGTTTTTTTTTATTTTCAAGAATCTAAAATTAGAATTTGTATGTAATTCCAAGTTTAGCACCACTTACTACATTACCACCACCTAACTGAAGATTTACTCCAAAGTTATCACTGAAGAAATAACGACCACCTACTTGTAGACCGATACCAAAATTTTCAGCACCATTATAACCACTAAGTTTTTCTCCGTCATATTTTGTAGTCCAACTATAGTAATTTAAGTTAGCTCCAGCATAAAAATCCCATTCACTAGGAATACTCAACAATTCATTAAAATGATAGTTTCCGTTTCCTTGAATCCCTAAGATAGAACTTTTTACTTTACCATTTCCATAACCATAATTTTCATTGTAAGATTGGTAAGAAAGTTCTGCTCCAAGAGTCCAGTTTGTTGCAATACCGTAATCAAGACCTACATAAACAGGTGTTCCCCATCCAGATGTTCCAACTCCAGCATTTAATTGAACTCCTCCTTCTTCTAAAGGAGCCTGAGCATTTGCAAAACTAAAAGCGAATACAGCTAATAAAAGAGCGATTTTTTTCATGTTTAAATTTTTAAATTAATTTGATTATTGTGTAAATAACATCTGTAAAAGTAGTATTTTTCTATTGAATAAACAAAAAATCCGAATTTCGTTGGTGATTTTATTACAAAAAACAAACGATTATTCTATTTCTTAAGGGTCTAGAATGTATTGTAGGAATAAAATTAAAATCATATTCAGGTATTTTTAATAGATTCTATTTCTTGATCCTTTTTAATTTTGAAAAAAATATAGTTTTATTCAATACCATTAAAGTTCCTGAAAAATCTAATTAGGTAAAAAATTTTTTTCATCAAGTTATTTAAATTAATAAAAAAGCGATCGTTTTTTGTAATGGTTAAATCGTAAATTCGTCTTCATGAAAAAAATTATATTTTTATTTATCATCACCTTTTATACCGCTGTTTCCAGTCAAAACATTGAAATAATAGGCTCTAAAACGAATACGCTTGTTTTTGATGGAGATGATTTTTTGGGATATGACAATTTGGGTTTTTATTATTTTATAAAAAATAATGTTTTTTATAAACAGAACAATCAAAACAATCTCGAGTATAAAAACATTAGTCTTGGAAAAATTACGAAAATCGACATACAAAACCCTTTTAAAATAATTGTGTTTTATGAAAACTTCAATACAATAATTCTGCTAGACAATCAATTGAATGAAATTCAAAGCATTAATTTTTCAGAGGACAACACCCCTATTATAGCTACAGCTGTTGGTCTTGCATCTCAGAATCAGTTCTGGATTTACAACACTATGAATCAGCAAATAGGTCTTTACGATTATTTAAAAAAAGAATACCGAGCGATCGCTGTTCCATTTATTGACACAATAAAATACTACCAATCCGACTTTAATTCCTTTTCCTGGATAGATCAAAAAAATAATTGGTACAGTTGCGATATTTTCGGAAAAATAGTTTTGAGAGGAATATTGACAAATTCAGATTACACATTGATTATAAATAAAAATCAAATTATGTACGCTAAGTCTGGAATTATAACTCTTGAAGATGCCGAGAAACAGAAAAAATATGAAATAAAAATTCCCGAAAAAACCTTTAATAAATTCTATTACAAGGACCAAATTTTATCTATTTTTACATCAGAAGGAATTACAAATTATAAAATCATAATACCGTAATGCACATAGCAATAGCAGGAAATATAGGTTCAGGAAAAACTACTCTAACGCGTTTATTAGCCAAACACTTTAAATGGGAACCCCATTTTGAGAATGTAGTTGACAATCCATACTTAGATGATTTTTACCATCAAATGGAACGTTGGTCTTTTAATTTACAAATTTATTTTCTCAACAGTCGTTTTCGACAAGTGATGCAAATTAGAGAAAGTGGCAAAAAGATCATACAAGACCGAACTATTTATGAAGATGCACATATTTTTGCTCCCAATCTTTATGCAATGGGATTAATGACAAGTCGTGATTTTCAGAATTACTCCTCTCTTTTTGAATTAATGGAATCAACTGTGAAACCACCAGATTTGTTAATCTATTTGAGAAGTTCGATTCCGAATCTAGTAGGACAAATTCACAAAAGAGGAAGAGAGTATGAGAACTCTATTTCGATTGATTATTTAAGCCGATTAAATGAACGTTATGAGGGTTGGATACAAACCTATGATAAAGGAAAATTAATGATCATAGATGTTGATAATATTAATTTTGTTGACAGTCAGGAAGATTTAGGAAATATTATCAATAGAATAGATGCCGAACTAAACGGATTATTCTAAAATACGCTCCAATATTCTCACCATAAGAAAGGGAGAAACAATAAAATTAATAAAAACTAAATATAAAAATGCCTCACTCCTAATTTTTAGAGTGAGGCATTTTTTGTAAAACTTTGTCAAATTTTTAAGCTTTCACAAAGATGATTCAATCTTTATTTCAAAGCATCTATTTTAGCTTGAACTTCGGCGTCGGTTCCTTCAAATTTTTGAATTTCTTCTTTTCCGTCTATCGTTGTTTTAATGATCGCAGTTACTTTTCCATCAATGTTTGACTTTTCGATAGACACTTCTTTTGAAGAAGAGAAATGCGTAGCGACTGATTTCGCATTCATAAATTTACAACTTGAACTTGTACAACCCTTAGCTAAACACTCTTCTTTAGACATTGAAGTACACATTTCTGAAGTAGCGCAACATGCTGGTTTATCCAGAACAGTATGACTACCGTTGCCTAAAATTGGAGCGATTACTAAACCAATCAAACAAGTCAATTTAATTAAAATATTCATCGATGGTCCAGATGTATCTTTAAACGGATCTCCAACAGTATCACCAGTTACCGCTGCTTTATGAGCATCAGAACCTTTATAAGTCATCTCACCATTTATCAAAACTCCGGCTTCAAAAGATTTTTTAGCATTATCCCAAGCTCCACCAGCATTATTTTGAAAAACTGCCCAAAGCACACCAGAAACAGTAACTCCAGCCATATAACCACCGAGCATTTCGGCTACTAATTGGTTATTACTACTATAAACTAACTTACCCAAAAGTACAATTGCAATAGGGAAACCAATAGTAAGAATTCCTGGCAACATCATTTCACGTAGTGCTGCTTTCGTAGAAATATCAACACATTTTGCGTATTCTGGTTTCCCAGTTCCTTCCATAATTCCAGGAATTTCTCTAAACTGACGACGTACTTCGTACACCATATCCATCGCTGCTTTTCCAACAGAGTTCATTGCCAAAGCAGAGAAAACTACAGGAATCATTCCGCCCACAAATAGCATAGCTAAAACAGGAGCTTTAAAAATATTAATTCCGTCAATTCCTGTAAAAGTAACATAGGCTGCAAATAAAGCCAATGAAGTTAATGCTGCCGAAGCAATTGCAAATCCCTTTCCAGTTGCTGCTGTTGTATTTCCTACAGAATCTAATATATCAGTTCTCGTACGTACTTCTTTAGGCAACTCGCTCATTTCAGCAATTCCACCTGCATTGTCTGATATTGGTCCAAAAGCATCAATAGCCAATTGCATTGCCGTAGTTGCCATCATCGCTGAGGCGGCTAAAGCAACTCCATAAAATCCTGCCAAAGCATAGGTTGACCATATAGCTGCTGCAAATAATAAAACAGTCGGAAAAGTAGAAATCATTCCAGTTGCCAATCCAGCAATTACATTAGTTCCTGCACCCGTTGATGATTTTTGTACAATGGCCATAACTGGTTTTGTACCTAATCCAGTATAATATTCTGTAACTGATGAAATAGCACCACCAACAAATAAGCCAATTAGTGATGCATAGAAAACTCTCATGGAAGAAATATCTTGTAAGCCTTCGCCAAAGAAATTCATTTTCATAGTTTGAGGTAACATCCACTGAATTAAAAAGAAACAAGCGATAGCTGTAAGTACAATAGAAACCCAGTTTCCAATGTTTAGTGCTTTTTGAACTTGTGGCTCTTTAGCGTTATCGTCTGTAATTTTGACTAATAGAGTTCCGACGATAGAAAATAAGATTCCGAAACCAGCAATTGCCATAGGTAATAGTATTGGACCAATTCCGCCAAAACCATTTTCTACTATATTCCCTCCCATATCTTTGATTACATAGTTTCCTAATACCATTGCTGCTAAAACGGTAGCAACATAAGAACCAAATAAATCCGCACCCATGCCCGCAACATCACCAACATTGTCCCCAACATTATCAGCAATAGTCGCTGGATTACGTGGATCATCCTCTGGAATACCCGCTTCTACCTTACCAACTAAATCAGCTCCTACATCAGCGGCTTTGGTATAGATACCACCTCCAACTCGAGCAAATAATGCAATAGATTCAGCTCCTAACGAGAAACCAGCCAATGTTTCTAGTACAATTGTCATTGTCTCTGTGTCTTTCCAAACACCTCCAGAAAGTATCTGAAATAAAATTATAAAGAAAGTTGTTAATCCTAAAACTGCTAGACCTGCAACTCCCAAACCCATAACAGTACCACCACCAAAAGAAACTTTTAGTGCTTGTGGTAAACTCGTACGTGCAGCTTGGGTGGTTCGAACATTGGTTTTAGTAGCGATTTTCATTCCCATATTTCCTGCCCAAGCTGAAAATATAGCTCCAAAAATAAAAGCAACTACTATTAGCAAATGTGTTTTTACACCTGGAATAAAAGTAATTCCGGCTAAAACAATGCTTGCTCCTATAACAAAGAAAGTCAACAACCTATATTCTGCTTTTAAAAAAGCTAAAGCTCCTTCATAGATGTAGTCTGAAATCTCTTTCATTTTTCCATCTCCTGGATCTTGTTTTAAAACCCAGGCTCTTTTATACATCATAAAAAGAAGGCCAACTATTGCCATAATTATTGGCACATAAATCATTATTGAATCCATAATTTTTGTTTGGTTTTTGGTTAAATTAACAATGTAACTTAACGAAAATAAACAAAAAAGCAATACTCTTAACGGAGTATTGCTTTTTTTATAAAAATCACAAATTAATTATTTAATGCTAAATAATCCTTTTGGTTTGTTTTCAATCTGATTGAAACGGTCTGTACATTGTTTGATGATAGAATAAGCTTCCTTAACATCTCCCCAACCACCTACATCAACACTTTTGTTTTCAAGATCTTTATATACTTGAAAAAAGTGCTCGATTTCTTTTAATAAGTGTGGATTCATATCTGATAAATCATTCAATGAATTCCAAATTGGATCTGAAACAGGAACGCAAATTACTTTTTCATCTGGTCCTTTATCGTCTGCCATATGGAAAACACCGATTGGTTTTACTTCCATAACACATCCAGGAAAAGTTGGCTCATTTACTAATACCAAAACATCTAATGGATCTCCGTCTAAAGCTAAAGTTTCAGGAATAAATCCGTAATCAGCAGGATACATCATTGAAGAAAATAACATTCTGTCAAAACGCATTCTTTTTATTTCGAAATCATATTCGTATTTATTTCTACTTCCTCTTGGTATTTCGATTAATACATCGAAAGTTGTTAATTTGTCTGCAGTCATTTTAATTTTTCTTATCTATAATTATGGGTGCAAAAGTAAGGAATCTAACTCTTTTTTACAATAAAAATAAATACACTTTCAATTGATTGTGTTTTAAAAGTGAACACGTTAATAAACAACTCTTCGATTTCGCTTTTTTAAATAATGATGCCATAAAAGATACGTCGCAAAGGAGCGATAAGGACTCCATTTTTCAGCGTACTTTTCCATAGCCTCTTTATCGTGAATATCCAGTAATTCTTTTATAGTATTTACAACCGCAATATCTCCTAATGGTAATAAATCAGGCACTTGCAAACAAAACATCAGGTAAATATCAATAGTCCAATTGCCTATTCCTTTAATTTTTATAAGTTCCTGCCGAACTTCTTGCGCAGTTTTGTTTGGCAAACTTTCTAAATCAATTTCTTTATTTAAAATAGCTAACGCTAAAGCTTTTATATAACTCGTTTTTTGACGACTTACTCCAAAATTCCTAAAAACTTCATCCGAAACAACCGATAAAACTTCTGGAGTTATTGTTTTTTGACTGTCTTTTATTTTTAGAAATGTAGCTTTGGCCGAATCAATAGAAACTTGTTGCTCTAAAATTAGCAACACTAAAGTTTCAAATCCTTGCGGTCTTTTTGGAATTAAAGGCAATCCAAATTGATCAATAATTATCCTGAAAATCCGATCTTTTTCTGCGAGATAATCAAATGCTTCTTGCATAATCTGATTTTTTTTTTAAAATCATCTTAAATTTAAATAGCCTACATCCAATTCTTTTAGGTTTGGATGTAAGGCTAAAAATATCTGTATTAAAAATTAAATCCAAATGCGGCTTTAACTGTAAATCGATTGGTATCGGGAGTGTTGAGATAATTACCTCGCCAAGAAAAATCAACTCGGAATAATTTAAAAATATTCCCAACTCCAGCACTATATTCCCAATATCCCTTTTCTGGTGCATTATAGGATAATCCAGAAGCATTTATGGCTCTATTATCATCAGAAATACTACCATATACTCCTTTTACCGAAATTATTTCTCTCCAATTCAATTTACGCATAAACGGAATTCTAGAAAAAATCCTCCCTCCAAAATTATGGTTCCATTGTACAGTAGCATATTGATCTGAAATAAATTCATAATAATTTAAATTACTGAACGTATTTTCGATACTGAAAAAAGTTTGATTTCCTGGAATAACACTCATTAATCCTAAAGGAACAGTTCCAAAAGTTTTACCCAATTCCATAATAATATTAGAGCGTCCTAATGGACCAATAATAATTGGTTGTTTAAAATACAATTGCAATTTATCATATTGAAAGTCACTATCTAGCAAGCCTTTAAAACCATGACTGTAATTTACAAAAAATCGGCTGTAAGGACTATCTACAATTTCACGTTCTACCGCGTATCCAATGGTTCTCCTTTTGGGAGTATATTCAATTTGAAAACTAACTTCTGATTGTTTTACATCACTTTTAACAACACCATTAACTCTATCGGTATAATAATCTAAACTAAATGTAGGAGAAGCAGACTCCAAGGTACGGTACGAAAAACCTGTTTGAAAAGTTAAGTTTTTCACAGGCTCCATTTCTACTGCTATATTACTTAAATTAATATTGGTTAGTTTTCCATTATTTCCTGATGAGAATACAGAGGAAGAAGCACCGCTCCTACCCAAAATATCATAAGTCGCAGTCAAACTCGCACCGATTTGCTCGATGTCACGTCTATTTCCTCCTGATAAAATAAATCTATTTTTCTTATCGACCATCCATTTTCCAGAAAATCCGTATTTAAATTTATCATCTTTAAAACCATAAGCCGTATATCCTTGTATACGCCAAGTGTCATTAGTTCCAAAATAGGTTCTTCCTCCTGCTCGCAATCTTGCTCCTTCTACTTCATTGTAGCCAAATGTGGAAAAAATAGGACCGTAATCGAAATTACCAAATTGTACAAATCCGCTAGCAAGTACTTGAACAGAACTGTAAATTTGTTTGAATTTTTTAACGGTCTGCAAAGTATCAAGCATTTTATAGACCCCTAATTCATCTTTATTTAAATTTTCGAAACGATTTTCCTCCCAGTATTCATCCGACTTATTATAGACTTCAGGATCCTTATAATTTACCTCCTCTTTATAAAAAGCAATTGGTTTGACATTATTGAATTTATGATCTCTGAAATAGGTTGTTCTTTTTCCGTAAATCCCTTTAGACTTTTCTTTTTTGTTTAAAGCAAAGTCGGACATTAAATAATCTTTGGTTAACAAGAAAACTGAATCACTAACAACCTCAAATTCCTGCTCTAGATAGATATCTTTTACCCAGTTGATGTTGGCACTTTTGGTAACAGCCATATTGATTTTCTTGATCGCAAAAGTGGTATCGTTTACCCAAAAATCACCTTTAAAAGTTAATTCATTTTTACGTCTTGGATAAAATATAATATTATAACACCATTTGTTATCAATATAAGTACTGTCTTTTAGGATATAATTATAAACATCGATACCTGTTTTAGAAAGCGGGCTTGTAAAACTTTTGTCAAAAAAAGTTAAATAGTTATTATAGATATTATAATCAGAATACAAATCTTTTACAAAATTTAAAATTTGCTGATTTCCATTAAAACCTGATGTCTTGCTGGCTTTTAGTTTTTCTTTTATTTTTTTTAATTTTAAATCACCATAAACATCAGACAAGGCCTCGTTTACAAAAATGGGTAAATAGGTTTTTCCTGTAACTTTTGAAGTATCCATTTGATTAAAAATAAACTCCATTCCTTTAAAAAGCTTATTTTTCATAAAAGCACTGTCTATAGAATTCATATCAAATTCTATTTTTTCGTACTTCTCCATTTGATACTGATTGAACATGTACAATCCGTTTTGGCGTTTCTTTTCCCAAATTTTACGCAGTATATCAAGAGCAGGATTATTCTTTTTAGAAGTTTTACCAGTAAAAACAACTACTTCATTTAAACTCTCCGCTTCATTGAGCTGAATTCTCATATTATAATTAACCGCTTTAGGCAACACAATTTCCTTTTCAGAAAAACCTACAGAGGAAATCACTAAAGCCGAATACGTTTTTGGAGATTCTAAATAAAACAACCCATCTTCATTAGCAACAATTCCTTCACTAGAATTCTTAAATACTATATTAGCAAAGGGTATGGGCTGATTCATCTTGTCTAAAACAACGCCACCAGCTTTGGTCTGTGCAAAAACAGCACTTACCGAAACAAATAAAAACAACAGTATTACAATATTTTTTTTCATAATCGTTCCAAAAAAAAACTTCATCAAATAAATAATTGATGAAGTTTCAAATATAGTGAATTACAGCACTTAAATAATCAGAATTTAATGTTTCAATTATTAAATTTCAATCAAATTCAAATCTTTCAGTAGCTGTTATTTTTTATACATTACTTTCTTAACTGCTTTTATAACATCTTCTGAATTAGGCAACCATTCTTTCAATAATACTGGAGAATATGGCGCTGGAGTATCTGCAGTTGTGATACGTTGTATTGGTGCGTCAAGAAAGTCGAAAGCACGCTCTTGAACAATATAAGTAATCTCTGAAGCGACACTTGCAAAAGGCCAAGCTTCTTCAAGAACTACCAATCTATTTGTTTTTCTTACTGATGTTAAAATCGTTTCATAATCCATAGGACGAACCGTTCTTAAATCAATTATTTCACATGAAATTCCTTCTTTAGCCAATTCATCAGCAGCAATATGAGCTTCTTTTATAATTTTTCCAAAAGAAACGATTGTTACATCTGTTCCTTCACGCTTAATATCAGCAACCCCTAGAGGAATTGTATATTCGCCATCAGGAACTTCCCCTTTATCACCATACATTTGTTCCGATTCCATGAAAATTACTGGATCGTTATCACGAATAGCAGCTTTTAATAATCCTTTAGCATCATAAACCGTAGATGGAACTACAACTTTAAGCCCAGGAGTATTGGCAAACCAATTTTCTAAAGCTTGAGAGTGTGTTGCTCCCAATTGTCCTGCAGAAGCAGTTGGACCACGAAAAACAATAGGAACATTAAATTGACCACCTGTCATTTGACGCATTTTGGCAGCATTATTAATAATTTGATCAATACCAACCAAACAAAAGTTAAAAGTCATGTATTCTACGATAGGACGACATCCATTCATAGCAGATCCAACTGCAATACCGGTAAAACCTAGCTCAGCAATTGGAGTATCAATAACTCTTTTTGCACCAAATTCAGCAAGCATTCCTTTAGAAGCTTTGTAAGCACCATTATATTCTGCAACTTCTTCACCCATTAAGTATATGGACTCATCGTGACGCATTTCCTCACTCATCGCTTCGCAAATAGCCTCTCTAAATTGTATCGTTCTCATATTATTATGTTGTATGTGTCTATATTTTTCGAACAGCAAAAATAAATATTTTATATCACTTTAATGCATAAAAAATCCTAAATTAATTTTAGAACATTAGTTCTCCTTTTAAGATCTAATTGAAAACTCATAAAGCCTATAAACTACTTAAATTAAGAGGCACATTTAGCTCATTATAACCAACTGTCTAACATACAATAATAAGCCTACAAAGACTCTTTCAATATTAATGCTCCGAAAACGTAATAGTTAACAAAAAATATTATGCACGCATAGTATATTATTCAAATTAATATTTTAAATTTGTAAAAGAAATTAAAGAATAACTAAATATATACTTATGAAAATATTAGTTTGCATCAGTCACGTTCCTGATACTACTTCAAAAATTAACTTTGTCAATGGTGATTCTGAATTTGACACTAATGGAGTTCAATATGTAATTAATCCTAATGATGAATTTGGATTAACACGTGCCATTTGGTTTCAAGAACAACAAGGAGCAACGGTAACAGTTGTAAATGTAGGAGGACCAGACACGGAACCAACTTTAAGAAAAGCTTTAGCAATTGGCGCAAACGAAGCAATTCGTATAAACGCTACTCCTACGGATGGTTTTTTTGTGGCTAAGCAGTTAGCCGAAGTAATTAAAAACGGAGGATATGACATCGTAATTGCAGGAAAAGAATCTTTAGATTACAATGGAGGAATGGTTCCAGGTATGATAGCAGGAATTCTTGGATATAACTTCCTAAATTCATGTACAAACTTAACAGTTGACGGAACTAACGTAAAAGCAGTTCGTGAAATTGATGGTGGTAAAGAAACTGTAGCTACAACTTTGCCATTAATTATTGGTGGTCAAAAAGGATTAGTAGAGGAAAAAGACTTGCGTATTCCGAACATGAGAGGAATTATGACAGCAAGAACTAAAGCCTTAACAATACTTGAGCCAGTAGAGGCTACTGTAAATACTAAAGCGGTGAAATTTGAAAAACCAGCTCCAAAATCTGCGGTAAAATTAATTGCTGCTGATAATTTAGACGAATTAATCAATCTATTACACAACGAAGCAAAAGTGATCTAGATATTGGATTACAGAATTAGGACAAACGATTTTTGATTGCTAATGGCAAAAAAAATGTAAATTCCTTATTCAAATTCCTGAAATCTAAAATTACAATTCAAAAATCTAAAATCTAAAATCATCATGTCTATATTAATATATGCAGAATATGCAGAAGGAAAATTCAAGAAAGTAGCTTTCGAATTAGCCTCATATGCAAAAAAAGTAGCTGAAACATTAGGAACAACTGTTACAGCAGTAACTGTTAATGCTGGAGATGTTTCGGAATTATCAAAATACGGTGTGGATAAAGTTTTAAAAGTAAACAATGATAAATTATCTGGATTTACTGCAAAGGCATATGCTGATGTAATTAAACAAGCCGCACAAAAAGAAAATGTAAAGCTAGTATTACTATCTTCAACAACTGATAGTGTTTATTTATCTTCTCTTGTTTCCGTAGCGCTAGAAGCAGGTTACGCTTCAAACGTTGTTGGATTACCTGTATCAACTTCACCATTTCAAGTAAAAAGAAATGCTTTTTCTAATAAAGCGTTTATGATTACTGACATCACAACTGATGTTAAAGTTCTTGGATTAGCTAAAAATTCTTATGGGATTTTTGAAAATGCATCTACTTTGACAGAAGAAGATTTCAACCCAACCATTGGAGAAAATGATTTTGGTGTAAAAGTAGAATCTGTTGAAAAAGTTACTGGAAAAGTATCTATCGCAGATGCAGAAGTTGTAGTTTCAGCAGGACGTGGATTAAAAGGTCCTGAGAACTGGGGAATGATAGAAGAATTAGCTACTGTTCTTGGAGCAGCAACAGCTTGTTCTAAACCAGTATCTGATTTGGGTTGGAGACCTCACGGAGAACACGTAGGACAAACAGGAAAGCCTGTTGCAGCAAACTTATATATAGCGATTGGTATTTCAGGAGCTATTCAACACATTGCAGGAATCAACTCTTCTAAAGTAAAAGTTGTTATCAATAGCGACCCAGAAGCACCTTTCTTTAAAGTTGCAGACTACGGAATTGTAGGAGATGCATTTGAAATCGTACCTCAATTAATTGAAAAATTAAAGGCTTTTAAAGCGCATAACTAGTCGTTACAATAAAACAGTTTTAATGCTATCTAAAAATAAGATATTTGTATCTTTGCGTTTAGATAGCATTTTTTTTGCAATCTGTTTTTTTAAAGTATTCGGTAATTACCATTACAACATCTATGAGCTTAGTTAAATTATCTATAAAAGGAATTTCTTACAGTCAGACTCAAAACGGAGCCTATGCTTTGATATTGAATGAAGTTGACGGCGAACGTAAGTTACCAATCGTTATCGGCGCTTTTGAAGCACAATCTATTGCAATTGCCTTAGAAAAAGAGATAAAGCCACCACGCCCACTAACGCATGATCTTTTTAAAAATTTTGCAGAGCGGTTTGATATTGTTGTAAAACAAGTGATCATTCATAAATTAGTTGATGGAGTTTTTTACTCGAGTATAATTTGCGAAAGAGATAAAATAGAAGAGATCATTGATGCTCGTACATCCGATGCGATAGCTTTAGCATTACGCTTTAACGCTCCTATTTTTACCTACAAAAACATTCTTGACAAAGCTGGGATTTACTTAAAAACTAATCCTTTAGACCCAAACAAAGACACTCAAGAATTAGATGATGTTCTTTCCAATCCAGACACTTTTGGTCGTGAAGAAGAAAGCAATCAATCTGGACATACGTATTCTAAACATACGCTGCAGGAATTAAATGAATTATTGGATCAAGCTGTTTCACATGAGGATTATGAAAAGGCCGCCAAAATTAGAGACGAAATTTCTAAAAGAGAACTTTAATGGCTTTTTTTTAGTTTAAAAAAAGCAATATATAAAGCGATTTTTCAATAGATATCAAATTAAATACTACTACGTACCTACCAATAATATGAAACAATATTTAGATTTAGTACAGCATGTAATGGACAATGGTTGTCAAAAAGGAGACCGAACGGGCACGGGAACAAAAAGTGTTTTTGGTTACCAAATGCGTTTTGACTTGAGCAAAGGATTTCCGATGGTTACCACTAAAAAATTACATCTAAAATCTATTATTTATGAATTGCTTTGGTTCCTTAAAGGAGATACCAATATTAAATATCTTCAAGAAAATGGAGTGAAAATTTGGGATGCTTGGGCTGATGCCAATGGAGATTTAGGACCAGTTTATGGTCATCAATGGCGCAATTGGAATAGCGAAGAAATTGATCAAATCTCTGACTTAATTACAGAGTTAAAAAACAATCCTAACAGTCGTAGAATGTTAGTTTCAGCTTGGAATCCTTCTGTTTTACCAGACACTACTAAGTCTTTTGAAGAAAATGTAGCCAATAACAAAGCAGCTTTACCTCCTTGTCATGCGTTTTTTCAATTTTATGTTTCTGAAGGAAAATTATCCTGCCAATTATACCAACGAAGTGCTGACATTTTTTTAGGAGTTCCTTTCAACATTGCATCTTATGCGTTATTAACTATGATGATCGCTCAGGTTTGCGACTTACAACCCGGAGAATTTATTCATACTTTTGGCGATGCACACATTTACAACAATCATTTTGAACAGCTAGAATTGCAATTGTCTCGTGAGCCAAAACCATTACCTAAAATGATTTTGAACCCAGAGATAAAAAATATTTTCGATTTTGATTTCGAAGACTTTACTCTAGAAGGCTATGATCCTCACCCAGCTATAAAAGGAAATGTAGCCGTATAAAGTATTTTTTGTACAAAAAATTACTTTTCATTATTTTGAATTTTCAAAACATTTTCAATCCATTTTTGAAAATGAGTTTCTATTATTTATTAAATAAATAGAATAATGTAATGCAATAAAGTAAAAATTCAGTTTTTTGGTTGATAAATATAAAATCCTTAGTTCTATTAAAACCAATTATAGGCTTATCAATCCAAATTAAATAATCTTAAATCATTTCTGCAACTTCCCAAAATAAATTTTATCTTTATAAACTAAAATCAAATCGATGGAAAAAGAAGTACATGAACAATATGAATATGCCCGAAGAAGGATAAAGCAAAAAAAGAGATTATATTTCCATTTTGTCGTTTTCGTTTTAGGAAGTTTATTATTATTTCTTGGACATCAATTCTTAAATAGTAATGTAGTCTCTGACTGGTACCAATGGATAATTGCTGTATGGCTGTTTTTATTCCTTCTTCATTTTATAAAAATATTTATAACTGATCGATTCATGAATAAATACTGGGAAAGAGATCAAATTGATAGATTAGTAGCTTTACAACAAAAGAAAATAGAGCAATTAAAGTTAAAAATAGAGAGTGACGAACCTAATAATAGCATCTAATTATGATTACAATGATTGCGGCGGCGGGCGAAAATAATGCTTTAGGAAAAGATGGTAAAATAGTTTGGCACTTGCCCAATGATTATAAAAGATTTAGGAGACTTACAACTGGACATCATATTATAATGGGTCGTAAAACTTACGAGAGTCTTCAAAAACCATTACCTAATAGAAAGCATATCATAATTACAAGACAAAAAGACTATAAAGCAGAAGATTGCATTGTGGTTGACACGATTGAAAAAGCTTTAGAAGCATGTCCAAAAGAGGAAGATTCATTTATAATAGGAGGTGGAGAAATTTATACAATTGGAATTTCTTATGCTGACAAAATCGAACTAACTAGAGTTCATGGCAGTTTTGAAGCAGATGCTTATTTTCCTGAAATTGACAAAACAGAATGGAAATTAGAAAAATCTGAATTCAATAAAAAAGATGATTTTCATAAATATGAATACACCTATGAAACTTATCTTAGAGAATAAAACAAAAAAACATCCTTTGCAGGATGTTTTTTTTGACCAATGATTTAAGATACGAGTTACTCTTGAAAGTTAATTTGATAAAATAACATAAATATCACAAACACTAATAGCACTCCAGAAATGAAGGTTATCAGGTTTGCAACTCTTTGAGAGTACATCTCAAAAAAGCCTTTAATACCAAATACCACGAAGGTACTAAAGACGAAAAAAATTAAAATTTCCAAAAACAAATTTAATCCTAAGAACGTGTGTTGCGTTGTAAATAAAATACTGGGATGTAACACAGTATTCTCAAAAAAACTCACAAGAATAAATGAGATAATTAACGCTAAAACTATCCATTTAATTTGGCTCATTGTTTCTTTTTTAATCATTTAAAAGGTCTACTATTATTGTCACAAATGTGGATATTATAATTTGGAGTTACAATACCCACTTTTAGTGATATTTCTAACAATACCCCTTCATCCTGTTTAAATTATTTATTTTGAACCTATAAAAAAGTAAATCTCAACCCAAATTATTCTTCATTCTATTTCCTGAAACTCATTTTAAGTTTATGAAGATTACCTATATTTGTACAAATAAAAAAAATGTCTGAAAAAATAACTCCGTATAAAGATTCAGCCTTAGGCAAAAAAGAGCAAGTTGCACAAATGTTTGATACCATTTCTGGAAATTATGACAATTTAAATCGTGTCATTTCTTTTGGAATTGATTTGAAATGGCGCAAAAAAGTTTTGAATATAGTAAGCAAATCCAATCCCAAACAAATTTTAGATATTGCTACTGGAACAGGTGATTTAGCTATATTGATGGCACAAACTAATGCTGAAAAAATCATTGGTCTAGACATCTCCGCAGGAATGCTTGACGTTGGCAAGAAAAAAATTGCTTCAAAAAATCTTTCTAATACAATTGATATGGTTTTAGGCGATTCTGAAAACATGCCTTTTGATGACAATTATTTCGACGCTATAACAGTTGCTTTTGGGGTAAGAAACTTTGAAAACTTAGAAAAGGGTTTAAGCGAGATTTTAAGAGTTTTAAAACCAAATGGAGTTTTTGTAATTTTAGAAACCTCTGTTCCTGAAAAAACCCCTTATAAACAAGGATATAATTTTTACAGCAAAAATATTCTGCCAATAATAGGAAAATTATTTTCTAAGGACGATGTTGCTTATGGCTATTTATCCGAATCTGCAGCTGCATTTCCTTATGGCGAAGCACTGAACAATATTTTAAGAAAAATTGGGTTTATAGATGTAGTTGCGTTACCACAAACTTTTGGCGTTGCTACAATTTATTCAGCTTCTAAAAAATAATATGAAAAAAACATTTGCAATACTTTTTTTTCTGCTCCTTCTAAACGGATATGCTCAAGGTTCGAAAAACATCTTTAGCAAAGATCCTATCATAAATTTGGAAAACTTTCAACAAAAGAAAATCTATTATGGTTTTTATTTAGGATTCAATTCTTATGATTTTAAAATTGACTATAAAACAGAAACACCTGATATATTAGTCAAAAAAACAACGGGTTTTAATGTAGGAATTATTGCTGATGTAAAACTTCAAGAATACATAAATTTACGATTTGAACCCGGATTGTATTATACTAAAAGAGAATTGAACTTTCCTGCAAATCCTAATTTTACTAAAAACAGTGACGCGCTTAGAGAAGTTAACAGCACTTATATACACTTTCCTTTGTTGCTAAAATTTTCTTCTTTAAGAACCGGAAACATTCGGCCTTATGCTTTAGGAGGAGTTTCTGCTACGCTAAACTTATCTAGTAATGCAAAAATACTTGATGACAATTTAGAGCAACGTTTTAGAGTAAAATCCTGGACTCCTAATTATGAATTGGGATTTGGTATTGATCTCTTTTCAGAATATTTTATATTTTCGCCTTCTATTAGAGGTGTTTTTGGATTAAATGACGAACTTATTCGAGATAAAGATCCCAATAGTCCTTGGACTGGCAACATAGATTCGATGAAAACTCGTGCTATTTTCATCAATTTTACTTTCCACTAAAAATTATTAAGAATACTTTCAGTTAATTTCCTCGACTAAATTCACTCAAAATTATTGCCGTTGCTGTGGCAACATTCAAACTTTCTGTTTTTTGAAGACTTCCAAAACGTGGTATTGTAAGTCGGTTTTGAACTAATTTTTCGAGTGTCTCAGAAATCCCATTAGCTTCATTACCCATAATAATTATTCCTTGCTGTGGCAAAATAGACTTGTATATATTTTGACCGTTCATAAAAGTTCCAAAAATAGGCAATTGAGTCTGTTGCAAATAACTATTCAAATCCGTATAATTTACATTAACTCTAGCTATAGAACCCATAGTAGCCTGCACAACTTTAGGATTAAAGTAATCAACGGTCTCGTTTGAGCATACAATTTGCTGAATACCAAACCAATCACACAAACGCATTATGGTTCCTAAATTACCCGGATCCCGAATAGAATCGAGTACAACAATTAAACCTGTAGCAATAATTGATTTCTCTAAAGGCATCTTAAAAACTGCTAAACACGAATTTGGTGTTGCTAATGCACTGATCTTTTTTAAATCATTTTCGTCTATAATAGATTTATTATTATTAGAAACTTCTGGAAAATCATTTTGTGTAGAATACAAATGCTCCAATTCAAAATTAGAATCCAATAATTCTTGAATCCCTTTTACACCTTCGGCAAAAAATAATTTATTGGCATATCTATATTTTTTTTGCTGTAAACTCGTTATAAGTTTTATTTGGTTTTTACTAACCATAAAATAATGTACTTTTGAATTAAATATTTTAGAACACTTGAAAAAAACTTCCACAAAAATAACTGCATTTATTGTAATTGCAATACTAATTTCTGCATGTAACGCTGTAAAAAGAGTTCCAGCAGATAAATTATTGCTCACCAAGAATGAAATTAGTGTAAATAACAAAGCAATAAAGGAGGAAATTGTTTTTAATCAGCTGTATCAAAAACCCAATACAACTTTACTTGGCTATCGCCTGCGTCTAAATCTTTATAATTTAGCCAATTTAAACCCGGATTCAACATATCAGGCCAAGTTTAAAAATAATCCAGAAAAATACAAACGGTTATCTAAATGGTTATCTGAAAAACAAGTGAATCGTTTGGGACAATCTTTTTGGTATCACGGAATTCATGATTTTTTGATAAAAACGGGCGAGCCACCAGTTATTGTAGATAAAGAAAAGTCGAACAAATCCTTATTAAGGCTTAAATATTATTATTTTAACAATGGTTTTTTTAACGTAAAAGCAGCTTATCAAATTGATACTATAAACATTCAAAAAGCAAAATTAAAATACGATATTACATTAGGAAACGCTTTCTTTTTAGACACTATCAAAACTTCTATTACAACTCCAGTTTTAGATTCTTTGTACCAACGCAATAAATTCAATACTTTTTTAAAATCTGGAAATCAATATAAAACAGATGATTTTGAGAATGAAAGAAACCGTATAACAACGAACTTTAGAAATAATGGCGCTTATTATTTTCAGCCAAATTATGTGACTTTTAATATTGACACGATCAAAAAAGTAAATCAGGCCAACATCACTTTGATGATAAATAATTATTCCTATCAGGAAAAAGATTCCACTAAAACAGAACCATTTAAGCTATACAAAATAAGCGATGTAAATATTTACACTGATTATTCACCAAATAATAGCGGATTGAATATTAATGATAGCGTTTCCTATAAAAACTTTAATTTATACAGTCAGAAAAAATTAAAATACAAACCAAAAGCTATAACAGATGCTATTTTTATTTATAAAGGTGGAATGTATGCAGATTTCAGGACGGTATTAACAACACGTTATCTAAACAATCTAAAGATTTTTAATTATCCTTCTATTCAATATGAAGTAGACAAAAGAGATAGTACCGCCCAGTCATTAATCGCTAAAGTATATTTGACTCCGAGAAAAAAATATAGTTTTGGAACTACATTAGATGTAACCCATTCTAACATTCAAGACTTTGGTATTGGACTAAGTGTTTCTGAGACGATAAGAAATGTATTTAATGGAGCGGAAACACTTGAACTTGCAGCACGCGGAAACATTGGCTCCTCTAAAGATTTAGCCAATCCAAAAAACAATTTCTTTAATGTATCAGAATATGGAGTAGATTTAAAATTAAATATCCCAAGGATTCTTATGCCCTTTAACACGGATAAAATTATTCCTAAAAGTATGATTCCTTCTACTCTGATTACGGTTGGTTTTGCAAAACAAAGAAATATAGGTCTTGACAAAGAAAATTTTACAGGAGGATTATCATACAATTGGACTCCAAAAATAAATCATACCGCAAGATTTGATCTCTTAAACACACAATTTGTGCGAAATTTAAATCCTAGAAATTATTTTAATGTTTATAGTTCCTCTTATAGTGCTCTAAATAAAATTAGCAAGGCTTACAATACAAATCCTTCCTATTATGACGATGCAGTAAACAGGGATTTACTTATTGAGCAGGGAACTCGCGGATTTACAAACGATGTCCTTTCTGGTAGTGGTATTTTTTTAAAACCTTTGGAACCTGCTGATTATGAATCTGTAAAAAGTATTGAAGAAAGAAGACTTAGACTAACGGAAAATGATTTCATCTTAGCGACAAGTTTCACTTTTTCAAAAACGACAAAGAAGGATTTAAAAGATAACGATTTTTATCTTTTCAAAACTAAGATCGAATCTGCTGGAACCATCTTATCCGCTTTTGCAAATGTTACCAATCAAAAGAAAAATACGAATGGCAACTATGATATTTTTAATTTAGAATATTCAGAATATGTAAAAACAGAATTTGATTATATTAAGCATTGGGATTTATCCAAAGAAAATATTATTGCTTTCCGTTCCTTTTTTGGTATTGCAATTCCGTTTGGAAACTCCAATTACATTCCGTTTTCTAGAAGTTATTTTTCTGGAGGATCAAATGACAATAGAGCTTGGCAGCCTTATAGTTTAGGTCCAGGAAGCAGCGGTGGTCTTGATGATTTTAATGAAGCTAATATGAAAATTGCTTTAAGCGGAGAATATAGGTTTAAAATTGCTGGAAGTCTAAAAGGCGCTATTTTTGCTGATGCAGGTAACATTTGGAACGTGTTAGATAATGTAAAAGACGAAAAGTCAGTTTTTAAAAATTTTAGCAGTTTAAAAGATATTGCTGTAGGTTCTGGTTTTGGATTGCGCTACGATTTAAGTTTTTTCGTGATTCGATTTGATTTAGGATTTAAAACGTATAATCCAGGCAAAGAAATGAACGAAAGATGGTTTAAAGAATATAACTTTTCTAAAGCCGTTTTAAATTTTGGAATAAATTATCCATTCTAGTCCTAATTAATTCTTATTTTTGCAAGACTAAAAACTAAACAAACTAAAACAAGTACAATGGCACACAACATTAAACCAGGCGTAGCTACCGGAGATCAAGTACAGGAAATTTTTAATTATGCAAAAGAAAAAGGATTTGCACTACCAGCTGTAAATGTTACTGGCTCAAGTACTGTAAATTGTGTTCTTGAAACTGCTGCAAAACTAAATGCTCCTGTTATCATTCAATTTTCTAACGGAGGAGCGCAATTTAATGCTGGAAAAGGACTTTCAAATAAAGACGAAAAATCAGCAATCGCTGGTGGTGTAGCAGGTGCACTTCACATTCATGCTTTAGCAGAAGCCTATGGTGCAACTGTCATATTACATACGGATCATTGTGCAAAAAAATTATTACCTTGGATTGATGGATTGTTAGATGCTTCTGAAGCCCATTTTGCTAAAACTGGAAAACCATTGTATTCTTCACACATGATTGACCTTTCTGAAGAGCCAATCGAAGAAAATATAGAAATCTGTAAAACCTATTTAGCAAGAATGAGCAAAATGGGAATGACACTAGAAATCGAACTTGGTATTACAGGCGGTGAAGAAGACGGTGTTGATAATTCTGATGTTGATAGTTCAAAATTATATACACAACCCGAAGAAGTAGCCTATGCTTACGAAGAGCTTTCTAAAATAAGTCCAAGATTTACTATTGCGGCTGCTTTTGGAAACGTTCACGGTGTTTACAAACCAGGAAACGTAAAATTGACACCTAAAATTTTAAAAAATTCTCAAGATTTCGTTCAAAATAAATTCAACACTAAAAATAATCCAGTTGATTTCGTTTTTCATGGTGGATCAGGTTCTACATTGGAAGAAATCAGAGAAGGAATTAGCTACGGAGTTATAAAAATGAATATCGATACTGATATGCAATTTGCATATACAGAAGGAGTTCGCGATTATATAACAAAGAATATCGATTATTTACATACTCAAATTGGAAATCCAGAAGGAGACGATGTACCTAACAAAAAATATTACGATCCAAGAAAATGGATTCGTGAAAGCGAAATCACGTTCAATACAAGACTTGAACAAGCATTTGCAGACTTAAATAATGTAAATACACTATAAAAAAAGTAGGCAGCGTTCTGTTTATTATTAATCATTTATTAAAAAAATGATTATACAATACTGAAAAACTGAATACTAAACATTGGATTACTGAACACTGAATACTAGAAAAATGGCTTGGTTTAAAAGAAAAGAAAAAGGGATTACTACTGCGACTGAAGACAAAATGGATATTCCAAAAGGACTTTGGTACAAATCTCCTACTGGAAAAATTATTGATGCCGATGAACTTGCTCGCAATTTATTTGTAAGTCCAGAAGATGGTTTTCACGTTAGAATTGGAAGCGCTGAATATTTCCAAATTTTATTTGACAATAATGAGTTTGTTGAATTAGACAAAAACATGACTTCTAAGGACCCTTTGAATTTTGTTGACACTAAAAAATATGGTGATCGACTTAAAGAGGTAATGGAAAAAACAAAATTAAAAGACGCAGTACGTACAGCCGTTGGTAAATCTAAAGGAAAAGATTTAGTGATTTGCTGTATGGATTTTGCTTTTATTGGAGGTTCTATGGGAGCTGTAGTGGGTGAAAAAATTGTAAGAGGAATAGATCATGCTATTAAGCACAAATTACCTTTTGTAATGATTTCAAAATCCGGTGGAGCACGTATGATGGAAGCTGCTTATTCGCTAATGCAATTAGCAAAAACTTCTGTAAAACTGGCGCAATTAGCTGATGCCAAACTTCCTTATATATCTCTATGTACAGATCCTACAACAGGAGGAACTACTGCATCGTACGCAATGTTGGGAGATATTAATATTTCTGAACCAGGAGCTTTAATAGGATTCGCAGGACCAAGAGTAGTAAGAGACACCACTGGAAAAGATTTACCAGAAGGTTTTCAAACCGCAGAATTTTTATTAGAACACGGTTTTCTAGATTTTATTACTCCTAGAAAAGAACTTAAAGACAACATTAATTTATATATTGATTTGATTCAAAACAATGATATAAGATAATCAAAACATAATCTTTTAAACAAAAAAAATCTCGATAATTCGAGATTTTTTTGTTTAAAAGATATAATGTATTTTAAAAATCAGGATCAAGAAACTATTTACTTTTTAAAAAAAGAAATCATGATATCTTGTTTTACCTTTTTTTGTTCTTTTCGAACCACTATAAAAATGATATAAGTACAAAATGCTGTAACAAATGCTAGTATGTAATTAAAAGTCCAATTGGTATTATAATCATAATTTTGCACAATTGTCAATCCTGTTTTAGAACTAAATACATGAGCAAAACCATAACTCATTTGAAAAGTCGACATAAATAAACCTTCTAAGTTTTTATGACTTCTGTTCATCACAAAACTACTTGCAAAAGCAAAGGTTAACATATTACCAAAAGACATTAAAAACATAAAGACCCAAAACACCCACGGTTGATGAACTAAATAGAGCAAAAGATAGGAAGCTCCTATTAATAACAATCCTAGCATTATAGCAACCAAATCGGTAATTTTATTTTTTTGCACAAAATTAACTACAGCAAGTTCAAAGAGTATAAATACAACACCACTAAAACCTAAGAACATTCCTGTATCAAACTCCGTTAAATTATAAGCTTCTTTATGATAAATTGGAACAATAGAGAAAACTTGAAAATAAAGATACCCTGTGATTAACGCAATAATCCAATTCATTACAAAAGGAACATCTTTGAAAGGTGCAAATTTATCTTTTATTACATCATTTAATTCCAGTTTATAAAGTAACTTTTTCTCTCTAACAAAAATTAAAAAAAACACTACAGAGATAATAGAGGTTAAACCATCAACAATAAATAAAGTGTTGTATTCTGAATTCATGATTAAAATACCTCCTAATACGGGTCCTACGATAAGTCCCACATTAGTAGCCATTCTTAATAAAGACAAAGCTCTCACTCTAGATTCACTAGTTACATAATCGTTTATACTTACCATCATTGCAGGTCGATACATATCAGCAACTGCAGTCAAAAGGAAAACAGAAATACACAATAATTCAAAAGTAATTGCAAATTGAAGCGAAAGTAATACTACACCACTAGCAAACAAGCTAAAAGCCATTACTTTATACGCACCAAAAACATCAGATAACTTTCCGCTTAAAAAAGTACCGACAAGAGATCCAACTCCAAAGCAAACCATAATCCACCCTATTTGTGAATAACTTAAGTTTAGCTCCTCTTTAAAGTATTTGGACAAAAAAGGAACAACTACAGCGCCAATTCTATTGACAAGTGTAATTAAAGCAAGAATCCATATTTCTTTTGGAAAATTTTTAAAATTTCCTAAATAACGGTTAAGCATTTTTTAAATATATTTAAAAGGCGTGTACTTATTAAAATTTTATAACTGTATTAGTTACCAAAGAATCTTCCGAAAAAACTTTTTTTAGTTTCTTCAACTTCTTCAGTAGTAGATTCTAACTCCACTTGTTGATTTAAATCATCCATCATTAATTTTGTAATTAATTCTACATAATCAAGATTATGATCTTCTAGATAACCAATTAAGTATTTTTCGCTCCCTTCTATTCCGCTTACTTCTTCAATTTTATATAGTTTTTTATAAAGCTCATCCACTTTTTTTACCACACCCGGAGAAACGGCTTTACGACGGGCTACGTATTTTAAAATTTTTGCATCATCACTTACAACATAATCAAAATCAGTAATTACCCAGTAATATTTTCCTGATTTGGCTAAGTTTTTAATAACACCATGAAATTTTTTACGTTTTGAAATATTATCCCACAAGACTTTAAAAATTACTTTGGGCATATCTGGATGACGGATAATATTATGAGGTTGCCCTATTAGTTCTGATTCATCATATCCAGAAACTGATGCAAAAGTCTCATTTACATATTCTAAGCTTCCGAATAAATCGGCTTTACTAACAATAGTTTGAGTTTCATCCCACTTAACAGGTTGATCAATTGGTGTTGGACGTTTTTTATCCATAATATATTTTTTAGTATTAAAATTTTAAAAATTAGAAATTTATAGGGAATTTATTCACTATAAAAAGTAGAATATTGTTTAATAGATTTTCTTTACTTTAGTAGAAAGATCCGTTATATAAGATATCAACCATGCAATTTGACCTTCTTTAGCAAAATATAATTTTTTACTATTAATATCTGGTATGGCTTCTAAACACACCAATAATATATTACTACCAGAAATTAAATATTTTTGAGAATAGGTCTTTAAAACTTTATCAACATCTTCATCAGTTTTAGCTAGGTCTTCAAATTTGCGGAAGTTATTTTTTAAAATAGCATCATAATTTATCACATCTTCTAACTTAAATTGACTGAACGCTTCTTTAGTAACCCCTTTGTATAGCGTGTAAAAAGCCCAAACGGCACCTCCAGACAGGTATACTTTTTCTTTGCGTAAAGCTTGAGGTTTAGATTTATACATAGCATCAACTTGTTCCCTTAATATCGGCAAAAAGCTGAATGACCTAGAATTATATTCCCCAATATCTGTACTATTCGTTTTTTTAATAATACTTTCTGTAAGGGTTACACTTCCATAATTAAGACTTAATGGAAAAAATATAAAAGCATTATTATTAAGTACATCGATATAACCACCTTTAGTATTACCTCCTCCTATATCAAGGATCATAGAGTTTTTATAATCTACTGGAGGAACACATCCTTTTAAGAGCATTTTGCCTTCCATTTGAGCATCGATAAATTCAAGATCTTTGCCTGTGGCAGCTTTAACCTTATCAATAAGTATTTGGGTATTATTAGCCATAGCCACACCAGAAGATCCTACTATAAAAATATTTGCCTCTGGAACCTTCATCTCTATCATAATTTTCCTGTAATTATCAGAAATAATTTCAATAGCTTTATTCATGTTTTCCTCAGTCATATTCCCTTCAGTAGAAATACCTTTTGCTATAGCTACATTTTCTGTCCAATAGGATTTAACATTAATATTTCCTTTTTTAATATTGAACACGTCTATAACAGACATTTTGATTCCTTTACTTCCAATTTCAATTCCAGCAAAAATATTTTCTTGTGAAAAAAGGAGCGCAGGCAGAAGTAACACTAAAAAAAGTGTGAAGTTGAGTTTAAAAATTTTCATTTTTTAAGTTTTATTTTATCAAGAATTATTCAATTTTTGAATTTAATTATCTTGAATTTGACAAATAAAACACTTTGACTTTTGAGATTAAAAGAGAGCGATTTTCGTAAATTTAAAGCAAATTATTACTGTAGGTTAGCAACGAAATCACTAGTGTTTTGGGGCCGCAAAAGTACAAAAAAAACCAATAATTTCGCCCTATAAGCATTAAAAGAAATAATAGCAAATTAGCCAACACTTCAATCATTTCATAAGCAATCTATTAAGCGAAATTATTTTTAACAATTAACCCAAAAAACAACTAAACCTTATAGCAAAAAAACCGCTATTCAAATAAATTAATAAGAATTTATTTATTCGCTAAAGAAATATAAACGATTTATTTAAAAGATATTTTTGAATAAAATTCATTAAAATGATTCCAACTAATAGACTTTTTAATTATTTTGAAGTTTCAAAAAAAACTTCAAAATAATTAAAAAGAGTTACAGTAGTATTTGAATCATAAAAAAATTAAATTTGCTACTTAAACTTTTTATAGATGTCAGATTTTTTAAAATTATTTGGAGAAAATATTTCAAAGGAAATGCCTGGATTTGTTGCATTAAGTGTTGTAGATGTAAAAAGCGGTAATCTTTATTACTCAAAAAGAAACGACAACAAATTTGATATAGAAAGTGCTTCAAAATTTGCATTAGAAATGATTAGAGCACAATTGAACGCCAATGACTTTTTAAAGCAAAAACAGAATATTGATGACATTACTATTACATTGACAAATCAATTTCAGTTTTTAAAAATTTCACAAAACAATAGTTACTTTATCTATCTAATTGCAGATTCCTCTAAGGCAAATTTAACTTTCACAAAAGCTATTCTAAACAAGCAAGTAGCTCAAATTTCGAGCATATTTCACATTTAATGAAATAAAAATTAGGGTTTAAAAAAAAATGATTGGCAACATCTCTAAAGAGTACTTTTTTATAAAAATTACATTCCGGTTCTAATAGCTTCTACTGGATCTAGTTTAGACGCTGTAATAGCAGGCAAAATTCCAGATATCAATCCTATAGCTGCAGCTAATCCAGTTCCTAGAACTACATTTCCCATACCAAGAACAAATTCAAAATCCAAAACATTGGTCAAAATCAGAGAAATAATCCAAACTAATAATAGCCCGATTACACCACCAATTACAGATAAAATAATAGCTTCAAATAAAAACTGAAATAAGATAAATTTATTTTTGGCTCCTAATGATTTTTGAATTCCAATTAGATTGGTTCTCTCTTTTACAGAAACAAACATAATATTAGCAATACCAAAACCACCTACCAAAAGAGAAAAACCACTAATAATCCATCCAACCACATTCATTTGACCTAAAATACCGTCGATAAGGTCTGTAAAACCTGAAAAAACATTGATGAAAAAATTATCTATTTCACCAGCTTTCAAACCTCTATAGCTTCTTAATTTTTGTGACATTTCGCCTTTGTAAGCCTCCATATCTACCCCTTTTTGGGGTTTAAAAATAATAACATTCGTTAAGGAAGTATTGTTGTCGCCATACAACTGTCTCACAAAATTCACAGGTATGTAGGCAGCGGTATCATTACTATCACCGAACAATCCTGAACCTTCCTTTTTTATCACGCCAATTACTGTAAAACGTTTTCCATACAAACGCACATTTTTCCCTATAGGATCAAAATCATCAAATAAAGATTTAGCAATTTCATTTCCAAGAACAATAACCGTAGCTCCAGAATTAGCTTCTGATTCATTGTAAAAACGACCTTTTTCAAATTCTAATCCTTGAATATCAATAAATTCATGAGAAACAGGAATAATTTTTACATCACTTACTGTTTTAGAATCATATTTTATAGACTCACTTCTAGTAAAAATTTGATACGCCATTTGATCCGTATTGGTCATCGCCCCTTTCATGTAAGTATATTCATCATACTTTACATTAGGAAATTGCTCTCTTTTCCATTGAGGAATATCCGATGGACCAAAAGAAAACTTCATCAAATAGATTGTGTTTTTATCTAAACTACTTAAGTCTTTTGTTATTTTCCTGTCTAAAGAATCTACTGCAGCCAATACTGCTATAATCGAAAAAATACCAATAGTCACTCCTAACAAAGAAAGTAAGGTCCTTAATTTATTATTTTTTAATGCATTCATTGCAAAACCGAAACTCTCACTTAATAATCTAAGGTAAACTAGCATACAATCTGTTTTGTGTTAAAGTAAAATTCCATAAATATTAATCAAAATCCTAATGAATAATCAATTCGTTAAAGTCCCAATCCATTATTTTAGTACTCCTTATATAATAGCTGTAAAAAAATACAATTATCTCGTTTTCAAATGGCTTAATTTTAACATTAAAAAACTATTTTTGCACTTGATAACAATAACTACATAATGAACACTACTAAAACAATTCAATCAGCATTAATCTCTGTATTTTCTAAAGAAGGATTAGAACCTATAGTTAGACAACTAAACAGTCAAAATGTTACACTTTATTCAACTGGAGGAACCGAAAATTTTATCAAAAATCTAGGAATTCCTGTCATTCCTGTTGAAGATGTTACGTCTTATCCCTCTATTTTGGGTGGTCGTGTTAAAACATTACATCCAAAAGTTTTTGGCGGAATATTAAATCGTCAAGATAATGAAAGCGATGTACAACAAATGCAAGAGTTTAATATTCCTCAAATTGACTTGGTCATAGTTGACTTATATCCTTTTGAAAAGACAGTAGCTTCTGGAGCAAGTGAGGCAGATATTATTGAAAAAATTGATATTGGTGGGATTTCATTAATTCGTGCTGCAGCAAAAAACTTTAAAGATACCGTAATTGTTTCCTCTGTTGATCAATATGCTTTACTATTGGATTTAATTACAACGCAAAATGGCGCCACAACATTAGAAAATAGAAAATTGTTAGCTACAAAAGCATTTCATGTATCCTCTCATTACGACGGAGCTATTTTTAATTATTTCAACACTGATGAAACCATTTACAAAGAAAGTATTGCTGACGGTCAAGTTTTAAGATATGGAGAAAACCCACATCAAAAAGGATTTTTCTTTGGTGATTTTGAAGCGATGTTCAAAAAAGTTCATGGAAAAGAATTGTCTTATAACAATTTATTAGATGTTGATGCAGCAGTGAATTTGATCAATGAATTTAAAAATGACGGACCTACTTTTGCCATTTTAAAACATAATAACGCTTGTGGTTTAGCTACAAGAAAAACAATTAGTGAAGCATACAATGCAGCTTTAGCTTGTGATCCTACTTCCGCTTTTGGAGGTGTCTTGATTTCTAACACTAAAATAGATGTTGCTACTGCTACAGAAATAAACAAACTTTTTTGTGAAGTGGTAATTGCTCCAGAGTATGATGAGGAAGCAAAAACCATCTTAGAAGAAAAGAAAAACAGAATAATCTTAATACAAAATACTGTTGAATTACCTAACAAACAAGTTAGAACTTGCTTAAACGGACTTTTAATTCAAGAAAGAAATAACATTACTGACAATAAAGAAGCTCTAAAAACCGTTACAGTAACAACTCCTACGGAACAAGAGATTCAAGATTTGATATTTGCGTCTAAAATATGTAAAAACACAAAATCTAATACGATTGTTTTTGCAAAAAACGGAACACTTATATCATCAGGAACTGGACAAACTTCAAGAGTAGATGCATTGCTTCAAGCAATAGAAAAGGCAAATAACTTCGGATTTGATTTACATGGTGCCTCGATGGCTAGTGATGCTTTTTTTCCTTTTCCGGATTGTGTAGAATTGGCTAAAAAAGCAGGAATTACAGCTGTAATTCAGCCTGGAGGTTCGATTAAAGATGAATTAAGTATTAATTATTGCAATGAAAATAAACTTGCAATGGTATTTACAGGAACGCGTCATTTCAAACATTAATTTGTTTAACTTTGCATGCTATTATTTATTATAACTTTTAACCCTTAAAAAACTTATGGGATTTTTTGATTTCATGACCGAGGATATTGCGATAGACCTTGGTACCGCTAATACTTTAATCATACATAATGATAAAGTTGTAATTGACAGCCCCTCTATAGTTGCTCGCGATAGGGTTTCGGGTAAAATCATTGCTGTAGGTAAAGAAGCCAACATGATGCAAGGTAAAACACATGAAAACATTAAGACCATAAGGCCTTTGAAAGATGGTGTAATTGCTGACTTTGATGCTTCAGAAAAAATGATAAGTATGTTTATAAAAAGCATACCTGCATTAAAGAAAAGAATGTTTACACCTGCGTTACGAATGATAGTTTGCATCCCTTCTGGAATTACAGAAGTAGAAATGCGTGCTGTAAAAGAATCGTGCGAACGCGTAAATGGTAAAGAAGTATATTTGATTCACGAACCTATGGCTGCGGCCATTGGTATTGGTATTGATATTATGCAACCTAAAGGAAACATGATTGTTGATATCGGTGGTGGAACAACTGAAATAGCGGTAATTGCTTTAGGTGGAATTGTATGTGACAAATCAGTTAAGATTGCTGGTGATGTTTTTACAAATGACATAGTATATTATATGCGTACGCAACACAACCTTTTTGTTGGAGAAAGTACTGCTGAGAAAATAAAAATACAAATTGGTGCTGCTATAGAAGATTTAGAAACTCCACCAGAAGACATGTCTGTTCAAGGTAGAGATTTACTTACCGGTAAACCTAAACAAGTTGAAGTTTCATATAGAGAAATTGCAAAAGCATTAGACAAATCTATTCAGCGTATTGAAGATGCCGTAATGGAAACTTTATCTCAGACTCCACCAGAATTAGCTGCTGATATTTACAATACTGGTATTTATCTTGCAGGAGGTGGATCAATGCTAAGAGGTCTTGACAAAAGAATTTCTCAAAAAACAGATTTACCAGTTTACATTGCCGAAGATCCTTTAAGAGCAGTAGTTCGAGGAACTGGAATGGCACTTAAAAATGTAAACAAATTTAAAAGCATTCTTATAAAATAACAAATAAATTCTAAATTCTAAAACTTGTTTAAAGTCTTTAGAATTTAGCATTCAATTTTAAATTTATTTAAATATTCAAATTTAGACAATGCAGCAAATATTTAATTTTATTTTAAAAAACAGTAACAAAATACTGTTTTTGCTGCTTTTAGGTACATCGTTAACTCTAACGATTCAGTCTCATTCCTTTCACAGAAGCAAAATAATAAGTTCCGCTAATTTTTTAAGCGGAGGCGTTTATGAAAAAGTAAATAATCTAAATGAGTATTTAAACTTAAAAACTCAAAATGATGAACTTGCTCTTGAAAATGCTAAATTAAAAAGCATATTATTTAATAAAAAAGACACTGCTACTGCAAAAGCTTTAGACAGTCTAAAAGGAGTAAAACTAGATGATATAATTGTATCTAAGGTAATTCACAATTCCTATAATGTTTACGAAAATTACTTAACACTAAACTCAGGTGAACGAGATGGTGTAAAGCCTGACATGGGTGTTATTAATAGTTTAGGAATCGTAGGAATCATAGAAAACACTTCGACTAATTATTCTACCGTTATAAGTATTTTAAATAAAAGAACACAGATTAATGCTAAAATCAAAAAATCAGATCATTTTGGTTCTCTAAACTGGAATGGTAAAAGTACTGGTTTTGTGCAACTAACAGATCTTCCAAGATTAGCTCTCATAAAAATAGGAGATACAATCGTAACGGGAGGGCAATCTGTCATTTTCCCTGAAAATATTAATATTGGAACAATTGCTAAAATTTATAGAGATACACAAACTAACTTTTATACGTTAGATATTAAACTTTTTAATGACATGACGAACTTAGGACATGTTTATATCCTAAAAAGTAAAAACCGTCAAGAAGTTATTAATTTAGAAAAAAGAGAAAAAGATGAATAGTACGCTGTTGGTCAATATTTTCCGTTTTGTACTTTTGCTAGCCCTTCAGATCATCATATTCAACAATATGAATTTTTTGGGATATATAAGTCCATTCCCTTATATTCTATTTATCATTTTATACCCTGTAAACGGTAATAAATCAGCGTTAATAGCCTCTAGTTTTTTATTAGGAATTATAATGGATCTTTTTAGTAATTCTGGAGGAACTCATGCAACTGCTTGTTTAGTTTTAGCTTATTTTAGACCATCTATTTTTAAGTTTGCATTTGGTTTGAGCTACGAGTATCAAACTATAAAATTAAATGATGTTATTACACCACAACGATTTTCGTTTATTTTGCTTTCTGTAGTAATACACCATTTTACTTTATTTTTACTAGAAGCATTTCAATTGACCTATATATTAGATACTTTAATAACGACTTTATTAAGTACTGTATTCACCATTATAATCTGTATTATAATCATATATCTTATTAAGCCAAATAAAAGATGAGAAAAGTCTTGTTGCCTTCTTTAATTATTATTGCGACCTCTTTACTTTTAATTCGTATTTTTTATTTACAAGTTATTGATGACACTTTAAAATTAAAGTCAGAAAATAATGCAATTAAAAAAAAATATGAATATCCAGAGAGAGGCTATATCTATGATAGAAAAGGAAAACTTCTCGTAGCCAATCAAGCTTCATATGACATCATGGTAATTCCACGTGAAGTAAAGAAATTAGACACCTTAGAATTTTGTCAGTTACTTCACATGACCAAAGAGGACTTTATTAAAAAAATGGAGAAATCTAAAGTATATAGTCCAAGATTACCATCTGTATTTCTATCTCAATTAAACAAAAGTGAGTTTGCTGCTTTTCAGGAGAAAATACGAAAATATGAAGGTTTTTATTTCCAAAAAAGATCGCTTCGTGATTATGAAGTGAATTTTGGCGCTAATATTTTTGGTTTTATCACTCAAGTGAATGAAAAATTGGTTTCGAAAAATCCTTACTACAATAGCGGTGATTTGATTGGAAGACAAGGGGTAGAAGAAAGCTATGAAAATCTTTTGCGAGGTGTAAAAGGGATTAAATATTTCCAGAAAGACAAATTTAATCGCGAAATAGGATCCTATAAAGATGGTAAATACGATACAATTGCCGTGCAAGGGGAAGATATTAATCTCTCTATAGATGCGCAGCTTCAAAAGTATGGGGAAGAATTAATGATTAATAAAAGAGGTGGAATTGTTGCTATTGAGCCTAGTTCTGGCGAAATATTAGCATTAGTCACAGCACCTTCATTTGACCCTGGTATTCTAGTGGGAAGACAACGCTCTAAAAACTATACCGCTTTGTATCACGATTCTATTGCTAAACCACTTTATGATAGAGGATTACTGGCTGAGTATCCTCCAGGTTCACCATTTAAAATTTTAACAGGCCTTATTGGCTTGCAAGAAGGTGTAATTAACGAAAATACAACTTTCTTTTGCAATAATGGATTCAGTTATGGAAGGGGACGATTTATGAAATGCCATCCACATAGTCCTAGCCAACAATTACATAATGGTATTTACAATTCTTGCAACACTTATTTTGCTCAAACCTATATGTTAACGATTAACAAATATAACAATCCAGCAAAAGCAGTTGATATTTGGAGTAACCATTTAAAAAGTTTTGGATTAGGCCAGTTTATGGGTTATGACTTACCAACAGGAAAAAAAGGGAAAATTCCTGATTCTAAAACCTATAAAAGAATGTATCCAAACGGTGGCTGGAGAAGCACCACAATAGTATCAAACGCAATAGGTCAAGGAGAAGTTGTAATGACTCCTATACAACTTGCTAATATGATGGCAACCATTGCTAATGAAGGATATTATTACACGCCTCATATCATAAAAAAAATAGAAGGACATGCTATTGACAAAAGTTTTACAACCAAACATGTAACTACTATTGATAAAAAATATTTCAAGCCCGTAATAAGCGGACTTTTTGATGTGTATAATGTTGGTACAGCCAGATCGCTTAGAGTTGAAGGAATTGATATTTGTGGTAAAACAGGAACCGCAGAAAATTTTGCGAAAATTGGTGGAGTCAGAGTAAAACTAGAAGATCACTCGATCTTTGTAGCTTTTGCTCCAAAAGACAATCCAAAAATAGCGATAGCCGTTATGGTTGAAAATGGAGGTTATGGTGCAGCAATTGCAGGACCTATTGCGAGTTTGATGATAGAAAAATACCTTAGACAAAAAATAACAAGAACTGACTTGGAGACAAGAATCCTTGCTACAAGTTTACAAAGTAGGTATGCAAAATTAGGTGGACTTTCTGATAAAGTAAAATCTCAGTTAAGAGTTAGCGATTCGATTTTGAAAAGCAAAACCATTATTCCCACTTTTAAAGTAAAAATAGATTCAACTAAGGAGCAAAAACCAGTTATATAATTCAGATGAAAAATCAAAGTGTATCAAATAATATTGACTGGATAAGTATAATAATATATACTTTACTCGTTATTTTAGGTTGGCTAAACATCTATTCGTCATCATTATCTTCTATGGAAGATACTTACCAAAAACAGCTTATTTTCATTATACTGACAATCCCATTAATATTTATTGTTCTTTCTGTAGATGGAAAATTTTATGAAAAATACGCAAGTATTATATTTGGAGTTTCACTACTGACATTAGCCGGTTTGTTTTTATTTGGAAAAACGATTGCAGGCCAACGCTGTTGGTATGCCATAGGAAGTTTTACAATACAACCTTCAGAATTTGCAAAAGCAGCAACCTCATTAGCGCTAGCAAAATTTTTGAGTGATACCCAAATCAATTTAAAAGACACCAATAGACAGATACAAGCGCTCGCCATAATATTTTTGCCGGTATTACTTATATTGCCCCAGCCAGATCCTGGAAGTGCTTTGATATATAGCATTTTTATAATTGTTCTATACCGCGAAGGACTTCCTAGTTGGTATGTTTGGACGGGATTTATCACCATCCTTTTATTTGTACTTACACTTGTTTTAGAGCCCCAATATGTAATCTTAATTGCATTAGGAATAATAATAATTGTTCATTTAAAATCAAGACTTGCAGATCGAAATATTATTATGAGTACAATTTTATTTCTATTAATTTCTGGTTTTGTACTCTCTGTAGATTATGTATTTGACAATGTATTTAAGCAACACCATAGAGACCGTTTTAATATCCTGTTGGGAAAAACAGTAGATATGAAAGGAATTGGATACAATACAAACCAATCCGAAATAGCTATAGGATCAGGTGGATGGATTGGTAAAGGATTTCTGGAAGGAACTCAAACTAAAGGAGGATTTGTACCCGAGCAACATACAGATTACATTTTTACCACAGTGGGTGAAGAATGGGGATTTGTAGGCTCATTAGTAGTCATAGCTCTATTTGCGGGTCTGTTTCTCAGAATAATCTATTTGGCGGAACGACAAAAAACAAAATTCAGTAGAGTCTATGGTTATTGCGTAGCAGGAATTTTATTTACACACTTTTTTGTAAATATCGCAATGGTAGTTGGAATCTTTCCAACCATCGGAGTTCCATTGCCGTTCTTTTCTTATGGTGGATCAGGACTTTGGGGATTTACTATTCTTCTATTTATATTTATAAAAATGGATGCTAATAAAGTAAACGAATGGTAACTGTATATTAGTTAAAACTCCACGCTTTATAATCATTGCTGCTTTCTAATTTTTCTTCTATTTTATCATCTAATTTAGGAAAGAAGTCTATGCCTGTCATTTTCTCAATTTGATCAACTGACACGACGAAATCATACAAAGGTTTTTCACTGGCTTCATTTGGGATAAGAAAAGCAATCAGTTTTATTTTGCCATCTGATTTTGATAATAGAACTTTATAAAAATAATTAGGAACCGATACCTTTTCTTTTCCAATTGTTTGTAAGGAACTCTCTAATACGCCTCCAGTAATAACATAAAGACCATCATATTTCACTGCCCAATAGCGTACTTTTTGCTCTAATCTATTCCAAACTCCATCGTTAAATTTGTGTTTTTGTGGAGAAATATTTGAGGTATAAAACGTGTCATTGTAAGCATTTTCATCAAAAGACATATCTCCTGCAGGACACAAGTGACCTTTATCGTATCCTGAGTTTTTATAGTTTTTCCAATCAGCAGATCTAGTAGTTACTTTAGGATCTTCTATAAAAAAAGGTCTCTGAAAATGTTTATTTAATATGTACTTTTTTTTCAGTTCGTAGGCTACCCATTCTGCTTGTTCAAATTTCTCATTATATGAAAGAGAAAAGTAATCATGATTTACGATCTGATTAGTTGTTGAAGTAGGATAAAAATCAAAAGTAACATCAATTTTATCTGTTGGCTTTGTATTGATTTCTATAAAATCTGCCTCTCTATTCTTAGTATTGTTGCCGTAGGAATTTCCTATTGAAGCTTCTTTACCATTACAACAAATCAAAAAAAAAGTTATAAATAGGACTGGTATAAAATTGATTATAATTTTTATCATTGTAATTTAGAATAATATCATTGATTGTTTATAATTTATTAAAGATATAAAACTATTATTATTAAATTTTATTCTTTTATTTTAAATAAAAAACGCTCCATAAAAATATGAAGCGTTTATAACTATAAAACAGTGATTGTATATTATGACTTCACTAAATTATCTTTTTTTAACTTAGTAGACATATTGGTCTTAGAAATAGATTTAGTTTGTAAATCGTCTAAAACATTTAATGCTTCTTCTACATAAATATCTTTTGACAACGCTTCATGCCATCTGTCTCTTTTTTCTTTTAAAGTAACATCATTATTCATTATCACTTTTTCATAAGGTAATGATGTGAATATTAAATTATTTTTGTAATCAGAAAGAGGCTTGTATTTTTTAGCTTTTTCTTCTATTTCAGCTTGTGCGCTTTTAAATTTATTAATATTTAAATTGTACACATTTTCTTTACTTCTATTATCAATCCACTTTGCATTTTCCTCAATCAGTTGAAATTGAGAATTACTTAAAATTCTATTCTTGCTATTAACAATTGCTTGACTAAAGTTATTATTATTAGACCATTCATTGTAATCTGCTTTGTCTATTTTATCCCATGGCATAGCATTGTCAATATCACGCTCTCCCATTTTTAAATAAGCATATCGGTCTGGCATAACAATATCACTTCTTACACCTTCTATTTGTGTTGAACCACCGTTTATTCTGTAAAACTTTTGAGTTGTCGTTTTGATTGCACCTAGATCACCTACTGAACTACTGCGAACAAATTCATTCAAATCAAAAACATTTTGAACAGTACCTTTACCATAAGTTTGCTTGCTTCCTATGATAATTCCTCTTTTATAATCTTGAATTGCAGCAGCTAAAATTTCTGAAGCAGAAGCAGAAAAACCATTTACCATAATGACCAATGGACCGTCCCATTCTATCTTAGGGTCTCTATCATACAAGACTTCTTTTTTTCTACCAGCAGATTTTATTTGTACGATAGGCCCTTGTTCTATAAACAAACCAGCGATATCAACTACTGTAGATAACGATCCTCCTCCATCATCACGTACGTCTAAAACGATACCGTTTACTCCTGCTTTTTTTAATCTATCAACTTCTAGAGCGATGTCTTTACCAGCGTCACGTCCATTTTTATTTACAAAATCGATATAAAATTTCGGAAGATAAATAACACCATATTTTAATCCATTTTTATTAACGATACTAGATTTTGCATAAGTTTCTTCGATTTCTACAATATCCCTAACAATTGAAATCACCTTAATAGTGCCATCAACTTTTTTAACTGTTAATCGAACTTCAGAACCTTTTGGTCCTTTTATTTTTTTAACAACATCATCAAGGCGCATTCCAATAACTTCAACCGCTTCTTTATTTCCTTGACCTACTTTCATGATCAAATCACCAGCTTCTAGTAATTTTCCTCTCCAAGCAGGACCTCCTGAGATAAGTTCTGTAATTTCAGTAAAATCATTTTTCTTTTGAAGACGAGCTCCAATTCCTTCTAATTTACCACTTATACTTACATCAAAACGTTCCTTTTCTTCTGGTGCAAAATAATTCGTGTGAGGATCAAAACGAGCTGTAATTGAATTTATGTAAACAGAAAACCAATCATTTCTATTTAAATCCTTTATAAATCCAAAGTATTCATCTAGTGATTTCCCAGAAATATCTCTGGTTTCTTTTTCAAGAACATCATACGATTTCACTTTATAACTTGGATCATTTTTCTTTTTATCTTGTTCGATTTTTTGCTTATCAACAAGTGATGAAAGTGTAGACAACTTTATTTGTTTCCTCCATTTATCATTTAATTCAGCAGCATCTTTAGGATATGGAGCCTTTTCATAATCTATGTTAATAGTTTCATCAGTTGTATAATCAAAAGGTTTGCTTAAAATTGATTTGTAAATCTTAGTACTCTCATTCATTCTTTGAACCAAGCGAGCATAAGTCAAATTAAAGAAAGTCAAATCTTTATTGATCAATTGATCATCTAATTGATATTCATATTTTGAAAATTCATTTATATCCGATTGCAAAAAGAATCTCTTAGACGGGTCTAGCGCTTCTATATAATCTTTGTAAATTCCTTTCGAAAAATTATCATCAATCGCTGCTGGATTGTAATGCCCTTTTTCAATAACAAAAGTCAATAACTCAAGTAGCAATTTGTCTTTTTCTGGGTCATTATCTTTCGAGCCATTCATTTTAAAGGCAAATAATGTCACCGATATACAAACGACAACAAGAATAATTTTATAATTTCTTTTCATAAAGTTAATAATAGTATTCATGAATTTTTTAATGTAAAGTACAATAGAACTTCACCATAATCAGTGTGTTCTCAATAATTTTGGTTAAAGATATAAAAATGTTTTTTCAAACTGAAGTAAATAAACCAAGATAACATTTTTTTATCTTTTGTTCAAAAATTAACGCAATCAGTGACTACATTTGCCATTTATATCATAAAATATTTTATATTTTAACATATCAGCAATGAAAAAAAATAAACCATTAATTCTGATTACAAATGATGATGGTGTATCGGCACCAGGTATCAGAGCTTTAATTTCAGTCATGTCAGAATTGGGAGAGGTAATAGTTGTCGCGCCAGACTCGCCACAAAGCGCTATGGGACACGCAATTACAACCAATAGCACTTTGTATTTAAACAAAATCTCTAATGTTAATGATCCAATACAAGAGTATAGCTGCTCTGGAACTCCAGTTGATTGTGTGAAATTAGCTGTAAATGAAATTTTGAAAAGAAAGCCAGATTTATGCGTTTCCGGTATCAATCATGGCTCAAATTCATCTATAAATGTGATCTATTCTGGCACAATGAGTGCTGCAGTAGAAGCAGGAATAGAGGGAATTCCTGCAATTGGCTTCTCATTGATGGACTTTAACTGGAATGCAAATTTTGAACCCATTAAAAACTTTGTAAGAAAAATAGCTTTAGAGGTTTTAAAAAATGGATTACCTGATGGAGTAGTTCTAAATGTGAATTTTCCAAAATTAGAAGAAAAAGAAATTAAAGGAATTAGAATTTGTCGTCAAGCAAAAGCACGTTGGATGGAAAAATTTGATAAAAGAAAAACTCCCCAAGGAAGAGATTACTACTGGCTTGCTGGAGAATTTGTAAATCAAGATAAAGGAGAAGACACAGACGAATGGGCTTTAGAGAATAATTATATTTCTGTAGTTCCGGTACACTTTGACTTGACTGCACACTACACAATACAACAACTTAACACTTGGAAATGGGATGAATAAAAGAGACTTACTATTGGGATTTTTAATCGGTTTAGCAACTACATTACTGGGATCTTATATCTTTATAACTTTTTTTACGGATTTTAAATTTATAGCTGGAATTCAAATACTTAAAACACAAGGCAGTCTGGGCAAAATAATAACTTTAGGTTCTATTATGACTCTTATTGCTTTTGGTTTATTTTTAAAATTAAATAAAGAAATGATGGCCAGAGGAGTACTTCTTGCCGTAATTGTACTGGCAATACTTACTTTATTTATATAACAAATCATATTAACCTATCTTTGCTATTCAGAAAAAGTTGAAAAAAATCGAAAATTACTATCGTTCGATTTGTAAATTATTAATCGAAATACAACATGAAATATTATATAATTGCTGGAGAAGCTTCAGGTGATTTGCATGGCTCAAATTTAATGAAACAAATTTACGAGCAAGATCCTAGTGCAGATATTCGATTTTGGGGAGGCGACTTAATGACTTCCGTTGGAGGAACTTTAGTTAAACACTATCGCGATTTAGCTTTTATGGGATTTGTTGAAGTGATTTTTAATTTAAAAACAATACTTGGCAATATTAAAATTTGCAAGAAAGACATCACTAAATTTCAACCTGATGTACTTATTTTCATTGATTATCCTGGCTTTAATTTGAGAATAGCAAAATGGGCAAAAACATTAAATATAAAAACACATTATTATATTTCTCCTCAGATTTGGGCCTGGAAAGAAAGCAGAATCACAGAAATCAAGAGAGATATCGACAAAATGTATGTTATCCTTCCTTTTGAGAAAAAATTCTATGAGCAGAAACATGATTTCCCAGTAGAATTTGTAGGTCATCCTTTGATAGATGCTATACACAATCAGCCTCAAATAGATTCAACACTTTTTAGAAGCGAGAATCAATTGAGCAACAAACCTATCATTGCTATTTTACCAGGTAGTAGAAAACAAGAGATTAAAAAAATGCTTTCTGTAATGCTAAGTGTTGTTGCTGATTTTCCTGATTATCAATTTGTAATTGCGGGTGCTCCAAGCCAAGAGTTTTCTTTTTACAAACAATTTATTACGCAAGACAACATAAAATTCATTTCGAACAAAACATATAATTTATTGCAAAATGCAACTGCGGCTTTAGTTACATCTGGAACTGCAACGCTCGAAACAGCACTTTTTAAGGTGCCAGAAGTTGTTTGCTATAAAGGAAGTTGGGGTTCTTATCAAATTGCCAAACGAATTATTACACTAAAATACATCTCATTGGTCAATTTAATAATGGATGAAGAAGTTGTAACTGAATTAATTCAGGACCAATGCAACACCAAGCGAATTAAAGAGGAACTTGAAAAAATATTAAATAGCACTTATAGAAATACATTATTAGAAAAGTATGCGTTATTAGAAAAACAATTAGGAGGCGTTGGAGCTAGCAAAAAAACGGCGGCACTGATTATCAATAGTTTAAAATAAATTAACATCTTACAATTTAAACATTCAAAAAATCGCCTTTTGAAACATTTTATTACACTAGTAATACTAGCAAGTTTATTTGCCTCATGTAAAGCAAAATCACCTATTGTAACTTCTAGAAATGGAATTTCAAAGGAGAAGATAAGCCGTACAGAAAAAAGAAATTCAGAGAAATCAATTGATCATCTAATAGATTTAGCTACCGATAATGTAGGCGTAAAATACAAATATGGAGGAACCACTAAAGCTGGATATGATTGTTCCGGATTAATGTTTACTGTTTTTAGTTCAGAAAACATCATTCTACCAAGAAATTCTTATGAGCAATCAAAAATAGGCATTGTTTTAAATCAAAAAAAAGATCAAGTACAAAAAGGAGATTTAGTTTTTTTTAAAACCAATAAAAGCAGCCAGATAAATCATGTTGGAATTGTAATTGAGGTCTTTAACGAGGAAATAAAATTTATTCATTCCTCTACTTCAAAAGGCGTTATAATTTCCTCTACTAAAGAGCCCTACTACAAAAATAGTTTATTTCAAATTAATAGAATCCTATGATCTTGTAAAATTCTCGAATCAATTGCATTAACAAAAAAATACATACAAAAATAAATTTATTATATTGAAAATATGTACTTTAGAGTTATGAAAGTAATTCATTTCCCGTTAGCGAGAATAACGATAGCATTTGTTTTAGGCTTATTACTAGCTTATTACATAAAAATCCCTATTAGTATTGTTTTCAGCATTCTTATCCTGCTATCTATCTTACTTATTTTTATTTTTTATACTTATAAAAACAAACAAACTACTATTTTTAGTTTCCTAACTTATCTTGTTTCTTTTATAGTTGGTATTTCAAATCAAATCATACACACTGATTATTATCAAAAAAATAATTACATCCATGACTCCAGTTTATTTGAAAAAACCCATTCTATAAATATTACAATTAGAGAAAAATTAAAAAGTTCTTCTTTTAGCAATCGCTATATAGCGATTGTAAATGAAATCGATCAAAAAGCAAAATCAGGTAGAATCTTATTAAACATTCAAAAAGATAGTATTGATCACGATGTAGAAATTGGAAGTAATTTACTTCTAAAAGGAAAATTGAGTAGAAATAAATCTGCTGATAATCCTAATCAATTCGATTTCAGTAAATATCTAGAAAATAAACAAATTTACGCGCAGATTTACTCCCATGCTGACGATATAAAAAAGGGATCAAAAATCCAAAAAAGCATTTGGTACTACTCCTCAAAATTAAGAGCTCGGATTATAAAAAATCTACAAAAAAACAATTTTAATAAAACTGAATTAAATGTTGCTTTGGCATTAATAATGGGACAGCGGCAAGAAATTGCTCCAGAAATCCTTCGGGATTATCAGTATGCCGGCGCAATTCATATCTTGTCTGTCTCCGGATTGCATATAGGATTCGTACTTCTCTTTGTTAGCTTTATACTAAAGCCTTTTCCTAATACAAGAAAAGCATCCTTGATAAAGCTAATTATCATCATCATCTCTTTATCACTATTCGGAATAATTGCTGGTTTAGCACCTTCAGTTATTCGATCTGTTACTATGTTTTCTTTTGTTGCAATAGGAAATCATCTTAGAAGAAGTGTAAATATTTATCATACCTTATTGGTTTCGATCCTCTTAATATTGCTATTTCAACCTTCCTTTTTATTCGATGTAGGTTTCCAATTAAGTTACATCGCTGTATTTTTTATAGTATGGCTTCAGCCCCTTTTTTCTTCTTTATGGACACCTAAAAAAAGATTTTTTAAATATATGTGGTCTATCTTAACCGTTACGTTTGCAGCACAAATAGGAACACTACCAATAACCATTTATTACTTTCATCAATTTCCAGGTCTATTTTTCGTCACAAACTTGATCATAATACCTTTACTAAGTATTATAATGGTTTTAGGAATAGTTGTAATGATTTTAGCTGCTTTCAATAGCATTCCCCTATTTTTATCAAATTTACTTCAATGGAGCATATTTTGCCTAAACAAAATAATTAACACAATTGCTTCATTTGAGCAATTTATAATCAAAGACATTCCTTTACACTTTTACATGTTGGTAAGCGGATATCTATTTATTATTACCTTAATCATTTGGTTTAAGAAACCCAACTTTACCAGATTAGTTACAGTTATGCTTTCCATTATTATAATTCAACTTTGTTTTTTTAAAACACATTTAAATGCTATCAAAGAAAAAGAACTAATTGTATTCAGCGTAAAAAAAAGCACCTTAGTTGCAGAAACAATAGGCAACAAGACAACCATTTATACCAAAAAAGAGGGATTAATAAATGTATCCAACAATAACATTTTAAAATCTTATTGCAGTAGTAATTTTAGCTCTATAAAAAACAATAAAGAATTAAAGAACTTTCTTTATTTTAATAATAAAAGGATATTGATTTTAGATAGCACGAATTTATCAGCCCACAATACACATCCCGACTTACTATTATTAACACAATCACCTAAAATTAATTTGGATCGAATACTAATCAATAGCAAACCTAAAATGGTAATTGCTGATGGCTCTAATTTTAATACCGTACTAAAAAGATGGAAGGAAAGTTGTAGAAAACAAAAAATCCCTTTTCATTCGACAAATGAAAAGGGATTTTATATCTTAAAATAAATCTATTCTTCTTCTTCAGCTCTAAAATTTAAAATTTTAGTTGAAGCATCGATCCAAGATTTAACACCTCCAGGTTTATAGCCTATCTTGCCTAAAAGCCCGTAATTAATTTTATTTTTACGTATTGTAGCATTTGTATAGCATATTTGAGGCAACTCCTCTACACCGAAAGCTTTTTGTAAAGACTGATTGCGTTCAATATTCTCATTATTTGGACCTGGATTCAAATCTAATTTTACTAAAATCACATTGTCTCTAGACCACAAAGCAAAATCTAAAGTTTTTAAAATTTGCGAGTCTAAAAGTCTATCTGAATCGTTGTTGTTAGTGAACAAAATTAGTAAAGGTTTTTTTTGATCTTTACTAGCTGTTATTGCGTCATTAATGTCTGTATTCCAGTTTAAAACTTGAGCCTCAATACTTAAGGAAAGCAAAAGTGTCAACGATAAAAGTATTTTTTTACACATATATGTTATATTTATTTGATTAGTTTATTGTTTTGGAAGAAGTATACTAGATAAATTGTTAATAATTCTTTAAAATTAACAAAATTAATAGAATATCCAAATTAAAAATTATAATTTATGATTAATAATTTTATTAGCTACGTCTAACCAAGCTGTTGGCCCACCGGCAACATATCCAGTACTTCCTAAGCCTTCAAAATTTATCTTTCCGTCCTTTTTAGTACTATTAACCAGTACGATTGTTGGAAAGCCTTGAATACCAAAAACTTGCTGCAATTCGTTGTTTTGTTTTTTAATTTCAGGAGTCTGATTTGTTCTTCTTGGATAATCTAATTCAACTAAAACCACATTTTCCTTAGCCCACTTGGCAAACTCAGGTGTTTTTAAAACTTCATTTTGTAAACGAATGCACCAGCCACACCAGTCGCTTCCGGTAAAAAATAACAACAATGGTTTTTTTGTTTTATTAGAAACTTCCATTGCTTTACTAACATTGGTTTCCCAAATTAATTCTTGAGCTTCAGCGGCAAATGAACCCGCAAATAACAATAAAGCTATTATGATTTTCTTCATTTTATAATTTTAATTTTTATCATTTTCAAAAATGATGCCGAAACGAAATTTATTTTACTTCTTGCATTAATTTTTTAATCAATGGGGAAATAGCGATCAATAGGACACCCGCCACTAATGAATAAATTGCTAATTGATAATATCCATCTGTATAAGACTGTAATTTGGACATTAAAGTTGTTCCATTATTCGATTGAGAAATTGCAGCACCCAGCTTACCCGCCGCTAGTTGACCAAAAGCACTTGCTAAAAACCACAAACCCATCATCATTCCGAATAACTTTTTAGGAGACAATTTGGTAATGATAGACATTCCAATAGGACCAAGACAAAGTTCACCGATTGTAGTTACAAAATAAGCAAAAGCAAATAAGTTTAAAGAGGTAATCCCTTCAACATTTGCAAAAAATTTAGTGTAATAAAACAAGTAAAAGGAAGCAGAAAGGAATAAAAACCCTATTCCAAATTTTATTAAAGTATTCGGTTCAAGTTTCTTTTTTCCCAACCAAAGCCATAACATTCCGATAAGAGGACTTAGAATTACAACAAAAAAAGTATTCGAACTGTTATTTACCACATTAGGATCTATAGTAAAACCCAACAAATTACTATTCAAATTATCTTTTGCAAATAGTGATAGTGAACCACCACTTTGCTCATATATAGCATTAAATAAAAAATAGAAGAAAATAAATAGAAAGGCTGCAAATAATTTTTTCTGCAAGTTAACCTCACCCAATTTAAATAATTCATAAGCAAAATAAGCAACCGCTATTATTCCAATAGTATACATGAAATAATCCGTGTAATCCGTGTTTTTTACCATTATAAAAATTAACGGAATACTTAGTAAAGATCCTAAGTAAACCGCAATTTCACGAGTTTTTCTTTTAGTATCTGTTAAACCCAAAAGAGGAGAATCCCCTATTGGCCCCAAGTGTTTTTTTGTAAAAAGAAAAGTCACTAAACCTAGTACCATTACAATAGCTGCAGCAAGAAAACATAAAGTCCATGAATGGTATTTCCCTAGATAGATGCATAAAGCTCCACCTAAAAGCCCACCAATATTAATTCCTGCATAAAACATTCCAAAACCGGCATCACGTCTTGGATCATTTTCATGATACAACTCACCAACCATCGAAGAAATATTAGGTTTAAAAAAACCGGTACCAATAATAGAAAAGGCTATTCCGTAATAAAATAAAGTTTGAGGAGAAAAAGCGATCAATAAATTACCAATAATCATTACAATACCGCCAAAAAACAGGGACTTTTTGAATCCTAGAATTTTATCGGCAAAAATTCCACCAATAAATGTAAAAGCGTAAACAAACGCCTGAATTGCACCATATTGTAAATTAGCCGCTGCATCTTTTAGCAACAATTGATCTACCATAAAAAAAGTAAGAACACCGCGCATTCCATAAAAGCAAAAGCGCTCCCACATCTCCACTATAAACAAATACCAAAGTTGTTTAGGATATTTCCCTTCAAAATTCTGTATTTGTTCAATTGTTAAATTATTTTCCATACAATCTAATTTATACCGTGATCTTTCATCACTTTATTTAAGTTTTTAACCAAAGCAAACATCAAAACCGTTGCAAACATTAACAGACCGAAGTTGATCCAAAAGAAATTGGCTTTATCATCATAAGTGTCCCACATACTCGCCAAAACACCGCTTAATTTATTTCCTATTGAAGTAGATAGAAACCAACCACCCATCATTAATGCTGTGATGTTCTTTGGAGATAATTTTGACACAATAGACAATCCCATTGGACTCAGAAATAATTCTCCAACAGTTATAATTCCGTAATTTGCCACTAACCACCAAACAGATACTTTTTCTGTACCGTTACCACCAATATGTACCGCAGCAACCATTACCAATACCGACAAGGCCGAAATTAATAATCCAAATGCGATTTTAGTTGGTGTTGAAGGTTCTTTTTTTCTACTTCTTAAGAAAGTAAAAAATGCTACGATTAAAGGAGTCAAGATAATTACCCAACCTGGATTAATAGATTGGCTTAAATTGGTGGCCCAAATGGTAACTTTAGAACCTTCTGCAGGTTTCTCACTTGCTGCAACGTTTCTAAAATAAATTGGATAATCAACAGTTTTAACTACTTTCCCATTTTCTTTTTGAAGTCTAAAACTAGCATCATATAACTCGGTAGAGTCTTTTTTATAATCTACTTCTTTAGATAATTTAAGACCATTAAATACTGCTTTTGTATTTCCAGTAATTTCTCTGTCCGTATAACGATCCGCCCATGTTGTTAGTGCAGAACCATTCAATTTAAAAACAGCCCAGAATAAAATAACCACCGCAAAAATAGATAGTAACGCTCCTATTTGTCTTTTCTCTTCTACTTTAGCTTTAAAATATAAACTTCCGTAAAAATAAACAACAGGAATACAAGCAAAAATAAAAGCATCGGTGCTATCAGAACCAAAAATAGCACTATCTAAATTTGTAGCAGAAGCTACTCCTTTTAGCAACCAACCTATTACTCCAAAAATCACAGAAGGAACTAAAATATAAAGTACAATTTTCGAAAAAGGCATATCACCTTCTTGAATTCCTTTTTTCTCCGTTTTATCTCCATAATGTTTGGTTCCCATTAGGAAAACAATAACACCAATAAACATTCCTAGTCCGGCAGCCATAAAAGCAAAGTGCCAACCTAATAGAATCTGTAAAGCAGCACCAAAGAAGTTACAGATAAAAGCACCTACATTGATTCCCATGTAGAAAATATTGTAGCCTTCGTCTTTTTTGTCTTTAAATCTTTCTTCGTCATAGAAATTACCTAATAATGTAGAAATATTAGGTTTAAAAAATCCGTTACCAACAATAACCAATGTCATGGCTACATAAAGCATAGTCAAACTATGAATTCCCATCATAAAATAACCCAATCCCATCATCAAACCACCAAGAACTATCGATTTTTTATAACCTAAATAGCGGTCAGCAACCAAACCTCCAATAAAGGGAGTCAAAAATACTAATGCTATAAAAGTTCCATATAAATCGGATGCTTCTTTTTCGGTCATAGCAAATCCAGATTCTACATCTTTTAAATATAAAGTAAAAATTCCGATCATTAAATAATAACCGAAACGTTCCCACATTTCAGAAAGAAAGAGGAATGGCAATGCCTTTGGATGATTTTTCCACATAATTTAGAATAGGATTAAAATTAAAAATTACCTAGTCAAATAAATTGACTAGGTAATAAGATTTAAGGAATCAAATATTATCGCACACCGTGCATCATTTTCTTTAATACTGGCGTTAGAGCAAATAAAACTACTGCTGCCAGTCCGCAGAGAACTACGAATACCATAAAAAATTCGAAAAGATTATGAATTTCAAAGCCAGCAAAAATAGGATTAGAAGGACTTATTTGTGCTTTCTCTAAAATAACTAACTGTTCAGGAGAAGCTGTAAATGTCTTATTTAACAAACCTTCTAAATCTATACCTAATTCTTTTGCTTTCAAAAACTTGTCTCCTGTAGCAGGAAGAATAGAGCCTAAAGTTCCTGCCAATGCGTAACCTGCTGCATTGGACAAGAAAAACACACCAAATAATAAAGAAGAAAAGCGTTTTGGAGATAACTTACCTACTAAAGAGAGTCCTATTGGTGACAAACATAATTCAGCAAAAGTTTGAATTAAATACAGAAGAATAAGCCACTTAATAGCTAACAAACCGCTATTTCCTAAATCTTTTACATTATATGCTAAAATTAAATAACTTAAAGCGATTAATGCTAAACCTATTGCTTGTTTAACAGGTGAAATTGGTTCTTTTCCAGATTCTCTCAATTTATCCCATAGAATACTAAATGGGAAAGCAAATGCAAAAACAAAAGCACCATTAAATATCTGAACCATTGATGGTGGCATATTCCAACCAAAGAAATTTCTATCTGTTTGATTATCTGCAATAAAAGTTAAGGATGATCCCGCCTGTTCGAAAGCCGCCCAAAAGAAGATAATAAAGAATGCTACAATATAAATAACGAAAATCCTGTCTCTTTCTATTTTTGTTAATGAACTATCTGAAACTATTAGTCCTGCTAAGGTTAATCCACTTGCATAAATTATAGGATAAATTATAGTTTTTACAAAATTTTCTCCACCTAGAATATATCTAAAAACAAAGAAAAGAGTAACGAAAGCTATCGCAGAGATAACTAAAGATTTTTTAGTAAAAACAGCTTGTTGCGCCTCACCTTCTTCATATTCCGAACCATCATTTTGAGATGGCAAACCTCCTAATGGCTTCCCTTCTGGAGTAACTACATACTTGTTTTTTAAGAAATAGAACACTAAAGTACCCACTAGCATTGCAATTGCAGCTGCTAAAAATCCCCATTTGAAAGCATGAATATCTCTAATTCCGCCAACATCTTTAACATCTCCTACAAGTGGACAAATCAATTGACCTAGAAAAGCACCTAAATTAATACCCATGTAAAATATTGTAAAAGCAGTATCTAATTTGCTTTTTTCTTGTTTTGGATATAAACTTCCCACCATTGAGGAAATATTTGGTTTAAAGAATCCATTACCAAAAATAATTATCCCTAATGCTGACCACATTAAAGTCGTTGCTAAATTTAAATTAGCATCAAATATACTTGCGCTAAAAAACAGTAAAAACTGTCCAACAGCCATCATTAGTCCTCCGAGTAGAATACAATTTCTATTTCCAAAAAATCGATCTGCAACAAAACCTCCTAACATTGGTGTTAAATAACAAAGTCCTAAAAATCCTCCATAAATAATTGAGGCATCAGCCTCTTTCATCATAAGAGCATTAATCATAAATAATGTTAAGATTGCTCTCATTCCGTAGAAATTGAAACGCTCCCACATTTCTGTTCCAAATAATACCCAAAGGCCTTTAGGATGTCCTGACTTTACTGCTATTTCACTCATTTTTTATATTATTGATATTAATTTATTATAAATTCTCTTTGATGTAATTAGTCATTTTTGTGTACAACTGTATTCTAGTGTTCCCGCCATAAATACCATGATTGTTGTCTGGGTAAATTTGCGAATCAAATTGTTTATTGGCTTGAATCAAAGCTTCCATCATTTGCATAGAATTTTGAACGTGCACATTGTCATCTCCTGATCCGTGTATCAAAAGAAACTTACCTTTTAATTTATCTACATGATTAATTGGTGAGTTTTGATCGTATCCGCTTGCATTTTCTTGAGGTGTTGTCATATAACGTTCTGTGTATACGCTATCATAAAAACGCCAGTTGGTTACTGGAGCTACTGCAATTGCCATTTTAAAAACATCATTCCCTTTTAAAATACAATTAGAAGCCATAAAACCACCATAAGACCAGCCAAATATACCGATTCTAGATTTATCTACAAATGAATAATTGCCTATAACTTTTGCAGCATCAATTTGATCTTCTACCTCGTACTTGCCTAATTCAAGTTGAGTTACTTTTTTAAATTCGGCACCTTTAAATCCAGTTCCTCTTCCGTCTACGCAAGCTACAATGTACCCTTGTTGTGCCAACATCATAAACCAATAATCATTAGAATTAATCCAACTATTAGCTACTTGTTGTGATCCAGGACCTGAATACTGAAACATAAATACTGGATATTTTTTTGAAGCATCAAAATCTTTTGGTTTGATAATCCAAGCGTTCAATTCATTTCCTTTATCCGTTTTTAAAACAAAAAATTCTTTAGCTGGTAAATCGTATGCTTTCAATTTTTCGCTAAGAGCATCATTATTTTGAATAACTTTGATTTCTTTACCTAATTTTGATTCGTTCAAACTATATTTTGTTGGCTGAGATGCGCTAGAAAATGTACTAATATAGAATTGAAAATTAGGACTAAAAGTCGCTTTCGTAGTTCCAATTTCTTTAGACAAACGCAATTTATTTTTACCATCAAGACTTATTCTATAAACATCTCTATTGATAGAACCATTTTCAACAGATTGATAGAATACAGTATTTGTTTTTTCATCTAATCCATAATATTCGGTAACGTCCCATTTTCCCTTAGTCACTTGATTTTTTAACTTTCCATTTTTATCATATAAATAAATATGATTGAAACCATCTTTCTCTGATGTCCAAATAAAACTATTGTCTTTTAGAAACGTTAAATTATCCGTTACATCAACATACGCTTTGTCTTTTTCGTTCAAAACCACTTTTGCAATTCCTGTATCTCCATTTACAAACACTAAATCCAAATTATTTTGATGACGATTTAATACCTGAGCAGATAAGGTATTAGCATCATTAGTCCATTTCATTCTAGCGATATAGAAATCAGTATAATTACCTAAATTGATGTTTTTTACAACATTGGAGTTGACATCATAAATATGCAAAGAAACTTCTGAATTTTTTTCTCCTGCTTTTGGATATTTAAAAGTATCAATTGTTGGGTATAAATCTTTTCCAAACATTGACATAGAAAATTCTGGTACTTTACTTTCGTCAAAACGAATATAAGCTAATTTTTTACTGTCGGCACTCCAATCAAATGCTCTTACAAAAGCAAATTCTTCTTCGTAAACCCAATCCGTAATACCATTGATGATACTGTTTTTAATACCATCAGAAGTAATTGCAGTAGATGTATTAGAAGCTACATCATATACGTAAAGATTATTGTCTTTAGCATACGCTATTTTTTTTCCGTCAGGCGAAAAGGTAGGCTCTTGAACTTTAAAGTCAAATGGTTTTTTAAGTTCTTTTGTGTCAATGTTGTACACATAATAATCTGCTGTGAAGGAATGGCGAAAAATTTGATTGCTATTACAAGCTAATAATATCATTTTTTCTGAAGCATCAAAGGTGTAACTATCAATACCATTTGCTAAGGCAGCAAATGATTTTGTATCAATTAAGGTTGATACTTTTTTTAAAGTTTCAAAATCATATAAATCAATACTCATACTGCGAGATTGTCTATCTACATTAAGAACGGTATATTGGTTTGTATTTTTTAAGGATTGTAATTCATCCATCCCTTTGGTGCGGAATGTGCCATTGTAAATCTCATTTATCGTGATTTTTTGTTGCCCTACAACGGTAAAACAGACAAATAAAAATAAAGCTATAATTCTTTTTGAGTACATAGTATATATTTAAAGATAAAAACCGTCAATTTTAGTGAAAAAATTACAATTAACAGTTGTTTTTTATGTTAAATGTAAAAATTAATATTATTGACAAATTTGCAGTCTAGATAAATTGGTTGCAAACAAAACCGCTAAAACCGTATATTTGCGGTTAATTATACCATAATCAATTGAGAATGAATAAGGCTATTAGTGGATTTTCTAAATTATCCAAAGAAGAAAAAATAAAATGGATTGCAAATGAATATTTTTCGACCCCTACAGAAGCTATTGCCTTACTGAAAAACTACTGGAATTCTGACGAAAAAATACAGCAGTTGCATGATGAATTCATCGAAAACACCATTACAAATTTTTATATACCATTGGGAGTTGCTCCAAATTTTCTAATTAACGGAAAATATAGCACTATTCCGATGGCAATTGAGGAAAGTTCAGTTGTAGCTGCTGCTTCTAAAGCAGCTAAATTCTGGTCTACTCGTGGCGGATTTAAAACGACTGTTATAAACACTGAAAAAATAGGCCAAGTTCACTTTATCTATACTGGAGATGTTTCTAAATTAAATTCATTTTTTGCTCAAACTAAGAATAAATTTTTCAAACAAGCAGAATCCATAACTGTTAATATGCAAAAAAGAGGTGGTGGAATTTTAGATATAGTTCTAAATGACAAAACTGATTTACTGCCTAATTACTTTCAGCTACATGCCACTTTTGAGACCAAAGACAGCATGGGAGCTAATTTTATCAATTCTTGTTTAGAACAATTTGCAAAGACATTAAAAGAAGAAGCGCATAATTACGATCTATTTACTCAATCGGAGAAAGAAATCGAAGTAGTTATGAGCATACTTTCCAATTATGTTCCTAATTGCCTTGTGAGAGCTGAAGTTTCGTGTCCCGTATCTGAATTAGAAGAGAAACACATTCCAAATCCTGAGGAATTTGCTCATAAATTTATTCAAGCTGTTCAGATTGCGGAAGTTGAACCGTATCGTGCTGTAACGCACAACAAAGGAATTATGAACGGAGTTGATGCTGTAGTACTTGCAACAGGCAACGATTTTAGAGCTGTAGAAGCTGGAATTCATGCTTATGCATCTAAAAACGGAAAATACTCGAGTCTTTCTCATGCAAAAATAGAAAATGGAATTTTTACTTTTTGGCTAGAAATTCCTTTAGCTTTAGGTACCGTTGGCGGATTGACTTCTTTGCACCCATTAGTAAAATTATCTTTAGAAATGCTAGAAAAACCTTCGGCAAAAGAATTAATGCAATTTGTAGCCGTAGCTGGATTAGCGCAAAATTTTGCTGCGTTACGTTCCTTAACCACCACAGGGATTCAGGAAGGACACATGAAAATGCATTTAAACAACATCATCAATCAGTTTGAGGCTAGTGATGAAGAACGCATTTTAATTCAGAAGCATTTCAAAAAAAATACCGTTACTCACAGTGCAGTAGTAACATTTATTGAAGAGATAAGAAAATAACAAACAGATCTTTGACAGATTGAGACCATCAAAGAGCTAAAAAATACTGAAATAAATTCAGCATAAATGAAAAAAACATTCTACAGTAACGGAAAACTTTTAATCACGGGAGAATATCTCGTTCTTGATGGCGCTAAAGGATTTGCACTTCCTACCAAATTTGGTCAAAATTTAATTATTGAAGAAGGAAATAAGCAAGAATTTCATTGGAAGAGTTATGATGCTGATGGAAGTATTTGGTTTGAAGACACTATTACTTATAATGACTTAATAAACGAAATTGATCTTGAAGAAGAATCTGTAAAAACTACTTTGACTATCATCCTAAAAGAAGCGTTCTTACTAAACCCAACTTTCATGGATCCTTCTAAGGGATTCAAAATTACCACAGAGCTTAGTTTTTCAAAAAGCTGGGGCTTAGGAACATCATCTACACTTATAAACAACATTGCACAGTGGTTACAAATTGATGCCTTTAAGCTACTTCAAAATAGCTTTGGAGGAAGTGGTTATGACATTGCCTGCGCACAAAACAATACTCCTATTTTATACCATTTAGAAAATGGAAAACCAATTATAGAACAAGTTTCTTTTTCTCCCGATTTTATACCAAACATTTATTTTGTATATCTCAATAAAAAACAAAGTAGCAAAATTGCAATTGCCGGTTACAATAAGAACAGAAAAAATAATTTAGAGAAAATAATTGCTACAAATGATCAAATAACAATTCAGGTTTTACAAGCAGAAACCGTTGAATCGTTTGCAAAAGCAATTCAGAAGCATGAAATAGATATGAGTTTAATTCTTGAAATGCAAACAGTAAAAGAAGCTTCATTTCCTGATTTTACTGGAACTATAAAGAGTCTTGGTGCTTGGGGAGGCGATTTTGTAATGGTAATTAGCACTGAAAACCCAACAGACTATTTTGTTGAAAAAGGATATACAACTGTTATCCCTTATGCTGAAATGATATTAAACTAACTTTTATGAAGTATACTCTTTTCAGTAGCAAACACAAATTACAGCGTTTATAATTATGTAAGGCCATCAATAGAAAGGAGGAAGTTTGCAGATACAATTCAATCCTGACCAATAAAACACAAAAGAGATTTCTAAATAATTCATTTTTTTATTGATAGAAGTGTCAGCTTATTATGCATATTCACTAATTAGATCAAAATTATAGCACAAAAAAAACCGATACATTTAAAATGTATCGGTTTTTTTTTAACCTATAAGATATAAACTAGTAATTAAACTGTTGTCTGTTATCTTTAATTTTAGCGTTTCCTTTTAATGCAGGAATTACTCTATTTACTTCAGCACCATTTTGAGCTTCTATTTTTGCAACGTATGTCTTATAATCTTTCAACGCTGGAGCTTTAACTGTACTTGTGTTTTTCACAACATAAACACCAGTATTTCCTTCAATTGGAGCCGATAATTTATTTGCTGCTAATGCAAATGCATTCCCAACTACTTTTGGCTCAGGTCCAACATTTGGCAACATTGCATTTTCCATAGTAAGATCAGTTGCTTGTTGCACTGAACCACCAACTGCCTTAGCAATTGCTTCAAGAGAAGAACCAGTCATTTTAGCTTTGATTAGTTCTGCTTTTTTCTTGTTTTTAAGTATTTGCTCTACGTAAGGTCTCGCAACCGAAACTGCTACTAAACCAGATTTATCAATACTTTTAACTTTAGCAATAACGTGTCCTACATTGGCTACTTCAAATCTTTTTACAGAACCTTGTTTTACATCATTTTCAAAAGCCCATCTTACGATGTTTCTTTGTTTTCCTAATGAACCAAAATTCTCATCCATTCCTTTTACAGAAACTGCTGGAGCAACAGTAAGACCCATTTCTTTAGCGGCTTTGCTAAAATCTTTATCAGCAGCTTCCATTTCAAATTTGGTTGCTTGTGTAAACATTTTATCAGAAGTTCCTTCTGAAGCTTGAATTTTTTGAGCTACAGTTGCCAAACGAATTCCGTCTTGCTTGTCTGTTATTTTAATAATATGAAAACCAAAATCTGTTTCAACTAAACCTACTTTACCAATTCCGTTATTAAAAACAAAATCATTAAAAGGCTTAACCATTTGGTTTGGACCAAAATAACCTAAATCACCACCTTGTTGAGAAGAAGAATCATCAGAAGCGGTAAATGCTAACATTAAGAAACTATCCGGATTTGCAGTTACTTGAGCTAAAATACTTTCTGCTTTTGCTTTTGCTTCTGCTTTAGTTCTTTTTTCTTTTTTATTTGGAACTTGAGTTCCTTCATAACTAATTAAAATATGACTTGCTTTAGCATTAACCCCATTTTTCATACCCATTGATCTAGAAATACAATAGTACTGACCAAAAATATAAGGACCATAAACAGTACCTGGAGCAAGGTTAAATAATTTATCAGCATCAATAGCTGGTAAATCTTTTTTAGCAATGTAAGTTGAATCATAAGGAATATCAGAATTTGAATTCACAAAGTCAATCACATTTTTTGTAGTTCTAAATCCTGCTACAGTATCATTTTTCCCTGTTGCTTGGTTGTATACCACACTTCCAGTTAATAATGCACTAATTTTAGATTTTATTTCTGCCTCATCTGCTGGAGATGGTTTATCTTCAATTAAAACGTATTCTACTTCACGAGATTCGTCTGCTTTGAATTTTTTTTCATTTTTCTTCATGTAATCTACAATTTCAGAATCAGTAACTTTTACATCACTATCTTTAATTGTTGAATATAAACCGGCAACGTAAGCAAAGTTAACTTTGTTTGCTTCCATTTCGTATTTCATCTTACCTTCACTCTCAGTTGTATAAACTGCTGCTTTTATCATTGTGTTATACATTTGATATTTCGCATTAAGTTCAGCGTCTTTTTCTCTGTCTTTCAAAAATTGAGCTTGCTCCGGATTAGACTTGAAGTACTCTTTAAATTTAGCAACATCAAATACACCAGCTGCATTCATAAACAATGGATTTCCACCAATATTTTGATCTGCTTTTAAAACTTCCAATAAGTGTTTTTCACCTACTCTCAATCCTAATTTTTCAAACTCTGAAGACAACAAAGCGATAGAAACTTCTTGCTCCCAAACTCTGTTTGCTGCTTCAGTTGAAGTAATTCCTTGCCCACTTTTCTCAACATTACTTACTTTAACTCTAAAGTCTTCAAATGAGATATCTTTTCCATCAATGCTTCCTACATCTTTTGATGTGCTGTTGAAACCACCGCTGTTGAATATATCACCTATGATAAATGCTAATAAACAAAACCCGATAACAAGTATCAGAAGAAGTGAACGTTGTCTAATTTTTTGTAAAACTGCCATTTTATTGTTGTTAATTTTTATATTCAGTTTGCGAAAATACAATTATCTAGTTAATAATAATACTAGTAGCGTTTTATTTTGCAAGAATTTTTACTTTCACAATAAAAATCACTCTTGCACGCTCATTTTAACCAATTCTATTTTCTTGTTTGTAGCCTCTTGTATTACAAAATGATAGCTTCCTACGGTAATAATAGCACCTTTTTGTGGAATTTCTTTAGTAAAATTGACAATAAATCCGCCAAGCGTACCATAGGAGTCTTCCTCTGGAATATTAAGTTTATATTTTTCATTAAGATACTCAACATCTAATCGAGCTGAAAACTGAAAACTACCATCATCGAGTAGGTTTTCTATCAACTCTTCCTCCGAATCGTGCTCATCTTCTATTTCGCCAAAAAGTTCTTCTACAATATCTTCGATAGTAATAATCCCTGAAGTACCGCCGTATTCATCTAAAACTACAGCAACACTTTTTCGCTTTTTAGTCAGCAGATTCATGGCGTCTTTTATAAATATGGTTTCTGGAACAAACTCTACAGAAATAACAATTTCTTCAATATTATTGGGTTTTTTAAACATATCAAAAGAATGCACGTAACCAATAATTTCATCAAAAGATTTTTGATAAACCACAATTTTAGAATATCCAGTTTCGATAAACAATTCTCTTAAATCTTCTATCGAATCAAATAAATCTACAGCTACAATTTCAATCCTAGGAGTCATTACATCTCTAGCTTTTACACCAGAAAACTCTAATGCATTTTGAAACATTAATATCTCTGAATCTACTAATTCATTGTCTTCTACAGTGCTCATTTGCTCTGTAATGTAATCTCCAAGTTCTAATTTACTAAAAAAAAGAGGCGTGATATCACCCTCTGTTTTAAAGAATTTTCTCAATATAAAATCTGAAATTCCTATAAAAAATGCTGAAATAAAATAAAAAATCTTGTAAAAAACATAAGCCGGAATCGCAAGAAATTTAATTAATGAATTGGCATAAATCTGGAAGAAAACTTTAGGAAGAAACTCTGCCGTAACAAGAATTATCATTGTAGAAACAACAATTCTTATTATTAAAGCCAAACTAACCGAAAGCGGATTTGAAAAAGACAGTAGCCAATGCGTAAGCAATTCGCCCATAAAAAAACCGTAAACAACCATTGCAATAGTATTCCCTATTAACATGGCAACAATGAAATTTGTAGGCTTTTCAGTAAGTTTAGTCAGTATTTTAGAAAGAAAATTATCTTGTTTTTTTTCAATTTCAAGATATATTTTATTCGACGAGACAAAGGCAATCTCCATTCCTGAAAAAAAAGCACTTAGTATTATACACAATATGATAATACTAATCTCCACTATTTAGAGTTGTTATTTCTATCTTCAAATTTTTTAGCATATTTTCTTCTAAAAAAGAACATAAAAATAGCCAAAGCGGCAATTATAAAACTCAACCAAGGAGTTCCTGTTTGTGGGTCTATCAGTTTAGTAACTCCATCATAGATGAAATAAGCAGCAAAAAGCAGATAAACGTATTGTGTTAATTTTAGGTAATTCATGGTATTATTAATTATTCATTGGTTTCTACTTCGCCAGTAATTTTTTGAGAATTAATGACTTTAAAATCTTTACTAAAATCTATTCCTTGGCCGTTTGAAACTCCTTTTGGATCGGTAAACTTAAATCTACGCTCTGTAAAGAACCATTCGTTTTTTTGATCAAAATAAAGCTGTTCCGTCTCTAATATTTGACCATCTTCGGTATATATTTTTACTTTTCCTTGCAAATCAATAATACTAGATCCTTTATATGAAATTGCATAATTAGACCTAATAAAGGTTTTTTTTGCCTTCTTATCATACAAAGTAACATCTATTCCTTTTGGAAATTCTGTAAAAGGGAAATTAACACTTGCGTAATCAAGCATCTTAGAACTAACCAAAATTGCAGTAATACGGCCTGAGTCGGTATATTTTAAATTAACCATATCAGCATCACTGCTTGGAACAAACTCGGAAAAGTTAATTTTTTGTATTTCTTTAAAATTACTTTCGCATCCAAAAAACAGAGTCACAGCAAAAGCTGTGACAATCTTTATTGTATTTTTTGTATTAAATAAAGTCATACGCTAAACTTAGCAATAAATTTATGAATGGTAATTTTAGTTGAATTTTCGTTTAACAAACCATTGCTCATTAAGTGAAAAACTCACACTTACATTGGCATAATTTTCTTGAACTAAATTTGCTGTAGTGGTACCTTTTTTACCAATTTCAAAACCAACATTTACATTAGAAAATGTTCCTGACAAGGGCAAACCTAATCCTAATGTTAATGCCATATCATTTATTGGCTCAGAATTAATAATCAAACCGGTTTTTTCATATCTAAATCCACCTCTGTAAGTAATTCTTTTTGCATAGCTTGAAAATGCATTATAACTAGGAACATAATATCCTCCTAGACTATATTTTGAGTGCTTTTCATGAGTCACATTAACAGCTGAGTTATAATAACTACTCATAGAGCTTGCTCCTTGAAAAGTATATCCAACACCTAACAACCACTTTCTAGCTTCACCAATACCTGCAGCAAATGCATATTTACTTGGCACTTTTAGATTCTCATTTGTCTTTACATTTTCTAAAACATCAACAATTTGCAAATCAAAATTAGAATTATATAAAGCTGTAGCAATATTTCTGGAGTTTTTAGATTTTAAATCACTTTCAATCGTATAATTTAAGCTACTAAAAAAAGACAGTTTCTTATCAATTTTTTTCTGGTACATAGCGCCTAGATTGAAATTAAATCCAGACAAATCAACTTCATTTAACTCACGTGTTCCAATAGAAATATCATTGATATATTCAAAATTGTTAGATTCAATTTTTCCAAAATTATAATTCAAATCGGCACCCACGCTAAATTCAGAATTTATCTTATATCCTGCACCAATAAATGCTTTATTCAGACCTCCTTTACCATTAAAACTTTGATTGTTTTCTGTTCCAGAGCCTAATGTTCTAATTTTATAACCAACAGATGAATATGGAATTAACCCAAAGCCTACACCAAATTTACCTAAAGGCAAACCTACCGCTAAGTAATCTAAAGTTGATCTTGTTGCTTTAGCAGAATTAGTATTTGATTTCAAGTTAGTCGATGAGTAACTTCCACCTAGTGTAAAAGTCGTCAATTTTAAACTTGCATAACTCGCAGGATTTTCTAAATTCATGTGAATACTATCTTGCTCAATGGCTATACCTCCCATAGAACGGGTTTCATGGGTTCCTTTGAACCTTACATCACCTATACCGTAAAATGAATATGGAGAAGCAGTTCCTTCTTGAGCAAAAGAAACTAATGATAAAAGCAAACAAGCGCTTACTATAATTTTTTTAATCATTTTTTGATTTTATATTGAAAAGTTTGGTTCAAACTCTCTAATAGAAAATTTGAATTGGCAAATATGGTATTTTTTAATCGTTTAGCCAAAAAATCTGTGTCTCCACCCGTTAAAATTATTATAAAATTTAAATATCGCGATCTATAATCTGCTATGAATCCGTCAATCTCGTAAACTAATCCATTAACAATACCAGAATGAATGGATTCTGAAGTAGAGTTTCCAATAAGATTTTTGGGCGCTTCTAAGGACAATAAAGGCAATTTTGCAGTGTAATTATGCAGTGATTCATACCTTAATCTTAGTCCAGGAGCGATTGCTCCACCTAAATAATTATTTTGATCGTCTATAAAATCATAAGTGATACAAGTTCCTGCATCAATAACCAAACGATTCTGATTAGGAAATTGGAGTACAGCTCCAGCAGCAAGAACCACTCGGTCTAATCCTAATGTATGTGGTGTACTGTATTTATTTTGAAAAGGAAAAGAATCTTTATGAGATATAAAAAAAACATCGACTACTTTTTCGTAAGCTAAAAAAGATTGTTTTTCGACATCTCCAACTGAGGAAACAACGAGATCTGATACTTTTTTAAACTTTTTTAAAATAAAATCTATATTTTTTTGAAGCTCTATTTTCGTGAAAACAAAATGCTCTAAAAGCATAGATTCCTCAAAAACAGCCGCTTTAATTCTAGAATTACCCACATCAACAACTAAAACCATAATATATTCTTTGATGTTGCGAAGGTACGAATTGATTTTTTTAAAAAAATGTTTTGGATATACTAAAAATGATTCTATATTTGCACCCGCAATAGCACGGTACCTTAGCTCAGATGGTAGAGCAATGGACTGAAAATCCATGTGTCCCTGGTTCGATCCCTGGAGGTACCACAAAACCCGAATAGAAATATTCGGGTTTTTTGTTTTATAAAATTGACGTTTATTGCTTCTCCTGATTCATTATAACTTGAAAGTCAACAGAAACCAAATATTATACATCTTTAGGAATTTGATTCTTTTGTTTTTTTAAACTTGAAAAAATAAGTATTACAATTTATTAAACTTAAATTTTTGACCTCCTACTGACGCTTCATACATCAATCCTCCTTTTAGTGCTGTAAAAACCATAACACCTTCTGCATACTTAACATTCGCCGAAGCACCTTCTGTCGCAGCCACTGCAGAAGCTTGAGCCGAAAACTCAAAGTTACTTTCCTCAAATCGCGATAAATCTTTTTTCGCCTCAAAAAATATCACTTCTCTATAAGCCTGTCCACCTGCTTGAAATCCTATACTCAATTGCGAAAGCTTTGCCATACCTATAATTTTACCTTTCTCATAAACAACACCATTTCCTGCAGCTCCTCCTATTCCGAAGCCACCTTTACCAACATTAGGAAAAATAACATACCCATGTGCATTCTCAAAAAGATCTTTCATAAGAGCATCGGCTTTAATAAATTCAGCTTTTGCCATCTTGCTGTCAGCAATAATTTTATTTTTTTTAGCTTCTGACTGTCCTAACACAGATGCAGTACTCATCACAAAAACTACTGCCATCATCCAAATAACATTCAAATTTTTCATATCCTTTATTTTTAATTGTTCATAAACTATTGACGCAATAATCCATCTGATTTATTAAAAAAGAAGAATAAAAACGCTTATCAAATATACCATAAAAAATCAAACAAAACACAAAACAACTGATTATCAATACAATATAAGTAAGATGTTTTTTTTTACAGTTGAATTATGGCAATCAACATAACCACATTAATAAGCAGTTAGAAACAGTACATTAATGTAATCATTATTAAGTTTTGATAAATTTAAAAAGTTTTAAATGAATGCGTTTTTATAATATAATTGCAAAATTACTATATTTATGCAAAATTTATATACATGGAGATTTTAACCTGTCCAAAATGCCAAAGCAATCACATCATCAAAAGTGGTGTAATAAACAGCAAACAAAGGTACTTATGCAAAAAATGTAATTATTTTTTTACCGTAAATAAAATAGGAAAAAAGATCGATGATTACTATGTCACTAAAGCATTACAACTTTATTTAGAAGGGCTCAGTTTTCGTGAAATAGAGCGAATCATCGGGGTTTCACATGTAACCGTTAGCAACTGGGTAAAGTCCTATAATATAAAAAAACCTTCTCATGGCAACTATCACCCTACTTATAAGATTATTAATCATTTAGAATTAATAGAATTTATAAAAAACAAAGAATTACTTTCTGGTGCAGGTATGATAATCACAGAACTTGGTGATAAATTTATGCTTATAAAATGGGAGCGTTTCAAGGATTAACTATAGTAGTTTACATAAAAATATATCATAATTTTTTTCTAGAATAAAATAATTGAATTTGGCACCGTTGAAACTAACCACTTTGATAAAACCAAACCAACTAGTTATTATGAAAAAAGCATGTTTATTATTTTTTGTCGGAATAGCTTACTTTCAAGGTTATTCACAAACTCCAACACCATTACCTACACAAACAAATACTGAGAAAGAATGGGACATTAGTTTGTACGGTTTTGCTAGAACTGACTTTATTTGGGACAGTCGAAAGTCCGCTTTTACTAGAGAAGGCCAGTTAAATCTATATCCGTTAGATGTAATTTTAGACGCTAATGGTAAAGATATTAATGATGCTCCACAATCTAATTTTCTATCCATTACATCAAGATTAGGAGTAAAAGCAAAAGGACCGAATGTTTGGGGCGCAAAAACGTCCTCTGTGATTGAAGGCGATTTCTACGGAAATGTTGAAGGTGGCACCATTGGGTTATTGAGATTAAGACATGCTTACATAAATCTCGAATGGTCTAAAACAGCTGTTACAATAGGACAAACTTGGTATCCGCAATTTATTCCTGAAGTTTTTCCTGGCGTGGCAAACTTTAACACAGGTATTCTTTTTAATCCTTTTGGCTGGGCAACACAAGCTAAAATAAAACAAATGTTAACTACTGAATTTTCAGTAACATTTACTGCATACAAAGAAAGAGAATTTACAGTTCCAGGACCTGGAACACAAAATTCCGCATCTATAAACAGTACATTACCCTCACTTAATGGTCAAATTCAATACAAAGGGAACAACTCGATTCTGGGTTTAGGAATCGAATATAAGTCCTTACAACCACTTACAGTTTCCAATAATTTAGTTACCACTGAAAAAGCAAATAGCACTTCATTTTTTGGATACGGAAAATATTCTAATGAAAAATTTTCGATAAAAGCTTACGGAATTTCTGGTGGCAATCTAAACAGCTTAGTAATGCTTGGTGGTTATACTGGTAAAACAATTGCTGGTCAAGTTGAGACTTATAATCCTACAAAAACAACTGCTGTTTGGATTGATCTTGCCAGCAATGGAAAAGCTATTGCTCCAGGATTATTCTTTGGTTATACCAAAAATAATGGATCGAAAGACGATAATACTACCGCTACTTTCGTGAATTATGTTCGAGGTAGTAGCGGAAATAGAATAGTAGATAATGTATGGAGAGCTTCTGGAAGAGTTGACTTTAAGAAAAACAAATTTAGAGTTACTCCTGAGTTAGAATACACCGATGCAACTTGGGGCGATTTAAATAAATCAAATGCAACCGCAGGAGCTAATAAAACAGCAGTAGGAAATTTTAGAACCATGATTTCTTGCGCTTATTCATTTTAAAAAACCAAACTAACAAAAAACCAAAAAATATGAAAGAGAAATCAACAAAAGGAATTTGGAAAGTAATTTCCGCCTCCTCAATGGGCACAATGATCGAATGGTACGACTTCTACATCTTTGGGAGTTTAGCTGTTGTGATTTCAACAAAATTCTTCCCATCAGACAATCCAACGGCAGCTTTCTTATCTACTTTAGCAACTTTTGCTGCTGGATTTGTTGTTCGTCCTTTTGGAGCTCTGTTCTTTGGGAGACTAGGTGATTTAATTGGAAGAAAGTACACCTTTATGGTTACCTTACTTTTAATGGGTGGCGCCACTTTCCTAATTGGTTGTATTCCGAGTTACGAAACCATAGGGTTTATGGCTCCCTTACTCGTTTTAATTCTTCGATTGTTACAAGGTCTTGCCTTAGGAGGCGAATACGGTGGAGCAGCCACTTATGTAGCAGAACACGCACCAGTGGGACAAAGAGGTTATTGGACTTCTTGGATTCAGACTACTGCAACGGTTGGTTTATTCATTTCATTGATGGTAATTCTAGCTACACGAAATATTCTTACCCCAGAACAATTTGATGAATGGGGATGGAGAGTTCCGTTTTGGGTATCTATCATTATGGTTGGCGTTTCTTATTTGATTCGAAAAAACATGGATGAATCTCCCGTTTTTGCAAAAGCAAAAAGTGAAGGAAAAACAAGTACAAATCCATTAAAAGAGAGTTTCGGTAATCGTTATAATTTAAAATTTGTCTTACTAGCTTTATTTGGAGCTACTATGGGACAAGGTGTCGTTTGGTATACAGGACAATTTTACGCGATGAGTTTCATGAAAACCGTAATGGCGATCGATTCTTCTCAAGTAGATACTTTACTCGGAATTGCTTTGATTCTAGGAACACCGTTTTTCGTTTTCTTTGGTTGGTTTAGTGATAAAGTGGGTCGAAAATACATTATGATGGGTGGTATGTTATTAGCAATTTTACTGTACAGACCTATTTACAAACAAATGTACGAAACCACCTCTGTTAAAAACAAAACAGAAATAGTTGCAAAAACGACGCTCCTTGCTGAATTAAAAGAGACCAAAAAACAAACCATGGACTCTATTTATACTACTCACAAAGAGTACACCGATGGAACAACTTTTCAAGAGATAAAAACCGTACATTTAGAAAACGGCACTCCTATTATAATTGATGGAAAACCAAAAGGAGATACCAAAACAACTGTGAAAATTAATTCCAGTGACGAATGGTCTTTAGTATTCCTTGTGTTTATACAAGTCATTTTCGTAACCATGGTTTATGGTCCAATTGCAGCATTTTTAGTTGAAATGTTTCCCGTTAAAATTAGATATACCTCTATGTCATTGCCCTATCACGTAGGTAACGGAATTTTTGGAGGCTTACTTCCGGCTATTTCAACGTATTTTGTTACCAATGCAAAAGATCTTGGTCATCCAGAGTTTTATTTAGAAGGACTTTGGTATCCAATTGTTATTGCTGCTGTCAGTTTTGTAGTTGGAATGGTTTACATAAAAAATAAAGATAAAAACGCTCACGTATAAAAATATAGCTATGAATCAAATAAAAAGAATTTTAGGATTAGTTTGGATTGCATTAGCGGTTGCCGCAGCTTATTTTTGCATCTTTACTTTTGGATTACCAAAATTTGTATCCGGAAAACAAGAGGATTTAGTTTTTGGAATTATTATCCTTTTCGTGCTCACACCTCTTATTGTTTTGGGCTTAGGAACTTTTGGATACTATGCCTTAATGGGAGATTACGACGAAAAAAAGAATTAAAAAAACACTACTTTAACAAACAGTCCCTGTATTTATTTACAGTGATTGTTTGTTATTTAATATAAAGCTGTTGTACCAAAATGATAAAATTTTAACATTATAAAATTAATTGTGTTTTAGTATGACTAATTATAAAGAGACAATGGTTTTAGTTACTTTTATCTAGTACAAACAGTTTTTCAGTTTTTGTATCAATAATACAAATACAACACCCATTATATTAGCTATTCTGCTCACAACAAGCGGTATCTTACTATGAAAAAGAGACATGAACAAAAGTTAGTAATTCTATCAATGCTATTGTTATTAGTATTGAATCTGCCTCTTTTGCTATTATTTGATAGCTCCAAACCAATTTTTGGTTTTCCAATAATCTACATCTATATTTTTTCGGCATGGTTGTTTTCAGTTGCTATTTCGTACTTCATTATAAAAAGATATTATGAATAGCATAGGGCTTTTACTAATATTGGTTATTTATTTAGCTATTCTTTTTTTCATTGCCCATTGGTCTGAAAAAAGAAGTCATTCTAAATGGACTAATAATGCCTATGTATATTCCTTTTCATTGGCAGTTTATTGTACCGCCTGGACGTATTATGGGAGTATTGGCGTTGCTGCAGAATCCGGTTTAAATTACCTAACGATTTATTTAGGCCCTATATTAATTATTCCGACATGGATGATTATTCTCAAGAAAATTATTAGAATTTCGAGGGTGAATAAAATCTCTAGTATCGCAGATTTTATTTCCTTACGTTATGGAAACAGCAGATTTCTTGGAGCCTTAGTCACTATGGTATGCATTTTTGGTATTGTACCTTATATCGCATTACAATTAAAATCTATTTCAGATACTTTTCATATTGTTACAAAAACAGAATCTAGTGCTAATATTTTTACAGATACTACTACTTATGTTTGCTTGGCTTTGGCACTTTTCGCTTCCTATTACGGTACAAAATACGTAGATGCTTCAGAAAAAAGACGCGGTATTGTTACTGCAGTTGCTTTAGAATCTATATTAAAATTAATTTTCTTTTTGATTATAGGAATCTATGTAACTTATTTTGTTTTTGATGGTTTTGATGATATTTATCAAAAAGCAGCTTTACTCAAAGATTTCGACAAAAAAAATACAATTGGTGGGATTAGCAACGGTATTAATTGGTTCTTTTTATGTATATTATCCATGTTTGCTATTTTTTTATTACCTAGACAATTTCATACAGCAATTGTAGAAAACAATAAAGAAAATCATATTAGAACTGCTATTTGGCTTTTTCCTTTATACTTACTGCTTTTTAATATATTTGTTTTTCCAATTGCTTGGGGCGGCAACATCCTTTTTGAAGGAAAAGGCCATAATTCAGACACTTATTCTTTATTGATTCCGCAATTATTTGACAACAACACCTTGACAGTTTTAGTATTTCTGGGTGGATTTTCGGCAGCAATATCAATGATTATTGTTTCTTGTATTTCTCTGTCTACTATGCTTAGTAATAATTTACTAATTCCGTATGGATTTATTGGATCTCTGGAAAATGCATCGCAGAAAAAAAACAACAGACGTATCGTTAACAGTCGCAAAATTGGTATATTTTCTCTTATCATTTTATCCTACGCTATTTATAGAATTTTCATTTTAGATTATTCTCTATTTTCTGTAGGATTGGTCGCTTTCGTAATAATTGCACAACTAGCACCTTCCTTTTTCGGCGCGCTCTTTTGGCGAAGAGGTTCAAAAAAGGGAACGATCACTGGGATTATTTTGGGTTTTTCAGTATGCTTTTACACGTTACTAATTCCTTTTGCTATTGGTCTTACAAAATCAACAAGTATGTTTATTCAAGAAGGACCTTGGGGAATTACACTATTAAAACCTTTTCAGCTTTTCGGATTGGATTATCTGGAACCAATTCCACATGCTTTTTTCTGGAGCTTACTTATTAATACATTTAGTTATATGGCAATTTCCGTAAGTTTTAGCGGAAATTACAGAGAACGCAATTATGCGGAAATGTTTGTAGATATTGACAAATATATTACCAATCATGAAAATGCTTTTATTTGGAAAGGTACCGCTTACATTAGTGACATTCAAAAAGTATTACAACGTTTTTTAGGAGAAGACAGAACAAAGAGAGCTCTTACTATTTTTAATTTAAAATACAATGTAGACAAAGATATCACGACAGCCGATGCGCGATTTATAAAATTTGCAGAGAATCTATTAACCGGCCATATTGGTACAGCTTCCGCAAAAATATTAATATCTAGTGTTATCAAGGAAGATAAGATCAGTTTGCCGGAGGTCTTGCGAATTTTAGAAGAATCTAAAGAAAACCTCATCATCAACAAAAAACTGACAGATACTTCTAATGAACTAAAAAAAATATCGGTACAGTTAAAGAATGCCAATTTAGAACTCGTAAACAAAGACATTCAAAAAGATGAATTTCTAGATACGGTTACACATGAATTAAGAACACCAATTACGGCTATTCGCGCGGCTAGCGAAATCCTTCATGATGACGAGGATATACCAGATGAGTTGCGCAAACAGTTTTTACAAAATATTATTTCCGAATCAGATCGATTGAACCGTTTAATAGACAAAATTTTAGATTTAGAGAAATTTGAAACCGGAAAACAAAAAATATATTTATCTAAAAATGACATTTCTAGAACAATAAAAAATACTTTAGAATCATTACAACAATTGATCAAGAATAAAAAAATTGAAGTGGTTTTTGAAGAATCTTCTTCAGAAATAAAAGCTTTTTATGATGAAGAACGGATTGTTCAAGTTGTTACAAATTTAGTGTCAAATGCTATAAAATTTAGTGCAAATGCCAACGGGAAAATAATAATTTCGATTATTGAAAATAGAGATAACATCGAGGTCAAAATTCACAACAATGGCAAAGGAATTAAAAAAGAAGATTTTGAGGCTATTTTTGATAAATTTTATCAGTCCAGAAATCAAAATGTAAAAAAACCAATAGGAAGTGGATTGGGATTAGCAATTTGTAAAAAAATTATAGAACACCATAAAGGTAGAATTTGGGCAGAAAAAGAAGTTCTTGAAGGCGCAACTTTTATTTTTACCTTACCCAATTATAACACCGCAGAAAATAGTTAAAGAAAAAATGAAAAAGATTTTAATCGTAGATGACGAACCCAATATTGTAATGGCGCTTGAATACACGTTCAAGAAAAACAATTTTGAAGTTTTTATTGCTCGTGATGGACAAGAAGCATTAGAGATTTTAAAAAATCAACTTCCAGATGTAATTATATTAGACGTAATGATGCCTATGGTTGATGGTTTTGCAACATTAGAACACATTAAAAAGAACGAACGGCTGCGGCATTGCAAAGTCATCTTCCTTTCGGCAAAAAACAAAGAAAAAGATATTGAATCAGGACTAGCACTCGGAGCAAACTTATATGTAACCAAACCTTTTTCAGTTAAAAAATTAGTCGAGCAAGTTCATGAATTAACACAATAAAAAAATTCTCAGAATAGGGAGTTATTAAAATGTAGAGGTTACATTATAACAAAATCAAAAGTTCACGAAATTGAAAATCATTTTTTAAAATAAAAAACAACTAACATCTATAAATATGAGCCGTTACAAAATAAATAATCTAGAAGAATACTTTAAAGAATATAAAAAATCCATTCGCGAACCAAGAAAGTTTTGGGATAAGATAGCCGCCGAAAATTTTACGTGGTACCAACAATGGGACAAAGTAGTCGATTTTAATATGGCTGAAGCCGAAATAAAATGGTTTACTGAGGCTAAAGTTAACATCACCAAAAACTGTATCGACAGACATCTTGCTAAAAAAGGAGAAAAAACAGCTATTATTTTCGAACCAAATGATCCTTCTGAAGAAGCGGTTCATATTTCGTATAATGAGTTACACCAAAAGGTTTGCAAAATGGCAAATGTTTTATTAGATCAAGGTGTAAAAAAAGGAGATCGTGTTTGCATTTATTTGCCCATGATTCCCGAATTAGCAATTACTACATTGGCCTGTGCTAGAATTGGAGCAATCCATTCCGTTGTATTTGCTGGGTTTTCAGCATCGGCAGTGACGGCAAGAATTAATGATAGCGAGTGCAAAATGGTAATTACTTCAGATGGTGGTTATCGTGGTAACAAGACAATAGACTTAAAAAGCATCGTTGATGAAGCTCTAGAAAAAAGTCCTTGCGTAGAAAATGTGTTGGTGGTAAAAAGAATCCATTCGGAAATTAATATGAAAGAAGGTCGTGACCAATGGCTAGAGCCTCTTCTTGATCAAGCATCGGATAATAATGTAGCCGAAATTATGGATGCAGAAGATCCTTTGTTTATTCTTTATACTTCAGGATCAACAGGAAAACCAAAAGGTATGGTTCATACTACTGCGGGTTATATGGTTTATGCTGCATACACTTTTAAAAACGTATTTAATTATGAGGACAATGACATCTTTTGGTGTACTGCGGATATTGGTTGGATTACCGGACATTCTTATATTTTGTACGGTCCCTTATTAAACGGAGCCACTACAATAATTTTCGAAGGTGTGCCTTCCTATCCTGATTTCAGTCGTTTTTGGGAAACAATAGAAAAGCACAAAGTAACCCAATTCTACACTGCTCCAACTGCCATTAGGGCTTTAGCCAAAGAGAACTTATCTTATGTTCAAAAATTTAAATTGGAAACATTAAAAGTAATTGGTTCTGTTGGAGAACCTATAAATGAAGAAGCATGGCACTGGTATAATGATCACGTAGGAGGCAAAAGATGTCCGCTGGTTGATACTTGGTGGCAAACTGAAACAGGCGGGATTCTAATATCCCCTTTAGCTTTTGTAACACCAACAAAACCAACTTATGCTTCCTTACCATTACCGGGAATTCAACCCGTATTAATGGATAGCAAACGAAATGAAATTGAAGACAATCAAGTCACGGGAAGTCTTTGTATAAAATTTCCTTGGCCGGGAATTGCAAGAACTATTTGGGGGGATCACCAACGCTATAAAGAAACTTACTTTTCTGCTTTTCCAGGTAAATATTTTACTGGCGATGGAGCTTTACGTGATGAAGTGGGATACTATAGAATTACAGGCCGTGTAGACGATGTGGTTATCGTTTCAGGACACAATCTTGGCACAGCACCTATTGAAGATTCAATTAATGAGCATCCAGCCGTTGCTGAATCTGCCATTGTAGGTTTTCCTCATGACGTAAAAGGGAATGCGTTATATGGTTTTGTAATTTTGAAAGAAACCGGAGAATATCGCGACAGAGAAAACTTGATTAAAGAAATTAATCAACAAATCTCAAATCATATCGGACCAATTGCCAAACTCGATAAAATACAGTTTGTGTCTGGTTTACCAAAAACACGTTCTGGAAAAATCATGCGTAGAATTTTACGCAAAATTGCCGAAGGTGATTATTCTAATTTTGGAGATACATCTACCTTATTAAATCCTGAAATTGTAGATGAAATTAAAGAAGGAAAAATTTAATTTTTGCTTTTTAATTGTTGTTCAAAAGTATTCCAAATAAAGGAGTTCACTGAAACATATCGCCTATTTTGAGCAATATTACCCTTAAATAATAAAAATCGCTTATAACTGAATTTTAAAGATTCGTTATAAGCGATTTATTTTTATAAGCTTTTTTTGATCTACTTTTCATTTGAACCATTTCTTTTTATTCATTAAAAACTTCGATTATCTTTATATACTTAATTGGATTATTCTTTTTAAATTTACTGTAAACTATTTTATTTCAGATTGTTAGTGCCGAAAGTTATTCCTCTATCATAACCATCTCCATTTTTGAAATAACTATTTTCGGCTTGAATTTGGTATCTATTCTTTGCTTTTTCCTTGTAATATCCAGTTTCTTAAAAAGCTATTTTATCAACGAACTGAAATTGATAAGTTCATACTCTGGATTCTTAACTAAAAAATATTTAATAGACATATCATATTACCAGAGTTCTATTACATCGACATCTGAAACGCTGTGAATTGTTTTCAAATTGAATTTTCACTGAACTGAATCGCTTGTTGTTATTATTATTGCGCTAGCTTTTATAAAATCTCATAATTACACTTAAACAAAAAAAGGAGTAGAAAAACTTCGTTTTCTACTCCTTTTAACTAACAATTTATATCTCAAAAGACTTTTTTAATGCATTCTCGAATAATAGTCTTGTTTTGGATACATTAAAAAATTATTCTAACGTTATCGTTTTGGCAGCGTTATCAATTTTTAGGACTCTCATTCCTGTTGGTCCTGTATATTTAAAATTAAAATCACCATCATTAGCATTTACTAATTCAGGAGTAATGGTATAACCTGCGTTAGCGTAAAATGCGTAACTGCGACTCGCATCCCAGTTTCCGTTACTTGTGAAATTATTGCCTAGAAAAATTCTAAAAGCTTCTCCACCATTTAACATTACTGCCACTTGATATACATTGGTTTGGCCTATTACTAATGGCAACTCGGTTTCTGCATCATCATCCCATGACCATCCTCCAGGAGTAGCTGCGCCTACAAGCCATAATGAACTTGCTAATGGTGTTCGGTACGAAGTAACTTTAATAGTAAAGAAATTAGAAAACTGTGCTACACTGCTGGTAGCTCCTATAGATGATTTTACACGAATATCTACTAAGTTTTCTTGTTTTTCAACAAAGCCACCATTCACTAATGCTGAATTTAATTCTCCAACGGTAATTGCCTTAAAACGACTTGTAGTGGTAGTAACAACAATTGGCGCTGCAAATTTAGTTCCTGCTTTTGCAATTTCTATTGTATAATTTACAACAGTAGGCGTTCCCGCATAAGCAGCATCGTCCCATACAAAAGTGGTTGCAACATCTTTTTCTGTTGCTTTAGAAAGTACGATATTAAAATCTCCTGTTGGTGATAATAATACAGGTGCTTTTACCCCAGCTACAGCTTCTCTATTGGTATCTTGAATATCATCTGTACAAGAAATAGCTGCTATGCTCAAAAAAGCAACTAATAATTTATTAATATTTTTCATGTTTTTTTATTTTTAATGTGAAACAGTCATTTAATAGCCCGTGTTTTGCGTCAAATTAGGATTGGATGAAATAGATGAACTAGGTATCGGAAAAACATTTAAATTGGATGCAAATGAAGTTCCATTGGCAACATTTCCTTTCCAAGCCCAATTGTAATTGCCTCCACCGTATTTATTAAAGCGAATCAAATCTTGTCTTCGGTGACCTTCCCAATGCAATTCTCTCGCTCTCTCATCAATAATAAAGTTTAAGTTTACTTGAGCCTGAGTAACATTTGCAACAGCAGAACCATTATTTGCTCTTTCTCTTAAAGCATTAATATAATTTAACGATTGAACAGAAGCATTGGCAGAAGTATTTGAATTGGTAGCACCATCTTTTCTCATTTGCGCCTCAGCATACATTAAGTACGCATCGGCTAATCTAAATAATGGAAAATCAGTATCTACAAATGTGGAGTTTACCCCAGCAATACCAGCTGAAGTTTTGTTAGAATATTTACGCAAAATATATCCTTGTCCCGCATTAGTAAGTTCAGCAATATCAATTGGTCTTGTACCAGCTGCATACGTTTTTCTGGTATCGGTATCAAATTGCGAACCATCAAATTTCTCTACTAATTGTCTTCGCATACGCAACGCTCCTCCAAAACCACCAACACCAAATTCAGCACCGTTGGATTCGATAGAACCTACTTGACCGTTAATTATAACAGTAGTAGCACCGTAATTTTGAGTTTTTATACCATCTGATTGTAAGGTAAAAATAAGCTCAGAAGAGGTATTATTGTTAGCATTAAAATTGTCTAAATAATTCGTTTTTAAGGAATATCCTCCACCAATTACCTCGGTACATTTAGTCATACACTCCGCATATTTTGGTGTGCCAATATATACCTCAGCATTCAAGTACATTTTTGCTAGAATCATTTGAGCCATCGCTTTGTCTAATCTCCCATACTCATTTGTTCTTGCGGCTTTAAGATTTGGAATTACTTCATTCAGTTCTTTTTCAATAAAAGTAAATAATTGTTGTCTGTTGTATTGTGGCCCTTTAAAATTCAATTTGTCATTTTCTGTAATAAAAGGGGCTTTTCCAAACAAATCCATGATGTTATAATAAGCAAACGCTCTTAAAACACGTACTTCATTTCTGTAAAAATTAATTTCTGCAACATCTGCCGTAGCATTAATTCCTCTTGAACTTAATAATTCTGGTGTAGATTGTCTCAAAAAATCATTAGCAAGTGCAACCTCAGCCATTGTTCTACTAAACATACCTAGTAAAATAGGATTGGCGGCTGTCCAGGTATTCCTTTGCAATTCAGCAACTCCTTCATCATTTTCATAGGTCCAAACGGCTTCATCTGTTGTTAAACTTTGTAAATACCACATACATCTTCCAAACTGACTTGTTCCTGCATCAATTCCTTGTAAGAACGAAGAACCTGCATCTCCTGTACCGGTCAAACTAAGATTGCCATATACACCAGCCAATGCTTGCTTGTATCCTAAAGGAGTAGTAAATAGTTTTTCCGAAGAAAGTACTCTTGGATCTTCTGCTACTACATCTAAATCACCCGTACACGATTGCAATGTCGCTAAAGCAAATAGGAAGTAAATAAAATTTATTTTTTTCATGATCTTATTATTAAAATTTAACATTAACCCCACCTAAAATAGAGCGTTGTCTCGGGTATATGGTATTGTCAATTCCGTTGTTTGCAATCTCTGGATCTAAACCAGAATAATCTGAAATTACGAAAACGTTTTGTACCCCAGCGAATAAACGCAAAGAGGCTTTCCCTTCTAACCATTTTGGAAAAGTATAGCCCAAAGTGATGTTATCCAGCCTCAAAAAAGAAGCGTTTTCAACAAACAAATCGGATAAAACTACATTTGAAGTTGTATTGAATCCTGTTTCTAAAACAGAAGTTGGAATATTTCCCACCGTTCCGCCTGTTGTTAATAAATTGTATTGTGCTCTACTGGCATTAACAGCATTAAATACTCGGTTACCTACACTTGCTCTAAAGTTGAAAGAAAAATCAAGATTCTTATAATTTAATGTAGAGGCCAAACCAAAAGTAGCTTTAGGATCAGGATTTTTATAAATATACTTATCGCTTGAGTTGATCACGTTATCATTATTTAAATCTGCATATCCATTTTCAATAGGTTTTCCACTGGTATCATAAAGTTGTTTGTATAATAAAAAAGAGTTTGGAGCATACCCTACTTGATGCACTTGTCCTTGGGTTCCTGTTCCTGCTAAATTTTCTCCAACTCTAATAAAATCAGAGCTCAACTCCGTTATCTTGCGTTCAAAGGCAGTCACATTAAAGTTAAGATTCCAATTTAAATCTTTGGTTTTAATTACATCTGTACTTACTGAAAATTCGATTCCTTTGGTAGTAAAACTACCAATGTTTTGCCAAGATCTGTTAGAAAAATTACTTCCGTCAGCTGTTGCAACATCGGCTAATAAATCCTTAGAGTCTTTATAAAAAACCTCAACACTTCCTGTAATTCTATTGTCATAAAGACCAAAATCTATTCCTGCATTATAAGTAGTGGTTTCTTCCCATTTTAGATTAGAACTTTGTCTGGCAGAAACTGCAATTGGCAAAGCAACAGTCCCAAAATAGTATTGAGAGCTACCACTTCCTACATTGTATTGTTGTAAATAATCATTGTTATTACCAATCTCTTGCTGTCCTGTGATACCATATCCTAATCTAATTTTCAAATCAGAAACGGCAGTACTATTTGGTAATAAATCATCTTTAATTTTCCATGCAAAGGCTGCAGCAGGAAAGTTGGCCCATCTATTATCCTTATCAAATCGAGAAGAACCATCTCTTCTAAAAGATAAAGTAAGCAAGTATTTATCGTTGAAGTTTAAATTTGTTCTTCCAAAAAACCCAACATTAACTCTATCAAAATCGATGGTTTTTTGTGGAAATCCGGTAATTCCTGTTGGCAAATTAGGATCGTTTGTATTTCCTGTAATAAAGTTGAACGAATCCCATTTTTGATACGAATATCCAGCAGTAATATCAAAAACCAATTTATCAAAAGAAGTATTATAAGTTAAATACGCATCCAATAATTTATTTTTTCTAACACTTCTGGAGAATTCATTGGTACCAAAAGGAATGTCATTATTGGTGCCTGAACTGGCTGCGAAGGCCGAAGCTGTTTTAGCTCTTTCTCCATCGGCCTGATCAAATCCCGCATTTACAACCGCTCTTAATGCTGGCAAAAAATGAAACTTATAATCTAATTCTAAATTACCAAAAAAGCGGTTGTTTTTTCCTTCATCAAAAGTCTGCATCAATTGTGCAACAGGATTTCTAGGAGTTTGCGAGATAAGCTTGCCATTGGCCTGATTGTAATATTCAAAGAAACCACCATAAATAGAACCTGACTGATATACTGGCTGGGTAGGATCAAATCGCAATGCGCTTCCCTCCACGCCATCAGCGAATCTATTGTTCTCGTTCGAATAATTGGCATTCAATTTTATTTTCAAATGATCTTCCAGAAAGGATGGGTTTAAGGCTAATCCCACTGTATTTCTATTAAATACATTTGTTAATCGCAAGCCTTCTTGATAGGTATTACCCACTGTAATTCTTGAAGGAATGATGTTAAATAAGTTTCCTCTTAATGAAATGTTATTATCTACATAATCAGTTCTTCTATAAATTTCTTTTTGCCAATTTGTATTAGCATTACCTAATTTCGGAACATCATCTGGTCTTCTTTGAGCAATAATCGCTTTAAAAGAATTGGCATCAAAGACATCAATAGTTTTTACTAAATTACCACTTCCATATTGAAAATTATAATCTACAGCAAGCGTTTTTCCTCCTTTTTTGGTAGTAATTATTATAACACCGTTAGAAGCGCGTGAACCATAAATAGCAGTGGCTGAAGCATCTTTTAATACCGTCATAGACTCAATTGTACTCGGGTTTATAGACGCTAAAATAGAGGTTGAACCAAAATTTTTATCAGAATTGTTTTCAATCGGCAAACCATCTATAACAATTAAGGGATCATTACTCGCGAACAAAGATGAGCCACCACGAATTCTAATTTGCGATCCAGATCCTGGAGCTCCACTCGTATTTACAGTTACACCAGCAACTCTTCCATTTAATAAGTTTTCCGCAGTAACATTGGCTCCTTTATTAAAATCTTTAGTAGATAATACTGTTACGGCTCCTGTGGCATCTTTTTTCTTTACGGTTCCGTACCCTACTTGTACTACAACTTCATTCAGTTGGTTGGCATCTTCAACCAGTGATACATTTAGTGTTTTTTGATCTGTAAAAATTGCGGTAACATTGGCATAACCAATATAAGAGAAAACAATTTTATCTCCTTTTTTTACATTCGACAATTGGTATTTACCATCAAAATCAGTAGAAACGCCACTTTTGTTTCCTTCAATATTTACGTTTACTCCAGGAATAGGTTGCCCCGATAATTTATCTAAGACAGTTCCTCCTAAAGTACTCTGAGCCAAAATACTGAATGGGAGCAGTAATATTAAAATGAACAACTTTTTATAAATTGTTTTCATACTTTTCATTTAAATTAATTGATTTTTTGTAGAATCTTAATGCTTAACTATTACTTCGAATGTTAAATTTATGTAAAATTTGTTACTCCCGACAAGCAGTATTTTTTCCTGGTCTACGAAAACGTGATAGTGTTGAAAACTTTCTGATTTATTTGCATTTTCACCAATTAAATTATTAATTGTGAAATTATATTTTATCTTTATTACGAAATAAATTTTTACTCGATTGCAATATGAAAAAGAAAATTACGCTTAAACAAATCGCAAAAGAATTAGACGTTTCTATTTCAACCGTTTCCAAGTCACTTCGTAATAGCCCTGAAATTGGCGAAGATACCCGACTTAAAGTGCAAGCTTTTGCAAAGTTTTACAATTATAAACCCAATAATATAGCGCTGAGTTTAAAAAATAGAAAAACAAAAACAATTGGCATCATCATTCCCGAAATCGTTCATCACTTTTTTTCTACAGTAATAAACGGTGTAGAACAAGTAGCTAACGAAAACGGTTATAGTGTAATCATTTGTCTATCCGATGATTCTTTTGACAAAGAAGTATTAAATATGGAGATGCTTGCCAATGGTAGCATAGATGGTTTTATCATGTCACTCTCTAAAGAGACGCAGTTTAAAGGTGATTTTCATCACATTACAGAAGTTATAAATCAAGGAATGCCTGTCGTAATGTTTGATAGAGTAACCAATGAAATTTTGTGTGACAAAGTGATAATTGATGATAAACTAGCTGCTTACGAGGCAGTTCAAAGCTTAATTGATAAAGGAAGAAAAAAAATCGCATTAGTAACCACTGTAGATTATGTAAGTGTAGGCAAGCTTAGAACCGATGGTTACACCAAAGCACTTTTAGATAACGACATTCCTTTTAATGACGAACTAATCATTAAAATTGAAGATATTGATACCTGCGAAATAACAATAGGCAAATTATTAGAAGATAAAGCGATCGATGCGGTGTTTGCAGTAAATGAATTGTTTGCGGTAACAATTATAAAAACGGCTCACAAAATTGGATTGAACGTTCCTAACGACCTTGCTGTCATTGCCTTTACCGATGGTATGATTTCTAAATACTCTACTCCTACTATAACTACTGTAAGTCAAAGTGGTATAAAAATGGGAAATATCGCTGCGAAAATGCTAATTGAAAGACTTGAATTAGAAGACGAAGAAGAAAACGAAAGCTACAAAACAGAAGTAATAGAAACTCATCTGATAGAAAGAGAATCTACCAAGTGATTTTTAGCTTTTAATCACAGTTATTGTAGTTCACTTTTAGAAATTAACACCCAAATTTGGCTTTTTCCTGAATCATACATTATCTTTTTTCTTATTTATTTCACCACTACAACCTTGTAGTTGCAAATCTTTCCTTTTATTTCTTTATAAAAAACAAAGAATTAAAATATATTTTTATATTTACCACTCAAAGCTTTGACTTTTACTTCGAAAATAAGACAAGTTTTGATAAGCATAGCGCTTATCGTATCAATTTTAAATTACGATAATGGAAAAGCGTAGATTAAGTTTCTGGGAAATTTGGAACATGAGTTTCGGTTTCTTAGGGATACAGATGGGTTTTGCCCTTCAAAATGCTAATGCCAGCAGAATTCTCCAAATTTTTGGTGCAGACGTACATGAATTATCTTGGTTTTGGATCATTGCTCCTTTAATGGGACTCATTGTACAACCGGTCATAGGATATTACAGCGACAAAACTTGGGGAAAACTCGGAAGACGAAAACCATTCTTTTTATTAGGTGCTGTATTAGCTTCAGTAGGTTTAATATTAATGCCACAAGCGGCCATTTTTATTACCTTTTTACCTGCTTTATGGGTTGGTGCTGGAATGCTTATGATCATGGATGCTTCGTTTAATATTGCCATGGAACCTTTTCGAGCATTAGTTGGCGACAACTTAAGAACGGATCAAAGAACTCTTGGATTTAGTGTACAAACCGCTTTAATTGGTTTTGGTGCTGTAATCGGTTCTTGGCTACCATATGTATTAACGAATTGGTTTGGCGTTTCTAATAGAAATGAAAGCGGCGGCGTTCCAATGCATTTAATTTTATCTTTTGTCATTGGAGCTATTATTCTTGTTGGTTCCATATTAGTATCGATTTTTACAACAAAAGAATATTCTCCAGAAGAATTAGCACAATTTGAAGAAAAAAAGACACTTTTAGAAACAAACGTTTCAACTGTAAAAATCAAAAATAACAGCTTATTAGACATTTTTGAAGATTTCAAAAAAATGCCTGAAACGATGCGTCAGTTAAGTTGGGTACAATTCTTTTCTTGGTTTGGTCTTTTTGGAATGTGGGTATTTAGCACTCCTGCCATAGCCCATCACGTATACGGCTTACCCATAAGCGATAGCAAAAGTGAAGCGTACCAAAATGCAGGAGATTGGGTTGGAGTCCTTTTTGGAATTTACAATCTGGTTTCGGCTTTCTACGCATTTGCTCTTCCTTACATTGCAAAAAAAATAGGTCGAAAAATAACACATTCTATTTCATTGGTCATTGGAGGTTTAGGATTAATCTCAATCTACTTCGTGCCAAATGAAAACTGGTTAATATTATCTATGATTGGTGTCGGAATCGCATGGGCTAGTATTTTATCTATGCCTTACGCTATATTAGCGGGTTCAATATCTCCTATGAAAATGGGAGTTTACATGGGTATCTTCAACTTTTTTATTGTAGTTCCTCAAATTATAAATGCCTTGATCGGCGGACCATTAGTTAAATATGTTTACCATGACAATGCTATTTTCGCATTGGTTACTAGTGGCTTTAGTTTCTTGATTGCTGCTGCTTTAGTTTTTAAAGTACAGGATGTAGATGACTTAATAAAACAGCAATAATGAATAAGAAAGCATTTATCTTCGACTTAGATGGAGTGATCGTTGACACTGCCAGATATCATTATTTAGCTTGGAAAAAAATTGCCAATCAGCTAGGTATAGATTTTACATTAGATCATAATGAATTATTAAAAGGAGTGAGCCGCGTGCGCTCTTTAGATATCATTTTAGAAATAGGAAAAATTGATCTTATACAAGAGGAAAAAGAACAGTTTCTATTTCAAAAAAATGAAGATTATCTCATCTATATAACAAACATGAACGAAACCGAGATTCTTCCGGGAGTTCACAAAACACTACAATTTTTAAAGGAAAAAAAACAATTGATAGCATTAGGTTCTGCCAGTAAAAATGCTAGACCAATATTACAGAAAACAGGAATTATAGACTATTTTGATACAATTGTTGATGGCAATGATGTAACGAATGCTAAACCTGATCCTGAAGTTTTTCTTATTGCAGCAAAATCTTTAAATGTTCTTCCAGAAAACGCAATTGTTTTTGAAGACTCTGTAGCTGGAATTCAAGCTGCAAACATAGCAAATATGACCAGTGTCGGAATAGGAAATGCTTCTGTATTAAAGGAAGCAAAATATACATTTGAAGATTTTACAGCTATAAAAAACCCATTTATAGAGTTTTTTATTTCAAAATAACTAATTCCTAAAAATTACTTTTTTAAAATCAAGTACACCTAATTAGTCCTCTTACTTGCTTATTCCTAAAATGGAGCAAATCTCTACTAATTAGGGCTTATTACAAATTAAAGCGAAATGAATCAAGATTATATAAAACCAGATAATTGGTCTGTCATAGAAGAAGGGTTTGATGTTACACGTATCAAATCTTCCGAAAGTTTGTTCAGCATAGGCAATGGCGCCATGGGACAACGTGCAAATTTTGAAGAAAATTATACCGGAGAAACCTTTCAAGGAAGTTACATTGCCGGTATTTACTATCCCGATAAAACCAAAGTGGGTTGGTGGAAAAATGGATATCCCGAATATTTCGCTAAAGTTTTGAATGCTCCTAACTGGATAGGAATCGATATCGAAATTAATGGAGAAAATTTAGATTTGAACACCTGTGTGGAAGTAAAAAACTTTCGTAGAGAATTGAATATGAAGGAAGGATGGTACAATCGCTCTTTTAATGCCATACTGAAGAATGGAACCGAAATTGCAGTAAATGTACGTCGATTTGTTTCATTAAAACTTGACGAGATTGGTATCATAAATTACGAAATAACGCCTTTAAACAAAAATGCAAAAATAATTTACAAACCCTATGTTGATGCAGGAATTACGAATGAAGATGCCAATTGGGAAGAAAAATTCTGGGAGCCGCTCGAGGTATCAAAGGCAAATAACAAAGCATTTGTAACAGCTCAAACCTTTAAAACTCATTTTAAAGTAACGACTTTCATGCAAAACAGCATTTGGTCTAATGGACAAAAAACAGCTATTTCTCCTTCTGATGTAGAAACAAAATCAGATAAAATACAATTTAACTATGATGTCATAGTTGCGCAAGGAGAAAAATCCTCTATTCAAAAAATAGGAGGTTATACCGTTTCTTTAAACCATAAAAACACACTAATTGCTGCAGAAAAAGCAATCGAAGAGGCAGTATCCAAAGGATATGAATTACTATTAGAAGATCAAATTAATGCTTGGTCAGAGATCTGGGAAATGTCAGACATTACCATTGAAGGAGATGTAAAAGCACAACAGGGAATTCGTTTTAATATTTTTCAGTTAAACCAAACCTATCTGGGTAAAGACTCTCGCCTGAATATTGGACCAAAGGGTTTTACAGGAGAGAAATATGGCGGCTCAACCTATTGGGACACTGAGGCGTATTGTATTCCTTTTTATATGGCTACAAAAGATCAAGAAGTTACGCGCAATTTATTGACCTACCGCTATAATCAATTAGACAAAGCGATAGAAAACGCTTCAAAATTAGGCTTTGTAAATGGAGCAGCTTTGTATCCAATGGTGACTATGAATGGTGAAGAATGCCATAACGAATGGGAAATAACTTTTGAAGAAATTCATAGAAATGGAGCTATTGCTTTTGCTATTTATAATTTTCATAGGTATACAGGTGATTACAGCTATATTCCAGAAAAAGGCTTAGAGGTCCTTATTGGAATTGCTCGTTTTTGGCACCAAAGAGTAAATTATTCTAGCAATCAAAAAAAATATGTAATCTTAGGAGTTACAGGCCCTAATGAATATGAAAATAATGTCAATAATAATTTTTATACCAATTATATTGCAAAATGGTGCCTTGAATATACCTATGAACAAGTTCAGAAAGTATCCTTAGAATATCCGTTGGATCACAAAAGAATTACTGAAAAAGTAAAAATAACCAATTCTGAATTACAATCTTGGAAAAATGTTTCAGATAATATGTATTTCCCGTTTTCTGAAGAACACAATCTATATTTACAACAAGATGGTTTTTTAGACAAAGACCTTGTTCGCGTAGCCGATTTACACAAAGACCAAAGACCAATCAATCAAAAATGGTCTTGGGACAGAATTTTGCGTTCGCCATACATCAAACAAGCTGACGTTTTGCAGTGTTTTTATTTCTTTGAAGATCATTTCACTAGAGAAGAATTAAAAAATAATTTTGATTTTTACGAGTCTTTTACTGTTCATGAAAGCTCACTATCTCCTTGTGTTCACTCTATACAAGCAGCTTTATTAGACAAAATGGATATGGCTTATTCCTTTTATCTAAGGACTTCTCGTTTGGATCTTGATGATTACAACCATGAAGTAGAAGAAGGATGTCATATTACATCTATGGCTGGAACTTGGATGAGTATTGTAGAAGGTTTTGGTGGATTAAGAGTACGAGACAACACTTTGCATTTTTCTCCAAAAATTCCAAAACAATGGCAGTCGTACTCCTTTAAAATTAATTTTAGAAATCAGATTTTAACCGTTGTGGTGAGTCAAAATGAAACTCATTTTTATGTCAATGGAGACACAAAACTAGCGCTAGTCGTTAATGACCAAAAAGTGTTTGCTAGCAAAAGCCCACAGAATTAAAAGTTACGATATCATTAAAAAAAAGAAATATGAAAAATCTATTTTTAACTGCATTTATTCTTCTTAGTAATAGCATTATGCAAGCACAAGAATTAAAATCACCTGAAGGCAAATTTGTAATGCAATTTTCCTTATTGGATGATGGAACTCCAACTTATAACCTTACATACAAAAACAAAGATGTTATAAAACCAAGTACATTAGGACTAGAGCTAAAAGACGACAAAAAATCATTACTTCATGATTTTATTATATTGGATGCACAACAAACTAGTTTTGACGAAACCTGGAAACCAATTTGGGGAGAAGTAAACAAAATTAGGAATCATTACAACGAACTAGCAGTAACATTAAAACAAAAAGAAACGGAACGATTAATTATCATTCGTTTTAGATTGTTTGATGATGGTTTGGGTTTCCGATATGAATTTCCAACACAAAAAAACCTTACTTATTTTATTATTAAAGAGGAAAAAACACAATTTGCAATGACTGGAGACCATACTGCTTTTTGGATTCCAGGAGATTATGACACTCAAGAGTATGATTACACACAATCGAAATTATCAGAAATAAGAGGTCTTTCAGAAAAAGCATTTACTGAAAACGTATCCCAGAAATCTTTTTCACCAACAGGCGTGCAAACTTCATTAATGATGAAATCAAAGGAGGGGATTTATATCAATCTGCATGAGGCCGCTTTGATTAATTATTCGTGTATGCATTTGAATTTAGACGATAAAAGCATGATTTTTCAATCGTGGCTAACACCAGATGCAAAGGGAGACAAAGGATACATGCAAGCACCTAACTTCTCACCTTGGAGAACTATAATAGTGAGCGATGATGCCCGAGAAATCTTGAACTCTAAAATGACCCTAAACTTAAACGAACCCTGTAAAATAGAAGATACTTCTTGGATAAAACCTATTAAATATGTGGGTGTTTGGTGGGAAATGATTACTGGAAAAAGTTCTTGGGCTTATACCAATGATTTTCCCTCTGTTCAGTTAGGCATTACCGATTATTCTAAGGCCACACCAAATAAAACTCATGGTGCCAACACGAAGCATGTAAAAGAATATATTGATTTTGCGGCTCTTCATGGTTTTAATGCCGTTTTAGTTGAAGGATGGAATGAAGGATGGGAAGATTGGTTTGGACATTCTAAAGATTATGTTTTTGATTTTGTAACTCCATATCCTGACTTTGATGTAAAAGGGATTCAAGCCTATGCAAAATCTAAAGGAGTAAAAATGATGATGCATCATGAAACCTCAAGTTCAGTTCGGAATTACGAGCGTCACATGGACAAAGCCTATCAGTTTATGAAAGATAACGGTTATGATTCTGTAAAAAGTGGTTATGTAGGAGATATTCTTCCAAGTGGAGAAAATCATTATAACCAATGGTCTGTAAACCATTACCAATATGCCATAGAAAAAGCCGCCGATTACAAAATAATGGTGAATGCTCACGAAGCCATTCGTCCTACAGGAATCTCTAGAACTTATCCAAACTTAATTGGCAATGAATCGGCTAGAGGAACAGAATATCAAGCTTTTGGTGGTTCTAAACCAAATCATGTAACGATTTTACCTTTTACCCGTTTAATCGGTGGACCAATGGATTACACGCCTGGAATTTTTGAAATGGACATCAGCAAACTAAATCCTGATAATAAGTCACATGTAAATAGCACTATTGCCAATCAATTGGCTTTGTATGTAACGATGTATAGTCCTTTACAAATGGCAGCAGATCTAATAGAACATTATAATGCGTTCCCAGATGCTTTTCAATTTATAAAAGACGTAGCAGTAGATTGGGATGAAAGTAAATACCTAGAGGCAGAACCTGGTAACTACATTACTGTAGCGCGAAAAGCAAAAGGAACTAATAATTGGTTTGTAGGTAACGTAAATGGAGACAACAGCCGCACTTCAACTATTAATTTTGATTTTTTAGATAAAGGAAAAAAATACACCGCTATAATTTATGCTGACGCTAAAGATGCGCATTACAAAACAAATCCGCAAGCATACACTATTACTAAAAGTACAATCACTAATAAATCAAAACTATCACAATTATCTGCGCCTGGGGGAGGTTATGCAATTAGTATTGTCGAAAGTAAATAAGTGTTTGATCGCTTATTAGCCCGACTTAATTTACTTTAGAATAAGCTAAAAAATTCAGAATAAAAGAGCTAAAATACAATCGTTTAAATTTAAAAAATGAAAAAGCAATTCATCCCTTTTTTTCTATTCCTAACAATTATTATGGGAAGTTGTTCCGCTTCTAAAAATGTTTCTAAAACACAGAAAACACCTTTTGTATGGGAAGGAGCCAATGTCTATTTCTTACTAACAGATCGTTTTAATAACGGCAATACATCAAATGATACTAATTTTGAAAGAAATAAAAAAACGGCTAAATTACGCGGTTTTGAAGGCGGTGACATTATAGGAATTACTAAAAAAATAGAAGAAGGCTATTTTGATAAACTAGGAATAAATGCAATATGGTTTACACCAATTGTAGAACAAATTCACGATGGTGTAGATGAAGGAACTGGACTAACATATGGTTTTCATGGTTACTGGACGAGAGATTGGACTAACTTAGATCCTAACTTTGGAACCAAGGAAGATTTAAGAATGCTAGTCGATAAAGCACATGCACATGGAATTAGAATTATACTAGACGGTGTAATCAATCATACTGGACCGGTAACACAAACAGATACTGTCTGGCCAAAGAATTGGGTACGAACAGGTCCAGTATGTGATTATAAATCCTATGAAGGCACCACTGCGTGTACGCTAGTCTCTAACCTTCCTGACCTTAAAACAGAAAGTAATGAAAATGTAGATTTACCTCCTTTTCTAATCGAAAAGTGGAAAAAAGAAGGACGCTATGATAAAGAAATGGCAGAATTAGATGCGTTTTTTGCTCGAACAGGATATCCAAAAGCACCCAAATATTATATTATAAAATGGCTCACAGATTATATTAGTGATTACGGGATTGATGGTTACAGAGCCGACACAGTAAAACACACCGAAGAAACGGTTTGGGCTGATTTTAAAACGCAATGTGACTTTGCTTTTGCCACTTGGAAGCAAAATAACCCTACTAAAGTTTTAGATGAAAATTCTTTCTATACAATTGCCGAAGTATATAATTATGGCATCGGCAGTGGAAAAATTTTTGACTTTGGAGATAAAAAAATCAACTATTTCGAAAATGGTTTTAACAACATGATCAATTTCGAATTTAAAGGGGATGCCCAAAAAGAATATGAATTTATATTCTCTAAATATTCAGACAAGTTAAATAATGAATTGAAAGGATACAGTGTTTTAAACTATTTATCTTCTCATGATGACGGAGCTCCTTTTGATGCCAAACGCACAAAAAGTAAAGAAGCGGCAATTAAGTTGTTACTTTCGCCTGGATTATCTCAAGTATATTATGGAGATGAAAGTGCACGATCGTTAGTAATCGAAGGTACAGAAGGTGATGCAACATTGCGTTCTTTTATGAATTGGGAGGAAATTAAATCAAATTCAGAAACTCAAAAAACACTATTACATTGGCAAAAATTAGGGCAATTTAGAAGAAATCACCCTTCAATTGGTGCAGGAATTCACAAAAAAATTTCCGACCAGCCTTATACTTTTTCTAGAACATTATCCAAGAATAATTATTCGGATTCAGTTATTATAGGATTAAATCTGCCAGTAGGTCAAAAAGAAGTAACGGTAGCATCTATTTTTAAAAACGGAACAAAGCTAAAAGATACTTACTCAGGAAAAGAAGTTTTGGTTGTAAACGGAAAAGTCAGTATAGATTCTGAATTTGATATTGTTTTATTAGAAGCCATTTCCGAAACTAAATAATAAAAAACAGTAAAAGCTTTTTATCATCTTATTCAAAACACCTTTGTAAATGAAGGTGTTTTTTTTTATAATGAACTTTATCAAAAAGTAGTAAAACACTTAAATATATTTTATATCTTTTTTAAGAAATATAACTTTTGTAAAAAATTCCGTCTATTTTTGGCAATCAAAACCAAACCAATGGAATTTTTAGAAAACTACGAACCTTTGCTTAAAGCTTTCTGGTATATCGCATTACCAATTAGCTTATTTTTTACTTTGCAAACCATTATGACTTTCATTGGCCTAAGCGGCGGTGAAACCGATATCGACTCCGATGCTGGGGATGGAGATTTACCTTTTGAAATCTTCACCTTGCGCAATCTTATCAACTTTTTATTAGGGTTTAGCTGGAGCGGAATTTCATTTTATGATTCCATTCAGAACAAAGCAGTGCTGATTGGTGTTTCTCTTACAATCGGTTTAGCTTTTGTTGGCGTTTTCTTTATATTAGTAAAGCAAATTTTAAAACTATCGGAGAACAATAGTTTCAAAATAGAAGATACACTTAACAAAACAGCCGAAGTATATCTTACCATTCCAGAAGCTAAATCTGGAAAAGGAAAAGTACTAATTAGCGTAAATGGATCTTTTCATGAACTAGATGCCATGACGCTTTCAAATGAAAAAATATTTTCGAATTCTTCCGTAAAAGTAATTGCTGTTGAAAACACCTTATTAATTGTAGAAAAAAATTAAATTAAACTAAACCATGACCGAAATTATTATTATTATTGTCGTTGCCGTATTCGTTATTTTCGTTTCCTTTTTAACTCTTATATCGCGTTATAAAAGATGTCCTTCTGATAAAATTCTTGTGATTTATGGTCGCACTGGAGGAACTTCTGCAAAATGTGTTCACGGAGGAGGTGCTTTTATATGGCCTGTTGTTCAAGATTTTCAATATTTAGATTTAAAACCACTTTCTATTGATGCGAATTTAACCAATGCCTTATCGCGCCAGAACATTCGGGTTGATGTTCCTTGTCGTTTTACTATTGCAATCTCAACAGAAAGTGAAAGCATGAATACTGCTGCAGAACGTTTGCTAGGTTTACAGCCAGAACAAATTCAGGAATTAGCAAAAGATATTTTATTTGGGCAACTGCGTTTGGTTATTGCCACAATGACTATCGAAGAAATAAACTCTGACAGGGATAAATTCTTAGAGAATATTTCTAAAAATGTAGATTCGGAATTAAAGAAAATTGGTTTAAAATTAATCAACGTAAACGTAACCGACATCAAAGATGAATCGGGTTATATAGAAGCTCTAGGAAAGGAAGCTGCTGCAAAAGCTATTAATGAAGCTAAGATATCAGTTGCAGAACAAGAAAAAATTGGAGAAACTGGAAAAGCAATGGCAGATCGTGAGAAAGACGTTCAAATTGCAGAAACCCACCGTGATCGCGACGTAAAAATTGCCATCACAAATAAAGATAGAGAAGTAAGTATTGCTGCAGCTTTCAAGGATGAAAGTATTGGTAAAGCAGAGGCACAAAGAGATACCCGTGTAAAAACATCGGAGGCCAATGCAATTGCAATTCAAGGAGAAAATGAAGCACGTATTGCTATTGCACAATCAGAAGCAACAAGAAGAGAGCGCGAAGCAGAAGCATTAAGAATGGCACTCGCCTCAGAAAAAGTACAAAGTGCAAGAGCACTAGAAGAATCCTATGTTGCAGAGCAAAAAGCCGAAGAAGCTCGTGCAGAAAGAGAACGATCTACTCAAAATGCTAATATTGTTATTCCTGCTCAAATTGCAAAACAAAAAGCCATTATTGATGCACAAGCTGAGGCCGAAAAAACAAGGGAATTAGCCAAAGGTGAGGCCGATGCTATCTTTGCAAAAATGGAAGCAGAAGCAAAAGGTTTGTATGAAATATTAACAAAACAAGCAGAAGGATATAAGGAAGTAGTTAGCGCTGCTGGTGGAGATCCTACAAAGGCGTTCCAATTATTATTGATTGAAAAATTACCCGAATTGGTTCGAACTCAAGTGGAAGCTGTAAAAAACATCAAAATTGATAAAATCACGGTTTGGGATTCTGGAAACAATGGTGACAATGGCGCAGGTTCTACAGCTAATTTTGTCTCTGGCATGATGAAAACGGTTCCTCCTTTGAATGATTTATTTAATATGGCAGGATTAAATTTACCTACTTATTTAAAAGGAGAGGATACAAAGGAGGTAAATAGCAAAAGCACTGCTCCTGCTGAAATCATAACTCCAACTGATCAAGTATAGAAATAAATAATCCTTAAGTTAATTTTTAACTTTTAGATAATCTATTGCGAATCTCTAAAGCACAAATCGTTTTTGGTTTGTGCTTTTTTATTTTAGTTACCTTTGAAAAAAAATCTTCCTATATGCTTAAAATAGGCCATCGTGGCGCCAAAGGTTTCGAACCAGAAAACACATTAATTTCTTTTCAAAAAGCGTTAGACTTAAAAGTGGACGGAATAGAATTAGATGTTCATCTGAGTCTTGACGATGAATTAATAGTTATTCACGATGAAACAATCGATAGAACCACAAACGGAAATGGCTTTGTAAAGACGTTATCTTTGTCTGAATTAAAAGCTTTTAGAATTAATAATGAGCATGAAATTCCAACTTTAATTGAAGTTTTAGATTTAGTTAATCAAAATTGTTTGGTCAATATTGAATTAAAGAGTTATGAAACAGCTGAAAAAATAGTAGTACTGATCGAGAAATATGTTTCGGAGAAAAACTGGAAATACAATCAATTTATAGTTTCTAGTTTTGACTGGAATGCCTTACAACAAGTTCGGTTTTTAAGCGAAGAGATTCACATTGGCGTTCTAACAGAAACCGATTTAGACTTGGCTTTGGCTTTCGCCAAATTTATTCAGGCAAGATCAATTCACCCACATTTTCATTTGCTAAACAAAGAGAACGTTTCTAAAATTCAAGCTAAAGGAATACACGTTTTTCCCTGGACAATCAATGAACCAGAGGACATCGAGAAAATAAAACAATATAACATAAACGGAATCATTACTGATTTCCCAGACAGAATATGAATCAGAATTTTGATATAATTATAGTTGGCGGTGGCGCAGCAGGATTTTTTACAGCAATAAATATTGTAGAGAAAAACCCAACATTGAAAGTAGCTATTCTAGAACGTGGTAGCGAAGTTTTACAAAAAGTTAGAATTTCTGGTGGCGGAAGATGTAATGTGACTCACGCCTGTTTTGAACCAAATGAATTAGTAAAGTTTTATCCGCGTGGCGAAAAAGAGCTTCGAGGTCCTTTTCATCAATTTGGTGCTGGTGATACTATTGAATGGTTCGAAAAACACGGTGTAGCACTAAAAATCGAATCGGACGGGCGTATGTTTCCCGTTTCAAACTCCTCTCAAACGATTATTGATTGTTTTCTAGAAGCAACAAAAAAATTGGGAATCGCTGTTTTAACTGGACAAAGCGTGCAATCTATTTTTAAACAAGAGTCTTTTTGGAAAATAGAAACACAAACCGAAAACTATCTTTGCGAAAAACTAGTATTAGCAACAGGAAGTAATCCCAAAGTCTGGGAAATGTTACAAAATTTTGGTCACGCAGTAATTACACCAGTTCCTTCGCTATTTACCTTTAATATCAAAGATGTTAGAATAAAAGAATTACCAGGTGTGGCGGCACAAGCGACTGTAAAAGTAAAAGATACAAAACTAATTTCTTCTGGACCCTTACTAATTACACATTGGGGAATGAGCGGACCGGCCATTTTAAAGCTCTCGGCTTGGGGAGCACGAATTTTGCATGACAAAAATTATCAGTTTACAATTTTTGTAAATTGGCTTAATGATGCTGATTCAGAAGAAGTTGAAAAAAAGCTAAAAGACTTAAAACAAGAGCATGCTAAAAAATCAGTTTCTAAGAAATCACCTTTTGAATTAACCAATCGATTGTGGGAAAGTTTAGTGCTTGCCTCTGGAATTGAAGCCGAAACAAAATGGGCCGATTTATCTAAAATTCAACTGACAAACTTAATAAATCAATTGGTAAATGGTACATTTCAAGTGAATGGAAAAAGCACTTTTAAAGAAGAGTTCGTAACGGCAGGCGGAATCGATTTAAAAGAAATTAATTTTAAAACCATGGAAAGTAAGTTACATAAAAACCTCTATTTTACGGGCGAAATCGTAAATATTGATGCGATAACTGGAGGATTTAATTTTCAAAACGCCTGGACGAGTGGTTTTATTGTAGCGAATACTATTTAAAGACTAAAAGTCAATTAACAAGACTTTAATGCTTTACTAACTTTATTTTAGGATTAAACTTATATTTTTACTTTCTATCTAATTGCTATTCATGAAAGGAAAATTACTGTTTGCTTGCTATTTTATCATGGTAAATTCTGTTTTTTCACAATCCCAAAAAACACTAAAGGGTGTGGTAATGTGTGAAAAAAATCCTGTTCCGAAAGTGGATGTGGCCAATTATAATTCTAAACAAGTTATTACTACTAATACATTAGGAACATTTAGTGTCCAAGTAAAAGTTGGAGATGAACTAGTTTTCATTTCTAAAAACTATGAAATAAAGAGATTAATGGTTGATCAAAAAACGATGAACCTCAACAACTTAATAATTTCATTACAACTCAAACCAGAACAGTTGAACGAAGTAGTAATAACCAACATACCTTCTATTAAACTGAGTGCGGATAATAAATGGGAAGAAGGGAAAATTGAGGAAATGACCTTAATAAAAAATGCAACTAGTTTAAAAAATCCCGCTGTTTACGATGGAAGAATTGAAAATGGTGTCGATTTAATAAAAATTGGCAGTAAAATTATGGCTCTTTTTAAAAAAGAAAATGAGCCCATCAAAAAAGAAATTCCTAAAATAGAATTTGCAACTTTGGCAAGAAAGACTTGTGATGAAAAGTTCTATATACAAACACTACATTTAAAACCAGAGCAAATAAATCTCTTTCTTCAATTTTGTGAAGCAGATCCTAAGTCGCAAACACTTTCAAAAGAAACAAGTGTATTAAACATAATGGACTTTTTAATTTATAAAAACAGTGACTTTAAAAAGTTATAATTATTAAAGTCAATAGTAATCATACTATTTATTCAACCACCAAATACTAGCATTCAAAACTGCTGCAAAACTAACCCAAGCGAGATATGGCAGAAACAAATAACCCGCAATTTTATTGATTTTACCAAACTGAACATAGGTCTCATAAATCATCAACCACAATACGATAATTTCTAAACCTGCAAGCATTGGGTTGTGCAATCCAAAAAATAAATACGACCACAGGGCGTTTAATCCTAACTGTATCGCAAAGAAAATTAGCGCTTTTTTTACGGCTTCTTTTTCAAATTCTAATCTGTTCCAAACCAAACCTGCGGCAACTCCCATCATAACATAAAGCAAACTCCAAACGGGAGCAAAAATCCAGTTGGGCGGATTAAAACTAGGCTTTACCAAAGTGGGATACCAATCTGTAATAGCAGAGCGAGTAACGATTCCTGAAAAATAACCTATCACAAGGCAAGTAACTACTACTGATAGAATTCGGGTAATCTTATTCATTTTAATGTGTTTTATGTTTTACAAATTTAATGAAAACTTCAATGCATTTCTTAAAAACATATGTTTCAATAAAACTACTTTTTTAAACAATTCAATAAGCTGTATTTATTGTAATATAACTACTTTGCTGACAATTAGAATTGATAAATAATACTCATTCAAAATGTAAAAATAAAATATGTTGAAAATTCAATAAGGTTTTAAAATTATAATTTCTTTTGTTGAATGATTTCAAAAAGTTCTTTCTTGAAAGTATCCCCAATAGGAATGCATTTGTCGTTTATGTAAACGCACAACGAATCTGTTTTAGAAATGTGTCGCATCGAAACAATAAATGATTTATGCGTTTTTATAAATTCTGAAGCAGGCAAAAAATCCTCTATGCTTTTTAAGGTATTATTGGTGATAATCTGCTTGTTGTTTAAATGAATGGCTACATAATTTTTTAAGCCTTCGATGTAACAGATGTCCTTAACATAGACTTTTTCAAAATTATTTTTACCGTCTGTTTTAATAAATATAAATTCATCTGCTTCTTTTAAAACTTCTTTAATTTCTGATTGAAAACTATTTTTTACTTTTAAAACAGCTTCATAAAAACGCTCAAATTCAAATGGCTTAAGCAAATAATCTACAGCGTCTACTTCATAACTTTGCAATGCAAACTGCGGATAAGCCGTGGTAAAAATGATGTTTGTTTTCCCTTTTACAATTTTTGACAACTGCAAACCCGTTAAGTCAGGCATTTGAACATCCATAAAAACTAAGTCGATATCGCCTTCTTCAATTTTAGACAATGCTTCTAGAGAACTTGTTGTAGAGGCTTTTAAATCCAAAAAAGGAACTTTAGAGACATATTTTTCTAATAATCGGATTGCAGGTGGTTCATCATCAACAATTAGACATTTTAATATTTTCATATTTTATATTTAAGTGGCAATTTTAGTACGGTAGTAAAGGTATCATTAGATTGATTGTAATTTAACACATAATCATCTTTATAAATGGCACTCAACCTTCTTTTTAAATTTTCCTTACCAATTCCGCTATTATTATATCTTTCTGAAGATGAAATTTTATTGTAAGTTGCTACTGTAATTTCGTTTTCGGTAATGTTTATACTAATTTTTGCAGGATTTTCGCTGTCGTTGATAATTCCATGTTTAAAAATATTTTCTACAAAATGAATAAAAACTAATGAGGGTACACTTTGTTCTCCAACAATTCCTTCTACATTGTACTCTAAAAATAAAGTGTCTTCAAATCTTTTTCTATGAAGATAAATATAATCCTCAATAAATTTAATTTCCTTACTCAAGCTCATAAACTCCTGCTCGGCTTCGTAAGTTACATAACGTAATAGTTCACAAAGACGATGAATATCTTTGGCTATCTTGGGTTGTGTATCTATTAAATCGGTATAAAAAGTGTTCAGTGTATTGAACAAAAAATGAGGTTCTAATTGTGATTTAAGAAAATTGAGTTCCGCTTTATTATAATCTAATTCCAATTTATGAATGCGGTTTTGATTGCTTGCAAACTCAAAGAACAAATACAATAAGGTGCTGTATAAAATCCCTTTGAGCGCAAAATAAGAATTGTCAAAAGTATAAAAAAAGAATTTTCTAGACTCCTCAAAGTAATTGTGGTTTCCGGTGAAATGATATAAAATTACTTCTTCTCCTAAATAGCGAATACGCCCAAAAATAATAATGAGAATTAAAACTCCCAAAGCAAATTTAAAATAATTCTTTTTTCGCAGCGTGTAAGGACAAACAACAAAAAAGTTTAGCGCATAAGTTGTAAAAGTGGCTACATAAATAATGATGCGCCCATAATTTAAAGGGAATTTAAAATTTTTGACAAACCCTTCTGATCCAGCATAAATATAATCTGCAAAAAGATCCATAATCACAACTACAAGGATTATGGCAAAATGAAAGTACCACTGTTTTTTATTTATTTCCATGGGATGAAATTACACATTCTACATTCATTTTAAATGTTTTTTTGGATCAACGCACCAATTGGCTATACGAAACCTACTTTTTTTTATAAAAAATACAAATTAAATACTTTTTAAGGTTTGGTGTAGTGTAAAGACCGTATCGTGTAAAATGAATTTAGGCACCGTTTCTCTATTATAAATTTGCTACAACAAAACCAAACATCATGAAAACAGTCCTTATCCTTTTTTTAGTATTCAACATTAATTTTTTGTTTGCACAAGAAACCAAACTTACAGGAACAATAGCAGCAAAAAACAATAAAGAGAAGTTAGCTTTTGCAACTGTTTCTGTTTTTAATGCTCAAAATAATAGTTTCCTAAAATTCGCTACCACAGATGAAAAAGGACATTATGAAATCCTACTTAATACTCCATCATTTTATATTCAAGTAGAGATATTGGGTTATAAGACATTTAAATCAGAAATTAACACTGCAAAAAAGGCGATTCAAAATCAAGATTTTTATTTAGAGGAAGATTCCGTAGCTCTTAATGAAGTCGTGATAATGCAAAATAAAAGTGCAATAAAACTCAGTAAGGATAAAATGATTGTTGATGTAGAAAAAGCAGGTTTGGGCATTGGCAATGACGGTCTTGAAACTTTAGCCAAGTTGCCAGGAGTTCGTTTAGACAAGGATGAAAATGTAGTTTTTAGAGGAAATGCTAATCTTCAAATTATGATAGACGGCAAACCTTCCTTATTAACTGGTGAAGAGCTTAAGCAATATCTAAAAACTATGGATGGAACCAATATCAAAACAGTTGAAATTATTGCCAATCCTTCCGCAAAATATGATGCTTCTGGAAGTGCCGGTATTTTTAATATTGTTTTAAAAAAATCTGCTGCAACGGGATTAACGGGAAATGTAAAAACATCCATTGGTTATGCCGAATTCATCAAAAACTACAACGGAATAAACCTTTACAACAATACCGAGAAATGGAACCTTAAATTTGGTTTAAACTATAATTACTCGGAATCTGCAAATCACAGAACTATAGAACAAACTGTAGTAAACCCATTTCTTACCACAGTTTTAAAGCAAAAAAATGATTGGTTGCCTATTTCTAATAGTTATTCTGGAAACTTTGGAGCCGCGCACAAATTAAATACCAATGCTACTATTGGTGCCTCTGCAAATTACAGTGTTTATAAAAGTGATGAACTTACAAACGGACGTACCGAAGAATTTGACAATAGTATTTACAATCGCTATACGATCTTAAAAACACAAAACGAAATTCTTAATAATACCCTAACAAGTACTGTATTTTACAATTTTGCCACAGATAGTTTAGATACTAAATTGGATGCCCAAATAAATTATGCAAATTACCAAAATGAAAGCGACCGCATTACATCAAATTCATATTTTAGAGCTATTACCAACGATAATTACAAAAATAATGAGTTTGTAAAATACCAAAACCCTACAAACTTTAATATCTTAAGTGCAAAAGTAGACTTCGAGAAAAAGATAAATAAAGCCTTTAGTATAGAAACAGGAAGCAAATACGGTTATGTAAACAATGATTATACGATTGTTTTACAAGACCAAAATGCGCAAGGAGATTATGTTGTAAATACCAACAGAAGCAATCGACTGATTTATAAAGAATCTATTCTTTCTGGATATGGAATTGCAAATTTCACTACAGGGAAGTTAGAATTTCAAGCAGGATTACGAGCAGAATATATTAATTATAATGCTACTTCTGTAACCTCTAATACTAAGAATAAAGATCAGTATTTATCTCTTTTTCCTTCCTTTAGCATTAATGCCAATTTAGAAAGCAATCAATTCAAATTTTCCTACAGCCGCCGCATCCAAAGACCTCGTTATTTATATCTAAATCCTTATTACGAATATATAGACACGTATAATGTTTCTGTAGGAAATCCTAATTTAACTCCTCAGTTTACCGATGCATTTGAATTAGTTTGGATTAATAAACAAAAAACATCTGTTTCCTTATTTGCGAATTTTTCTACAGACGAAATGTATCAAATTATAGATTACAATAAGGATACAAAAATTACAACATTGTATTATGACAACATTGGAAGTTCTAAAAGCATCGGACTTTCCTACAACACCAGTTGGACTTTAAAAAAATGGTGGGAAGCTCAAGTAAGTAGCGAAGTTTCTTTTGGACAAGCAAAATCTGATTTGGAAGGCTATAAATTTGACAATAGTGGTATATCGTACACCGCAGGAATAAATCAGTCTTTTACCCTTGCAAAAGATTGGAGTGCCACTTGGAATAGCTTTTACAGTAAAAATGGAGATTATGGAAACACCACTTTCAAACCCTTATATGATATGTCTTTTGGTATGCGAAAAGATTTTCTTAACAACAAATTACGTTTGAATCTTAGCGCTCAAAACGTATTGAAAAAAAGTCAATGGATACAAACTACCAAACAAGATAACGTAACAACCAACTGGGTAAATCGTTGGGAAACAAGAAAAGTAACTGTATCTCTTACCTACAGTTTTGGTTCAGCAAAAAAGAAAGAAGTAAAAGAGGCTGACCTTAATGACGAGCAAAATAGATTATAATTAGTATTCTATTCTTGAGTTTAGAAAAAGATAATTATTAGAAAAAGCAAATTACATACAGATCGCACAACAATTTTCATCAGAATTGATTTAAAAAAATCTACGAATCAGCGGTAAAAAATAGAGTATCTTTGCACAAAATTTATCAATTATGTTTACAGCAACGGATTTTATTCCTTCAAACTATACGCATACTGTAGAAAGTGGTAACTTTCAGTGGAGCGCTCCTAGCAATATTGCTTTAGTGAAATATTGGGGCAAAAAAGACAATCAGATTCCTGCAAATCCATCTGTGAGTTTTACACTTAATAATTGCAAAACAGTTACTAAATTGGCTTTCGCCAAAAAAGATAATTCGCTTACGGAAAATGCAACAGCCAATACTTTTTCATTTGATTTACTTTTTGAAGGGAAACCAAAAGAAGATTTTAAACCAAAGATTCAGAAATTTCTAGAGCGAATCGAAATTTACTTGCCTTTTTTAAAAGAATATCATTTTACGATTGATACCGAAAATACTTTCCCACACAGTTCAGGAATCGCATCTTCGGCATCAGGAATGGCGGCTTTAGCGATGAACTTGATGCGTTTAGAGAAAGAATTAAATCCAGCAATGACGGAAGCTTATTTTTATCAAAAAGCATCAATGCTCGCACGTTTAGGTTCTGGAAGTGCTTGTCGTAGTATAAAAGGAGAAATCGTAGTTTGGGGAAATCACAACAATATTCCTGGAAGTTCAGATTTATTTGGAGTTGAATTCCCGCATACTGTTCATGAGAATTTCAAAAATTTTCAAGACACCATTTTATTAGTTGATAAAGGCGAAAAACAGGTTTCTAGTACCGTTGGTCATGAGCTCATGCACAACCATCCTTTTGCCGAAAAGCGATTTGCACAAGCGCATAAAAATTTAGAGCAATTAATTGCTATTTTCGAAAATGGAGATTTAGATGCATTTATCAAAATTGTAGAAAGCGAAGCCTTGACTTTGCATGCGATGATGATGACTTCGATGCCGTATTTTATATTAATGAAACCTAATACTTTAGAAATCATTAATGCCATTTGGAAGTTTAGGAATGCTACTAAAATACCCGTTTGTTTCACTTTAGACGCTGGAGCAAATGTGCATGTTTTGTATCCAAATAAGGATAAAGAAATTGTATTGCAATTTATTCAAGACGAATTAGTTGGCTTTTGCCAAAATCGTCAGTACATTTGTGACGAAATTGGAAGTGGAGCGGTTGAGTATTAAGTTTTTTTCAATACCTTTATTTTCTAATAGTTAGATTATGGATATTCAGTCAGAAAAAATAGAATTGATACAGCTTTTGTTAGCGACTAATGACAAAGCGATAATTGATGCCATAAAAACGATTTTTGAAAAAGACAAGCAAGAAGCTTGGGAGAAATTATCGCCAGAGGAACAAGCGGTAATAAATAACGAAATACAAAAAGAAAATCAAGCTGATACAGCCGATTTTTAAAAATATATAAAATCAGATTAACAATCCCAAATTGCTAATTACCTACCTCATATGAAAGGACCTTTATTTTATTCAAAAATATTACTCTTTGGCGAATACGGAATCATCCGTGACTCAAAGGGATTGTCAATTCCGTATAACTTCTACAATGGCGCTTTGAAAAAAGAGGAAAACCCATCTGAGGAAGCGATAAAATCGAATGGACATCTGAAACGTTTTGTGGTGTATTTGCAAAACCTACAAAAGGAACAACCTAATTTAGTCAATTTTGACTTAATTACTTTAAATGAAGATGTTGAAACGGGAATGTATTTTGATTCTAGCATTCCGCAAGGATATGGTGTAGGAAGTAGTGGCGCTCTTGTTGCTGCTATTTATGACAAATATGCTCAAAATAAAATTACAGTTTTAGAGAATTTAACTCGCGAGAAACTGTTGCAATTAAAAAATATATTTTCTCAAATGGAAAGTTTTTTCCACGGGAAAAGTTCCGGTTTAGATCCTTTAAATAGTTATTTAAGTATTCCTATATTAATTAATTCTAAAGATAATATTGAAGCAACAGGAATTCCAACTCAAAGTTTTGACGGTAAAGGTGCTGTTTTCTTGTTAGACTCAGGAATTGTGGGTGAAACCGCTCCAATGGTTAATATTTTTATGGAAAATTTAAAAGATAAAGGCTTCCGTGCTATGTTGAAAAATCAGTTTGTAAAACACACTGATGCTTGCGTAGAAAATTTCTTGGGTGGTGATATGAAATCTTTGTTCATGAACACCAAAAAATTATCAAAAGTAGTTTTGAATAATTTTAAACCTATGATTCCAGAGCAATTTCACGGAATTTGGCAAAAAGGAATTGATAGCAATGACTACTACTTAAAATTATGTGGTTCTGGCGGTGGCGGTTATATTCTAGGTTTTACAGAAGATTTAGAAAAAGCAAGACTGTCATTGATCGATTATAAATTAGAAGTAGTTTACCAATTTTAAAATTCTTTTTAATAGTACATCCACCAGGAGAAAATTAAAATAAATATCGAAATAATTGTTGTTTAATTACTAATAAAAAATACTTAGAGCCTTTGTGCCTTTGTGGCTAACCAGATGTTTCAATGAACAGAAAGCACAAACTTCTTATAATGAAAATTGCAAGTTTGTTCTCTGTAGTTAGAGGGTATAACATTCCAATAATTATTTTAGCGCAGTATTTATCTGCCGTATTTATACTCGCTCCCGAGAAAAGAGCTTTAGATATTTTGTTGGATTTCAATTTGTTTATACTGGTTTTCGCTTCCTCACTAACGATCGCTTCGGGTTACATTATTAATAATTTTTACGATAGCCAAAAAGATTTAATCAATCGTCCTAACAAATCAATGTTGGATCGATTGGTCAGTCAGAAAACAAAATTAAGCGTTTATTTTACCCTTAATTTTATTGTTGCTTTGATGGCTCTATTTGTTTCCTGGCGCGTATTTTTATTCTTCTCTGGCTACATATTTTTTATTTGGTTTTATTCTCATAAAATAAAAAAATACCCATTAATTGGAAATCTTACAGCTGCTTTGTTAGCGGTTTTACCTTTTTTTGCTATTTTACTTTACTTCTACACACGCATTCCGTTTGAAGATATTGACAATTATAAAAGACAATTGGGAGTGATCTTTTCGCACGCAACTTTTCTTTTTATCCTGCTTCTTATTCGTGAAATGATTAAAGATTTAGAAAACTTAAAAGGAGATTTAGCCAATGGTTATAAAACCATACCTATTGTTTATGGTGAGATGATCTCCAAACAAATCATTACAACATTGACAGTTTTAATAATTATTCCTGTTTATGTTTTAATTGAAATATCCGATGTTGGCTTTATGGATATTTATTTTTATTCCTGCCTTATCATATTGATTTTCTTTTTGTTATACCTTTGGAAAGCAAACCGAAAAGGGCAATTTTTATTTCTACACAACGTGCTCAAATTTTTAATTGTTGCGGGTGTATTTTGTATTGTTTTGATAGATCCAACGGTATTATGGCATGGGAAAAGAATGCTGTTGACTATTTAAAAAAAAAAATGAAAATAGATTTTAGATACTGCTAAATCTATTATTATAAGAATAGCTAATTAAGATACTCGCCTAGCCCCGATTGCAACGGCATCCTTTTATAATATTTGGCTTTTAGCCTTTTGAAGGCGGAAAGCAAAATGTTATAAAAGATAGAGTGAAAAGCGGGAAATAGCTCCAGAAAAAGAAACTCAAACAATTAAGTGACTTATTAGCTAGATAGTTACCTATTTATACTCCTCAACTATTGATTATCAATTATATAAATACTACCTTTGCGCAAATTAAGGAATATTATGAATAATAAGCAAGGCAATAATAAAGGAAGTGGTCCAAGAGCAACTAGTTCAAGACCAAGTTCTAACAAGCCAAAACCTGCGATGCAAAAAAGGGCACAAGGGCCAAAAAAAGTTAAAACCGTTACTAAAGTTGCAGAAGTTGTTTCTGATAAAGTAGAGAAAAAGCCAAACCAAGCGGCAAAGAGACCAAAAGTGAAAGACGAAATTCGTTTGAACAAATATATAGCTAATTCTGGGGCTTGTTCGCGTCGTGATGCAGATATTTACATTACGTCTGGTACTGTAAAAGTAAACGGAATTCCGGTTACCGAAATGGGATATATGGTAAAACCTGGTGATGTTGTTAATTTTGACGGTGCTACATTGACACCAGAGAAGAAAGTTTATATCTTGTTGAACAAGCCAAAAAACTTTACAACTGCGATGGACGAAGGTCAAGAATATCGTAATGTATTAGAATTAGTAAAAGGTTCTACTACAGCAAAAATTGGTGCTATAGGAAGAATGGACAAAAATACAACCGGTTTGTTATTGTTTACTAACGATACCGATATGATTCGTAAGTTTACTTTACCTAGCCAGAAATCATCTAAAATATACCAAGTTTCCCTAGATAAAAACTTGAAATTTGAAGATTTAGAAAAGATAAATAAAGGCTTGACACTTGATGGACACCGCGTTTTTGTTGAAGATGTGAGTTATATTGATGGAGAAGCGAAAAGTGAAATTGGTTTACAACTGCGCTCTTCTAATGTAAAAGTAGTTCGTAGTATTTTTGAACATTTTGATTATGATGTTTTAAGAATTGACCGTGTGGCTTTTGCTGGATTAACGAAGAAAAATTTACCAAGAGGTAACTGGAGATTACTTACTGATCAAGAAATCATCAATTTGAAGAACGTTTAATACGTACTTTAATTTATACTAAACAAAAATCCCTTCCGTTCTATACGGTATGGGATTTTTTATTTAAACGCACCCCTCAATTATATGACACCTGAAAAATTACAGTCGATTGCTTTTAAGTGGTTTGAGACTTTTAACAATAAAGAATTAGAAAAATTATTGTCTTTATACGATGAAGATGCAGTACATTTTAGTCCAAAACTAAAAATATTAAAACCCGAAACAAACGGATTTGTTACTGGAAAACAACAACTAAGAGAATGGTGGCAAGATGCTTTTGATCGATTACCAAGTTTAAATTACAAAGTAAAAACACTTACCGCAAACGGAGACCGAGTATTTATGGAGTACATAAGAACGGTTGATGATCAAGAAGATATGCTAATCGCTGAAGTACTAGACATAAGAGACGATAAAATAACTTTCTCTAGAGTTTATCACGGATAAATATTGGTTGAACACTAAAAACAAAAAACCCTACCTCATTTTAATTTTGATGTAGGGTTCTTTGTTATAAAATAGATTTTAGTTTATCCTTTTAACTTTTTTAAAGTTGTTTCTTTTTTATCTAATCCACGCTTTCTTAACAAAGGTTCTATACTTGGCTCAGCACCTCTAAAACGCTTGTATAAAACCATAGGATCTTCTGTACCTCCTTTTTCTAAAACATTCTCGCGAAATGATTTTGCTTTCTCTGGATTAAACAAATTAGTTGTTTTAAACACTTCAAATGCATCTGTATCTAAAACTCCAGACCAGATATAACTGTAATAACCCGAAGAATATCCGCCAGCAAAAACATGATTAAAATACGTACTTCGGTATCTAGGGATAATAGCATCTATCAAACCAATTTTTTTCATTGCTGCTTTCTCAAACGCATTTGCATCAAGAGTGATATCCTTTGTTTGTGAGTGGTATTCTAAATCTAATAGCGAAGCGGCTAAATACTCTGTTGTTGTAAAACCTTGATCAAAAGTCCCTGCATTTTTAAGTTTGTTGATTAAGCTTTCTGGTATTACTTCTCCCGTTTTATAATGCTTTGCATACATTTTTAAGACTTCTGTTTCAGCTGCCCAATTCTCCATAATTTGAGACGGCAATTCAACAAAATCTCTTGGAACGCTAGTTCCTGCAAGGCTTTTATAGGTCACATTAGAAAGTAGTCCGTGTAAAGCATGTCCAAATTCATGAAAAAAGGTAGTAACCTCATCAAAAGTCAATAAAGCAGGCGCTGTACCTGAAGGTTTAGTAAAATTACACACAATGGATACCACTGGCGCTAGTCTTTTTCCATTAACCGTTTCTTGCGTTCTATAAGAGGTCATCCAAGCACCACCACGTTTAGAATCACGAGGATGAAAATCCATATAAATAATTCCAATATGACTTCCATCAGCTTCTTTTACTTCCCAAACTGAAGCATCTTCGTGATATTTAGGAACATTATTGAGCTCTGTAAAAGTAACACCGTATAATTTTTGAGTTACTTGAAAAACACCGTTTCTTACATTTTCTAAACTAAAGTAAGGTTTTAACTCCTCCTCATCTAAATCAAAACGTTGCTTTCTAATTTTCTCGGTATAATATCTCCAGTCATAAGGCTGAACAGCTCCTTTTATTCCGTCTTTAGCCATCATGTTTTTGATATCTATCGCTTCTTGTTTTGCGATTTCTAGAGCTGGCTTCCACAAATCATTCAATAGCTTATTTACATTTTCAGGCGTTTTTGCCATAGATTCTTCTAACACATAATCTGAGTGCGATTTAAAACCTAACAAACGCGCTCGCTGTCCGCGCAAGTTAGCCAGTTGCACAACATTTTCTTTGTTGTCAGTTTCATCATCGTGATTCGCTCTAGTTTGATAGGCATTCCAGATCTCTTGACGCAATTTTCTATTAGCACTATATTGTAAAAAGGGCATCACACTAGAATTAGAAAGTGTAAATACCCATTTACCTTCTTTCCCTTTGTTTTTGGCATCAGTTGCAGCGGCGTCAATTAAGCCTTGAGGCAAACCTTTTAAATCTTTTTTGTCTGTAATTACTAATTCATATTTATTAGTTTCTGCTAATAAATTTTGGCCATATTTCAAACTTAATAAAGAAAGATCGCCATTAATTTTCCTTAATACACCTTTATCTGAATCTGAGAGATTCGCACCACTTCGGATGAAATTTTTATAGGAGTTATCAAGAATTTTAGCCTGTTCTAAATTTAAGCCTAGCGTTTCTTTTTTGTCCCAAAGCGCTTTCACTCTGGCAAATAATTTCTCATTCAAATAAATATTATCTCTATGAGCAGATAAATTTGGCGCAACTTCCTTAGCAATATTTTGTATTTCTTTATTGGTGTTCGCCGAATTTAAATTTGAAAAAACTGCATTTACATTGGATAATAATTTGCCTGCATTTTCCATAGCAAGGATTGTATTATCAAAACTTGGTGCAGCAGTTGAATTTGCAATTGCTTTAATTTCTGTATCATGCTCTTTAATTCCTTCTAAAATTGCAGGTTTAAAATGTTCATTTTTGATCAAATCAAACGGGGGAACATTAAAAGGAGTGTTATACGGTTGAAAAAAAGGATTTTTTCCTTTCTCTTCTTTTTTTTCTTGGGCTTCGACAGTTAACATATTTCCGATAACTAGTAGAATAAAAAGTGATTTTTTTCTCATTTTGGTAAATTAATTAAGTTCGTAAACATAAATGAAATGGATTTGAAATGGAAGTAACGCAGATGGATTAACTAAATTTTAAGAAAAACAAAAGCTATTTTTTTTTAAGTCTGCCACCTATTCTTACATTTAAACTTAAAAAAAAGAATAAATTAGCTAATTCTATCAATATACATAACTCATGAAAAAAACAACCACGATTTTTATTGCCTTCATCACCTCATTTCTACTTGTAAATTGTAAGTCGGAAGAAAAAAAGCAAGATTTTGCTACGCTAACTAAGAATTATTTTGACGATAAAAGTGCTCTAGATCCTTTATCTGCCACTCAGAATGGACAAAACGAATACAACGACAAACTACAATTTGAGATGACGGACGGATATCGAAAACTGCAAACCGCTTTTTTTAATAAATACCAGAAAGCACTACAACAAATCGCCATCGATGACTTAAACGAGGAAGAAAAGAATAGCTACCAAATCATTAAGTGGGAAGTTGAAATAGGCAAAGAATTATTGAAAAAACCTACTAATCTGTTGCCGGTTCATCAATTTTGGGGAACACATTTAACCATGGGACAATTTGCAGGAGGAACTAGCGCACAACCCTTTAAAACTGAAAAAGACTATACCAATTTCTTAAAGAGAATGGATCAGTATGCGGTTTGGATAGACTCTGCTATGGTTTATATGAAAAAAGGAATCAGCAAAGGAGTAGTTTTACCACGAGCATTAACCCAGAAATTGATTCCACAATTTTCAGAAATGGCGACTCCAGCGATAGAAGATAATTTATTCTACTCTTCGATTAAATTAATGCCCGCTTCATTTCCGGATAGCATGAAAGAGGATCTGACAGCAAAATATACGCAAACTATCAATAATAAGTTAATTCCTCAATACAAAAAAATGGCTGATTTCCTAAGCAAAGAATATCTCCCTGCATCGCGAGCAACGAGCGGAATAGGAAGTTTGCCTTTTGGAAAAGATTTATATAAAATCTATGTCAAACAATGGACAACTACTGAAATGAGTCCAGAAGAAATTCATGAATTAGGTTTAAAAGAAGTGGATCGATTGAATGCAGAAATGGAAAAAGTAAAAAATCAAGTTGGTTTTAAAGGTACTTTACTTGCGTTTTTTGAAGAGGTTAGAAATAAAAAAGAACTCAAACCATTCACAGAACCAGAACAAGTAATTGCTAATTTTCAAAGTATTTATGATCGAATCAAACCAAATGTAGATAAATTATTTTCGCTACAGCCAAAAACAAAATTCGAAATCAGAAGAACAGAAGCCTTTAGAGAAAAAACGGCTAGTGCTGAATACAATCAAGGAACAGCTGACGGTTCGCGTCCTGGTATTTTTTATGTACCAATTCCTGATGTAAAAAATTATAATATTTATGGCGACGAAGATTTATTTTTGCACGAAGCCATTCCTGGACATCACTTTCAAATCTCTTTGCAACAAGAAAATGAAAGCCTACCAGATTTTAGAAAATTCAACTGGTTTGGTGCTTATGGAGAAGGCTGGGCCTTGTACACCGAAAGTTTAGGTAAAGAACTTGGACTTTATCAAGATCCTTATCAATATTTCGGAATGTTGAGTAATGAAATGCACAGAGCGATTCGTTTAGTAGTTGATACTGGTTTACATTCTAAAGGATGGACAAGAGAACAAGCAATTAAATACTCTCTTGCAAACGAAGCAGAGAGTGAAGCGAGTATCATTCCAGAAATTGAGCGCTATATGGCTATTCCTGGACAAGCTTTGTCATATAAAATAGGTCAATTAAAAATCATCGAATTGCGTAAAAAAGCGGAAGCTAAAATGGGCAAAAACTTTGACATTAAGAAGTTTCATGAAAAAGTGTTAGAATCTGGCGTAATGCCATTGGCCTTATTAGAAAATAAAATAAACGCTTGGATTGAAGTTAAATAGAATTATAAAATATTAGACATAAAAAAAGCTTTCGCTGTAGCGAAAGCTTTTTTTATTTAAACAATTGGAGTTATAAAAAGAGATTAATACCAACCTTTCACTTATTCCCACAAAAAAAGTCCAAACTTTCGTTTGGACTTTTTGTGCGGATAATAGGACTCGAACCTACACGCCTTGCGGCACCAGATCCTAAGTCTGGCATGTCTACCAATTTCACCATATCCGCGTAATTGTGGGTGCAAAGATACACATAAGTTCCAATCTACAAAGAAAATTTTAAAAAAATATTCATTCTCTTTTTTGTACTTTTGAAACACTAAAAAAAACATTCCATGGAAAACATAAAATCGTACGTTCAACAACACAAAGATCGCTTTATAAATGAATTAATTGAATTATTAAAAATTCCATCCGTAAGCGCAGACACTGCTTATTGTCAGGATGTTATTGATACTGCTGAAGCAGTAAAGGTAAGTTTAGAAAAAGCTGGTTGCGATCATGTCGAAATTTGCGAAACTGCAGGTTACCCAATTGTATATGGTGAAAAAATAATCGATCCAAACTTACCAACTGTACTTGTATATGGTCATTATGACGTTCAGCCAGCCGATCCAATCGAACTTTGGACCTCACCTCCTTTTGAACCAGTTATCAAAAAAACAGACATTCATCCTGAAGGAGCTATTTTTGCTCGTGGAGCTTGTGATGATAAAGGTCAAATGTACATGCACGTAAAGGCTTTCGAATACATGATTCAAAGCAACACTTTGCCTTGTAACGTCAAATTTATGATCGAGGGCGAAGAAGAAGTAGGAAGTGTAAACCTTAAAACTTTTGTTGAAAATAATGTAGAGAAATTAAAGAACGATGTAATCTTGATTTCAGATACAGGAATGATCTCCAATCAACAACCGTCTATCACAACAGGTCTTCGCGGATTAAGTTACGTAGAAGTTGAAGTTACAGGTCCAAACCGTGACTTACATTCAGGTCTATATGGTGGAGCTGTAGCAAACCCAATCAATATTTTGGCAAAAATGATTGCTTCACTTCATGATGAAAACAACCATATTACCATCCCAGGTTTCTATGATAATGTTGAAGAGCTTTCTCTTGAAGAAAGAGCTGAAATGGCAAAAGCTCCTTTTAACTTAGATAATTATAAAAAAGCTCTAGACTTAAAAGATGTATATGGAGAAACCGGTTATGTAACCAACGAAAGAAATTCGATTCGTCCTACTCTTGACGTAAACGGAATCTGGGGAGGATATACTGGTGAAGGTGCTAAAACGGTAATTGCAAGTCAAGCGTTTGCTAAAATTTCTATGCGTTTGGTTCCTAATCAAGAATGGGAAAACATCACCGAATTGTTTACCAAACACTTCATGAGTCTTGCTCCTGCTGGCGTTACTGTAAAAGTTAAACCACATCATGGTGGCCAAGGTTACGTAACACCAATTGACAGCATTGGCTACAAAGCAGCAAATATGGCGTACACAGAAACCTTTGGAGTTCCAGCCATTCCGGTACGTTCTGGTGGAAGTATTCCTATCGTTGCCTTGTTTGAAAAAGAATTAAAAAGCAAAACTATATTAATGGGATTTGGTTTGGATAGCGATGCCATTCACTCACCAAACGAACATTTCGGAATATTTAATTACCTAAAAGGAATTGAAACTATTCCTTTGTTTTACAAGTATTTTGTAGAACTATCTAAATAAAACAAATTGGCATTCTGAACTTATTTCAGACTAAAAATCCGTTTATTCACCTCTGAATAGACGGATTTTTTATTGGGCGTCTCCTTGTTGCAGCAAAACTATCATCAAATTCACATTCAACCTAGCAACAAGGTCGGGCTTTGCGTTGCAATCTTTTTTGGCCTCGTCCCTCAACAAAAAAAGGATTTACACTTCAATCCCTAACGCACATACTTTGGCCAAAAGAACATTTAGAATTTTAAAACGGCAACTAATTTAAACAAAAAAAAAATCCCCAACCGAAATTGAGGATTCTAAAATTATCTTTTAATTTTATCTAAATTTTGTTGTGCTTTAATAAGATCTGCTTCTAGCTCACTAATATCAAGCTGTTTCTTACTGATTTTTACATTTTGTTTCTGAATTTCAACATCTGTAAGTTTCCCTCTAGCAGTAGACTTATCTAATTTTGCTTTCATTTTGTCCAAATCTTTCTTAGCGCTATCCAACTTTTTGTTTGTTTTTTGAACTGCTTTTTCAGCTTTGGCAATTTTTTTCTCTGCTTTTGCTTCTTTCTTTGCCTCTCTATCTCGCTTTTTTTGTGCTTTTTCTTCCTTTAATTTAGATTTCTCTGCTTTTTTACGACTTTTTTCTGCCTTATCTGATTCTCTTTGAGCTTCTTTTTTTTGTTTTTCAGCTGCTTTTAACTCTTTTTCAGCACTCTTTCTTTCATTAATTGCTGTTTGATCCGTAATTTTATTTTTAGAAATAGCTATAGGAAGTACACTTACAGAATCTTTAGTAACTGGCTTTACCTCCTGAGAAAAACCTGTTAGAAAGCTAAAAAAAGCAAATACAAGCAATAATAATTTAGTTTTCATAGTAGTTGTTTTGATTAATTATTTACACAAATTTAGCACAAATAAAACCCGTTTAGTGTTTATTTTGCTTAAAAGAATCTAAAGATTTTATTCAAACTAAAATCTTTTAGATCACAAACTCAAGCTCTGAAATTCGAATCCAAATAAAGATACATCCACATCATTCTTATTACAAATGTGTAAATCGCTTTAGAAACAAAAGTATTTTAGCCTATAAAACGCTAAAAATCAAAATAAAAAGCAAAAAAAATTGGTCAATTAAAAAATTACTCTACATTTGTAGAGCAATAACTTCTTTTGTAGAGCAATTATATTTGGTATGAAAAAAAATAGTTCCCTTTTTATTTTTTTATTGTTAATTATCTGTAGCTGTAAAAGTCCAATAACCAACCAAAAAGTAAACAAAAAAAGAGAAGGTCTTTGGATAGAAAATTACAAACAAGATAGCGCTAACTATAAATCTACTGGATACTATAAAAATGATGATCCAGTAAAAAAATGGAGTTATTTGTTAAACAATAAATTAATTAAAAGAGAAAAATACAAAAACAACAATTGTTATACCCGAATTTATTACGAAAATGGAAAAATCCAATCAAAAGGGATCTCAGTCTTAGATAATTCGTCAAAATACATGCATTGGTATTATAATGGGAATTGGAAATTCTATAATAATAAAGGAAAGTTAATAGCCATAAAAAAATACGATAAAGGGGATCTTATTTCTGAAAAGATAATTAAAAAATAAAAAAATGCAGCAACTCACCAACGCCGAAGAACAATTAATGGAACATCTCTGGAAGCTCGACAAAGCTTTTATGAAAGACTTACTTGAAGCTTATCCTGAGCCTAAGCCAAAAACCACAACAGTAGCAACGTTATTAAAAAGAATGATCGACAAAAATTTTGTTGCTTTTAAAGAGTATGGAAATTCTCGTGAGTATTATCCATTAGTAGAAAAAACCGCTTATTTCTCTAAACAAGTAAACGGATTAATAAAGAACTTCTTTAACGACTCCGCATCACAATTTGCTTCTTTCTTTACTACAGAAACGAATTTGTCAGAGAAAGAATTAGAAGAACTCAAAAAAATAGTAGATCGTGCCATTCAAAATAAGAAAAAATGATAGACTTTATATTTAAATCGACCGCATCATTACTTGTGTTATTAATCGTGTACCATTTGCTATTAGAAAACGAAAAGATGCATCATTTTAATAGGTTTTACTTATTATTCGCCATAGTTTTTTCATTCATAGTACCTTTTATAACTATCGAAGTGATTCAAGAAATCACCACTCCTATTAGAACTCAAAGCAACATCGAAATAGAAGGAGAAACCATAGCAATTATAGATGATTCCGTAAATTATTGGTTTTATTCCATGTACACTTTGTACGGTATAATAACTTCAATTCTGCTCATTCGCTTCGGTAGAAATATATTAAAATTACACAAGAAAGCAAAATCGATTGAAAGTATTGCATACCAGAATTCAAAATTGGTTTTGGTAAAAGAGCAAACGCTTCCGTACACTTTCTTAAATAACATTTTCATTAATGAAACGGAATATAATAGTAGAAAAATTGAACCCGAATTATTTACGCACGAACTAATTCATGTTACACAAAAACACACTTTTGACATTCTGTTTATAGAAACCTTGAAAGTTTTATTTTGGTTCAACCCTATTTTAATTTTTTATAAAAAAGCCATACAACTTAACCACGAATTCCTCGCAGATGAAAAAGTGGTAGAATCTTATAACAATGTTCCGTTTTACCAAAACTTATTGATTGCAAAGGCAAACGCGAACCCAACCTATTACTTGGCCAGTAATTTAAATTATTCAGTAACTAAAAAACGATTAATTATGATGACAAAAACCACATCAGTAACAAGAGCTCTATTAAAAAAAGGAGTTATGATTCCCGTATTAACTGCATTAGTATTTTCTTTATGTACTAAAGTTGTAGCACAAGATAAAAAGGTCAAGAAGACCAACGAATCTACAAAGCAAAGTAAAAGTTCTGATGAAGTTTGGAAAAACACTGTATTTATATTTCGCGATGCTAATAAAAAAATAATAGCACAAAAGAAATACAATGAACTTACCGATAAAGAGAAGAACAGTATTCCGCCACCTCCTCCGCCAGCAATCAGATCTACTGATAAAAAAGAGAAGCAAGTTCAAAAAAACAAGTCGGAAACTATTTATATCGACATGTCCTCCGACGTACCTAAAATGAGTGATAAAAATAAAGTTTCTCAAGAAAACATGCCCCCTTCAAAAATAGTAAGCGGTTTCAATATTAGTTTTGATACTATTAGTGTTACATCACCAAATTTTCCGGGAGGGATGACCGAATTTTATAAGTTTGTAGGGAATAATTTTAAACTAACTTCAGAAGCCGAAAAAAACAAAGTAAGTGGAAAAATTATAATGCAATTTATGGTTGAAAAAGACGGTTCTTTGTCCGAGATTATAGCTGAAAAAGACTTGGGTTATGGACTGGCAAATGAAGCTATTCGAGTCTTGAAACTTTCACCAAAATGGATTCCTGCTACTAAAAAAGAGAAGCCCGTTCGAGTACAATACAACTTACCAATAACAATTAGATCTGCTGAATAAAAATCATAAAAAATCCGCTTCTAAGGAAGCGGATTTATCAAACTAAAAAAACTAAAAACTAATTAAATTTTTTATCTGGATTATATCCTAAATAGGACATAACTTGTTCCTTAAAGATGACGCCATATTCTTCTAATTCTTTCAAAATAGGCAAATAAACCTCTTTCCTGATAGGAAGTTGAACACCTGGAGTTGTAATTTTACCGTTAAGTATGAGTAAAGTAGCCATAGCAACTGGTAAACCAACCGTTTTTGCCATAGCAGTATAAGTTTGGTCTTCACCAATGCAAACCATTTTAGAATCAATCTGTTGTTTTTCACCTTCCAATTCAAATCCAAATTTGTGGTACATCACAATCATGTCCTTATCTTCAGGCTGCAAAGTCCAGCTATCATTTAATATTTTTTCTAATATTTGAGCTGGTGTTGCGTTTTTCAAGCCCACAATTTTATTACTATTGAACAAGTCTAATTCTAGAAGTTTATCCCACATAATATCATCTTGATCAATTTTTAGAATCAAACGCATCTTGATCTCGACAGAATCTGTTGGATGATACGGCAAAAAAGAATTTACATATTCTCTATAACTCATGTTTTCAGAATCTTCCATAATGTAGCTATCATCTGTCATGCCTAATTGTACAAACATATTCCAAGCTTTAGAAAATCCAACTTTTCGAATCGTACCTCTATATAAAGTAAGTACATCATCTAAACCATAAACTGATCGGTATTTTAGGGAATCTCTATTTGAATATCCTTCAAAACGACCATAACCTTCTACATCTAGAAATTCAGTTCTACGAAACAAATTACAATACGGAATATATTTATAAGTTCCTTCTTGAATAAATTTGGCCGCACCCCCTTGACCAGCAAGGACTACATTGCGAGGTGCCCATGTAAATTTATAATTCCATAAATTATTATCTGATTCTGGCGCAACTAATCCGCCACAAAAAGATTCAAAAAGAATCATTTTCCCACCTTTATCCTTAATTTCATTAATTACTTTCATGGCACTCATATGATCAATTCCTGGATCAAGACCAATTTCATTCATGAAAATTAAATTATGCTCTTTGGCAGCAGCGTCTAAGTCTTGCATTGCATCGCTAATATAAGATGCCGTAACTAAGTTTTTTTTATAAATAATACAATCTCTCGCCACATCAATATGCAAATGAGCGGGTAACATCGAAACTACAATATCAGCATTTTGAACCGCCTCTTGTCTTTGATTTTCATCAAAAATATTTAGAGCAATAGCTGTAGCATTAGGATGGTTATTGGTTTTTTTCTGAGCCAAAGCCAATGACATATCGCCAATAATAAGATGCAAGTTCTCTTTTTCAGATTTATTCAATAAGTATTGAATCAAAGATGAAGCTGATCTTCCTGCCCCAATGATAAGTATTGTTCTCATTTTTTTATATTTATAACACAAACATACAAAAATGTTGTATTTATAACAAAAAACAACATTAAAACTTCATAACTATTATTTCTAAATGTATAACAACTAATAATTAAAAAAACGTAAAGATAAGTTTGTGATAATTTGTTTTAGTTTCAATAGAATAAGAGATAAATTTGTAATAAATTAAAAAAAAAGATGGATAAGAAAATAATTTCTACAGCAGCGATTTTCGGAATGATTGCTATAATTCTAGGAGCTTTTGGCGCACACGCTTTAAAAAAAATATTGTCTTTAGAACAACTTTCTACCTTTGAAACTGGAGTAAGGTATCAAACTTATCATGCTCTATTTCTACTATTTATTGGCATTTTAACTGATTTGCCACAAAAAACTAAAAAAACGATCTATTACTTAACAACAATTGGTGTACTATTATTTTCTGGATCTATCTATTTATTAGCTACAAACGACCTTACCTCATTTGATTTTAAGATTATAGGTTTTGTAACACCGATAGGTGGTCTGTTATTAATACTCGCATGGGGAGCATTATTATTGAATTATCTTAACAAAAAATCATAAAACTAAGATAATCAAAACAAATCTTAAATATAATTTCTATTTTTGCAATCGATAAATTAAACTACACAACATATAATTTTATGAATAATAACACACCGTTTACGCAATCGATTTCGCTAGAAGACTTGGGAATTGAAAACGCAAAGATTCATTACCAATTATCAGCCAACGAATTACACGATAAAACAATTGCGTTACATCAAGGAATTGAAACTGCAAATGGCGCTTTAGCAATTAACACAGGCGAATATACTGGACGCTCTCCTCAGGATAGATTTATTGTAAAAGACAGCATTACTGAAAATAAAGTTTGGTGGGGAAAAGTGAACATCCCATTCGAACCAAAAGCATTTGATGCTTTATACAAAAAAGTAACATCTTACTTGTCTAATAAAGAGGTTTACGTAAGAGATTCCTATGTATGCGCAGATCCAAATTACAGGCTTAATGTTCGTGTAGTTACAGAAACACCTTGGGCAAATTTATTTTGCTTTAATATGTTTTTAAGACCAGAAGCAAAAGAGCTTGAAAATTTCGCTGCCGACTGGACTTTATTATGTGTACCAAGTTTTATGGCAGATCCAGCAGTTGATGGAACTCGTCAAAGTAACTTTGCTATCTTAGATTTTACAAAAAAAATAGCTCTTATTGGAGGAACAGGATATACAGGTGAAATGAAAAAAGGAATTTTTTCTGCTTTAAATTTTATCCTTCCTGTTGACAAAAATACTTTACCAATGCATTGCAGTGCCAATGTAGGTGAAAAAGGAGATACAGCAATATTCTTTGGGTTATCAGGAACAGGAAAAACTACTCTTTCTGCAGATCCGCAAAGAAAACTAATTGGAGACGACGAACATGGTTGGACCAATGAAAATACCGTTTTTAATTTTGAAGGTGGTTGTTATGCAAAAGTCATCAACCTTTCTGAAGAAAACGAACCAGACATTTTTAGAGCTATTAAAAAAGGAGCTATTTTAGAAAATGTAGTGATCAACAAAGAAACTAATGAAGTCGATTTTGATGATGTTTCAATAACTCAAAACACACGTGTTAGTTATCCTATTTATCATATTGATAATATTCAGCCGGGATCTATTGGAAAAAATCCTAAAAACATCTTTTTCCTTACTGCAGATGCCTACGGAATTTTACCTCCAATATCTAAATTAACTCCAGGTCAAGCTGCTTACCATTTTATTTCTGGATATACTGCTAAAGTAGCTGGAACAGAAGCTGGAATTACAGAGCCTCAACCTAACTTCTCTGCTTGTTTTGGCGCGCCTTTTATGCCTTTGCATCCTACAAAATATGCTGAAATGTTGAGTAAAAAAATTCAAGATGCTGATGTAAAAGTTTGGTTAATCAATACTGGATGGACTGGTGGACCTTACGGAGTAGGTAATAGAATGAAGTTGAAATACACTCGTGCTATGATTACTGCTGCTTTGAACGGCGAATTAGACAATGTTGAATATGTAAATCACAGAGTATTTGGAATTGCAATTCCACAATCTTGCCCTAATGTTCCTGCGGAAATTTTAAATCCAAGAAACACATGGAAAGACGAAAAATTATACGATACAAAATCGAACGAATTAGGTCAAATGTTTAGAACTAACTTCGCTAAATTTGAAGAATTCGCCAATGCTGAAATTATGGCCGGAGCTCCATTAGCATAATTGAAATCATAAATTTATTATTATCGCACAATTATAATCGCAATACTATTAATTCAGAAATAAGAAAAAGCCATTCGTAAGAATGGCTTTTTTTGGCTTAAGTAATTAGCTAATCAAAAACATATCAACTATTTACACTTATTTTTATTTTTTGGCGTTAAATTTGCAATCGTAAGAAAGCCAAATAAATAAAATGGCAAAACAATCAATCAAAAAACAATCAATCATGTTAAAAAATTTTTTTATTCTTTGCTCTGGAGCCGACAAGGACATTCTAGAAGGATGCTCTGAAGGCGAACAAACCAAATATGTTGGAATTGGCGCAACTGTATTTTTTACAGCTGTTATGGCTTTTATTGCAAGTACCTACGCTTTATTCACCGTTTTTGATAACGTTTATCCCGCCCTGCTTTTTGGACTTGTTTGGAGTTTACTCATATTTAATCTAGATCGTTTTATAGTTTCAACTATTCGTAAAAGAGATAAATTTGGAAGTGAATTTTTGCAAGCCACTCCTAGAATTATTCTGGCCGTTATCATTGCCATCGTAATTTCTAAGCCTTTGGAAATTAAAATATTCGAAAAAGAAATTAATACTGTTTTGTTAAAAGAAAAAAATGCAATGGCTTTGTCTAATAAAAAAGAAGTAGCCAATTATTTTAAGAGTGACTTAGACAAAAACAAAACTGAAATAGATAGTCTAAAATCGGATATCACCAAGAAAGAAAAGGAAGTAAACACGTTATACGAAACTTATATAACCGAAGCAGAAGGAACAGCAGGAACTAAAAAATTAGGAAAAGGTCCTGTTTTTAAAGAGAAAATAGCCAAACATAATTTAGCTGCTGCACAATTAGACACGATTCGAAAAATCAACTTGGCAAAAATTGCTGAAAAAGAAAGTAAGTCAAAACTACTGCAAGCCGACTTGCATAAAAAAATAACGGAAACACAACCTATAATTGATGGTTTTGATGGCTTAATGGCAAGAATAAATGCGTTAGACAAATTACCTTGGCTGCCTTCATTTTTTATTATGTTATTGTTTTTAGCCATTGAAACTTCACCTATTATCGCTAAATTACTTTCGCCAAAAGGGGAATACGATTTTAAACTAGAAGATCTTGAAACAGCTCTAAAAGCGACTTTAGAACAAGACAAATACCAACGGGATTTATTGGTAAAAACAAGTGCTGCAATGCATGATAAAGTGTACCAAGATATTGCCGAAGATAAAAACCTCTACGATTTGCAGCGCAAAAAAGCGACTGAATTACTAGAATTGCAAGCGCATAATTTTGTAGAAAAACAAAAGAGAACTTTATAAAAAGCAAAAAGGCAGTCTAATTTTTAGGCTGCCTTTTTTTATCATAAATTATAATTCATTTAAAAACTTGCCAATACAGCATCTAGATTATCTACAAAATCAGCGGCATTTTCTCTACTAAAAATGATGGGTGGTTTTATTTTTAACACGTTATACAAAGGCCCATCTGTACTGATAAAGAAACCCCGCTCTTTCATCATTTCTACGATTTGATCAATTTCAGGAACAGCAGGTTGTAAAGTTACTCTATCTTTTACCAATTCGACCCCTACAAATAATCCGTTGCCACGAACATCACCAATGATATTATGTTTAGGTTTTAATGCCTCCAAACGCTCTAATAAATAATTACCAACTTCTAAGGCGTTTTTCTGTAATTCTTCTTCTTCAATTACCTTCAAAACGGCTAATCCTGTCGCCATAGAAACTGGATTTCCTCCAAATGTGTTGAAATATTCCATACCGTTATTAAAAGCATCGGCAATTTCTTGTGTAGTTATTACAGCCGCCAAAGGATGTCCGTTACCAATTGGTTTACCCAAAACAACGATATCAGGTATGACATCTTGCAATTCAAAACCCCAAAATTTTGTTCCTACACGACCAAAACCAACTTGAACTTCATCGGCAATGCAAACTCCTCCAGCCTTTCTTACTTTGGCATATACCTCTTTTAAATAATTGGGAGGTAACGCAATTTGACCACCTACTCCCAATAACGTTTCACAGATAAAAGCAGCGGGTTTTTTAGATTGTATTTCTAATGATACTATAATGCGGTCCATATCTTTAGCATATTTTTCACCAGCATTATTATCTCCATATTTGAATTCTCCTCGATACATATCGGGATTTTGCGCTTTGTGAATGTATGGCATTTTACCAAAACCACCTTTGCCATCAAATTTGTAGGGACTCATTTCGATAGCAGTCGTAGAAGTTCCATGATAGGCGTGATCTAGAACAATTACATCTTTTTGCTTGGTAAAATGGCGACTCATTCTAATAGCCAAATCATTGGCTTCACTACCAGAATTAGTAAAATAACAAACCGTTAATTCTTTAGGTAAAGTTGCAGTCAGCCTCTTTGCGTATTCAACAATATTATCATTCAGGTAACGTGTATTAGTATTCAATGTAGCAACTTGTTTTTGCATTGCTTTTACAACCGTAGGATGACAATGTCCTACATGACTCACATTATTCACACAATCCAAAAAAGTGTTGCCTTGATCGTCATATAAATATTGTAATGCTCCTTTATCAATTTTTACTTTTTTGTTGTAACTAATACTTAAATTATTACCAATATATTGCTTTCTTTCTTTTAGAATCGTCTCGTGATTATCACTTGTATTTATAATCGATGAAAATCCACATGCAATTCTAAACTCATTGTGTGCTTTCAAAGGATTGATTCGGATAAGTTGATCTAACAATTTCAAAGCCGGTTTTTCTGTTATAAAGTGATGTTCGTTTGTACTATCCATCGAATAATTATACGCTGACTGACACAAACTTATACACAATCTACCAGCAATCAGATAATACAACAATGAAACTTCCAGCGGTGTTAAAGCCATTTTTTCATGATACCCTCTTACGATTTGAATTGCAACTTCCAGCGGTTTTTCGCTATTTAACATCGCATAAGTGCAAGCAATTGCTAAATTATTGACTAGTGAAGTATGTACCATATCGCCAAAATCTATCAAACCAATAATACGATCTCCATCAACCAAAATGTTATAATCGTTAGCATCGTTATGGATAACAGCAGTTCTTAAGTCCGCGATATTTGGAGTTACTTCCGTTTCAAATTGCAACAAAAAATAGGCTACTAAACGTCTGTTTTCATGTGATTTTATATAATGTAGATTCTTTCTTGCTTCTAATACATTTTTGATATCCCATTCGTAATAACGGTTGGCGGCCGGATGTTTAAAATCTTTTAAAACAACATCCATTTCACCTAAAAACAATCCTAAATTCTTGAACAAACTTGAAGACTTTTCTTTTTGATTTATCCAAAAATCACCTTCTAAATAACTTAGCATTCGAAAATAAAATTGGTTTTCCTCTAGAGTGATTTGACCAATATCTTGATTGTTTTTCGTTGGAATATAATGTTGAAATTTTTCTGATAAAATACTATTTGAAAGAACTTTTATCATTTTTACCTGTGCTTCTAAAAAGTAAGGATTATGTTCTTCGGTAGCGATTTTAAAAATATATTTTTTATCAGATGAATCTGTTAATAGAAAATTAAGTTCGTCGTATCCATTGAGTATTTTGCAACTCACCTCTAAATTGTAATGTTCCTGAATAAGTGAAATAATAAATGACTCTGTAAATTTCATAATGTATTAAGTTTATTTAGATAATTACAATCCAGAACTAGCAAAAAATTTACTTATATAGTTGTTTCTATTAATTCAAGGATAAAAAAAAAGCAGTCTCGAAAGACTGCAATTTAATTTATTTTTGATTACATATGACTTAAAATTTCCTTCTTAAAATTATCATACTCACCTTGCATGATTAATCCGTTATCTAAGAGCTTTTTATAATTCTGTAATTTTTCAAAAAGTTCGTCTTGAGATAAACCACTCAATCCGTTCTCTTTTGAAGTTTCTAATTGCGTACTAAACTCTTCTTTTTCCATATTAAAAACGGGAGGAGTTACAGGCATGATTTCTGCAAAATTAGTAACTTCTTCAGTTTCCATTTCTTCAACAATTTCTTCTTCTTGAATTTCCTCTACCAGAACTTCCTCTATTACTGTAGCAAAAGAAACAGCTCCATTTTTCAGAATATCTAATTGTTCTTTAGCATAAGTAAAAATCTTTCTCGCTTGAATTTTCGGAATATAATCAATAGAAACTGTCATATCTGTTTTGGTAGAAAACGAGAACTCCGAACCTAGAATGTTTTCTTTAACAAAAGTACCTTCAATTTGATCCCAAGTATAATCTGTAAAATCCATAGAAAGTCCTAGATTTTTTGGCTGACAAATAATAATTCTTTTATTTGTCATAACAATACCATCAGGTAAAACTGTTATTGCAGGCTTTTTTTGAACCGCGATGTATCCAATTTCCTCATTCTTCATTAGTAAATCACTCAACTTTGAAGCTATTTTTTCAACTGCCTTTGGATCTTGCTCTTCGTTTAAAAACTTTTTAAATTGTTCCTTCATATTTATGCTGAATTATTTCAGTTGTTGTTTATTATTTATGTTTCATTACCTAACAAAAGTAATACCTAATTTTATAAATCTAAAATTTCATTTTGCAATTTCTTTGTTAAACTTTTGAAAACCAATTCATAGGAATGATCCATTAATTGAGTAACCAATACGTCTGAAACTGTTTTATTTATATTGACGGTATTCCAGTGCAATTTGCTCATGTGAAATCCAGGTTTAATGTCATCGTATTCTATTCGCAATTCTGTAGCCCGATCAGGATCGCATTTTAAATTGATTGCTGGCTTGCCTTCTTCCCACTTTGACAAAGAAGAAAGAGCAAATATTTTTCCACCTACTTTAAAGACTAATGTATCTTGATCGAATGGAAAATGTTCTGTAACTCCTTTTTTAGAAAGGCAATATTCATAAAAACTTTCTAGATTCATTTGATGATTTTTTCCATTAATTTTTCTGGATTTGCTAATTCATGAAAACCAAATTTACTATATAAAAAATGGGCGTCACTAGTAGCCAATCTCCAAATTTTAATATTTTTAAGTTTAGGTTCATTCATCATGTTTTCGATTAAAATAGACGAATACCCTTTGCCACGATGCTCCTCTGTAATAAAAACATCCATTAAATAAGCAAAAACAACATAATCTGTAATTACTCTTGCAAATCCAATTTGCTGTTCATCAAGATAAATTCCAAAACAAAACGAATGATCAATTGTAGTTTGAACTTCTTGCATAGTTCGTCCAGCCGCCCAATAAACATTTTTTAAAAATTTTTGAATAAATGGAACGTCTAGTTTGTTTTTATCCGTAGAAACTGTAATCATTTTATTGTTTTTTTATTAAATTTCAATTTCAAATAAACTAAAAGAGCCTTCTTTATAATGTTCTGGCAAATCGGCTGTCCATTCAATTTCACTGATGCCTTTATAGGTAAAGCCGCAATTTGTATAATATTCGTTAATGCGTTCATTACCGCTGTGCGTGTCCAATCTAACAAATAATTTTTGGTTTTCTTTGGCATAATTTACCGCCCAATCAACAATTTTTTTAACATAATTTCTACCTCTAAAATCCGGATTTGTGGCTATTCTATGAAGGTAAACAGAAGGTTGCAAATTGGCTTCTTTCCAAATTATAGCATCGTTAAAAGTTAATACAAAAGTGCAAGCCACTGCTTCATTTTCCTTGATTACAAAATGACGTTTTTCGGCAATTTCCTGCTCTATTAAACTTCTTTCAAAACCTCTCCAACTTTTTTTAGCTACCTTTTTTTGATGTGCTGTTGCTGCATCATATATTTTGAAAACTGCATCAATATCTTCAGTCTTGCTATTTAAAATTTTCATTTTTCTATAATTATTATATTTTATACAAAATGGGTTTACTCGGACTAGCATCATTCTCAAAAGAAACAATTTGTAGATTTAGCAAATAACTCCCGTCTTGAATTGCATCAGGTACATAAATCATTTCGGTAATTGTGGCTTCCATTCGCGCATCTGAATTCAGATTTTGAGTGTCTTTTACGTTCCAAAATGCTTTATGCGCCAATAATTTACCCTCGTCTTTTTCTTTATCAACACTTGGCAAATCGATTAATAAATGCTGAATGCCGTTTTCGCAAATATAACGAGCCGCTTCCTCACTAAGATATGGTGGATTTGTATTAGAATATTTCTTGGATTTTTTTAAAATTTCATTCGGCAATGATCTAATAATAATCGCTTCAGGAATTTTACCATTTAACGCTTTTTCTATCTGACTTTTAGAAATTATTCTATCTTCTCCTAACAATTCTGGATCTACAGTTACAAGCTCAGCCAAAAAAAAGAATTGTTTTAATGCTTTGTTTATACTGTAAAATTCTTTTGTAATATGACCCAGACATTCGGTGTGCGTTCCGTGACCATGTGGATTGAAAAAAATAATATTAAAATTTGTTGAAGCTCCTTTTTTCACGCTTCCAATCCATTCACCAAAAACAACTGGTTCTATTTCTGGTTTTTCAATATACCAAGCAATTGGATTTTCGTCAGTATTAGTCAGTGGAATCGAAATATCAATTGGTTTTGATAAATCGACTTTCAGTGTTTTATTTTTATGTTCAAGAGTTACTATCACAAATTATCATTTTATACGATTACGGATTAAAGACTGAAAGTTACAAGTTAAAAACTCACTCTTTCTTCGTTTCTTAGTGCCTTTATGGCTAAATTATACTATTCCAAATTTAAGTAAAATAAGTCTGACGCAATTCCGTCCGTCAAAAATTTTCCTTTTTTAGTTGGCTTTAAAATATCATTTTCAATAAAAAGTAAATCATCCTCTAGGAACTTGTGACTTTGTTTGTTGAGATAATTGAAATATGGAACACCAAATTCAGATTTGATTCTATCTAACGAAACACCCCAAACCGTTCGTAAGCCAGTCATAATATATTCATTATAACGATCGGTAACAGATAATATTTCTGTCTCATTTGGTAATTTATCTTCCTGAATAGATTTGAGATAAATAGGATTATTAGCTACATTCCAACTTCTAGAAACACCATTATAACTGTGCGCTGAGGGTCCAATACCAATATATTTTTTTCCTAACCAATAAGCCGAATTGTTTTTGGAAAAATAATTTTCTTTTGCAAAATTTGATAATTCGTAGTGTATAAATCCTTTGGATTCTAATATTTCGACCAAAATAGCAAAATGTTCTTGAGCGACTTCATCATTTGGTGCAGCAATTTTACCTGTTTGAATCAGTTTATTTAATGCCGTTTTGGGTTCTACTGTCAAAGCATAACTAGAAATATGAGGAATCCCAAAAGACAAAGCCTTATCAATATTATCTTTCCATTTCTCATTACTCATTCCAGGAATACCATAAATTAAATCGATTGAAATATTATCAAAATATTTCGTGGCCAAGTGAAGACATTTTGTGGCCTCCACCGAATTGTGAGCACGATTCATCATCTTTAAGTCTTCTTCATAAAAAGACTGAATTCCGATACTCAATCTATTGATTTTACTTTTAGATAATTCCAATATACGATCTTCCGATAAATCATCAGGATTAGCTTCTAAAGTAATTTCAGGATCACCTATAACCTTATAATTTTCATAAACGGTATCAATCAAAAAATTAATTTCTCTCGAAGTTAAGACGCTAGGAGTTCCTCCGCCAAAATAAATAGTTTCAATATTCTCATCAAAGCACTCCTTTTTACGGAGTTTAATTTCTTTAGCTAAAGCCAAAACCATCTCTTCTTTCTTCTTCATTGAAGTCGAAAAGTGAAAGTCGCAATAATTACACGCTTGCTTGCAAAATGGTATGTGGATGTATATTCCTGACATTTTTAAAAGAGATAATTTGGAAAAAAAGAGAATTATTTAGTTGTTGTATTATATAATTGATACATTATTTTTTTACTCGTTCTTCATTCTGTTTCACAAAAGCATCCCAACCCGTGTAGCTTTTGGTTCCAATCACTTTTCCTGAATTAAAAAAATGACAAACTGCTGCTGCTAAACCATCTGTTGAATCGAGGTTTTTAGGTAATTCTTTGAGTCCTAAAAGCTGTTGAAGCATTTTAGCAACTTGCTCTTTACTAGCATTTCCATTTCCAGTAATGGCCATTTTTATTTTCTTGGGTTCATATTCAGTAATAGGAATATCTCTTGACAAACCAGCTGCCATAGCTACGCCTTGTGCACGACCTAATTTTAGCATAGATTGCACATTTTTTCCAAAAAACGGAGCTTCGATAGCAATTTCATCTGGATGATGCGTATCGATTAATTCAATAGTGCGCTCAAAAATACGTTTCAATTTCATGTAATGGTCATCCATTTTATTCAATTGAAGTTCATTGAGCTGCATAAATTCCATCTTTTTATTGACAATTTTTATCAATCCAAAACCCATGATTGTAGTTCCGGGATCAATTCCTAATATGATGCGTTCGTGTGCCATTTTATTATTGAAGTTCTTATTGCCGTAGGACTTTAAGACACTATTTTTTTATTAAAAGTAAGTCTATAATTTAAAATCAATGAGCAGATATAAAATTGTATCTAAATGCTTGTAAATAGCTATCGCAGTAGATTTTTGCTTTACTTTGCAGCCATGATTTCAATTCCACACAAAACTAAACAATTCCTTGTTCTTATAGTCAAACTTTTGATTGTAGGTGGTGCGTTTTATTTTATTTATAACCAATTAGCCAATAATGACAAATTAGACTGGAATAAGTTTATAGTTTTGTTTAATAAAAATCAGTCGATTATTGGAATTGGCTTTATTTTACTACTGAGTATTTTAAATCGTTTATTCGAAATTTTAAAATGGCAAAATCTAGTTTCAACTTTATATAAAATTTCTAAATTAGAAGCTACTAAACAAGTACTTGCAGCATTAACCGCTGGATTATTTACACCAAATGGTGTGGGAGAATATGCGGGAAAAGCACTGTTCTACGATAAATCCGAAACGAAACAGATTGTGTTTTTAAATTTGATTTGTAATGGAATCCAAATGGTATTAACAGTTATATTTGGGATTTTTGGTTTATTGTATTTTAATGCCATTTATAATGTGATTATAACAAGAACAGTACTACTTCTTTTTGGAATTTTAATTTTCACTTTTATCGTATTATTTTCAATAAAAGGGATAACGGTTAAAGGATATTCAATCGAGAAATTGATTCACAAGATTAATGAAATTCCAAAATCAATTCATCGGAAAAATATTTTTTTAGCAGTTTGCCGTTACATCGTTTTTTCGCATCAATATTATTTTTTGTTCTTAGCTTTTGATGTAGACTTACCTTATTTAACCTTAATGTCGGCCATTACTAGTGTTTATTTTTTAGCTTCTTCATTACCCACTTTTCAATTTTTAGATTTCGCCGTTAAAGGTAGTGTAGCAGTTTATTTCTTCGGAATTTTGGGAGTAAATGAATGGATCGTTATATTTATTTCTACATTGATGTGGTTTTTAAATGTCGTTCTACCGGTATTAATTGGCAGTTATTATGTTCTCAACTTTAAAACTAAAAAACCTATATGATTGTGGTTTTTTATTTTATTATACTACTATATTGTATAGCAATCTTTTTTTTGATTTACGGTTACAACAAAATAAAGACTATAAATTATAGCAGTTTACAGCCCACAACAAAATTTACAATTATTGTTCCCTTTCGGAATGAATCCGAGAACTTACCTGTTTTGTTGGAGAGTTTTTCAAATCTAAATTATCCTAATGAGCTGTTTGAAGTTATTTTGGTAGATGACGAATCCAGACAAGAATTTATTCTCCCTACTTTAAAGTATGCTGTCAAGATAATTCAGAACCGGCGCCTTAGCAATTCGCCAAAAAAAGATGCTATTACAAGTGCAATGCAATATGTAGTTTCAGATTGGGTTGTTACCACTGATGCAGATTGTATGGTTAATAAAGAATGGCTTGCAACTTTTGATAATTACATTCAGCTTCACGATGTTTCAATGATTGCTAGTGCAGTAAGTTATGCGTGTGAAAATTCATTTTTACATCATTTTCAACAATTAGACTTAACAAGTTTACAAGGAGCAACTATTGGGAGTTTTGGTATAAATAAAGGTTTTATGTGTAACGGAGCTAATTTTGCTTACATGAAATCACTCTTTACAAAATTAAATGGTTTTGAAGGAAATGATAAAATTGCTAGTGGAGAGGATGTTTTCCTACTACAAAAAGCAATTGCTAATTTTCCAGAAAAAGTTCATTACTTAAAGTCTAAAAATACAATCGTAATCACTAAACCAATAGATGATTGGAAAAATTTATTTTATCAAAGAGTGCGATGGGCTTCTAAAACGAGCTCATATAACAGTCATTTCGGTATACTATTAGGATTAATAGTTTTCTCAGGAAATTTAATTTTAGTTCTTGGTTGGCTGTTTTCAGTTATAGGAATTATTTACTTTAAAGAATTTATTTTTTTGTTACTATCTAAATTCATCGTGGATACCATTTTGCTTCACAAGTCAAATAGCTATTTGAATCAAAAAAGAATACGTTATTTAATAGCGAGCAGCTTGTTATATCCTTTTTTTACTGTTAGTGTAGCTTTCTATTCTTTAGTAGGCAAGTATGAATGGAAAGGAAGAAGTTTTTAAATGACTGTATTTAAAGAAAAAAAGCTAATTTTTAAAATAAAATTTAATCATTTACAGAAACTTGAAACAAATCTGAGATCATATTTGATAATATTGTATACAATTGCACTTTTAAATTATTCGACTTTTAATATTACTGGAAGAATAAATTGAGTTTTAACAGGAATTCCACGTTTAATCGCGGGATTTATTTTTGGAAAATCCACTAAACGTTCATTTAAAATACTATCAATTTTTATACGATTATACGCTACAGAATCTTTTGGAAATTGCGGTTCGAATTGTAATGCTGAATTAGCATAAACAGTAACTTTCACTTCAATCGTATCAAGTTTTGGATCCAAAATTAAAAGTGTATCCGTATTTAATTTTTCTTGAATCAATTTTGTTAAAATTTCAAAAAAGCAGTGTTGGCGTTGCACTTTATTTTCAATTTTGTCACAATCTTCTAATGAAGGATATTCGTCAACTTCATTCCAGTTGATTGCTTTTAATTCTTTTTGCAACAACTCTTTTTCCGATGGCACTTGCTTTTCGAAAAAATTACAAGAAGTAAAAAGTATAAATACTAAAAAAAGAGAATACTGTTTCAAAGTTTAAATTTTTCTGTTGAACTTAATTGGTATAAAAATACAAATATTTTTTTTAGAATATTTATAAAAAAAACAGTGTTGTTATTGCACCATCTAGAATTTTTTTAAACATTTTTATAATTACTTCTGAAAAAATTTAGATTTCATAAAACTTTTAAAAAAAGAATTGAACTTTAAAATTATTTAGTATCTTAATAGAAAAGTATGGATTTTGCTCTTCTTATTATTAGCTTTATATTCATGATAATAGGTTTATTTGGAAGTTTTCTTCCAATATTACCAGGTCCAAGCATTAGTTGGATTGGATTACTAATTCTAAACTTAACCACTGCGGTAACAATAAATTATTGGCTTCTTGGAATTACATTGATAGTGACTATTACAATTTCAATGTTGGATTATATATTACCTGCAAAAGGAACAAAGGTATTTGGGGGTAGTAGCTATGGTATTTGGGGAACTAATATTGGTTTAGTGATTGGAATTTTTGCACCAATCCCTTTTGGATTCTTAATTGGACCTTTTCTAGGAGCTTTAATAGGTGAGCTTATTTACAATTATAAGGATCATAATAGAGCTTTAAAAGCTGCGATAGGATCATTTTTAGGCTTACTTGCCTCAAGTTTTATGGCTTTTATAATTTGTGTTATATATTTCGGTCTCTACATTTGGATGATATGGCAGTATAAAACTGAATTATTTTAATTATTTAAAGTACAAACTGTCCTTATTTTGTTAATGAAAGAATTATTTGCTTTTTTGTAGAACAAACCAATACTTTACGTTATACATTAGTATTCCTGCTTCTTTAAATTATAATATATCAACATTGAGTTTAGCTCTTAATTTAAAATTTCGCCAATAATAATTACTATCTACATTTTTTTGATACTCTATCTCTGATAAAATAATTTACCAATTGCAATGTATCTAAATTTATACTTGTTTTTTTATTCAACTATTGATAAGGACCTAATTCTTTTTTAATAATAATTAAAACATTCTATAATACTTTTAATTACAAATAAAATAGA
>NZ_JAGFBU010000007.1 GCF_017948675.1 Flavobacterium flabelliforme
CTCCTGTTAGTGTTCATATAAAGGCTAACATTCCATACAAATCCTATCGTAGGAATAAAGAAATTATTTATCTAAATTTGAATTGAAAACACAGTAAAAATGTGTCAACCTATTTCAGGACTTTACACCAATCAACTAAAAAACAACATTCTATGAAATACATTTTAATTCTTTTTACATTTTTCTCAATTAATTTAACAGCACAAAATATTCTGAAATTTGACAAAAAAAATACTGAATGTGAAGACAAATGGATTTCATACCAAATAGACAAAGACAGCACGTATGTTTTCGGATTTATTTACATTGATTCAGAAGCGGGATTAACACTAAACTATGAAGGGAAATTTAAAATTGATAATAATGGTAAATTCAACAGAATAGAAAGTGAAACTAAAAATGAAGTTGGCTTTATTAAGGTTAGACTTGAACCAAGCAAAACTGCAATTGCTGAAATACCTCAATCAAAATTTAAAGAGCTAAATATTGATAAAACACCAAGTTGGTTAAAATCATATAAAACTGATGAGAATTCAGTAAACAGATTATTTCGTTGGGGTTATATATATAACGGTTGGAACGAGTGTGAAAAAGCTTTAACATTTTTAGAAAAAGCAGAAAAAATAGATTCAAAATTTAAAGGCTTGCAAACTGAATTAGCATTTTCTTATAATGCTTTAGGAAAATTCGACAAAGCTGAAATATCATTAAAAAAATCAATTGCAGAAAACCCAAAAGAATGTTACACATATAAAGAGTTAGCTTACACTTATACAAAACTTGTGAATTTTGAAAAAGTTGTAGAAACATATACAACAATGACCAAAATATGTACAGAGCAAAACTTCATTCAAGAAACCGCTTATAATTTAGCTTACGAATATTTTAAAATAAAAGATAAGACTAAATTTAAAACGTGGAAAACTGAAGCAGAAAAATGGTCGAAATCTGAAAATAAGTACACAAAAAATTTAATTATTATGGAAACTGAATTGGATAAATAAAAATACAACTGCTAACAGCCTTTTGACGAGATTTGGGTAATTGGCTGAATTTAAAGATGGTTTTGTGCTTGGAAAATTTGTGTTTAATGGAAAAATGTCGCGTCTTTACTCCACAACCTCGCCAAGCGTCAAGACGTTATAGCCAACGCCCAAAAAATCGAAATTCTAATTGAAAATATAAAATGGTAGAAAGAATAAAAATAAAATTAGAGCTTACAAAAGTGGACATGGCTTCTGAAATTATTAGTTGGTTTTTAATTATTTATATTTGGATTTTGACAATTACAAACTACTTAAACTTTCCTGACATAATTGCAACACATTACAATGATGCAGTAGATACCGACGAACTTGTCGAAAAATGGATTATTTTTACTTTACCATTGGTTGTGACAGTTCTATTTGTTGGAATGACGATCTTAAACAAATTTCCTCACATATATAACTATCCAATCAACATAACAAAAGAAAACGCATTTACACAATATACAAACGCAACACGACTGATAAGATATTTGAAATTAATTGTCGTTGTTGTTTTCGGACTTATTGCGCTTAAAGCAATTTAAAATATAAAATTAGAAGGACTTGGAGTATGGTTTTTACCATAAATATTTGGATTGATTTTTACTCCGCTAACTTATTTAATAATGTAAGCATTTAACACTAGAAAATTAAAATAAGAATAAGCTCTGGCTATAACAGCGGTTTTGCAAGATTGCGAAATAAGTGCAAAATTCAAGTTTATCTTTCGCAAGAAATTTTATATTAGCAGAAAAATCTCGGTTCCGAAGTTCGCAACCCCGCAAAGCCGCAAACGTTGGCTTTAATTATAAAAGACGAAAAAACTAGGTGACAAAAATCAACAAAATATTTAAATGGATGAACACTTATACTGCTACAATTGCAGTAGTTAGCTTTGGAATGTTTTTCTTTTATCACGAATTTGAAAGACCTAAACTAAATACATCAAATGACATCTTGCAATTAGAAGGGAAAGTTATAAACTATTCATTTAAACTCAAACCAAGTTTCAAATCAACACTCAAACAATATTACATTTGGCTTGAGAATTATCCTTGTGCTTTCCAAATTAAAGCAGACTTCCTTTCATATTTCTATCAAACAGAATTTGAAAATGAAGTTAAAATAGGAGACAAAATAACATTATCTATCCCAAAAGAATTTCAAAGCCAAATTTGGGACAGAAATAAGAATGTTTTTATTCTTTCCGTTTCTAAAAATTCAACTACTTTTTTAAGCCTTGAACAAACTATTCCAGAAGAGAATAGCAATTTTGACATTTATGCGGGATTATTCTTTGTAACTGTTGGTATTGGTTATTATATTCTAAAGAAAAAGAAAGTCATAACGTAGAGAAGTTTATAAATAAAAATAACTACCGCCAACAGCGGTTTGCAAAAATGGGGAAATATGTGGTAAATTCACGTTTATCTTTCGCAAGAAATTTTATCATAGCCAAAAATAATCGGTTACGAAGTTCGCCAATTAATGAAGCCGCCAAGACGTTGGCAGACAGTTTGCCCCAAAAAACCGAAAAACATCAATAAATGAATGAAATATTACCTATTATTCTTTTTTCAATAATTATTCTCTTTATTGAAATATATTCAGAAACACATTTGAAAAATTATGGAAGATTTATTGAGCGTATTGTATATTTATTTAGCATAAAAACACTATTTAATCTTTTTAAGTTTAGTGTTTTATTTAGCACCATATATGTTTTGTTAAATTTAGACAAATCGAAATTTTTATCAGAAATAATAAATGACAAAATAATAAATATTGACACCAAGAACTTTGCAGTTTATTTTGTTCCTTCTGCAGTTTTTTCAATAATAGTAATAATAACAAACTCTAAAGAACTTTTTAGACAATTAGAAGATTACTCTATTGACAACGAAACATTAAATAAATTTTTCGCAAATATTAAATATATTTTCTTTAGAAGTATATCTTATTTAGTAACTCTTTTTATATTTAAATACACTATAGAATATATAATTAAAATCAATATCAAATTAAATGAAAATAATTTATTTGTATTTGATTGGTTAAATATTACTTCAAGCAATGTAGACAATTACAACAAAGGAGTATATTTTTCATTAATATTAACCATTATCATTTTTTTTCTTTTCAATAATTCCTTTATTAAAAAAAATAGTGGAGATTGGGAATATCGAGAAATAAAATTTGATTTCATCAAATACTTCTTCATTACAATAATTTTAAGTCTTGGATTATTTTTTGGTTTTTTCTCAATATTTAATGGGTTTTATAATTTAGTTAATTCAAATTTATCAACTTGGATTACAAAAGAAAATGTATTAGGAATATTACCAATAAGGATTTCCTCTTTATTAATTGTAATATATTTATTGTCATATATATACAAAGAAGTCTTAAATAAAGATATTATATCATTTCTTCTTATTGGAATATTGCCTATAAGAACAATTAAAAATTATAGAGGAAATATAAATTTTGAAAAACACGAAACATTATTCTTTTCGCAAATTTCTTTTTACATCATAAATATTGCTCTAGCAGAATTTTTTATAATAACTGGGTACAAAAACATCTTTTTAAGCATATTGAATTTTGCAATTCTATTTATATTAGATGATTTCAAAATTATTAATGATTACTCACAAGGCTTAAAAAAAGTTTTAACATCTCATTTTGTTAGAGTTTGGATATTTAACTTAATTATGTTTTCTGTTGCATTAATTTTGCTATCTGAAAAAGGTTATTATATTATTTTAACGACATATTTAGTTTTTACTTTCTTACTATTTAGATATTATTTTATGAATTTCAGATTTATCAACTTACAAAACAAAATATAAAAAACTACTGCCAACAGCCGTTTGCCAAGATTGGAGATTTAGTGGAATTAACGTTTTTTATCATATCTTAGTTTAGCAGAATATACTCTGCTTTAAAGTTCCATAACTCGCCAAGCGCCAAGAAGTTGGAGGAGATTTTGAATCCACCAAAAACGTAAATTCAACAACATTTTAAAAATATAAATTATGATAAAATTTTGGATAATTGCAATATTGATTTTTATTCCTTCAACATATATACTGTCGAAATTTACATTGAAAGAAAATAGAAAAGAAACAGGTGAAAGAATTTGGAGATATGGAAACGGAAGGTCTACATATTGGCGTATTCTCACTTTGTGCAGTTTCGGAATAACAGCTGTAATAATGCTTATTTTTTATTGGATAGGAATTTCTATCGTGTAAAAATAAAATTATTTCACATTTAATGTTAATGGAGAAACATTTAAAATTGAAAGGATTTGTAGGTATAAGTGAACAAAATTAAATGAGGATTATAAGTGAAAAATGAAATTATTTTGCCTGAAAATAAAACTAAATATAAAAACTACTGCCAACACACCTCTCGCATAATTTGCGGATTTAGCGGTATTACCGTTTTTTATCGTATTTTCATTTAGACCAAAATACCCGTGTAAATCGCAAACTGCGCGAGGCGTGAGAACGTTATCTGTCATTTTACCAAAAAATGGAAAATTCAAAAACATAAAACAACGAATGAAAAAAATAAAATTAACACTACTATTTATTTTAATTACAATTAGTTTTCAAGCTCAAAAAATTTCGGGGAAAATTTTAGATGAAAATAACAATCCTATTTCCGAAGTTAGAATCGGAATTGAAAACGAAGAAATTGGAGATGTAACTAACAGCAATGGAAATTATACAATTAACTTAACTAACATTGACGAAAACAAAAATGTAAAAGTTCTAGGCTCTGAATACGATATATTCACTATTGAGATTTCTGACTTTATCAAATCTAAAAATTATAATATTATATTATAGAAAAAAAACATACAGCTTGAAACAGTAGTAATCAACTCTAAAAAATATGTTCATAAGAATTTCGGAACTTCAAATTCTACAAAGCGGTATAGCACATTTGATTCCAATGACCCAAATGATGTTAATCGTGAAATTGCCATAAAAATTAAAAACAAAAAGAAATTAATGATTAAGAAACTAAACATTAATATTGTTAATTATAAAATTGAAAAAACGGCAACATTTATTTTTGATATACAAGGTGATAAAAATGGATTTCCAGATGATAAACAATTTTTAATTAATGAAAATCTACAATTAACAGTTAATGAAAATGATATAAAGAACAACAAAGTATCCTTAGATGTATCTGACAAAAATATTTGGACTGATAAAGATTTTTATGTAACAGTTAGAATAGCAGAAGACTTTAAAGGCAAACTCACTTTTGCAGGAAATATTTTTGCGTTTTCAAAAGATACTTATTACAGAAATTATTTTGGGGAATGGAAGAAATTTTCAGTTGGAGAACCATCAATAAATGTTGATGTAATTTTACAAAAATAAAAAATACTGCCGCTAACAGCGGTTTGGTAAAATGTTGGGTTTAGTGCTAAAATCAAGTTCATTTTTCCTAGTGAAATTTAGTGCCAAATTGAACTTAAGTAATTATAAATCATAAACTTGACCAAGATGTAACCTATTTTGGGAGATTTTAAAAAAAACCGAAAAAATGAAAGAAGAATTTAAAGAACTGTTCGAATATAATTATCATTTTAACGAGAAATTAATTAAAATTATTTCTGAAAACACTCAAAGTGTTTCTGCAAAGATTTTTAAATTACTGAATCACTTAATTAACGCTCAACAAATTTGGAATGCAAGAATAAAAAATGAAAAGGAATTTGAAGTTTGGCAAATAAATAATTGGAATATAATTGAAAATATTAATAAGGAAAACTACTCAAAATCATTAAATATTATTAATGAAATAGATATTGATAACATAATTGAATATACAAATTCAAAAGAAATTAAATTCTCGAATAAAATTAAAGATATCTTATTTCACATAATTAATCACTCAACTTATCATCGTGCTCAAATTGCAACTGAGTTAAAAATTTGCGGAATTGAACCAATTAATACTGATTATATTTTTTACAAAAGAAAATTGGAGTAAAAAGAAACCTCGCAGGAACCGTTTAGCAAAATGGCGGGTTTAGTGCTAGAATCAAGTTCAGTTTTCCAATTGAACTTTAGTTCAAAATTGGAAGTTTTGTACTTTGATTTCCGCCATATCGCATAGCCGAGAAGTTTTAGCAGTAATTTGGGCAAAAAAAACAGAAAATTGTGAATATGAAAAATCTAATTTATATTATTAGTTCATTTATTTTATTCTCTTGCAATGGACAATCAAATATAAAAAAAAATGAAATTATTGAGAATAAAAATGATGAAACTAATATTACAGTAACATTACCAAAAACAAATCTTCGTGAAATTCCTAAAACTTGGAAAAGTTTAAATGCAATTAAAAAAAATGGATAAAATTGGAAAAAGACAAAGATGGTTATCTAATTTACGAACCTTGTGACGGAAATACTGAAAACATAAAATTTGAAAATTCAGGTATTGTTATAAACTATAGAATTGAAAGCCAGAAATATAATTATGAAAAATTCACACGAATAACTGGCAATGACGCTTTTAGACTTGATGCAGGAAATGCAGAAATGAGAAAAAGCTTTGAGATTCAAGCTAAAATAGTTGATTATAAAAATGGAATAGTTTTATGGGATTTTGATGGAATAAAATGGTTTATGACACCTAAAGAAAATTATGCAAAATTTAGAATAATCAAAAATAAATGTAAAACTGAAAAGATAAAGGAATTAGATTTTTTGCCAATTGAAAATTATTAATAAAAAACTACTGCCAACAGCCTTTACAATATGTCTAGGTTTTAGGCTTAATTTAAAGATGGTTTTGTAGTTGTAAAATTTGTCTTTAATGGAAAAATCTCGCATCTTTAATTCCTGACCTTGCCAAGCGCCAAGATGTTATCTGTCATTTTAAAAATAATCTCGTGAATAGAAATATTTTCATACAAATATTGTTTTTTAATTTCCTTTTTTCATCTCCTAGTTTAACTTTTGCTCAAAAGAAAGAATTCCGAGATACCAAAGTAGATAGTTTGACTTTTTTAAATAATAGAAAACAACTAAATAATTTAAATACCGAAATTTTTCAAAAAAAAATATTCACAAAAGGTTCTGTAGAAATTCCATACAGAATATTGACTCCCAAAAATAACAATAAGAAACAAGAGTTTCCTTTAGTTATCACTTTTCATAATTCATCAAGAATAGGATACGATAATGAAAATCAACTTGAACCATTTGCAAAAATATGGTTGAGAGATGAAATATATAGTAAATATCAATGTTATGTTATAGCACCACAATTCAATAAACGCTCTTCAAATTATGAGAATAACGTTGATAACATTCAAACTTCAATACCTTCAAATGATGTGACTGAAATATTGGAATTAATTAAAAATGTTGAAAAAGAATATAAAAATATTGATAAGAATCGAATTTATTTAATAGGTTATTCTATGGGTGCTTCAACTGCACAAAATCTACTAAATATGAAACCAAATAAATTTGCCGCTATAGTTTCGGTTGCTGCGGTTCCTGATTTATCAAATTTTAAAAAATATAAAAATAAAAATATATGGCTAATTCACGGAGAACAAGATATTGAAAATCCATACATTGGAAGTGTTGAGTTTTATAATAAATTATCCTCAGATAAAAATTTGACTTTCACAACCTTCAGAAATCTCAATCATAATAATATAGTTATTCCATTCTTGATAACCGAAGAAATTCCAAAATGGCTGTTTGAAAAACATAAATAAAAAAACTGCTACTAACAGCCGTTTGGCGAGATTGGGGTTTTAGGCTGAATTTAAAGATGGTTTTGTACTTGGAAAATTTGTGTTTAATGGAAAAATTTCGCGTCTTTAATCCCAAACATCTTGTAGCGCCAAGACGTTAGCGGTAATCCTGAAAAATCGCAGGAGATAATAAGAAATATCCTCTTATAAAAATATATTAAGAGAAATGTAACATTTTGAACATACTTGTATCTAAAAGGCAAATTAGTAAATTAACCATTTAAATTTTAGAAAAATGAACAAGTACAAAATTACAATTATCACACTCTTATTTACAGTCTTAAGCTTAAATGTCTTTGGACAGAATAAAACGTATTTTTTTGAAATTCAAAAAAATGGACAAGGAAAACAAGCTATTATTTTCATACCAGGTTTTGCTAGTTCGGGCGAGGTTTGGAATGAGACAAAAACAGAATTTGAAAAAGAATACATTTGTTATACTTTAACAATGGCAGGTTTTGCAGGTGTAGAACCACAAAATAATTCAACCTTTAAAAATTGGGAAAATTCAATTGTAGATTTTATTAAAGATAACAAAATCATAAGTCCTATTCTAATTGGACATAGTATGGGTGGTGGTTTAGCATTGGCTATTGCTTCAGATTATCCTGATTTAATAAGCAAAATAATTGTAGTGGATGCACTTCCTTGTTTGCAAGCATTATCAAACCCAAGTTTTAAATCAAAAGAAAAAAATGACTGTTCTGCAGCTGCAAACCAAATCACTGCAATGACAGATGAACAATTCTACAATATGCAAAAATTGTCTATTCCAAGACTTTTAGTAGATTCAACAATGCAAGAAAAAGTGGTAAGTTGGAGCGTGAAATCAGATCGAAAAACATTTGCAGAAATGTACTGCGATTTTTGGAATACCGATTTGAGAGAGAAAATAAAAAATATAAAATGCCCCAATTTGATTTTATTAGAATCTTACTTTGTAAATATAAAACCAAGTATTGAGGAACAATACAAAAATTTAAAAACAGCCAATTTACAATATGCTAATAAAGGATTGCATTTCATAATGTACGATGATAGCGAATGGTATTATGCACAATTAAAAAAATTCTTAACAACGAAATAATGATATTTGAAGAGATATATAATACGTATTGGCAAAAAATATTTCGTTTGTGTATGGGTTATGTAAATGATAATGATATTGCTCAAGATTTAGCACAGGAAACTTTTATAATTGTATGGCAACAATTACCAAAATTCAGAAATGAATCTAATATTGGAACTTGGATATTTAGAATCGCTTCCAATAATTGTTTACGACAAATTGAAAAAGAAAAAAGAATTATAAAAACTGAATTGCCCATAAATTTAAAAGAAGAAAACCAAGAGTCTATTGAACCCAAAATTCAAATGCTTTACAAATTTATTTCTGAATTGCCTGAAACGGAACGTATCATTATTTCTTTAGAATTAGAGGAAATAAAACAAGCCGAAATAGCTAACATCGTTGGTCTCTCAGAAGCAAATGTAAGAGTTAAAATTCATAGAATAAAAGAAAAATTAATGCAAAAAATTAAAGAAAATGAACAATAATGATATAGACTTCGCAACTATTTGGCAACAACAAAAAGTGAATCAACCTAATATTGAAGAATTATTGAACAAATTAAAACAATTTAAAAAGTCAAATTTACAAAAACTTATTATTTCTAATATTTTACTTCTTGCAACAAGTGGATTTATTATTTTTATTTGGTATTATTATGAACCACAATTTATAACTACAAAGATCGGAATTGTTTTGACTATTTTAGCAATGGTTGTATTTGTGTTTTCTAATAATAAACTACTTTCTGTTTTTAATAAAATTGACAACACTAAAAACAATAATGAATATCTACAAAGTTTATCTGAATTAAAAACTAAACAAAAATATATGCAAACAACAATGTTAAGTTTTTATTTTATAACATTATCACTTGGCATTTGTTTATATATGTACGAATACAGTTCAATAATGACTACTGGCTGGGCTATTTTTGCATATTTTATTACATTAACGTGGATTGGATTTAATTGGTTTTATATCAGACCAAAAATCATCAAAAAACAACAAATAAAACTTGACGAATTAATAAGTAAATTTGAAACTGTAAACAAACAGCTAAACGAAAAAGAATAAAGGTTTAGCGCTAACAGCCGTTTGGCAAAACGTTAGGTGCAATTATAAAAAAATGGAGAATATAAAAGAAAATTTAAAATATATAATATATTGGACTATAATTTTTATTGTTTCAATTTCAATGATTATATATGGAATTGCAAAACCTATCCAATTTGCAAATTTTACAAGTTCAACAAATATCAATCTATCCCAAGGTCATAAACTTATGTGGAGTTTTTATTCATACTCCTTAACTTATCCAATTATTATTGGTGTTTTTGAAATTATTGGTGGAATTACTTTACTATTTTACCGCACAAGAATTTTAGGTTGTATACTTTTAACAGTTATACTTTCAAATGTAATTATTCAAGATTTCGTTTATGAAGTAACAGCATTAAATTCCGCAATATTCTACCAAGTTTTAGTATTAATTATAATATTCTTTGATTTTAAAAAGTTAAAAAATATATTAGTAGAACTATTAAAATTTCAAAATAAAAAAAAGAATCTAATTTTATTGATTATTGCATTATGTATTGCTTTAATCATTAAATATTTCGAAACAAAAATATTATAAAAAAACTGCATATAGCCTTTACAATATGTTTAGTTTTTAGGCTCAATTTAAAGATAGTTCTGTACTTGAAAAACTTTTATATAATGGAAAAATCTCCCTTATTTAATCCAAAACATCTTGTATAACAAAGACGTTAGCGAAAACTACAAGAAAAATCGAAAAAATGACAGTAAGACAAATAATAATTATAGTTTTCACAATTTCGATTTTAACTAGTTGCAGACGTGGATACAAAATTGAAAATGGTAAAGTTTACTAGGAATATTGGAATGAAGGAAGCGGACAAGGAAAGCAATTAATTAAACAAGCTGACGCAAAGACATTCCAAGAATTGAATTTTGACTGTGATTGTGACTTCGAATTTGGAAAAGACAAAAACCACTTGTTTATAAACGGACAAATTATTAAAAATATTGACCCAAAAACATTTCAGTTTATAGGAAACTATATTTTCAGAGATAAAGATTCAGCTTATTTTTTTGGATTTTATGACAATCTTAATAATTGCCTCATAAAAGGAATAAATCCTAATAAAATAAATTTATTAAAATATCCGTGGGCAAAGGCCGGTAATATATTAATTCACGGAAAAGATACTTTAAGTATTGATGATATAAATAAATTTATTCCGCTTGATGCTGATTGGGGAAAAACAAAAAAATATATAATTAATAAAAATCAAATTGTATTTGGCGCTAACATTGAAACTTTTAAAATTATCAGTAGTTTTGAAGGAAAGGATAAAAATTACAATTACGAATTTGGTTTTATTAATGAAGATGAATTTAAAAAAACAAGTTATAAGACATTTGATTTTGACAAAAAAGATTTTTGCGACTATGAACCTCTAGTATTGGTTGATATATATGATAAATTTGAATCATATGTAGAAGACAAAAATGAAAGAATTGAAATAGTGGAAAAACTAAAACTAAAGGGATTTACTATAAATAATATTAAACACTCCAATTGGTTAGGAGAATCTAAAATTATTAGAGTTTCATTGACAAACAAAAATTGTAATTGCAATGTTGAAAAGGTTTTACGTTATGATTATTCAAAACCTCGTGAAACTGACAAAATGTTCAAAGTAACAGAAAGAATAAATTGTAAACAGAAAGAAAAGTAGAACGTAAAATACAGGCCATAACAGCCGTTTTCCAAGATGAAAATAAATTATTCTTATTTTTAAATCTAACCCTAAATTATGATTAAAAATGTAATACTTATTGCAATATCATTGACTGTTCTCTATTTTTCGATAGAAGATCATGGATATATGTTCATTTCAGTACCAACTTTTATGATGCTATCGTATTATTTTTGCGATCTTTCTTTAAAAATAATTTATAAATATACTATCACTCCAAAAAAAGATATCAATATACAGTCAATCCTCTTTATTGGACTTGTTCCGATTATATTTTCTTTTAGAGATTATGATTTTACGATAGAAGGATATTTTTTATTTTGGAAATTAGCCTTTATTAGTATACTATTTAGCTTAATTACCATTTTAACGTTGAGCCAATTTTACAATTTCAAAAATGATAAAAAACTTGAGAATATTATAGCTATAAATATTTGTTTTAGTCTATTAATTCCTGCCATCGGAGTGATGATCAACAAAAATATAAGTTATGAAAAAGAAAGAAAACAACTAATAGAAATCTATTCTAAAGATATTAGAAATGATAGATATGGTGAATCATATTATATCAATTTTAAAACGAATTATAATACTGATGAAAGTGTAGATATAAGCAAAGATTTTTATAATTCTATAACCCAAAATCAAATTGTACTGATAACCTTAAGCAAAGGAATACTGGGTTACGATTACATAAAAAAAATAAAAAAGGCAAGAGAATAAGAAATAGTGTTAAAGTTTAATAACAAACCATCTAAAAAATAAAAACCATGAAATTAATTTTTTACACCGTTATACTATCCTTAGTTTTTATAAGTTGTACAAATTCTAAGGAAAATAAGGATTCAATTCCTGTTCATGACGAATTTACAATACAATCTAAAGAGGTTGGAGAAAAAAGAACCATTAATGTTTGGACACCTCCAGAATATAAAACTAACACAGATTCTTTACCCGTACTATATATGGCTGACGGTGGAATTATCGACGAAGATTTTCCACATATTGCTAATACAATTGCGGCCCTTATTCAATCAAAAAGCATTCCTCCAATGCTATTAGTTGGAATTGCAAATACACAACGCAGAAGAGATTTAACTGGATTTACTGCTGTTGCAAAAGATAAAGAAATTGCGCCAATTGTTGGTGGTTCTACCAAATTTAGAGCATTTATAGAGCAAGAACTTTTTCCTGAAATAAACAAAAGATATAGAACAACGAATCATAGAAGTATAATAGGAGAATCATTATCAGGACTTTTTGTCGTAGAAACATTTTTTGTAAAACCAGAGATGTTCGATAATTATATTGCATTTGATCCCTCATTATGGTGGAATAATGATTACTTAGTAAAAACCGCAAAAGAGCATTTAAAAAACTTTCCAAAAACCGAAAAAAAGATTTGGTTTGCTAATTCAAAAGAAGAAACAATAGCTCCTTTTACAAAAGAATTAGCTGAAATTTTCAAGAATGAAAAAATTTCTAACTTAAACTGGGAATATTCATTTGAGGATAACGAGCAACACAATACTATTTTTAGAGCTACAAAAGTAAAAGCACTAAAATGGACGTTTGGTAAAAAATAAAATCTTTTAATTAGTAATATACTAGTTACTGGCAATTACGCCAAAAATAACACCTATTTAATGAAAAATCTAAGCTTTGAAAATCTATTGAGAGATGCTGAAAATCTTATGCTTAATGAAAATGATTCTTATCTTCAATCATATAATGAGTTTAAAAATTACTTTGATAATATTGACGTAATTGAAAAACATAATTTAATAATTGGAAGTCACTTTGTTTATGGCTGGATGCCTACAATCATTCATCTAGATATTAACGAAATCGAAAAAGTTTTAGATTATTTGAATAAAGCAAAATCTGGAAGTTTACTTACAGAGAACCAATTGGATATAATTAAAAAATGCATTAATAATTCTATTGTGGGAACTTCAAAATTATTGCATTTTATAAATCCTGAAGTTTATGCAATTTGGGATAGTCGAATTTTCAGATATTTAACTGGAAAAAAATCTTCATATGGAATTGATAAGTCAAAAGCTTATGTAAATTATTTAAATGCTTTAAATGAAATTCAAAAGCATAATGAATATCAAATACTTCATAACAAAGTTCAAAAAAATTTTAAATATGAGATTTCATCTATGCGTGCAATTGAGCTTTTAATGTTTGAAACTGACAGACAACGAAATAGCAATAAATAGAAGTAACTGCTGGTAACAGCCATTACACAATAGTTGCGAATTTAGTGTAATTAACGTTTATTGTCATATATTCGTTAAGCAGAAAATAATCTGTTACAAAGTCGCAACCATCGTGTAGCGCCAATAAGATAAGTTATAAACAATATAGAAAAATTCAAAGCTTTTATTTACCAAAAAAGTATTCTTATTTCTTTGAATATATTCCAAAAAACTTTAATGAAGAAAGCTATTTTAGAAAAAAGTTTAGATTATATGCAATTTCAAAATTTGATCATTTTGACATTTTGTTTTGTTATAACTTTACTTGCAATGCTCTATTCATTAGATTTTGGTAGTTATATCCTTATAGAATGTTTTTTATTTTTATTCTCTTTACTCTTTATTGCCATTTTATTTACTAAAAAAGGGCTTATTATAATTGATGAGAATTTATATAGCGGCATTTTTTTATTTGGTAAACCAATCTACAAAAAATTAATTCCCATTATTGGATTTGATTGCATTTCGATAGTAACGGGAAAACTTTCTACAAACTATGCTTATTCCTATAAAATTGATGTGTTTCATAAATGGGAACCCGATTTAAATGTTTCAATTAAAAGTTTCAAAATTTGTATGATTGAAGAAAATCAAAAGAAAATCAAAAAAATAATAACATTAACCGACTCTAAAAAAGTAAAAATAGCAGTCGATTTTATTATTGAAAATAGTACGCTAAAATATGTTGAATTATATTAATACGTTTCACTCACTACTATAAGATCAATAACCAATTATTATAATTTCTATTTTAAACTTTAAATAGAATATAAAAAAATGATCTATAATGATGTTCTAAAAATCTAATTTAGAGTAAGCATTTTTATATCCTAAGCTAGAAAACTAAGAAATGCTAAAAGAAGATTGATTGCATTATTTTAATGTAATAGAAAACGATTATTTCATTAATTAAAAGCCCAACTATTAAAATTTTAAGTAGTTGGGCTTTTGTATTTTTTATAATTATTTATTAAGACTATCTTTTATCTTTCACCGTTTTTAAAAAACTATTTAAATGCTTATTAAATTCTTCTGGTTGTTCTAAGTTAGAAACGTGTCCTGCACCTTCAATAACTTTTAAAAGAGAACCTTTGATGTTTTCATGCATAAATTGTGATTGTGCAACGGGTGTTAATTGATCTTGAGCACCGCAAATAATAAGTGTTGGAATTGCAATAGCTCCTAAAGTAGAGCACGATTCTGAACGCTCTGCCAAAGCCACTAAACCAGCAGTAATTGATCTTGTAGAATTGGAAACCACTACTTCGCGCAACCTCTCAACAACTTCGCGCTTGTTTTGAAAAGAATCAGGATGAAAAACACTTTTAATAAAATTCTCATTAAATTCGGATGTACCTTTTTGCTTAATTTCTTCAACCGTTTTCAATCGTTTTTCTTTAGCTTCATCACTGTCAGCGGTACATTGTGTATCGGCTAAAATTAACGCCTCAAAACGCTCTGGAAATCTTTTTACAGCATTTAGAGCAATGTAACCACCCATTGATAATCCACAAACAATTGCTTTTTCTATATTTCTCCTGTCCATAAAAGCTATTAAATCATCCGTAAACAAATCAATACCTAAATGTGTTTCCTCGTCAGTTGACTTACCAAAACCACGAATATCTACAGCTATTGTACAAAAAGACTCTTTTAAACTGTCTATTTGCTCTTTCCACATTGATTTATCAAATGGAAAACCATGCAAAAACAATACAGGAACCTCGCCTTCACCAGCATAATTATAGGAAAGTGACATACTATTTATCTCTTCAATAAGATCTGAATTTGCACTTGTTGCACCAGTAGTTTTTACAGATTCAATTACTTTATCAGCATGACTTTCTTCGTATTTTTTTACCAAATTAACCAATGAATCGTAATATTTACTTAAGTTAATTTCAGGATTTTCTTTAGCAGGAATCGTTTCAGTTAGCTCGTTTAAATGCTTTAACAATTCTGGATAATTATTTCTAATTTTTTCAGTTATTTTTAAAATCTTTTCGTTCAATTCTTTTTCGACAATCATACTCTGTTATTTAAAAATTAATATACAATCAACTGAATCATTATAATGAAACAGTTACTTTTTTTTGAATTTTAATGATTGATCCATTTTATTAATTATTAATAAAAAAGTTTTTAGGATCATTCCATACTTGTAAAATTAAGAGTTATAGAAATAAAATGTGTTATATAGTTCATATTGAAGCTTATAAAATACGCACATTTAATCCTTACTATTTTTTTGATAATACGTTTTATTAGAGAAGCTATTTGCCTGAATAATTTTAAATCAAAATTTGAAAGATTTTATTTTTTGATTTTAAAATTAAACGTATAAAAAAGTAAGTTCAAAAGAAATCAATTTTACACAATTAATACAAATCGTTATATATCAGCACAGTTATAATTTACCTACAGTATTTTTTTTGTAAATTTGAGTTCAACGAGCATTTTAAAAAAACATTCGTTTCGTTGTGATATATAACTACAATCACAACAATTAATAGATTTAATTCTATCTGTTTTAAGAAATGCTATTATTAGAACTCTTAAAAAAATAAAAATGAAAATTCCAATTTATCCTTTAAAATTTGAACCCATTTATCAATACCGACTTTGGGGAGGCCGAAAATTAGAAAATTTACTTTCAAAACCTTTACCTGATAATGAGCCCATCGGTGAAGCTTGGATATTGAGCGATCGTAAAGACCATTCCAGTTTAGTGCAAGAAGGCGATTTAAAAAACAAAACTATTACTTCCTTAATGGAAGAGTATCGGTATGAAATAATGGGTAAGAACGGTCTCTATTACGATCGTTTTCCGCTATTGCTGAAATTTTTAGATTGTAAAGAGGTTTTATCAGTACAAGTGCATCCTTCTGATCACCAAAAAGAGCTACTTCCTGAAGGCGATACTGGAAAAACAGAAGCTTGGATTGTATTAGAAACAAGTGATGACAGTAAGATTTTTGCGGGTTTAAAGCCAGGTACAAATAAAGAAAATTTAGTAGCATCGATTAAAGATAAATCAGTTTCAGAACGACTTCATAGTTTTATTCCTAAACAAGAAGATGCAGTATTCATTGAATCAGGAACCGTTCATACGCTTGGTGGAACTGTAGTTTTTGAAGTACAAGAAAATAGTGATGTGACTTTTCGTTTGTATGATTGGGATCGATTGGATGCAAAAACGGGTAAGCCACGTGATCTTCAGATTGAAAATGCGATTCAAAGCATCAATTTTAATCAAGGTGAGATTGGTCCTGTAACTCCAGTAATTGATAATTCTATTAAAAATTCCGAAATACTCTTTGACAACAATCACTTTAAAGTATGGCGCATCAAAAATAAAGAGGTTTTTAAAGTTGGTTTTATTGACATGCCTACTGTTTTAGTTTGTATTAATGGAAAAGGTAGTATGAGTTATAACAATCAAGAATATAACATTAGTAAAGGAGAAGTGATGCTTTTACCGGCAATTATAGGGCAATTAGAACTTTTACCTAATGATGAAATTACCTTATTTCAAATCACTATTCCTGATAAAAACTCCAATTAAATAATATCACTTTTTTAAAATTATAATCTGTAAGATTTCAAAAAATGAAAAAATTAATAATATTTGATTTGGATGGTACATTGGCTAAAAGTAAATCTGCTATAGATAAAGAAATGGCAATTCTTTTTAAGGAGCTTTTAGAGGTAACTCAAGTTGCTATAATTTCTGGTGGAGACTGGCCACAATTTGAAAAACAAGTTATAAACCAATTACCAAAATACACCTCATTTACAAAACTGTCGATTCTGCCCACTTGCGGAACAAAATATTATCAATACAAAAAGAATTGGGTTAAAGTGTATGAAGAAAAATTCACAGATGAAGAAAGAAAGGAAATCCTTTTTAACCTCAACAATGCAATAAAGAATTCAGATATTGAAATTAAAAAAACTTGGGGAAATCAAATTGAAGATCGCGGTAGTCAAATCACCTTTTCTGCTTTGGGACAAGAAGCGCATCTTGAAGAAAAAAAAGCATGGGATAATGATTTTGCTAAACGAAAAAAAATTGTTACTCCGCTTCAGAAATCTTTAAAAGAATTTTCGATAGGAATGGGCGGAACAACATCAATAGATATTACTAAACCAGGAATCGATAAAGCCTACGGAATTTTAAAACTCAAAGAAATTTTAAAAATTGGCATTGATGAAATGTTATTTATTGGAGATGCACTATTTGAAGGAGGAAACGATTTTCCAGCTAGAAGCACTGGTGCCAAGTGTATTCAAGTGAGAGATCCAGAAGAAACTAAAAGAATAATAGAAACTATTATTGCTTGTGAAACTAACAATATTTAAAAAATAAAAATACAATGATTCCATTTAAACTTAACCGCATTTGTACCATCATGGAACCCGAAGCAGGAAATGAATACGAAGTAGAAGGCGTTTTAAATCCGGCTGTAACTAGAGGACCTGACGGAGAATTATACATTTTTCCTAGATTGGTAGCAAAGGATAATTACTCAAGAATTGGAATTGGAAAGGTTAAATTTAATGCTGACGGAGATCCATTTGAAGTAGAACGTTTAGGAATTGCTTTAGAACCGGAGATGGATTATGAAAAACGTCCTGATGGTGGAGGCGGATGTGAAGATCCAAGGATTTCGTATGTCAAATCTGTAGAAAATTATATAATGACTTATACGGCTTACGGACCAGATGGACCGCGAATTGCAATGGCTAAATCGAAAGATCTTTTAAGTTGGGAACGCTTGGGATTGGTTTGTTTCTCGTTATATAAGCCACTTGATTTTAACAACGTAGATGATAAAGATGCTAGTTTTTTCCCGACGGATCTTCCTAGTCCACACAATCATACCTCGATTGCTATGCTACACCGACCGTTATTTCCCGAATCTATTCCAGAGAAAACGGTTAAACTTGATGATAATCGATCAATAGATCAACATAGAGAAAGTATATGGATTTCTTATTTTAATCTAAAAGAAGGTCAGGAAACTTGTCTAGAACACGCTCAATTTACTTCGCATTATCGTTTGGCACAACCCGTTTACCCTTGGGAAAAATTAAAAATTGGTGCAGGTGCGCCACCCATTTTAACCAAACATGGTTGGTTGATGATTTACCACGGTGTTAGAAAACATAATGATTGCACAGAAGATCAGCCACGATATACTTATTCTGCTGGAGTTATGGTTTTGTCTGAGAATTCACCTCAAGAAATAATTTATCGATCTCCTGAGCCTATATTAGTCCCAGAACTAGAAGATGAGACAATTGGAATAGTTGGTAATGTAGTTTTCCCAACAGGAACAGATCGAAGGGACGATATTGGTCAGCCGGAACGAATTGATGTTTATTACGGAATGGCAGACAATCGAATAGGCGTTGCAAAAATGACAATACCAGATGTATTGCCAAAATATTGGAAGAGTTTGTAAATAGAATGCAATTTTACTTTAGCAAACCTTTTTAAAATAAGTAATACCTAAAAGTTCAATCGATTAAAAAATTTAAATAAATGGTGTGATTTTAATTTGTAAATTAGACCTGTTAATACTTAAATCAATTATTTATGAAAAATAAAAGAAAAATATTTTCGTTATTAATGAGTCTAAGTTTTGTGTTCTTAATCACGCTCCTTTATGCTTTTAAATCAAAGACTATAGAAGATAATAGCTACCAGCCACAACCAAAGTGGAAAAATCTTAAAGTCCTTCCTCAAAATATTTCTAAAGATAGCTTAGACTATTTAATGGACGGATATACAAATGCCTTAAGCGTAAAATGTAACTATTGTCATGCTTCGCAAAAAGACAATCCCAGTAAATTAGATTTTGCAAGTGATGATAAAATTGAAAAAGAGATCGCTCGCGGCATGATTAAAATGACCAATGATTTGAATAAAATTTATTTTCAACCTCATTTTCCGGACCCAAAGCCAGCTCAGGTACAGGTTGTAAATTGCGTTATGTGCCATCGTGGAGCTCCAAATCCGGAGAAATATCTAGCAAAAATGAGCACAATGTACAAAACATACAATCCTGATAGAGATAACAGAAAAGAGAAAATGCTAAAAGAAATGGGAAAACAATGATAAAAAAAATATAATTTAAATACTTTGTTTTTTTATCGATAGTATTAAAAAAGGATTTTAGATAACTACTGTTGTAATAATCTAAAATCCTTTTTTCATTGTTATTTGATATAGATTTTGCCTCTTAATCAATTTATTAAATCAATATATTATCTCCACTTTTTATAAGCATTAATTAATCCATTTGTAGAAGCGTCGTGCGAATTTATTTCATCCTCATTACTAAGTTCTGGAAGCACTTTTGATGCTAATTGTTTGCCCAGCTCAACTCCCCATTGATCAAAACTTAATATATTCCAGATAATTCCCTGCACAAATATTTTATGTTCGTAAAGTGCTATCAGTTTGCCTAAAGAAAATGGTGTCATTTCTTTTACTAAAAACGAGTTGGTTGGTTTATTTCCTGCAAATACTTTAAACGGAATTAATTCGTCAATTTGAGCTTTACTCATCTTCGAATCTTTTAATTCATTCGCTACTTCCTCAGCTGTTTTTCCATTCATCAGCGCTTCCGTTTGTGCGAAAAAATTAGATAATAAAATAGGATGATGCTTTCCAACGGGATTATGACTTACAGCAGGAGCAATAAAATCACATGGAATTAGGTGTGTACCTTGGTGTATTAATTGATAAAATGCATGTTGCCCATTAGTTCCTGGTTCACCCCAAACTACGGGTCCAGTACTGTAGGTCACTTTTTTTCCATTTCTATCTACTTGCTTACCGTTGCTTTCCATATTTCCTTGTTGAAAATAAGCTGGAAAACGATGCATATATTGATCGTATGGTAAAATAGCTTCTGTTTCTGCACCAAAAAAATTAGTGTACCAAATACCAACTAAGCCCATAATTACGGGAATATTAGTTTTAAAATCTTCATTTTGAAAATGATGATCTGCAGCTTCAGCACCTTTCAATAACTTCTCAAAATTATCATACCCAATTGTAAGTGCAATCGAAAGTCCAATGCTACTCCAAATACTATAACGACCTCCTACCCAATCCCAAAAAACAAACCTATTTTCAAGATCGATTCCAAAATCCTTCACTCCTTTTTCGTTTGTCGAAAGCGCTATAAAATGTTTAGCAACAAACTTTTCATCAAGTGCTGATTTTAAAAACCAATCACGCGCTGTATGAGCATTGGTCATGGTTTCCTGAGTAGTAAACGTTTTTGATGCAATGGTAAAAAGTGTTTCCTCTGGATCTAAATTTTTTAATGTTTCAACAATTTGAGTTCCATCCACATTAGATACAAAATATGCTTGTATGCCTTCAATCCAATACGGTTTTAATGCTTCGGTAACCATTACTGGACCAAGATCACTTCCACCAATACCAATATTAACGATATTTTTAATTTTTTTTCCAGTATATCCTTTCCATTCTCCACTGTGAATTTTTTTACAGAAGGATTTCATTTTTTCACGAGCTTCTCGAACTTCTAGCATTATGTCGTTACCATCTAAAGTAATAGTTTCCGAAGAAAAATTTCGCAAAGCTGTATGCAAAACAGCGCGATTTTCACTTAAATTTATTTTTTCTCCACTAAACATAGCTTCTCTCGCTACTTTCACTTGAGATTCGTCTGCTAATTGAAATAATAGTTCCAATGTCTTTTCGTTAATAATATTTTTTGAATAATCAAAAAGGATATCATCCAATTCAACTGACATTTTATCAAAACGTTTTGGATCATTTTTAAAAAGTTCTTTCATCTGAACCTGATTCATTTCAGATTGATGTTTATATAATTCTTTCCAAGCGGTGGTTTCTGTAGGATTAATTTTTGGTAACATATTCAATTATTTTATTATTTATTTTCTAAAATAGTTTAAAGCAGTAGTACTAACTTTTTTTATGATTATAATTTTGATGCAGACTCACTATCAATATACCAATGCGTTTTATGTTTGTCACTACTAATTAATCGCGCAGGATATTCATTTATTGTCCCTTTTGAATCATTTAAAACATGATAAATTGCAGCCGCTTTGTCTTTCCCATAAACTAAAAAAGCAATATTTCTAGCTTGATTAATAAGTGGAGCAGTCATAGTTATGCGGTACATATTCACTTCATTTACATAAACAGCCTTAATTGTTGCATCAGTTTCTTCTAATACGGTAGTATTAGGAAAAAGTGACGCCGTGTGTGCGTTATCACCGAGGCCTAAAAGAACAAAATCAAATTCGACTGTTTTTTCTTTAAAATGGGATCGTATAGATTTATCATAACGCAATGCTGCTGTTTCAGGACTTTCTGAAGTATCAACATTAAACACATTAGAATTTTTAATTTTTAAAGGTACAAATAAAGCCTTTTTTACCATTAAATAATTTCTTTGTGGATCATTTTCCGGAACAAAACGCTCATCACCAAAGAAAAAATAGGTTTTATCCCAATCGATCTTATTGCTAAACTTTTCAGAAGCAAGTAATTCGTATAATTTCTTTGGAGAATTTCCGCCTGCTAAAACAAAGTTAAATTGTCCTCTTTCCCTAATAGCAGCTTGTGCAGTACTACAGATGTTCTCTGCCAAAGCATTTAATAGTTCATTAATATCCGTGTAAACATTTATTGCACTTATCATTCCTACTTATTTTTTTCTGGAAGGTTAAACCAATGATAACCATCTTGTGCAATGAGCGCTTCTGCATTTTCTGGCCCCCAAGAATCAGCTGGATAATTCGGAAAATCAGCTGTTTTACTGTTTTCCCAAAAATTAAGCACAGGCATAATCAATTGCCAAGCTTCCTCTACTTGATCTGCACGCATAAAGAGCGTTTGATCTCCAGATATAATATCTAATAGCAAGGTTTCATAAGCTTCCGGAGATTCTGATTTTGGAATACCAGAATAATCAAAAATCATATTCATTGAATTAAGATTCATTTCGAGACCTGGACTTTTGCTTTGCAACTGAAATTGAATGGCCATATCTGGCTGAATACTAATAATTAATCGATTTTTTTTAGGGCTGTTACCTTCATCAGAATGGAAAATATTATGAGGAATTTCTTTGAACTGAATTGTAATTTGAGAAGCCGATTTAAAGAGTCTTTTACCTGTTCTTAAATAAAAAGGTACACCTTGCCAGCGCCAATTATCAACATAAAGTTTAAGAGCGGCAAAAGTTTCTGTGTTTGAATGTGGATCTACATTTTCCTCTTCACGATACCCAATCACTTTTATACCTTCTATCCATCCCGGACCATATTGACCTCTAGCCGACATAGAATCAATTTCGCTAGGTATAATTTTACGCATTGATTTTAGAATATCAACTTTGCGATTGCGAACCTCATCAGCATCAAAACTTATTGGCGGTTCCATTGCAATGATACAAAGGAGTTGTAATAGGTGATTCTGGATCATATCTCTCAAAATCCCCGCTTGCTCGAAATACTTTCCTCGCGTGCCAATACCTATTTGTTCCGTTACCGAAATCTGAACATTTTCTATATGATTTCTGTTCCAAAGTGGCTCCATAATCGAATTGGCAAAGCGGAAAGCCATTATATTTTGAACTACTTCTTTACCTAAATAATGATCAATTCTATAAATCTGATTCTCCTGAAATAAAGTTAGCAGTTTTGCATTAAGTGCCTTTGCCGATTCTAGGTCAGTGCCAAATGGTTTTTCGATAACAATTCGAGCTGTTTCAGGGTTGTTATCTAGTTTTGCGATTGAAATATTATGAGCAATGGTACAAAAAAAGTGTGGAGCTACCGCGCAATAATATACTATTGAAGGCTTTTGCTCTTCCCAATCTTTTTTGAATTTCTCAATATAATCGCCAAAAGGCTTAAACGTTGAGGCATCAGTAATATCAGCGGCTTGATGAAATATATTGGAGGCAAATTTTGACCACTCTTCTTTTTTTGATTTTCCTTTTCTTGAAAATTCATCTACCGAAGCAAGTAATTCGCCTTTGTATTTTTCATCCGTCATTTTGGTTGACGATGTCCCAATGATAGCAAATTTCTCGGGCAACCAACCGTCTAAAAATAGATTATAAAGCGCGGGCATTATTTTTCGTTTGGTCAAATCACCAGTACCACCGAATATGATAAAAATAGTAGAATTTGCTTTTTTATTAGCCGTTTTTCCCATAATTTAAATGTATTGAAAACTTATATTTTAAAAGAATAAATCTCTTTATTCTACTTTATTTTCTATTTCCCAGATCGTATGAAAAACACCTTGTTTTCCTATCAACTCATAAGTATGTGCTCCAAAATAATCCCGTTGTGCTTGAATAAGATTTGTTGGCATAATGGCACATCTAAAATTATCAAAGTAACTTAAAGAGGTTGAAAAAGCGGGTATAGCAATTCCTTGCAAAACAGCATCGGAAACAATAGTGCGAATTCCGGCAATACTTTTTGTTAGGTTATTGTGAATAGAATCATCTAAAAATAAATGTTCTAATTTAGCCTCTTTTTGATAAGCTGCAAAAATATCTTCTAGAAAAGCAGATCGTATAATACAACCTCCACGCCATATTTTTGCAATTAAATCTAAATTTAAATCATAATTAAATTCTTCATTAGCTTTAAACAATAAATGCATTCCTTGCGCATACGCAGAAACCATAGAAAAGTAGAAAGCTTGCTCTAAAACATCAAAATAGTCCTCCCCTTTAGAATCATACTGCAAGTTGTTATTTGGATACATCTTTGAAGCTTTAACTCTTAACTCTTTATAATGAGAAAGATCTCGCATAGAAACTGAAATATCTATGGTAGGAATGGGACAATTTAAATCCATTGCGGCTTGAGAAGTCCATTTTCCTGTTCCTTTGGCTTTAGCTTGATCGCTAATATCGTTCACCAAAGCATCAGTTTTTCCTTCTTGTTTATAGGCAAAAATATCACGTGTTATATCTAATAAATAGGATTGTAATCGGCCTTCATTCCATTTTTTGAATACATCATGAATTTCTACATCACTGTATTTCAATCCGTTTTTTAAAATTTCATACGTCTCAGAAATCAATTGCATCAATGCATATTCAATTCCGTTATGAACCATTTTTACAAAATGTCCGGCAGAACGCTCGCCCATGTAAGCAACTGTAGCATCTCCATTTACATGAGCAGCAATTTTCTTAAGAATTGGCGCTACTATTTCATAGGCTTTTTTATCACCTCCTGGCATCATACTCGGCCCTTTACGAGCTCCTTCTTCACCTCCAGAAACACCCATTCCGATGAAATGATACCCTTTTTCCTTTAATGATAAATTTCTACGCTCGGTGTCTGTAAAATGAGAGTTTCCACCATCAATTATAATATCGCCTAGATCTAGAACTTGAAGCAACTCATCTATAACATCATCTACAATCTTTCCCGCAGGTACTAACATCATTACTATTCTTGGACTTTTTAAACTCTTTGCGAAAGCTTTTAAATCTGAAAAACCTTGAATTGTATCTCTCTTTAAATTATTTAGACTCTCAACTTTATCGGTGCTATTATCATAACCAGCACAATGGTATCCGCTGTCTGCAATGTTCTGCAATAGATTAGAACCCATTGTTCCGAGACCGATCATTCCAAATGCATTTTCGTTATCTAATTTCATATTAGTTTTATGTTTGTATAAAATTTTCAAGAATCTTTTTAGTTGTTTCAAAATCTTGATGAAGAATCGTATTCATTCCAAGTTTTTTAGCTGCATTCACTAGCATTGGTCGGTCATCAAAATAAAGACATTCATTAGGGGCAACTTGAGCAATTTCCATGGCTCTAATAAAAATTCGTGGATCTGGTTTTCTCATTTTTAAGTAACAAGAGGAAAAAAATCCATCAAAAAGTTCCCTTAAATGAAAAGTTTCAATACGAAAATCATTTAGTTCCCTACTTTCATTACTCAGAGCAAATACGGGCAATACCGTGTGTTGTTTCCAAATTTTCAACCATTCTAAAAGCTGCGGCAACTCTTGTGATTGGGCATACATAAATGCTATAAATTCATCTTTTAAGAAATCCCTATCGGTATGAAATAAAACCGTGTCTAAATACTCATCAAGCGAAATACTGCCAATTTCAAAAACATTATAGATAAAATTATGCAGAATTTCCATTTCTTGATAATCAAAATCAAAAACTTGTGCTGCTTTTTGGCGTGATTCATGTCCCCAACCATTAGTTAGTAATACGCCACCAATATCCATAAAGATCACTTTTATTTTCTTTGGATCAAAATCGTTCATAGATTTATTTAATTTTACGTTTTTGATTATCGATACTTTTGATCAATTTTTCATAAGCTTGATTGAATTTCTCAATACCTTCCGCTTCTAGTTTTTCCGTAATAGTATCGATATTGATGTCTTTATTTTTCAACTCTTCCATAATTGCGTCCGCTTCTTCAATATTTTGAATCAAAGTTTCCGCTGCCTTTCCGTGATCTCTAAAAGCATCAATAGTCTCCATAGGAAGCGTGTTTATAGTATCTTTTCCAATCAAATTTTCTACGTATAAAACATCGCTAAAAGCAGGATCCTTCGTGCTAGTACTTGCAAAAAGAATGCGTTGACTAGCTGCTCCTTTTGCTTGCAAAGCTTTAAATCGATCACTCAAAATCATATTAAGATATAGTTGATAAGCTTTTTTGGCGGAGGCAATTGCTACTTTTCCTTTCCGTTTTTCTAATCCTTTTTCCTCTAGTAAAGGATCTACCATCACATCAATTCGACTCAAAAAGAAACTCGCAACCGAAGCAATTCCTTCAATCGAATTCCCTTCTTTAAGTCGATCTTCTAACCCGCCCATAAAGGCTTCAGTAATTTCTATATAACGAGGAATACCAAAAAGCAATGTGACATTAATATTAATTCCTTCGCGCAAACATTCCCGTATTGCAGGCAATCCTTGTTTTGTTCCTGGTATTTTTATCATTACATTTTTACGATTAACTTTTTTCCAAAGTTCACGCGCTTGCGTAATCGTACCATCCGTATCTAAAGCCAAATAAGGCGATACTTCTAGACTTACATAACCATCTTTGCCTGCCGTTTTATCATAAACAGGTTTAAAAAGATCTGCTGCCCTTTGAATATCTGCAATTGCCATGTCAAAGAATATAACCGAATTGTCATTTTCCCTTTTTGAAATTTCAGTAATATCTTCATCGTAATCCGAACTGCCACTAATAGCTTTTTCAAAAATAGAGGGATTGGAGGTAAGTCCGCGTAAATCGTCAGTGTCAATTAGGCTTTTTAGTTTGCCTGAGTTCATAATTTCACGATCAAGTAAATCCAGCCAGATGCTCTGATCAAGATTTCGTATTTCATTTAATGGATTCATTTTTTTATTTTTTAAATTATATTTTAAAAATAGAATGCAATATATAGTAGTTCTACTAGCTATTAGAAGCTATTTCCCGCTATCCGCTACAATCTTTAACTACCGTTGCAAAAGCAACTTTAGTGAAAGGATTTTCACTACTATCGGGGCTAAAAAAATAGGATTTCTTAAACATGATTATGTATCATGGTCCAGCTATTTGGCTAATTATCTTTCTAGTTTTTCAATTTCATGCAGTCGCCTTAAGTGCCGTTCTGCGCCAATAAATTTTGCTTGCAAAAAAGCTAGAATCAATTCTTTTGCAATTTCATATCCAGTAACACGACCACCTAGACAAATCAAATTCATATCGTCATCTTCTACCCCTTGATGCGCTGAAAAATAATCTCCAATTAAGGCAGCTCTTACACCAGAAACTTTGTTCGTAGCAATACATGCACCAACTCCGCTTCCACAAATTGCAATACCTCTAAAAACGGCTCCATTGGCAACAGCTTTTGCAAGCGGAATAACATAATCGGGATAATCATCGGACGTATTTAATTGTTTCGCCCCAAAATCTTTCACTTCAAATTGTTGCTCGTTTAAAAAAGATACAATCTTTTGTTTGAGTTCAAATCCACCATGATCTGATGCTATTCCGATTATTTTTTTTTTTGAAGTCATTTTTCTGGGTGCTTTTATTGTCTTTTATTTATTTGAGACCAACTAATTTTAAAAACAATCATCAAATCTCTATTTTGAAGTCATTAAAAATTTATTTTAGTTTTTTTTTTAAAATCATTACGTTTCATTTTTTTTTAGGATTTTCTAAAGGCTGAGGATCCATCCGAAGGTTCTCACTTCTTTGTTCCTCATATTCCTGCGGAAAGTTATCATTGCCAATTTCTTTTTCTACTGGTTGATTTTTTTTATCTTTTTTGTCTTTAGGATTACTTTCCATGTTCTGATGTTTAAATAATTATACCCTTTATTATTCCTTATATTTAATAAATTATAATAGCAACGCTTTTGCTTGTTTTACTACATTTTCTATTGTAAAACCGTACTCTTTCATTACTTGTTCCCCAGGTGCACTTTCGCCAAATTTGTCAATACCAATTACTGCACCATCATCAGTTGTATATTTCATCCATCCAATAGAGGAACCTGCTTCTACTGCTAATCTTTTTCTAATTCCTTTTGGCAAAACTGTTTCGCGATAAGCAGCCTCTTGTTTATCAAACAGATTCCAACTTGGCATACTTACCACACGAGCTTGAATATTATTTTTCTCTAATTCTTTTTGTGCTGCTATGATCAATTGAACTTCTGATCCACTAGCAATTAAAATTATATCCGGCTTACCCTTACAATCTGACAGTATGTAGGCACCTTTCTCCAAATTTTTGGCACTCGCATATTTTTTCTGATCGATAATTGGAATGCCTTGACGGGTGAGCACAATTGCAACTGGTCCCTCTTTGTGTTCAATCGCCACACGCCATGCTTGCGCAGATTCATTAGCGTCTGCAGGACGAATTACAGTCATATTCGGAATAGTTCGTAAACCTATCAATTGCTCAACAGGCTGGTGCGTAGTTCCATCTTCTCCCAATGCAATACTGTCGTGGGTAAAAACTAGGATAGATCGAATTTTCATAATGGCTGCTAATCGAATTGGAGGTCGCATATAATCAGAAAAAATTAAAAAGGTAGCACCATACGGAATTAAATAATTGCTAAGTGCCATTCCGTTGAGAATTGATCCCATAGCATGCTCACGGATTCCAAAATGGAAATTTCGACCATCGCGATGTTCTACTGAAAAGGATTTAAATGAATCAAGATTCGTATCTGTTGAAGGAGAAAGATCGGCAGATCCTCCAATTAATTGAGGAAAAAATGCAGCGATAGCATTTAATGTTTTACCAGAAGCTTTTCGTGTAGCCAATTCTTTGCCAGCTTCAAAAACGGGAAGATTTTTCTCCCAACCCTCAGGCAATTTCCCAGAACTAATAGCTTCATATTCCTTAGCTAAATCGGGATGACGTTGTTTATATATTTTATATAATTCATTCCAATCGTCTTCATTCTTAGCTGATTTTTTCCCAGCTTTTCGATAAAATTCTAAAACATCTTCTGGAATTACGAAATTTTTGTCGGGGTCAAAACCGAAGTTTTCTTTTACTAAACGAACTTCATCTTCCCCCAAAGGAGAGCCATGTGCGGCAGACGTATTTTGTTTATTGGGACTTCCATAACCAATATAACTGCGGATTTTTATTAATGAAGGTCGATTAGTTTGGTTTTGGGCATTTTTAATTGCTTCGGAAACAGCTTTTAGATCATTAATGTCTGGGAGGTTTTGAACATGCCAACCATAGGCTTCAAATCTTTTGGAGACATCCTCATCAAAAGCCAAATCAGTATTTCCTTCTATTGTAATGTGATTGCTATCATAGAAATAAATTACATTTCCCAATCCGAGATGCCCTGCTATAGAAGCTGCTTCTGCAGTAACACCTTCCATTAAATCGCCATCGCTACAAATCGCATAAATTTTGTAATCAAAAATGTTAAAGTCTGGTTGATTGTATCGAGCTGCCATATATTTTTCGGCAATCGCCATTCCAATACCATTTGCAAAACCCTGACCTAGTGGCCCAGTTGTCACTTCTATTCCTGGAGTCAAACCATATTCTGGATGACCAGCGGTTATACTGTGAAGCTGTCTGAAATTTTTAATATCATTCAACGTTATTTCATATCCTGTTAGATGCAAATAACTGTATTGCAACATACAAGCATGTCCGCATGAAAGCACAAAACGATCTCTATTGACCCAATTCGGATTTTTAGGATTGTATCGCATCACTTCAGACCATAAAATATGACCTAATGGAGAAAGCGCCATTGGAGTTCCTGGATGCCCTGAATTTGCTTTTTGTACCGCATCTGCTGCTAAAACTCTTACGGTGTCAATACATTTCTGATTTAAATTATCTGATTCCATATTTTATAATTCTTCTAACTTTTATAATTGAACTATTCTTGGAGCAATTACCCATACTAATTACTTTTTTCCATTTCCGGTTTATAAGTTCCAAGATGTGCTGCGGATGCAATTTTGGCACGGCGATAGAGTAGTTTTTGAGCTTCGGCTACATTATCTTCATTCCCTTTCCAAGCTTCTAATGCTGGTTGTTGAATGGCTCTTGCAAAAGAAAAAGAGATTTTCCAAGGAAGATGATTCTTAAAATTTTTATTAATTGCATTGAGATGCGCGGCGGCTTTTTCAGGAGATTGACCACCAGATAAAAATGCAATGGCTGGAACCGAAGCTGGAACTGCAGAAAGAAAACACTTTACTGTTGCTTGAGCGACTTCATCTACTGTGTTTTGATGTTTGTTCTCTGTTCCAGCTACGATCATATTGGGCTTTAAAATAATACCTTCTAAGTTGACTTTAAAGAGATAAAGATGATAAAAAAGTGATTTTAAAACCTTTTCTGTAACCTCATAACATTCTTGAATAGAATGATTCCCATCCATCAAAACCTCTGGTTCTACAATAGGTACAATTCCTTCTTGCTGGCATATTGCAGCATAGCGTGCTAAATCTTGCACATTAGCATAGATACAAGCATCTGTTGGAATTCCGTCACCTATTGTTATTATGGCGCGCCATTTTGCAAAACGAATACCCATTCCTTTATAGGATATTAAACGTTGTTGTAAACCGTCTAACCCTTCGGTAATTTTTTCATTTTCAAATCCTGCTAAAAGTTTTGTTCCTTGATCTACTTTTACTCCAGCTATAATCCCTGATTTTAATAGTGCCGTTGCCATCGGTTCACCATCATCCGTTTGTTGCTGCAGGGTTTCTTCATACAAAATAGCACCACCAATACTATCGATTAGTCCTTCAGTTTTAATAATAAGCTGGCGGAATTTACGTCGCATTTCTGGTGTTTGTGGAATTCCGTTCGCCTCAAAACGTTTGTCGCAGGTTGGTGTACTTTCGTCCATGGCAAGAATACCTTTTCCATTACTAAAAAGTTCTTCAATTGTATCTTTTAAGAGTTGTATTTCCATATGTTCTCTATTTTAAAAAAGTAATTCGGAAAATGAAATTAGTATTTTGTAAATAATTGATAAGTAAACTAATTGTTGTTTCGAAATAAAAATTCGCTTTGTTGATGAACGCGTGTTGATGACACATAAAAAAATAGTGTCGAGATACTTCCTGATTGAGAAAGTAGCAAAAGTGTATTTAAAGTAGGAACTTCAAATTATTTTTTAAAACAAAGCTTTCATTTTTTCCATTTTTGTTTTTAGATTTTAATATAAATCGCAAAAACAAAATCCCAAATATTAGGTTGTAGTAAGGTACTCATATTCAATGAGGTAAAATTATAAAAATATCATAAAATTCTATTTTTATGAGAAAGAACAAATCTAGAAACTAAAATAGAAACTAAAAAATTAGTATATTGAATGAACTATTTATTATAAAAAAAAGAGGATTTATAAAGTTGCAATCACTTAAAATTTAAATTTATCTATAGTTTATTTGTGATTTTCTGATTTAAAGATACTACTTCAAGCTAATGAGATTTTTGACATTCTGTAGGTTTACACCATACTCAATTTCTATCTGAACTTTAGAACCACATTTGTCAATTATATTACAAACTGCTTCTATTTCATTATAAGTATATTTTTTGAGATCCAAAATCGCGATCTAATAACATGACAAGCCCTTGTTCAATTTTCTTAATAATAAATTCGGGCTTATATCAGATTAATCGCTCTTATTATTAAGAAAATAAGATTAAATTTTGAACTAAAAACAAGCTTTTTTTATGTAGATTTCATTCTTTAATTTAAGAAGCAAATACAATAAAGCTAAAAAATTGAGTTTATTAAAGTATATATAAAGAGGTTGCATTAGTGCTAAAATTGTATTTGTTTTGGCACAAATTAGTAGCCTGCGATCTACCTAAAGTTGTTTATGTTCCCTTTTTGAAAAAATTGAATTAATAAAATGATACCTATTTTAAGACTTTATCACCTTTCCATTACAAACAAAGACTGTAAAAAAGCAAAAAAAATCTAAAGCAAAATATTAGGATTCTAAATTGATTAAGACAATTATAGACAGAATGAAAATCTTATAAATTTTATTTATCGCTGAACTGAATTTATTTGATTGAACTTTTTTAATTTCCAATTATATACGAACCACAAACAAGATCAAAAGCATCGGTTTTGTTATTAATAGCTTTTGAAGTTTGAATATTGAAAAGTGTATTCATATTTTAATCAATGCTCTTATAAAACACAATATATCAATATGGTTGAATTCAATAAAATAAAAAAATTTCAAAATTTAGTGCTATAAAATTCTAACAATCACAAATTAATCTCTAACAAGAAAAAAAATGAAAAAGAGAGCGACTCTAATTTTAATACTATTTATCACAATAATGACAAACGCACAAGAAAAATTAATTCAAGAACCAATACTTACTGGAGAAATGGCATTTAAAATAGTGCAAAAATCTATAACACAAGCAGAAAAAGACGGCCTGTATGTTACGATAACCGTCGTTGATAAATCAGGACAAAGTTTAGCCGTTTCAAGACATCAGAATGCTGGAGTGCATACCATACGTGCTAGTTATAAGAAAGCATATACCGCTTGCTCTCAAAAAAGAGAAACGGCTGTAATTGCGAAAGGAATAAAAGACGGAACTATTCCAGAAGATATTCGTTTTCTAGATGAGAATATATTAATTATGGATGGCGGAATTCCTATTTATATTAATGGTAAAGTCGTGGGTGGTATAGGTGTTGGCGGAGCTCATGGTTCCGAGGATGTACGTATTGCAAAAGCAGGTCTATTATAGCCTTAGAAAAAAAATTTAGAGTTTTAAACTTAGTCACTACTTAAGGAAATATTTGCATAATTTGTTACTTTAGGTTTTTCCTATAATAGTAAAATAATTTAAATTAAAAATTTTGTTTAATATTTTGTTAAAAAGATGAAACAAAATAATTAAAACACTATATTTGAGTATCTTAATTTATTATAATTTAAATATAACAACTATGAAATTAGTAAAAACAATTAGTGCATTATTATTAGTAGGAGTAGTAACTACTTCATGTGGCGAGAAAAAAACAGCAGATTCGACCGAAATGGCAGATACAACTGCAGTAGCAATGGATACAACTGTGGTAGCAGAAGTACCTACTATTGTGGGAGTGGCATCAGAAAACCCAGATTTCTCTACACTTGTAACAGCTGTCAAAGCAGCAGGTTTAGCCGAAACATTAAGCGGACAAGGTCCTTTTACTGTATTTGCACCCAATAATGCTGCATTTGCAAAACTTCCTGCTGGGACTGTAGATGGTTTATTAAAACCCGAAAATTTAGAAAAATTAAAATCAATCTTGACGTACCATGTAGTTGCAGGAAAATTTGATGCAGCAACTGTGACTGATGCGATTAACAAAAACAAAGGGAAATACACTGTGACCACAGTTCAAGGTGACAAAATTGTTTTAAGTTTAAAAGATGGAAAAGTAATGTTGGAAGACACAAATGGAGGAATGGCAACAGTTATTTTAGCGGATGTAGCTGCTTCAAACGGAGTAATACACGCAATTGATACGGTGATTATGCCAAAATAAATTTATTTATTTTTATACAAAAAAACCGTTATACATTAATGTATAACGGTTTTTTTATTGCAATTTTAATTCGCTTTTGCTAAAAATTAAATCAAGAATTTAATGATTAAAATCTTTGTAATATCTCTTCGCAGAAATTTTTAGGATACTGCTTCCTCTTCTTCTACAAACTCCATGTGATCTTCAATTTCTGCTACCACTTCTGGTTTTGAAGCTTTCAGCGCATTGAATTTTTCTAATTGCTCTAACTCCCCTTCTTCACCTGAAAAATAAGGAAAAACATCCATAATTGGTGATTCGGAGATTGCTGGAATGCTGTAATCGCCCATTGTCCCTTTCATAATACCTGTTGTATTATCAAAAGCTTCTTTTACGTCATTTGCTTGTACTAGTAAATACATATTTGTCTTACGTTCTTTTCCGCTTTCTTCATCATATGCTAATAACGACACTTTAGATTTAAACCATCGGTCTGCATTTTCAAAAGGGTGTATTTCTGCATAATTAGCCATTTTGATATTCGTGATTTTAAACTCTTCACTAATATAAGCAGACATTTCTTCTGTAATTCTACTTTCAGCTTCAGTATAAGATAAAGCATCTACAAGATAGGGTTCCGTTGTAATTTTTTGGTTTCCCGTTTCGTCTGTTTTTCTATATTTTACTTTGCATTCATACCAAATTGTGCTCATCTCTATTTATTTTTAAGGATGTCAAAGATAGATTTTAATGCTGCAAAAAAGTAATTATCTAAAAATAGATATTCACAATTTTAAAAAAATAATTCTAAAATAACTATTTCTAAATCTAAATAGAAAGTAAAAAAAATAGCCTTTTCGTGACAAAAGGCTATTTTTTTATTTTAATTAATTGTGAATGGAGTTAGTCAATTAGCGTAACTAAATCTTCTTTGCTTTTTCTAAATTTTTCTAAATTAACCAACCAGTCATTTTCAACATCTCTGTAACCAATAGGGAGAATTACACAACTTCTTAGTCCTTTTGCTCTTAGTCCCAAAATCTCATCTAAGGCATTCTCATCAAAACCTTCTATAGGTGTACTATCTACTTCCTCAAAAGCTGCTGCTGCAATTGCTTGCGAAAAAGCAATATAAGCTTGTCTTGCTGCATGCTGAAAATTTAATTCTGGATCTCTTTGAGGATATAGTCCTAGAAGCATTTGTCGGTAATTTTCAAAACCTTCATTTTTGAAACCACGAATTTCATTTGTTAGATCAAAAACCTTATTAATACGGTCTTCAGTATAATTATCCCAAGCAGCAAAAACTAATAAATGAGAACAATCGGTAATTACTGGCTGATTCCATCCGATAACTCTTATTTTTTCTTTAACTTCTTGATTAGTAATCACTATAATTTCAAAAGGTTGTAAACCACTTGAAGTTGGTGCTAATGAAGCTGCTTCAATGATGTTGTCAATTTTTTCTTGAGAGACTTTTTGACCATTCATTGCTTTAGTAGCATAACGCCATTTTAATTTATCTATTAATTCCATTTTTATTTATTTATTCTTGTTTATTTATAATGCGGTAAAATTTTAAAGTTTGATGCTATCCCAAGCCGCTTGAAAAGCATCTTTTAATACAGTATCACCTAGTTGACAAAGCTTTCTATTTTCCATATTCATCAAAAAAGCTAACGGATAAATGGTAAAAGCATACAATAAATAGGGAGAGCTATCTTTTATAATTCTATCTTCTTTTGCCTTGGTCCACAAATCAAAAAGTGGGGTAATAAATTTCAATCCTTCTTGTCTGGTTTCTTCATCAATCATTGGTGTGTTATCACATTGAGATAAAAATGAAGCTTCTTCTTTCTGATTTATTTTAAAATCTGCCATATTAAACCATATTTTTTCAAAACGTTCTTTTACACTTTTTTCAGGATCATATTCTTTGAATGCAGCTTCGGCAAAAGAAGCTTTTACGTCTAAATATAACTGATTAACCATATCTTGTTTGCTCTCAAAATATAGGTAAATAGTTGCTGGAGAAACATTGGCAAGTTTGGCAACTTTAGACATAGAGGCACCTTGAATACCACCATTATTAACTAAATTCAGTGTAGCTTTCAAAAGTGCCATTCGTTTTTCAATACTTTTTTGGAGTAATGCCATATTAATTTTTATTAAAATAGATATTTTTCAATTTCCATGCTATGCCAATAAACACAAGCTGAATAGGCAAACGAATTAAAGCTGCTTGATGACTTCCAATTGCTGGTGTATCTGAGAAAACATCCCAAATATGAATGGGTAAAAAAACAAGCATCAATACCAATAATGAAAAAGCTCCAACTCCTCTGTATTTTTTAATTAAAAGAAGTAATCCTATACCAATTTCTACAACACCAGAAACATAAATTATTGCTGTTTTAAAACCAAGAAAACTTGGAACAAAAGGAATATAAAATTCAGGTTTTATAAAATGATTTATACCTCCATAAATGATAAAAATAGCCATGATAATTAGAACTACACTCCATATTTTTTTTGCAACATTCTCCATATTTCTATTTATTTAAGAGTACAAAAGTAAAATAAAAAAAGAATGAACGTTCATAAATTTATATTTTAATTTATTTTAAATAAAATTATTATTTCAATAAAATCTATAAATGAATAATTCTGAAACAATTTTAGACCTCAAATTTTATGTTTTTTTATTCGTTAAAAAACTCATAAACAACAAAATAAAACCTACACTTTCTATCGAACTAATAAAAAATGAATTACGTAAAGCATTAATTCACATATTAATACAGGGAAATATAAATACATTTGTACGATATTAGTATTGTTAAAAATATGTTAAAATTAAATTAAACGAACGTTTAATTTAAACAGTTGTTTAATTTTGCTCTCCTAAAAAAATCAGTACTTGGAAACTAATTTTAACGATAAACAAATCAAGATACTCGAAGTAGCAGAAGTGCTGTTTTCGGAAAAAGGTTTTGATGGTACTTCGATACGAGATATATCTAAGGAGGCGAAAATAAATATCGCTATGATTTCTTACTATTTTGGATCTAAAGAAAGGCTACTAGAAGATTTAATTATTTATAGAACATCCGACTTAAAATTGCAATTAGATTACTTGATACTAGAAAATCTAGAGCCCATTGAAAAAGTAAATAAGCTAATTGAACTTTACATTAATCGTGTCAATTGCAATAGAGGAATTTACAGAATTTTACATTTCGAATTTACTTCAAAAAAGAGAAATTTAAATCACGAGGCTTTCTCTGAACTCAAAAAAGGAAATCTCAAGTCCTTAGAAGCCATTATAATAGAAGGACAAACCAAAGGTGTTTTTAAAAAGGATATTGTCATTCCGCTGATCACTCCCACTATTTTAGGTACATTTTTTCATTTTCAGATGAATAAGCCCTTTTTTGAAAACTTATTAAACTTGAATACGGAAGCTTTATATAATAATTACATCAAAACAATTCTCACAAAACACATTCAACAAACAATAAAAGCACTACTGGTATATGAAAGTTAGTCAAATAATGTTCTTAGGAATCTTCTTCATCGGAATTAATTCTATTGAAGCACAAGAGAGAACGAGTTTTTCCCTTGAGGAAGCCATTCATATGGCTTGGACCAAAAGTAATGAGGTCTCTTTGGCAAACACGAAAGTGAATACCAAAAAATATGAATTACAGTCTGTAAAAAACAATCAGTATCCTGATTTTAAGGTTTCTGGACAGTACCAACGATTAGCAAAAGCTTCTGTCGATTTAAAAATCAATAAAAACAGTGGTTCTACTAATTCTGTTCCAGTTGTAAACCAATTGATGATTGCTCAGGCAAATGCCAACTTACCAATTTTTGCAGGATTCAAAATTCAAAACAGTATAAAGGTTTACGATAATCTCTATCAAGCAGAAACAGCCAATTCTTTGCAAACTAAAGAAGATGTTGCCATGAGTGTTGTAAATTATTATGCCAGCTTGTACAAAGCACAAAAAACGGTAGAACTTCTAAAAGAAAACCAAAAGAAAGCACAACAACGTGTAACTGATTTTTTAGAATTAGAGAAAAACGGGATCATTCCTAGAAATGATTTATTAAAATCACAATTACAGGTTTCTAAAGTGCAACTTTCCTTAGATGAAGCCAACAATAATTTGAACATTGTCAATTTTTCTTTAACAACATTATTAAAATTACCTGCTGATACTAAATTAGAAGTAAAAGAAAGTGATTTTGTTGATTTTAGGATGGATAATATTCCAACAAATGAAGAACCTGCTTTGCAAAATCGTAAGGACCTAGAAGCAATACATTTTCAGGAAAAAGCAAGTGAAGCAAATATAAAAGTTGCCAGAAGTGCTTACTATCCTTCTCTATCCCTTATTGCTGGATATACGATATTAGATGTTAAGAATGTAGTTACAGTTCAAAACGCAATGAATTTTGGTGTTGGAGTTTCTTATGATTTGAGTTCGATTCTAAAAAATGGAACAATGGTAAAACTAGCGGAAAGCAAAGCATCTGAAGTACAAAATTCAGAAGACATGCTTACTGATTATATTAAAATACAAGTTCAAAAATCAATAGAAGATTATCAATTAGCCCTTAAACAAAGTAATGTTTATGGGGAAGCAGTAGAGCAATCTACTGAGAACTATAGAATTATAAAAGATAAATACGACAACGGATTATCAGACACTAATGATTTGCTAGAGGCAGATGTAGAGCAATTAAACGCTACCATTAATAAAGCTTTAGCCAAAGCTAATGTCGTTCAAAAATATTATGAGTTACTTTCAGTAACAGGACAATTATCAAAAACTTTCAACCTTTCAAAAATATAATAATTACTCACATGGAAAAGAAAAAAACAAATACAAAATTTATTATTATCCTAGTGGTATTGGTCGTATTAGGAGGAGGATATGGAAGTTACAAATACATTCACTCACTAGCACATGAGCAAACAGATGACGCTCAAATTGAGAAAAACATGAACCCGATTATTCCAAGAGTATCAGGCTATGTAAACAAAGTATATATTAAGGATAACGATTTTGTAAAAAAAGGTGATACCTTATTTACAATCGATAAAAAAGATTACCAATTAAAAATTGCTGAAGCTACAGCGGCACTAGCTGCTGCCGAAGGAAACTTTGAAGTTTCAAGAGCAGACATTAGTAGTGCTCTTGCAAGTGTTTCTGCATCAGATGCCAATGTACAATCTGCAAGCGGAAATATAGAAAGTGCTAAAATTAGATTGGCACAAATAACAAGTGATTATAATCGTTACAGTAATTTATATAAAAGTCATACGATTACTAAACAACAATACGAACAAGCGTCTACAGCAAAACAAGAAGCAGAAAACCAAGTTCATATTTTGCAACAGCAACAAAAAGCTAGTGCGTATCAAAAATCAGTTATTATAGCAAAATCTAAAGCTTCAGATAAATTAACTGAAGTAGCTGCTGCCAATATCAAAAGAGCACAAGCTTTACTAGATGCTGCAAAATTAAATATTTCCTATACTGTTATTACAGCAGCAATTGATGGGCAAGTATCAAAAATTGATATTCAACCAGGACAATTAGTACAACCAGGACAATCGTTATTTTATATTATCAACAACCAAGAAGCTTGGGTAATTGCTAATTTCAAAGAAACACAATTGAACAAAATGGTAATGGGACAAAAAGTAACCTTAAAAGTAGATGCGTATCCAGATTACAAATTTCAAGGAACGATTACTTCTTTTTCACCTGCTACAGGATCTCGATTTTCTATTTTACCTCCAGATAATGCCACTGGAAACTTTGTAAAAACAATTCAAAGATTACCCGTAAAAATAAGTTTAGATGCTTCAAACGATGCTGAAAAAATAAAATTATTACGACCAGGGATGAATGTTGATGTTGACGTACATGTAAAATAAAATGACAGGAACTGAAGACGATTTAGTAGAATATGGCTTTAGAAGAGTAATCATTACGATAACAGCAGTACTTTGTGCGCTGTTGGAGATTGTAGATACTACTATTGTCAACGTAGCTTTGACCAACATGAGGGGAAGCCTTGGCGCCACATTAACTGATGTAGCTTGGGTAATTACCGCATACGCAATTGCAAACGTTATTGTTATTCCGATGACGAGCTGGCTTTCACAACAATTTGGAAGACGTAATTATTTTGTGGTTTCCATTATTATTTTTACAACTGCATCTTTTTTATGTGGAAACGCCACTAATATTTGGGAACTTATAGCTTTTCGATTTATACAAGGACTTGGTGGTGGAGCTTTATTAGTTACGGCTCAAACCATTATAACCGAAAGTTATCCGATGGCTAAACGTGGAATGGCGCAAGCTATTTACGGAATGGGTGTAATTGTTGGGCCTACACTTGGCCCGCCATTAGGAGGTTATTTAGTAGATAATTTTTCTTGGCCTTATATTTTTTATATCAATATACCGCTTGGAATTATAGCTGCTATTTTAGCTTTTACTTTTGTAAGAAGTCCAAAATATGGTGAAAAGCTAAAAGCAAGTCAAGTCGATTGGTGGGGAATTGTACTTTTATCGGCTTTCATTGGTTCTTTACAATTTGTCTTAGAACACGGTCAGCAAGACGATTGGTTTAATAATACTACAATCACTGCACTTAGTGTGGTATCGGTTTTTGGTTTGGTATTGTTTATCTGGAGAGAATTGACTTATAAATATCCAATTGTTAATCTAAGTGTTTTAAAGGACGGAAACTTAAGAATTGGAACAATCATGTGTTTTATTCTTGGATTCGGACTTTATGGATCAACTTTAATTATCCCGATTTATACACAATCTGTTCTAGGGTGGACTGCTACTGATGCAGGATTGTTACTTATTCCAGGTTCAATAACTACAGCTTTTATGATGCCAATTGTTGGTCGATTGATTCAAAAAGGGGTTCCGCAAGGATATATGGTTGGAGTTGGATTCTTAATTTTCTTTTTCTTTACCTTAATGATGTATAATAATATGACACCAGACACCGGTACTGAACATTTATATTGGCCTTTAATTTTAAGAGGAATTGGATTGGGTTTACTTTTTGTACCGATAACCACTTTATCTCTTTCTACCTTAAAAGGAAAACATATTGGAGAAGGTGCTGCTTTTACAGGTATGATGAGACAACTTGGAGGTTCTTTTGGTATTGCTATCATTACCACTTTTATTACAAGATTCAGTCAGAAGCATCGTGTAGATTTAATCTCTAATCTTGACGGAACTAAACTTGAAGTACAAGAAAAGATTGCCTTATTACAAAAAGGGTTTATGTCTAAGGGTTTTAGTACTAACGAGGCTCTGAAAAAAGCCTATCAAGTAATCGATTATTCGGTATTAAAGCAAAGTACCGTTTTGGCTTACATGGATATTTTTCTCTACTTAGGTATTATGTTCCTTTGTTGTATTCCAATTATCTTTTTTATTAAAAAAGGAAAAAACAAAATCAATCCTGCAGATGCAATGCACTAATTTGATTTTAATAAAAAACGCCGAAATCATTATGATTTCGGCGTTTTTATTTTTATTTTAAATTATTAACGAGTAAAAACAAGCTGATTTTCTTTTGACAAATTAGCATCATATTGATAGCCATCATAATTAAATCCTGTCAAATCCTCAATGGTTTCTGCATTGGTATCAATAATATAACGCACCATCATTCCCCTAGCCTTTTTGGCAAAAAAACTAATTATTTTTAATTTACCATTTTTATAATCTTTGAACTCTGGAGTGATTACTGGAACTTTTAAAGCTTTGACATCAATAGCTGAAAAATATTCATTGCTCGCTAAATTAACAAATAATTCCCCTTCCTGAAGTTCTTTATTTAATGCTTTTGTGATGATTGGTTTCCAAAAATGATATAAATTTTGACTCTCATCAATAGCTAATTTTGTTCCCATTTCTAAACGATACGCTTGCATTAAGTCTAGTGGTTTTAGCAAACCGTATAAACCAGAAAGAATCCTTAAACGATCTTGTAAAGTATCTAATTTATCTAAAGGAATCGAAAAAGCATCTAATCCCGTATAAACATCTCCATCAAAAGTATAAATCGCTGGACGTGCATTTGCTGTAGTAAAAGGTGCTTTCCATTCTTGATTTCTTTTCCAATTTAAATCTGCTAATTTATCCGAAATGCTCATTAAACTTGCTAATTCAGCAGGTTTTTTATCTTTTAAAATTTTATGAACCTCTCTCGATTCCTTTAAAAAAGACGGTTCTGTATGTTGTGCAGTTGGTAATTCCTTTTCGAAATTTAAAGATTTAGCTGGCGATATCACAATTTTCATATACTCTACTTTTAGTTCTTTTTTATTGATTCTATAAAAGTAGTGATAGAAATTAATAAATAGAAACTAATCAAATTGATTTTTATAATAACACCATAGATTTATTAAGTGCAAACTGGCTTTATTTGCTTATTTTTGAGTTTAAATAAATTTTAATTTTCTGCATAAATGAATCCAATTGAAATCCGATTAGCAACAATAATTGATTTAGAAACCCTGCGAAAATTAAGTATTCAAACATTTACAGAAACCTTTGAATCGGTTAACACCGCTGAAAATCTTGCAAACTATATTGAAAAAAGTTTTAACACAAAGCAATTATCAACAGAGATACTTAATGTTAATTCTGCCTTTTATATTGCTTACTCTAACGAGGAACCTATCGGTTATATAAAAATAAATAGTAATGAAGCCCAAACGGAACCTATTGATATTAATGCTTTGGAAATACATAGAATTTATGTAATAAACCCTTTTTATGGTAAAAGCATTGGACAATTATTACTCCAAAAAGCGATCGATATAGCACTAAATAATAACAGCTCAATGATTTGGTTGGGTGTGTGGGAAGAAAACAAAAGAGCACTTCAATTTTATAACAAACATGGTTTTGTAATCTTTGATAAACATATTTTTAGATTAGGAAATGACGAACAGACTGATTTATTAATGAAGATTAAAATTCAATAAAAAAAGCTTTGAAGAGTTCTGGATAATTTAAAATTTTCTTATTTCGAATCGAGATGAACTAGATTTAATGTATTTTTGTGGAAAGATTATCAAAAAACATGAAACAAGATGTAATTATCATTGGAGCAGGATTAGCAGGACTTTCTGCAGCTGTACATTTACACCGTCAAGGACTAAAAGTATTAATTATAGAAGCTACAGAGCGAGCAGGAGGAAGAATAAAAACTGACTCCCATGAAGGTTTTCTTTTCGATCGAGGTTTTCAGGTTCTTTTGACTGCCTATCCAGAGTCAAAATCATTGCTCAATTATAAGGATTTAAATCTAAAAAAATTGTTACCTGGTGCGACTGTACTTTATGATAATGGTCAATTTGAGATTGCAGATCCTTTCCGAAGACCGTCAGCGGCCTTCGCTACTCTTTTTGCTCCTGTTGGTACATTAAAAGATAAAATAAAGACACTTTGGCTAAAAAATAAATTACAAAAATTAACTATAGAAGAAATTTTTCAACAGCCAGAACAAACGACTCGAAAGCAATTATCAGACTATGGGTTTAGCAACAAAATGATTGATCGTTTTTATGGTCCTTTCCTATCTGGAATTTTCTTAGAAAACAAGCTACAAACCTCGAGTAGAATGTTTGATTTCGTGATGAAAATGTTTTCTGATGGCGATGTAGCAGTTCCCGCTTTAGGAATGGAAGAAATTCCAAAACAATTAGTTGCAATACTTCCTGAAAATAGTATTCGTTACAACACACAAGTAGTTGAAATAAATGAAAATAGTGTAATCACTTCCGATGGAACTGTTTTTGAAGCCAATCAAATTCTTTTGGCTACCAACGCTAATTCATTAAGTCAAAAATTTTTTCCTAAACAAAAAATGACTTCACATCAAGTAACTACTATCTATTTTGAAGCGAATAAAGCACCTACTGATAAAGCCGTAGTCATACTTAATGCCTCAACCAATAAAAAATGGGTAAATAATTTGACTATAATGTCAAATGTTGCTGAAACTTATGCTCCAAAAGGGAAAGTGCTTATTTCTGTTTCTTACAACGGAATTCCACCTCTTGATGATTCTACTCTTGCCGAAAACATGAAACAAGAACTTAAAAGATGGTACGGTGAAAAAGTAGATTCATGGAAAATGCTAAAAGCATATCGAATTGAATATGCATTGCCAAGTCAGGAAAGTGTACGAAATGACATCAAGAGTTCTGAAATTAAAATCTCAGATACGCTATATATTTGTGGAGATAATTTGCTAAACGGTTCTATTAATGCCGCCTTAAAAACTGGAAGATTAGCAGCGGAAGCCATGACACGATAATTTTTTATTTTAAAACTGATATCCAAAAAGTAAAACTTCACCTGTTCTAATGATATAAAAAAGAGGATAAAGAAGGTGAAGTAATATTTTTTAATTAATCCGTTGCCACCTTATAAGTAGGGTCCTCGATAATGTTTACTTCAATCATTTGATCTGCATTTTTTAATAAGGTTTTGCAATCTGCACTCAAATGTTGCAAATGCACTTTTTTATTTAGCTTCGCATATTTTTCGGTAATTTTATTAACGGCATCAATCGCGCTCATATCTGTAATTTTACTTTCTTTAAAATCAATTATTACTTCATTTGGGTCATTAGAAACGTCAAATTTTTCTAGAAAAGCAGTTGTAGAAGCAAAAAACAAAGGACCATATATTTCATAATGCTTCACGCCTTTTTCATCGATATATTTCTTAGCACGAATTCTTTTAGCACTTTCCCAAGCAAATACCAATGCAGAAATTATCACTCCAATCAAAACCGCTAGAGCTAAATTATGAAGTAAAATAGTTATTACGGCAACTGTTATTCCAACAAAAATATCATGTTTGGGCATTTTATTGATGATTCTAAAACTTGCCCATTCAAAAGTGCCAATCGCTACCATAATCATAACGCCAACTAAGGCTGCCATTGGCAATCGCTCAATTACAGGAGCACCAAATAAAATAATTAGCAAAATTGTTAATGCTGCTATAATTCCAGACAAGCGGGCCCGAGATCCTGCCGAAAGGTTCACCAACGTTTGGGCAATCATTGGACATCCTCCCATACCAAAGAAAAATCCATTTAGAATATTAGAACTTCCTTGTGCTATACATTCTCTATTACCATTCCCTTTTGTCTCCGTAATTTCATCTACTAAAGTTAAAGTTAAAAGTCCTTCTGTCAGTCCTACACAAGCCATGATTAAAGCATAGGGAAATATAATTTGTAGCATTTCTAAATCTAAAGGTATATTGGGAATGTGAAACGGCGGAAAACCACCACTTATAGAAGCAATATCTTTGACAGTTTTGGTTTCGATTCCAAAGAAAAATACTAAAGCAAATAAAACTATAATTGCCACTAATGACGGTGGAATTGCTTTAGTTATTTTAGGAAAAAACAAAATGATTGCAATAGTAAGAGCTACTAATCCTGACATGATTAGCAAAGGAGTTCCGGAAAGCCATTCTACTTGACCGTTAACTACTTTCTTGAATTGTTCTAACTGTGACATAAAAATGACAACGGCCAACCCGTTTACAAATCCAAACATTACAGGTTGTGGTACCAAACGTATAAATTTTCCTAATTTAAAAATACCAACTAAAATTTGTAAAACTCCTGCTAATACCACAGCTGCAAATACATATTCTAATCCGTTTGATTTCATTAAAGCAATTAAGACAATTACGGTAGCTCCTGCTCCTCCAGAAATCATTCCAGGTCTTCCTCCAAATACAGCTGTAACTAAACCTGCAATAAAAGCGGCATATAAACCCATTAAAGGGGGGAAACCAGCTAATATTGCAAATGAAAGTGATTCTGGAATCATTGTCATAGCAACTGTTAAGCCTGCTAAAATCTCGGTTCTAAAATTGACTTTTTGTGAAAAATCAAATAAATTAAATACTTTTTTCATAAATAGTAAGTGATTCTGGCTATACTGGAACAAACAGAAATGATTTCAAAACAAATAAAATTTCTGAAAAAGAAGCTGTTGAATTTAACTACTATAAATTAAAGTAGGTTCTGAGTGGAGCGTTTATTTTTGGAAGAGCAAAAATAAAACTTTTAAAACCGTTCTCCAAACACCTAATATAGATATTAAATTTTCCTGTTAAGATTAAATTATACTACTTACCCTAATAGTTTAGCCTATAAATTTTTAAAATCAATCAAAAATATTCATCTTTGACAAATTTTATTTTTTAGACAACTACATCTCTTTAATGAGGAAGTTTTTTGAAAATAGTAACTTAAAGCACTATGAAATCTCTATATACATTGTTATTCATTTTAATAATAAACACTATCTGTGCGCAAGCCACTAGTGATTATTTTGAAAAAATAAGAGATAATGAAGCGGCATTGACCGCTTTTTTTTCACAAATGCCAAAAGGCGGTGATTTACATCATCATTTTTCAGGTTCCATATATGCTGAGCCCTTATTGGAACATGCAATACAAGATGATTTTTATTTGAATACAGAAACCATGGATGTATTAAAAGAAAAACCAGCAACTGGAAACTGGCAGCAATTCTCCTCTTTAATAAAAAATGGAACGATTGATAGTTACAAGCAAAAAATTATGCAAAAGTGGTCTGTAAAAGACTATAATTTTGTGGATTATCCTTCAGATAAACTATTTTTTGAATCTTTCATGAAGTTTGAACCAGCAATTCAAGGAAATTTTGGTCAAGGGTTATTAGAATTAAAAAAAAGAGCACTCTCTGAAAATGTAAGTTATATTGAAACTCAATTATCTACAATTCCTACACAAATCAACATCAATGATTTAACAAAATTCAATCTGAGATTGCGAAAATTAGCAGTTGTAAAAGACGAAAAGACAATTCTAAAATCACTAGACTCTCTATACAACTCTTTATTGAAAAAAGGAGCAGAAGCGGATGCGAAAAATTTTAATAATAACTTTGTTGCTCCATTACACAAAGATTTAAAAATGGATGACTCGCAATTTACCATGCGTTATCAGAATTTTGTATTGCGTTTTATGGAACCTGTTGATTTGTTTAAAAATTTAGTAACTGCCTTTATTTCTGCAGATACAAGCCCACTTATGGCTGGTGTAAATATAGTTTCCCCTGAAGACGGTGAAACTTCAATGAAGGATTATTGGTTGCATATGGTGATGTTTAAGTACTGTCATTCTAAATATCCAAACGTAAAATACACGATGCATGCTGGTGAACTTACCCTAGGTTTGGTTCAGCCCGAAGAACTTACTTGGCATATTGGAGCGGCAGTTTATACCGCAGGAGCCAATCGAATTGGACACGGTGTTGCGATGGCTTATGAGAAAGACTCCTACAATTTACTGCGTTATATGGCAAAGAAATCAATTCCCATAGAAATTAACTTAGTGAGTAATGAGTTTATTTTAAAAGTTAAAGAAAGTAGACATCCTTTTACATTGTATAAAGAATTTGGGGTTCCTATTGTAATAAGCACTGATGATGCAGGTATTTTACGTACGAATATGACAGAGCAATATGTGTTATTAGCCAAAAGATATAAAGATGTTTCCTATGCCGATATAAAACAGTTTGTTTACAACAGTATTACCTACAGTTTTATAAAAGAGGAAAAAGTAAAAAAAGAATTAAAAGCTGATTTAGACCGTCGTTTTAAAACATTCGAAGCTCATTTCCCATTACAATAATAGGGATACTTCAATACCTTTTCAAATCAAAAAGAGCTTACTTATAGTTAATACTATTTGTAAGCTCTTTTTGGTTACATTTATATAATTGCAAAATAATTATTTTTGTAATAAAAGTCGTTTTACTCTCACCGATAATTCATTTGGAATAAACGGTTTAGTCACAAAGTCATCCGCTCCTAGCTCAAAAGCTTCTAAAACCGTTTTTTCTAATCCTACTGCTGAGAGCATAATTATCGGAATGTTCAAATTTAGTTCCACTTTAACCTTCTTAACAATATCTAAACCACTAATGTGAGGCATCATAATATCCGAAATAATTAAATCTGGATTTTCAGAAACAATTTTGTCTAAAGCGATTTGACCATTTCCACATAAAATAACATGATAGCCTTCTTTAAGCATTTTAAATTCCATCGCTTTAAGCGTCATTTCATCATCATCAGCAATTAATATTGTTTTCATAGCGCAGTTCTTTTTGGTGAATTATAGTAAGGAAATCGATAGTTTATTTTTTATTTTAATCAAATCAAATGTTGTTTAAGGCTTTAAAATTCTTCGATTAACTCTAATTGTTTAATTGCCAATCTACAAATTTCATTCAAATTAACAACTTCTTCTTTTCTTAGGTCTCCTAAAGGATTTGTTAGCATTTCGTTTTCGATAATAGCAACGCTCTCCGAAGCCTTTGTGATACCCAATAAACTTAGAGAAGATTTCAGTTTGTGAATTTCGTCATTTAACACTTTTATGTCATCATTTTGGTTAGAATCTAAAATTGCATCTAATGTTTGTGGTGTATTATTTAAAAAAAGAGCCACCATGTTTTTTATAAAAGCGAAATCTCCCTCCGCTAAATCTTTTAAATATTTAAAATCAAATAGATTTTCCGAAGTGATTTCTGGGTTCTTATAAACTTTTAAAACAGAAGATTGAACCTTAGATGACTTCAAATTTTGATTTAATTTAGATAATAAAACCTCAAAATCATAGGGTTTCGATAGATAATCATTCATACCATTATCAATGCATTTTCGCTCCTCACCTACTGTTGCATGCGCTGTCAGGGCAATTATAGGGGTGTTGGCTTTGACTCCCATGTGCGTTCTAATATAATTTGTAAGTTCAATACCATCCATCTCTGGCATTTGAATATCCATTAAAATAATATCATAATTATTATTAGTGATCTTTTCGATGGCAATTTTTCCGTTAGCAGCTACATCAATTTCTTTATCCCATTTTTTAAATACTTTAATGGCAAGCAATTGGTTCAGTTCATTGTCCTCAACTAAAAGAATTTTAATGTTTTTAAGAAACTCTGGTGATACTTTTTTATCATCTAAATCATTAGTATTACCAATTGTGTCTTGTGCCTTTTTATAGTGTAACGAAAAGGAGAATTCACTTCCTTTTGAAACGTCACTTTCAACTGTAATTTTACCGCCTTGCAACTCAACCAGTTTCCGAGTTATGGTAAGTCCAAGTCCTGTTCCTCCGTATTTACGAGTTGTTTCATTAGAGGCTTGATTAAAACTCTCAAAAATAGAATCGATTTTGTCTTCCGGAATTCCTATTCCAGTATCAATTACAGAAAATTTTAACAAACAGTCTGTTGCAGTTTGCTGAAGTTCAGTAACAATTAATTCTACAAAACCTTTTTCTGTAAATTTTAAAGCGTTACCCACTAAATTCAATAAAATTTGTAAAAGTTTTGTTGGATCTCCAATTAAATTATCATTTATATTTGAATCAATATCGTATAATAACTTTATTTTTTTTTCTTTGGCATTAGAGATTAGTAACTCAATCACAGAAATAACTGTTTTTGATAAAGAAAAATTCACTTCTTCAAAAGTCATTTTATTGGCTTCAATTTTAGAAAAATCAAGAATATCATTAATAATAACCATCAAATTTTGACCTGCTTTTTTAATGGCTTCTACACTTTGCTTTTGGTCATTATCTAATTTAGTGTTTTCTAAAACTTTAGAAAAACCAATGATACCGTTCATAGGAGTTCTAATTTCGTGACTCATATTAGTCAAAAACTGCTCTTTTATGACAACAGCTTCTTCGGCAAGTTCTTTCGCTTTTATAAGCTCCGCTTCAGTTCGTTTTTGTTCGCTAATGTCCTGAATAGTTCCTAAAATCTTATAAGGCTTGTCTTTTTCATCATTCAAACATTTAATAAATTGATTGATATATTTTATATTTCCTTTTTTAGTAGTGATGCTATGATGAAATTGTACTTCTTTATTCTTTCTCTTAACTATATTAAGATTTTTTTCAAAAAGGGCTAAATCTTTCGGATTCGTAAAACAGGAATTAATAAATTCTATCGTAGGAGAATTATCTTTTTCAACTTCAAAAATGGTAAAGAATTCTTCAGAAAAAAACAATTCATTGTTGCTTAAGTTCACTTCCCAAGTTCCAATTTTAGCTAATTTTTGTGCTTCTAAAAGTCGGTTTGAATTTACTTTGAGTTCTAGTTCGGTAATTTTTCTAAGCTTTAAGCTCTCATGTAATTTAATTGCATTTCTAATGCTTTGTGATACTCCATCTGGAGTCAATAAAGTTTTCGGAATATAATCTGATGCTCCGCTTAAAATGGCTTGACTGGCCACTTTTTCGTCTCCTTGAGAAGTTACAAAAATTACAGGTGTTTCAATTTCCAGATCTCTAATTTTTTTCAAAAAGGAAATTCCGTCTGTATCTGGCATCATATAATCTAAAAAAATAAGATCATATTGTAAAGACAGGATAAGCACCAATCCTTCTTTTGCAGAAAAAACGGTATCAACGTCAGCTATAATTCCAGATTGCGCTATGGAACGGCTGATGGTTATGGAATCGATTTTATCATCGTCCATTATTAATATTTTTAAAACAACTGCCATAGTGGTGAATTATTTAACTTAGAATTCAATCATATTCCAATAGTCATTTAGTACTGAAAAGCAGTAATATAATTCCTGACTTTGAAACGAAGTGGGAATATAACCTGCAATATTCAATTTCAAAACTGCTGCTTTATTTGTTTCTTGAGCAGCATCTGTGATTACAAAAACTAAAATTGATTTTAAATCGGGATGGTTCCGAATGGTATTTAATAAAAGTATGCCTTCCTCTTTTGTTCTATTTACATCAATGAGAAGAATTTTAGGAATTGGATTTAATTTAGAAAAACCTTCTAGCATAGACCATGCATCAATGGTATTGGTGGCAGAATATAAAGTAGGTCTTGTTTCATTTTCTGAAAAAAAACCTTTTATATTTTCTATAATAGTTACTCTATCTTCGACCAATAAGATACTGAAATTCCCCATAAAAAATGAATTAGAACTTTTACATTTCACATAACTGCCAAAAGTTTTTAAGAGTTGCTACTGAAGTCAGAAATTTCTCAAAAGATAATGGTTTAAGAATGTATCCTGCAACATTCAAATTGTATGCGTTAATTTTGTCGGTATCTTCGTTTGAAGTAGTCATAACAAAAACGGATATGTTTTTAAGTTTTTCTTTTTCTCTCATAATTTTAAGAAATTCAATTCCATTCATTTTTGGCATATTGATGTCTAAAATTATGATTTTTGGAAGCGGAATTATTTGATTTTCTAGCATTTCTAAAGCTTCAATACCGTTTCCAGCAACAAAAAGAGGGTTCATTATATTGTTCTTAGAGAATGCTCTTTTTACATTCATAACATCTACTTCATCGTCTTCGACTAGCAAGATATTCACCAATTTTTGGTTCATAAATTTAATTTTTTAAGATTATATTCTTGGGCCAATTTAACGTAAAAATTGAACCATTACTGATTCCCGCAGTGTATTTCAATTTACCTCCAACTAATTTTAAAATTTTACAACTAATTGCTAATCCCGCTCCTGTTGTATTGACAACATCTTTAGAATTTACAGTGTAAAAAATAGAAAATATTTTAGGCACTACTTCTTCGGGAATTCCTGGTCCGTTGTCGGTAATTTCTATAGTAAATTCGTCATCACTTTCTAAAATAGTTACCCTGATTTTTATCTGCTCTTTGTCATTAAATCGTACTGCATTGTCTAATAAACCAAGTATGACTTTTTGGAACTTTGCACCTAAGGTAATGAAGTTTTCAGTAACAATTGTAGTGTCTAAAGTAAATTCTACATGGTTATTACGGTACAAATCAAAACAACTAGACATCATTTTAGGGATATTAACGCAATAAAATTCTAATTCTGCTCGTTCTACACGAGAGAGCTCTAACAACCCATTCATCATATTTTCTAATCGATTTACTCTATTTTTAAGTAATTCGAAATTACTGGTTACATCTTGTGTGAGCCCATTGGATAAATCTTCTTCTATCCAAGTGGCAATATTAGCTATTGCTCTCATGGGCGATTTTATATCGTGAGAAACGATATATACAAAATCATCAAATTCTTTTTTTAAAGCAGCCAATTCCTCTTGGCAATCTTGTTGCGATTTCTCCATTTTTATTTATTTAGGAACTGTAAAAATAAAACTACATCCCTCATTCTCTTTAGATTCAATACGTATGGATCCGCCTTTTTCTTCAATAATTTTCTTTACGATAGATAATCCTACTCCAGTACTTTCTTTTACATCGCGGGCTACAATAGTTTGAAAAACTTTAAAAACTTTATTATGGTAATCCTCTGCAATACCTGGCCCATTATCTTTTACCGTAAATTGATGAAAATCTGGTAATGATTCATAGTAACATTCAATTATTCCTATGGGTTTGTTATTGTATTTAACAGCATTACTAATTAAATTACTAAAAACTTGTTCTAACAGTATTCGCTCAGACAGTATGGTAGGGAAATTTTGGCCAATTATAACTTCAAAATCGAGCTTTGGAACCATAATATCAATAATCTGATCGAGCATCAAGGTCATATCTATTGTTTCTTTTTCAATTGCAACGCGGCCAATACGCGAATATTCTAACACACCGTTAATTAAATTTTCCATTCGCAAGACTCTTCCACGTAGTAAATCAAAATTAGAACTTACTTCTTCCGGCATTGATGGCATGTCTTCAACAATCCATTCGGCAAGATTATTAATAGCTCTTAAAGGTGCTTTCAGGTCATGAGAAACTACGTAAGCAAACTCATCAAGTTCTCTATTCTTTTTTTCTAGATCTGCTAATGCGTTGTTTAAACTTTCTTCGGCTATTTTTTGATCGGTAATATCAGTACTAATCGAAACGTATTGGTAGGGTTTATTGTTTTCACCTAAAAAAGGAACAATTGTCATTTTCTCCCAATAGGATAAACCATCTTTTGATGAGTTTTTAATTTCACCTTTCCAAACCTTCCCTTTTATTATAGTGTTTAAGATGTCCTTGTCTAAAGAACCGGTTATAGTACTTTGATCTTTTCCTATCAATTCTTCTTTTGTATATTGAGAAATTGAACAAAAATTATCATTTACATACGTAAGCATTCCTTTTTTATCTGATATAGAAACAATTGCAGATTCGTCTAAAGCTGCTCTAATATCGTTGATTTCTTTCGACTTTAATATGATTTTTTGTTCGGCAATAGTTATTTCAGTTATATCTTGAACGATCCCTTTTATCTCAATTACTTCACCGTTATCATTTGTAAAAGGTTGACCAATTTCTAGAATATGCTTAATACTTTGATCTGGAAGTACAATTCTATATTTTATTTTAAAGTTCTTTCCCGTTTTTAAGGCGATTTCTGAAGTCTTGTTTAATAATTCTAAATCATCTTTATGAATTCTGCTTCTATAACTTTCAAAAAGTTGTCCTGAAGGCTGTCTTTCTAACTCAAATATTCGATAATGACCATCTGACCAAATAAGGTCATTAGTTATTAAATCAAATTTCCAACTTCCAATTTTAGCAATGTTCTGAGATTCATCTAATAAATTATTACTATCAATTAATTTTTGCTCAACTGCTTTTTCTTTAGTCATGTTTCGAGCAATACAGTAAAGGTTTCCAGTAGCTGGATCGGGAGACGTATTCCAACTTAGAGTAACATATTGTCCGTTTTTGCAACGAAAACGATTTTCAAAACTGATTGTTAACTCCCCTTTTGACAGTTTTTCTACTTGATTTAGTGTAGAAGGCAAATCATCTATATGTACAAAATTGGTAAAAGGAACGCCTTCTAACTCCTCTTTAGAAAAGCCTAAAACAGTTGTAAAAGCAGGATTTACTTTGTAAAACAATCCGTTTACATTTGCAATACAGACCAAATCTTTAGACAAATCTATAAAATTCTGAAGTTCTTTTTGAGATTCAAGAAAATCAAAATGTTTGATTCGAGAGTCTAACAAAGTGACCACTTGATTGGATAATAATTGCAAAGCCTTTTTTTGCTGTTCCGTAAGCACTCTTGCTTTAGTATCAATCACACACAAGGATCCCATATTAAGACCATTTTTGGTTCGCAACGGTGATCCGGCGTAAAAACGAATATTAGGGTTTCCTGTAACTAAAGGATTTTTTGCAAACAAATCATTTTCTAAAGCATTTGGAACTTCAAAAATGTCATCACCCATAATTGTATATTGACAAAAAGAGATATTCCTGGAGGTTTCGCTAACGTCAATACCGACACTTGATTTAAACCATTGTCTTTCTTCATCTATTAAACTAACTAAAGCAATGGGTGTATCACAAATATATGAGGCTAATTGAGTAATTGAATCGTATTCTACTTCTGATAAAGTATCCAAAATTGAATACTTTTTGAGTTCTTTTAATCTTTCAACTTCATTGGCTGGTATAGGATTTATTTTCATTCAATAGTAATTTATATCTTAATATAGGAGAAAGGAATAAGAACAGCACTAGATTCCGTAAAGTAACGCAAAGTCAAATTGGTGAACTCAATTTTATAGTTAAAACGCTTTCTACAAAAATAAAATTATTTTTGAATTAAGATGCTTTTAATACCATTATATTAAGTGTTTATAAAAATTATAAATTAGAAATATTGAATTTTAAATTTGTAAAAAGCTAAAAATAAAGACCGGAAATGATAGAAACTCGATACTCTTTTTTCTAGAATAAAAAGATATTTACCTGATTTCTAATCCTCATTGTGCAGATTAAATTTATGTTTTTAGTTTATTAAATTCAATTTTAAGTACTACACAATTCCTAGAGTAAAACCTAAAAGCTCGATCTCAAAACTTTAATGCGGAAATTTGTTTGAGCTACTTTACGCACTAAAAAGAAGTACAATAAAATAAATTTGCCTGTTTTTACATCAAAAAAATGATTAAATTTGGTTTTGTACTTCTACTACTCCTTTTTTTGTACGATAACAAAATCAACTAAACAAAAACAAAATGGCATTCATTGACTATTATAAGGTATTTGAAGTGGATAAAAAGGCAACTGAAAGCGAAATAAAAAAGGCTTATCGTAAACTTGCTCGAAAATACCATCCTGATTTAAACCCTAACGACAAAGAAGCCGAAAGGAAGTTTAAAGAATTAAATGAAGCAAATGAAGTATTAAGCCATCCCGAAAATCGTAAAAAATATGATTCGTATGGTGAAAACTGGCAAAACGGGGAACAGTTTGAAAAATCAAGACAACAACAGCAATACCAAGGCAATAGCCAACAAGGAGGATTTTCTGAGGGTGGTGATTTTTCTGATTTTTTCGAATCAATGTTTGGCGGAAGATCTGCTGGTGGCGGTCGCCGAAATACACCCTATAAAGGACAAGATTTTAGTACTGAACTTCGACTTGATCTAAAAGATGTTTACACCACAAACAAAAGAACTTTAACGATAAATGGAAAAAACATCCGAATTACAATTCCAGCAGGAGTCGAAAACGGACAGCAAATAAAAATAAGTGGCTTAGGTGGCGAAGGCTCCAACAATGGTCCAAAAGGTGACTTATTTATCACTTTTTCTATAGAAAACCATACTGATTTTAAAAGAGATAAAAATAATCTTTATGCCAATGTTGCTTTAGACTTATACACCGCCGTATTAGGAGGAGAAATTACTGCAGCTACTTTTGAAGGAAAAGTAAAACTGACGGTAAAACCCGGAACTCAAAATGGGACTCAAGTAAAACTGAAAGGAAAAGGATTTCCTGTATATAAAAAAGAGGGAGAATTTGGTGACTTGTATCTTACGTATCAAATAAAAATTCCTGAAAAACTCTCAGAAAAAGAAAAGGAATTATTTACAGAACTAGCTAAAATGCAAACCTTATGAATCTAGAAAAACTAATTCCGATAACAGAATTGTGCTCTCATTATAAAGTAGAAATATCCTTTTTTACGAATCTTAACGAAATGGGATTAGTCTCAATAAAAACAATCGAAACTACTTCATATATAGAATCGGATGCTATATATGAAATAGAAAAGATGATACGCATGCATCAAGAATTGGCTGTTAACACAGAAGGAATTGATGTTGTTTTTAATCTTTTACAAAAAATAGACAACCTGCAAAGGGAGCTAGTTTCCGTTAAAAACAGATTGCGTCTCTACGAAAGTTAATGCTTGATTTGGCTACTCTTTTTAAATCTTTTGCAAGGCATCCATAAGACTATCAATATCTTCTTTGGTATTGAAATGACTAAAAGAAATACGCAAACTTGGTTTCTTTAAATCTTCTTCAGAAAGGATTTCTACTAAAACATGAGAGGGTTTGATACTTCCTGATTGACAGGCGCTACCTCTAGAGACTGCAATTCCTTTCATGTCTAAATGAAATAAAATCATCGCTGTTTTGTCTTCAGAAAAAGGCAATAGAACATTTAAAATCGTATAAAAACCGTTTGTTCCACCATTAATTTTACACGTAGGAAATGCAGTTTTTAGTTTTGAAATCAGCTCTGTTTTTAATTCTAAAATATGAATTTTATCCTCTTCTAGATTGCTATAGGAAAGTTCTAATGCTTTTGCCATTCCAGCAATTTGATGTAAAGCTTCCGTTCCTGCACGCAATCCTTTTTCTTGCTCACCACCAAAAAATAGCGGTTGTAAACCTGAGTTTTTACGAACAAATGCGAAACCAACACCTTTAGGTCCATGAAATTTATGAGCACTTGCTACAATAAAATCAACTGTTGTTTTTTGTAAATCGATAATAGTTTTCCCTACAGATTGAACCGTATCAGAATGAAATAAAGCATCATGTTCCTTACAAATGATTGCAACTCTTTCTAAATCTAAAACAGTTCCTGTCTCATTATTCACATGCATTAAGCTAACTAATGTTTTCTTTTCTTGTGAAAGTAACTCTACTAAATGTGTCAAATCAATTTCACCATTTGGTTTTATAGCAACATAATCAATTTGAATTCCAAATTCTTTTTCTAAAACTAATGCGGTATATAAAACGGCATGATGCTCCATTTTACTGGTAATAATACGCGTTACTTTTAAATCTTTAACGGCAGAACGAAGAATCCAATTATTAGCTTCTGTACCGCAAGAAGTAAAAATAATTTCTTGTGCAGTGGCATTCAAATTTTGAGCAATAGACTTTCTAGAAAGCTCTAAAATACTTTTAGAAGTACGACCAAAACTATGAGTAGAAGAAGGATTTCCATAATCCTCAGTCAAAACATGAGTCATTTCCTGAATTACTTCCGGACGCAATACTGTAGTAGAAGCGTTATCGAGATATATTTTTTTCATTTTTCTGAAGTATAAATTATTTTGAACATTACATTTTTGATGATAAAGCATTCTTTCTTTTAGAAAACAAAGCTCTTTCATTAAAAACAACAATTGAAACTAAAATTAAAGAATAAGCAAACAACTGAAGCGAAGTTACTTGTTCATCATAATAGAAAATGGCTACTAAAAACGTTATTATTGGATTAATATAAAGCATAATCCCAACTGCTGAAGAGTTTATCCCTTTGAGTGCATACAAGTTTAGAAACAACGGAATAATCGTAAAAAACACAACTACAAAAAACATACAACCATAAAACAAAGGTTCTGTGGGAATAGGTCCACTGTATTTTGGATAAAATGGCAATAAAACAACTGCAGTAAAAACAAGCTGAATAGTTAGAACAAGAAACTTATCCATCTCACTATTTTTCCTTTGACTAACCAAATAAGAGGCGTATGTTGTTGCTACAATAAGACTATAAAAAATATCTCTAAAATAATTAAAGGAAAGCAATATGCAGCTTGTAAAGCTAATCATTACAGCAACCCATTGCCATTTAGTAAGTTGTTCTTTTAAAATAAAATAAGCAAAAACAGTAGTTAATATAGGGCAAACTAGATACGCTAAAGAAGCAGCCTTAACGCTAATGTGATTAACCACATAGATAAAAACAAACCAATTTAGAATAAGAAAAATTGCGCCTCCAAGGGTCAAGGAAACAATACTTCTTTTTTGTTTAGAAGAGCTATTTTTAAAATGGTTCCAATCTTTGCGAATCACATTTTTTCTAAAAATAAGGTTAATCAAAACCATTGTAATAACGCTAAAAAACACACGGTAAAATAGTATATCTAAAGACGGATAATTGTGTAAAGGTTTTAAAGCAAAACTAAAAAAACCCCAGATAAAAAAAGCTAAAAAAGCAGCTGAGTAATATTTATTAAGTCTCATAGACGATATTAAATTCGCGCAAATATACGATTTTCATTCTGCTTTAGAATAGGATAATTCAATTTGAAATCTTAAATGTACCTAGTATTTTCAGTAATAATCAATAATTAATCAAGGCATAACTTAGATCATATAGGCTATTTTTAAACAGGAATGTATTTCGAACAAATTAAAATTCTATTTTTGTTACAAATATTATAAAAATGAAAAAAATCCTAAGTTTATTGGTTTTCACATTAGTCTTAAACAGCTGTGATGATGGAGATTTAACACAAGAAAGCATCAGTTTTGATGCTGTTGAAGTTCAAAAATGTACTACAAATCAGTTACTTTATAAATTAAAAGATAACGAATCCTTAATTTTTGAGGCTACTAAAATTGTTTTTCCTACTGAAACAAGTTCTCAAACAGTTTTAATTAGTGATACCAATCGTCTTATTTATCGGTTGTATAATGATAAATTAACGTCTTCAACGATTTGCGAATTGATTCCTCCGGCTACACCAATTGTAACAGATCAATGGACTGCTACTGGTGGACAAATAGTGATTAATAGCACTGCAAAAAAAACAGTAAATACAACGGATAACAGTTCGAAAATCACAGGATACAATCACAATATAACTTTTAGAAATGTTACTTTTAGCAAAGCAAACGGCGAACAAGTATATGAAACTTTCCCTTTTGGAGACTATGTTATAAGCGCTACAGCTTTACCATTGGCCTTCACTAAAGTGCTTAAACAATGCTCTAGTTCGAAACAAGTTTATGATAAAAATAGTAGCGAAGCGCTAATTCTTGACATAGATCCTAGCTTAATTGTGAATGCAGCTACACCACTAAACACCCCAAGAACTGGTTTGATAAGTGATACAAAAAACAAACTTACCTACCGATTATTCTCTGGATTATTGACCGATGATTATTTTTGCAACACTGCTTTTCCAGCAAGCCCACCTGTTCTTGAAGAGTGGGTTGCAGTCGCTGGAGTTGCAAATACTAGCGGAATTATCGAAGTAACAACTACGGTTTTTGGCAACGGTTTTAAGCATACTTTGGTTATCAAAAAAGCAAAATTAAAGAAAGGGAATAGTGATTTTCTATTAGGCGATAATTTCATTTATGGAGAATTATTGACTACTAATTAATGCTATAAAATTGACTAAAAATAGGCTAATAAAAAGCACTATTTCAACATCAAAAAAGGTTCGATTTTAAGAGAATTTTCAATTTGAAATTCTCTTAAAATTGAACCTTTTTTATTTGGCTTCCGAATTAGAAAAACATTTTACATCGCACTCTGTTTTATAAAAACCTCCGTAGCTCCTTGTCCATACTTTTGATAATTACCTTCTGCAAAAGCAATATTATCATATCGTCCTAACAAGAAATCCAGCTCTGCTTTTAGAATACCTTCGCCAACACCATGTATAAAAACAATCTTCGGAATTCTATTTCTAATCGCAAATTCGATGTGGCGTTTAGCTGTTTCTGTTTGTAAAGTTAGGATATCATAATTTGACATTCCGCGTTTGTTTGGTACTAGTTTTTCGATGTGCAAATCAAACTCTGGAGCAGGAATTTCGTGTCTAGATTTTTTCTCTTTGACAAAACTTCGTGCTTTTGGGATTTCTTTTTCCTTTGAAATCTCACTTACATTTATTCTTCTAATAGAATCTAGTAAGTTGCTGGAATCGTTTATTTTAAGCAATTCATTGACAAAAAATGTCATCACGAATCCGTCCTTTGTTTCTATCGTAAATTGGTTCTCTTTGACTGACAACACTACTCCATCCATGGCTTCATCAAGCACAGAAACTTTATCTCCTTTACTAAACATTTTCGTCTTCTTTATCTTGATTTTTACTAGGTGTTTTGGCACTTAACTTCATCATTCCAATCATAAAAATTACAATTGCAACAACCATAATGTACACGTTTTTTTCGGCACTCGCCTGTTGGTACAAGGCAACCATTATTGCAACAATCATTATGGGGATTATAAACTTTTTCATCTTTTAAATTATCAGATTCCAAAAGTAATGAATTTAAAATTGCCTATTTATTATTTGAGCCGTTAGTTATTTTTTTGTAAAATTGTAAAAAACAAAACCATTGGATTTAGAAAAATATATGTTCCCTTGTTTAAGTAAAACACTCTTTGGAATAGAGTGTTTGGGCTGTGGTTTTCAACGTAGTTTTTTACTGCTTTTAGAAGGTGATTTTATAGAATCTTTTAAGATGTATCCTGCTCTGCTAACCACCCTTTTTTTTCTAGCAATTTTAGGTTTAAATTTTATTGACACCAACAGAAACTATAAAAAATTAATCGTAGTTTCTGCTGTTCTAAATGGTGCTTTTATGGTTGGCGGTTATTTTTTTAAACACTATTAAAAGGGTTTCCTTTTTACTTTTTTTTGAACTGAAAAAAATTATTTTATTCTAGATAAAATATCATTCATCATTTCGATTTGTACTTTTTGAATCTCAATTAATTCTTCTTGTTGATGCATAATCAAATGATCTAATTTTTCATGAAGCATTCTGATTTCAAGTTCCGATTTTAAATTAATCATATAATCTTTCTTTGCTCTTTCCCTGTCTTTTTCTTCCTGACGATTTTGGCTCATCATAATTACTGGAGCTTGTAATGCAGCCAAACATGACAAGATTAAATTTAGCAAAATAAATGGATAGGGATCAAATCCTTTATCTACCAAAAGATAAATATTTGCCATTATCCACAACAGGATAAAAACACCAAACATGATGATAAATTTCCAACTTCCTCCAAACGCAGCTACACTATCTGCGACCTTCTGTCCAAAAGTTCGATCACCTACTTCGTCTTCTACACTACTCACTAATGAAACATCTTTTTTTAGGGATCCAATAACTTTATTTTCTAAATTAGAAAGTTCTCCAATTTCTACCGCTAAATAATTAGAGATGTATTTCTCACGATACATATTGAGTTCTGAAACCGATAGAAATTTATTTTCATCAAATTCTGGAAAGTCAGTCTGAATTAATGCAAAAATTGGATCTCGTACCGCTTTGCCAGAAATCTTATCATCAATTGGAAATTCCTTCTTTGAAACATCACTTATAAAAGTCAAATTATTTTTCATGAAATTGTATTTAATTGCTAATTTAGAAAAAGATCGATTAAATATACTTTTTCATATTGTAAAGTTTTTGAGGTTTCTAAAAATATCTTTTGATGAAAAATTTTTACTTTTTATAAAAACTTCAAAATCTCTAAATAACCGCATTACGATATATCGACAAAGTTCAATATCTTTGATTTTCTTTATAAAATTTATACAATGCCATTCAATTCTAAATACATCCCTTTATATCTTGGTTGTTGCTGTTTATAACAGTTTTACTTTACAAATATTATTCATAAAACAATTAGCACTATCCTCTTCACTATTTGGTGGTGATCTTAAAAAAACATACGAATACAATACAGAATGAAATCACATAAAATACTAGACCTTATAGGAAATACGCCGTTGGTAGAATCTACGAACTTGGTACAAAACAAAAATGTAAAACTTTTACTCAAATTAGAAGGAAATAATCCTGGAGGTAGCGTTAAGGATCGTGCTGCTTATAACATGATTAAATCCGCCTTAGAAAGAGGTGAAATCAAGAAAGGAGATAAACTTATTGAAGCCACTAGTGGGAACACCGGAATTGCATTGGCAATGATTGCACAACTGTTTAATTTAGAAATAGAATTAATACTTCCTGAGGATTCTACAAAAGAGCGTACCCAAACTATGCGAGCATATGGCGCTACAGTCATTTTAACGCCCGCTAGCACGGGAATAATTGGTTCTAGAGATTACGCTGATAAAAAAGTCGCTGAAGGCGGCTATATCATGCTCAATCAGTTTGCCAACGATGACAACTGGAAAGCACATTATAAAACAACAGGTCCAGAAATATGGAATGATACCGAAGGTACAGTAACTCATTTTGTATCTGCTATGGGAACCACTGGAACAATCATCGGAACGTCTGCCTATTTGAAAGAAAAGAATAGTAATATCCAAATCGTAGGAGCACAACCTAGCGATGGCTCACAAATTCCAGGAATTAGAAAATGGCCTCAAGAATACTTGCCTAAGATTTTTGACGCTTCGAAAGTAGATACAATCATTGAAGTTTCTGAAAAAGAAGCTCGTGAAATGACCAAACGTCTGGCACTTGAAGAAGGTGTTTTTGCAGGAATGAGTAGTGGTGGCTCTGTTGCTGCGGCAATAAAAATAGCGAACACTTTAGAATCAGGAGTAATTGTAGCCATTATTTGCGATCGTGGTGATCGTTACCTATCTTCTGATTTATTTGAATAGATCTTCTTAATACAATACAAAAAAGGCTTGATTGTACTATAAATCAAGCCTTTTTTATATAAAAGAAAATCAGTTTTTAAGCTAAAGTAGCAGTTGTAGAAATAGCTGCATTTAACACCTTAGAAACAGGACAATTTTTCTCTGCTTTCGTAACATATTGTTGAAAAACGTCTTCAGCAATATCTTTTATTTTTGCGTGTATTGTTATGTGAGAAGTAACAATTGTTCCTTCTTGTAAATCAATATCACATTTTGATTCAATACTTTCTACTTTAAAACCATCTTCGCTTAAATAAGCAGTCAATTGCATTGTATAACAACCTGCATGTGCTGCAGCAATCAATTCTTCAGGATTGGTACCTACTCCTTCTTCAAAACGAGATTTAAATGAATATTGAGAGTCTTTTAGCGTTGTAGTTTGTGTTGTTAATTTTCCGGCTCCTTCTTTTAGTGAACCATTCCATACTGCGGTTGCATTTCTTTTCATAATACTTGTATTTTTAAATAAATTTTAATAAATATGTTTTTAATTTAAATTTAGATTTTAAAATATTGAGAGTCTAGTTTTTCTTTCACTTAAAAAAATCCTGTCTCATTAAAAATCTACATTCTCTCAAATTTAGCTCATTTAATCCTATTTTTCTTTTAAAAATACTCTTTTTAACGAAATTTTAAAGCATTAAACGTCGATTAAAAGCTAGTAAAAAGCACAGAAAATGTAGATCCTTTATTAACACCTTGACTTTCTAAAATCAAGTTTCCCTGATACTTCTCAACTATTTTTTTACACAAGTACAATCCTATTCCTGTTGAAGGTTCGTTTGATGTTCCTACCCTACTTCGAGTTGTAAATCTTTTATATAGTTCCTCTTTGTCATTTAGGTTAAATCCAATTCCGGAATCAGAAACTACAAGAGCAATCTTATTGTCAATTTTACTTGCGGTAAATTGAATCTCACTTTCTGGAAATGAAAACTTAATAGCGTTATCAATTAAATTGACCAATACTCTGACCAACAAATCCTCCTCAATTGTCAAAAGCACTTCGTCAATTTGGAAAAAAGAATTTAATATAATTTTTTTAGAAATTAATTTTGGAGCGACTTGTATGCGTACTATTGCAAGAACAGATTGCAAACTAATTGTATTTACTTTCAGAGGACGATTTAAAAGCTCTTCTTGATCTTTCATTAGTTTTATAAATATTTCTATAAAAACAAACTGTTGAATAGTACTTTTTTTAATTAATTGAGCATATTCTTGTACTATTTCTGAAGGACTTTCGTCTAAAATAAGTTCCGCTAAACCTTGAGAGTTTCCAGTGAAGTTTTTAAAATCATGTGAAAGCAAATAAATTAAATCTTGATTATCACTTAAAGAACGCTCATTCTCTAAAATTGATTTTTGTATGTTTCGCATTAGCAAACCTGCTTCGTCTGAAAAATCTGTTGGCAAAGAGGGTACTTTTCGTTCATTTCTATAATTATCTAAAGCTTTAGAGGCTATTTCAATTGGTTTAATTAAATGCTTTAAAAAATATAATGTAATAGCACTCGCTATTAATGTCATGACTAGTCCGACGAATAATATAGTATTTGCAGCTATATTTTTACTGCCATAAAGAACATAAAATAACATTCCTATAAGCGGAATATGGATGCCAATAAAAGCAACAAATAGAAATTTAAAAGCATAGCTCTTTTTTAAAAAATTAATCTTTGAAAGTTTTTGATACAATCTCATTATCGTTTTTTTTCATAAATTTAAAGATAAACAAATTGTATAATCAAGTTTAAATCTCAATTTTAAAACAATTTTAGTAAATTAACATTCGTTTATTAGAGAGTCTATAATCGAATAATCATTTTGCGTTTAACTATTCTATTAGTACTGATGCAATTAATAAAAGATAAAAGCTCTTAAATTTAAATTCTGGCAGATAAAGGGTAAATTTGTCCAAATTGTTTTTAGAAATTGCATTACACCTTGCTATTTCTTAAATTGAAATCACAGTAATTACAAATTTTCGTCAATAACGATGGCAACAAAAAAACAAGCTCAAGACTGGCCTAATTTAAGTAAATACCAACAAGAAAACAGTTTGTTGCCAATTCCTGTATTAGAAGAAAAAAGAGTGGTTTTTATAGGAGATTCCATTACTGAGTTCTGGAAAATGATTGATCCGGACTATTTTGTGAATAAATCTTATATCAATCGAGGTATTAGTGGACAAACTACCCCTCAAATGCTTGTTCGTTTTAGAGCCGATGTGATTGCCTTACAACCAACTGTAGTTATTATACTTGCCGGAATTAATGACATCGCTGGAAATACTGGTCCATCTAGTCTTGAAATGATTCGAGATAATATTTTTTCGATGGTAGAATTAGCTACAGCCAATCAGATTGAAGTAATCCTTTGTTCGGTTCTGCCCGCTATTGATTTTTCTTGGAAACCCAATCAACAACCTATTGAGAAAATAAAAGCATTGAACGAAATAATTAAAAATTATACTCAAAGTAATGACATTGTTTATATCGATTATTATTCCGTTATGGTTGATGCGCATGAAGGTTTAAAAAAAGAATACTCAAATGATGGCGTACATCCCAATAAAATGGGTTATCAAGTAATGAGACCTCTTGCTGAGAAAGCTATAGCATTTGTTTTAAAATCCGATAAATAACACTTCTTTGGAAAGCCATTTCTAAGATGCAGTAAATTATTCTAATTTTTTTTGAAATTTTACCAATTGACACTTAAAATTTTATTCGACTGTTTTTACATTTCCAGTTCTTGTTAAAACTCCCCAGCCTTGACTTTCTCCTTTGATTGCTTTTCCTAAAGCCTTGAATAAAATAAAATACATTATTTGTCGGTACACAAAACGTTGTGGAATGAGCCAGATTAATTTTCCGAATTTTTCTTTTTCGAATCCAAAAGCAATAACGCTCACTAGTATATCTACAGCCATAAAGACAAGATAATATATTCCTATTTTACTCATGCTTTCTAAACTATTATAATTCCATAATAAACTAAAAATAAGAATCAAGTCTGCTAAAGGAGCAATCATTGGAAGAATAATTTGAAATAAGAGGATGTTAGGGAGTGAAACCATTCCTAATCCTTTGTATTTCTTATTAAAACAAGCATCTCTATTTTTCCAAAAGGCTTGCATAATACCATAAGTCCAACGAAAACGTTGTTTCATAAATTCCTTTATTGTTTCTGGAGCTTCAGTGACTGCAATTGCCTCTACACAATTGATAATACGATAACCGCTTCTTAAAATTCGAATAGTTAAATCACAATCTTCTGCGAGCGTATCAGTGGTAAAACCACCGACTTTTAAAATAGCTTCTTTTCTAAAAGCACCAATTGCACCAGGAACAACGGCTATGCCATTTATTAAATCAAAGGCACGGCGGTCAAAATTTTGTGAAGTTGTATATTCAATACTTTGCCATTTGGCCAGCATTGTGTTTTCGTTACCTACTTTCACATTTCCAGCAACAGCACCTACTATTTCATTATTTTTTAAAGGAATGTAAAACCTTTTCATCAATTCTAAAACGGCATCTCCTTTCAGTTGTGTGTCTGCATCAATGCAAACTACAAAGTCATTTTTTGTTTTGCCAATTCCAAAATTCAAAGCCGAAGCTTTACCTCCATTTGATTTAGAAAAAACTTTAACCTGATGATTTGTACCAAATGCTTCAAATGCTCTTTTATAAGTTAAATCTTTAGAACCATCATCTACCACAATAATGTCAAAACTAGGATAATCTTGACGTAATAAATTTTGTATTGTTTTTACAATGTTCACTTCCTCATTGTAAGCAGGTACAATTATACTAACGCAGGGAACATTCACTAATGGTAAATTAAAAAAATCTTTAGTTTTTGCACTTCTTCTTTTTTGAATAAATGCCATTATTGCCATCGCTATAATTCGTAATAATCCCAAAATAATAGCAAACCAAAAAGCAGCTGAAAGAAAATTACCAAACCAATATCCAAAACTAAATATAGTATTATCTAATGCTATCAAATTACTATTTACTTTTGGCATCACCTCATTTCTAGTTTTTCCTATTAAATGTGCAACAGTTGTAAACTGCACTCCTTTATTTTTAAAATAATGAATAATACGAGGTAACGCATCTACCGTGGCTTGGCGATCGCCTCCTGCATCATGAAATAATATTATTCCTCGTTCAGGATTCAACTCATAGCTACGAACTACACGATTGTAAATACTATCTGCAATAACTCCTTTTTGCCAATCATTGGGATCAATACTTTCTCCAATTGTATAATAATTTTGTTTTTTACTAAGCGCAATAGGTTTTAGTTCCGCTTCGGTAGTAGGTTCTGCATCTGCATTATAAGGCGCTCTAAAAAGAATCGTGCTTCTGCCAGTAACAGCTTCTATAAGCAATCGAGTAGTTTCCATTTCAGCTTGAGCTCTTTCAGAACTGACTAAGGCGATATTAGGATGCGTAAAAGTGTGATTTCCTATTTCATGTCCTTCTTGGTATACTCGATTTAAAAGTGGCAAATTACTTTCTGCTTGTAAACCCACTACAAAAAAAGTAGCAGGTACTTTCTCTTTCTTTAATATATCTAAAATCTGAGGGGTGAAATCTGGATCTGGTCCATCATCAAAAGTCAGAATCACTTGGTTTTTTACATTCCCAAATTTTTTGATTACATATTTGGTAGGCAACTCCACATATTTTTGTTCGGTAATGATCCCTTCCGCTTTATTAACCTCTAAATAAATTCTGCCAGGAGACGGCTCCGTTACCACATCTAAAACTTCACCTTCCCCAATATAATCTGGTGTTGCCTTTGGTGTTTTAACTATTTTTAATTTATTAAAATCAAAAGGATTTTTAAGCAAACTTTTGTTCGTTAAACTGAGATTATAAAAACTCCACAGCCTATCGTCTTCACTACCCAAACGCCATAAAGCTGTTCCTGCAGTTCCGTACTCATCTGCAAACCGAATGGTGTTATAATTAGTAGCCGCATCAGTAAAATAAACATCGTGTTTTACAGTACCATCTGTATACTTGTAAAAATTATTATAGGTATCATTATTGAAATCTATAACCGAATTAAATTGTTTGGCATTTGACAGCGCTTGCTGGTAAGTGACATTTTTAGCTTCCATATTGGCGGACCAATCGTATCCGTAACCTGCAAAACACAAGATTATCTTACTAGGAGAAATGCCTTTTGCGGTTTCATCTAATACTTTTTCGATCCAACGCTGACTACTTATTGAACCTGGAACGCTACTCCCAAAATGTTCATCATACGCCATCAAAAAAAGGTAATCATTATACTTTGACAACTCCTTTATATTAAAATCCTCATTATAAGGCATTATGTCCTGAGAAACGATGTAATTTAAAGGATGTAATTTTTCATAAAGTTCTTTCTGGAAAGCAATCAATGGCTCATTCGTTTTTTCGATAAACTCTTCAAAGTCGATATTGACTCCTTGTAAATCATATTTTTTTAAGGCAGCTACAATATCATCGATTAGTAACTTTTTTTTAATAGGATTTGTAAGAATACGATGAATGATTTCTCCATCAAATTCACCAGCTCCTTTTTCTCTATTGACATTATTGATAAGAGGTATTATCTTGATATTATGCTTTTTCATTAATTTTAAAGCAGTCTTATCGATATCCATTTTTAAACGGTCTGTTTTAGAGTCAATAAAAAACCACTCAGGAACTACCATATTCAGCTTTCCGATATTTTTTTGCAAGGAATAATAACTCTGCGGATCCCAATCTACATAAAAAGCAGCTCGAATTTGTTCTGTATTACGAATGTCTTTACCCGTTTTGAATCCATTAATTTTTTCACGTGATTTTATATAAGCTTCAAAGCCCTTGTATTTCTCTAATTCTTTTTTATCCATGATGGCAGGAATAATAGGTGAATTAAGATGATGCAATATTTCTATTTCATTAGTTAATAGAGGCAAAATTGGCTTTATTCCTCTGGCTAAAGTTAGGATTAGTATAGGAATCATTAACAGAACAAAAAAAAGAAAAAACCTTCCCGTCCATTTAAATGTTAACCATCTTTTTTGGGTATCGGTATGAAAAACTTGTTTTTTATCGCTCATTTTGCTGTACTTATAAAAAGGAAGAATATTTAATTTCTATATATTATAGTCTAAATGTTAAAATCTATTTTTTTTATGAAATTGATTTATTTGGGGCAACACGAAACATAATTTGATTGCAACTCTAAAAAAAATATTATTGAATAAAATTGAGTGTTATCAATAAGATTATAATCAAGATTCCTATTAAAGCGACAATAAAAAACAAATCAGCAATTTTTTCTAATTTAACTTTTCGAGGAGTAAATTTTGATCGAATTGAAAAAAAGGAAAACAAACAAGAGAGTACTAAAAAAACTGCAATCACAGAGGTAAATTCATCTATTTTACTCCCTATAATACTTCCATTCATTCGCAAAGAAGTGATTACAAAAAGACAAAAACCTAATAGATTAGCCGAAGTATTCACAATATGAGGAGCAGTTTTCTTAGCCATATTCAAAGACAATGTTAAATACATAGTAAATTTATAAAGTTGTTACTTAAGAAAATTATAAATTATAGAACTTTAACTTTTTATTTACTTTCTATTCATTAATTCACAATGTTTCCATCTTTTAAGAAAACCCATCCTAAATAAAAACATCTGATCTTTAAAAAACTAACACTCTTAATATTACCATTCCTACAACATAATTATTAAAAGAATTTCTTAAAGAATTCTCCTCTACTTTTATTTTTTATTAGCACTCAAATTGCATTTTATAGCATTTTATAGCATCTTGTCAGAATAAATTAGATAGTTTTTGAAAATATTTTGAAATTTGAATTTATAAAACCAATCAAAGGCTTATTTTTGCGCTATGGCTAAGAAAAATACAGACAAAGTTGTCTTTCATCAAATAAAAGTCCTTGATGCTGGTGCAAAAGGCGTTTCGGTAGCAAAGGCTCCCGATGGTAAAGTAGTTTTTATTCCTAATGTCGTTCCTGGCGATGTAGTAGACGTGCAAACATTCAAAAAACGCAAAGCCTATTACGAAGGAAAAGCAGTTCATTTTCATGAATTCTCAGAACATCGTGTAACTCCTATTTGTGAACATTTTGGAGTTTGTGGTGGTTGTAAATGGCAAAATATGAAATACAGCCAACAACTGTATTACAAGCAAAATGAAGTATTAAATCACTTACAGCGCATAGGAAAAGTAGAACTTCCTGAATTCGAACCGATTTTAGGTTCAGAAAAACAGTTCTTCTACAGAAACAAAATGGAATTTTCCTTTTCAAACAGCCGTTGGTTAACTGAAAAAGAAATTGAAAGCACCGAAGATTTAGGAAATAGAAATGCACTTGGTTTTCATATTCCAAAAATGTGGGACAAAATTCTAGACATTAACAAATGTCATTTACAAGAAGATCCATCGAATGCCATTCGCAATGAAGTTCGCGCTTTTGCCAATGAACATGGATTAACTTTCTTTAATCCTAGAGCACATGAAGGTTTATTACGTACTTTGATGTTGCGTACTGCTTCTACTGGTGAAATCATGGTTTTAATTCAGTTTTTTGAAAACGATAAAGCCAAAAGAGAATTACTTCTTGATCATCTTTACGAGAAATTCCCTCAAATTACATCTTTACAATATGTTATAAATAGTAAAGCAAATGATACTTTGTATGATACGGACATCAAATTATATAAAGGTAGAGATTATATTCTGGAAGAAATGGAAGGTTTAAAATTTAGTATTAATGCTAAATCTTTTTACCAAACCAATTCAGATCAAGCATACGAATTATACAAAATAACAAGAGATTTTGCTGGATTAACAGGTAATGAAATAGTTTACGATTTATATACCGGAACCGGTACAATTGCACAATTTGTTTCTAAAAAGGCTAAGAAAGTAATTGGCGTAGAAAGTGTTCCAGAAGCCATTAAAGATGCCAAGTTAAATGCTGAACGCAATGAAATTACTAATTGTGAGTTCTTTGTAGGTGATATGAAAGTGGTATTTAATGATGATTTTATCGCTCAACACGGTCATCCAGACGTAATTATTACTGATCCTCCAAGAGATGGTATGCATAAGGATGTTATTGAACAAATTATGAAAATTGCTCCTGAAAAAGTGGTTTATGTAAGTTGTAACTCTGCTACACAAGCGCGCGATTTAGCATTAATGGACGAGAAATATAAGGTAACAAGAGTCCGTCCCGTAGATATGTTTCCGCAAACGCATCACGTAGAAAACGTAGTGTTGCTAGAAAGAAGGTAATATTAAGTAAACGTTAGAAGATGTTGCTCTGAAATATTAATTTTAAAAGTACGATTGTCTTTTATGATTATTTTTTGCTAGTAATTTTTGAATTTAAGGATTTATGAAAAAAATAATTTTATTGGTATTGGTTTTCGCCTTCACTTTCTCTTCTTGTGAAAAAGATGATATTTGTGATGCAAATACACCTACAACACCTCGTCTAGTGATTAGTTTTTATGATTTTTTGAATCCTTCGGTTTTAAAAAATGTAAATAATTTAAAAGTAGTAGGTGAAGGAATGCCAAATGGTATTCTTTTTGGCGGATTACAAACCACAAGTGCCAACACCATTTCTATTCCTCTAAAAACTGTAGGTACGAATACAACCTATAGGTTTACATTAAATTTTGCAGATTCAAATCCAGCAAATGTGGATGAAGACATTATACGATTTGATTACAGTACTAAAGAAATCTTTGTTTCTAGAGCGTGTGGTTATAAAACTAATTTCACATTAGATCCTACAAATCCTTATACACATACCGATCCCGTAGATCCTAGTAAAAGATGGATGAAATTTATATCGGTTGAAAAAAATAATATTGAAAACGAAAATGAAACACACATTAAGATCTTTTTTTAGTTTTTTTCTCGTTTTAGCGTTGACTGTAGTTCAGGCACAAGAAACTAGCCCAAAACCCAAAACACCAAAACAAAGCCTACCAGAGAAAAATATTCCTGCCACTGAAAAAACAGAACAGGAAATCCCTAGTACGCCATTGCCATTGGTAGAAATAGAACCTGTAGTAAAAAAAGAATTAACAACGACACAGAAAACAGATAGGTATGGTGTGCGAGTTGGTCTAGACTTATATAAACTCACTAGAGCCTTATATGATAAAAACTATAAAGGAATTGAACTCGTAGGCGATTACCGATTAACAAAAAAATACTTTTTGGCTGCCGAATTAGGGAACGAAAATAAAACGACAGATGATGATCGTGTAAATTTCACTACAAAAGGTTCCTACATAAAAGCTGGTTTTGATTACAACGCTTATGAAAACTGGCTAGATATGGAAAACATTATCTCTATTGGATTGCGATATGGTTTTAGTACTTTTAATCAGCAATTAAATAATTACAGAATTTACAATTCTAATCCGTATTTTGGAGAAACTCCTATAATTTCTTCAGGGAAAAGTTTTGATGGATTGTCTGCAAGTTGGATTGAAGTGGTTGCCGGGGTGAAAGCAAAAGTATTTAACAATGTTTTTATGGGCTTTAGCCTTAGACTAAACCGACTAATTACTAATAAAGAACCTGAAAACTTCTCTAATTTGTACATACCCGGTTTTAATAGAACTTACGATGGTAGTTTTGGAGTAGGATTTAATTACACCGTAACTTATTTTGTACCAATCTATAAAAAGAAAATAAAAATACCTGTCAAAGAGAAAAAATAACTTGGAGATGATTTCATAAAAAAGGAGATAAATTCGTAATGAAAGTATCTCCTTTTTTTTATTTTCTGATAAAAAATCTATCCTATTTCTTTAATTCCTTTCATAAAAATCCACTTCATGTAGAATTTTTCACCATCCTTTGTTCTTATCGCTTGAAATTTTGGTGATAATAGTGTTCCAATTGCAAATGCTGTTAATGGAATCCAAAATCCAGTTAAATTAGTGTACTGTGCCACCAAATATCTTGCAGAAATAAATAATATTGCAAAGCATCCCAGTTGATAAATAAATGCTCGTATTTGTAATTTAGTCATCCGATTTCTAATTTTGAGTTATATTAATTTAAAAACAATTTGAAATTATAAACTAGCATCTGGTGTATTTGAATTATCTTCCGGAACCACCTGAAACTTTGTTCTCTTACTTCCTTCGTACATTTCGTACTTTACCAAACGGGCTTCTAATCCGGCATTAAAAAGTTTAATTTTTCTGGAAGGCTTTAATCCCACATATTTTAATGCTTCTAAATTGGCTGTAATCATCCAAGCATTGGTACCTGGATAATTTTTCTTCAAGGTGTCACCAATACTTTTATAAAATTCCTCCATATGTATATCCAATCGTTCATCATAAGGCGGATTGAACACTAAGTGCAATTTCCCTTCTGTTGTTTTTTCAGTATCAAAAAAGTTGTTTTCCTCGATAGTTATATAGTCATCAAGATTCGCATTTTTTATATTGTCTTTTGCTTTCTGAACGGCACTTGGTGCTTTATCATATCCTTTAATCGTATGATGAAACTCACGAACGCGTTTCAATAAACTATCAGATATAGCGTCAAACAAATTATTATCCCAATCATTCCATTTTTCGAAAGCAAATTCTTTACGGTTAATGTTTGCTGGAATATTACAAGCAATCATCGCCGCTTCGGCAAGAAAAGTTCCAGATCCACACATTGGATCTAAGAAATCAGTTTGTCCGTCCCAACCCGAAAGCAATAAAATTCCTGCAGCCAAAACCTCATTTATAGGAGCAATATTGGTAGCGGTTCTATAACCACGCTGGTTTAAAGCATTACCAGAAGTATCAAGGGCGACAGAAACTTGATCTTTATCAATATGAATATTAATTCGCAAATCAGGATGCACTTTATCAATACTTGGTCTTTGACCTGTTCTTTCGCGAAATTGATCCACAATGGCATCTTTACACTTTTGTGAAACAAACTCAGAATGATTAAAATATTCAGAATGTACTGTTGTATCAATCACAAAAGTTTGATTGGCACCAATTAACTTAGACCAATTCACTCCAGAAATACCTTTGTATAAAGCTTGTTCATTATTGGCTTTGAAAAAATAAATCGGTTTTAATATTTTCAAAGCAGTACGCAAAGCTAAATTTGCTTTGTACATAAATCCTTTGTCTCCCTTAAAACTTACCATTCTCACGCCTTGCTCTACATTTTGCGCGCCTAACATTTGCAATTCTTTTGCTAATATCTCCTCAAAACCAAAAAAGGTTTTGGCAACCATTTTAAAATTATCTTCCATTTTTCTATAAATTCCAACAAGTAAATCCTAACTGTATCAGCAACAAAAAAACATTTTTGAGAGGTACTTTAGTAACACTACTTTTTATGGGAGTAAGTATTAAAAAAATATATGCTTTTGTTCTGTTTGTATCGCAGGGAAATAGTTCTTTTTCTGCAAAAATACACTAAATTTGCATCAATCGAATTAATTGAAAAAGAATAAATGTCTGAAGCTCAAAAACTGTCAACAGAAAATCAAGTAAAACCAGCAGAAAAGTGGTACTCTTCCTGGTTTGACACACCATATTATCACATTCTTTATAAAGAACGCAACTATAGAGAAGCGCAAGTTTTCATGGATAATTTAACACATTATCTAAACCTTCCTGAAAAAGCAAAAGTATTGGACTTAGCCTGCGGAAAAGGTCGTCACTCTATTTATTTGAATCAACTGGGTTTTGATGTACTCGGTGCAGATCTATCCGAAAATAGTATTGCCGAGGCGAACAAAAATGCAAACGAAACCTTACACTTTAAAGTGCACGATATGCGAGTGCCTTTTGAGGAAAAATACGATGCAATTTTCAATTTATTTACCAGTTTTGGATATTTTGAAAATGAAGAAGACAATTTAACGACTTTAAAAGCCATTAAAGAAAGTCTATCTGAATATGGATTTGCAGCAATCGATTTTATGAATGTGCACCAAGTTGTTAACACTTTGGTTCCAGAAGAAACCAAAACTGTTGATGAAATTGATTTTCACATCAAACGTTATTTGAAAGACGGTCACATATACAAAGAAATTGATTTTGAAGATAAAGGGCAACAATTTCATTTTACCGAAAAAGTAAAAGCATTAACGCTTCAAGATTTTGAACAATTGATGGAGGAAGCCGGAATCTACTTATTGGATATTTTTGGTGACTATAAATTAAAAAAATTCCACAAAACAGAAAGCGAGCGATTAATCATGATTTTTAAATAAATGAATTATCTATTACCCTTACTTTCGGTCCTTTTAGGATATTGTATTGCTTTGGTTTTAAGACCAAAAAACAAAACCAATCTAAAGCTACTTTTGGCTTTTAGTGGTTCCTTCTTGCTTTCCTTAACCGTAATGCATTTGTTGCCAGAAGTGTACGCAGTACATAATCATGACGTTGGTGAAGTCCATAATGATACTGCAGGAATCTTTATTATGATAGGAATTTTATTCCAAATTATTTTAGAGTTTTTCTCCAAAGGTGCAGAACACGGACATGTTCATGGAAATCCGAACCTTTCTCATATTCCATGGTTATTGTTCATTAGTCTTTGTATCCATGCGTTTTTAGAAGGTTTCCCTGTTGGTCATGATCACGGAAAACTAGCATTAGGAATTGCTATTCATCATCTTCCTATAGCTATTATTTTAACTACTTTTTTCATCAATTCGCATTTAAACAAGAAAGCAATTTTTGCTTTTATGCTCACATTTGCATTGATGACGCCTTTAGGAACATTGGCGTCAGAATATCTTACAGGATTAAACGAGTATCACAGCCAAATTACAGCTATAGTAATTGGAATATTATTTCATATTTCTTCTACAATTATCTTTGAGAGTAGCGAAGGACACAAGTTTAATATCGCCAAAGTTTCTATGATAGTAATTGGAATTGCATTAGCCTATTTTTTATAAATTTATAATTTGAACGTTCTATTGAAGCTAAAAAGCGATTTATCACAAACCTTCCCAATAGAAATTAATTTTTATTATTGCTTATAATTTACTCAAATATATCATTCACAGATCGTAAGTTTCCCTATATAATTTAGAACCGTATTTAAAATGACCTTCACAAAGACTACAGAACAGCCTTCAAAGTACCAACATTTAGAAAAAATGTCAGTTAAGGATGTGATTTACAATATGAATCAAGAGGATCAAACTGTTCCACTTGCTGTTGCAAAAGCATTACCTCAAATTGAAAATTTAATAAATGTAATTGTAGCCAAAATGAAATTAGGCGGCCGTCTATTTTATATTGGAGCGGGAACATCCGGTCGTTTAGGGATTGTAGATGCCTCAGAATGTCCTCCTACCTTTGGTGTTGCATTCGATTTGGTTATCGCAATTATTGCTGGCGGCGATACTGCCATTCGCAAAGCAGTAGAAAATGCAGAAGACAATACCACACAAGCTTGGTTAGATTTACAACTACATAACATAAGCGAAAAGGATGTTGTAGTAGGAATTGCTGCATCAGGAACAACGCCTTATGTAATTTCTGGTTTGGAAGCATGCAATAAAAGAAATATTATTACGGGAAGTATTTCCTGCAATTTAGGAAGTCCGATTTCACAAACTGCAAAATTTCCCATAGATGTAGTTGTAGGTCCAGAATTTGTTACCGGAAGTTCTAGAATGAAAGCAGGAACTGCACAAAAGCTTGTCCTTAATATGATAACAACTACCACTATGATTCAGTTAGGGAAAGTAAAAGGTAATAAAATGGTCGATATGCAACTAAGCAATAGTAAGTTAGTAGATCGTGGTGTAAAAATGATAATGGATGAAATTGAAGTTCCTTATGAAAAAGCTAGCGAACTATTAAAAGAGTTTGGTAGCGTAAGAAAAGCAGTCGATTATTACAGTGTAAATCAACATTAATTCAGGTACATTTACTACTTGAAATTTAATTTTAAATTCAAAAAATGGCAACTAACAAACTTCTTTTAAATAAAGGATTAAAATATTTAGCTGGTGCTTTACCGCTTTTGTTTTTAGGACCGGCAGTTATTTATAATGCTTTTATTAATAAACAAAATGTATGGCATTATCTTGTATTGGCTGTAGGAATTATATTTTGTGGTATTGGAGTTTATCTTGCATTTTTAGGTTTGAAAACAATGGTAAAAAGTTTATTTAACGACTAATGGAAGACTTAATACACATTCAGAAAACATTTGAAAAAGTAGACTGGATCAATAAGAGAATTAATCATCGAGAATTTGAAGATTGCACTTTTAAAAATTGTGATTTTTCGAATAGTGATTTTTCGAATAATAGCTTTATGGATTGTGAATTTATTGATTGTAATTTATCAATGATTGACCTTACAGCAACAAGTATGAAAACGGTTGGTTTTAAGAACTGTAAGTTATTAGGAATCCATTTTAATAAATGCACGGACTTCTTATTTACAGTTACTTTTCAAGATTGTGTTTTAGATTATTCGTCATTTGCCAATAAAAAAATGCCCAAAACAAAGTTCAATTCTTGTTCGTTGAAAGAGGTAACTTTTACAGGCGCAAATCTTACACAATCTAGTTTTGAAAATTGTAATCTTGACAATGCTATTTTTAATGATACGTTATTAGCAGGCGTTGATTTTACATCAGCATACAATTACAAAATTGATCCTGAATTTAATCCTATGAAAAAAGCTAAATTTTCGATGCAAGGAATTCCTGGACTTTTAGATAAATACGATATTAAAATAGTATAATTGTACTGCCCCAGATGGAAGTGAAAATCCCGCAGGGAATAAAACTATTTTTTCTGGACAAAAAAGAGCGACTAGAAGAAGCTCCTTTTTTGTCATTAGAAAAAAAGTTTTATAACCGAGGAATTGCAATGTACAGCTGGAATAGGCCCTAATAATAAAAAATAAAATATGAAAAAGTTAATTTTACTTCCCCTACTCTTATTACTAATTTCGTGTTATGATGGGGAACGCAATTGCAAAGATTTTAAAACTGGAAAATTCAAGTTTGAACATACGGTTGATGGAGTAAAAAAAACAACTGTTTTTGAACGCAATGACAGTATTGAAATTGAAACTTATGAAGGAAAAACAGATACGGCTTCGGTACGATGGATTAGTGATTGCGAATATGTGTTAGTTAAATTACATCCAAAAAACAAAGCAGAAGAAAAAGCTATCAACATGAAAATTTTGACTACTACTAAAGATTCTTATACATTTGAATTCGGGATGATCGGTTCTGATACAAAACAAAGAGGAACTGTAACTAAAATTTCAGATTAATTTTTCTATAAAATTATAAACTATAACGAATAAAAAATGGAAGTATTTTTAAATCCAGATGCATGGATTGCTTTGTTGACCTTAACTTTTCTTGAAATTATATTGGGAATTGACAACATTATATTTATATCAATTGTAACTGGTAAATTACCAGTAGAAAAACGTAAAAAAGCGACACAAATCGGTTTGTTTTTAGCCATGTTCATGCGCATCGCTTTGCTTTTTGGAATTACGTTGCTAATTGCTATGAAAGAGCCTTTTTTCAGTATAAACTGGACTTGGTTTAGTGCTGATTTTACGGGTCAAGCGATGATCTTATTATTAGGAGGTTTATTTCTAATTTATAAAAGCACCAAAGAAATTCACGAAAAAGTAGATCATAAAGGGGAAGAAGAAAAGGATTTAAAAACTACTGCAGCAAAATCATTTGGAAATGTAATTTTCCAGATTTTATTAATTGACCTTATATTCTCTGTAGATAGTATTTTGACCGCTGTGGGAATGACCAATGGTGTTACTGGTGCTTTGTATATTATGGTAACTGCTGTAGTGATCTCGGTTGGAGTGATGATGCTTTTTGCGGTTCCAGTAGGGAATTTTGTAAACGCCAATCCATCGATACAAATTTTAGGTTTGGCTTTCTTAATCTTGATAGGTTTTATGTTGATTACAGAAAGTATGCACTTATCTAATGCTGCTTTAATGGGAGAACATGTAGGTGCAGTTCCTAAAGGCTATTTATACTTTGCCATTGCTTTTTCATTAGCTGTGGAATTCCTCAATATGAAAATGCGAAAGAAAAATTAATTTGATTTTATAAAAAAAGCGCTCAATGAGCGCTTTTTTTTATTCTAAACTTAAGGTTATTTGACCATCATCGTCTAATTCTAATGCTGTTTCGTCTAGATTATCATCCATTGCAATTTTCTCTGGAACAACCTCAACTGGAAGTTCATAATGCAATGGCTCTAGAAGGTTTACCTGTTTTAATTTATCAGTTGTCAATTGATTCCCTAATGCTTTAAATCCTTTCACAGCAATGTAGGATTCAATATCAACTGTAATGCTTTCTTTCTGAACTCCTTTTATTTTCGGGAAAATTAGTTCTGCAACTGGTCGATAATCCGTTGACACAATTTCTAATTGTGAATTGGGATGCTCAGTAATAAAACTTTCTTCTTTATTTTCTGTTTCGACTAAGAAACGCTTTATGTAATACCGTTCTTTTTCACCATCGTAATAAATAGCAGAAATTGGTTTCTTTGGAATCCATTTTTCAAGAACGACCATATCTTGATCAAAATGCGTAGCTAATTCTGGCGTGATTACTTTTAATTTTCCTGTTTGGGAAATTATCAAAATTTTATCACTCGGTCTAAATTCGCCAAGTAATTCTCCTCTTCCATCTACATTTAATCGTTGCACGGTATCATCAAACCAAACTTTTCGAGGCAAAAGAGTCGAAATTCCTTTCTCTTTCAATTCGATTTTTTTGATGGGATATTTGGTAACCAAGTTTCCTTTTGAACTTCTACCTTTTATCGCCAGATTAGCAAAATCAATATCGAATTTCAGTTTTTTAACCGTTCCTATTTGGCGTAGCAAAATAGTAATTACCTCCGCTTCTCCATTTGGATTACACGAAAAATACACTACTTGTGATCCTGCGGTTTCATTGGTTAAATCGTAGGCTTTGTCACGTGTTACACCCGAAACATTAAAACGTTTTATATACGAAGGTCCCGATTTTCCATCACGATAAATCATGTTATAAATCGTTCGTTTATCGCTTTTGTCAAAAATGGCAATGTGAATAATATCTTTCCCCACAAAGGTTTTAGCATCTACTTTTGTAATCATCATTTTTCCGTCACGAAGAAATACAATAACATCATCTATATCCGAACAATCGGTTACATATTCATCTTTTTTCAAACTTGTTCCTACGAAACCTTCTTCTTTATTTACATACAATTTCGTATTACGCAATACTACTTTTGTAGCTTCAATATCATCAAAAATACGAAGTTCCGTTTGACGTTCTCTGCCTTTTCCGTACTTCTCTTTTAATTTAGCGAAATAAGCAATAGCAAAATCAATCAGATGTTCTAAATGATGTTTTACTTGTTCAATATCACCTTCTAGCGCTTCAATTTTATCCTGCGCTTTATTACTGTCAAATTTAGAGATACGCATGATTCGGATATCCAATAAACGTAAAATATCTTCTTCGGTAACGGCGCGTTTTAAATGCTGAATATGCGGTTTTAAACCATCATCCACCGCTTTTAGTACGGTTTCACGAGTAGTCATTTCCTCAATATCACGATAGATTTTATTTTCGATAAAAATACGTTCTAAAGAAAGAAAATGCCATTGTTCCTCTAATTCACTCAGTTGAATTTCAAGTTCACTTTTTAGTAATTGTACCGTTCTGTTTGTTGAAATGCGCAACATATCAGAAACACCTACAAATAGCGGTTTGTTATCTTCAATCACACAGCCCAATGGCGCTACTGAAGTTTCACAAGCTGTAAAAGCAAATAAAGCATCAATGGTTTTATCAGGAGAAACTCCAGGGAAAAGGTGTATTAAAATCTCTACATCAGCCGCGGTGTTATCCTCAATTTTCTTGATTTTGATTTTACCTTTATCATTGGCTTTCAAAATACTATCAATCAAAGTCGTAGTATTAGTCGAAAACGGGATTTGGGTAATCACCAATGTATTCTTGTCGAGTTGCGCAATTTTAGCACGAACACGAACACGTCCCCCACGTAAACCATCGTTGTAGTTAGAAATGTCAGCAATTCCTTGCGTCATGAAATCCGGATACAAGGTAAAAGGTTTTCCTTTTAATATTTTGATAGAACAATCTATTAACTCATTAAAGTTATGAGGCAATACTTTCATCGACAGTCCAACCGCAATTCCTTCAGCTCCTTGCGCTAAAAGCAACGGGAATTTTACAGGAAGATTATTGGGTTCGGCACGACGACCATCATACGAAACACCCCAATCTGTAATTTTTGGAGAATATAAGACCTCCAAAGCAAACTTAGACAATCGCGCTTCAATGTAACGAGAAGCTGCTGCTCCATCACCAGTTAAGATATTCCCCCAGTTTCCTTGACAATCAATTAATAATTCTTTTTGGCCTATTTGCACCATTGCATCACCAATACTCTGATCCCCGTGAGGATGGTATTGCATGGTGTGACCAACTACGTTTGCTACTTTATTATACCGACCGTCATCCAATTCTTTTAGCGAGTGCATGATTCTGCGTTGTACTGGTTTAAAACCATCTTCAATCGCAGGAACGGCTCGCTCCAGAATTACATAAGAGGCATAATCCAGAAACCAGTCTTTATACATTCCCGTAACTTTGGTAATGGTATCGTTTCCGTCTTCTTGATTATCGTAAAAATGCTGTCCGCCTGAAGTTATGATATCTTCAAATCCTTCGTCGTTTGACTCGTTAGAATCATTCGTTTCGTTTTGCGATTCGTCTTCGTTTGGTATGATGTTATCTTCGTCTTCGTCTTTCATAAAAATGCTTAAAACTCAAATTATGGCGCTATAATAACTCCATTTAAATTCTTCTATATTTGTTCAATCAAATGGATTAATTCCTCTTTACTTGGCAACACCATTTTATATTTACTAGCAAAAATTTGTTCATTATTTTCTGGTAATGTGTATTCTACAACTAAATCACTTTTATTCTGACAAAGTACGATTCCAATTGTTTTATTCTCCTCTTCGAAACGCATTTCTCTGTCATAATAATTCACATACATTTGCATTTGACCTAAATCCTGATGTTTTAAATCTCCTATTTTTAAATCAATAAGAACGAAACATTTTAATATTCGGTTATAAAAAACCAAGTCGATTCTAAAATGTTTATCATCAAAAGTGATTCTTTTTTGTCTGGCAACAAACGTAAAACCATTCCCTAATTCTAACAGAAAGTGTTCTAATTTATTGATAATTTCTTCTTCAAGTTCATTTTCCGAATATTGATTTAACTCTGGTAAACCAAGAAATTCAAGAATGTAAGGATCTTTGATTATATCTTTTGGCTTCTCTATAATTTGTCCTTGTTGAGAAAGTTTCAAAATTCCTTCTTTATCTCTGCTTAAAGACAATCTCGTATATAAAGCAGTATCATATTGTCGCTTTAATTCCCGAACGCTCCAATTATTTTTTGCAGTTTCGATTTCATAAAAACTTCTTTCTTTTGCATCATCAATACGCATTAAGAATATGTAATGAGTCCACGTAAGATTGAATGAATTATTGTTTTTAAATAACGTAGTCATTGACTGTGTTTTTCCTTCCTCATAATTCGTCATCAGTGATGACGAATTTAAATCATCAGAAATCCGCATCAACGATGCGGAAATTGAATAAGTTAAATAAAACTTCCTCATTCTCTCCAAATTATCTATTGAAAATCCCTTTCCAAACTCTTGATTCAGCTCTTTTGAAAGTCCTTTTAATAATTGCTTACCATACTCAGCACGATCTTTTCCGTTTTGTTCTTCTTCTATAATCATTCGACCAATCTCATAATAAGTATAAACCATAGTTTGATTTATAGCTCGCACTACTTGTTGCTTTGATTGCTGAAGCAAATTGACAACTTGAGAGAATAACGAATTATTTTGAAGATTTTCTGACATCAATTATAGTATTCTTTATTTCTATTTAAAAATCTAATTCAATCTCGATTTTTTTTTAATTTTTAAAAATCATAAATGCAGTAGCAAGTCCAACAACAAAAGCAATAACCAGATAAAACATCTCTTTTTTACGTATCATATAATTATATTATTATTAGTTCTTTTCAATCACATCCAATTCCACCTTCAAATTCTTAATGATAAATTCTTGTCTGTCAGGCGTATTTTTACCCATATAAAAAGACAATAATTGCTCAATCGACGTATTTTTATCCATCATTACAGGATCTAAACGAATAGTTTCTCCAATGAAGTTTTTGAACTCATCTGGCGAAATCTCTCCCAAACCTTTAAATCGGGTAATTTCTGGTTTTGGTTTCAATTTTTCAATCGCTTCTTTTCGTTCGTCGTCTGAATAACAATAAATCGTTTCTTTCTTGTTTCTAACTCTAAAAAGTGGCGTTTGCAAAATATACAAGTGTCCTTCTTTTATCAATTCTGGAAAAAATTGCAAGAAAAAAGTAATTAACAACAATCGAATGTGCATTCCATCGACATCGGCATCAGTTGCAATTACAATATTGTTATAACGTAATTTTTCTAATCCATCTTCAATATCTAACGCCGCTTGCAGCAAGTTGAATTCTTCATTTTCATAAACAATTTTTTTACTCATTCCGTAAGAGTTCAAAGGCTTTCCTCGTAAACTAAAAACAGCTTGTGTATTTACATCGCGCGATTTTGTAATAGATCCAGATGCCGAATCTCCCTCAGTTATAAAAAGCGTGCTTTCTAAGTTTCTAGGATTTTTTGTATCTGGTAAATGCGCTCTACAATCTCTCAATTTTTTATTGTGCAGATTTGCTTTCTTAGCACGATCGGTAGCGAGTTTTCTAATTCCTGATAATTCCTTACGTTCTCTTTCGGCTTGCAAAATTTTGCGCAATAATGCTTCTGCAGTAACCGGATTCTTGTGTAAATAATTATCTAATTTTGTTTTCACAAAATCATTTACAAAAGTACGAACCGATGGCATTCCTGGATCTGAACCTATATCTGTAGAACCCAATTTAGTTTTGGTTTGTGACTCAAAAACAGGTTCCATTACTTTAATACTAATCGCACTTACAACCGATTTACGAACATCAGAGGCTTCAAAACTTTTATTGTAAAACTCTCTAATGGTTTTTACAATTGCTTCACGGTATGCTACTAAATGGGTTCCTCCTTGAGTGGTGTTTTGACCATTTACAAAAGAGTGGTATTCCTCGCTATATTGTGTTTTACTATGCGTTAATGCCATTTCGATATCCTCTCCTTTCAGGTGAATGATAGGATATTCTAAATCTTCAGCGTTAATCGTAGCTTCTAATAAATCTTTAAGTCCGTTTTCAGAATAGTATTTTTCTCCATTAAAAATAATCGTCAAACCATTGTTTAAGTAACAATAATTCTTGACCATTTTAATAACATACTCTAAACGGAATTTGTAATTCTTAAAAATAGTTTCATCGGGCGTAAAAGTAACTTTGGTTCCTTTTCGCTTAGTGGTTTCGATTATATCTTCTTCTAAAACTAAATTTCCAGCGGAGAATTCTGCTGCTTTTTGTTTTTCGTCACGAACCGATTCCACACGAAAATAATCAGACAAAGCATTTACGGCTTTGGTACCAACACCATTTAAACCAACTGATTTCTGGAAGGCTTTAGAATCGTATTTTCCTCCCGTATTCATTTTAGAAACGACATCAACTACTTTCCCTAACGGGATTCCACGACCATAATCCCGAACCGAAACTGTTTTATCTCTAATAGTCACTTCAATGGTTTTTCCAGCTCCCATCGCAAATTCATCGATACAGTTGTCTAAAACCTCTTTTAAAAGAATATAAATACCATCATCTGGCGAGGAACCATCTCCTAGTTTCCCGATATACATTCCGGGACGCATGCGAATGTGTTCTTTCCAGTCTAGTGACCGAATATTATCTTCGGTATATTGATTTTGATCGGACATTTTCTATTTTGTGGATTTTAACTTTGTTCTATTAGCCTTAGCTTTTTTGTATGGTATTGAGTGTGCTAATATAGGATATCTCAATATATTTTAAAAGAGCTACACTTCAAAATTATTAAAAATGATTTGACCTTTATAAAATCGATTCATTTAAAGATTCTATTCCTAAAACTTGTTGTGCCAAAGCAATCATTTTTGGAGTTCCTGTATGCTTATTTTTCTCATCTGATAATTTCACAACAGCTTCCCAATGACTGTTTTCAGGTTTGGTATCAGTAAGTTTAATTACCATATTCATAGCCGGTAAACCTACATCATTACTAAGATTTGTTCCAATCCCGAAAGACATTTTTATCTTTCCTCTACAAAAATCAGCAATGACTTTTACTTTTTCAAAATTCAAAGAGTCGGAGAAAACAATAATTTTTGATTTCGGATCAATTCCCATTTTTTCGTAATGCTCAATTGTTTTTTTGGCAAACTCAATTGGATCGCTACTATCGTGTCGAACACCATCAAAAAGTTTGGAAAACTTTTTATTAAACTGTTCAAAAAACACTTCGGTTGTGTATGTATCCGTTAAGGCAATCCCTAAATCTCCTTGGTATACTTTTGTCCAATTTTCGAGACTAACCGCATTCGCAACTTTAAATCCGTATTCCGAAGCATGATACATAAACCATTCGTGAGCATGTGTTCCCGATGGTTTTCTGTTTTGCAACATAGCTAAATGCACGTTACTTGTTCCTAAAAAACTGTTTGCACCAAAAGTATCTAAGGTTTCGTTAACCATTTTTTGGACTTTATAAGAATGACGGCGACGTGTTCCGAATTCTAAAATTACAACTCCTAAATCATTATAATTCTGTATTTTTTCTTTGGAGATTCGTTTTACTTCTTCATCGTCCAAACGAATTAAATTTTGAGAAGTATAAAAAAGCTCAGAAATTAAAGCCATCAAGGGAACTTCCCATAGAATCGTTCGGTACCAATATCCTTCAATAACTACTTTCAAGTCACTTCCCTCCTGCTCAATGGAAACTTCGGTAGGATCGTATTGATAGCCTTGTAAAAAATCCAAATAAGTTGGATCCAAATAAGGACAATTATCGGCAAGGAATTTTTTTTCGGTTACTGTCAATTTCAAATAAATCATTTGATCAACTGCTTTACGAAGTAAGTCAGCGAAATGAGTTGGAAATTGATGTTTACCACGATTAATAAATGCGTACCGAACTTTAGCCTTTGGAAAAAGTTTGATGACAGCATGTTGCATCGTAAATTTGTAAAAGTCATTATCTAAAATGGAATGTAATCGTACTGAAGTCATATATTTTTAAAAATTATCTGCGATTATTTTTTGAAGTTCATTTCGCATCTTATCGTTTTTAATTTCTTCTTTTTCAATATCAAAATTAGCCTCAAAACTTGGTAAGGAGAATGTCACTTTTACATTTCCTCCATAAAAAGGAAATGCATTTTTAGCAACTCCTAAAACGCTGGTTGCACCATTTGCTCCCGTAGAAGTTGACATTAAAAGCATTGGTTTGTCTTGAAAAACATCTTTTCTAATTCTGGTGCACCAATCAAAAATATTCTTAAAAGCCGCAGCGTAATTTCCGTTATGTTCTGCCATAGAAACTACCAAAATATCAGCAGTATTAATCTTGTCTAAAAAAGCTTGTGCCACACTATGTTTTCCTGTTTCTTTTTCTACATCAATACTAAATAGCGGAATCTGGAAATCGTTTAAATCGAGTATTTCTACTTCCGCATTTTTAAATAAGGAAGCTGCGTAAGTGGCTAATTTTTTATTAATAGAGTTAGTACTTGAACTTGCGCCAAAAGCTATAATTTTCATAAAAATTTATTTTTCTTAAATGTACTAAAAAATAAATTGTAGCAATCCCTTTTTACCCCAGATTGTAGTGGAAAGCATTTTTCAAGAAAGCTTATTTTTTTCTTGACCAGAAAGAGCGACTGGAAGAAGCTCCTTTATGGTCTTAGAAAAAAAAGCTTTCTAGGAAAATCTTGAAACGGAAAGCTGGAAATAGGTACAAAAAAAACTGCTAAATTTCTTTAGCAGTTTCTATTTTTCTTTGTAAAATATCTTATTATACGTTAAAACGGAAATGCATTACATCACCATCTTTTACGATATATTCTTTTCCTTCTACTTTGAATTTTCCTGCTTCTTTACATTTAGCTTCTGAACCGTAATGAACGAAATCTTCGTAAGCGATAACTTCTGCACGGATAAATCCTTTTTCGAAATCAGTATGAATTACTCCTGCTGCTTGAGGCGCAGTAGATCCAATATTGATAGTCCAAGCGCGAACTTCTTTTACACCTGCGGTAAAGTAGGTTTGTTGTTTTAATAATTTGTAAGCTGCACGGATTAAAACAGATGCACCTGGCTCGCTCAATCCCATATCTTCTAAGAAAACTTGACGCTCTTCGTAGCTTTCAAGCTCCGTGATGTCAGCTTCAGCTCCTACAGAAAGTATAATAACTTCAGCATCTTCATCTTTTACTAATTCGCGAACTTGATCTACATATTTATTTCCGCTAACTGCTGAATTTTCATCTACATTACAAACATACAAAACTGGTTTTGCTGTAATTAATTGGAAAGATTCCATCAAAATCTCTTCATCATTATTTTGAGGTGTAATGGTACGAGCTGATTTTGCTTGTAACAGCGATTCTCTGATGCGATCTAATAGTGCTTTTTCGGTTTGCGCTTCTTTATTTCCAGTTTTAGCAGCACGATTTACTTTTTCTAAACGTTTTTCAACCGTTTCTAAGTCTTTTAATTGCAACTCGATATCAATCGTTTCTTTGTCGCGAATTGGGTTTACATTTCCATCAACGTGAACGATATTATCGTTATCAAAACAACGTAAAACGTGAATAATAGCGTTACACTCTCTAATGTTTCCAAGAAATTGATTTCCTAAACCTTCTCCTTTACTAGCTCCTTTTACCAATCCTGCAATATCTACAATATCAACAGTAGCCATTTGAACACGCTCTGGTTTTACTAATTCTTCTAGTTTTTCTATTCTTGGATCTGGTACGTTTACAACTCCTATGTTTGGCTCGATAGTACAAAAAGGAAAATTAGCACTTTGCGCCTTTGCATTTGACAAACAATTAAATAATGTTGATTTTCCAACATTTGGTAACCCTACAATTCCTGCTTTCATACTATTTAAGTTTACAAATAGCAGTTGCCCGCTACGCGTTTTTTTATAATTTCTTTTTAAAGTCTGCAAATATAAGATATAATAAATGTTTGGTAGCATAATCATTAAATTAATGCTCTTGTTATTTATTTTTAAAACATTTTGCATTTAAAATACGTTTTTTTATAACAATTTATTATTTTGATAATTTTATAGCTTAATAAAAGCTAAATGATAAATTATTTATCAAAATACTTCCGTTTACCAAAATTATGTTAAAAAAATATTATATTGCAGTACTAATTACTTCTAACCAAAACCAAAACTAACTGATTATGAAAAAATTTATTCTACTACTTTTTCTGTTAAACGTCTCGTTTCTTTTTGCCCAAAAAGAAATTTCAGGTATTGTAAAAGACAATACAGGTATTGGTTTACCTGGTGTTAATATTATCGAAAAAGGGACTTCTAATGGAGTTTCGACTGATTCAAACGGAGCATATAAAATAAAAGTGAACGAAGGTGCAACACTAGTTTTTAGTTATGTTGGATTTTCTAATACTGAAAGAGCTGCAACAAATTCTACGATTAATGTTACCCTCTCTGAAGAAGGCGGACAAGTTTTACAAGAAGTTCAAATAGTTGGTTCCCGAAATACTAAAAGAACGGTTGTCAATTCTGCGGTTCCTATTGACATTATAAGTGTAAAAGATGTAACCACTCAAAGTGGTAAATTAGAAATTAATGAATTACTACAGTATGTAGCTCCTTCCTTTAATGCTAATAAACAATCAGGTTCTGATGGTGCCGATCACGTAGATCCTGCTTCGTTAAGAGGTTTAGGACCCGATCAAACCTTAGTTTTAATTAACGGAAAAAGAAGACATCAATCGTCTTTAATCAATCTTTTTGGAACACGTGGCCGTGGAAATACAGGAACTGATTTAAATGCTATTCCTGCCTCTTCTATTAAAAGGATAGAAATTCTTAGAGATGGAGCTGCGGCTCAATATGGTTCTGATGCTATTGCGGGTGTTATCAATATAGTACTAAATGACGATGTAAACGAACTAACAGGAACGGTAACTTATGGCGCCTTTAATACCAATGCAAAAGGAGACTTTCCTACTGGCACAGCAAATACAAAAGGATATCGTTTGGATAAAAATGGCAACGGAAATACTTTTGGAAAAAATCAATCTTTTGATGGAGGATCGGTAAAAGTAGCCGCAAATTATGGTGTTGCTATTGGCGAAAAAGGTGGTTTTGCCAACTTTACTACGGAGTATATCAACAAAAATAAAACATTACGTCCAGGATTTGATTTTAGAAAAGGGTTTGGTGAAGCGGCCATTCAAGGTTTTAATATTTTTGCAAATATGGTAATTCCTATTTCAGATAAAACAGAATTCTATGCTTTTGGCGGAAGAAATTTTAGAGATACTGATGCTTATGCATTTACTCGTACTGACGGACCACGTGTGGTAGAGTCTATATATCCAGGAGGCTTTACACCTAGAATCACGTCAAATATAATCGATATTTCTATGGCTGCCGGTTTCAGAACTGAGACTGCTGGTGGTTGGAAAATTGATATTAGTAATACGTATGGAAAAAATCTTTTTCACTACTATACCAAAGGAACAATCAATGCTTCGCTAGAAGGCGCTTCACCAACGGAGTTTGATGCTGGAGGACACAGCTTAAGCCAAAACACAACTAATTTTGATCTATCGAAAAATTATAGCACTGTAATGAATGGCTTAAACTTAGCTTTTGGAGCTGAATTTAGAACGGAGAAATTTAATATTTTTGCTGGCGAAGAAGGATCTTACGCAACTTACGACATCAATAGAAAGCCAATAACTGATCCTTTGACTCAGACAATTCCATCAATCCCAAATCCTGATTATGACCCAGCGGATCCAGATTCTCCAATGACCTTGCCAAGACCAGGAGGATCACAAGGATTTCCAGGATACAGTCCGATTAACGAAGTAGATAGAAGTAGAACTAATTTATCTTTATATACGGATGCAGAATTAGACATTACAGAAGCTTTTTTAGTAAGTGGAGCAGTTCGTTTTGAAAACTACAGTGATTTTGGCAGCACTTTAAATGGTAAATTGGCAATGCGATTAAAAGCCAACAAAAATATCAATATTAGAGGTTCTGTAAGTACGGGTTTCCGCGCACCATCATTAGCACAAGTATATTATAATTTACGTTTTACAAATTTCAGTTCCGCTGGAGCAACAGAAGTTTTACTTTCTCCAAACAATAGTCCAGTTACAAAATCATTTGGAATTCAAAAATTAAATGAAGAAAAAGCAGTAAATGCTTCATTAGGATTTACAGCTAATTACGGTGATTTTACTGCAACTGTAGATGGTTATATTATTAATGTAAAAGATAGAATTGTGTTAACTGGTTATTTTGACGCAAAACCTTTAGGGATCGGAGTTGACAAAGCGCAATTTTTCGTAAACGGAGTAGACACAAAAACAGCTGGGCTTGATGTAGTTTTAGCTTGGAAAAAGACAATTAATGACAATAAATTTGGTATAACGCTAGTAGGAAATATAAATGATATGAAAATTGACAAAGTTAAAAATGGCAATTTACCAGCAAATGCATTTTTTGGCGAACGTGATAAAGGATTTTTATTAGCGTCTGCTCCAAATAATAAATTTGGTTTAAACTTCAATTACAATAGAAAAGCTTTCGACGCAGGATTAGCCTTTACCAGATTCAGTGAAGTAAAATTACTAGACTACCAAATGGACGAAGATGTAGCCGATTATGGTTCTTTCGCAAATCAAGTAAAAGCAGCAACGGATACCTATAGCGCAAAAATCGTTACTGATTTAACATTAGGATATAAATTAAGTAAATCAGCAAAAATTACTATTGGAGCTAACAATTTACTAAATGTTTATCCAGATCAACAAGATGACTGGGTTGAAGGTGGAGGATATTGGGATGCTGTTCAAATGGGTTTTAGCGGAGCATATTATTACGCGAGACTAGGATTTAGTTTCTAACAAAATTTGATTTTTTTTCTAAAAGGGCTGTTTTATAACAGCTCTTTTTTTATGGTGAAAAATAAATTAAAAATATAATTCCGTGAATGATATAACTTTTTTAGAGAATTATACAATAGTTAACTCATTAATATACAGTATTTTTACTGAATATTAATCACTAAAATTATACATTATGAAAACGATAATACTAGGAATAACTGCAGTTTTATTTTCTTTAACTATTCAGGCACAAAATAAAAATGTAAAATCAGAAGTAAAAACTACTGTAACTACTGTAAAAGACTCTCAAGGTGAAAAAAAGATTGTAAAAACTGAAAAATTAAAAGAAGTTCAAAATATTGAATTAAAAGATGCCGACTCTAATGCATTAAACAAAGAAATACAACAAACCCCTGTTCAAGTAATTTCAACTACAGCAGTAACAGCTGATGGAGTAACTAATATGGTAGACACTGACCGATCTGCCTATTACGAACTTAATGGACAAAAATATCAAGTTGCTCTAGATCAAAAAGGATATAACTTTATTTTTCCTGGAGGAAAAGAAAAAGGAGTTTTAAGAAAAACAAAAAACAACAATTATATTTATAAAACAAAAGACACGACTTCATTTGGTTACTTTAATAGTAATGGTGATCTAGTTTTAGAAACATACGATGACAATACAGATCAGGTAAAAGTTACTACTTACATCATGGTAAAAGAATAATTATTATTTTAAGACATAAAAAAAACCGGAGTTTATTGCTCCGGTTTTTTTTTATGTCTTAAATGAATATAAAATTATTCATTATGCAAAAACGCTTGTCTGTTTAGTAATGTTTCTTCTGACTCAACATGATTATCATCAGGAATACAACAATCTACAGGGCAAACTGCAGCACATTGTGGTTCATCATGAAAACCTTTACATTCCGTACATTTACCTGGAACAATATAATAAACTTCATCAGAAATAGGAGTTTGAGCCTCATCAGAATCAACTTCAGTACCATCTGGTAAGATAATTTTTCCTTTTAGTTTGGTTCCATCTTTATATCTCCAATCGTCCGCTCCTTCGTATATTGCTGTATTTGGGCACTCTGGTTCACAAGCACCACAATTGATACATTCGTCTGTTATAATAATTGCCATTGTTCTTTGTTTTAAAGTATAAATAAGAATGTATAGGATTTGATTTTAAAACTTATGTTTTTTTTACAAAGCCTACTACTTTATCCTTATTTTTGTGCAAAATTACAATCAAAACTTTTCATAAGCAAACATTATGACATTAGAAACAAAAAAAAGTGTTTTTGTTGAATTAGGAAAATTCTTAAATCAATTTTCAGAAAATCAAACTTTAAAAAATCCGGCTGTATTACACAATGAAACCTTTTTTGATGCTTTTATTGATTTGATCCAATTATCACAGTCACATAATGGATGGTACACTCCCGAACAAGTTTATTTTTCTATACAATCTTGGGCAGAAGCGCTTACCGAAGAAAATTTAAGCCAATGGCTTTCTGCTTATGATTTACAAAAAAATAAAGTTAAAAATGTTGCTTTAATACTAGCTGGAAATATCCCTTTAGTAGGTTTTCACGATTTTCTTTCGGTTTTAATTACAGGAAATAATGTGCTCGTTAAAACATCATCAAATGACCAACATTTATTGCCTTTTTTAGCGAAATACATAATAGCTGTCGAACCACAATTGTCTGATAAAATAAAATTTATTGAAGGCAAATTAGAGAATTTTGATGCCGTAATTGCTACCGGAAGTAACAATACAGCGCGATATTTTGAGTTTTATTTTAAGAACAAACCTTCAATAATCAGAAAAAGCAGAAATTCTGTTGCCATTTTAAATGGTTCTGAAACTAAAGAGCAGCTTTGTGCTTTGGGTGAAGATATCTTTAGATATTTTGGATTAGGATGTCGCAACGTATCTAAACTTTTTGTTCCAAAAGACTACTCGTTTGTAGCTTTTTTCGAAGCTGTTTTTGAATATCAAGACGTGATTCATTATGAAAAATACGCTAATAATTACGATTATAACAAAGCCGTTTTCTTAATGAGTAATTTTAAATTACTAGATAATGGTTTTTTGACTTTAAAGGAAGACCCAAGCCACGCCTCACCTATTTCTAGCGTTTTTTATGAATATTATAATAACATAGAAGAATTAGAAGCCAGAATAGAATTAGAAAGTGAACAAATACAGTGTGTGGTAAGCAATGATTTAGTAAAAAACAGTATTGCTTTTGGTCAAACTCAAAAACCAGCATTATGGAATTACGCAGATAACATAGATACAATTTCGTTTTTGATAACAACGTAGTATAATTATGTTTAATAATTTCGAAATAAGTAGCGATTTTTTGAGTCCTATTTGCGAAATTTGCACTTTAATTTTTCGGATACAAACTACACCATGAAAAAACACAACTACAGCGCAGGACCCTGCATTTTACCACAAGAAGTTTTTGAAAAATCAGCACAAGCAATTTTAAATTTCAACGATTCGGGATTATCTCTTTTAGAAATGTCACACAGAAGCAAAGATTTTGTTGCTGTTATGGAGGAAGCTCGAGCCCTTGTTATTGAGCTTTTAGGCCTAGAAGGAAAAGGATATAGCGCCTTATTTCTCGCTGGCGGAGCAAGCTTAGAATTCTTAATGGTTCCTTACAACTTAATGAAAGAAAACGGAAAAGCCGCTTATCTTGATACCGGAACTTGGGCGAGTGGAGCTATTAAAGAAGCCAAACTTTTTGGTGAAACTCTTATTGTAGGTTCTTCAAAAGAGGAAAGCTACAATCACATTCCTAAAGGATACAACATCCCAACAGATGTCGATTATTTTCATTGCACCAGTAACAACACTATTTATGGTACTCAAATGAAGGAATTTCCTTCTGTTGATACACTTTTAGTATGCGACATGAGTTCTGATATTTTTTCTAGACAATTAGACTTTTCTCAATTTGATCTTATTTATGCGGGAGCCCAAAAAAATATGGGACCTGCTGGAGCTACTTTGGTGGTGATCAAGGAAGAAATTCTAGGTAAAAACGGAAGAATAATTCCAAGTATGCTAGATTATGCTAAGCATATTAAAGCAGAAAGTATGTATAATACACCTCCTGTTTTTCCTATTTATGCGTCTTTATTGACGTTGCAATGGTTAAAAAACCTTGGCGGAATAGCAGCAATTGAGAAAATTAATAATGCTAAAGCAGCTTTGCTTTACGCAGAAATAGATAGAAATCCATTATTTAGAGGTGCAGCAGCGGTTGAAGATCGTTCTAATATGAATGCTACTTTCTTGTTGAATGATGAAGCGCATGCAGCAACATTTGATGCGATGTGGAAAGCTGCGGGAATTTCTGGCCTACCAGGACACCGTTCTGTAGGTGGCTACAGAGCTTCTATGTACAATGCTCTTCCGTTGGAAAGCGTTCAAGTATTAGTTGATGTAATGAAAGAACTAGAGTCTAAAATTTAAATTTAAACTCTTTTAAACAAGGAGTAAATAAAATTTAAAAAACAGACTAATTTACAAAAACGCTAGCCCTGATAGTAGTGAAAATCCTTTTTGTGAGCTTTTTGGCGAATAAAAAGATTGCAGCGTATAGCAGGAAATAGCTCCTAATAAAACAACAAAATTAACTATGAGAACCAAATCACTTTGTTTCTCGCAATGATATAAATAATGAAAGTATTAGCCAATGACGGAATTTCGAAAAGTGGAATTCTAGCTTTAGAAAAAGGTGGTTTTGAAGTAATTACTACAAAAGTAGCGCAAGAACAAGTCGCTAACTTTGTAAATGACAATAATATTGATGTTGTTTTAGTGCGAAGTGCGACTAAAGTGCGCCAAGATATTATTGATGCTTGTCCTGGTTTAAAAATAATTGGTCGCGGTGGTGTTGGGATGGATAATATTGATGTGGATTATGCTAAAAGCAAAGGAATTCATGTGATAAATACACCCGCTTCATCCTCAGAATCTGTAGCGGAATTAGTTTTTGCTCACTTGTTTTCTGGTGTTCGTTTTTTGCATGATTCTAATAGAAATATGCCTTTAGAAGGGGACACGAATTTTGATGGTTTGAAAAAAGCGTATGCAAACGGAATCGAATTAAGAGGAAAAACGCTTGGTATAGTAGGAATTGGACGCATTGGTCAAGCGACTGCTAAAATGGCTCTGGGATTAGGAATGAAAGTTATTGCAGCAGACAGTTTTATCCCTAAAGTTGATATTAAAGTTGAGTTTTTTGATGGACAATCTATAACTACTACAATTGTTTCACAATCATTAGAATCTGTTTTTAAAGAAGCCGATTTTATTACGTTACACGTTCCTGCTCAAGACGGCTATATTATTAGTGAAAAGGAATTAGCGATCATGAAAGATGGAGTAGGAATTGTTAACTGTGCTCGAGGTGGTGTTATAGACGAAGTTGCATTAGTAAAAGCATTGGATAGCGGAAAAGTATTATTTGCTGGATTAGATGTTTTTGAAAGTGAGCCTACTCCAGAAATGGCCATCTTAATGAATCATAAAATCTCATTGACACCACATATTGGTGCTGCAACAGGAGAAGCTCAAGATAGAATTGGTACTGAACTTGCTTCGCAAATCATTAGTTTATTGAAATAGTTTTTACATTATTTCTTAAAAAAGGATTTATTAACTCGATTAATAAATCTTTTTTTTATTAAATTTGAGTCTAATCTAATCCTAAATCTCATGTTTGAACAATTAACACAGTTAGTACAACAGTATGGTAATGATGCCGTTGTTAAAAATAACGCGATTCCAAACGAACAAAACGAAGCCGTAATGAACGAAGCGAGTAGCTCTATTCTTTCCGGGCTACAAAAAATGGTTTCGGAAGGTGGAACGGAGCAGTTTGCAAGTTTGTTCAGCGGAAATAATGCGCAGGACATTTCGAATCCAGCCATTCAAAAGCTTACAGAGCAACTCACAGGAAACCTGGGCAACAAATTTGGTTTAAGCAATGAAGTAGCATCAGGAGTAGCCGGTAGCATGATTCCTAAAATCCTGGGATCGTTGATTGGCAAAGCCAAAAACCCAAACGATTCTAGTTTTGAGATTTCAGATTTAATAACGGCCATTTCGGGTGGATCGGGACAAAATTCCGGAATTATGGAGGCTATATCTAAATATGGAGGACAATTTGGTTTAGATCAAAATGCTGATGGAAAAGTAGATATGTCTGATGCAATAGAAGCAGTTACTAAAAAAAGTGGTAGTATGGGATCTATTTTGGGGAAACTATTCGGTAAATAAAACAGCTTAAAATAAATCCATAAAAAGTCATTTATCACAAGTAAATGACTTTTTTATGCCTTAAAAAAACTGACAATCAGTCCTTTATAATTCGTAACTTTATGGTTTTAATTCTCAAGTTATGAAAAATAGTATTTATATTTTGACAGTTATCATTTGTATTCTAATTGGCTGTACTAGTTCAAAGTCTGTCATTCCTGCTAAAGAAAAAACAACAGCTTCATCTGGTGATACTATTAGGATTGCCAATGACAAACTAGAATACGAAGTTTTGATTATTGACTCTGGTTTTAGTTCTTGGCTTCTCACCAATGCTTATCCAAGAGATTATCATTCCCAGACTTATTTAGAAAGTAAAAATAGAATTTGGGTGAGCGAATGGAATAATCGTGCCGCACAACCGTTACGCTATAATCCTAATTTATATGAAATGTCTATAAATTACGATCCCAATATTGATTATGGATATGAAGTAAATTATTTAATTTATAACTATATGGTTTATTTTCAAAATACCTATAAACAAAAACTTTTTGGCTACGTACCCTTACGATAATCTTCTTATATTTGTATTCATTATAAATAAAGATGAACAATTTAAAAAAGCGTTGGGGAATTGAAACCAATTTACAACTTACAATAATATTTATTGTTTTTGCGATTACAGGATCAGCTTCGGCATGGTTGTCAAAACCTTTTTGTATATGGCTGGGAATTAATCATGAAGATTTAGGGTACTGGTTTACCCCTATTCGCTTGCTTTTAATCTTTCCTATCTATCAAGTGCTTCTAATAACAATTGGTTTTTTATTTGGTCAATTCCAATTTTTTTGGGCTTTTGAAAAAAAAATGCTAAAACGAATGGGTTTAGGATTTCTTTTTAAAGAATAAAAAAACGCTCTAATTATTGTGCGTTTTATTTTTTTATTAGATAGTTGTAAATCCAAGTTAATGTAAACGTAGGGATAAAATCAGTAAATGGTAATATCTCCTCAAGAAATGCGATAGTCCCTCCCACTTTCCCGATAGTTCCTTTATACATCCAGGTCATTAAAAAACCGGCTAAAGGTGCCCAAATCACATCTGAAAATTCTCCAATTAAAGGAACTGTAAATGACAGCATTCCAATAGCATCAAATAGAATTCCCAAAACTAGATCTCTCTTTTTATTATCAACTGCGATAAATTGTGTTTGTTCTCTCATATTTATTTTAAAATTTCACAGAACAACTAACAAAACTAATGCCAATTATTTTTTGAGTTTCTCTTGATACAATTTTTTTAATTTATCAATTTTAGGAGTAATTACATAACTGCAATATCCTTGGGTTTTATTTTGATTGTAATAATTTTGATGATACTCTTCGGCTACATAAAAAGTGCTTGCCGGAGTAATTTTAGTGACTATTGGTTTTCCAAAAGTATTTTCAGTGGTCATCAAAGCAATATAATCCTCTGACAATTGTTTTTGATCGGGATTGTTGTAAAATATCTCACTACGGTATTGTGTGCCTATATCATTTCCTTGTCGATTTAAAGTCGTTGGATCGTGGGTAGCAAAAAAGATTTCTAATAGTTCACCAAATGATATTTTCGCAGGATCAAAGGTGATTTCGATCGCTTCGGCATGACCTGTGTCGCCATTACTAATTTCTTTATATGTAGGATTTAGCGTTTTGCCACCGATGTAACCCGAAACAACACTTTTTACACCACTTAACTCTAAAAATACTGCTTCTGTACACCAGAAACAACCACCCGCAAATGTTGCTACTTCCATTCTATCTTTTGTTTCCATATTTTTTGATTCTATACTTTTTGGCACTAAAATATTCTTTTGTTTAGCACAAGATGAAAGTGAAACTAATGCCAAAAAAGTTCCAATTATTTTTTTCATAATTTGTGTTCTATCTCCAAATTTATTCAATAATTAAGATGATTTAGGTTTCATTAACTAAAGTTTATAGTTTGTCAAAGTAAAATAGTAGGTGATGAAATTCATAATCATTAAAATCTTTGTTTCTTTGTATAAATAGTTTAAAAATGATACAGACTAAAAATCTACATAAATATTACGATCAACTTCATGTTCTAAAAGGAGTGGATTTACATATTCAAAAAGGGGAAATTGTTTCTATAGTTGGCGCATCCGGAGCAGGTAAAACGACTCTTTTGCAAATCCTTGGAACCTTGGACAAACCAACTGCAGAAAGTGGCATCGAATTACGAATTAACAATGAAGATATTCTAACGATGAATGATAAGACGTTATCAAAATTTAGAAATCTTAATTTAGGTTTTATTTTTCAGTTTCATCAATTGCTCCCTGAATTTACTGCTTTAGAGAATGTATGTATTCCTGCGTTTATTGCCAATAAACCTAAAAATGAAACAGAAATAGAAGCCAAAAAATTGTTAGAGTATCTTGGACTTTCTCATAGAATTAATCACAAACCCAATGAATTATCTGGTGGTGAGCAACAACGTGTGGCTGTAGCGAGAGCTTTAATTAATAAACCCGCCATCATTTTTGCGGATGAACCATCTGGAAATCTAGACACTGCTTCGGCGGAAAACTTGCACCAATTATTTTTTAAGTTAAGAGATGAATTGGGACAAACTTTTGTGATTGTAACACACAATGAAGATTTAGCAAATATGGCTGATAGAAAATTAATAATGGTTGACGGACAAATAAGCAATTAGGTTTCTAAAAGTTGAAACACTATTTATTTCTCGCTAACTAAATTCTAACAATGACACAATCGGAGCTTAAAGATTTTTTAGACGAAAAAGTACATCAGTACAACACACTTGATTTTATAGAAAGTGATCCCGTGCAAATTCCACATTTATTTTCACAAAAAGAAGATGTAGAAATTGCTGGTTTTCTGAGTGCTACTATTGCTTGGGGAAATCGTAAAATGATAATTAAAAATTCGCATCGAATGATGGATTTGATGGGAAATGCTCCGTATGATTTTGTAATGTCTCATAGTCAAGATAATTTAGAGGCTTTAGATGCTTTTGTACATCGCACTTTTAACGGAGCTGATTTTTCTTGCTTCATTAGAAGTTTAAAACATATTTACCAAAATCATGGTGGTTTAGAAGCCGTTTTTAGCACACATCAAGAAAAGGATTCCATGCAAAAAAGCATCCATGAATTCAAAAAATTGTTTTTTGAGATTCCACACCAAAATAGAACTCAAAAACACATTTCAGATCCACTGAACAATTCGGCAGCAAAAAGAATTAATATGTATTTACGGTGGATGATTCGCCAAGACAATAAAGGAGTAGACTTAGGAATATGGAAAAACATTTCTCCCGCCGCGCTGTCCTGTCCTTTAGATGTACATTCTGGAAATGTGGCTCGAAAACTAGGTTTGCTCACTCGCAAACAAAATGACGGAAAAGCAGTAAGCGAATTGGATCTAGCACTTCGGAAATTAGATCGTATTGATCCTGTAAAATACGACTTTGCTCTTTTTGGATTGGGTGTTTTTGAAGGTTTCTAGTATTCTAAGGCTTATTTTATAATTCTTATTAATATTATCTTTATATTTAGACAACAATAAAAGTAGTAAAATCCCAATACCCTTTTATGCACTTCAAATATTAAAATTTTATCTAAATATTGTAAAACATGAAAACCTACTTCTGTCTTAGCAAAAAAAACATTCTTATAAACTTCGATTTAAGAAAGAGATTAATGCGCTTTAAGAGGTCTTTGTAAATTTACTACGACTCAATTTTATTCAATTTTCATTTGATTCTTGCGTTTCTATTTATTGGGTTTAATTCAACATTCTATTAAACTGTTTTCAATGAAATATAAGAGATTCTAAAGGCTTAAAAAAAAGGCTAATAAATATTAAATAAATACAATAATTTATAATCTCCGTTGCATTCTTAAAAGTAATATCTAAAAAATTAAAATTTAAAAAATGCTTAATTGTATCAAATAAATGTTTGTTGTAAAAATACTAAACCGCTGCTACTAATTTTACGTATGTAAAATGCCTTTCAATGTTAAATTAATTATAAACAAACTCAATTATAAAATAAAGTATAGATTGAATCGTTGATGGATTAACTAATGTTAAAATTACAACCTAAACGGATATAATTTACCAAAAACACCTAAGTAAAAAGGGTGTAAAATAATAACTCTCCTACAGAAAATACAAAACTAATATGAACACTAATAAAAAAGTTTTGATAGCAGAAGACAATTCTGTTTTTTTGTTATTGCTGAAGTTTAGATTGCAAAAAGAGGGCTATACTATACTGACAGCAACAAATGGAAAAGAAGCAATTGATTTGATTGAGGATCAAGAACCACATATAATTTTGACTGATATTATGATGCCTTTTATTAGTGGATTAGAATTAATTAGTTATGTGCGAAATAAATTAAAGCGCTCTACTCCTATTATTGTTTTTTCAGCAGCAGGTCAAGAAGAAATTGTATTGAAAGCATTTGATTTGGGTGCAACTGATTTTATGAGTAAACCTTTAAGTCCAAATGAATTAATAATTAGAGTAAAAAAATTACTTCGTTAATACAACTGATAAACAGTGCCAAGTTGTCCTATGAGTATACATCAATCTCTTTTTAATTACATTAACGAATCTTCGCTAATTATTCAAGTTACCTGGATAATGTCAGCGTTTTTCATGGTTGTAATTATTCCGCTTACTTTTTATTTTAGATATTTAAGAAAGCATTTGAGAAAACAAGAAAGAACGGTAGCACTGTATGAACAAAAATATGAATCGTATCTTATCAACTATTTATATTCTGGAAATGAGCAAGAAATTATTAGTCCAGAACAACAAGTTATTATCAATCAGTTAAAAAGATCAACGAGCGAATCATACAAAAGAAAAATATTAATTTCAGTATTGATCAAATTAAAAAATGAAATTTCCGGTGAAATTGCAGAATCTATTCAGACACTCTATTTTCATAGTGGTCTTATGCAATATGCTTTGAACCGATTGAACCATAAAAAGTGGTATGTAATAGCCAAAGGAATAAGAGAATTAAAACAATTTCACATAAAAGAAGCATACGATCAGGTTATTCTTCATATTAACCATCCTAGAAGAGAAGTGCGAAAAGAAATGCAACTCTACATGGTTAGTTTATTTCATTTTGAAGGTTTAAAATTCTTAGAACTTTTAGAAACTCCGCTTTCAGAATGGGATCAAATACAATTGTTGGGAGTTCTAGAAAGATTAGAAAGTAAGAACATTTCAAATATTAAATTATGGTTGCGTTCTAACAATAAATCAGTTGTGTTTTTTGCTTTGAAATTAGCTAAAATATACAATCAATTTGAATGCAAAGAAGAAATCATTAATCTGCTTAATCATATTAATAAAAAAGTAAGATTAGAATCTATTCAAGTCCTTAACTATTTAGATGTGATTGAGGCTAAAGAAATATTAAAGGAAAATATTGAAAAACGTACTTTAGAGGAACAAATTGCTTTTTTTAAAATGATGGAAAATCTTTATGAAAAAAGTGATGAATCATTTATTATAAATTTCATTCATTCTGAAGTATTTGAAATTAAAGTTTCTAGCTTAAAAATTTTAAAAATACTTAATAAGGATAAATTTACCAAGCTTAAAGTAGAGTTTCCTGATCCTGATTTTTTAAAAATTATTAATTTTTTAGAAAATAATTAATTATGATAACGCAAATTATTATTGATATTATACAATACTTGTTTTTCATTTATAGCATATGTGCAATTCTATCTTATCTTGTATTAGCTACTATTTCGGCAATAGAAACAATCGAGTATAAACACAAAAATAGCTTTGTAAACTATAAGGAAATCATGTCCTCTACTATTTCGCCTTCCATTTCGATAATTGCTCCTGCTTATAACGAAAGTTTAAATATTGTCGAAAATGTGCGCTCATTATTGTCCAACCATTATGTAAATTATGATGTAATTATAATTAATGACGGAAGCAAAGATGATAGTTTAGAAAAATTAATTACCGTCTATAATCTTGTACCTGTAGATTACTTAATGAATGAACAAATCGTGACGCAACCGCTTAGAAAGGGAATTTACAAATCGACAAATCCTGCATTTGAAAAATTAATTGTAGTCGATAAAGAAAATGGTGGAAAATCGGATGCTTTGAATATGGGTTTAAATATAAGCAATAGTAAATATGTTGCTTGTATTGATGTTGATTGTTTGTTACTAGAAGACTCTCTTCAAAAAATGATAAAACCTTTTCTTGAAATTACTGATAAAAAAGTAATTGCAGCAGGCGGTGTTATCAGAATTTCAAATTCCTGCATCGTTAAAGATGGGAAATTACATGATGTGAATTTTCCAAAAAAACTAATCGAACAAGGACAAATTCTAGAATATATTCGCGCTTTTTTATTAGGCAGAATGGCTTGGAGCAGACTTAATGGACTTTTAGTAATTTCTGGAGCTTTTGGTTTGTTTGACAAAAAAATTGCCATACAAGTGGGTGGTTATGATAAGAATACGGTAGGTGAAGACATGGAGCTAGTGGTGCGCATGAGAGGCTATATGGAGGAACAAAATAAAAAATATAAAGTCGCCTATATTCCAGATCCGTTGTGCTGGACAGAAGCACCAGACAATTATAAAATATTTATTTCACAGAGAAACAGATGGACTCGTGGTACTATTGAAACTCTAAAAAAACATAGAAAAATTGGTTTTAATCCAAAGTATAAAACTTTAGGGGTTTTAAGTTATCCGTACTGGTTTTTTTTCGAGAGAATGGCTCCCGTGGTAGAATTTGTGGGTATTCTCTATTTTGCCATACTAGTTATAAGCAATAAAATAAGATGGGATTATGCATTTTCTTTTATTGTTTTAGCCTATTTATTCACCGTTTTCTTTTCGTTGATTGCTTTAATTACAGAGGAATTAACCTATCATCAATATAAGAAAAAGGGAACAGGATTTCGATTACTACTTATTGCTTTTCTAGAGCCTTTAGTCAATCATCCCTTTATTTTATATGCAGCAATTAGAGGAAATATAGATTACTATTTTAACAAAAAAAAGAAATGGGGAGAGATGACACGAAAAGGAATGACAAAAGCATAAATAACAGCTAAATGAATATTAAATTTAATTATAAAAACGGTTTATTAGATTACCTCTATTCGACCGTTTCCTTACTACTTATATTTTGTCTTTTGAGTTTCATTGAAATTTTTAAAAATTTTGATGCAGCGCTTTTTGGCTATAAACTATTGAATGATTTTTTTACAGCAATACTAATTGGTTTAGTGTTTTTGCCGCTTTTCCTACTATTACAAATTATTAGTAGTAAGTTAGGAGTAGTTGTTGTAAAAATTTTGTTTTGTATAATTGCTATCGTGCAAATGGCCTTGATAGGCTATAGTATAACTACTCACCTCAATCTTGGAGCCGACCTTTTAGGATATTCTTTTAATGATATGTACACCACGGTTACAGCATCTCTATCGATATCGTTTTTGACTTTTTTACCTTTTATAATTTTGCCTCTTTTTTACATAGGAATTATTCGATTACTCCATTTTTTAGGAAGTAAAATAAATTATAAAATAATACTCTTAGTTCTATTAATTATTGGCTTACTGAATTTAATAATTCCCGGTACTAAAAAAACCATCACTCAAAATAAATTAAATTTCTTAGTTAGCGATATAATAAGAGCAAAAAATGATAATGCCAACGCTACAGAAGGAAATATATCATTTAAAAAAGAATTCCCTTTAGATGAAAATGCTGAAATGAACAAGGATGTATTAGGTTCTTTTTTTACAATTAATAAAGAACAAAGTCCAAATATTGTATTCATTATTATTGAAGGACTAGGTAGAGATTTTACAGATGATGGAGAATATAGTGGCTTTACTCCTTATTTGGATTCCTTGACTAAAAAATCTATTTATTGGAGCAACTTCGTGAGTAATGCAGGCCGTACTTTTGGTGCTCTTCCGTCATTAATGGGATCTCTACCTTTTGGGGAAAATGGTTTTATGGAATTAAATCCCCTTCCTAAACACAATTCGTTGATTAGTATTTTGAAATCAAATGGGTACGCAACCAATTATTATTGTGGTGACGAATCTACATTTGATAGAAAAAGTAATTTTTTAGAATATAATGGAATTGACAAAATTATTGATATTAATAAATTTGGTCCAGGATATACAATGACAAAAGCAAATTCTGGCGGATTTTCGTGGGGTTATCCAGATGCTGAAATATATAAAAAAACTTTATCAGAACTCAAAGACGATAAACAACCGCGGTTGGATATTATCATGACACTTACCAATCATGAACCGTTTGATTTTCCAACAAAAAAGGAATATTTGACTAAAGTAGAAGACATTCTTAATACAAAGACCAGCTCCGAAAAAAGTAAAATAAAAGATTATAAAGATATATTAGCTTGTTTATTATACACTGATCATTCTCTAAAAGACTTCATGCAAGCTTATTCTAAAAGAGCCGATTATAAAAATACTATTTTTGTAATTACAGGAGATCATCGATTAATTCCAGTACCTCAAAAAGATAATTTGTCTCGTTTTCATGTGCCTTTTTACATTTTTAGTCCATTATTAAAAAAAACAGCTATTATAAAATCAATTTCTTCGCATACAGATGTAACCCCAAGTTTAGTTTCTTTTTTAACTAATAACTACAATATTAATAAGTTAAAAAAAACAGATTGGATTGCTCAAGGATTAGATACTGTTAGACAATTTAGAAATGTTCATAATATTGCATTAATGCGCTATAAGGGAAGTATAAATGATTATATCTACAAAGAATACTTTTATTCTGACGGAACTTTGTTTAAAATCGATGAAAATTTCAACATTAGCGAAACTAACGATGGTATTAGAGAAACGATTAGCAATTCCTTTTCTAATTTTAAAAAATTAAATTCATACTTAACCACAAAAGATAAAATTACAAGTACAACTTCTAACTTTAACAAGCCTGCTTATGAATTTACTGATGCCGAAATGGCAAACATTAAAAAATTAACAAAAGGACTTGATCATGATCAAATTTTCTTTTTGGCTAGAGAATTAGCTTTCAAAAAAGAACGTAAATCAGCAAAATTGTTGTGTAATTATATATTAAATGACATGCCTAATTATGGTGATGTAAGAACTCTGAAAGGCAGAATACTGGCTTGGGAAGGTGACTATAAAAATTCAGAAAAAGAATTGCTTGAAGTCATCAATAGAACTCCTTTTTATGGAGATTCCTATTTGGCTGTAATGGACATTTATTGGTGGTCTGGACAAAATAAGAAAGGAATAGCAATAGGTAAAAAGGCTTTGAGTAATCAGATTAACAATCCAGAAATTGGATTTAAATTGGGTCAAGCATACAAAAGAAATCGTAATTTAAAGGATTCTAAAAGAATAATAGATAGCCTTTTAATACTTTATCCTGAAAATAAAGAATATTTAAATTTTAAAAAAAATCTTAAGAAATGATATCGAAAATAAATATAAAACTGTCTCTTACATTTTTGTTCTTTACTTCAATAATAGTACGTGGACAACAGAATGAGTATCATGGAAATCCTGATACTTCATTTCAAACTGCTCGAAATTTAGCCTTTAACCAGCAACGCAAACAAGCGCAAGATACGTTGCTAAATATTTTGAGTAAATATCCTAATTACCATGAAATTAATACCTTTTTGGCAACAACATATTCTTGGGATAGTGATTATAAAAAAGCAAGAAAATTATTTGCTTCAATTTTAGAAAAAGATTCAAGCAGTAAAGATACTTGGATTGCTGCTATAAAAAATGAATTGTGGGCAGACTTGCCTTATGCGGCATTAGATATGACTAATAATGCTTTGAAACTATTTCCAAATGACTCAGAATTACTTTATCTAAAAGCAAGCGCTCAAGAAAATACTAATGATCCATTAGAGGCATTAGTAACAATTGAAGCGGTTTTAGATAAAAATCCCGAGGATCAAAAAGCTAAAGATTTCAAAATGTCTTTAGATAAATTACTTAGAAAAAATAGTATCGGTATTAATGCGGCTGTCGATCTGTATTCCTCTGTTTTTGATCCGATGCAATATTATTCCTTAAAATATAGCAGACAAACGAAATATGGAAGTATTACCCCAAAGGTAAATATAAATAGGCGCTTTGGTGAAAACGGAGCACAGTTTGAAGTTGATTTATATCCTAAAATTAGAAAAGGATTATATGCTTATGTAAATGTTGGAATAGCAAATTCATTTCTATTTCCAGATTTAAAATATGGTGCTGAGTTGTACCAATCATTGCCTAAAAGTTTTGAGATTTCACTTGGATTTAGAACCTTAAAATATTCATCTACCACAAACATTTTTACTGGATCGTTGGGCTGGTATACAGGAAATAGTTATTGGTCTTTTCGCCCTTATTTTACTCCAGGTGACACAGGAACTAGTAAATCTGGAACCTTAACTTATAGAAAATATCGAAGTGATGCTGATAATTATTTAGGCATTTCTATTGGAATGGGATTCTCTCCAGAAATTAATCAATTTCAATTTAACCCAAATGACGCAGCGATAGTAAATCTTGAGTCCCAAAAGTTAAATGTTGGTTATTACTTTACGACAACTAATAAACAAAATGCTTGGGGAGCACAATTTGGAGTAGCACATCAAGAAATTATTTTTGACCAAGGAAATTTCTTTTGGATTTATTCTCTTGCTTTGTCTTGGGAATTAAAGTTCAAATAATAGAAACTTAAATTCCTATTTTATTTAAATCAGTTGTTTTTCTTGAACTTTTATAAATATTCATCTTACATAAAAGTACTATTAGATATGGCTAATTATAACTGGATAAATTTCATAATAAAAAGGCTCCGATATAAAATCGAAGCCTTTTTTTTCAACTTAAACCTTTTTAGGAATATGTCTGTATTTAATTAACAAATTGATCTAACCACTGACATTAATAAAGTTGAAAGTTTTTATATTATATAGATATAATAGTGTTACTTTTTCTTAGCCTTAACAATAAACTCACTACGTCTATTGGCTTGGTGTTGCTCTTCAGTACAATTTGAATTACTAGTTGGTTCACAACCACAATCATTAACCAATTGTGATTCTCCATATCCTTTACTTGATAATCTAGATTTATTTATACCTTTTTTCACCAACCATTCCATTGTCGATTTAGCTCTTCTTTCAGATAAAGCTAAATTATATTTGGCAGTCTGACGACAATCTGTGTGAGAGCGGATATCAATTTCCATAGAAGGGTTTTGCTCTAAAACATCAAGGATTTTTGCTAATTCTACAGTTGCATCTTTACGAATAAATGATTTATCTAAATCGAAATAAATACTATTTAAACCTATCATTTTAAATAAATCGTCACCTTCTTTAACTGCTTTTACAGATTTATCAAGAGCAATGGTAATAAAAGTTTTTCCAGATTCATTTGGAATACTTACTGTGGTTTCGATAATTGTATAAGTTTCTTTTTCTGTTTTTATATAAAATTTTGAATCACATGTAACTTGCCCAAAGTCAAATTTACCGTCTAAAGCTGTAGTATATTCTTTTAATAGTTTGAAATTGGCGTCTAATAAAGTTACTACTGTATTTGCTAGAGGTAAATTAGTTTCTTTGTCAGTAACAATCCCTACTAACATTTGCTCACATACTGCTTTTTTAATTTCTATTAATTTGTATATATCATCACCCCCTTTTCCACCTTCTCTGTTAGAGGTGAAGTATCCATTACGTGTTACCTCATTAATTAAAAAACCAAAATCATCTTTAGAACTATTTAATGGTTCTCCAACATTCTGAACATTTTTATAAGTTCCATCCGAATCTATTTTTGATACAAAAATATCCAATCCACCTAATCCGGGATGACCATCAGAGGCAAAATATAATTCGCCTGTAGAAGTGACCATAGGAAAAGTTTCTCTTCCTTCTGTATTTATTCCTTTGCCTAAATTTTCAGGTTTACCAAAGCTACCATCAGATTTGATTTCAACTTTAAACAAATCAGACTGACCCAATGTTCCAGGCATGTTTGATGCAAAATATAAAGTCTTTTCATCTCCACTAAGAGCAGGATGAGCTACACTATATTCATTACTATTAAATGGTAATTCAGTAATGTTTGACCATTTATCGCCATCTAAATTCGCTTTATACAATTTTAACAAAGTTATCCTAGCCGAATCTTTCCCTTTTTTTCCGTTTAGGAAATTATTTCTTGTAAAATAAACCGTTTTTCCATCTTTTGTAAAAATGGGTGTAGATTCATGAAATTTAGAATTTAATTTTTTTCCAAATCTTTTTGGAGTAGACAAAACACCCTGATTGTCGATATCAGATTCATATAAGTTAGTAAAACCTTCACCTGTCCAGGTATGCTTCATGTTTCTTAATCCGCTGGTATCTCTAGCTGAAGCAAAAATTAATTTATTACCATAATAGGCACTTCCATAATCTGAATATTCAGAGTTAATACCGGCATTTTCGATAGTATAATTTCCTGAATTTTTCTTAATTTCTGCAAGGTAATTTTTTTGAGAACTCGCAAGATTTGCTCTTAAATCATTTCCACTTTTTTGGTTAAACATTGCTAACATTTCATCTGCTTTCTTATACTCTTTTATGGCTTTCAAACATTGTGAATAGCGATAATAATATTCCGGAGCAATATCTTTTGCGAAAGCAAATAATTCTTTATACCATTTTGCAGCGTTATCTAAATCTGCTTTGAAATAATATGAATCTGCTAGTTTTTGTAACATATCTTGAGATTTATATCCCTTAACAGCAATTCTCTCATAAGTTTGAATAGCATCTACATACGCTAACTTCTCGTATTGATCATCTGCTTTAGTCTCTTTAGACGATTGCGCAAACATACCTGTTGAAGTTAATAACACTATCATTAGCGATACAAAGCTACTTTTATGTAAATCTTTAGTAGTACTTAATTGGCTTTTTGGAATCTTTGATTTCATTATCATGATTTTTAGAAGAATCTAGGTGATACTATTCGAGACTGACGACTGAACAATTCAAATCGCAAAAATATTTCGTGTGAACCAGAGTTATAGTTGTTTAGTTTTGTGGTTTCTCTATCATAACCATAACCTATATATATGCCATCAGAAACCTGAAATCCAACCATACCACTCAAAGCTGCACTCCATCTATAGGCAACACCAACGGTGAATTTTTCACTAAATAAAAAATTTCCTGAAATATCTACCTGAAGAGGTGAACCAATAACTAATTTAGAAAGAACAGCAGGTTTAAATTTCACTTCACTACTTAAATCGATCACATAACCTGCCATCAAATAGTAATTTATTTTCTCTTTAAAAATGGCTACTTCATTATCATCATAACGATTCGATTCAATAAAATTTGGAACCGAAAATCCAACATAAGCCTTGTCTGAATGCAAGTAAATACCTGCACCAACATTGGGAGAAAATTTATTCTCTACATTTTGTATTGAAGGATCAATATCAACTGGATTTAATTTTGAAATATCAAGATTAAACAAATTTGCTGTCCCTTTTATACCAAACGAAAGTTTATAATTCTCAGACATAGGAACTGTGTACGATAGATCCGCAGAAAGAGTATTTTCATTAGTAGGTCCAATCTTGTCATTGACAAAAGAAACACCTAGTCCCACTCTACTATCACTTATTGGTGTATTTATTGAAGCTACATTTGTAATTGGTGCACCATCTAACCCTACCCATTGCGTTCGATGCAAAGCAAAAATACTCATGACACCTCTTGATCCGGCATAAGCTGGATTTACATTTATGGTATTATACATATATTGTGTATACTGAGCATCCTGTTGGGCAAAACTAGTAAAAGCTGTAGACATCAAAATAATTAAAAAAAAATTCTTTTTCATAGTAGGTTTTTTATTACGACACTATTCTATTAAAAAACGAGTCGTTTAGCTAAATGTTAATACTGTAATCCTAAATAAAATTATATTTTTATCCTGAGGACAATTGATTATCCTCAGGAATTAAAATTATTTAGTAAGATATAAATATCCATCCATTTTATTATTTCGAAGATCTCCATTTCCGTCTACGAAAGTGTAATTTAAAATGTAAAAATAAGTTCCTGTAGGTAGTCCTTCAGACTGACTTAGAGTTGTTCTTCCTCTTGATATACCTTCAAAATTATTAGTTTTATTGTCATAATTTTTAGTTTCAAAAACCAATACTCCCCAACGGTTGTATATTTCGACACTATTTTCAGGGTAACATTCTTTACTATCAATGTTGTCGATTACAAAAACATCATTTATATTATCACCATTTGGAGAAAAAGCATTGTGAACTACTATGCTTCCACAACCTAATACTAATGATTTATCAATTACCACTGAATCTGTAGCACTAATTGTAATGTTCCCTGGAGTTAATCCACTAGCAGTAGCTGTATTGGTTACTGAATTGTTCACCAAGTCTGCTTTAGTTACTGAATAATTTTCGTTAAACAACTTAGAAATACCTGGAGATAAACTAGCAATAGTAGTATTTAGACCTGTCAATGGATCAGTTACAACAACTCGATAAAGAGTTGTATTACCAGTATTTTTCACTTCTATAGTATAGCTGATTGTATCACCTACTAAACTATACCCCGTTGTAGAAGCTGTTTTTATTACTTTCAAATTAGGAGTTTGCGTTAACAAAGTGATAGTACAATCAGTACAGTTTGGTTTTGGAGAACAATCCGTACAAGGATTTGGATCAGTAGAACTAGCTGTTACTTTACTACCAAATGGAGTTGTACCCGTAACACTAGCTAAATTGTAAACAACACCATTATCTATATCAGCTTGAGTTATAGAATAGGTTCCTACAAAATTAGTAGAATTAGAAGTACCTATATTTAAATTTATAGGAGCTCCAGATAGTATTACTCCTGGTAAAGGATCGCTGACCGTTACATTTGTTAATGTCACGTTACCAGTATTCGTTACAACAAAATTATATCTTATCTTATCACCAACATTCACTACTCCGTTATTATCACTGTCAACATATACTCCATCTTTTGTAATTGCAACACTTCCCTTTTGAGTTAAGAAAGTAATTGTTGGTGTATCATTATTTAGATCAGTACCAGATATATCTATTACCTCATTTCCTTTAGGATCTTTACCTTTTACAACAGCAGTATTCGTTACTTGACCAGCATCAATATCAGTTTGAGTTAATACATAGATTCCTGTAATAGAATTGTCTGTCATACCTCCAGCAAGAGATGGAATCATAGTATTAGAAACTATCAAACCTACCATTGCATCAGTAACATTGATCGAATTTACAGTCATATCTCCAGTATTAGTAACTGAAAAAGTATACATTATTTTTTCACCAACTTGTGCAAAACCATCATTATTATCATCCATAAAAACGCCTGTTTTAACAAGTGCAATACTTGGTTTCTTAATAACAGTCAAAATGGCATTAGTAGTAATAATTGTATAGTTTGGATTACTGCCTAAAGCCACTGCAATTGGATAGCTTCCTACTGCTGAAGTCGTCGTAGCGGTGGTGCTTAACGTATAGTCAATCACATCGCCATTTACCGTTCCGGTTACCACAGCGGTTAACACTGGGTTCGCGTCTCCGTATACTTTGGTTTTATTATCGGCTACCACACTCACGTTGATCGCTTTTGGTGTTACCGTTAATAGCGCGTCTGTTGTGCTTACCGTATAGTTTGGATTACTGCCTAAAGCCACTGCAATTGGATAGCTTCCTACTGCTGAAGTCGTCGTAGCGGTAGTGCTTAACGTATAGTCAATCACATCGCCATTTACCGTTCCGGTTACCACAGCGGTTAACGCTGGGTTCGCGTCTCCGTATACTTTGGTTTTATTATCGGCTACCACACTCACGTTGATCGCTTTTGGTGTTACCGTTAATAGAGCGTCTGTTGTGCTTACCGTATAGTTTGGATTACTGCCTAAAGCCACTGCAATTGGATAGCTTCCTACTGCTGAAGTGGTCGTAGCGGTAGTGCTTAACGTATAGTCAATCACATCGCCATTTACCGTTCC
>NZ_JAGFBU010000008.1 GCF_017948675.1 Flavobacterium flabelliforme
GACCTTAAGGTGGTTATTGCGGCGGGGCTCACCTCTTCCCATCCCGAACAGAGTAGTTAAGCCCGCCTGCGCAGATGGTACTGCAGTTATGTGGGAGAGTATGTCGTCGCCTTTCTTTAAAAACCCTGATTGTAAATAATCAGGGTTTTTTATTCCTTATTATAATTTTATAAATTAAGGTACCTTAGCTCAGATGGTAGAGCAATGGACTGAAAATCCATGTGTCCCTGGTTCGATCCCTGGAGGTACCACTACTAATTGCTCGGATGGTGAAATTGGTAGACACGCTGGACTTAAAATCCAGTGAACAGCAATGTTCGTGCGGGTTCAAGTCCCGCTCTGAGTACTAAAACTTCAATTGGCTTTGCTAATTGAAGTTTTTTTTTATTTTTAATTTATTAAAATTTACTTGTAAGATTTTGCGGTCAACTTAAAAAGTGGTGGAAACTCTAAAGTTCAATTATTGGTTTAATTACTTCTCACTGCTATTAAAATTGTATTTTATTTTTTGTTTTATTATTAATATCTCTATTTTTAGCATTCAATTTTTCTTGAAATTTATCCAAAGGATATTTATATTTATCCATTTTTAAGGTATTTGATAATCCAGAATTCCTTCCTTTAGAAGTATAACTTTCTATTAATAATCGTGCGGATAGATAGCAAACGGTTGATTCAGCTCCTTGATTTAAATTTACATTATTCTCTTCTAAACCATCATAACATCCGCCAGTAATAGGATTATACATTATATGACCTAAGTGATTCTTTCCTAAAAACCAATCAAAAGCTATCTTCATATATACTTTGTATTCTGTATTGCCAATAGTTTTATAAAACAAATTCAATGCATGCATCATATAACATGCTTCTATAGGTTGTTCGCCATAGCTATTAGGAACAACTCCTTTCTCATGCCATCCATCATTACTAATGATTTTGAATTGACCATCTAGGAACATTTTATCAATTAAAAAATTCATAGATTCTATTGCAATTTCTTTAGTTTTTTCTTCTGCTGTGATCAAATATGACAATAATAGCGCTTCAGGAAGAATACTATTCGCATAGGTTAACTTATGTTCAAACCAATTCCAATCTGGTGAACTAACAGAGCTATACATCGCTTGTATCTTTTGAGCCAAAATTTCAATTGTATTTTTTAATGGTAACGAAGGAAAAACACTATACCAATAATAAAACCCTTTAATGGCGAAAGCAATAGCTCTAGGAGAATTATATTTTTCTGAATTGTCTTTTACTTTTTTCAAGCATTCAGTAGCTTTCTCAGTTAGAAATTCAAGATCTTTTGATGGTGCCAGAGTAAGAAAATAACCAAGAGCCCATATAGCTCTACCATTTGCATCTTCTAAATTTTCATCACTATTTCTAGCCTCAATTTTATTGTTTTTATCTACATAATTAATGAAATTCCCATTTGACATTTGGCATTTTTGTATGAAATTTATATAGATTTTCATGTATGCTATATCGTCTTTTTCTGCTGTAAGTTGATAGTGTTTGCAAATAGCAATTAACGCCCTTGCATTATCATCTACTGTATATCCAGAATCTAAATCTGGATCTGAAATTTTACAAAACTGTATCATTCCAATATCTGTTGTCATTTTCTTCAAATGATCCATTTTAATTTTAGGATAAGATATTTTAATTTGGTTTAACCCTTTTGAAATCCTTTGGTATACTTCGATATGTTTTAATGCTGTATTTTCCCAAGAAGTCTTGGTAGTTTTTGCATAAGCATTCAGAGCCATTTGATTTCTTAAATTTTCATTTGCCAATAATTTGATAGTAGCGGCTGCAAATTGTTCTACATTTTGTATATCAACTAAAATACCGACATCACTGGTTAAACTCTCCATGGTATGCGGAATTTTACTTGCTACAATAGGGCAAGAGCAACTCATAGCATATGAAAATGTACCACTAACTGCTTGATTAGGATCTTTAGATGTAAATAAATAGACATCAGTAGCTTTGAGATAATCTAAAAGTTGATTTACTTCTAAATATTCATTTACAAATCGAACATTATTTTCTAAATGCAGTTCTTTTACAATTTGCTCTAGCGAATTTCGATATTTATCTATATTATTTTCAATTGTATTAGGATGTGTTCTCCCTAAAATTAAATAAAGAACATTTGGAAATTGTTTAACTATTTCAGGAAGCGCTTTTAGTCCCGTTTCTATACTTTTTCCTTCTCCTAAAAGCCCAAAAGTGGATAGAATAATTCTGTCTTCAAAATCAAATTTTTTCTTAGCTTCAAGAGTAGTTTCATAATCTACTAAGTGCGTTCCGTGTGGTACAAAAGCAATACTAGTTTCAGCTAAACCATAATCTTCCATTAAGATCTGTTTGGATTTGTTTGTCATCACAAAAATAGCTTCGGAGTAGCTGATTAGCAATTGGACAATTGACTTCAAAGTTTCGTTAGGGTTTGGAATAACACTATGGAATGTGAATGCAATTGGTTTATTAATTTCATCTAGAAAATCTAAAAGATAATCTCCATATTGACCTCCGAATAATCCGAATTCATGCTGAATATGAACCAATTTTACATCTGGATCATTATTAATTTCTGCTGCCACTTTTTTGTAAGCTTCTTTATTTTGAGAGGGCAGATGATAAGCCGAGTTTATATTAGCATCTCCTTTGAATGTTATTTCGCAAATTTCACAACTAATACTCTTGCCGTAAATTTTATCAATGGCATGAACGGTATCTTCTGTAAAAGTTGCAATACCACAATGAGTTGGAGGATATGTCGAAAGAAAAACAATTTTTGATTTTGTAGATAAAGTTTTCATCTTTATGTTTTTATATTTTATTAATGCTTCATTTTGAAAATACTATAAAGAATTAAAATCTTAATTTTTATATTAGTAGTATTTATATAAATCTTGAATTAGTTAACTTTAAAAATAATGTTGTACATAATGCTTAATTTCTATTTAAGCTTATGAAATATTAATTAATTTAGAGTTTATTAATGTCTTTATAAAAGATTTTGATTTTGTCAAATTCAAATACAATTTTTAAAAACTATTTTGATTTTTAATGAGCTTTTCTTTGTCAAAAACAACAAATTCTTATTTACTCATTTTAAGTTTAGTATAAAAAGGAATACTAAAGATAACAAAAAAATCTGTTTTGTAAATTTATAAATTACTACTAATTTGATTGTTACATAATTATTAGTGTATTTTATACTATTTAAATTTTAGAAATGTGAAATTTTAAAATTTGTAAAATTGAATGTAAAGTATAAATCCTATATTTTTTTTTGTAAATTTGAAATAAGACCTTTTTGTTTAAAACTTTAGCTTGACTGCAAAAAAATCATCTTTATAATAATTATTTCTTTTAACGGATTTAATAAAAGCGATTAATAAGTTAGAGTAAATTATTTAATTCAGCCAATAGGTTCTTCTTCTTTCCTTTTAAAAAACGAGCTGTTTTAATTTAGCAAAGCTTGTTTATTTTAATAAAGTAAATTATACACTAAAAATAATTTTATGCGAATTCCAGTAATACGAAAAGATATAATTTTCGCTCCTGATGCGAAACGAGTTGTAGCAAGGTATTTTATGAATGGTGATGAGCGTACACAAAATATGGTAGCTCGTATTATGTTACTCACAGAAAAACAAGTTATTGATACTTTAGAACATACCTTGCGAGAGTTTGCGAGAAGACACCGAAATATTTCTAAAATATTTTTTTCTCACTGTGAAAAGATAAGAAGTATTATAGAAGCTATGCAAATTGATTATAGTACTTTAACACAAGAAAGAAAAATGCTTATTGGGTCCTATTGTACAATGGAATACTCGTTAGAATCTGCTGCTTTCTTTAATCCATCAATCATTGAAGATTTGGATCAATCCGATCTTGAAGAAGGAGAAAAAAGAGTAATTATATCGTTTCGAGCTACCGGAGAAGGTCATATTTCATCTATTGTTTTTAGAAGAGGAATTCTCGATAAAAATAATGAACTAAGAGTAATGAAAATTGGTAATCATATTGATAAAGCAGAAATAGAACATAAAACATTGTATAACAAACAACGTTTCTTAATGAAACTGCGAGAAATGAATATAAGTGATAAGTATTCACATTCTATCATGCAGGAATTACCTCAGGAATTTGAATATGCTATATTACAAAACTTACTCAATGACGCTTTAAACGATCCATCAATAAGCCATAGTAGAAAAACTGCTCTCGAAGAGATAGTTTGGTTATCTGATTCTTTTTACGATATACAATTCAAACATGACTCTGATATTACAGAACGCGTTATTTTTCCCATATCAGAATCCGAAAGTCGTGGAATTGAAGATGCTCGATTTGTACGATTCATAGATGATGATAATTCAGAACGTATTATGGCCACTTATACCGCTTATAATGGCCATGTAATATTGCCAAAACTAATTTCGACTGAAGATTTTTATTCCTTTAGAGTGATGCCTTTATACGGGACCGGAGCCCAAAATAAAAATTTAGCCTTGTTTCCTAGAAAGATAAAAGGAAAATATGCGATGCTTTCTAGAATTGACGGAGTTAATAATTATTTAATGTTTTCTGATAGACCTACTCAATGGAACAATCCTGTAATTATACAAGAGCCTAAATATACCTGGGAATTTACACAAATAGGAAATTGTGGTTCACCACTTTGGACCACCGAAGGATGGTTGGTCATTACTCATGGTGTTGGCGCTATGAGAAGATATTGTATTGGAGCTTCTTTGTTTGATTTAGAGGATCCGTCAAAAGAAATTGGTCGTCTTAAGGAACCTTTATTATCACCATTAGAGGACGAACGCGAAGGATATGTGCCCAATGTGGTTTATTCTTGTGGATCAATAATACATAACAATAGTCTTATTTTACCTTATGCAGTTTCCGATTATTCGTCTACTTATGGTGTTGTAAATTTAGCGGATTTACTATTTGCTTTAAAAAACAGTAAGTAAATATAATAAGTATTCATTCTAAAAAATAGGATTTACTATTCTTTATAAATTTATAGAATTTCTGGAGGCTATTAATAAACTGCAAAAATTTAAAACAAAGCAATAATGTTTTTTACAGAATTGTTAACTGATAACAATAAGTAATTAATAAAAAAACTTAGTTCCATTTTAAGTCAATTTTTTTATATATTTGTTAACCGAATGGTTAAACCATATAATTAAGAATAATGGCTAAGGAGAAATCAGATAATACGGAAATAGAAATATTAAATGCTGCCAAAGAGATTTTTCAGCAAAAAGGAATGGATGGTGCAAGAATGCAAGAAATTGCAGATAAGGCAAAAATAAATAAAGCCTTATTGCACTATTATTACAGAAGCAAACAATTGCTTTTTGAAGCTGTTTTCAAAAGTGCCTTTGCATTATTAGCTCCTCAATTAAATAAAGTATTGAATGATGATAGTGATTTATTTGATAAAATAAGAAAATTTACAGACAGCTATATCTCATTTGTAATTAAACATCCTTACTTACCCAATTTTGTAATACAAGAATTAAATAAAAATCCAGAATTCATTCAAAAATTAAGATTACAAGAAAATTTTCCTTCAATAACTACTTTTAAATTACAAGTTAGCGACGCAATCGAAAAAAAAATAATAATACCAATTCAAGCGGAACAATTATTTATTAATATCATGTCACTGAATGTATTTCCATTTATTGCTGAACCGTTACTAACCGCTTTGATTAATGTAGATAAAAAAAAATACAATGAGATCATTCAAAATCGCAAAATTGATGTAGCTAATTTTATTATTAATGCAATAAAAATATAAATCATGAAAAAAAGGATACTACTAATATTGCTATTCGTGATTTCAATAATTTCAAATGCACAAGAAACATTGACATTAGAGGATTGTTATGCTTTAGCAACAAAAAATTATCCTTTAGCAAAACAAAAGGAATTATTGCAACAAAAATCAAATTATGAAATTGATGCAATTACTAAAGGAAAATTACCCAAAATAGATCTCAATGCGCAAGCAACGTACCAATCTGATGTTATAGGATTTCCCAGTAAAATGCCCGGTGTAAATCCTATAAACAAAGATCAATATCGAGCGACATTAGATATAAATCAGCTACTTTATAACGGCGGAATGATTGAAGCTAATAGTGAGTTAAAACAAGCTCAAACCAAAACACAACAGCAACAAATTGAAGTGAGTTTATATCAGTTAAAAACTCGCATCCATCAATATTACTTCTCTATTTTATTACTTCAAGAAAAAAGTGAATTATTAAAATCTAAAAAGGAACTGCTGCAATCTAAAGTTCAAGAAGTTAAATCGGGAGTCAAATATGGTGCTATACTTCCTGCTTCAGAATTAATATTAGAAGCGGAACTATTAAAAATAAAACAACAATTGACAGAGATTGATTTTGAAAAAATAAAAATGACACAAAATCTTTCTGATCTAACTTTCACCAAAATAGATACACAAACAATACTTCTGGTTCCTAATTCTAATTTAGAAAACAATAGAAATAATAGACCCGAAATCGTTTTTTATAATTTACAAAAACAACAATTAGAATTTTCCAAAAAAACCTTAGCTACATCAGTCTTGCCTAAGATAAATGCTTTCGCGCAAGCAGGTTATGGAAATCCAGGACTTAATATGCTAGATAATTCTTTTCAACCTTTTTATATTGCTGGTTTAAAAGCAAATTGGACTATTTTGGATTGGGGGAAAAATAAAACAGATTTAAAAACTTTAGATATCGCTAAAGAAATAATTGAAACTGAAAAGGAAACATTTGAATTGAATAATAAAATGCAATTGAGGGAGATAGAAAGTGAAATAGGAAAAACAAAACAATTATTAGAACTGGATAACAATATAATTCATGTTCGTGAAAAAATTGTTACGTCTGCCAATGCTCAAATGAAAAATGGTGTAATTACCACATCAGAATATCTAAATGAATTCAGCAATCTGTACGAAGCAAAAAATAGTTTAAAAACTCACGAAGTACAATTGGCTGCAGCCAAATCAAGCTACGAAATAACCAATGGAAAATAAAAAATTCTCTAAAAACAGAAAGTAAAATGAAGAAAATAATCGTTTTAATTTTAATTATTACCGGAGTAATTTCCTGTAATACAAATAATGAAAAAGCAGATGGTTATGGGAATTTTGAAGCCACAGAAATTACTGTTTCCTCTGAAGCAAATGGAAAAATTGAATTTTTAAATCTTGAAGAAGGAGATTTAATAGAATTTCAAAAACAAGTTGGTTTAGTTGATACCTTACAATTGTATTTATCAAAACAACAATTGATTGCTTCTAAAACTACAGTTTCCTCAAAATCAATGAATGTGCTTTCTCAAAAAAATGTTTTAATAGCACAATTGAAAACCACAGAAATAGAGAAAAATAGAATACATAATATGTTTTCTGAAAATGCAGCAACAAAGCGCCAAGTAGATGAAATTGATGGAAAAGTAAAGGTAATTGAAGAGCAAATAAAAAGTGTTGGTACACAAAATGCTCCTATCATTAGCGATTTAAAATCTATTGATGTACAAATTCAAAAAATAGATGATCAACTTCAAAAATGCAAAATTATAAATCCAATACAGGGAACCGTTTTAACAAAGTATGCAGAAGCTGGAGAAATAACTGCTTTTGGAAAACCTTTATATAAAATTGCGAATATTTCGGAAATGACTTTACGTGTATTTGTAAGCGAAAAACAATTACCTCAAATCAAAATAGGACAAGAAGTTTTCGTGAAAATTGATGGTTTGAACGAAATGAAATCTTATGAAGGAACTATTTCCTGGATTGCTTCACAAGCAGAATTTACTCCAAAAATTATACAAACTAAAGAAGAAAGAGTGAATCTAGTTTATGCTGTAAAAGTAAAAGTAAAAAATGACGGCAGTTTAAAAATTGGAATGCCGGCAGAAATGTGGATAAAATAAAGCCTAAATATTTAAATAAAAAAAAATGAAAAATTCAATTATAATCCTCACACTTTTTGTTTTGGTCAGCTGTAAATCGGTTCCCGTAGTACCATTAAAAACGATGAATTTAAAAGATTTACATACCGAACAAAAAGATGTTCAAACAGCACTTTTATTTACTCCCTCTGAGAATAAAGTGATGTCTTTACAAATTAATAAAGACAAACAACTATCAGAACACATTACAAAAGTCCCTGCTCTGCTAATTTGTGTTACCGGAAGTGGCAGTTATGGAGATGAAAGTGGTAGAAAAATTAGTTTAAAACCAGGTGATTATGTAAAAATAGAGCCAAATATAAAACATTGGGTTGACGCTTATGAAAACAGCAACTTTCTATTGGTAAAATAATGAGCATCATAGTCCAAAACATATCAAAGTCCTACAAAACTAAAAAAGCAGTAGAAAACGTTTCTTTTGAAGTTAAGAAAGGGGAAATATTTGGATTAATTGGTCCAGATGGTGCAGGAAAAACAACGCTCTTCCGAATTCTAACCACACTATTAAAAGCAAATGAGGGAAATGCTTCTGTATTGGGGTTTGATGTGATAAAAGACTATAAATCTATAAGGAGTTCCGTGGGCTATATGCCTGGTAAATTCTCTTTGTATCAAGATTTAACTGTCGAAGAAAACCTTACCTTTTTTGCAACCCTATTTGGAACTTCTATCGAAGAAAATTACGATCTCATAAAAGAAATTTATATTCAAATAGAACCGTTTAAAAAACGTAGAGCGGGTGCTTTATCGGGCGGAATGAAACAAAAATTAGCCTTGTGTTGTGCTTTAATCCATGCGCCTAAAGTCCTTTTTTTAGATGAACCTACTACCGGTGTTGATCCCATTTCTAGAAAGGAATTTTGGGAAATGCTAAAAAGATTGCAACAAAAAGGAATTACTATTTTAGTTTCAACACCTTATATGGATGAAGCTTCTTTATGTGATCGAATTGCATTGATTCAGAATGGTTTGCTTTTAAAAATTGATTCTCCAGAAAACATCACTAAAAATTATGACAAAGTAATTTATGATGTTTCCACAAAAAACAGGCATAAACTAATTCATGATTTAAAAAATTATCCAAGCCAATATAGTGTGTATACTTTTGGAGAATACATTCATTATATCGACAAGCAAATGAAGTTTAATTTAGAGGAATTACTTCAATATTTAAAGGATAAAAATCATACTGAAATAGAAATAAAAACAGCTATTGTTACTATTGAAGATGTTTTTATGGATTTATAATTTAATGGTTAAACCAAAAAATGGAAAAAGAGAAAATAATTGCTGTACAAAATTTGACAAAAAAATTTGGAGATTTCACTGCTGTTAAAAACATTTCTTTTGATGTTTACAAAGGTGAAATATTTGGTTTTTTGGGAGCCAACGGAGCTGGAAAAACTACGGCGATGAAAATGCTAATCGGAATTTCTAATCCTACATCGGGCAAAGCAACTGTTGCAGGTTTTGATGTAAAAGAAAAAGCAGAAATGGTGAAGAAAAATATCGGATATATGAGTCAAAAATTCTCTCTTTACGACGATTTAACCATTAAAGAAAACATTCAGTTTTTTGGTGGAATTTATGGTTTATCAAGAACTGAAATAAAATCAAAAACCGAATCGCTTGTTAAAGAATTACAACTGGAAACCATCATAAACAGTTTAGTAGGTTCCTTGCCTTTGGGCTGGAAACAGAAACTTTCTTTTTCTGTAGCTTTATTACACGAACCAAAAATCGTCTTTCTCGATGAGCCAACAGGAGGGGTAGATCCTATAACTAGACGGCAATTTTGGGAAATGATATACAGCCAAGCTTATAAAGGAACTACGATTTTTGTTACAACTCATTATATGGATGAAGCAGAATATTGTGATCGAGTTTCGATAATGGTTGATGGTAAAATTGAAGCATTAGATACTCCAAAAAACCTAAAAAAGCATTTTAAAGTTGATTCTATGAATGAGGTATTTTTAAAATTAGCAAGAAATGTGGAATAAGGCTCTAGCATAAAAAGATTGAATAAATAAAAAGATCTAAAATCACTGAATTTACCGTTATTAAAAACTACAATTCAAGAATCTGAATTTATGAAAGTGATTGCATTCATGGCTAAAGAAAGACTTTTAGCCTTCCTGTTTAAAAATATAATATGAAAAGATTTATTGGTTTTATAAGAAAAGAATTTTATCACATTTTTCGGGACAAACGTTCTTTGTTTATCCTTTTCGGTATGCCGATTGCTCAAATATTACTCTTTGGTTTTGCTATTACAAATGAAATAAACAATGTTGATATAGCCATATTAGACCATTCAAATGATGTAGAGACACAAAAAATTATTAATAAAATAAAATCCTCTCCCTATTTTAAAATAGAGAATCAAATTCATAATGAAAAAGATATAGAAGCAGAGTTTAAAAAAGGGAAAATTAAAGCTGTACTTATCTTTGAACCGAACTTTAGTAAAAATTTAGTCACCAAGAAAGTAGCTACTTTACAAACCGTTACCGATGCTACTGAACCCAATGTAGCCAGCACCATCGCCAATTACACAACAGCTTTGATTCAAAATTATCAATTACAAAAAAAACAATACAATAACCAAATAAAAGTACAAGTACAGTCAAGAATGTTTTATAATCCTGAACTCAAAAGTGTTTTTAATTTTGTTCCAGGTGTTATGACCATAATTTTGATGCTGGTTTCTGCAATGATGACTTCAATTTCTATTACTCGCGAAAAAGAATTAGGTACTATGGAAATTCTCTTAGTTTCGCCCATAAAACCTTTTCAAGTAATTATTGGAAAAGTTTTTCCTTATATATTTCTCTCTATCATTAATGCCATTATAATTTTGATCTTAGGTTTTTTTGTTTTCGGAATGCCAATAAACGGCAGTCTTTTTCTGCTGTTATTTGAAAGTATTCTTTTTATCATCTCAGCATTGTCATTAGGAATTTTAATTTCGACTATTTCTGATTCACAACAAACAGCCATGATGCTTTCCTTGATGGGATTGATGTTGCCCGTTATTCTACTATCTGGATTTATATTTCCTATAAAAAGTATGCCAATTCCTATGCAACTTATTAGCAATATCATTCCTGCCAAATGGTTTATAATAATAATAAAAGCGATTATGCTTAAAGGAGTAAGCATTCAATATATCTGGAAAGAAACCCTAATATTAATTGGAATGACTGTCTTTTTTATAACTCTAAGTATAAAAAAATATAAAATTAGACTAGAGTAAAATTGAAAAATAAATCATATAAATGAAAACAATAGGATTCATCATACAAAAGGAATTTAAGCAGATTTTTAGAGATAAGAACATGCTTAAACTTATATTTATTTTGCCCATTATACAATTGTTAATTTTATCCAATGCAGCTACATTTGACGTTAAAAATATTGATATAATTTTTGTTGATAATGATCAAAGTAAAGCTTCTAGAGAATTAGAGCAATCCTTTAAATCTTCCAACTATTTCAATGTCAGATCTTCCTTTTTCTCAGAAAAACTAGCTGTTGAAGAAATGCAAAAAGGAAATACAGATGTAATAATAAATATACCAAATCATTTTGATCGAGACCTACAAAAAGAGGATAAAATAAGTATTGCAGTCACTATAAATGCTATCGATGCAGCTACGGCAGGTATTGAAAATGTATATATAAATCAGATTTTAAACACCTACAATAAAAATATCTTAGCCCAATCAAAATACTTTACTGAAAATAAAGAGATTGCTCAAAACATTTTGGTAATCCCATCTTTTTGGTATAACAAAAATCTTAATTACAAAATTTTTATGGTACCTGGTATCTTAGTATTATTGGTAACAATGCTAACACTCTTTTTATCATCTATGAATATCGTTAAAGAAAAAGAATTGGGAACATTAGAGCAAATAAATGTTACACCAATTAAGAAATACCAATTTATTATTGGAAAACTCTTTCCGTTTTGGATTTTAGGATTGGTTATTTTGACGGTGGGTTTAATAATTTCGAAAGTAATTTTTGATGTACCTATGTTAGGTAATATGGCTTTAATTTATCTATTTACTTCTGTATACTTACTTTTAATTTTAGGAATCGGACTGTTTATTTCTAATCATTCTGATACGCAACAACAAGCTATGTTTATCGCTTGGTTTATCATGGTAATTTTTATCTTAATGAGTGGTTTATTTACACCTATAGAAAGTATGCCCAAATGGGCACAAAATAGTACACTAATAAATCCAATACGTTATTTTGTTGAAGTAATGCGTATGGTAATGCTAAAAGGTTCCGGTTTTTTGGATATTCTACCACAATTCATAATCATCAGTAGCTATGCCTTTGTGATGAATGCATTGGCAGTATGGAGCTACAAAAAATCAAACTAATCTTAATTTTTTATCCTCATTATTTTAATAAAAGTATTTCAAAAGTAAACCTTTAAAGTTCTCGCTTTTTTTGAAAGAAGTTTTTTTTATTTATAATTTACTCAAAATAAGGAGATTATAATTTTAATACTATTGAAAATATTCTTAAATTGGTAGTGCAAATATTTTTGTTATTCAATGATTCCTTTTTATAAATTCTTTACGATATAAAAAGATGCTATCATTAGGCAATCAACTTTTATAAAAAAATAGCACTATGGAAAATAAAAAAACAATAGACAACCTTCATGAAGAACATAAAACATGGTTAAATAAGCTTCTTTTTTATAAAGATGAGCTTGTTATAATGGAAAAAAGAATTACTGAAATAGCCGAAAAAAACACATCAGTAGAAGTACGTTCCTTAGTTGATCATTTTTACAATGAAATTACAATACAAAGAGAAGAAATTGATATTATAAAACATGATATAAATAGTCATGAAGCTTTTCTCAACATTGCTCTTAGCAAAAAACATGTTAATCTTGAAGATGAAAAACTACAAGATCATAAAAAACATAGAGAAAGTATTGCCATTTTTGAAAAACTATTCAAAGAACTTAGAGAAGAATTAATAGATTTTTTATCCAAATGGATGTAATTTAAAACAGTTAAGCAATATATTTTTTCTTGGTTTCAATTCATTCAATCAAATCAAAAAGCAGTACAAAATCTAGTTTGTACTGCTTTTTTTATTGTAATTATAGACTACTCAAATTTTAAATAAAGATTGTAACCAAAGTCACATTTAGTGTAAAATTTACATTCTATATTTATAAAATAATTAGAGTTGATTCTGTTTTTTTAAATTATTAATATTTCTAAAAAATTAATGGAATATTTATGTAAAATGCAAAAGGGTAAATTGCGATAAATATTTAGTTTATAGTATCCTATTTTTTAGAATTATCAATATTTGCAACTTTTTGACTCCTATTATTTCAAAACTGTGAAACGAATTAATTCATATAAACAAAAAAAAATAAATAAAATTGAAAACACCTTCAAAAAAAATACTGCAAAACGTTGCCTTTATCTTATTTATTGTTTTATTTCTATTCACACCTTTAGGCACTTTTGTGAAAATTCAACTCAATAGACTTATTGTTTTTTCGCCCAAAACTATTGCGGTTCAAGATCAAAAAGAACTCTCATCATACCAGTGGAAGCTAGTTGATGCTAAAGGAGAAATTATTTCATTACAACAACATAAAGGAAAAGTTATTTTCATCAATTTTTGGGCTACTTGGTGTCCTCCATGTATTGCTGAAATGCCTAGTATGCAAAAACTATATGATGATTATGAAAATAAAGCCGTTTTTCTGTTTGTCACCACTGATTCCTTCCAAAAGGCAAATCAGTTTTTGATCAAGGAAGAATTAAGTTTGCCTATATACCAATCTGCTTCAAATCCTCCATTAGAAATGCAATCACAAACAATACCGGCTACCTATCTTATTGATAAGGAAGGAAATGTAGTGGTGGCAAAAATAGGTGCTGCTGATTGGAACAGTGATTCTTTCCGAAAAAAATTAGATAATTATCTTCTAGAATAAATAGTGATTTTGAAAAAGATTATTTAGTAAGAAATGGATCAGTTTAGATGATAATAGGTCAATATCAAATAACGTAATAAAAGATATATTAAAATTCCTATCACTAAAAATGCAACAAAACAACTAATTAAATTCAGAATTACATTCGGAATAAATTTTAAATGACGGTGCGAGAGAATAGGTTCTCTTCGCAGTCTTTGATGAATATTCTCCTTTATATTTATAATTTTATTTTTGATTGCGTTGCGATTTTAAAACTACGGATTGAAGAGTAATAATATTTAATAATCTAAATTACATATTATTTTAGAATATAAGCTAAAAATTAAAAAAACCGACTCATAAAAGTCGGTTTTTAAATTTTTTGATGATTTTACAAGGTATAATCAGTATTAATAAAATTTGAATCCTTACTATCTAGTAAAGCTTGTAAAATTCCGTTATTATAATCATTGTCTTTTGATGCTACAAAAGTTCTTATAGAAAAAGATCGCAAAGCATCATGAATGCTCAAAGTCCCAACAGCAGAGTCTTTACGACCTGTAAATGGATAAACATCTGGGCCTCTTTGACAAGAACTATTTAAGTTGACTCTGCATACTAAGTTGACTAATGTATCTATTAGCGGTGCAATAGTTTTAATATCTTTTCCAAACAAACTCACTTGTTGGCCATAATTTGATTCCGCCATATCATTCAATGGTTCCTGAATGTCCTTGAAAGTCATAATTGGAACCACTGGACCAAATTGTTCTTCATGATACACACGCATTTCTTTATTTACAGGAAATAAAACGGCTGGAAAAATATAGTTATCAGTATGTTTTCCTCCATTATCATTGATTATTTTAGCTCCTTTATGTACTGCATCATCAATTAATCCTTGAAGATAAGTGGGCTTGTCTTTTTCAGGTAATGGGGTTAATATTACTGATGAATCCCAGGGATTTCCAAAAACTAATGCATCTACTTTTGCAGCAAAACGCCTGTTGAATTCATCAGCTATTGTTTCATGAACATATAAAATTTTCAATGCTGTACAACGCTGACCATTGAATGACAAACTTCCTGTTATACATTCCTGAATAGCTAAATCTAAATCGGCGTCGGGTAAAATAATAGCAGGATTTTTTGCTTCTAAACCTAAGATCAAACGCAACCTGTTTTTATTTGGATGTTGATCTTGTAAAGCAATAGCTGATTTACTATTTCCTATTAAAGCCAATATATCAACTTTCCCTGATTTCATAATCGGAGAAGCAACTTCGCGACCGCGCCCATAAACAATATTGATTGTTCCTTTAGGAAAACTACTTCTAAAAGCTTCTAATAAAGGTGAAATTAATAAAACACCATGTTTGGCAGGTTTGAATATGACTGTATTTCCCATGATCAAAGCCGGAATAAGCAATGAAAAAGTTTCGTTCAATGGATAATTATAAGGGCCTAAACACAATACAACACCAAGAGGACCACGACGTACCAATGCATTTACACCTTGACTCTTAGTGAAACGAGAACTGTTACTGTCTAATAATTTGTAATCTTCGATAGTATCATAAATATATTCTACCGTACGGTCAAATTCTTTTTGTGAATCACCTAATGACTTCCCAATTTCCCACATTAGATACTTGACCACTTCATTGCGAGTAATTTTCATTTGCGCAACAAAGTTAGACATGCATTTAATACGGTCTGCTACTTTCATAGTAGGCCATAAACCCTGACCGTTATTGTAAGCTGCACTAGCTGCAGCAACTGCTTCAAGACCTTCTTTTTCACCCATATTAGGTATGGATCCTAATATGGTTGGAGCATAATCATCAGTTGATGATATAGTCGAAAAAACAGGAGTAGTTTGACCTTCCCAATTTTTTAACTCACCATCAACTAAATAGGTGTCTTGATTTAATAGTGTTTTAATTTGATATTCTTCTGGTATTAAAGTCATGTCTAAAGGTTATATTGTTAATAATTTAAATAAAAAAAGAGGCTACTGCCTCTTTCGCTTTTAGGGTTGTACTACTTCACCTTCCCATTCTATAATGCCTCCAGTTAGATTATAAGCATTTTCGAAACCCAGCTGATTCATAATTTCACAAGCCTTGGCACTACGCATACCGGAACGGCAATAAACATAATAGTTCTTATTTTTATCTAATTTCTCTATAGCATTTATGAAATCTTGACCCGTATGAATGTCAATATTTATTGCGTTAGGTATAATTCCATCATCACACTCGTCTTTCGTTCTTACATCGAGTATAATTGCATTTTCGTCAGCTTCAAATTGTGAAACCCAATTTTCTTGTGATAAATTCATAAGTCTCTTTTTTTGTAAAAATACAAAGATTTTAACAAAAAAGGAATGGCTAAATGTTAATTGAAAGATATTTTTAAGAAATCGTTTTCGAAAAACAGTAACGATCAATAAAGTACAAATTACCGAGTAATTTTTATGAAAATAGCCTATAAAACCTATAGGAAATTTGAAAACCTATTTTTTTTAAAGACCTGTAAAATCTCTTATTTGTCTTAAAATTAGCATTCTTATCTAACTTATTTAAACTACTTTTACAAAACAAACTACAGAAAAAAGATTAAAATGCTTGTTCCTACAAAAAAAATATTTCCTTCTTTTTCGACTGAATTGATTCAAGAAATTGAAGATAGTGCAGTAATACAATCCTTTCCAACCGATACAATTATTATACGAACTGGACAATATATAAAAAACACAGTATTAGTAATAAGCGGTAAAATTAAAGTGTACCGAGAGGATGAAAGCGGAAGCGAATTTTTTATGTATCATTTGCAACCTGGTCAAGCCTGCGCCATTTCTATGATCTGTGCCACGAAAAATGAAAAGAGCCAAATCATGGCCAAAGTGGTTGAAGATGTTGAACTCATCATGGTACCATTGCCCTTAATGGACAAATGGATGATGCAACATAGAAGCTGGTATGAATTTGTAATAGATACTTATCGCAGTCGTTTTGAAGAAGTATTAGAAGTGGTAGACAATATTGCTTTTAGAGCCATGGATGAGCGATTAGAGTTTTACTTAAAACGTCATGCAGAAGTTTGTGGGTGCAAAGAATTAAAACTATCACATCAAGAAATTGCATCCGAATTAAATACTTCTAGAGAAGTAATTTCTCGATTACTCAAAAAAATGGAACAGCGTGGCTTAATTACCTTATATCGCAATAACATTGAGATTTTAAAATTAAATTAAAATCTTACTTTAAATAAATCATAAGAAGCTATACTTCAAAAAATTAATAATGGAATATTTAGGTTATTTTCTTTCTGTAATTATTGGGATTTCATTAGGCTTAATTGGTGGTGGAGGTTCTATTTTAGCTGTACCTATCTTAGTCTATCTTTTTAAGATTCATCCAGAACAAGCCACAAGTTATTCGTTATTTATCGTTGGAATAACAGCTATGTTTGGGAGTTATAGTCAATATCGACTAGGGAATTTAAAAATTAAAGCCGCACTAGTTTTTGCAGTACCTTCTGTGCTCTCTTTGCTGTTTGTAAGAGACGTAATTTTACCCAAAATCCCTGCCATTATCCTTACCATTAATTCCTTTGAAATATCAAAAAACTTGGTGATAATGACCGTATTTGCTTTTCTTATGATTGCGGCATCTTTATCAATGATAAGAACTTCGACACCTGAGAAAACAGAAAAAAGAGATGATCATATCAGGATAGCAATTATCGGTCTTTTTGTCGGTTTTATTACTGGTTTCTTAGGTGCAGGTGGTGGTTTTTTAATAATTCCAGCATTATTATTCTTTGCAAATTTACCTATTAAACAAGCGATTGGAACTTCCTTGCTAATTATCTTTATCAATTCATTAATTGGTTTTGGCGGAGATGTTTTAAATGGAATCGATATCAATTACAAACTTCTTTTTACTATTACATCGATAGCGCTTGTAGGAATGTTTATCGGAACCTATTTATCAAAAAAAATTGATGGAGCAAAATTAAAACCGGCCTTTGGTTGGTTTGTATTAGTAATGGGAGTTTACATTATCATAAAGGAGTTTTTCTTAAAATAAAAAAGTGAATGTAACAATTATCACTGTTTATATAAAAAAACAGCAGTAAATTTGTATTATAAAATTAAAAAAAAACAATCATGCAAATAGAGCAAATCTATACAGGATGTCTAGCACAAGGCGCTTACTATATAACTTCAAATGGAGAAGCATTAATTATTGATCCATTGCGTGAAACGAAACCTTATTTAGACCGTCTAGAAAGAGACGGTGTGAAGTTGAAATATATTTTTGAAACCCACTTTCATGCTGATTTTGTATCAGGACACGTTGATTTGAGTAAAGAAACAGGTGCTCCAATTGTTTATGGTCCAAACGCAACATGTGAATTTGAATGCATATCTGCTAAAGATGGTCAGGAATTTGAAATTGGAAATATAAAAATAAAAGTGCTACACACTCCAGGACACACAATGGAAAGTAGCACTTATCTTTTAATTGATGAGAACGGAAAAGATCATGCTATTTTCTCGGGAGATACTTTGTTTATTGGTGATGTTGGAAGACCAGATTTAGCACAAAAAGCGGCTTCGATGACTCAGGAGCAATTAGCTGGAATATTATTCCAGTCGCTTAGAAACAAAATCATGACTTTAGCTGATGATGTTATCGTTTATCCTGCTCATGGTGCAGGAAGTGCATGTGGTAAAAACATGAGTAAAGAAACTGTTTCTACAATTGGAGAACAAAAAATAAAAAATTATGCATTAAGAGCTGATATGACTGAAACCGAATTTATACAGGAAGTTACAGATGGTTTATTACCTCCTCCTGCTTATTTTGGAATGAACGTAGCCATGAATAAAAAAGGTTATGATAGTTTCGAGCATGTTTTAGATCTAGGAATGCGTGCTTTATCTGTTATTGAATTTGAAACAGCTGCAGAAGAAACAGGAGCTTTATTGTTAGATACTCGAAAAAACGGGGAGTTTGCCAAAGGGTTTATTCCACAGTCCATAAATATTGGTATCGATGGAGACTTTGCTCCTTGGGTTGGTGCTTTAATTGCTGATGTACAACAACCAATACTTATTATTTGTGAAGTTGGAAAAGAAGAAGAAACCGTTACAAGATTGAGTAGAGTAGGTTTTGACAACTTAATTGGTCATTTAGCAGGTGGTTATGATTCGTGGCAAAAAGCCGGAAAAGAAATTGATGTCGTAAACAGGATTACAGCTGAACAATTTGCTACAGAAGTAAAAATTGGTCAAAGCAAAGTAATTGACATTCGTAAAGAAACTGAATATAGTGCGGAACATGTTGAAGATGCCTACAACAAGCCTTTAGCGCTTATTAATGATTGGATTAAAGATGTCGATACAAACGAACATTTTTATTTGCATTGTGCCGGAGGATACCGAAGTATGATTGCTGCATCAATTCTAGAGGCTCGTGGTTTCAGAAATTTCACAGAAATTGAAGGTGGATTTAATGCTATTGCAAAAACAAGTTTACCCAAAACAGATTTCATTTGTCAAAGTAAAATCTTGAAATAACAATTATTAATAAAGAGCTTTCTAATAAAAAATAGTGATTAAATAGAAAAAATTAAAAGTATCGCTATTAGTATTAATAGCGATACTGTACAAATATTAATAATTGATTAATTTTATTATACTTAGGTGTGTTAGTACATCTTTTTATTCTACTAGATTGATCTTTTTTTATGCATTGTAAGACCCATTTGGAATTTTAACACCCAAAAATATAAAATGGAAGATATAAAATGTTGTGTTGTTTCTTGTGAAAAACCTTTAGATGCTTCCTATTGGGAAGCACAGTATCAATCTAAAAGTACTGGATGGGATTTAGGAGATATTTCCCCTCCTATAAAGAAATATATAGATACTTTAGAGAATAAAGAAACCGCTATTCTAATACCGGGATGTGGAAATACATACGAAGCAGAATATCTTTTAAAGAAAGGATTTACCAATATTACGGTTATAGATGTAGCTCCTACACTTGTTGCTGATTTGATAAAGAAATTCAGTAATAACTCAAATATTACTATAGTATTAGGAGATTTTTTTGAACATCAAGGAAAATATGATTTGATTATTGAACAAACATTTTTTTGCGCTCTGCCTCCAACTATGCGTCAAAAATATGTTTGGAAAATGCATCAACTTTTAGCCGATAAAGGAATTTTGTCGGGTTTATTATTCAATAGAAGATTTGAAATAAATCCACCTTTTGGAGGTGATAAAACTGAATATGAAATGCTTTTTAAAGCTTCTTTTGATTTTTTACAAATGGATATTTGTTTAGATTCAGCTGCTCCTAGATCAAATTCTGAATTATTCATTGAGTTTAAAAAAAATAATCAAGTAAATGTCAACTTGTATACTATGAGCGGTATTACTTGCAGTGATTGTGCAAACACTATTACAGAAAAATTTTTAACAATAAGAAAAATTCTTAATTTAAGTATGAATAGCAGTTTTACATCAGTGCTAATTTGTAGCCGAAATGAGGTTACTATTGATACGTTAAGGGAATTAATATCTTATGATGAAAAATATAGAATTGAAAAGTAAACAATAATTATTTAAATTTAAAACTTTAAAAAATGAAAAATTTATTATTTACAAATTGGCATCTTATGAGATTTGTAAGACTAGCAATAGTTTTATTTTTATTTAGTCAAGCCTACCTCATGAAAGATTGGATTTTTGTTGGAATCGGTTTGTTTTTTTTAATTCAAGTAATTTTTAACTTAGGATGTGGTCCAAACGGTTGTGCAATCCCTAATAATAAATACAGTAAGAGATGAGTAATTTTGAAAAAATTATAAATTCAGAAAAACCAGTTTTAATAGATTTTTTTGCTACTTGGTGCGGACCTTGCAAAATGCTTACACCTGTTTTAAAAGAAGTAAAAGATAGCCTTGGAGATCGAATTTCAATCATAAAAATTGATGTAGATAAAAACCAACAATTAGCTTCAAAATATCAAGTTCGCGGTGTACCCACGATGATATTATATCAGCAGGGAAAACAATTATGGAGACAATCTGGAGCATTATCTAAAGAGGAAATAATCAAAATTATTATAGATAAAAGCAACAAATAAGCATTGTTAAATATTTTGAATTGACTTCTTACCAAAAAAGTTGAAGGTTTGGTTATATACTTTCAGAAATCAATTCTATTCCTAAAGAAATTAGGCCTTTTAAATTAAATTCAAAAGGCTTCTTTATTTAGATGATCACTCAAGATTTTCCTATTCATACAATTAAAGTGTTTTGATAGTAAAAATAACTTTCAATATGGATGTAAATAGGAACTAATTATTAATGATTTTTTCTTAACGCTGTACAGTTAAAAATTGATCCCACATACAAAACATTAAAACAGGATATCAATAGTAAAATAAAAATACGATAAAATAAAAACATAATAGTACTGAGCAATAAACAAAGTATTGATTGAACTTTAAGGTTTTAAAATAGAATAAAAATATGATGTTCAATAAAAAACCTCTTAATCAGTTGATTAAGAGGTTTTTTTTGTGGAATGTATGGAGTTTAAATTGGACAAATTATACCTATTTTGTCTTTGGTAGATAGCTTTTAAGATACTTTCTATATTACATTAAACTATAAATAAAAATTTTTAAATAATTATTTTGTAATAGTTTGAAAAATACTTTTAAAATTAAATTTTTAAAAAAAAATAAGATCACAATTAAAAATTTGTAAAGAATTAAATGTCAATAATTGTATAATAGAACTAGTAATCAGTTTAAAATTTCTTGAAAAGGAAAATGTTATTTATGTTAAAGTGATAAAAATATTATCAATAAATATATTATTTAATGTTACCGCTTTCGCCATATAGAATAGGGGTTAAGTTTTTATTAATACATCAGATTTTTATTATAAAATATTTGTTTTTTTATTAATAAAGACTATTTTTGTTTTTTTTAACAAAAAAAAAAATTACATACATAATGTTGAAAATAAAATTTCTTTTTTTGCTATTTTTATTAAGTTCTATTGGGTATACTCAAAAAAATGATGTTCGAGTAATTATTACTGGTAGAGCTCAAAAAGATAAAGTTTTGCTTCGTTGGGCTATTAACTCACCAATTGAGTGGCAAAAAGCAAATAAGAAAGGATATTTAATAACTAGGACCACTTTAATTAAAGATGGTAATATTATAAAAAAACCTGAAAAAGTAGTTTTAACACTTAAACCTTTAGTTCCAGATGATTTAGATTCTTGGATTGACTATGTTCAAAAAGATAATAATGCAGCGATAGTTGCACAATCAATTTATGGGGAAAGTTTTGAAGTAAGTGGAGCAAAAGAAGGAGACCTCTCTAGAATTGTAAATATCGCTGATGAGTTAAATCAACGTTACTCATTTGGTTTGTATGCCGCTGACATGAATTTTGAAGCAGCATTAAAAGCGGGCTGGGGATTTGTAGATAAAGATGTTAAAGAAAATGAAGTTTACGCTTATCAAATAAGTGTTTATGATACACCTAAAGTTAAATCGTCCTCTTATATGATTGGTTTAAGAGACTATTCTACTTTACCTGCACCGACTGATTTTATTTCTGTTCCTGACGATAAACAAGTTATGCTTTCTTGGGATTATGAAACCTTTAAGCATATTTACACCTCTTATATAGTAGAAAAATCGAGCGATGGAGTGAATTTTGAATCAATTTCCAATACTCCTTTAGTTAATTTAAACGATAAAGACGATCATCCTTCAAAAAGAATGTATTATGTAGATACATTAAATGTAAATGATAAAATGTATCATTATAGGTTGTATGGTATTACATCATTTGGAGAAAAAGGACAAGTATCAAAACCGATTACAGCCACTGGCATCTCAGCAGTAGTAAGTGTTGCGAGGCTTACTGATTATCATATAGTTAGTTCAAGTGAAGTTAACCTTGAATGGGAATTTCCTGCAGCCTCTGAAGTTTTTATCAAAGGATATGAAATTAATTTAGCTGATAATGATCGCGGACCTTACTCCGTAGTTTTAAAGGATATTCCTCCCTCACAACGTAAATTAAATTTTAAAGATGGTTTATTTCCATCCAATTATTTTACAGTTACTGTGGTGGGTAAAAATAATCAAAGATTAACCTCTCAAAGCATGTTGGTACAACCTATTGATTCTATAGCTCCACTTAAACCAGTAGGGCTTGAAGGCATAATTGATTCTCTAGGGGTGGTAAGGTTAAAATGGAAACCAAATCAAGAAAAAGATTTGCGAGGTTACCGTATTTTGAAAGCCAACAATATTAATGAAGAGTTTGTAGATATTTATCACCAATCTTATATTGGTATAAATTATATAGATAATGTGAGTTTAACTATGACAAACAGTAAGGTTTATTATCGAATAGCTGCTGAGGATATGCGTTTTAACATCTCTGAAGTTTCGGATATTTTAGTATTGGACAAACCAGATAAAATTCCACCAGCTGCACCTATTTTTAAAGATTATGAAAATAAAGACGGAAAAGTATATTTAAAATGGATACGCAGTTATAGTGATGATGTCGTAGTATATAGTTTAAGAAGGAGAGAGCAAGGTACTGATAAATGGGAAGAAATCAAGCAAATTAATGATTCTATTCAAGAATTTGTTGATGATAGGGTTGAAAATAAAAAAACCTATCAATATGCTATTTTAGCTAAAGATAAATCAAACTTATGGTCATCACTAGAAAATTCAACTCTAACAGTTACTGTTTTAAATTTTTCACCATTAAAAGTTATTGGTTTTCTTCAAGGGGTAGCCGATAGAGAGAATAAAAAAATAGTGCTAAGTTGGAATTATAATAAATACAAAGATCAAGTGCTAGGGGTTAGTGTTTATAAAAACGAAAAAGGAAGTCCTCCTACACTATGGAAGGAGTTAAATACAACTATTTTTAGTTTAGAAGACAAGAATTTAAAAATTAATAAGGAATATGAATATCATTTAGTTCCTAACTTAGAAAATTTTATTCCTGCAAAAGTAGAAATCTTAACAGTTATATATTAAGCCTATGAAGAAGTTTTACTTATTATTTTTTTTGATGATTTCAGTCGTTGGTTTTGCTCAAATTGATTTGACAGGAGATGCAAATTACAAGTTAAATATTATAGGATATCAAGATAGGGATAGTGATGGTTGTGGTGATATTGATGGATTAAAACACATTAAAGCTACTCGTAAAGATGGAAGTACTTTCTTTATATTTAAAGGTAGAAAAGTTTTTGAAAATATAGATTATCAGGAGATTCATACTAAAGTTAATCCAATTGTAAATTTAGAGTTCTACAAAGTTGTACGTTGGAAAACAGCTATAGGATGTAATGGAGGTCCAAATAATAATTATGATAAAATTGATATAACCAGTCCTTGTTTTTCTTTACATCAACCTGATGCAGGTAGTAACTTATCACTATTAACAATTACTTCAAAACCCTATGTTAAAATTAATGAATCTTCTATTCCTTTATATCTTGGAGATTCAAAAGTACTAAAAATTTCACTTCCTGATAATTTAAATTCAAATCATTATAATTGGAAATATAAGGTTGGTAATGGTCCTGAACAAACTATTCCTAATCCTTTTAATAATAAATCTATTCTGAATTTAAAAGGGGAAGATTTTTTGTCAGAGGCTGATTATGGTAAATCTATTTCAGTTTGGGTAAATATGGATTGCAATGAAGGAAAAAAACTTGCAGAAGGATATGCACGTTTAGAAGCATATAATAAGTTTATTAATTGTAAAAATGAATGTTTAAATGGGAGTATTTTTAAATTATCTAAATGTGTTAGTAAATGTGTAGATAATTTTGAGGGAGATTATAATATTGCTTATACGCATGATCTAGAAGTTAAACATCAAAGTATTAATTCAAACATAATTTCTTTTACTTATCTGAAATCCGCTCCTAAAGCAGTATCATTTGAAGAAATTAAGCCTCGATGTAATGATGCTCAAGATGGATCTGTAAATTTTACTTTTAATAGAAATTTATATCCTGGAGAACAATTAAGATACACACTTTTGGATGTTGATGCAAAAGGTACTCCAACTCAAAATGGTGATTTAGCAATTAAAGCAGATAAAACTTTTACTATTTCAGATTTAAAGACTGGAAATTATATACTACAATTAATAGGATTTAAAGATGGTTTTAATACAGAAACAGATTTAGAAATAAAATCTTTTAAAATTACAGCACCCACTCCAGTAGATTTCAGTTTAGTTTCAACAAATGTACTTTGTAAAGATGGTAAGGATGGTTCAATAACAATTAATGCTTCTGGCGGTACAAATGAAGGTTATGAATATTCTTTGGATGGCGGAAATAATTGGATACCTTTTGATGATAATAAAATTAACAAGCAGGTCTTAAAAGGATTATATATTATAAATAATTCACCAGCCGTTTATGTAATAAAAGTAAAGGATAAAAATGGTTGTATTGCAAAAGAGAGTGATAAGGAAAAAGAAGAAACGATAACCATATCAGAACCAACAGCTGCATTAAGATTAGAATATACACTAAAACAAGATCCCTCTTTCTTTGGAGCTGCAAACGGAAAAATTGTTGCGGCTATAACTGGAGGAACAATAAAAGATGACCATACTTATAATTTTGAATGGAAAGATAAAGATGGAAATTCAGTTCCAGCAATAGGGCAATACAATGAGGATGTTAAAACATACTATATTACTTTAAATGCTGCTATTGCTGGCACCTATAAATTAACAGTAACAGACAAAAATTATAGTGAAGCAAATAATAAAGCAGGCTGTTCAATTATTGAATCTGAGCAAAAACTTATCCAACCAGACCCAATTAAAATTATATTAAATCAAACACAAGCGATTTCCTGTAATAGCGTAAGCTTAGATCCATTAGGAAACGGAAATAAAATAGCTGATGGTATTTTAACAGCTATAGTAACAGGAGGTATTGAATTTACTGGTTCTGCCAATAATGGTTTGCCTTATAAATTTATTTGGTCGAAATATAATGTTATAACGGACTCTTGGGAAATCTTATCAGACAGAAACATAATAAAAGCTGAAAATTTAACAAAGGGTAAATATTCTTTAAATGTTGAAGATGCCAAAGGAACTGTGCAAGGAACTTATAGCACGACAAAATTAGAGCTTGCAAAACCAACAGAATTTGAAATTAAAGAACCTTCACCAATAATTATAACCTTTACATCTAGTGATGTTGCCTGTTACCAAGGAAATAATGGTTTTGCTGAAGCCAATGTTGAAGGTGGTGCGGGCAGTTATACCTATAAATGGTTTAATACGGGTGAAGGAATTGTTAATCAAAATAAAATAAAACAATTAGTTGCGGGTAATTACACTGTAGAAGTTGCAGATATCAATGGCTGTTTTGCAAAAGCATCTATCGATATAAATGAACCACCTTCTTCTCTAAGTATCAATTATAAAGACATTATTAAGCCTACATTTGCAGGTGCAACTAACGGAAAAATTACTGCCGAAGTTTCTGGAGGGACAGCAAAAAAGGATGCTTCATACAACTATGTTTGGACAAATGCTAAGGGGATAGAACAAACTGCAGTAACAGCAATAATAAACGGTGTATTTACCATTACATTGGATAATTTAGGTGCCGATGATTATTTTTTAACGGTTAAAGATGAAAATTATGACACCCTTAAAAATCAAATTATTAATTGTTCAGTATTAGAATCTAAAGTTACACTAAATGAACCAGAACCTTTAAAAGTTGTTTTTGAAATTAAAAATACTATCTCATGTAACAGCGCTAATCAATTCGGAAATAATACAGATGTTTCACCTAATGATGGACAGCGTGATGAATCTCAAGACGGTATTTTAATCGCTCATGTAGCTGGAGGAACACCTTTGGCAGCAACAGCCAATAACGGTTTATCTTATTATTTTTATTGGAAGAAACAACAACAAGATGGATCATGGGTCGACCTTATGGGGATTACTGGAGAAACAGCTTCAAATCTTTCTGCTGGGAATTATGCACTAAATGTAAAAGATAGAAATGGCATTGTATTAGGAACTTATTACAATAATCAGCTTATCAAAGAAATTGATGCAATACAATTCATACAAGAACCTTCTAAATTATCAGTAACAATAACTAAAGGTGACGTTTTTTGTAACGGCGGTTATGACGGTTGGGCTACAGCCAATGTAGTAGGAGGTACACCACCGTATAATTATAATTGGTCTAATGGGGTTTTAGTATCTGAAAACACCATATTAAAAGCAGGTAAATATGTAATTAACATTACAGATGCTAAAGGTTGTTCTACTCAAAATGAAGTCACTATTGTAGAACCTATAGATTCAATTGCTGTCAAAGTCGAAAAAATTATTAACCCAAGTTTTTACCAAGCAACTAATGGTAAAATTACCGTTACTGTAAAAGGTGGAACATTATTTCCTGATAATAGTTATTGGTTTGAGTGGAAGAATAGTAGAGGGGTGGTTCAAAAATCAACAACAACTACTTTTATGGATGGTGAATATACTATCACATTAAGCGATCTTCCTGAAGAAACCTACAATTTAACTATCAGAGACTCCAATTATAGTTTAGCTAAAAGCAAAATGGGATGTACTGTCCTAAATACTATGGTATCTCTTGAAGATCCAGATCCTCTTGAAGTTACTTTTGAAATTGTAAATACTATTTCATGTCATGTTGATAATGATTTTGGTAATGAGAAAGACACAGCGCCAGCAGATAGTCAAAGAGATGAATCTCAAGACGGAATTTTAGTTGCTCATGTAAAAGGGGGAATTAAGTTAGAAACAAATCAAAACAATGGTCTACCTTATTATTACACTTGGAAAAAGCAAAATGGGGATGGTTCCTGGAGTATCTGGGACGATCAAGACGAAACAGCACAAAATTTACCCGAAGGGAATTATGCTTTGAATATTGAAGATGCTAATGGTATAAAATTAGGAACTTATATAAATAATGTTTTAGTAAAGGAAGTTGATGTAACCCAGTACATGAAACAGCCTGATAAGTTAAACCTAATATTTACTAAACTGGATGTAGGATGTACTGCTGCTGATGATGGATGGGCAGAGGCTCATGTAACAGGAGGAACAGCTCCCTATAGTTTCCAGTGGACAAACGAGTCTACTACTCCAAGAATTGATTATTTAACAGCTAATAATTATTTTGTTCTTGTCACTGATGCAAAAGGCTGTAGTATTCAAGGCAGTATTTTTGTAGGTGATTCTGACGGAGTTATAGCAACAGAAACAATTAAAAATCCAACTTGTTTTCAAGGAAATGATGGATCCATCAATTTAGACGTTAATGGAGGAAATTTACCCTATAATTACAAATGGAGTACAGGAGCTACTACTAAAAATGTTCAAAATCTTTCTGCAGGAAATTATGAGGTAGAAATTTTATGTCCTGATTGCTGTGTTTATAAAAAGAAATTTGTCCTTAAAAATCCAGACCCTATAATTGTTAACGTAGGTGAAGACAGAACCTTATGTGATGGGCAAACTTTAGATGTAGATGCCACTAATGCTAATGAAAAAGCAAAATACAGCTGGACTTCAACAAATGGATTTACATCAAATGAAGCTAAAGTTACTTTATCCAAAGCAGGTACCTATCATATAAAAGTTACTTCGGTTTTAGGATGTATCGGAGAAGATGAAATTACGATTAAAACAAGTCAAAACGCTATTAGTTCTGAGTTTTTATTGAGTTCACAAGCTTATTTAGACGAAGAGGTCATTTTGGTTAATATCAGTGACCCTTTTGGAGAAAGTAGTAAATGGAAAATTCCAAGTGGAGTAACTATAGTAGAGCAAAAAGAAAAGTATATTACCTTAAAATTTGATACCGTGGGTACCTATGCCTTAGGGTTGCAACAAACTCAAGGAGATTGTTTTGCTACGTATACTAAAAATATTGTAGTTGAAGAAAGGAATTCAATAGCTGTTCCAAGTTCAAACTCAAAATTCATTACTGATTTTATTGTCGCTCCTAATCCAAATGATGGGAATTTCAAGGCCTTTATAAATTTTGAAGAAGTTAATGCTTTCAATTTAAGATTGTTTACTGGAAGTGGTCAATTTACTACGATACAAAAGAAAGCCTCAGGAAAGAAAAAGTATGAAGTTGACTTTAGCACCACTTTAGCAGCAGGATTGTATATTCTAGTATTAGAAACAGAGCAACAAACGCTTGTTAAAAAAATCATCATCTATTAAAATGAAGACTCATTTCAAAAATATAATCTTATTTGTATTGTTCTCTCTTTCAGGAATAGTCGATTTTGGTATTTCGGGGTACGCTCAATTATACCCGGTGCAGCTGACGCCTATTTTTAATAGTCCGTATAGTGTAAAAATATCTGACTATGCCACTAGCATGGATACTAAAATGCAGTTGCTTATCAATCCTAATGATATTTCGATAAACAATAGGCAAGTACGACTTAAGTTATTTATTCAAGGAAATGGTATTAACATACAAAGTAGTGATTATGTTCAGGGATTACCACCAATATATATTAATGGAGGCGAATTAAAAACGATAACCAATACTGATATATCGGCTTTATTTAGATTAGAAAACCTACAAGAAATTTCGGCAAATCAGTATTCAAACCCTTTACCAGAAGGCATGTACAGTTTCTGCTTTGAAATGTATGACTATGTTACCAATCAAAAAATTTCTAGAAAAAGTTGCGCCAATTTATACCTTATATTAAATGATCCACCATTATTAAATACGCCACAAAATAAGGAGTTAATAGCGTATACAGAGTTTCCTAATATTTTGTTCACCTGGACACCAAGACAAATTAATGCTACTAATGTATCGTATCAATTTGAACTTAAGAAACTTTTTGATGCTACTCTAGATCCTCAAATTGGTTTTCAAATGGCTCCTATTTTACATCAGGAAACACTCTTTGGTACGGCATTACTTTATAACTTAAGCAAACCTGTATTAGTTCCAGGAATGCGCTATGCCTGGCGTGTAAAAGCCATCTCTACAACAGGACTTTCAGAGAATGCGATGTTTAAAAATGAGGGTTATAGCGAAATTTATTCCTTCAACTATACCGCCGCATGTTTAGCGCCTAGTTTTGTATTGAGTGAATCGCAAAGCACAAAAAGCGTTAAAATAACCTGGCAAGGTGTTCCTGAACAAACGCGCTACCAAATTCAGTATAGAAAACAAGGCGTGCGTAATGCCCAATGGTTTTCTAATTACAGCCAAAATACTCAAAGCTTACTAACTGACTTAGAGCCAGGTGTTACCTATGAGTTTAGAGTAGGGTCTAGTTGCGAATCAGGAAATGACGGAGTACAATCATTTACGTATTCAGGGATAAATACCTTTACCACAACTATAGATAATAAAGAGGTAGCTTACAATTGTGGTATTGTTCCAGAAATAAGTATCAACAATCAAAAACCGCTTACAAACTTAATACAAAGCGAAACCTTCACTGCAGGAGATTTTCCGGTAACTATTTTAGAACTTAAAGGTGAAAACAGTCCTTATTCAGGACGAGGATATATCATAGTTCCTTATTTGGCCGATACAAAAATAGCAGTAGAGTTCAATAGCATCGTTATCAATACGGATTACCAATTAATAAGTGGTGTTGTCGAGACAAGCTACAATCCAGAGTGGAAAAATGTTACTGATGTCGAAGATTTTACTGGCGAAGGTCAGGGAGGACAAATTGAAGAAACCGTTGCATTTAAAATACAAGATATTGTAATTAATGCCAATGGTGATATTGTAGTTAACGGTACAGAAGGGGAACAAATTATAATTCCTGGGGGTAAAGACACTGTTATTACCGAAGATTTAAAAGATGCAAAAGGAAATAGTGTACCAGGAAAAGTGTACACGGTAGACAGTAAAGGGAATGGAAGTAACGAAGGAATTGCCGCTGCTCCTGATGGTAAACCAACCCCCGCAAATACTGACGGCGTAGATGCAAGCGGCCAAGCGACAGCCTTTACAGCCCAAGGAGCAAGTATAGCATTTACGGTAAACAGTAGTAAGTATGCCTTTGAGGTTATGCCAAAAAATGCCACAACTGCTTTACAAAAATTGTATAAAAAAGTAAACGGTTTGGCACTACCTTACAAAGCGGTGGTCAATGGTTTTAGCGATACTCTTATAGCAACTTTAACGCTTACAGATACAATTGTAAAACCTGAAAATATTGTTTTCAAGACACAAAACGGAGCACTTATAAACGCTACACGAAACGATAAAACATTTGAACTTACCGTAAAAGGAAACCTATCATATGCCGAACAGCAAGTGTTGGCCACTGTAAAACAAGGGGGCAAATGGAAAGTAATTGGGGCATTTATGTTAGTTCATATTTCGCCAAAAGAGGTAAATGTAGCATTAGTTCCTACTGATAAAGTTTCTGAGGATAAGCTGGATGCTATCATTGCAGAAACTCAAAAGACCTACAATAAAGTAGGTATTAAAATAAATTTTAAGAAAGAAGGAATACTTAATATTAATTCAGTCGTATCAGGTAATACAATTACAACTGAAAAAAACACCATTACTTCTACTTATAGTACAGATCAACAGAAAATCAATGCTTTATATAAAAGTGAAAGCTATGTATTATTTATTACTGATAAAACTTCAAGTACAGGACAGCAAGGCTATATGCGCTTGAACGGACAATATGGTTACGTATTTAACTCAGCAAATAGTAGTACACCAGCACACGAATTAGGCCATGGGATTTTTAAATTGGAGCACCCTTTTGAACAGTATAATACCTCAGAATCAAGCACTGATTTATTGATGGATTACAGTCAAGGTACCGTTTTAAACCACCAAGATTGGAAACAGATTAATGATCCTGCATTTAAATTTTATGGGTTTCAGAGTCAGTCGAGTGGAGAGTTGGCAGGTGGATTTGGTATTGCGCCAAATTGGAGTTTTGTTAATAATGGCGAAGAAACAACTGTAGCTTACCTTGAAGTTGCTGAAAAAGGATTCGTGGGCGGATTTAAAAACGGTAAAAAAACATATAAATGGGATGCGACAAACAAAGTGTATGTTAATGATGCAGACACAACGGATGTTTTTAAATTACCAACTTCCAAACCAACCTTAAAAGAGAGTAGAATTTATTTGTTTTTCGATAATGATAAATCGATTACCAGGCATAAATACCTTAGAACCATTTACAATGAGGAACTAAAGATAGTACTTGATAGTAAGGTGTCAGAAAAACTAAGTGCTTTCATAGATAAATATGCTACTAAAGACAACTTCAGACGTGAAAAAGAAGATAGAACTACTTATTGGGGATTTGTAGCCTGCAATGGATGTAATTATGAAGGAGCTGGTAATGGAACAGATATTAGCTATAGTAATTATTTGGATGGTTTAGGAAAACTTGCAAATAAAGGTTATAAAAATGATCCAGTAGATGTAAACACATCTGAGAGTCACGTTTACGACTATTCAGCTATTATTACAGAGAAAGAAAAAAATAAAATTCTTTCTGAAATGTCTGGTATCAAAACAGATTCAGGAATTATTACTAAAATATTTTTTACTGATACCAAAACACCTGATGTTAAACGTAAAGAAATAACGGATTATTTAGCAAATTTAAAAGGTGTAGAAACTGCATTATGGATAGATTTTGACGCCAATGGTAAAGCTACCATAAAAACTGTTTTAGGAGATAAAATAGGAGGAAAAGTTAGTTCCGAGATGAATAAGTACCTGTCACTTATGGCAGAAGTATTACCTAAATTTGAAGGGAAGTACACCGCTTTTAACCCTTTAACAGCAATGTTAGACGGTTTAGCTGGGCTTATAGGTAAGGCCAAAATACCAGCACGTTTTTATAATCCTGATGAAAAGGATTATAACTCGTTTCCAGCTGAAGTATTCTCTTATGCTACATTGACTGTACTCAATGATAAATTAACTAGTATAGCTACTAACAAAGACCCTTACACTGAGAAGTACTCTTCTAGTAGAGCAAGTTTTGCTTTTACTTGCGGTATTTGGAACGGATTTGTAGGTGCTGTTGGAGGTATTCCAGAAGGTGGATCTATGGTGATTAAGTTAATCACCAATGAAGATAAAACCAGAACAAAACTATTTGAAGCATTTTCGAAACTGGAATGGAAAACTATTGAAACCCTTGCAGATGAACAATGGAATAAATACACAGCCAACCCATGTATGGTTTCTTATGGCACGGGAGAAGTAGGTTTTATAGTTGTATCCTGTTTTTATGGAGCTGGAGAAGCAAAGGGATTAGCTACTTTTTTTCAAACTCTTGATAAACTTGATGCTGTTGGAGCAGTTATAAGTAAAGTGTCTAAGTTAGCAGGAAAGGTTATTAAACCTGTTTTGAATACTTCGGGTAAAGCATTTAAATTTATTTTACGTGAGGGTGCAGAATTCATAAGAGATACTAGACTTATAATAAAGCCATCATCGAATTTATATTGCGGTTTCCCAATATTAGATATTAAATTAATTCGTAAAGGTGCAGAATTTACAGAAGATGAAATAAAATCTTTAAAATCTAAAGTTGATGAAGCAATAAATGTTGAAGGAGGAATTGAAAAGTTACCATTAGACGAAAGTGGCAATAGAATATTAGAGATTGATATAAATGGAGAAAAAACACCAGTTATTATAGGTGGCGATGAAAACCTAGATAAAATCAAATCAAATATAGATAATGTAAAACCTAATAAACTTGAAGTTACTAATGCGTTTGACGATGCAGGAAAGCTTAAAAAAAATGTAAGATACAAATCAGGAGAATTTGAATATTGGGGAGAAACAGATGAACTGGGGCGTTTAGAATCAATGACAACGGATAATCTACAAATAACAGATAGAGAAAAAAGATTAATACATCAAAATAAAACTGCAGGAAAAGAATTTGGGGATCATGCAGGTCATTTAATCGGTGACAGATTTGGTGGTTCAAAAGAACTTGATAATATTGTATCGCAGCTTAGTAGTGTAAATCTAAGTGATTTTAAAATTATCGAAAATAAATGGGCTAAGGCATTAAGTGAAGTCCCTCCGTCAAAAGTAGAAGTAAATATAAAAGTAATTTATAAAGCAGATGGTATTCGACCTAGTGAATTTGAAGTAAAATATAAAATAGATGGGAAATTAAGTACTGTAAAAATATCTAATGTAAAATAATTATGAATCAAAGCGAATTTGATATAAAGTTACAAAAATGTATAAAAAATGTAATTGAAATTGCATGGGACTACATTTATAATTTTGATGAACTTGATGCAATATATATATATATATTGCTGGGCAGAATAAAAACTTCAGAACATGTATTCCTATATAATGAAATACCTTTTGAAAAACATAAAATTTCAGACATAAAATCCCAGTTTGTAGTCGTAGATGATAGGCAGGAATTATTAAACAATGAAACTATAACTGAGATTGAGAAAATAGAAAATTTATTTAATGAATATAACAGAGATATGCCTTTTGAAATAAAAATTATTTATTCGCTTAAGACAAAAAAAATGGAGTTAAATTTTAATTATGAAAACCCTTTCGTCAATAAAAATAGTTCTATTGATGATGGTTATTTATCTTGGATGAAGACTTTGGGTATAAAGTTATAAATTAACCCTTGCTGGCTTGAGCGTATGCTAGGCGTATGCTAGCGCGAGCGTCTTGCTCGTGCCCACAAAGTAAACACAATATTAATTAAATGAGTACAAAATATAAATTTGGAGAAAAAAAAGGAGCTTACTTTGTGAGGTTCTCCAGCTCCGCAAAGACTTAATTAATAGTCTGCTCGCTGCGCAAATGTCTCCGACTTTGCGCCCACTGCTATCAGCCATTGCGAAAATCAAGATTTAATTGTATAACTAAAATAATTAAAATAAAATATGACCAAAGAAGGCTATGTAATACGAGATCAAAAGAAGGCACATTTTATAACTGCAACAGTTGTAGATTGGGTTGATGTTTTTACTGGTTTTTTTAAATAGTAAAAAAGCAGTCTTTAGCAAATTGACAAGAAATAAAAACACAATAAAAACACAATAAAAATTTTACAAATAAATAAAACATGAAAAAAGTAATAGTAACAGCAGTGGCTGTAGTAATGAGTTTAAGTGCTTTTGCACAAAAAATTAAAATTGATAAAGGAGCCGTTACCCTCGATGGTAAAACGGTTGCGTATGCAGAGGGCAAAAAACCTGTTTTTAAGTACACCACTCTCGATAGAAGCTATACCATCATTGCAGAATTTAAAAAAGTAGCTGATCCTGCAGCCATTCCATGGATTGAATTAAGAAATGAATCTACAGCTAAGTTCAATGAAATTGCTTTTACCTTAGGTAAGTTTAATCCATTTAACAATGAAAAAAGTTTAATTGCCGCATTGATAGAGCATAACTTATTAAGTGTAGATGGGCTCAATCAAAGTAATATTGAAAACTTTATTAATGGAGAACCATCAGGTGTTTCAGCAATGCTGTTGGGCAATAAAGCCGCAGATGATCAATTAAAAGCTGTAGTTGCTGCTTATCAAATACGAATTGATGACAGTGGCGTGATCTACAGTGTCAAAGCACAAAATCAAGACCCAAATGATAAAAGGATTGGGTTTGTAAAGATGACTTCTCCTGCAACCAATGGTAGTTTAATGTATGAAATATTGGATTTAGATAATTATGTAATTGCAAGATGGTTTGCAAGAGGAGCCATGGTGTCGGGTTATGATAAGTTGCTAAATCAAGAGCTTATTACTTATGACAATAAAGTATTTAAAGCTGAATTTGATAATAGAGGCAACCCTACAGGATATCAAATGAGTAAGGATATTACCCCTATGAATATTGTAAGGGTATTAGTAGGTAATGGTTATACTTTAGGGCACCATAAAAATAATTAAGAAGCTATAAAAACATTGCAAGTTTTAATTTGCAATGTTTTAAATAAATTAGAATGAAAAAAACTTTACTTGTATTAGTATTAATTGTTTTTACGGCTTGTTATCAAGAAACGGCAATAGTTATTGAAGGTGATTTTATAGCCTCATTTGTTCGAGGCGATGAATCAGTTCCTGTAAACCTATTGATCATTAATAAAATTACTGGAGCAGATACCTATGAATGGACCTTTGAAGGAGGTAGTCCTAGCACATCATCTTCTAAAGATCCTGGAGAAATTTTATATGAAAAAGTGGGTACTTATTTTATAAAATTAACAGCGACGAATGTTGATGGCGAAACGAAAGTATTTACAAAAACAATTGTTGTTAAAGACGGTATCAAAATTCAATTTTCTAATGAAGTGCTAAAAAGTAATTATTCACCGGTTGAAGTTGTAGTAACAAATAACACCGTTGGTGAAGGATTCCTTTACAGCTGGGATTTTCAAGGAGGAACACCTGCAAAATTTATAGGTAAAACACCTCCTAATGTTATTTTTACTAGTCCGGGTGATCACAAGATTAGTTTAACAGTATCTAATGGTTTTGAGAACGAAACCCAGATTCAAACTATCAAGGTAAGCCCCTATTTGGTGAGTATGTTTACATACGAACCAGCAACTGAGGATGATGATTATGAAGCTCCGGTAAAGATAATTTTGACTAATTCATCAATTAGTGCTACACATTATAAATGGAGCTTTCAAAACGGATTACCAGCGACCTCTATAGATGAAAATCCTACAGTAGTTTTTACAACTCCTGGAAGCCATGAAATAAGTCTAGAAGCGTTCAATGATAAAACAAGCCAAGTTTTCAACCGCATTATAGATGTAAAGGCAAATACTAACCTTCGTGTTTTTACAAATATTAAGTTAGGTACAAATGCAGCACATAATAACAATACTATTGGTGCTATGTTTTCTACAATTACTAGAACGGTTTATAAGGCTAATGAGATCACAAATGACAATAGTAATTTGATTGATATTGTATTTCAGGGTTTAAATAGCAATTTTACTTATAACAAATTTATTTCACCAGATCAAGTAAGTAGCAATGGGTTTTTGACTCTTAAAAATGCTCAAAATACAATTTTTGTTAATTATCAAAGTCGTTGTAATTGCGGTTTAAACTTTACTGAAAGTCAATTTGATGCAATGGTAAATGATACTCCTTTAAAATCTTTAAATATAGAATATACTGCGGGTGGTTATCAAGAATTTGGTTTAATCTATCCAAGAATTATTTTGTTTAAAACACAAGAAGGTAAAAAAGGGGCTATTAAAATAAAAGATATGGTGAAAAACGGAACTAGTTCTTACATTTTGATTGATATAAAAATACAAAAGCAATAATTTACTAACAATACATGAAAGGAGTTAGTTTGAAAAGTCTGTTTTGGTTGTTTGTTATTGTATTTTGTAGTAAGGTTAATAAAATTTATGCTCAAGCTATAGATTTAGAACATTTTTACAAGCCAAAGTTTAAAGTTACAGGTACGGTAAATGCAAATGGAATGTATTATCACTCTAGTGAACAAAATTCACGTGACCCTTTTACTTATTTACTTTCAGGAAATATTAATATTAGTGCTTTTAGTTTTAATATTCCGCTATTTTATAGTGTAACAAATCAAGGAGATAAATTGGGTTATGCAGCGCCATTTGATTTTAATAGGTTAAGCATCATGCCAAAATACAAATGGGTAAAAGCTTATATTGGAAATGCAAGTATGACTTTTTCACCCTATACTTTAAGTGGTTTTCCATTTAAGGGATTGGGGTTAGAGCTTACCCCTCAAAGTCCTTTTAAAATAAGTTTAATGGGAGGGCAATTCTTAAAAGCAGTTTCTGAGGACGAAGCATTAGGCGGTGTGCCAGTTTACCAGCGTTATGGTTATGGAGCTAAAATAGGGTTTGAAAAAGAAAAATATAAAGTAGGATGGATAGGCTTTTATGCCAAGGATAATAACAATTCTCTTGGCTTTTTGAATAAAGATAAAGGAGTTACACCAAAAGAGAATTTTGTAAATAGTTTTATTTTTAGCAGTTCTTTAGTGAAAAATTTGAATTTTAATGTTGAATATGCGCTATCCGTTCTTACAGATGATACTAGAGCTACAAAAATTTCGGGAGGAGGCTTTAAAGATAAAATATTTGGAGCTAAAGAGAGTACCAGTTTTTTAAATGCTTTAAATTTAAATTTTGATTATAGTATACAAAAAAGTAAAGTAGGTTTAACGTACGAAAGAGTTGATCCTAATTACAACACTTTAGGAGCATTATATTTTAATAATGATTTAGAAAATATTTCGTTGCGTTTCTCACGACCTTTTTATCAAAATAAAATTAATGTTTCTAGTAGTTTAGGTTTTCAAAAAGATGATTTATCTAATACTAAAAAGCAAATGACAAAACGTGTTGTAGGGTCGATTAATATGAATTATGCGGTTAATGATAAAATCAATTTTACTGGTAGCTACTCTAATTTTTCTACTTATACTAATAAAAAGTTAAATCAGTTTGACTTAATTAATAATCCTAATGTTGTGCCTGCTGATACTTTAAATTACAGGCAATTATCTCAAAATGCAAATATGAATGTTTCTTATATATTTGGACAAAGAAAGAATCAAAACTTAAATTTAAACTATAGTATTGCAGGACAAGTAAATGAGCAAGGTGGAATTATAAGAAGGGGCCAAGCTAGTACAATACAAAATTATAATTTAGCTCATTCTATAAATTTCATGGTTGTTAAAATTAGTTTAAATAGCTCCTTAAATTATACCAATAACCAAGTAGGCATTGCTAATAACTCTTCGGCTGGGGCATCAGTGGGTGCTTCAAAAAAGTTATTAAAAGACCAACTTAATGTAAACTTAGGCTTACTATATAATAATTCTCAAGGAGACGGTAATTACAGTTCAGTTTTCGGCCTAAAAGCGAATAGTAGTTATTTACTATTCAAGAAACATAGTTTTAATATGAGTGTTATTTCTTTATTCAGAAGTAGTTCAACTGCTGCAAAAAGTAATGATCTAACGGCTAATTTTAATTATGCTTACACTATCGATAAGTTAAAGTTACCCGAGATAAGGCAAAGAGATAAAAAAGACAAGATAGTAGCAGATCCTATTATGAAAATCAGTTATCAAGAACATACTTATGAGGGTACTCGTAATGATATTTTAAAACAATTAACAACGTTGCAAGAAGCGTTGCGACCTATGCCTAAAGAGGATTTTGAAGTGCTAGCTCATTTGCTATTATTAACATCTTTAACACCTGATGATAAAAGTTTCAAAGATAAAGCAATTATTTATTTAAAAGAGTATGATGCAAATAATAGCATTTTAGATAGCTATAATGAATACATTTTTAAAACTTTAAAAAGCTTGCAAAAAGAAATGATACGTAAAGATGAAATTTTTGAAAACGGGTATGTCATTGCTTTAGGTGCTGTTAATAAACATAAAATGCATGGTGTGGCTGAAAATGATGTAACGAATAAAGTGAGCTATAACTCCTATTTAAAATTAGTGGATAGAAAAAATAAAAAGTTAGCTCCTCTATTAGTACATAGATGGATGTTAAAGGAGCTATCAGGGCTTGTAGTAACAAGTGTTGACGAAATTCATTTAAATGAAAATCTTTCTAATTTTAATGAATTAGAACTGAGCACATTCTTTAAATTAATAAAAGAGAAGAAGACAGAGATCGAAATAATTGAAGAATTAAAAATTAAATTAATTCCCTTTTATCATACTCTAGCAACTCAGAATGTTAAAGATGATGAAGTTGAATTTAAATTTTTGAGATATAATTAAAAAAAAACGGTAAATTCTTGAATTATCACTTAGAATATTGCATTCAATAATATATTTAGAGAAGTATAGCAGATACTAAACTTCACAAACAATAAAGCTCATGCTTATGAAAAAATTTTCTAGAATACATTTATCAATATTATTTATCCTTTTTAATATTGCTTTCTTTTATGGACAAGAGGATATTCCAAAAGAAGTTGGAGCCGCCTCTAGTGCCATTGAAAAGATACAAGCTGCTGATAGATGGATAGATAAGTTTTCAAATCAAGATTTAGTAGAGTTGCCTATTGGAGTTCGTAATACAGTAAATAATGTTCAGTATTCTATTGGAATTACAAAAGCTATTTTTTCAGCTGAGTATACTATTTTGACTGTTTTTTGCAGGGTAGATATTCCGCAAAAAAATAAAAAGGGTCAGCCAATGCAATTATTTTTTGGAGCTGATAACATTAAATTATCACATTCAGGAGGTATTATTGGTGAAGCGAAATTAGTATTATTAGGTAATGTTGACGTTCCTTTTAGCGATAATAAATGGCAATTATCTTTATATGGTGGTTTTGATATGGCAACCGGTAATATTGATGATTTGACTTATGTGAAAATTGACTGTGATGGTTTTAAAGAAATGAAAATCTCTGGTGCAGTTGAGTTTTCTAGAGATTTAATCCTACCAATTGACCCTATAAGTAAAACAGTAAACGAAGGACAAACCAATATAACTAAGACATTTTATAATGGTAAAACAAAGCAAATTCCTAATAGAGTAAGAGGAGAGTTTGTTTTTACTGCAAGTAGTTGGAATGATATTTTAGTGAATGTAAGTTTACAGCCTTTTGTTTTAAAGGATAAACGTAATGGCAAAGATTTTGAAGGCAATTTTCAGTTTTTAGTAAGTGATGCAGTACTCGATTTAAGTGATTTAAAGAATGATCCTTCGGTAATTTTTCCTGAATATTATACTGAAAATTCACTTTTAGTACCTGTTGAAGAGTCTTGGAAAGGAGTCTTCGTAAAGGCATTTGATGTTGGCTTACCTAAGGAATTTCAAACTGCAGATACTGCTTCAAAAAATGAAAGAATTCACGTGGGAGCTAAAAATCTTGTTATCGATAAATTTGGTGTATCAGGAACTTTTTATGCGGACAATGTTTTTCCATTAGATAAAGGTATTACTAGTAAAGAGAAAGCTTGGGCTTATTCATTAGATCATATTGACGTAACTATTGCGGCAAATACTTTTATAAAGGCTAATTTAAGGGGACAAATACTATTACCTATAAATAAAGTAGCTCCAGAAAAAAAGGGAAATACATCAACTCCAGCAGCAGCAACATCGACATTAACTCCATTAGCATCATCAACTGTAGTCAAAACCCCAGAAACAAATAGAGCTGGTCTATATTACAATGGTTTTATCTCTATGAAGGAGCAACAATTAGTTGTTGTGACAAAAGATTCTATTTCATTTGATATATGGAAAGCAAAAGCATTATTACTACCCAATAGTTCCATTCAATTAACATTGGCAAATGGGAAATTCTTACCTAAAGCAAATTTAAATGGTACAATTTCCTTTGGAACCAATAAGGGAGCTACAGATGATAAAGTAGTAGAAGGGAAACAAACTATTGATTTTAAGGGAATTTCTTTTGAAAATTTACAGTTACAAACAGTTTCTCCTATTATTTCTGTTCGAAACATGGGTTACAAAGGTACGGTCGCCTTTGGGAATTTTCCAGTTTCGATAGGTAATATTAATGTGGCAGTTTCTGGAGAAGATTCTCGTATTGATTTTGATTTAGGGATTAACTTAATGGATACCTCGGTAGGAGCAGGAGCAACAGCTCGTATCGGTATAAAAGGGAAAATGTTTGATGATGGTTTTAGGCAAAGGAGTAAATATGATGGTTTAGATTTATCAGCTATTGCTATTAACTCTGATTTTAGTGGGATGAAGATGAAAGGGAACTTAATCTTGATGGAAAAAGATCCCATTTACGGTGATGGTTTTAATGCTGATTTGGAAGTAGAAATTTCTGCAGCAGTAAAAGTTTCATCAAAAGCCATCTTTGGTCGAACTACTTTTAGATATTGGTATTTTGATGCGTCTTTAAAGCTTAGTCCTCCTGCTGGTGCACCATTTATGATCACTGGTTTTGGGGGTGGTGCCTATTACAAAATGCAGAGAAATCCAGATATTGCAATTGGAGATTTTTCCCCATCAGGTTTGAGTTACAGACCTGATGAAAAATCTAGTTTAGGATTAAAAGCTTTAGTTTTTTTCAATATTGGCTCTGAAGCAATCTGTGATGGTGAGGCTGGATTTGAAATAGCTTTTAATTCAAAAGGTGGAGTAAATAGATTAGCCATCTTTGGTAAAGCTAATGTGATGGCTTCAATAGCAGGAGTAAAGAATATTGGGGGTTTAATGCAAAAGGTAGTTTCTGATGTAACTGCTAAAAAAAGTTTTATGGATGTGAAAGATAGTGATTTAGAAGGGTCTTTTGCTAGTAAGTACATACCCAAAGCTAAAGAAGGTATTCCTGGAGATTTATCAGCCGCAGTAGGTATTAGATTAGCAGCGGCCATAGAATTTGATTTTCAGAACAATTCGATACATGCAACTACAGATGTTTATATTAATACGCCAGGCAATTTCTTATCAGGAACAGGACCAGGTGGAAGAGCAGTTTGGGGAGTTTTTCATAAAGATCCTAAAGATTGGTATATGTACATGGGAACACCCGATGATAGATGTGGTTTAAAAATAGGAATTGCTGGAATGTATAGAGAAACATCTTCTTATTTTATGGTTGGTACGCTATTACCTGGAAGCCCACCTCCTCCAGCAGTAGTAGCAAATATTTTAGGAGTTGATGCTAAAGAATTAAATTATATGCGAGATGAGAATCAATTAGCAAATGGAGGAGGTTTTGCATTTGGGTCTTCTTTGGATTTTAATACAGGTGATTTAAGTTTTTTACTTTTTTATGCACGTTTTCAAGCAGGAATGGGATTTGACATTATGCTAAAAGACTATCAAGAAGCTAGATGTTCAAATACAGGAGATAAAGTAGGTTTAAATGGTTGGTATGCTAACGGACAAGCATATGCCTATTTACAAGGAGAATTAGGTATCAGAGTAAAATTATCTTTTTTGAAATTTAAAATTCCAATTATATCTGGTGCAGCAGCCGTTTTATTGCAAGCTAAATTACCAAACCCAGTATGGATGCGTGGTTACGTAGGAGGTAATATGAATGTTTTAGGAGGTTTAATAAAGGGAAAATTTCGCTTTAGATTTGAAATTGGTGAGGAATGTATTTTTGAAAATTCATCACCATTGGGAGGAATTAAATTAATCACAGATTTAACTCCTAAACAAAATGCAATTGATGCTGATGTTTTTCTAATACCGCAAGCAGTGTTTTCTACGAAAGTAAATGAAGCATTTGTAATTCCTGAGGATCAAGGCGATGTTACTTACAAAGTGATTTTAGAACGTTTTAAAGTTTTAGACGGAACAGTTGAAATTCCTGGTATTTTAAAATGGAATTCAACTAAAGATAAAGTGAATTTTGTCTCATCAGATATATTACCTCCTAATAAACAATTTAAAGTGCAGGTTGAAGTTAGTTTTCAAAAAATGGTAAATGGGGTGTTTCAACCTATAAAAGTTGATGGTCAAATTGCTAAAGAATTAGAAGAAAGATCTTTTACTACTGGAGGTGCACCTAGCTATATTCCTCTTAGTAACATTCAATATTCTTATCCTGTTGTGGATCAGAAATACTTTTTAGAGGAAGAATATCCAAAAGGATATATTCAGTTAACTCGTGGTCAAGATTATTTATTTGATGATAAAAATTGGGAAACTAATGTTAAGTTAATTGAAGAAGGTTCTACTAATTCAAAAAAGACTGCGTTTAACTATGATAAAATTTCAAACGAAGTTTATTATGAATTACCAAATATCAGTCAAGAAAAAAAATATGGCCTTAGTATTTTTAGTAGTTTAAAACAATTAGCAGAAAATAAAAATAATACAATAACTTCAAAAGTTAACACAATTACTAATGACGAAAATGATATTCAAATTAAAGAAAATCAGGCAGACGTTCTTTCAAAAGAAGACGGAACCATTGAACGATTATCGTATTCATTTAGCACGAGTAAATACAAAACGTTTACATCGAAAATGAATTCTATAAATACTCAAGGTTATAATTTTGGAGTACTATACTCAGATGTAATTTATCTGACTAATACCATTTCCAGTCAAGAAGCTTTTGATCTGGCTGAACTTCAAGGAGTTACTCATAGTGATAATAAACCTATTGTTACAGCTAAATCAAAATTAAATGATGATTATTATTTAAAAGATATTTATCCTTATTTATATAAAAACTACCCTATAAATAATATTTATTCTATCAAAGATAGAGATACAGATGATTTAGGAGTGATTCCATCAAAAGCAATACCTCTAAATGCATATTATATGACAAGTATTGAAAATGAAATAAACCAATCTTGGACTAAAAGTAATTTTCCTTTTAAGTATAATATGTCTATGGTTTACAAATTAGATTGGATTGATTTAAACAATCAAATAATAAATGACTATATTAATGGGATTCAAAACAGCTTTGAAATAGCTCAATTTTTTCTTAAAAACAACTATCTATTTATGAGATACGGTGATTACGAAATAACTATGCAGTATCAATTACCGGGTGGTAAAAAGATAACCGATTATAATTATAAATTTAGAAACAATAATAAGTTTAGATAAATCTTTATTATCATAAAATAGATTTAATCATTTAAAAACATAGTATGCTAAATTTATTTATTCACAAACAACTCATATAAATTTGTAAAAATAAATTTATTATAAGCTTGTAAATTATTTTTCATATTATATTTATTAATCATTTATGTGGTTATAGAACTTTAAAATTTATTCCAAAATTTTTGTTAAGCCGAAAAGGAGTGTTTTATGAAATTATTACAGATTTAAGGAGACGTTTCAACATTTATCATATTAATATTTCATCCCATTTAAATTACCCATAATAAGTTTAAAGTTTGAAAATTGATATTTAAAAGTAAATTTTTGACCTTTTTATCGGTAAATGATGCTGAAGGAGTCAATATTTAAGATGGTTTTTGGGCTTATTTCGTCCTGGTGTTTATCAAGGTTGGGGATTATGAAGTCGTCTATTTTCTGCTTTACGTAACTGTAATTAAAAAAACTAATTACAGCTACTCCACAATCTTGGCAAATGGCTATTATGTGTAACCTTTCTTTCTATAATAAATCTTAATAAATTTCTTAATCAAATTTTTAATATTCATTATTCTCGTTCATAGGATTTTTTGCTTTTAGACTATACATTACATGTATATTATTAATATATTTAAAATAATTATTGTAAGAAGATTATTAAAAATTTGAGAGAAAAGCTTTAAACAGATTTTAAACCAAATTTAGATAAAAAGTTAAGGTATCACGAGTATTGTAAAAAGTGTCTTTGAATTTTAAAGTACAATAATAGTTTTAATGAAATTTATAATGAATGTTTAGGACAGAAAGCAATAAAATTTAGAAATTAAAATTATGAATTTCTTTCTTGAATAGAAAAATGACTATTAAAATTCATTATCAAATACAATACTTTTCACTAAAATAACATATATTCATATGATTTAGTATTGATTAAAGATTAAATTTACTTATTGCTATTTTAAATTATCTTATTAAAAGAGTTAATAAGAGTAAAACTAAGATTTTATTTTATCCTCAAATTTTCTTTTTTATCAGGAAAATATACTCTAATGGATTTAATTTTTTTAACATTACTTTTTTTAATTAAGCTAATATTAAATTTAGTTATTGATAATGTTAATTGATGAAAAATAAATTTTTACATAAACTTCTAATCTATTTTTTTAAAATATTTATTTACTAATATCCCAACTAAAATAATTTTAAAATGTATTATAAATAAATTATTTTTTTTATTTAGAAACCCCTATAAAAAATAATTTTATAAGGGTTTTGTGGAGTCGCCGAGAATCGAACTCGGGTCCAAACAAGCAACTAAAAAGCTTTCTACACGTTTATTTCCTGATTGAGTTTTCGATAGTGTGCTAGGCCAGAAACAGCCACACGCTACTTATCTTCTTAATTTCGAAATCCACCCGAAGCTCATGGAAATCTAGGTTTATTTTTACGGTTCCCCTAAATTGACCGCCACAAACCAAGGCTTTCAAGGAGAATCCAGCTTTCCTATCTGATAGGAACGTGGCTTAATCTTACTATAATTCGGATTATGCAGCTAAAGCGTAGTTATTTTCGCCGTGTAAAATGATAAGATCTTATATTTACGAGCAAGGTCTCAATGCTCGACGTGCTTACTGATCAATTCGACTTGCTGTCAAAACCAGTCGACCCCTTTTGTTTTTCAAAATCTATAACTTGAATTTTGAGTTGGCAAATATACAATTTTAAACTCTAATTTCTGGTATAAATATTTCAACTAGTTTGCAAAAATCATTCCTATTTTATTCGTCTTTTAATTTAAAAGGATAATCGCCAAATAACGGGGCTAATTTTCGAACATCATATGTTTTTCTAGTGAATTTGTTTGATAGTGCTATAATAGTAACTCCTTCTTTTTGTAAGGTAATGTAAGAGGATGTATTTCCGTGCCACCATCCGTTGTGAAAATAAAAATTTTGTCCCGTTTCCCAATTAACCATTCTAATTCCAAGACCATAGTTTTTAGTTCCTTTTCGCTCATTACTGTACGGTTTATAAACCATTGCAGTTAATTCAGGAGTTAGAAAACCAGGACTATTTCTTGCTCTATCAAACTTTAATAAATCTCTTGGTGTAGAGTAGATGTTTTTATCTCCATAAACAGCATCTAAATAATCTTTCCCTATTTCTACTTTGTTGCCTTTGTATGAGGTAACAGCTGAATCTTTGTCTCTTGCATAATCAAATACATAAGTATTCTTCATATGTAATGGCTCAAAAATTATTTGATTCATAGCCCTTTCATATGATAGCTTGGTGATTTTTTCTATAATTAATGCCAACATGGCATAGTTGGTATTACAATAACTAAAACGAGTATCTGTTTTAAACTCAAGACCAATATTTTTAGTAGCCATAATGGTTAAGATATCTTGATTTGTCAATATATTGTGTCTATCCCAAACCGTTTTATCTCTGTCTGTAAAATAGGCGTAATTGCGCATTCCACTTCTGTGATTTAATAGTGTTTTGATCGTTACTTCTGGATAAGGAAATTCTTTTAATATGGTATTTACTTTTTGATCTAATTCTATTTTTTTTGCATTAATTAATTTTAAAACTGCAGCTGCAGTAATTACCTTACTAACAGACGCTAGGTGTAATGGTGTTGATTTAGTAATTAATGTTTTGTCTCTAAAATTAGCATAACCTTCATATTTTTCATAAATAATTTGACCATTTTTAGCTACTAAAAAACTTCCATTGGCACTATTGTTTGGCCAATTCTTGTTATAAAAAGAGTCTATTTCTTGTTTTTTTAAAGTAATGTATTCTGGAGTGAGTTTATCTTCAGCTTCTGTTAAAGGCTTCATTTTAGGCATGGTACTCTTAGGAAGTTCGCCATCACTTAACTCAACTTTCTTTTTCTCTTGGGCGCAAGAACTTAAAACCAAAAAGAGCAAGGATATATGTAGTATATTTGTTTTTTTTATAAAATTCATTTCTGTAGTGCTAGAAAGGCAAATATATAGAATCAATGTCTTTTGATTCATTGTTTTTTTAAACCTTAACACTATTTTATTAGTAAATATCAAACGTTATTTTTGTATCATTTTGTACATCAGTCGATAGTAATTTACAAACCACTAATTTTATTTGAAAAATAAATTCAATTTACTTTAAATTGTTATATTTGTAACAAATGTTTACTGTAAAGTTATATTTAGTTAATTTTAAAGCCTTTAATGTTTATGAAATTCGGAATTCTAAAAGAAAGAAAAAGTCCACCGGACAGAAGAGTTATATTTTCACCTAATGAGTTAACGCTTTTAAAGCAAAACTATCCAAGTTTATCTGCAACAGTGGAACGTTCTGATATTAGAATTTTTGAAGATGCTGAGTATGAAAAATTAGGTATTGAAATGACTGATGATGTTAGTGATTGCGATATCTTATTTGGGGTAAAGGAAGTTCCTGTTGAAAATTTAATTCCAAATAAATCGTATTTCTTCTTTTCACACACGATTAAGAAACAGCCTTACAATAGAAAATTATTGCAAGCTATTTTAGAAAAAAATATCGATTTGTATGATTATGAAACAATAGTAGATGCAGAAAATCGTAGGTTAATCGGTTTTGGAAGATATGCAGGAATAGTAGGCGCTTATAATGGAATCAGAGCTTTTGGAATAAAATTTGAATTATTTAAATTGCCAAAAGCAGAAACACTTGCTGGTAAAGAAGCACTTATTAGTCATTTAAAACGAGTAATTCTACCTCCTTTAAAATTTGTAATTACTGGTACTGGAAAAGTCGGAAATGGTGCAAAAGAAGTTTTAGACGCTATAAAAATCAAAGAAGTTTCTGTTGAGAATTACTTAACAAAAAACTACACACAAGCAGTTTATACTCAAATTGATGTTTTAGATTATAATAAACGCAAGGATGGGCAAGTTTTAGACTTTACAGATTTTTATCAAAATCCCACAGAATATATTTCAGATTTCGAAAGATTCACAAAAGTATCTGATATCTATCTTACCGGACATTTTTATGGCAATGATGCGCCTGTGATACTTACGCGAGAAATGCTAAAAGCAATTGATTGTAAAATAAAAGTAGTTGCAGATATTTCTTGTGATGTTAATGGTCCAATTGCTTGTACTTTAAGATCATCAACAATCGCTGAACCTTTGTATGGTTATCTTGCAGATGAGAATAAAGAGGTTGATGTTTTTCATCCAGCGGCAATTGTAGTGATGGCGGTAGATAATTTGCCATGTGAATTGCCAAAAGATGCTAGTGAAGGATTTGGGGAAATGTTTCTAGAACACGTTATTCCTGCTTTTTTTAATGATGATAAAGATGGTATTTTAAGCAGAGCCAAGGTTACCGAAAAAGGAAAACTAACACCAAGATTTAGTTATTTACAAGATTATGTAGATGGTAAATAAGATTTTATAAAAATAAAATAGCAAACCTGCACTTAAAACCTGCAGGTTTTTTTATGGTTTTAAATGTAGTTAATAATTCAATTCCTAAACATTACAAATCTCTTAACATCTGATAATTTTTGGGCTGAAACGAAAAGCTTAATTTTGTACTCCATTCTAAAATGGGAAAGAAATGCATAACTTCAGTATTGATTTATTACTTAAAATAGTAAATAGATTATAGTTTACGCACAGAACCATTAAATAGCAATTTATGAAAAAGAATATACCAATTTCTATACTAGAGTTAGCCATTATTACACAAGATAGTAACGCTAAAGATACCTTTGAAAAAACAAGAGCACTTGCACAACTTGCAGATGAACTCGGATACAAAAGATTTTGGTTGGCAGAGCACCACAATATGGCTCATGTGGCCAGCACTGCAACTGTAATTCTTATTGGTTACATTGCCGGTCAAACTAAAAACATTCGAGTGGGTTCCGGTGGGATTATGTTACCCAACCACGCACCTTTAATTATTGCTGAACAATTTGGAACTTTAGAAATATTATATCCTAATCGCATCGACTTAGGTTTAGGTAGAGCTCCTGGAACCGATGGATTAACTGCACAAGCCATTAGGAAAGATTTTTATGAGCAATCACAGCGCTTTCCCCAAAATGTTGCAGCGCTTCAGGAATTTTTCTCAGAGAATAATGCTGACGCTAATGTGAGAGCCTTTCCTGCAGAAGGCACTAATGTTCCGATTTGGATTCTAGGTTCTAGCATGGATAGTGCGGCTTTGGCTGCATCCAAAGGTTTGCCGTATGCTTTTGCAGGGCATTTTGCTCCTAAACAAATGCATCAAGCATTCCAGTTTTATCGTGATAATTTTGAACCTTCAAAATATTTAGAACAACCTAAAACGATGGCTTGCATTAATGCAGTTGTTGCGGATACTGATGTAGAGGCTGCGCGTTTGTCTACGAGTTTAACTCAAATGTTTCTAAATTTAATTCGCAATGACAGAAAACCATTGCAACCACCAGTAAATACTTTAGATGGAATTATGTCTGAGGAAGAGCATTTTCATGTCAACCAAATGACAGCTTGTTCGTTTATAGGAAGTAAAAACAAAGTGGAGGCAGAGCTGAAACAATTTATAAATTACACTCAAGTAGATGAATTAATGATTACAAGCCCCATTTATAACCATGATCATAAATTGAAAAGTGTTCAATTAATGAAAGAAGTGATTGATAATATTTAATAAAAAGTAATTTTCAAAACTGTTGAAGAAGAACCTTTTTAATTGATTTATCAAAAATACACGAACCTAATAGCGAAATCTATTATTGAAGGTTATTTTTTATTGTATTTTTGAATTTTAAACACAACTATTTTTGAGAACTTTAATCCATAAGTCTATCCAAAATCCAAAATTGTTCAAGCAACAGCTTTTATTTTGGTCGCAACAATTTCGAGAAATCATTTATTTGGATAGCAATGATTATCCACAAGACTATTCTAGTTATGATTGTCTGGTTGCTTTGGATGCATTTACTTCTATAAAAACCGATTATCATAATGCTTTCGAAGATTTAAAACAATACCAGCAAACAACCAGAGATTGGCTTTTTGGGTATTTATCGTATGATTTAAAAAATAATACCGAGTCTTTGGTTTCCAAAAACTTTGATGGATTAGATTTTCCTGATTTGTTTTTCTTTCAACCTAAGAAGTTGTTTTTACTAAAAGGAAATCAACTAGAAATACAATACCTAAATTGCTGTGATGATGAGGTAGAAACAGATTTTAAAGAAATAATAGAAACTGAAATTGCTCGAGAAGAATTAGCATCAAAAATAAGTATTCAACAACGAATTTCTAAAGAGAATTATCTCGAAAAAGTTACAAAAGTGCTTGAGCACATTCATCGTGGAGATATTTACGAAGCTAATTTTTGCATGGAATTCTTTGCCGATAATGCCATAATTAATCCGTTTGAAAAGTTTAGTACACTAAATGCCATATCACAACCACCATTGGCTGTTTTTTTTAAAAATAACAAGCATTTTTTACTTTCTGCAACACCAGAACGTTATTTAAGAAAAGAGGGCGAAAATATAATTTCGCAACCTATAAAAGGAACCTCAAAACGTTTTTTAGATCCAATAGCCGATGAGAAATCAAAAAGTGATTTGGCTTTAGATCCTAAAGAACGCTCAGAAAATATCATGATTACTGATCTTGTACGGAATGATTTATCTAAAACGGCACAAAAAGGAAGCGTTGAGGTAAAAGAGTTGTGTGGTATTTATTCTTTCTTGCAAGTACACCAAATGATTACTACGATTACTTCAAAATTAGATGCGCAATATGCTGCTATCGATGTAATTAAAACTAGTTTTCCAATGGGAAGTATGACAGGAGCACCCAAGATAGAAGCCATGAAAATTATTGAAGAACTCGAAGAAACAAAACGAGGTTTGTACAGTGGAGCGGTAGGTTATTTCACGCCAAGTGGCGACTTCGATTTTAATGTGGTTATTCGCAGTATTTTGTACAATCAAGAAAAAAAATATGTGTCTTTTTCAGTAGGTAGTGCGATTACTTCGCAGTCTTTTCCTGAAAAAGAATATGAGGAATGTTTGCTTAAAGCAAAAGCAATGCGTGAGGTAATGGAGTCTATAAATACAAATTAATTAAATTTGAAATGCTACAAAAGTTCCAAAATCATCTGCTAGATAGATTTAAGTTTTTAAGTAATAAAAAGTTGCTTCTTGCTACAAGTGGCGGAATAGATAGCATGGTTATGTTGCATTTATTGGAGCAATTGGATTATAAAATAGGTATTGCACACTGTAATTTTCAATTGCGTGGCGTAGAGAGTTTTGAGGATCAAAAATTCATTCAGGATTACGCTGATGCAAATGGTATTCCGGTATATATTACTCAATTTGACACGAAAGCTTTTGCAGCCGATTATAAACTTTCTACACAAGTGGCTGCTCGAGAATTGCGATACAATTGGTTTTATGAATTACTGGAAACAGAACAGTACGATTATATTGTAACAGCACATCACGCGGATGATAATCTAGAAACCTTTCTGATTAATTTATCTCGCGGTACGGGTTTAGATGGATTAACGGGTATTCCAGAACAAAATGAAAATGTAGTTCGTCCGCTTTTGGCCTTTAGTCAACACGATATAGAAGAATATGCGCGACTAAATGCTATTAAATGGAGAGAGGATAGCAGCAACGCTTCTGATAAATATGTTCGAAATAAAATTCGACACCATCTTGTTCCGCTGTTAAAGGAATTAAATCCTAATTTTTTATTGTCCTTTCATAAAACACAAAGTTATTTGCAAGAAGCCCAAGATATGGTAGATGATGCTGCTATTATGATTTACCAACAAGTGGCAGTTCAAGAAGATGAAAATATTAGTTTTGATTTAAAACAATTAATGAAATTACCCAATTACAAATCGTATTTGTACCAATGGTTAAATGAATTTGGATTTACAGCATGGAATGATATTTATGATTTAGTAGAAAGTCAGTCCGGTAAATTTGTGCTATCGGCTAATTATCGATTGCTAAAAGATAGAGAAAGTTTAATCTTGAGTCCTTTGGATTTTTCAAATGAAAAACAAGAATATTTTATCAATCAAGATCAAAAAGAAGTTAATATTCCCTTAAATATTTCCTTTTCGGTAGCAACCGATATTAGTATCGCTTCAAATACAACTATATTTGTCGATTCTGATAAATTAGAGTATCCATTGGTTTTACGTCGTTGGAACGAAGGAGATCAATTTCAACCTTTAGGTATGAATGGAAAATCAAAAAAGATAAGTAAGTTTTTTAAAGATGAAAAATTATCATTGTTAGAAAAAGAAAATACTTGGCTTTTATGTTCCAATAATACTATCGTTTGGATAATAGGTCTTCGTCAAGATGAACGCTTTAAAATTGATAATACAACAAAGAATATACTTAAAATACAATTAGACTAATGAAGAAATTATTATTTATACTTATCGCTTTTTTGGCTTTTGCCGAAGGAAATTCTCAGATTTTAGATCCAGCCAAATGGACTACTAAAATTGAAAAAAAATCAGAAACGAATTATATTTTAATATTTGATGCCGTTATAGAAAACGATTGGCATTTGTATTCACAAACCACTCCAGACGGTGGACCACTTCCTTTAGAGATTACTTTTAAAAATCAAAAAGGAAATTTTAATTTAGTAGGTAAAGCAATAGAAAGCAAAACGAGAACTGCTTATAATGATATATTTGAAGTTAATGAAACCTTTTTTGAAAAGAAAGGTCAAGTGCGACAAGAAATTTCAATTACAAACCCAAAACTAACTGAAGTTAAAGTCGATTTTAATTACCAAGTTTGTAAAGAGGTTTGTATTAATATAGAAAAAAACTTCACGTTCAAAATCCCAGCTTCAGCAATTGCGACTTCAGAGACTGTGCTTCCAGTTGATATTGAAGCTGCAAAAGTAGATACAACAACTACAGATGCTACATCAGCTTCGCCTGAAGTAACTACGAATACTGTTGCACCAGAAAAAGTAGTTCCGCATGATAATAAACCCGCAGAGAAAAGAGGATTGTGGTCTATTTTCTTTATTGCTTTTCTATCTGGATTTGCTGCATTGCTTACTCCTTGTGTATTTCCGATGATTCCGATGACCGTTAGTTTTTTTACAAAACAAAGTAAAACAAAAGCAAAAGGAATTCGCAATGCTATTATTTACGGAATTTCGATTATAGCGATATATTTAATATTAGGATTGGTAGTAACTGGTATTTTTGGTGCTGATGCGCTAAATGCTCTGTCTACTAATGTTTGGTTTAACATCATTTTCTTTATCATATTAGTAACTTTTGCGGCTTCCTTTTTGGGAGCTTTCGAAATAATGTTGCCAAATTCTTGGGCAAATAAAGTAGATAGTCAAGCCGATAGAGGAGGAATGATTGGTATTTTATTCATGGCTTTAGCGCTAGCAATTGTATCTTTCTCTTGTACTGGCCCTATCGTAGGAACACTTTTAGTAGAAGCTGCTTCTAAAGGCGGAATTGCACCAATTGTTGGTATGTTTGGATTTTCATTAGCTTTAGCTTTACCGTTTATGTTATTTGCGATGTTCCCAGGTTGGTTAAACTCATTGCCAAAATCGGGTGGTTGGTTGAATACCGTTAAAGTTGTATTAGGATTTTTAGAATTGGCTTTGGCATTCAAATTTTTATCTAATGCGGATTTAGTATTACAAATGCATTTCTTAGAAAGAGAAGTTTTTCTAGCCATTTGGATTGCAATATTTGGAACTTTAGCATTTTATTTATTCGGAAAAATTACATTACCTCATGATAGTCCAATGACACACATTTCGGTGGGTAGATTATCATTTGGTTTAGTAGTTCTTGCTTTTACAATCTATTTAATTCCGGGTCTTTGGGGAGCACCGTTAAAAGTGATTTCTGGTTTTCCACCACCAATGACCTATAGCGAAAGCCCTTATGGCGTTTCTGGTTCAAAAGGAGGGTCAAATGCATCAACACAAGTTTTACCTGATGGAGCACATTTAGGACCACATGATTTAATCGCTTTTGATGATTACGACAAAGGAGTCGCTTATGCAAAATCGGTAAACAAACCTATTTTATTAGATTTTACAGGTTATGCTTGTGTAAACTGTAGAAAAATGGAAGACTACGTTTGGTCGGATACTAATATTCTTAAAATATTACAAGGTGAAGTGGTATTGATTTCTTTGTATGTTGATGATAAAAAAGAATTGCCTCAAAACGAGCAATATGTATCTAAAGAAACGGGTAAAGAAATTACAAGTGTAGGGAATAAATGGAGTGATTTTCAAATCACAAAATTCAAAGCAAATGCACAACCGTATTATATTATTTTAGACAATGACGGCAATATGCTTTCTGATAAGCCAGAAAGTTATAATTCGGATATCAACGCATACAAAGGATGGTTAAGAGAAGGAATTGATCGTTATAAAAAGACCAAATAAAAAAACTTCTAGATTTTATTTTATAAAAGAATTGCGCTAAGCTCCATATATTTATGATGGAATTTAGCGCATTTTTTTTGAGGTAATAAAGGAAATCAATATCGAACTTTTCTATTCTATTGTTTTTTCTATATAATCCGAATTCAAAAGATATAATGCACCCATATATCTTATTTTAAAAGCTACAAGGTCTCCAATTTTATAGTTCTTTTTAGAATTAGAAATATCTATTACTAACATATCCGAACTCGCATCTACAATAGTAATATCAGCGTCATCAGATTCTATATATTGGGGTTGCATATCTAATAATCCAATGTCTAAAATGGCTCGTAAAGAAGTTATTCCCAAATCTTCTACATCATTCATAGAAAAGGAATTTCCTGCTACGTTTTCGCCTAATTCTCCTGTTGGCGTATTGGGTTTTTCCGTAATTTCTATGATCTCTGCAAATAATTTGAAAACATCATTATGCATTCCTTCAATTGTGTCACCAGTAAATAAATCTTTACCAAAAAAGAGTGCTTCTCCTATTCGGAAATGATTTACAGCCATCGGATTTGCATTTTTAAGTATTAACGGAATGGCAACTGAAGTTCCACCAGAGACAAACGGAATGCTAATATCAAATTTAGCTTCAATTAATTGTTTGTATAAACTCAACTGAATTAGTTTGTCTTGTGTTGGCATAACTCCACTTAGGCAATTTAAATTAGTTCCAATTCCTGAAATTTCGATACTAGGCATCTTCAAAATTGTACCATAAAAAGCAATTAATTCTTCGCCCATAACGCCTTCACGCAAATCGCCCATCTCTATCATTATGATGATCTTGTGAATCTTATTTTGTCTCACAGCTTCATCAGAAAGTAATTGTATGGTGTATATTTCAGTATTAAAACTAATGTCTGCATAACGCACAATACTTTCTATGCTTCTCTTTGCGGGAGGTTTGATGTAAACCGTTTGAATTTCAGGATCAAGTGCTTTAATTTTTCTTAAATTGCTAACTCTAGAGTCATGGATCTCTCGTACTCCTAAAGCGATGATTTCCTTTAAGTAAATTTTATTACCACATAACAGTTTTGAAACGACACCCCATTCTATGTTTCTGGATTTAAAAGTGTTGTCAAGAAAAGCGTAGTTTTCTTCGAGTTTTTTTCTATATAATTTTATAAAGGCCATTATTGTTTAATTTTTCGTGGGATTGCTGTTGAAATCCGTGTTAATAATTCATAGTTAAGTTGGTTGCTAAAATCACTGAATGAAGCAACTGAGACTGCCAGTGTTTTTTGAGTGCCAATCAATACTACTTCATCTTCTTTTTTAGCAATATCAACATCGGTTACATCTACTGTCATCATATTCATATTCACAGATCCTACAACAGTACACCGCTGTCCGTGTATAAGCACACGACCTTGATTACTTAAAGATCGACTATATCCGTGACAATAGCCAATGGGTACTACTGCAATTTTCATGTTTCGTTTGGCCATGAAGCTGGTTCCATATCCTATAAAATCACCTGTTTTTACATTTTTTACACTCATAATTTTACTTTTCCAACTGATTACTCGTTGCAAAGGATCAATTTTATTTTTTTTAGCTTGCAAATAGGTTACAAATACTTCTGGACTCGGCCACATACCGTATTGCATTATTCCAATTCTAACTAAATCCATTCTAGTTTGAGGAAACATAATTGAAGCAGCAGAACAAGCAGAATGTCTCATCTCTGGCTTTAAGTCATTTTTACAAAACAACTCATATATCTCTTCAAATTTCTTAATTTGATTATCAACTCTGTAATAGTTAGCGACGCTTTCGGCACCAGCGTAGTGCGTACAAAGTCCTTTTAAATAAAGATGTTGTATTTCTTTTTTTACTATCGAAATTACTGCATTTAGATCTTTTTTATCAAAACCAGTACGATTCATTCCTGTTTCGACTTCAATATGTAATATTGCTTTTTTATTGATTTTTTTTGAAATTTTTATTGCTTGATTGAGTCTGCTTTTATCAAAAACAAAGAATTCAACATTATTTTCAATAACCCATTGCATGTCTTCATCATTCACTAAACCCATAACCATTACGGTAACCTTGTCTTCCAATACTTCTTTGACTGCTTTTGCTTCTTGCACATCAAAAACTGAAAAGTGATTAATTCCACAGTTATAAGCCATACTTGTAAACTCTGCTATACCATGGCCATAAGCGTTTCCTTTTACCACAGAGGAAACGATTACTTTTTTACCAAAAGTGGTTTTTAAAAAATCGACGTTTTTTTGATACGCCGTTTCACTAAGTTCTATAATTGAATTAGTATGCATCAGTAATTTGTTTGCTTATTTGATGAAACATATTGACTCCAGTTTGTATAATTTCATCTGGAAAATCATAATCAGGGTTGTGTAGGGCAGGAGTATTAATTCCAGATCCAATTCCAAACATGGCACCAGAATAGTGTTCTGTGAACAAACCAAAATCTTCTCCCCATGTAAAAGGATATTCTTTTTCTAGTATGTCTAATGAATTGTATTTAGCAGCTCTTCTAATTAATTCTACAGCCTCTATGTTATTTCTATTCGCCTTAAAACTTTGAGTCCATTTGACTTTACATTTTAAATTATTTTTTTTAGCAATTGATTTGGCTAAATTTTCTAAGGTAGTTTCAATGTTTGTCATTTCTAAATTACTGTCACTTCGTATTGTAAAATGAATTTCTCCAATACCTGCAGAAACGCCATATGCTTTTTTACCTAATTTACTATAAATTGGGGTAATCAAACAGTAATTGTTATTAGCAATGTCACTTTGAATTAAAGCATTAAATTCAGTAATAATAGTTGCAATAGCCATAGCTGGATTGTACCCTTTTTCAGGTTCACCTGCATGAGCTGTTTTTCCTTTTAACTTTATAATTATACTATTGACTGCGCAAGAGAATATATGATCTTTAACGATGATTTGGTGCATTTTAAAACTTGGTAAATTATGAAGAGCAAAAGCATAATCTGGTTTTATATTTTGAAAACGATTATCTTCTACCACTTTTTTTGCACCACTACCATCTTCTTCCGCTGGTTGAAATACTAGAATAACAGTTCCAAATTCAGGCTTTTCAGTATGTAATTTTTGAGCTAAACCACATAAAATTGCACTATGGCCATCATGTCCGCATTTATGAGAAACTCCTTTATTTAAAGATTTATGTTCAAACACATTGGTTTCCTCTATGGGTAAAGCATCTAGTTCCGCTCTAAAAAGCACCGTTTTACCTTTTTTCTTACCATTATAGGTTGCAATAATGCCCGTTTTTCCAACTCCTGTAATAATCTCATCCGGAGGATACTTTTGTAAAAAAGAAACAATACGTTTGGCTGTATTAAATTCGTTTCCTGATACCTCTGGATTTTGATGTAGTTCTTTACGTAAAATTGTAAGTGCGCTTAAATTTTCCATTTTGATTTATTTAATCAATCTCATTTCTAGGTATTTATTAGTAAATCCTAAACTTTCGTATAATTTTTTAGCGGGATTATCAGGTTCTACATGAAGAGCAATATTCCCTTCAGCAATAGATATGGCTTTTTGTATTAATTGCTTTCCGTATCCTTTTCCACGCTGTGAATTATCTACAGCGATATAAACTAAAATATTTTCAGGAATAAAATCCTTCATTCCAGTATTGTTTAGGATCACAACACCTACAATTTTTTGATCATCAATTCCAACCACAATATTTCCCCCTTTATTAGGGTTCATTACATAATCTAAACATTTTGTAATATCCTCAATAGTATCTCCGTACTGTTCTAAATGGGTGCATAGAAACTGAGCAATGGTTTTATTCGAATAGATTGTATTTTCTCCAGTGGTATTATTAATTTGCTTGAATTCCATTTTATATAATTTAATATTAAATTATAAGCAATACTTATTTGCTGACTTTCAGTAAATGAAAGCCATTTAGTAAAACTTAATTTTGATTATTTATTAGCCTGTAATTAGAATTTTTCTAAAGGCAAAAGATGCAGAAAATCTGCAAAAAATAGTTAAGATTTATTCAGTGTTTTGTCTGAAAAATAAAATCTTAGTTTTGAGTTGAAAGTTTTAAAAAAGAACTTAAATAAACTACAAAACATAATTAGGTATTTCACAAAGATAAGATAAAAATCCGCTTTATGAGCTATAAAATGGCTTTAGTGTGTTTTTCTGAATCTGAACAAATGTTTTATTTGTTTAATTTGATATAAAAATTAAAAATTATTAAAGGTTTTAAAGTATTTATAGTTAGTTGTTTACGTGTTTTTTTATTGTTTTTAATTTGATAATGTTATTCATTTATGAAAAAATTAATGAATTATTTCAATTTGGTAATAAAAATGGATATTTAGCTTAAAATTAGTCTTTAACCGAGTAGTGCTTTATTCTAAAACGAAGTCTTAATAAATTTGTATAGTGCTTTTTTTGTGTGAAATTGTAATTCATAATTTTAAAAAATCTAAAGTGATCACAGAATATTGAAACAGTTTATTTATCTTTAAAAACTATTTAAATTCAAAAAAATTTATGAAAAAACTATTAACTATAAGCGTACTTTTTTTTAGTGTGTTTATTTTCGCTCAAAGTAATGCCAGCACGTATGTTGCTGATAATTACACTAAAAAAGAAGTACACATCAAAATGCGTGATGGCGTAGAATTATTTACTGCAATATACTCGCCAAAAGACGTTACTAAAAAGTATCCAATTATTATGCAAAGAACGCCTTATAATTCGGGTCCTTATGGCGAAGGTCAGCTAAAGAGAAGTATTTCTCCAAGCGAAACCATGATGAAAGAGGGCTACATTGTAGTATATCAAGATGTTCGCGGAAGGTATATGAGTGATGGTTTATATGATAATATGCGCGCTTTTGTTCCCAATAAAAAAGGAAAAACGGCTATTGATGAAGCATCAGATACGTATGACACCATCGATTGGTTGGTAAAAAATGTGTCTAACAATAACGGAAATGTTGGAACTTGGGGAATTTCATATCCAGGATTTTATGCTACTTATTCATTGTTAAGTAATCACCCCGCTTTAAAAGCAGTTTCTCCACAAGCTTGTATTTCAGATTTCTTTTTTGATGATTTTCATCATAATGGTGCTTATCTTTTGAGTTATTGGAAAGTAACGCCATTATTTGGTCCGCAAAAAACAAAGCGTACTGCAGATTCATGGTTTAAATTTCCTGAAATAGGAACTAATGATGATTATCAGTTTTTTTTAGATGCGGGTCCATTATCTAATCTAGACAAATTTTATGGAAAAGATAACGAATTTTGGCAGCAATTAAAAGAGCATTCAAGTTATGATGATTTCTGGCAAAAACGCGGTATTTTACAACATTTAAAAGATATAAAGCCAGCTGTAATGACTGTAGGAGGTTGGTTTGATGCAGAAGATTTGTACGGACCATTAAATACTTATTCTACAATTGAAAAGAATAGTAAAAACTACAATACAATCGTTATGGGACCTTGGAGTCATGGTGATTGGGCTAGAAACTCTCCAAAACAAGTGATTGGTAATATTAATTTTGGAGATAGTATTTCTGGATTTTATCAGAAAAATATTGAAGCTAATTTCTTCCGTCACTTCTTAAAAAATAATGGTAAAGGAGAAAACAAATTGCCTGAAGCTTATGTTTTTGATTCAGGTATAAAAGATTGGAAAACATTTGATGCTTGGCCTCCAAAAAATACAGTGAAACAGGATTTCTTTTTGCAAGAAAATAAGTTGACAATTATGGCCAAAAGAAATATAGCTTTTGAAGAGTTTGTTAGTGATCCTAAAAAGCCAGTTCCTTACTCTGAGGATATCAAACAACAAGGCATGACACCAAGAAAATATATGACGGATGATCAACGTTTTGCTGCTAGACGACCGGATGTAGTGGTGTTTGAAACCGAAGTGCTAACTGATGATACTACTTTGGCTGGTGCCATTTTAGCGAAACTTCAAGTAGCTACGACAGGAACAGATGCAGATTGGATCGTTAAGGTAATTGATGTTTTTCCTAATGATGAACCAGAAACAAAGGAAATTGCACCTTATTTAAAAATGAGTAATTACCATATGATGGTTAGAAGTGAAGTAATGAGAGGCCGATTTAGAAATAGTTTTTCAAAACCGGAGCCTTTTGTAGCCAATGAGAAAACGGCAGTAAATATCAAATTACAAGATGTTTTTCATACTTTCAAAAAAGGGCATAAAATACAGATTCAAATTCAAAGCACTTGGTTTCCTTTGATCGATTTGAATCCGCAGACTTTTGTTGATAATATTTTTTACGCTAAGCCAGAAGATTTCCAAAAGCAAACGCATAGAATTTATAATGATTCAAAAATTGAGTTTACTGTTTTAAAATAAATTTTAGTTGAGTTGAAATCAAAAAAAGCACCAATTGTAAAAGAGTACAATTGGTGCTTTTTTAATATTAGTTTGTAATTTTATTTTAAAGTGTGTTGACTTAATATTTTATAAACTTCATTAATATTATTTCCGCTTTTTCCGAACTGTTTGATAATTGGAGCATTATCATGATTTAACCAAATTTTCAGTTCGGCATCCATGTCTAATATTCCAGCACTTTCTTTTGAAAATTTCTTTATACTCGAATACGGAATTGTCATGTATTCTACTTTAGTTCCAACTAATTGTTTCTCAGCAAGAATTAATCTTTTATTAGTAAAAATGAACATGTCTCTTATAAGCTTGTAAGCCTTTTCTATTGCTTCACCATCTATTAAAAGTGGTTCAAATTCTTTAGCAACATTATCAATAGTAACCTCAGAAGCATTGCCCATTATGGCATTAAATAGTCCCATTATTTTCGTTTATTTTTGATTGTATTTTTTTTTGTACCTGTCGTTCAACTTTGTTTGATGCGTTTCTAAACTAATCATTCTACCTTGAATAAAGGCATTAGTCAATTTGTTAGTTCTCATATCTAATGCGTCTCCTTCAGAAATGAATAATGTTGCATCTTTTCCTTGCTCTAAGGTACCACATTGCGCATCAATTCCAAGTAATTTAGCCGTATTTGAAGTAATTAATTTTAATGCTTCCTCTTTATCAAGTCCATAAGCTGCGCAAGTTCCGGCTAAGAAAGGTAAGTTTCTTGTATTCATTCTTTCGTGAGATCCACTATTTTCTAAACCTACTACAACGCCTTTATCGGTCAATAATTTAGCAGCTTTATAAGGCAAATCAATATCATCATCATCATTTTCTGGCATTTCATGTACTCGTCTAAGAAAAACACCTACATTGTTTTTTTGTAATAGCTCACCAACCTTGTAGGCTTCATAACCTCCAACTATAACCATTTTTTTAATGCCGTTTTCTTTAGAAAATTGAACCGCATCTGTAATTTGCTTTTCATCATTTGCATTAATGAATAGTGTTTGACTTCCGTCGAATAATCCTTTGGTAGCTTCAAGGACTAAATTTCTTTCTTTAGAACTAGCCCCTAAATACGCTTTAGCATCAGCCAGAAAAGAGGCTAATTCAGCAATTTGCTTACTATAATCTTTATTTGCTTCAATCCCCCCAGGTTCAAACCAAGAGCCACTTCTTTTAAAAGTAGCAGGGAAATTCAAGTGAATCCCATCATTTTCTTTTATCAAAGCATCTTTCCAGTTCCAGGCATCCAATTGAACTATTGATGAGGTACCAGAAATTCTTCCTTCACGAGGTGTTATTTGTGCCATCAAAATGCCGTTTGGTCTTACTGTCTCTATTACTTTAGAATCTGCTGTATAAGCAATAATACTTCTAATGTGTGGCTTCATTTCACCAATTTCTCCTTCGTCATCAGATGATTTTACGGCATCAATTTCAACCAAACCTAATGTAGAATTTGGTGCGATAAATCCTGGATAAATGTGTTTTCCACCCGCATCAATTGTAATGTCGTAAGCATCTTTAGCTAAACGAATTAAGGTAGCATCGGCAACTAAGTTTATTTTTCCATCCACAAATCCTATAGCGCTATTTTCTATAACTTTGCCATTTCCTAAATGGGCTGTAGCATTCATAATCAAAACTGATTTTGATTGTGCTGCAGCAGGAGTTTGTTGCGCTTTTGTCAGTATTGATATGCTAAATACCAATAGTAAAAGATATATTTTTTTATTCATCATATTTGTTTTTTATTATTGCTTCAATAATTTTAAAGCTTTAGTAAGATTTCAATTCAGTTGCATCTGGTGTAAAGAGAAAAACTAAAATTTTAATTCAGTATTTACTCTTCCATAGTATCACAATGATAGGCTACTTTTTCTGTTTTTTTAGGTTGTTGAGTAGTCATTCCTTTGTTCTTTTCTTGTAGCAACTGACCAATTAATTCGTTTCGTTCTTTTGCAATAGCAATTCTATTTTCTTCATCTTTCTTACTATCATAATAAACAACACCTTCAATTAAGGTTTTTTCAGCTTTTGCATAAATAGATAGCGGATTATTATTCCATAATACAACATCGGCATCTTTACCTACTTTTATACTTCCTACTTTATTGTCGATGTGCAATAATTTTGCTGGATTTAATGTTACAAATTTCCAAGCATCTTCTTCAGAAATATTACCATATTTAACTGCTTTGGCAGCTTCTTGGTTCAACCTTCTTGACATCTCAGCATCGTCAGAGTTGTAAGCTACTACAATTCCAGCATTGTGCATTATAGGTCCGTTAAAAGGAATTGCATCGTTTACTTCAAACTTATAAGCCCACCAATCCGAGAAGGTCGAAGCTCCCACGCCGTGTTCTTTCATTTTATCGGCAACTTTGTAACCTTCTAGAATGTGCGTAAAAGTGTTTACTTTAAAGTTAAATTTATCTGCTACATTCATTAACATCAAGATTTCTGATTGTACATAAGAGTGACAAGTAATAAAACGCTCCTTATTTAATATTTCGGCTAAGGTTTGTAATTCTAAATCTACTCTTGGTGCTTTTTCTTTTCCTTTTTTACCGCTTGAATTGTATTTTTTCCAAGCTAAATCATATTCTTTTGCACGTTGAAAATAATCTGTAAAAACTTGTTCGACTCCCATTCTGGTTTGAGGGAAACGAGTTGGATTTGTAATTCCCCAATTGGCTTGTTTTACATTTTCTCCTAAAGCAAATTTGATAAATCCGGGTTGGTCTTTATAAAGCATTTCTTCTGCCGATGCGCCCCATTTCCATTTTACAATTGCTGAGCGTCCACCAATAGGATTTGCTGAACCGTGTAATAAGTGAGAAATGGTTACTCCTCCTGCTAGATCTCTGTAAATATTAATATCTTCTGAGTTTACAACGTCTTGAATAGTTACTTCCGCACTTGAGTTGTGTCCGCCTTCATTTACTCCATTAGAAATAGCAATGTGAGAATGTTCGTCAATAATTCCACTTGTTAAATGCTTTCCTTTTGCATCTATAATAGTTGCAGAAGCATCCGAAATGTTTTTTCCGATAAAGGCAATTTTTCCGTTTTTAATTAACACATCTGTTTCTTCTAGAATACCTTCTTTTTCATTCGTCCAAACAGTAGCGTTTTTAAAAAGTAAAGTCTGAGCTTGTGGTTTCTCTAAATTACCATAGGCAACATTAGGAAAAGTAATAGGCATAAGTCTATTGTTCTTTTCTACTTTGGTTGAATCTGCTGTTTTTACAAAAGGAGCTGTTTTTGTGGCAGTCCATTTTACTTCTGAACCGTTAAATAAAACTGCTTTCCCAGAAAGATCTTGTGTGTTTTCAACATATCCAATAAGTCTTGTAAAATTGGTTTTTAACGTGTCATTAGGTTTTACAACCGTTGAAAGCCAATTATTAGACATCGTAAGTTTTGATTTAATTTTTTTAGAATCTGTAGTGGTGATTTCTGATTTTGGTGCAGCAATTTCTCCATCTATTTTCCATTTAAATTTCTCATTATCAATAGTTAAATCATAATTACCACGAATATCTTTAGTAGTCATGTCATTAACTACGAATTTATTTCCTTGAACCCAGTTTTCGTATAGCGTGGTTTTCTCATCGAAAATTTCGCCAGATGTAATTACAAAATTCGCTAAACTACCTGTTTTTAAAGTTCCTATTTCGTTACTTTTCCCCAAAATAGCGGCAGGGATTGTAGTTAAGGCTTCAAGTGCTTTTGTTTTGTCAAAACCATATTTAATGGCTTTCAAAAGATTGGTTCTAAAATCTTCTATTTTCTTTAACTTATCCGTAGTTAAAGCGAATACAATACCATTATCCGAAAGTATTTTTAGGTTAGTTGGTGCTTGATTCCAGAAACGCAAATCTTTCAATTCCATTTGATCGGCTTGATTTGGATCTGAAACATCATAAGCTGCAGGGAAATCGATTGGAATGATAAATTTAGCATTCGTTTTTTTGATTTCTTGAATTCTTTCAAATTCATTTCCGTTTCCTTTCAGAACGTAATTTAAACCAAATTCTTTTGCTATTTTAGAAGCTCTTAGACTATTCAATTTATCTTCTGAAGCAAATATTTGTATTAATTTTTCATTATTAGACAATGCTTCTAATGATAAATCTTTATTTGTCGCATTTCCTTTTTTGTACCAGTCTAAATCAAAATACATTTGACGTAATAAGGCCATCATTCCCATTAAGGAACTAGGATAGGCTTGGTTTGTAGTAGGACTTTTGGTAAAGGCAAAATGATTGGTTATTTTGTCCGATAACAATTGACTGCTTTTATCAAAGTTATTTAACGCTATCAATGTACCCGTTCCGCGGGCAATTCCGTTTGGAACGTGAGAACCTACAACTCCAAAACCTGCTTTTAATAGTTCTTCTGCTTTCTTTTCATCATAGGTGAAATTTTCATACGCATTCACTTCAGAACGAATACTTTCATTCCAATAGAAACCAGTTCTTTTAGTATCGTATAACGGATTTCTTTCTGTATTTCTTTTCGGTTTTTCAATTCCAAAACTGGAATACATATCTATAAAGGAGGGATAAATTGATTTTCCTTCAAGGTTTACAGTTGTGCAATTTTTAGGGATTTCAATATTTGTTCCTGTTGCAATTACTTTACCATTTTGTACTATTAGTGTTCCTTTTTCAATAACTTGAGTCGGTGAAACATAAATTTTTGCGTTGGTAAAGGCGGTAAAATTTGTGTTTTTGTTTGGTACGCCTTCATTATTAGGAAAATATTCCTGTGCGTAAATTTTTGGCAGTAAAAAACTGAAAATGAGTAGAAGTAGGGTTTTTTTCATAATATAGTTTTGTAATTAATTCCTAAAAGTATTAAAATGTTAATGTTTAACCAATTATTTTTTAATAATTACTGTAAAATTTTATTTAAAAATGCACATATTGTATTTATTTACTTTAAAACACCTTTATTTATACAGTAATTATAATAAAATACTAAATTTATACCATAGTTTAAATTTTAAAAAAGATCAATTTAATCAATTTTATATTTTGAAAGATTTGTACTAATAATTAAAAATTTTAGTTATTTTTAGATTCAAAATAAGAAACTATGCTAATTAAAGTTTTTGGAAGTGCTGTTTTTGGGGTTGAAGCCACAACAATAACCGTTGAAGTAAATATAGACAAAGGCATTGGATATCATTTAGTTGGTTTGCCAGATAATGCGATTAAAGAAAGTAGCTATCGAATTGCAGCCGCATTGAAAAATAACGGCTATGCTATGCCAGGAAAAAAAATCACTATAAATATGGCTCCTGCCGACTTACGTAAAGAAGGCTCTGCTTATGATTTGACTTTAACGATAGGAATATTAGTAGCATCAGGTCAAATAAAAGCAGATGAAGTAGATAAATATATTATTATGGGCGAGCTTTCGCTTGCTGGGAGTTTGCAACCCATTCGTGGTGCTTTACCAATTGCAATTAAAGCTAAAGAAGAGGGCTTCAAAGGTTTTTTTCTTCCAAAACAAAATGTAAAAGAAGCAGCGATTGTGGCTGGTATTGATGTTTATGGCGTTGAGAATGTGCAAGAAGTCATTGATTTCCTTGAAGGAAAAGGCACTCTGGAACCCACAACGATTGATACGCGTGCCGAATTTTATAAGACTTTAGACTTTCCTGAATTCGATTTTTCTGATGTAAAAGGACAAGAAAGTATCAAACGGTGTATGGAAATTGCGGCAGCCGGAGGTCATAATATCATTTTAATAGGCCCGCCTGGTGCAGGAAAAACAATGTTAGCCAAAAGATTACCTAGTATTTTGCCACCAATGACTTTGCGTGAAGCCTTAGAAACTACAAAGATTCATAGTGTAGCTGGAAAACTGAAAGAAGTAGGCTTAATGAATCAACGTCCGTTCCGCAGTCCGCATCATACTATTTCAAATGTTGCTCTTGTCGGGGGAGGAAGTTATCCGCAGCCAGGAGAAATTTCGATGGCGCACAATGGGGTTTTATTTCTGGATGAATTGCCAGAGTTTAAACGCGATGTTCTTGAAGTAATGCGCCAACCATTAGAAGATCGCGAAGTAACGATTTCGAGAGCTAAGTTTACTGTTACTTATCCATCGTCATTTATGTTGGTGGCAAGTATGAATCCTAGTCCAAGTGGCTTTTTTAATGATCCAGATGCACCACAAACCTCTTCTCCACATGAAATGCAACGGTATTTAAGTAAGATTTCAGGACCTTTATTGGATAGAATTGATATTCATATAGAAGTGACTCCAGTTCCTTTCGAAAAATTATCAGATGATCAAAAAGCAGAAAGTAGTGTAGCGATTCGTGAAAGAGTAACGGCAGCGCGTGAAATTCAAACCGCACGATTTGAACAAATGGAACACATTCATTATAATGCTCAAATGAATACCAAACACATTCGTGAATATTGTGCGCTTGATGATGTTTCTAAACAATTACTAAAAACAGCGATGGAGCGACTCAATCTTTCAGCTCGTGCCTATGATCGTATTTTGAAAGTAGCTAGAACGATAGCTGATCTTGATGCAGCACCAACAGTTATTTCGAGTCATATAGCTGAAGCGATACAGTATAGAAGCTTAGATCGTGATGGTTGGTTGGGTTAATTATAAAAAAAAAGTCCACGGTTTAAAACGTGGACTTTTTTTTTTGACAATATTCTTTATTAACTTCTTCGTTCGTTAGAACGTCTATCGTTACCCGCACTTGGGCGTCTCGGACCAAAACTATTATTACTTCTAGTGGTATTTTCTGTTTTAGTTGTATTGGTAGACTTTGGAGTTCTTGGAGTAGAATTTCGTTGTTGTCTTCCTTGTCCTTGTTTTATCGGTTCTTTTGAGGCATTAGGATCTGGTTCAAATCCTGCGATTTGTTCCATTGGCAATCTAATTCCAATCAATTTTTCAATATCTCTTAAAAAAACAGTTTCATCTGGACTGAATAAAGAAACAGCTTCTCCACTTGCTCCAGCTCTTCCGGTTCTACCAATTCGGTGAACGTAATCTTCTGGAATATTAGGTAATTCAAAATTGACAACATGGGGTAATAAAGGAATATCTAAACCACGAGCAGCAATATCAGTTGCTACTAAAGCAGTTAAACTTCCATCTTTAAAACCAGCTAATGCCTTGGTACGCGCACCTTGGCCTTTATTACCATGTATAGCAGCTGCTTTGATTCCGGATTCAATCATACTTTCACAAAGTTTATTTGCGCCTTGCTTTGTACGTGTAAAAACTAAAATTTGCTTCCAGTTTCCTTCTGTAATCAATTTAATTATTAGTTCTGTTTTTTTCTCTTTGGCAACCGGATATACTTTTTGAATGATAGCATCAACAGTAGTGTTTTCTGGAGTTGCTTCCACTTGAACGGGATTGTGTAAAATACCCATTGCTAATTTCTTGATGTCTCTAGAAAATGTAGCCGAGAATAGTAAATTTTGTCTTTTTGAAGGCAATACTTTCAATATGCGCTCAATATCTCTTAAGAATCCCATATCCAGCATTCTGTCCGCTTCATCCAAAACTAAGATTTCAACTTTTGCAAGAGATATTAAACCTTGATTTTGCAAATCGATTAAACGACCTGGAGTGGCGACTAAAATATCTACACCTTGACGTAGTTGTGTTACTTGTGGGTTTTGGTTGACACCTCCGAAGATAACAGTACTTTTCAGGTCTAAAAACTCACTATATTCTTTGATATTAGCAAGTATCTGTGCTGCTAATTCTCTTGTGGGCGTTAGGATCAAAGCACGAATAGGTCTATGTCTTAACTGTTGACCTTGCGATAATAATTGTAAAATAGGTAATGTAAAACCGGCTGTTTTACCTGTTCCTGTTTGGGCAGATGCTAAAACATCTTTTCCTTCTAATACGGGTGGAATTGCTTTTTGTTGTATTGGGGAAGGTGTTGTGTATCCTTTTTTGCTGATTGCTTTAAGTAAAGCATCAGATAATCCTAATGAGCTAAATGACATAAATGGTGTTTATGAAGCAAACACAATTAGTTGGTTTACTTCTTTAATTTGGCGCAAAGGTAGTGCTAATTTTCCGATGTTTTTTTTTTGCTATTATTTGTTTGTTTATAATGCCAATAGAAGTTCTCCTCTCCTTGTGAATTTGAATTACAATACTTTATTAATGCAATATTTGCTTTGGTTAAAACCAAAAAAAAACCGGGTAATAATGCCCGATTTTATAATTATTTGTCTGCTAAACCATTTATCTTATTTCTGCAAATGTGTCTCCTTGCTTGATATCTCCTGTTTTATAACCTTTCATAAACCAAGCTTTGCGTTGAGCAGATGTTCCATGGGTGAATGATTCTGGAACAATATGTCCTTGAATTTTAGCCTGAATGGCATCGTCTCCTACAGCTTGAGCAGCGCTTAGAGCTTCATCTATATCTCCTTCTTCTAGGAAATTATTCATTTGTTGATTATAATGCGTCCATACTCCAGCATAAAAATCAGCTTGTAATTCTAATGCTACAGATAATTTATTGGCTTCAGCTTGACTTTTGCCTTGTTGCATTCGTCTCATTTTATCAGAGGTTCCTAATAAGGTTTGAACGTGATGGCCTATTTCGTGTGCAATCACGTAAGCTGTTGCAAAATCTCCTCCTTGAGCACCAAACTTTGTTTTTAGTTCTTCAAAAAACGCTAAATCCATATAGACTATCTGGTCACCAGGACAATAAAAAGGTCCCGAATCAGAAGTAGCATTTCCACAAGCTGTTTCTACTGCATTTTGAAATAGAACTAATTTAGGGTTTTTATATTGTAAGTTGTTTTCTTGAAATATTTTTGACCAAACATCTTCATTATCGGCCACCAATGTTTTTATGAATGCTTGATCTTCAAGTTCTTTGGCGGTTAAATCTCTTTGTTCCCTAGGAGTACCTTGTTGTCCCTGATTCATTTGTTCTAAAATGGGAGTAAGCATTTGACCATTTTCTCCTCCAAAAACATTTAATAACAAAATAACAATACCGATGATTCCACCGCCTACAATTGTCTTTCCTCCTGACGACATTCCTCTTCTGTCTTCTACGTTATCACTTTGACGTCTGCCGCTCCATTTCATAAATTAATTTTTTTGTTTGTTAATAAGCTTTGTGTTTATAAAACTACATAATTTTAAAGAATAAAAATATTTTTTTTGGTTACAGAACCCATTTTTGGATGGTTTCTTCAATAATACCCTTAATAATTGGTTTCGGAATGTAATCATTCATTCCCGCTTCAATACATTTATCTTTTTCTTCTCTCTCTGTGCCTGCAGTTATTGCAATAATAGGAACATTTGCTTTAGTTTTAGATTGACGAATTATTTTTGTTGCTTCATAACCGTTCATCACTGGCATTTGAATATCCATAAAGACAATATCAGGATTAATGTTTTCAATTTGCTCTACAGCATCTTTTCCATTTATGGCTTCAAATACAGTGGTTTTTAAAGGTAAATTTTTAATAATCGTTTTTAAAAGCAACATGTTTACTTTATTATCCTCGACAATTAATACGGTAATATTTTTAGTTATACTTCGTACAATACTAATTTCATTTTCTATAGTATTTTTATCAGATTCAGTTGCAATGATACTTTCCGACAAGTCATTATTGGTTTGTATCTCTAAATCAAAATAGAAAATACTTCCGGTACCTACTGAACTATCTAGTTCTAACTGGCTACTCATTAAACCTAAAAGTTGGTTAGAAATTGTTAATCCCAAACCTGTTCCTCCAAACTTTCGTGTAGTCGAGCTATCTTCTTGTGAGAAGGCCTTAAATATTTTCTTTTTATTTTCTTCCAATATTCCTATCCCAGTATCAATTACCGAAAATCGAATTCTGTCTTTATTCTCATCTATTTTTTTAAGTAGAGTTACCTCTAATTTTATAGATCCTTTTTCGGTAAATTTTACAGCATTTGCTAAAAGATTAATTAAAATTTGTTTTAAGCGCACACTATCTAACCAAAAATATTTAGGAATGTTAGGAGCAATTATAAGTTCTAAATTCAGTTTTTTCTGGCTTGATTCATATAAAATAAGATCTATTACTTGGGTTAATAGTTCATGAATATCATTTTTCTCAATGTATAACTCTAATTTACCAGCTTCAATTTTAGAAAAATCAAGAATGTCATTGATAATATCCAGTAAAGAATGTGCAGATTGGTTGATGGTAGTCATGTATTTTTCTTGAATTTTTCCAAGATTCGTTTTCATCAACAAATCGGTAAAACCAATAATTCCGTTTAACGGAGTTCTTATTTCATGGCTCATATTGGCTAGAAATTCTGATTTCGATTTATTGGCTGCTTCTGCTAATTCTTTTTCTTGAACAACTGTTTCTGCTTTTTTTCGCTCCGTAATGTCGATAAATATACCTTCTAAGAAAGCAATTTTACCATCTTTATAAATAGTATCCCCAAATTCCTCTACCCAAATGATGTGTTTGTCTTTATGTACAATTCGATAAGTTAAGTGAATAGGACTTTTACTGTCAATCGCTCTTTTTTGAGCCGCTATTGTGTTTAATTTATCTTCAGGATGAATTAAATCAATGAATGATAATTCATTATCAATAAAACTTGATTTAGGATAACCGGTCAATTTTTCAATTTTATCGTTTATGTAAATCTTGGTATTGTTTTCATCGTAATTAGATAGATAAACAGTTCCAGGTATATTATTCGCTAAAAGTCTAAATTTCTCTTCACTTTCATATATTGCTGTTTCATTAGTGATGCGTTCAATAGAGGAGGCAATATTTCGAGCCAATGTTTGCAAGATGTTCACTTCATCTTCGTTCCAATGTTTTTCTTCTTGTGTATTATCAAATCCTAAAAAGCCATGAAATTTATTTTTAATGATAATTGGAAATAATATTACAGACACCACATCTAAACTTTCAAGTTTACTTCTTAACGAAACGTTTTTAATTTCTGAAATCCTAGATTCAAAGGGTTTATTATTTAAAAGTGGAGTAAGCAATTCCTCAAAAAAAGCGTGAGGAATATGTTGAAGATTAATATTATTTTCCGTTAATTTTTTATTGTGAATAATCCATCTGTATTTTTGACTTATTGTCTTTTGGTTATTATCATCTTCATAATAATAGGCTCTGTGTGACTTGGTTGCTTTTCCCATGATGATGAGAACATCTGAAAAAATTGCACTTATATCATTGCTATTCAAGAATTTCTCGGTACAGAGTGTCATTGCCGATAAAAGTTCACTTTTATATTCCAGTTTCTTTTCGGCATCGTAACGACTTTGAGAAATAACGGTTAACGAGATTAAATCGGATATGGTTCTAGCAAAAATAATATCATCATTGTCCCAGTTTTTATAATTTTCTGAGGTTTCAAAGCAAATGACTCCAGATAATTCTCCATTTATAAAAATTGGAATATCAAGTTGTGATTTAATGTTAAATTGTTCAAAATAGCTTTCTTTAAATTCAGAAAACTCTAATTTTTCTGAAACATCATACGCACTGATATGCGTGTTGTTTTGAATTGCTTCAAAATAAATAGGATAATTTTCCTTTGTTATAACATATCCTTTTGTATAGCTATCGGTCTCTAAATTATACTGATTTTCGCATGTTAATGTTTCTTTAGTATGTTTCCAATAACTAACTTGGTTACACTGAGTAACTTTAGCAGCAGATTCAATAATTTCCATAACACTAACGTCTAGGTTTTTATAATTACTGAAATTTGTGGTTGTTAGTTTTTTTATTGTTTCATTATATTCTTCGGTCTTTTGTTGGCGAATTCTATTTTCACGATCAATGTCTTTAAATTTGGTAACATCACGAGAAATACCAGAATAGGCAATTATTTTTCCAAATTCATTTTTTCGAATAATAACTTTTTGAGAGATCCACAGTTCAGTTCCATCTTTCTTTAATATTGGAAACTCAATTATAGGAAAATAATGATCACTTTCTAATGGTTTAAGATAAAAGTTGGTGATAACGACAATATAATCAGGTCTTATAAAAGAGGTGTAATTTTTGTTTATGATTTCATCATTTTGGTATCCTAAGGATTTGATCGTAAATTCATTTACAAAAGTAAAATAGCCATTCTTATCTACTTCAAAAATGATGTCAATCGCATTCTCAATTAAATCTTTATACTGATTTTTTATATGAATTTCACTCGTTACATCTTGGCCAATACCGATCAATAAATCATTAGAAAATTTTTTTTCATCCCATTGAAAGTATTTATAATCGCCATTGCTACATTTTACTGTTCTAATAAATACTCTGTCTTCTGTAAATTTTATATTATAATTTTTGTCGTAAAAATTAGTATTTTCTGCTTTTTCCCAATATCCTAATCCTAGCATATCATTCACGTCGTAACCCAAAATTGTTTTTACATTTTCACTACAAAATACAACTTCTCCTTTTTTATTGGTTGCGAGTATCAGTGAATTGCCTTTGTTTATGATTAAATCATTAAAATTTGATTTAACAGTGGTGTTTAACCACAATATATATTGAACATAATTGATGATTAAAATTACAAAACAATCAATAAATAAAACTAAAACAGTTTTTAATGGGACTAATTCAAAAACGAACAGAATCCAAAAATAAATAAAAACGGCAATTACAAAACCCCTATATAATTTTACAGATTTTAAAACGGTATAAGAAAAGTAGAACGTAGCAATAAAAGCGGTAATTGGAACTATATCAGATGTAGAATTGATAATATTTCGGCCAATTGAAACAAAATAAATTAAAAATAGTACTGTAAATATATTTTTAATATTTCTAAATATGTAGTTAGATTTAGTGCTAGCATAATAGATTAGGAGTAGTATGATTCCCAAACTGCAATTAATAATTAATAAACTTTGAGGTCTGATTTTTAAAAATTCTAGAGTAATTTCTAGAATTGGAAGAATAACTCCCAAAAATAAGATATAAACTTGATATTCTTTTTTCTCAGTAATAGTTTTGGTACTTTTTTCTATTAAACTACTTTTTAATCCTGTTTTAATTTTAATTATTCTATAAATTAAAAAAACAATTAAAATTGGAATTAAAACCATGAATAAGGTAGTAATAACAACAGAGTTTACTATTAAAAATAAAATTAATTCTTTGGTAGTACTGTATAAAGGACTAAAGTTAATTACCATAAATTTTATTTACTGAGTTGTGAAAATTAAATTTTGAAATAAGTTTAGCCTTCAATTTAAGAAATTATTTTAAAAAAGAACAAAGGTTAAGGTGTATTTCAACCTTTATTCTTTTTTAAAATTTGTTTTTAGCTTTTTTCTTGCAATTCAGTTTCGGTTTCAAACCCTATTATTTCACTGTAAATTGCATAATACAAAGAAGATAATACTGGATAAGTAAAGAAAATACCAACACAGCAACCTATAAATCCTACCAGTACACCAATAGAACACACTACCAGAAGTCCAAGTAAAACCCAAGGTTGTTTGGATACGATTACAAAACTAGCATTTATGGCTTCTATGGCTTTTAATTTTCCGAAAATAATAAGCGGTATCATCATGATGGTTAATAATGCAATAAGTATTGAAATTATCGAACTCAAAAAAGGTATTTTGAAGTACATAGTAACTATTCCAATAGCATTGCTTACTAATGAAAATAAAAATGTAGCGATAAACAATTCTGAAAAATAGGGAGCTTTATAGAATCCAAACATCGTTGAAACATGAAATTCCTCATCATTCTCTGCACAATAAGCCATTTTTATTAAACCTGCAATAAGCGGACTCAATAAAGCCGAAATTAAAACGCTAATTCCTGATATAATGAGTAGCGTGTTTAAGCTAAGATTTTCAAGATTTAAATTTTCAGGTTTTAGATATTCTGTAATTGCTGGAGCACCAAAAAATCCTATAAGAGTAGCAAAAGTAATGATGCTAAATAAAATAACACCCACAAAAATTATCAAACCTCCATACAACGCAATTTTTTTATAATTCTCAAATGTATGCTCAAAGACTTTACTAAAATCTAATTCGTATCCATTCTTTCTAATTTGTTCTAAGCGATTTTGTACGTTGGTTTTCATAAAGGTTCTGTTATTGGTTTTTAGTTTTTTTAATAATAATACTGAAATTTCTTCCGTTAATTTTAAATAATTTTAATTCTCTATGGAATTAAAATTACATTCATTTTTGTTGTAATCGGCAAATGTAATATTTTTTTAATTCTCATTGAATCAAAACATTCCACATAAACTAAGATTTCTCCTCCTATTATAAATAGTATTTTAATTTATACCACTCTATTTTATTTAAAAAAGAATCCAGAGAGATGAAAGTACAAATCAAATTCCTTTTATTCATCCAAACTTAAAGTTCTTGTTTTTTGAACCTTTAGATCGAGAATTTTTACTGTTTAATTCCAAGTTTTTTTTAAATAATCGCTATTTAATCAAGGAAGTTTATGAGCTATTTTTAATTTTTAAAAATTTAATCAAATTTAAAACGTCAATTTTATTTATGTTTTATATTGCTACTTAAGATTGTAATTGTAGTCTGACGTAATTAATAAGAAAAACTAGCATCAAGAACAATAACACCAAGAATTGGAACTTATTTACTCTTTTTGTTTCATATTTTTTTATAAAAATTCTGTCAATTATTAGTATCAAAATAGGTAATGTTAACCAAAGTAAATTTACCCAACCTTGCAGCCTATCGTTCATGCCGTTACTATTAATCATAATTGTAGATGTTACAATTATGATTAATAATGACAGTATGCTTAAAGTAAAAAAGAGGGTGTTTTTCAATTCTTTTTTTTGGTTATATAATTTTGATTTAGCATTACTGAGCAACATAAAACTGTTTAAACCCAAGTCTTAATATTAAACATTTGATTTAGCCAGAAATAGTTAATTTTGTCCTTTAAATAGCTTTTATCAATTTGTCTAAATCCATTTTAATACTTTTCGAATGGTTTTTAACTTATCATTATAAGGAGCATAACGCAAAGGCACATCAAGCCAAGTCCCTCGTTTTACAACACTTTTTTTATGTGAAAAAATATCAAAACTTAGTTTTCCGTGATATGCACCCATACCTGAATTTCCTACACCTCCAAAAGGGAGTCTATGATTTACCAAGTGAATAACTGTGTCATTGATACAGCCACCGCCAAAAGAGTATTTTTTTAAAATTTCGTCGGTAAAAGATTTATTTTGAGAAAATAAATATAAAGACAACGGTTTGTCAAATTGAGTTATAATTTTATCAATATCCTCTTTAGTTTCGTAGGAAAGAATAGGAAGCACAGGTCCAAAAATTTCTTCTTTCATTACTAAACTATCCATTGACGGTTGATCAAGAAGGGTAGGAGCCAAGTAAAGAGACTCTTTATTTGATTGACCTCCATAAATAATATTTTGATTTTCAATCAGATTTAATTGACGCTGCCAGTTCTTTAAATTAATTATTCTAGCAAAATCTGCAGATTCTTCTGGATTTTTGCCCAGTGCTTTCTCAATCTCCTCAATTAAAAATTTTGTAAAAGGTTGCTTTACTTTTTTATGTACTAAAATATAATCTGGAGCCACACAAGTTTGTCCTGCATTGATGATTTTTCCCCAAACAATTCTTCTAGCGCTCAGTTCTAAATTGGCAGTTTCATCAATAATACAAGGGCTTTTTCCTCCTAATTCTAAGGTAACTGGCGTTAAGTTTTCAGCAGCAGCTTTTGCAACAATTTTGCCAACACCAACACTTCCCGTAAAAAATATATAATCCCAACGCTTTTTTAATAATTCTGCTGCAATCGTTGCGTCTCCAGTTATTACAACTACCTCTTGTACCGGAAATGTTTCTCGTATAATTTTAGATATAATTGCCGATGTATTGGGTGTAAGTTCAGAAGGTTTTAGTGTCACTTTGTTTCCCGCAGCTACTGCAGCCACCAATGGACATAGAGCCAATTGAAAAGGATAATTCCATGGAGAAAGTATCAATACATTTCCATAAGGTTCACTATAGATATAATCCGATGAAGGGAAGTTCAGCAAAGAACCCCAAACTCTTTTGGGTTTTGCCCATGAATCAATATTCTTAATAGTCTCTTTTAAATCACTAATTACATAATTTGTTTCGGTTAAGACCGCTTCAAAAGCGGGCTTTTTAAAATCATCATACAAAGCTTTGATAATAGCATCTTCCTGTTCTATTATGATGTGCAATAATTTTTTTAAAGATTCTTTTCTGTTGTTTATTTCTGTTTTATGATTCATTTCAAGATTTTGTTTAAATTAAATAGAAGAACTCCTAATTAGTGAGTCAAGCTATTTTTAAAATTATATTTTTATAAGTTATATTAACTATTTAAATAATTTAATACCGAGTTACACTTTTTAAATTGTCAGGAAAATATAAGTCAGAAAGGTGTGAAAACTCATCACCGCGCATAAAAATATTAATATCTACTTCTGCAAAACTATTTTTTCCAGCGGCCGCTAGAAGTTCGTTGGCTGCATGCAAGGTGTTTTTATGAAAATGGTAAACACGCTCGTATTTATCGGCTACTACCAATCCTTTCATAAGCATTCTATCTTGTGTTGCTACTCCGGTAGGACAAGTGTTAGTGTTACATCGCAAGGCCTGTATACATCCCAATGAAAACATAAAACCACGGGCGCTATTGCAAATATCTGCTCCTAAAGCTACAGCTCTAAGTATGGAATAACCTGAAATTATTTTTCCGCTACAGATCACCCTAATTTTATCTCTGATGTCAAAAAAGACTAAAGTTTTATTAACGAATATTAATGCCGGTTCAAATGGCATTCCAACGCCATCACTAAACTCAAGCGGAGCAGCACCTGTACCTCCTTCGGCACCATCAACAGTAATGAAATCAGGATAACAGTTTTGGGTAATCATTTCTTGACAAATGGCTTCAAATTCAGACGTTTTACCAATGCATAATTTAAAACCTATGGGTTTTCCATTGGATAATAAGCGAAGTTGAGCAACAAATTCTATTAATCCTTTCGTATCTGAAAATGCGGAATGTCCTGGTGGAGAAAGAATCGTTGTATGCGGTTCTACCCCTCTTATTTTTGCTATTTCCTCTGTGTTTTTTGATGCAGGTAAAACTCCTCCATGACCAGGTTTTGCACCTTGAGAAAGTTTTATTTCTATCATTTTTACTTCAGGCAAATTAGCTTTTTCGGTAAATTTATCTTTATCAAAACCTCCGTTTGCGTTACGGCATCCAAAATATCCTGTACCAATTTGCCATGTAACATCGCCACCTTGCTGATGAAATTGAGTTAATCCGCCTTCTCCTGTATTGTGATAAAAATTTCCTTTACGAGCTCCTTTGTTTAGTGCAACAATTGCATTTTCACTCAATGAACCAAAGCTCATTGCTGAAATATTCAACAAAGAGGCAGAATAAGGTTGTTTACAGTCGGGACCTCCAACTAAAACACGAGGCAATTCTTCATTTACAACAGTTGGAAATATAGAATGTTTTATGCCTTCATAATTTGATTGGTTAATGTCTAATTGTGTTCCAAAAGGAGTGGTTGCGTCAATGTTTTTTGCTCTTTGATATACAATTGTACGTTGGTTTCTAGAGAAAGGTTTTCCATCAGTAGTACGTTCTATAAAATACTGCTGAATTTCTGGAGCTATCATTTCAAATAAATATCTAAAATAACCTAATACCGGAAAATTTCTAAGAATAGCATGTTTTTGTTGTATTGTATTGGCGTATCCTACCAGCAATATTAAGGTTAGAATAACCATAAAAACGAATCCAACATCATATAAAATATAGACAAATGTAGTTAGCACTAAAATAGATATTCCTATAATAAAAAATTTATTTCTCATTTCATTTTTTGTTTAATCCTCTAAAATACTAAGAAAATTAAATCTTTTTTTATTTTAAAGACTTTATTTATAAATATTTAATTCTTTTATAAAAAAAAAGCTCTTACTGTTTAGAAAGAAGCTTTTTATAATGCTGTTTTAAAAAATAGATTAACTGAAACGCAGGCGAACATAAACATGTTTAATTCCTTTTTTATCAGAATCTCTTTCATCTATTTCTAGGATTTCGGTTAATGATTTCAACATAGGAGTTAATTTTGCAAAGCCATAATTTCTAGGGTCAAATTCTGGTTTTCTTTTTACGATTAGGTTTCCAACATCTCCTAGAAACGCCCAACCATCATCATCACAAATATCCTCGATTGTAGTTTCTATAAGTTCTATAGTGTGTACGTCTACTTTATTTAATGATTTTTCGACTGGTTTTTCAACTGGTTTACCAATTGGTTTTTTAGTATCTGCAGTAGGTTTTTTAGCTTTTTTCTTAATAGCTCCATCTAAAACTTCGATGTAAATAAATCGATCGCAAGCAACAATAAAAGAATTCGGAGTTTTTTGCTCTCCTATACCAATTACTTTCATTCCTGATTCTCTCAAACGAATGGCTAATCTGGTAAAGTCAGAATCACTTGATACGATACAAAAACCATCTACTTTATCAGAGTATAATAAATCCATGGCATCAATAATCATTGCCGAATCAGAAGAATTTTTACCTACAGTATAGCTATATTGTTGTATTGGAGTAATAGCGTGTTCTAATAAAACACTTTTCCACCCTCCTGCATTAGGTTTAGTCCAATCCGCATAAATACGCTTAGTAGTTGGTGTTCCAAATTTAGCTATTTCTTCCATCATTCCTTTTACATTGCTGTAAGGAACGTTATCGGCATCAATCAAAACAGCTAATTTTAATTCTTTTGTATCTTGTGACATTTATATTCGTGTTGGTTTACTCTCAGATTTAGGGTAAAAATAAATATTTTAATTGGTATTTTTATTTTTTAAGTAGTAATTCTATTAACCAAATTATTAAAACATTTTTCGATTGAATTGACTTTCTTTTTTAATTTAATAGTAAGATTTTTGATATTTAACAATTTATAAAACTTTGCTGATTAGCGCTCTTTTAGAAAAATTAATTTGATAAAATTTAAATTTAAAGTGCATTTTTATGTTCTGTTTCTTCTAAATTTACAAACTGCAGGATTTTTTTTTAAAATTAAAGAAAGAAATTCCATTTAATTTTATGCCATTATCAAAGCGTTTGCAGTATTTTTTATTTTGATTATAAGATATAGTTTACATGAATATTACTGTTGCTTAGGATTAAATTTAGCATCGAAAAATAAATTTATTTTCAAGTCCTTTATACGATTTAAATAATTAATTTTGCAACTTCTTAAAATTAAAATTATTACTTAATATATTATGGTAAAAGATTTATTCGAAAGGATTCAAAACAATAAAGGACCTTTAGGAAAATGGGCTTCTCAAGCAGAAGGTTATTTTGTTTTTCCTAAATTAGAAGGAGAACTAGGTCCAAGAATGCAGTTTGGTGGAAAGGATATTTTGAACTGGAGTTTGAATGATTATTTAGGACTTGCTAATCACCCAGAAGTGCGTCAGGTTGATACTGAAGCAGCGGCTAAATATGGTGCAGCTTACCCAATGGGAGCTCGTATGATGAGCGGACAAACTAAATACCACGAGCAGTTAGAAAATGAATTGGCAGATTTCGTAATGAAAGAATCCGCTTATTTATTGAATTTTGGATACCAAGGAATGGTGTCAATAATTGATGCTTTAGTTACTAAAAACGATGTGATCGTTTATGATGTTGATGCTCATGCTTGTATTATAGATGGAGTTCGTTTGCACATGGGAAAACGTTTTACGTACCGCCACAACGATGTGGAAAGTATGGAGAAAAACCTGCAACGCGCAACAAAATTAGCTGAAGAAACTGGTGGAGGAATTTTATTCATCACAGAAGGTGTTTTTGGAATGCGTGGTCAGCAAGGAAAATTGAAAGAAGTTGTTGCTATGAAGCAAAAATATAATTTCCGTTTACTAGTTGATGATGCACATGGTTTTGGTACTTTAGGTAAAACTGGTGCTGGAGCAGGTGAGGAGCAAGGAGTTCAGGATGATATCGATGTTTATTTTTCTACTTTTGCTAAATCGATGGCAAATATTGGTGCGTTTGTAGCTGCTGATAAAGATATTATCGATTATTTAAAATACAACATGCGCTCTCAAATGTTTGCAAAATCATTGCCAATGATTCAAACTATTGGATCATTAAAACGTTTACAATTGTTGCGTGATAACCCAGGATTGAAAGATAAATTATGGGAAAATGTTAATGCATTACAAAGCGGATTAAGAAGTAAAGGATTTAATATTGGAGATACAAATACTTGTGTAACACCTGTTTATTTAGAAGGAAGTGTACCCGAAGCGATGGTTATGGTAAATGATTTAAGAGAAAACTACGGTATTTTCTTGTCTATTGTAATTTATCCTGTAATTCCAAAAGGAATGATTTTACTAAGAGTAATTCCTACTGCACCGCATACATTAGCAGATATTGATCAAACTTTAACTGCTTTTGAAGCCATTCGTGAAAAATTAGAAAACGGAACTTACAAAGAAATTGCTTCTAAAACCAAAGTAGATTTAGACGCTTAAATTTTATTAGTAAAATACCAAGCAGATTAATTTTATAAAATAAATTTTTAAAGCTGTAGATTTTAAAAAAAATCCATTCTTCAAAGAATGGATTTTTTTTGTTAAAATCCATATTGAATTATCTATCTTTATTAAACTCTAAATAAAAAATATGAAAAAAATAATCTTTAGCGCCCTACTGATGAGTTTCTTTATTTCGTGTAAAAAGGAAAGTAAAGACCATCAACTCCAACTAGAAAAAAATACTATTAAAAAAGTAAATACTCCCGAATGTTACTTGGGTGTTATTAAAAAAGATAGTGTTTTAATGCATTTGAATTTTGAAGGCAATCAACTGATTTCTGGTAATTTAATTTATAATTTTTATGAAAAAGATAAAAATGAAGGTTCGATTGTTGGACAGTTAAAAGGAGATACACTTTTTGCAGACTATACTTTTACCTCAGAAGGTGTTTTATCTGTGCGTGAAGTTGTTTTTTTAAAGGAAGGTAATAATTATATTGAAGGTTTTGGTGAAACCGTTGATGATAATAAAGGAAAAGTTAAATTTAAAGATAAGAAAAAATTAATGTTTGATGGAAAATTAGTATTGGCAAAAACAGCGTGTAAGTAGTCTTTTTTTTAATTTAAAGTTTATAATTAAAAAATCCCATTGACTATTTGTGAATGGGATTTTTTATATCATCTAGTTTAAACTTTTTTTGTAGGTACATCTTCTTTTGTGTACCACTGTGTTAAAGTGTTTCCATAAATTAATACTAGCAGCGTTATCCGCTAACTCAGGCGTTCTAAAGCAATTAATGATTCCCTTTTCTTTAAAAGTCTCGTAGTATTCTTTAAATATAACAGCCGTAACTGCTTTATTTTGATATTCTGGAAGTACTCCTATAAGATAAAAAAGCACATCTTTACTTTGTTTTTTCGCTCTTAACAAATGTAAAAAGCCAAATGGAAATAACTTTCCATTTGCTTTTTGCAATGCTTCTGTAAAAGAGGGCATAACGATGCTGAATGCTACAATGTTATCGTCTTTATCAATTACAAATTTTATAAATTCAGGATTGATGAAGCTAATGTATTTTTTCTTGAAATATTCTTTTTGTGTGTCAGAAATAGCTACAAAAGTAGATAAAGAAGCGTAAGATTTATTAAATAGATCGAACATTTGGTCCACAAGTGGCATTACTTCTTTGGTAGTTTTAAAATTAAGAGGTCTTAACTGATACCTTCTTTTTACTAAATCATTCGCTTTTTCAAAAAACTCAGGTTTTACGTTTTCAAAAGGAAACTTGCTTTCAATATATTCTTTTTCTTTAACGTAACCCAACTGTTCAAAATGTGTAGCATAGTAAGGACTGTTATACCATGTAATCATTGTTCCTACTTCATCAAATCCTTCTGTTAATACGCCTACTTTGTCAAGGTTGGAAAAACCCATTGGGCCTTCTACGTAATCCAACTTGTGTTTTCGACCTAGTTCATAGACCTTCTCTAAAAGTGCTTTTGTAACTTCTATATCGTCAATTACATCAAACCAACCAAAACGAACCTTCTTTTTTTGTTGATCATTTACTTCACTCCAGTTAATGATGGCGGTAATTCTTCCTACTATTTCATTATTTTTTTTAGCAACGTAAAAATAGGCTTCTGCCGTTTCAAAAGCGGGATTTGTTATTTTATCAAAACTCTCGAGCTCATCTAATATCAATGGTGGAACAAAATTTTTATTGTTCTTATATAATGTAAAGGGAAATTTTATGAATTCTTTTAATTCCTTCTTCGTTTTTGCTTCTTCAATTGTAATCATGCTATTTTTTAAAATTCGATTATCCTTTTTTTATTTTTTTTTGTGTTTTTTTTGCTTTTTTATCTCCTTTGATGTCAGGATTGGCTGCATTTCCTGTATCAATTTTCATTCTTACTTCTTTGTATTTTGCATCATAACGCCAAGAAAGACCAATGCCTCCATAAAGTATAGAAGGTGTGTTTTTTAGACTCGAGCTAATTGATGCGTCAATTTGCATGTTTTTATTGAGTAAATAAGCAGCGCCACCTCTTACGATTGCGTCACTATAAAAATCACTCTTAAAACCTTGATTTTCTATAAATCCAGACCAGTTGTCATTAAATCCTCTAGTAAGGGTTAGCACATAACCATAACTCGGAAAATCAGTTGTAATATAATCGCCAATAATATTGGTTACAAAAACCCATTTACCATCGCCAAAATGATTTTGAGTAATTAACATAATTTTTGGAGATACACTAGATTGGGGAGAAAACGAGTAAGGATTGTCTTTCATGATTACATTTGCACCAGCAAAAATAGAGAATGCAGGCACAAATTGGCGCCAGTTGAAACCGTGATTTGCTTTCCAGCTGTATAGATTAACCTTTTTTTCATAATTCTTAAAAGGATCGTAAATCAAATATTTGGCTCCCAGAACAGTTTGTTTAAAATCGGCTACCTTGGTGTTTTTAAACAGAGAAGTATATTTCTCATTTTGATATTGAATGTCGGCAATCAATTCAAGATTTTCCAAGAACAAACCCCATCTTAAAGTTGCGTCTAAACCGAAACCATTGGCGTCATAATTTAAAAGACTATGATTTTGTTTTATACCGTAAATTCCAGTTTCTATTTGAATGACTGATTTTCCAACAGCAAAAGCAGACATAGTTTCACCTGGTCTATTAGAGTTTATTTGATCCGTATGTTGCCCGTAATGTAGGATTGGAAACATTAAAAAGGCAGTCAAAAGTGTGATTTTAATTCTAGACATATTGTTTTTTAGATTAGAAAGTAACAATGCTTTTCAAATGTACTATATTTTATTATTTATTTAAGAATGATATCTTACTTTTGAACGTTTGATTTATTAATTTTGAAAAAAAATATATATTTATGCAAACAGCTTCTTTTACTGGTTTTATAAAAGCAATTTTTTATATGATCGCTTTCTACTATATTTTCCGCTTTTTGGCAAAGTTGTTTTTGCCTTTATTAGTTAAAAAAGTGGTAGAAAAAGCAGGACAAAATATGCAACAGCAACAACAAGATACTTGGCAAAAAACTCAAACTAAGGAGGAAATCTTATACAATAGCAACTCTAGTAAAAATCCACGCGAGACCAAAAAAGTTGGAGATTATGTTGATTACGAAGAAATAGATTAAGTTTGCCGTTTTAATACCTACTATACTTTAATTCAAACTTTTTTTAAATTGAAAATAATAAATAAGTTCTATCCGCACGCACTTGCCATTTTTGGTTTTGTATTGGTTTCTTTAATCTATTTTTATCCTGTATTGCAAGGAAAGCAAATTTCTCAATCAGATATTGTGCAATATACTGGAATGGCTAAAGAACAAAACGACTTTAGAGCTACTGATAATGCGGAACCTTATTGGACAAACTCTGCTTTTGGCGGTATGCCAACCTACCAATTGGGGGCTAAATATCCTCATGATTACATAGGTGCTATTGATGATGCATTGCGTTTTTTGCCGCGTCCTGCCGATTATTTATTTTTATATTTTTTAGGTTTTTATGGACTAATGTTAGTCCTTAAAGTAGATCCTTTGAAAGCTTTTTTTGGAGCCTTAGCGTTCGGATTATCCACTTATATGATTATTATTCTCGGAGTAGGGCATAATGCAAAGGCACATGCTATTGCTTACATGCCTCTTGTTATTGCGGGTTTTATTTTAGTTTTTCAAAAAAAGTATATTCTCGGAGGTCTTCTTACCCTTTTTGCGACAGCATTAGAAATTAGTGCGAATCACTTTCAAATGACGTATTACCTTCTAATTTTCTTATTGATACTTTGCGCTTATTTCATCTATCAGCAAATAAAAGATAAAGAGTACAAAGCGATGCTTTATTCTTTGGGGACATTAGCAATTGCTGGAATTTTTGCCATTGGCGCCAATGCTACAAATTTATTAGCAACAACAGAATATACCGATTTTAGTATTCGTGGTAAAAGCGAATTGACTTTTAATCCTAATGGTTCAAAGAACGAAACAACAAGTTCAATGAGTAGAGACTATATTACGGAGTATAGTTATGGGATTATGGAAAGTTTCAATTTGATTGCCCCACGATTATTTGGAGGTTCTAATAATGAAGCGGTAGGCAAGGACAGTCATATGTACGAATTTATGATTGGCCAAGGAGTTCCTGAAGCGCAAGCAACTGATTTTGTATCGGGAATGCCAACCTATTGGGGAGATCAGCCTATCGTAGCAGCTCCCGCATATATTGGGGCTGTAGTTTTCTTTCTAGCGATTTTGGCTTTGTTTATAGATCAACGTAAAATAAAATATGTATTCCTTTCAGGAGCTATTGTAGCATTAATTCTTTCTTGGGGGAAAAACTTCCCTGTTGTGACTAACTTTTTTATAGATTACATTCCTTTATATGATAAGTTTAGGGCTGTTTCTTCTATACAAGTTGTTTTAGAGTTGTGTTTTCCAGTATTGGCTATCATGGGTTTACAATCCTACTTTCAATTGGATAAAAAACTACAATGGAAAGCTCTATATGAAACTGCAATTCTTGGTTTAGGAATTATAATAATTCTATTCCTGAGTAAAAGTATGTTTAGTTTTTCTGGAGGCAGTGATGCTGCTTACAGAGAAAGTTACGGACCTGATTTTGTAGCGGCACTTAAGTTAGATCGTATGAGTTTATACAGTGCCGATTTATTGCGTTCAGGATTCTTCATGGTATTGACAGGAGGAATTTTGTGGTTTGCAATGAAAGACAAACTGGCTCAAAAAACCGCTATTATAATTATTGGTTTAATTATGGTTTCTGATTTGTTTTTTGTGGACAAAAAATACGTCTCTGCAAAAGATTTTGTTAGAGGTAGTGAAGTAACAATGCCATTTACTGAAACCCCAGCAGATGCACAGATTTTGAAAGATACTTCTAATTACAGAGTTTTTGAAGTTGCTGATTTGTTAGGCGCAAGAGCTTCCTATTTTCATAAATCTATCGGTGGTTATAGTGCTGTTAGACCTCGAAGAATGCAACAATTAGTAGATTATCAAATCGCTAAAAACAATATCGAAATTCTAAGCATGCTTAACGTTAAGTATGTTATCCAAAGAGATAAAGAAGGAAATGAATTTCCAACAGTAAATCCAGATGCAAATGGGAATGCTTGGTTTGTGAGTCAAGTAAAAATCGTTTCTTCTCCAGATCAAGAGATGAAAGCGTTGGACAGTTTAGATTCTAAGAATGTGGCCGTTATCAATGATAAAGATTTTAAAATTAATGGTAAGGCTTTCGCCAAAGATAGCCTAGCAAGAATTACTTTGAATTCTTACAAGCCCAACCATTTAATATATAAGTCAGATAATTCGAACGAAGGTTTAGCTGTTTTTTCTGAAATGTATTATAAAAAAGGATGGAATGCGTATATCGATGGAAAGAAAACAGAACATATTCGAGTAGATTACGTTCTAAGAGGATTGCAAATTCCAGCAGGAAAACATACAATAGAATTCAAATTTGAACCTCAAGTCATACAAACAGGAAGTACAATTACTTTAGTTAGTGGTTTTGGAATCTTATTGCTTTTAGTGGGAGGAGTTTATTTTGAAAGAAAGAAAAGAGTTCAGATTTAAGATTTTTGATTTAAGATTGCAGATTTAAGATTTTTTAAATCTGCATTCAATACCGAAACTTCGAGACGTTAATCTTCAATCAGCAATCATTTAGTATATTTGTTGTAATAAAAAATAGCAATAATGAAAACGGCAATACTTAATTATGGTGTCCCAGAAGAGTTAGAAGCTAAAAGAATAGCTGAATTGAAAGCACTTTCTTATTTTGAAAGATTAGAAAGATTGATGGCAATAATTGAAGTTTCATATATGTTTAAAACAGCAAAAAAAATACAATCTAAAAAATAATGAATGAGCAAATAATTGCCATTTGGGAGAGTTTTTTTAAAAACAAAGTTAAGTACATAACTATTGGAGGTTTTGCTGTAAACATCTATGGGTATAATAGGAATACAGGGGATATTGATATTTATTTAGAAGACACTATCGAAAATCGTATTAATTTAAGAAATGCTTTAAAATCAATAAATTTAGGGGATTTTGAATCTATTGAAACAATGCAATTCATTCCTGGATGGACTGATTTTACTTTGAATTATGGATTAAGATTAGATATTATGACAGCTGTAAAGGGTTTGGAAGATAAATCATTTAATTCACTTTTAGATAATGCAACTGTTGTGTTGATTGGAGAAACACCAGTTTTTTTTATTGATTATGATAATTTAATTATTGCTAAAAAAGCATCAAATAGACCGAAAGACATTTTAGATATTGAAGAATTAGATAAATTAAATAGCAATTAAAAGATTAATATTTTAAAACCTGCAATCAAAAAATATTAATCATAATTTGAGCACTAAAATTTAAATTGGAAAATAAAAAAATCCTTATAATAACCTATTATTGGCCACCTGCGGGAGGACCTGGCGTACAACGTTGGTTGAAATTTGTGAAATATTTACCAGATTTTGGAATTCAGCCTATTGTTTATATTCCAGAAAATCCAACTTATCCTATTGTGGACGAAAATTTGGTAAAGGAAGTTTCAGATAAAGCAATTATTCTAAGAAATAAAATATTCGAACCGTATCAACTGGCTTCATTTCTTTCCAAAAATAAAACTAAAAAAATAAGCTCTGGCATTATTCCAAATCAAAAGAAACAGTCTTTTTTAGACAAAACCTTTCTTTGGATTCGAGGAAATCTTTTTATACCAGACGCCCGTGTGTTTTGGGTTAAACCTTCTGTTTCCTATTTAGAAAAATATATTGTACAAAATAATATTGATACCATTATTACTTCTGGGCCACCGCATAGTTTGCATCTTATTGGTTTAGAATTAAAACAGAAATTAGATCTAAAATGGTTTGCTGATTTCCGTGATCCATGGACTACTATTGGCTATCATAAATCGTTGCGTTTATCAAGTTTTGCTGCAAAAAAGCATAAATTTTTAGAACACCAGGTTCTGAATTCAGCCGATATGATTATAGTAACCAGTAAGACTACTAAAACCGAATTTGAGGCAATTACCGCAAAACCAATTACAGTGATTACAAATGGTTATGATGCCGAACAAGTGGAGAAACAGAATTTAGATTCTAAATTCAGTTTGGCTCATATTGGTTCGTTTCTATCGGAACGAAATCCGTTGATTTTATGGGAGAGTTTAGTAGAATTAGTCCATGAAATACCTGATTTCAAATCGCATTTAGAAATTAAATTAATTGGTGCAGTTAGCCAAGAGGTTTTAGAAACGATAACTCAGTTTGGTTTAAATTTTTATTTAAATAATTTAGGATACGTTTCACATAAAGAAGCCATAGCGCATCAAAGAAAATCGCAAGTTTTATTGTTGATAGAAATTGACTCTGAGGATACAAAAAGTATTATTCCAGGCAAATTATTCGAATATATGGTTTCTAACAGACCTATTATTGCTATTGGACCTGAAGGTTCTGATTTTGCAGAAATTATAACCAATACGAATACAGGAGTGTTCTTGAAATATTCCGAAAAAATGAAGTTAAAAAGTGTAATTTTAGACTTTTATAATCAATTTTTAGAAGGGAAATTACAATCAAATGGAGTAGGACTTCAAAAGTATTCTAGAAAAAGTTTAACCAAAGAACTGGCTCATTTGATTCAGTCCCCTTTTTAATATCAAACCTAACACCCTTAACCTTTCATGGGAATCGTACTAAATCAATCTTTAAAGAATACAATAATTACTTATTTGGGTTTTGGGATTGGAGCCATAAATACGCTTTATTTATATCCGGTACTTTTGGGTGCTACATTTTATGGGTTAACAAATTATATTACTTCTTGCGCTAATGTGATCATGCCTTTGTTTGCCATTGGTATGCAAAATACTTTAGTTAAATTTTATTCTCAGTATGAAACCGATGCTGAAAAATCTAGGTTTTTATCTTTTACGGTATTATTTCCATTAGTGGTGATAGTACCAATGGTTTTAACAGCACTTTATTTTTATGACGAAATATTGTTCTTTCTTTCAAAAAAGAATGAAATTGTCAAAAATTATGTTTGGTTGATTCCTTTTATTGGCTTATGTATGGCCTATTTCGAAATATTTTATGCTTGGGCAAGAGTTCACATGCACTCTGTTTTTGGTAATTTTATAAAAGAAGTAGGTTTAAGACTATTTTCTTTAGTTCTATTAATTGGCGTTTATTTCGATTGGATGAGCGTTGAAGGTTTTGTTTATGCAACTGCTGGATTGTATTTCTTGGCATTTGTAGTCACTATGTTATATGCTTTTCGAATTCAAAAACCAACTTTTCAATTGGCACTCCCCAAAAATACTAAAGATATATTGACGTATACTTTTTATATTATTTTGTCAGGAAGTGTCGCTAATTTGTTATTGGATGGAGACAAAATAATGCTCAACCAATATATGATTATCGATAATATTGCTTTTTATTCAATCGCTACTTTTATCGCGTTAGTAATTTCAGTCCCGAGTCGAGCGATGCATCAAATTGTATATCCTATTACAGCCAAATTAATGCACGATAATAAGTTTAAAGAGCTAAATGTTCTGTATAAAAAAACCTCTATTAATCTGCAAGTAGTTGGTGGTTATGTGATGTTAGGGATATTTGTCAATATAAATCAATTGTACGAAATGGTTCCTAAGGAATATAGTGGTGGAATTTTAGTAGTATTTATGATTGGTATTTCAAAATACTTTGATCTGATTCTAGGAAATAATAATGCTATTATTTTTAATACTAAATATTACAGAGCAGTATTATTTTTAGGAGTTCTTTTAGTGGCAGTGGCAATTGGCTTAAATATGTTATTTATTCCTATGTATGGTATTATGGGTTGTGCTTTTGCAACTTTATTATCTATAACTTTATACAGTTTAGCCAAGTTGCTCTTTGTGGTTAAACGACTGCATTTGTTTCCTTTTACAGTTCAAACGTTACATTCTCTTGGAATTACTTTTTTGTTATTTTTATTGTTTTACTTCTGGGAATTTCCCTTTAATCCGATAATTTCAATAGGTTTAAAATCAATTTTAGTAACTATTTTTTATGTCTACATTAATTATAAATTTGTTGTTTCTAAAGAAATTAATAACGCTATTGACTCCGTTCTAAAAAAAATAAAATAGTTTTTGATCCCTTTTAAAACTCAAATATCACTAAAAGTGGGTATTGTAGGATTTTAAATTTGCCTTTAAATTTGTAAGAGCTAGAAATAGCTTTAATAAGAAAAAAAGACAAAAAATATCTGCTAGAATATGAAAAGGACTAAAAGTAAAATTGATGAAGATTTAAGAAAGTTTTCATCTATTCTAACAAACAAAATGAACAGTGGATTTGTAGTATTAGAAAGGAATGATAAATTACCGTATGCAATTTTAATGAAGAATAAGAAAAAAGTAGATCATATTTCTAATTTTTTTATGTTCTGTGCAACGCTCGGATTATGGTCTATTGCTTGGATTTACATTAGTCAAGTTTCCTCTAAAGCCAAGAAAATTCTGATCGCAATTGATGAAGATGGAAATCCTTTTGAAGAGAAGTGTTTTTAATATATATTTGCCGAATTATATATTTTTAACATTTACTTATGAAAAAAACTTTACTTACAATTATTGCAATTTTATTTAATTTTGCAATCGCTTTTTCGCAGACTACTTCAATAACTGCTGTTTCAACTTCTTTAATATCTGTTAAGGATGATATTGATGGGCCTAAAAAAAATAATGTAAAAATTAGTTTAACTAGTCTTGCATTCAAAAATTTTCAATTACAGTACGAAAGAAGTTTAACTAAACGTATTGGAGTTGTAATTGGATATAGCTTTATAAATAAAGGTGCTGTACCATTCAAATCACAATTAAACGAGCTAGTTTCTAATAACAGTGAAGGTCAAGGAATGCTTAACAATACAGAGTTAGGATATTCAGCAATTACACCAGAAATTCGTTTTTATCTAGGACAAGGATACGGAAAAGGATTTTACATTGCTCCTTTTTACAGACACTTAAAATATGACATTTCAGGAATTAATTTTGAATATAATAGTGATCTTAGTACTCAAAAAGAAGATATTGATATGGGTGGTAAACTTACTGCAAATACTTTTGGATTGCAGTTTGGAGCTCAATTTAATTTAGGAAAACACATTATTCTTGACTGGTGGATCGTAGGACCACATTACGGTACTTCAAAAGGTGATTTTGTTGGAAAAACAGATAGATTATTGACACCTTATGAGCAATCAGAACTTCAAAGAGAACTTGACGATATTGATCTTCCTTTAGGAGATATTAAAGCTAAAGCTAATGCAAACGGGGCTACAATTAACATCAGTGGACCATGGGGCGGAGTTCGAAGCGGTTTAAGCTTAGGTTACAGATTCTAATTAATTCATAACATAAAAAAAGCCGATAAATCATTTTGTATTTATCGGCTTTTTTTTATTTCTTTAATACTGTTTTTAAGTAGGCTCCAGTAACAGACTTCTTATTTTTTGCAACTTCTTCAGGAGTTCCAACTGCTAATAATTGACCTCCATTTTCTCCTCCTTCAGGTCCTAGATCAATCAGCCAGTCGGCACATTTTATAAGATCAAGGTTATGTTCAATAACAATAATAGAATGTCCTTTCTCTAGTAAAGCATCAAAAGAGGTTAGTAATTTCTTGATGTCATGAAAATGCAATCCAGTTGTAGGCTCATCAAAAACAAAAAGTGCTTTGTCTTTGGTGGCTCCTTTTACTAAGAAAGAGGCTAGTTTAATACGCTGTGCTTCACCACCAGAAAGTGTTGAGGAAGATTGTCCTAATTGTACATATCCCAATCCAACATCTTGCAGCGGTTGTAATTTCTGAATGATTTTAGCTTGCTTGTTAGCGATAAAGAAAGCAATTGCATCATCAACAGTCATCGTAAGAATATCGTGTATATTTTTGCCTTCAAAGTTAACTTCTAGTACTTCTTTTTTAAATCTTTTTCCGTTGCAAGTTTCACAAGGCAATTGTACATCGGCCATAAAGACCATTTCTACGTTTATAGAACCTTCTCCTTTGCAAGTTTCACAACGCCCACCATCTACATTAAAGGAAAAGTGTTTGGCCTGATATCCTCTTATTTTTGATAGTTTTTCTCTTGCATACAATTCTCTAATGTCATCATAGGCTTTGATATACGTAACCGGATTAGAGCGTGAACTGCGACCAATAGGATTTTGATCTACATATTCAATATGTTTAATTTGAGAAAAAGAACCAGTTATTTCAGTAAATTGGCCCGCCTTTTCGCCTATATTATCCAACTTTTTCTGCATGGCTGGAAACAAAATTTTCTTAATCAAGGTACTTTTTCCACTTCCAGAAACTCCAGTAATTACTGTTAAAACATCTAAAGGGAAAGTTACATCTATATTTTGAAGATTATTTTCTCTTGCTCCTTTTATTTCAATGTAGTTTTTAAATAATCTTCGTTTTTTAGGAACTGAAATTTCTAAGTCTCCATTTAAATATTTTGCGGTTAATGAAGTCGATTTTAGAATTTCTTCAAATGTGCCTTGAGCGACAAGATTACCTCCTAAAGTTCCTGCTTCTGGACCAATATCGATAATCATGTCGGCTGCTTTCATAATGTCTTCATCGTGTTCTACCACAATAACAGTATTTCCTAGGTCTCTTAATGAAAGCAATACTTTTATCAATCGCTCTGTGTCTTTTGGGTGTAAACCAATGCTAGGTTCGTCTAGAATATACATCGAACCCACCAAACTACTTCCTAATGAAGTGGCTAGATTAATACGTTGTGATTCTCCACCAGAAAGCGTTGCAGAATTTCTATTTAGTGTTAGATAATCCAATCCTACTTCGGTTAGAAACGATAATCTATTGTTTATTTCTAGCAATAAACGTTTGGCAATTTGTTTTTCATAAACATCTAAATCGATACTTTCAAAAAAGCGAACCAAATGCTTGATTGGTAAGTCTACCAAATCTGAAACTGTTTTTGAATTGATTTTTACATAGGATGCTTCCACTCTCAAGCGCTTTCCTTTACAAGAATAACATCTGGTTTTACCGCGATAACGAGAGAGCATTACCCTATTTTGTATTTTGTAATTTTTTTCTTCTAATTCCTTAAAAAAGCCATTTAATCCTTGAAAATATTCATTTCCAGTCCAAATTAATTCTTTTTGATCTTCAGATAACTGAAAGAAAGGTTTGTGAATCGGAAAATCAAATTTATAAGCGTTATTTACCAATTCATCTCTAAACCAACTCATGCTTTCACCACGCCATGGAAAAATGGCATTTTCAAAAACCGATAAAGTAGTATTAGGAACTACTAATTCGGCATCAATTCCTATAATATTTCCGTAGCCTTCGCAAACCGGACAAGCTCCATACGGATTATTAAAACTGAATAAATGAACATTTGGCTCCAAGAAAGTAATGCCATCCATTTCAAAATTGTTAGAATAGGAGTATTTTTTATCAGCGTTTAATTCCTGTAAATAACAAATTCCTTTGCCTTCAAAAAAAGCAGTTTGTACGGCATCGGCAAGACGATTATAAAACTCTTCTTCTTCCTTAACTACAATTCTGTCAATGATTAAAAGTATTTCTTTTTTATGTAATGATTCGGGTAAATCATCTAAGCGAACCATTTCGTTATTTACTAAAATTCTTGCAAAACCTTGCTGCAAAAGTACTTTTAGTTTGTCTTCTAATTTTCTTCCTTCTTCTAAATGAATAGGAGCGAGGAGTAACCATTTGCTGTCTAATTCAAAAGTTTTTACATCAGAAACAACATCTGTTACCGTATTTTTTTTGACTTCCCGACCAGAAACAGGGGAATACGTTCTTCCAATTCGAGCAAAAAGTAGTTTTATATAATCGTAGATTTCTGTAGAGGTTCCTACAGTAGAACGCGCATTGGTTGTATTTACCTTCTGTTCGATAGCAATAGCTGGAGCAATTCCTTTTATGTATTCTACCTTTGGTTTGTCTAATCTTCCCAAGAATTGTCGCGCGTAAGAAGATAAGCTTTCTACATAGCGACGTTGTCCTTCGGCATAAAGCGTATCAAATGCCAAGCTTGATTTTCCCGAACCTGAAAGTCCAGTAATAACAACTAATTTATTTCTAGGAATCGCAACATCTACATTTTTTAAGTTATGTACTTGTGCTCCTTTTATAATGATATTTTTCTTTGGATCTAATTTAGAAAGGTCAACTTGCATAAAAATGATAATTTTTACAAAAGTAAACAATTTTAAACAGAGAAAGAGGAATGAACAAATCACAAATAATGATTAAAGTAGGGAGGAAATACTCTTTTTTGGTGTGAGGTATTTGTATTTACCATTAAAAAAATAAATTCATTTTTTTTTCAAAATAATAACGAGACAGAAACCATTAAAACCCACAACTTTCATTTTCTTATTCCGATAACTGCTTTTTACTTTTCTTGATGCTAAAATATTTTTAATGTAAACTTGAATTAAGATAAAGGTTGAATTTAATTCTCTGATAATCAATAATTATTTTAGCCCTTTTTTTAATGTGCCTAATTTAGCTTAAGTTACAGTATCATTGAAAAATTAAAAAATCCTAGATCAGTCGAAAAGGAGTAAGAGCTATTGTAACAAATTATAATTTTAATATGTTAAATTTTTTTAACATTACTTGCTTCTTCAAATAATAATTAGTTAAATTTGACCACACAATAACCCAAATAAACAAAGCCTATAATCAAAAACTACTTTTTAGAGCAATCTACCAATTTTAATTAAAAACTAAAAAGTATTATTATGGTTAATATACAACTTCCAGACGCGACATTAGTTAAGGAATATGTTGCAGGTAATGAGGATGCCTTAGCTACACTAATAAAAAGGCACCAGTCAAAAATCTACGGATTCATTTATTCTAAAATAGCAGATAAAGACATTACTAACGATGTTTTTCAAGATACTTTCATCAAAGTAATTAAAACCTTAAAATCAAACTCGTATAATGAGGAAGGTAAATTTTTACCTTGGGTAATGCGTATTTCTCATAATTTAGTAGTAGATCATTTTCGTAAAAACAAAAAAATGCCTTTATATAGAGAAACTGAAGAGTTTTCTATTTTCTCTATTATGTCTGATGACGCTATGAATATCGAAAACAAAATCATTGCCGATCAAGTAGAAATTGATCTCAAAAAACTAATAGAAGAACTTCCTATTGACCAGAAAGAGGTTTTAGTGATGCGTATGTATCAGGATATGAGTTTCAAAGAAATTTCAGAATCTACGGGAGTTAGCATCAATACTGCATTAGGAAGAATGCGTTATGCACTGATGAATTTGAGAAAAGTGATTGATAAACACCAAATTATTTTGACCAATTAACAATATATTTTAGTGACCTGCGTTGTTATATAAAAGCAAATAGGGATTACGATATGGCAAAAATTTACTCAAAAAAAGCATTAGTTTCAAAAGTAATGAAACCTAGTGAAGAAACAGTTTCTTTTTTATTAAGCTATTCTAAAGCATTAAGCATAGTAAAAATTGATAATAAAAGTTTCGAAATTATTTCTAATTAAATACTTAATTACGTATTAATTAGATAAAAAATCCCAATATTTTCAAGTTTAAATATTGGGATTTTTTTATTTATTTTTTTTATAATATTGGTCTAAAACTGTTTTTCTTCCAATGGTTTTAGTAATAATATCTTTCTCTAAATCCCAGCCACGCGCGGGCGAATATTCTCTTCCATACCAAATAATCTGCAAGTGCAAATCATTCCATATTTCTTCTGGAAAGATTCGCTTGGCATCTTTTTCTGTTTGAACCACATTTTTTCCATTAGTCAAATTCCATCGATACATCAATCGATGAATGTGTGTATCAACCGGAAAAGCAGGTACTCCAAAAGCTTGAGACATCACCACACTAGCCGTTTTATGACCAACAGCTGGCAATTCTTCTAAAAACTCAAAACTTTGAGGTACTTTCCCATCATGCTTGTCAATCAAAATGTGAGATAAACCATGAATTCCCTTAGATTTCATAGGTGATAAACCGCAAGGCCGAATAATTTCCTTAATTTCCTCTACAGACATTTTAATCATATCATACGGATTATCTGCCTTTTCAAATAGCAATGGAGTAATCTGATTGACGCGAACATCAGTACATTGTGCTGACAATAAAACCGCAATCAACAACGTATAAGGATCCTTATGATCAAGTGGCACCGGAATGGTTGGATATAATTCTTTTAACGTATTTATAACAAAAGTTACCCGTTCCTGTTTGTTCATTTTTGTATTTTTAGCACTGTAAAAATACTGTAATTTTTACGATGTGCCTAATCCAGCTGTTCCTTACAAGTCCTCCTTCATAAAACTTTTTTTCTAAATTTATAAAGGAGCTTCCTACCGGTCGCTCTTTATAAACAAGAAAAAATAGTTTTTTTCAATCCGGGCTTTTCAGTGCCATCTGGGGCAAGTACTCAATACAGAAAGAATTTATAAATAATTTAAAATAAAATATATGACAACATTAAAAAAAGGAGATAAAGCGCCTAATTTCTCCGGATTAGATCAAGATGGTCAATTGCATAAATTATCGGATTATGCGGGAAAAAAATTAGTAGTTTTCTTTTATCCTAAAGCAAGCACACCAGGATGTACAGCCGAAGCATGTGATTTAAGAGATAATTTCGAACGTTTTCAAGCAAACAATTATGAATTACTAGGTGTTAGTGCCGATTCTTCAAAAGCGCAATTAAAATTTAAAGAGAAGTATGAATTTCCTTTCCCTCTTTTAGCAGACGAAGATAAGTCTTTGATTGAAGCATTTGGTGTTTGGGGTCCTAAAAAATTTATGGGCAAAGAATATGATGGTATTCACAGAACCACTTTTGTTATTGATGAAAATGGAATTATTGATTCTGTCATAGAAAAAGTTAAGACAAAAGAACATGCAGCACAAATTTTAGATTAATTAACTGAAATTAGTAAAACCTCGTTTAAAAAAAACAAGCGAGGTTTGTATTAATTGAATACTTTTTAAGATTTAAAACGTATTTTAATTACAATTAAAAACTTAAAAATAGTACTTTCATTAAACTCTAAAACCACTATTAATACAAAAGGTCAAATTCCTTTATCATACAACTTGATTTATTTTTGGTCAATATACAGATCATTGAATAAAGCATTAGGTTTCATCAATACGAGGTTATTTTGAAAATCAAGTAAAATCGTGAACCGTTTTAAAATTTCATTTCCTAAAACGTGTACATTTTTGTCCCAGACTGGTTTTTGTGCAGTTGTGATCTGAACAGGAATATCTTTGAGTTCGTATTTTCCTATTTTAAAACGATTCAGGTTTGAAGTAGTTACCGATATTTCGTTTCCTTGTGCGCCTTTCATTACTATTTCTTTTATAAATCTCATTTTTGTATTAGGAAAGTGAGCTGCTTGCAAGAGATTATGGTCTAACATAAGCGTTCTTTCAAATCCAGTATCGAATAGAAAAAGGTCTTTTACCATTTTTTTACTCTGCTTTATTTCACTTGACACAAAAAATAAAGTTTTGTAAAACTCCATTTTTAGTTGAGTGAAGTTAGAATCCAACAATGCATAAGATGGCATCAAAGAGTGTATAATCAAATACTTTTTGTCGTAATTAATTTCAACAACTTTTCCTTTAAAAAAATCCCAGCCAAATCTTCCTTCAGTTCCATGTCCTGCTAATTCGGCATCATAAACTTTAGTTTTGTAAGTAGTATTTCCTATTTGTAAATCGTACAATGTGTTATAAAGTGCTGGTTTTGTCTTCACTTTATTATTCAGAACATCATTTGTTAAAACGAGTTCTGTTGTTCCAGTATCAAAATTTAAATTTAAAGTGTCTTTATGGTTAAAAATAGCTTTTATAAAAATGGTGTTATACTCATTAAGACCCATTGCAATGGTATCACTTGTGTGTAAATTTTGTCCAAAAATGCTGTTACATATCAGTAGTGGAATAACAAACAATGTAGTTTTCATCTTTTTATTTATTTGTCTTATTTCTTTATCAGCTGTAAGTAATTATACTGCTATTTCGCCATCAAAAAGATCTAGTGATTTGTCTAATTTATATTTAATATTCTAAACATTTATTCTCTTATTTATCAATCTTCTAAAAGTGTTGTTTTTAAATTTTAAGTTTTTTTATTGGTATTTTTTTCTAAAATTGTAATAGCACCACTTTCATCATTTAATAGATAATATTGAATCCAAATTTCTTTGTCTTTGGTTTTAATTATATATGTCTTGATTGCGTCTAATAAGTTATAATCTATAGAAAAACCATAATGTTTGTCTATTAATTCTGTGTTGCCAATTCTTTCAATTTCTGATTTTGGAACCGTTACGTTATTAACATTAACACCACCTAAATCTAAAATTGCTTCTTCAAAGTTTTTTCCAACTAGTAAACTATTAAATCTTTTTCCATCACTTCTATCTTTCTCTATAGTCGATTTAAAAGTTTTTCCATCAACAGGAATTAATTTGCCCGCAACTGCAAAATATTCTCTATCAAAATCTCGTATGTCTTTTTTATTAATATTTTTGTCGTAACCATAAGTATAATTTTCTGGTGGATTTATATAGGGAAAAACACCAAGTTCAGCAGTAGATTCAGCAATGTCATCAATTTTAAAATCAACATTTGTTTTAATTTTAGCATCTGATTTATTTTCTATTTTGGGTAAGCTATCAATTACCTTTCCCTCAGATTGCTCTTTTTTGGCAGAATTGTTACAGGAAAAAATAAGAAATGAAACAATGAATATTCCAATATTTTTTTTCATTTTATTACTTTTTAAAAAATGATTAATAGATTAAAAATCAGAGATTTTCATTCAAATATAATCTAAAGGAATTTATTATTGTAAGAAAAATTTAGTATTATGATAAAAAATGATTAAAATAGTTATTACTATTTTTTTTGAGGTTGATAGTATTTAATTTTAAAAGTTAAAAGAAAATTTTGGCAAACACCAATAAATCATTTCTTTATCTTGTTTTATTATTTTAAAATTTAATTTTTTTAGTAAATGAATAGACGCCTCATTTTCCAATAAACATCTAGCAGTAATTTCTTTTACAATTGGATTTAAAAAAGCCCAAGCAATAAGTTCATTTGTTGCTTCAAGAGCGTATCCTTTTTTTTGTTCTTCCTCAATAATACCATAGCCAAGGTCTATATTATTATCGTGAGGATTAAAGCCTTTAAATCCTAGATCTCCAATTATTTCATAATTTTCTTTTTTGATAATCATCCAAGATTCAAATCCCGTAGGTTTTTCTACTTTTGATAAATTTTCTATGATTTTTGGTAAAGTTTCAAGAACTTCTGCATCCGGCCAACCCAAGGCTCTATTTAATTTTAGGGAGTCTAAATTTTTAAAATCTAATTTCAAAATGGTTTCACATATTTCTATCGTAAAAGGAATTAGAATTAATCTTTTAGTTAAAAGTTTAAGCATTTTTTTTGAATGATTTATAATATGATGTTGGCATTGTTGAGTTTAATCAGAGACTTTTACCTTATTAAATAATAACTTTATTAATTGCTTTAATTATGTTAAATTTTATTTTTCATAAAAAAGTCATTCTAATATGCTATTTTTTTATTTTTTTAAGATTGTTATAATTGCTTCTGATATTTCAAAAATTTTGCCTTTATAATTATTGTCAAGCAAAACTATTGTGAATTTTTCATCAATATCTGAAATCAATAATGCTTCATAATTTCCAACTCTTCCGTGATGGGTATGTAAAATTAAATTTTGATTTTTGTATGTTGCATTACCTAAAGCTGATTGTGTTTCTTCTGAATTAAAACGTTGACCAATTTCATAAAGAGATTTTTTATTTATTATTTTACCAGAGTGTAGTAAATTTGCCCATTTTAATAAATCAATTGTAGTTATATAAATTCCACCTGTAATTGGTAAATCTTTTTTATCTCTTATTAGACTACTATTAAATCCCTTGGCAATATTTTGCTCATTTTCAAAAGGGGTCATTAATGAGGAGATCATTTTACAAGGTTTGAATATGAATTTTTCTACATATTCTTTATAAGAGATTCCACTTACTCTTTCCACAATAAAGTGCCGTAAAAAGATATTATTGTTATTGTAATCGTAATTTGTTCCAGGTATAAAGTCAAGACTGTCGATTATTTTTAAATCTTCAAAAAGATCTTTGTCGTTTTTTATTTTTTTCCAATTTACGTCTGGTATGCCACTTGTATATTTTAGTAAGTCCTTAATGGCAACCTCATTTGACCATTTTGGTAATTCTGGAATAAATTTTGAAACCTTATCGTCCAAAGTCAATTTTCCTTGTTCCTGCAACTTTAATAAAGCAACAGCACTAAATTCTTTTGTTATTGAACCAATATTAAATCTATAATCAGTGGTTAATTTTGTTGTTTTAGTTTCATCACTATACCCGAATGAATTATTATATATTAATTTGTTATTTTTTGAAATAAGTACATTTCCATTAAAAGTTCCGTTTTGATAATACTTATTCATTATCGAATCAATTTGATTTACTTTGTTATTTTGTGCCGATAAATTATTTATCAACAGCACAATGAGAATTACAATTAAAAAGGAACCTTTATTGTTTTTCATAGTTTTATAAATATTTTTTATTTGAATTTTGAGGATTTGATATGAATACATTCTAAAAACTTGAATACATCTTTGAGCTACAAGCGGTTTGTGAATAAAGATCCGAGATTTTTCCGTTAAACACAAATTTTCCAACTACAAAACCATCTTCAAATTAAGCCTAAAACTCCAATCTCGCCAAACGCCCGTTGGTAGAAGTTATTTTTCATATAATTTTGTAATTTCTTTTTCTAAAAAAATCTTTTCATAATCTCTTATTGTAAGTTTGTCTAAATATTCTATATCATCTTTACTTACTCCAAAAAAAAGACTTCCTCTTGTTTCTGATTCTAAAATACTATCCAATTTTATACTAATCAATCCATTATCTAGTTTTTTTAATTTTATTGTAGAAGTTATTTCACTTTTTGATTTTTCAAGTTCAAAAACATAATTATAATCTTGAGCACTGCCATAAACTTTTTCCAATTTTAATTTATTTATTACTTCTTGTTTTTCTAATTTTAAGGTAATTTCTAAATTTGATTTTAATTTTATTTCTCCGTGTGCTTTAGGCAATGATGTTGCAATAAATGCAAAAGAACATACGGAAAGAATAATAGGTTTAAAATTGATTTTACTTGTCAAGTAATCATATAAATTGGAATTCCAATATAAATATGAAATTGGTAAAATTAATAATGTTACTAAATCTGAATAATCAATTGTTCTATTCAACCCAATCCCGATAGATTGAAAAAAAACAAGAATTGGTTGTATTATTTCGGATTTCCACAAAATGAATAATATTGCAGTTCCTAAATAGTTAAGTTTTACTTTTTCGGGAAACAATAAACTCAAAAAGTATGGAAATGCAAAAAGCCCTGCGACATCTGATAATTTTCCAGTAAAAAAATTAGAATAATAACTTTTTAGAAATATATCATTTACAATTAAAATAATAATTGAAATTATAAATATTCCTCTGAAATGTTTTCTATCTTGGATCATCTTTTATAATTTTTGCCAACGTTTTGGCGCTACAAGAAGTAGTGGGATTAAAGATTCGAGATTTTTCCATTATGCACAAATTTTCCAAGTACAAAAACATCTTTAAATTCAGCCAAATGCCCAAATCTCTTGAAACTGCTGTAAGCTGAGGTTTTTTATTCTATTCCAATTTTGTTTTCGATGCAGTCAATATACAAACAATTATTTAAAAATATTTTGTTGCCCAACATTCCTGTCATTCCCGAAAATTTCATCATCGAATATTGAGTTTGTGAAAATCCTTCTACATAGGTAACATTGGTTAATTTTATCTTTTTGTCGCAAAATTGAATATTTTGGTTGCAATTTGCGGTGTAAGTTGTCAAGACTTTATCCCAAGATTTTGATTTTTCGATGTTAATTTTTGAATTTGGAAGTTTCAGCTTTTCCCAAATTTCTTTGTTTGTTAGCAATTCGTATGCACTTGTTCCCGAGTCAAACAAAAATTTTTCTTCAGTTCCATTTAACAAACCACGAAATATAATTTTTCTTTTTTTGAATTTAAAATTAAACAATTTTCCTTGAAATTGAGTTGGTTCATTTGATAGATTTAATGCAATGTAATTTTCCTTGAAATTTATTACGGTTTTGCGATTTTCTAAAATATCTGCTCCAATTGTTCCAATAATTTTTAAAGTGTCATTTTTATCATCATCATTACCAATATTCAAAATTTGGAACTTGTCCGATATTATTTTGGATTTTCCAATGTAAAATATTGTTTTTGCTCGTTCCTGATTTACATTAATTTGCGTTAGCTTATCAATTGCTTTTGAATAAAAAATAGTTGATGGTGAACCTGTGTCAAATTGCAAATAATAAGTTGCTGTGTCATTTGGGAAATGAATTGGAAGTAACAGCACATTTTTATAATTACCCAGCCAAGTAAAAGGGATATTTCCACTTTCGTTTTCTACAGTTAGGTAATTTTTTTCGGGTGTGAATTTTTGGTCAAAATAAATATAGGCACCGAGCAAACCTAAAACCAAAACAACCAAAAAAACGAGCACGATTTTCTTTAAAATTTTCATAAGATTACTTTTCTACAAAAGTCTATTTATAAAACCATATTTTTTGAAAAAACGATATGCCAATTTTATGTCAATTACACGACAAAATTTATAAATAATTGATTTTCAAAATCTTATTTAAATCTTCGTTTTTATTTAAACTAATGCCATTTATGATGTTGATCATTAATTTTAAAGAAATAATTGTAAGTAATGGGATTAAAAAAAGTGGAAAACTAAGCGATAATTCCTTTTGAATAAATGGACTTATGATAAGCGAAAACGAAAGCAAAACGGTTAATATAATTTGCACACTTACGATGTTTTTGCCAAGCTCTTTATTTTTTTGGTCGCTGGTTTTGTTTGTTAATATTAGTGGAAAAATAACACCACCAAATGGTATTATAAGTCCCATTAAAGAGGAAAGATTAATTAATTTTGCTCTGTCTATTTTTGTGATTTCTTTGGCAGAAATTAATTTTTCAGGCTCGATTTCAAAAGTTTTTACAAGTGTTTTTAATGTAAATCCTTTTGGAATATTTCCAGCTTCAATTCGCTGGATTGTTCGCAACGAAAGCCCACTTTTTTCAGCAAGTTCAGTTTGCGTTAAGTTTTTTTCTTTTCTTAATTGTTGAACAATTGTCTTCATTTGTCGATTTGTTGCGATTTTGTAAACTTTCTGCTAACGTCTTGGCGCTACAAGTTATATGGGATTAAAGATGCGAGATTTTTCCATTATGCACAAGTTTTCCAAGTACAAAACCATCTTTAAATTTAGTCTAATGCCCAAATATCTTGTAACGGCTGTTGGGCGATGCATTTATTAGTCTTCTAATCTTGTATAATATAATTCAGAATTTCCACAAACCATTTCAGTTCTTCCGTTTTCAGTTTTTTGTCCTGAATAAAATTGTCTTAATTCAGAATTATTTTTATTTATGCTAAAACTCCAAATTTCATTGTCTGAAAATAATAACTCATTTGAGTAATTATCTTCATTTACTGATGTGAAAAAAATTAAATCTTCAGATTTTACTAGTTTTAATTCCTTTGTAGATTTGTTTTGATTGAAAAAGATAAGTTTGTTTTTTTCAATAATTAATATTTGATTATTTAATGAATCTTTATAGTTTTCGAACCCCCAATTTGAACCAGTTCTATTTAGATTCCATTTACCAATAATACTTTCTATATACTTTTTTCTTGGTACCGATTTTAAAGAATCTGTTTTTATTTTGGCAATTTTCCCTAAATCATTATTTGGATTTAGTTCATAAACATATATGTAAAATCCTATTGCACTCGCATTATCTGATTTATTAAGAGATTCTTGTGCTTCTTTTAGATATACTTTCTGATTTTTTAGAGATTTTGATTTTTGAGACCAAATTAGGCAAAAGCTAAATAAGAATATTGTTAAAATATATTTTTTCATTTTTAATATTTCTCTGTTTTTTTGTAAAGTCCTGAAATAGGTTGACACATTTTTACTGTGTTTTCAATTCAAATTTAGATAAATAATTTCTTTATTCCTACGATAGGATTTGTATGGAATGTTAGCCTTTATATGAACACTAACAGGAG
>NZ_JAGFBU010000009.1 GCF_017948675.1 Flavobacterium flabelliforme
ACTGCAGTTATGTGGGAGAGTATGTCGTCGCCTTTCTTTAAAAACCCTTCATCTATCGATGAAGGGTTTTTTGTTTTATATCAAATCCCCATTTTAATCTTCTATTTTATTTGTAATTAAAAGTATTGTGGGATCAATCTCAAAAGTTGGGTATTATCCGAAAATATTAGATTATGGATCAATACAAATTGTTATGGGAAATATTAAAATCTAGATATTTGTGATTTCAAATTCTACCAAATGCAAGATTTCTATAGCAAACTAATCAAGTTAATATTAACCGAAATCATTGTTGACTATTTTGTATTAATATGTTTTAAAAAGCAAGAAGAGACACTAAGGCTCATAACGATAGTAAAAAGTATGCATAGATATTCGTTAGATTAAAAAGGAAAAACGCTATGTTCCTCAAACCTCTAAATTAAGATCTAAAAGGTTTTACCTATTATATTAATGTATTTATTGTTGCTTGTATAGTTAATTTAATTTGAGTTTTAATATTATTTATTTAGAAGGAATATCAAAACGATATATTGCTTCTACTTTTAAAAAAGCAGAACTATTTAAATTTGTATTTAACTTTATTCGATTATCTCCAATTTTTATTGGTGTTATTGATAGATCAATTTTATCACCTTCTGTATAAACATCATATTTATTAGTTGAAAAGCCAAATTTTAGTCGAAGCAGAAGGTTTTTATACAATGAATTATTCTGTATGTATGATGAAGATTCAAGAGTTCGATTTTCGGTGTAAGTTATTTTTTTATTTTCCTCATGTATCTTATATGTTTCTGAAACTCCTTTGTAGTCAATACCTAATTTTGTTTTACTTGAAATTTTATAATTCATATCAAAAAGGCCCGGTAGTAAAGCACTAATTTCAAAATTAGAACTAGGGCTAATGTAATATATTCCTACCAATGGCGTAATATAGAAACCATAGGCTTCATTACCTGCATATACCCCAAATTTATAATTTAATCTCTTATTTTTTTTATAAGTCCACAATGCAATTCCACCAGCATAAATATCTTTAAAACTTAGTTTTTTATAATCTGATGAAACTACAGGTAGTAGTAAATACGTACCAGTCCAGTTATCTGAATGCTGACTTGTTACACCTAATTTAATACGATTATAAAATAATTTAGTATTGTCAGTATTAGTGAATAATTGTAATTCCTTGATACTAAAATCAAAACCAGTAATAAGTGCTGTTTTTTGGGTAAGTACAACTGGTAAAGTTAATTTAGCATCAAAAATTCTAATATTCGACGTATCTAAAGTATTTTTAAAAGAAGTTTTTTCAGTCTTTGAATAACTGACACTTAATACATCTACATATTCTTGAGCTTTAGTTAGTAGAGGAATAAATAAAAAGAGTAAAATAAGTGTTTTTCGCATTATATAAATATAACTGTTTTTATAATATGTTTTTTTTATTTACCGTTAATGTATTCATTATTAGTATTTATAATTTGAGTTTTATATTAAAATATTTTTCTTGATAATTTATATTTGATTATAATTCTATTTTAAAATTAGTATACTAATTTTCAATTGTTTTTTTGAATTTATAGTTTTGAAATTTACTTTCTATTCGCAATTAATTAAATTCTTACAATACATTATTTAAAAAAAAATAATAATAATAAGTAAGACTAATTTTTAGATTTTTATCAAGTTAATAATTCATTAAATTAAGAGTCTTATAGTAGTGTCTAAAGTTTGATTGGATTTTAAATTGTATTTTTGTTTAAATTTAAAATTATAATATGAAAAAAATTATTTTCTTTTTGGTATTTATTTTATCGGTTAGTTCGCAAGCTCAACAACGACCAAAATTAGTTGTTGGAATAGTGGTAGATCAGATGAAAATGGAGTATTTATATCGCTTTTCTGATGATTTTTCGCCAAATGGTTTTAAAAGATTAATCAATAATGGATACGTTTTTCAAAACATGCATTATAATTATATGCCTACTTACACTGCACCAGGACATGCTTCAATCTATACAGGGGCAACTCCTTCAACGCATGGAATTGTAGGTAATGAGTGGTTTAGTCGAACTCTTGGAAAACAGATGTATTGTACAGATGATGCTAGTGTCGCTACAATAGGTGATGGTACAAAAGAAGAAGGTGAAATGTCTCCTAAAAATCTACAAGCAACTACTATAACTGATGAACTTAAAATGGCAACTAATTTTAAAGGAAAAGTTATTGGAATAAGTATGAAAGACAGAGGAGCTATATTGCCAGCTGGACATTTTGCTGATTGGGCATTTTGGTTCAGTAAAACAGGAGCTTTTATTTCTAGTTCTTTTTATGGAAAAGAATTACCTAGCTGGGTAACTAAATTTAATTCTGAAAAAAGGTTTATGCCTTATTTAAATAAAGGTTGGGATTTGTATAAGCCTGCAGCTACATACAATGAAAGTATGGTAGATAATAATCCTTATGAAGGGAAACTTTATAAAAGTGAAACTCCAACAATGCCATACAATCTTAAAGATATGTATGATAAAAATGGTGCAGGAGTTATCCGTTCAACTCCTTTTGGGAATGATTTATTAGCCGAATTTGCTAAGGAAGCTATTGCTAAGGAAGAATTGGGTAAAGATAATATTACAGACTTTTTAGCAGTAAGTTTTTCTAGTACTGATTATGTAGGTCATTTATTAGGACCACGTTCGATGGAACTACAAGACACTTATTTACGTTTGGACCAAACAATTGCTGATTTTTTAACTTATTTAGACAAAACAGTGGGTAAGGATAATTATTTACTTTTCTTGACTGCGGATCATGCTGGTGCTGAAAATGTTAATTATTTGAAAGATAATAAATATGCGGTAGATTATATAAATCCAAAAGACATTCGTAAAAGTCTTTCTGACTTCTCTACAAAAACTTTTGGCACGGATCTAATTCTTAATTATTCAAATTTTAATTTGTTCTTTAATAAAGAAATTATCAAGTCAAAAGGATTAGAATTGAGCAAAGTAAAACAAGCTTTTAAAGATTTTCTAATGACACAAGACTATATGAAACGTGTTTATTCAGAGGAAGAAATTTTAGCTTCAACAGGTGCTGATTATTATTTAAATTTTATCACTAAAGGATATGATACTACTCAAAATGGTGATTTAGTTTTATTGCAAAAACCAGGTTATTCAGAGCACGGAGCATTGGGAACTTCACATGGTACTCCTTATTCCTATGATACACATGTGCCAGCTATTTTTTACGGATGGAATATTAAACAAGGTGAATCTTATTCTAAGAAAGAAATTACATCAATAGCGCCAACAATAGCTCAAAAGATTAAAATTACTTTCCCTAATGGAACAGAATCTCATGTATTAGAAGAAGTTTTAAACAAATAATTACTTTAAAAAAAAGCTGTATCATTTGATGCAGCTTTTTTTTTTGTTGTATTTTTTATTTTCTTTAGAAATAAAACAGCTCTATATTAAATGTAGTGCCGTTTTATATTGTAAATTAAATTTATACTTTGGTAACAGTTGTTGGTAATGGTATTTGATTTTTTAATAAATCTTCAAAAGTTTCATGAGCTCTGATTAAATGTCCTTCACCATTCATCCATAAAACTTCTGCAGGTTTGTAACGAGAATTATAATTGGAAGCCATTGAGAAACAATACGCTCCGGCATTCCTAAAACTTAAAATATCACCTTCTTTAATTTCTGAAATTCTTCTGTTGTTGGCAAAAGTGTCTGTTTCACAAATATATCCAACCACAGAATAGAATCGTTCTTTTCCTTTGGGATGTGAAATGTTTTCAATGTGATGTTGTGAACCGTATAACATAGGTCTTATTAAATGATTGAAGCCACTGTCAATACCAGCGAAAACCGTAGAGGTAGTTTGTTTTACCACATTCACTTTTGCTAAAAAATAACCTGCTTCACTCACTAAAAATTTTCCAGGTTCAAATATTAGTGTTAATTCTTTTCCATATTCAACACAAAAAGCATTGAATCTTTTAGATAATTTTTTACCTAACTCTTCTATATCTGTCTCTATATCATCTTTTTTATAAGGTACTTTAAAGCCGCTTCCGAAATCAAGAAATTCAAGATTTTTGAAGTTTTTAGCAGCATCAAATAATATTTCAGCAGCATACAAAAATACTTCTATGTCAAGAATATCTGAACCAGTATGCATGTGTATCCCCACAATATTCATCTTTGTATTTTCAACAATACGAACTAAATGAGGTAATTGATGTACAGAAATACCAAATTTACTATCAATGTGACCAACAGATATATTGGCATTTCCTCCTGCCATTACATGCGGATTTATTCTAATGCAAACGGGAACATTTGGATATTTTGTTCCAAATTGTTCTAGTATAGATAAGTTGTCAATATTAATTTGGACACCCATTGCATTAACTTCTTCAATTTCTTCTAAAGAAACACCATTTGGAGTGTAAAATATTTTATCTGGTTCATAACCCGCATGAAGTCCTAACATCACTTCTTGAATAGACACAGTATCAAGCCCTGACCCCATTTCCCTTAATAGTTGAAGAATAGCAACGTTTGAAAGTGCTTTCATTGCGTAATTAATACGTAACTTATTTACCTTAGAGAAAGCTTTTGATAATCTGTTGTATTGTGATTTTATTTTTTCGGCATCATAAACGTATAATGGACTGCCAAATTGTTCAGCTAATTGAAGTAAATCTTTTGATTGCATGATTATTAATTTTTAGCAAATTTATTGTTCTTTCTTTAGCTCTCCAACTTAATTAGTAGTTTCTAACAAATTATAACATAAAGTTATAAATTAAACAATTTTCTAATTTTTTAATAAATCATTTTATCATACAATTCAGTAAAAATAAAATAGTAATTAATTTATAAAGTTGGTAAATCGCCATTTCCTTTAGTTGGTAGGTTTGTATATCCCATTAAATACTTGTCGACTTCTCTGGCTGCTTCACGACCTTCAGCTATTGCCCAAACAATTAATGATTGTCCACGACGCATATCACCAGCGGTAAAAATATGAGGTATATTTGTTTGGTAATTAGTTGCTTTATAATTACTTCTTAAATCAACTTCTAAGCCTAATTGATCGCTCAACCTTTTTTCAGGACCTGTAAATCCTAAAGCTAATAACGCTAAATCACAAGGCCAAATTTTCTCAGAACCTTCTTTTTCAATTAATTCGGGCCTTTGTCCGGGAGTCATTTTCCAAAATACTTCAATTGTTTTTAAGCCAACTAACTCTCCTTTTTCATTCGAAATAAATTCTTTAGTATTAATTAACCAATTTCTATTGCAACCTTCTTCATGTGAAGAGGATGTTTTTAATTGCAATGGCCAAAAAGGCCAAGGTGTAGATTCACTTCTTCCAATTGGAGGTTTTGGTAAAATCTCAAAATTAGTAACCGATTTTGCTCCATGTCTGTTTGAAGTTCCTACACAATCGGAACCAGTATCTCCACCACCTATAACAATGACATCTTTGCCAGTTGCCATTACTTGATTTTCAATTTTTTCTCCGTACAATGCTTTGGTTTGTTGGGTCAAGAAATCCATTGCTTGCACAACTCCTTTACTTTCAATTCCTTTTGTTGGTAAACTTCTTCTTTCTGTTGCTCCTCCGCATAATACAATAGAGTCAAAAGAATTTAATTCTTCAACACTATAATTTATACCAACGTTTACATTGGTTTTAAAAATAATTCCTTCGGCTTCCAAAATGGCGACGCGTCTGTCAATAATTCCTTTTTCTAATTTAAAATTTGGAATTCCGTAACGCAATAAACCGCCAATTGCATTGTCTCTTTCGAAAACGGTAACAGTATTACCCGCACGATTTAATTGTTGTGCAGCGGCTAATCCTGCAGGCCCAGAACCTATAACAGCAATAGTTTTCCCTGTTCTTATTTTAGGAATTTGCGGTTTTATCCATCCTTCGGCAAAACCGCGTTCGATAATATTTTTCTCAATATTCTCAATTGCTACAGGTTCACTTATAATTCCTAAAACACAAGATTTCTCGCATGGAGCAGGGCATAAGCGACCGGTAAATTCTGGAAAATTATTGGTAGATTGCAAAATTTCTAATGCACTTTGCCATTCTTCTTGATGTACCATGTCATTAAAATCAGGTATCAAATTTCCTAAAGGACAAGCACTGTGACAAAAAGGAATTCCACAATCCATACATCGTGAACCTTGTTCCTTCATCTTGTCTTTTTCCAAAGGAATTGTAAATTCCATATAATTTGACACTCTTTCTTCGACAACTATATTATTTTCGTCCGTTCTATTATATTCTTTAAATCCTCCTATCTTTCCCATGATTATAGTGCTAGTAGTTCTTCAATCTGTTTTTCTTCCGTTAATCTTTGTAATGCTTTTTTATAATCTGTTGGCATTACTTTGATGAAATTTGTCTGTTGGTTTTCCCAATCTTCCAGAAGCCTTTTTGCTACTGGACTACTAGTATATAGAGAATGATTTTTAATTAAACGTCTTAATTTAGTAGTGTCTTGCTCTTCAAGAGTTTCAAAAGCAACCATTTCCATATTGCATAATGTAGCGTCAAACTTTTTATTTGGATCATAAACATAAGCAATACCACCGCTCATTCCAGCTGCAAAATTCCGTCCTGTTTTTCCTAAAACTACTACAGTGCCTCCAGTCATATATTCGCAACCGTGATCTCCAATTCCCTCTACAACGGCTATTGCTCCAGAGTTTCTAACACAAAAACGTTCCCCGGCCATTCCATTTATATAGGCTTCTCCAGTAATTGCTCCGTAAAGGGCAACATTTCCTATTATAATATTTTCTTCTGGTTTAAAAGTTGCAGTAGGAGGAACTTTGATAATTAATTTTGCTCCAGAAAGCCCTTTTCCTAGATAGTCATTGCAATTTCCATGAATTTTAAAAGAAAGTCCATTCGTTGCAAATGCACCAAAACTTTGCCCAGCAGAACCTTCAAAGTCCACTAATATCGTGTCATCTGGTAATCCTTGTGCGCCATATATTTTTGAAATTTCATTACTCAAAATAGCTCCAACAGAACGGTCCGTATTTTTAATTTTGAAAGTAACTCTTGTTTTTTCTTTTCTATAAATAGAAGGAATCGCTGCTTTTATAATATCAAAATCGAGTACGTGCTCTAATGCGTGATCTTGTGTTGTAGTATTGTGATTTGGAACCGTTTTTGCTTTTTCTGGTTTGTATAAAATGGCTGATAGATCTAATCCACTGGCTTTGTAATGTGTAATCGCCTTATTAACATTCAGTTTCTGAGATTGTCCCACCATTTCTTTTAGTGTTCTAAATCCTAATTGTGCCATTATTTCTCTTAATTCTTCTGCAATAAAATACATGAAATTAATAATGTGTTCTGGCGTTCCTTTGAAGTTTTTTCTCAATTCAGGATCTTGAGTGGCAATTCCGACAGGACAAGTATTCAAGTGACAAGCGCGTATCATAATACAACCGGATGCTACTAATGGAGCAGTTGCAAAACCAAATTCCTCAGCTCCAAGTAAGGCTGCAATAGCTACGTCACGACCTGTTTTTAATTGTCCATCACATTCTAAAACCACACGACTTCTTAAATCATTTAAAATTAGGGTTTGTTGTGCTTCGGCTAAACCAAGTTCCCAAGGAATTCCTGTATGTTGCAAGGATGTTAATGGTGCAGCACCAGTTCCTCCGTCATATCCTGAAATTAAAATTACATCAGCTTTTGCTTTAGCAACTCCTGCAGCAATGGTTCCAACACCAACTTCTGATACTAATTTTACATTAATACGCGCTTCTCGGTTTGCATTTTTTAAATCGAAAATTAATTGGGATAAATCTTCGATAGAATAAATATCATGATGTGGCGGAGGTGAAATTAATCCCACATAAGGAGTTGAGTTTCTTGTCGCTGCAATCCATGGTACTACTTTTTCACCGGGTAATTGCCCGCCTTCTCCAGGTTTAGCACCTTGAGCCATTTTTATTTGAATCTCTTTAGCGTTTGTCAAGTAGTTTATCGAAACTCCAAATCTCCCAGAGGCAACTTGTTTGATAGCACTGTTTTTAGAATCTCCATTTTCCTCTTTCTGAAAACGTCTTTGATCTTCTCCACCTTCTCCAGAATTACTTTTTCCGCCAATTCTGTTCATGGCTATTGCCAAATTTTCGTGCGCTTCCTGACTGATAGATCCGTATGACATCGCGCCAGTTTTGAATTTTTTTACAATTTCGGTCCAAGGTTCTACTTCATCAATTGAAATAGGATCTAGATTATTAAATTCGAATAAACCTCTAATAGTCATCAAGTTTTCGCTTTGATCATTCACCATCGTAGCATATTCTTTGTAACTTTCTGGGCTGTTTAATCGTACCGCTTGTTGTAGTTTAGAAATAGTCGTTGGGTTAAACATGTGTTTTTCTCCATTTCTTCTCCATCTATAAATTCCTCCAATTTCAAGTGGTAAAAGATTTGCAATTTCAGAATTTGGAAACGCTTTTTGGTATCTTTTCTTGATTTCTTTTTCGATTTCCATTAGACCAATTCCTTCAATTCTTGACGGAGTGTAAGGGAAATATTTAGAAGAGAATGTTTTATTTAAACCTAAAATTTCAAAAATCTGCGCTGCTCTGTACGAATGTAAAGTAGAGATGCCAATTTTATTCATGATTTTAAGAATTCCTTTTGCAATCGCTTTATTGTAGTTTTTGATGGCGTAATCTGCTTTTACACCAGTGATAAAACCTTGATTTATCTGGTTGTGAATAATTTCATTCACCATATATGGATTGATGGCACTTGCTCCATAACCAAATAATAAAGCAAAATGGTGCGGTTCACGAGGTTCTGCTGATTCGATAATGATGCCAAATTTAGAACGTGATTTAAGGATGTTCAGTGAATGATGAATGTAAGAACACGCCAATAACATTGGTATAGGAGCCATTTTATCACTTACGCGTCTATCCGAAATAATTACGATATTACAACCTTCAGAAACTGCTTTAAATGTTGCTTGAACCGCTCTTTCTAAAGCACGTTCTAATCCGTTTACTCCTTTTTCTATAACATATAATGTAGAAATGGTTACTGATTTGAAATCAACATGGTCAATATTTCTTAATTTATCCAAATCCTCATTAGAAATAACAGGATTTTGAATTTTTAGCTTTTTGCATTGCTTGGATTCAATCTCAAAAAGATTAAAATCACCACCAACAGCTAAACTAATATCTGTGATAATCTCTTCACGAATACCATCCAAAGGCGGATTAGTAACTTGTGCGAATAATTGTTTGAAATAATTATATAAAAGTTGTGGCTGATCGGATAAAACGGCTAGAGGAGTATCGTTTCCCATCGAGCTTAAAGCTTCTACACCATAAGCACCCATAGGATTTATGATTGTTTTTAAATCTTCGATGGTATAACCAAACAAACGCTGTCTGGTTCCAAAATCAACACTTTCAGTTGGAATTGCATTATTGGTATAAGGAACTTCAGCTAATTGGAGTAAGTTTTCATCCAACCATTTTTTATAAGGTCTTTTCGTTGCAATGGCATTTTTAATTTCATCATCCTCTATGATTCGGCCTTCGTTCATGTCTACTAAGAACATTTTCCCGGGCTCTAAACGACCGTGTTGAATTACATCTTCAGGCTTTATATCTAATACTCCAATTTCTGAAGACATAATCACAAAACCACTTTTGGTCAAGGTATAGCGAGAAGGACGCAATCCATTTCTATCGAGTAAAGCACCAATAACGTCACCATCAGTAAACGGAATAGAAGCGGGACCATCCCAAGGTTCCATAATACAAGCATTGTATTCGTAAAATGCTTTTTTCTCTTCAGACATGGTTTGGTGCTTTTCCCAAGCTTCTGGAACAACCATCATCATCGCTTCTGGTAAGGAGCGACCCGTCATCAATAATAATTCGACAACCATATCCATAGAAGCTGAATCTGATTTTCCTTCTAATATAATAGGGAATAATTTTTTTAAATCATCTCCAAAAATAGTACTTTCCATCAATTCTTCACGAGCTCGCATTCTACTGATGTTCCCTCGAAGTGTATTTATTTCCCCATTGTGACACATATACCTAAAAGGTTGTGCGAGTTCCCAAGACGGAAATGTATTGGTAGAAAATCGTTGGTGTACCAACGCTAATCTAGTTACTAGATCTGAATCCGATAAATCAGTATAATAACGACTGATGTCTTCTGGCATCAAGAGTCCTTTATAAATTATGGTTGTAGTCGAAAAACTAGAAAAATAGAACATGTGACTTTCTGAAGTTCTAGAATTTCGAATAGTGTGTTCTGCAATTTTTCTAGCGGCAAACATTTTAGCGTTAAATTGCTGTTCTGTTATTTCTAAACCATTTTTACCAACAAACACTTGTTTTACTGTTGGTTCTTTTTCAGCCGCAATTTGTCCTAGATTTTCAGTCGCAACTGGTACTTCTCTCCACCCTAAAATGGCTAGATTTTGATCTTTTATAGCATTTTCAAAAGCTGTTTTACAAAAAGCAACTTGATTTAAACTTTTTGGCATGAAAACCATTCCTACTGCATATTGTCTTACTTCGGGAAGTTCAAAGTCACATACTTTTTTAAAAAAATCATGAGGTATGTCAAAAAGTATTCCTGCTCCATCACCGGTTCTTCCATCGGCACTTACCGCACCACGATGCTCTAATTTTATTAAAATATCGAGTGCTTTGTGTATAATATCATTCGACTTAATTCCATTTAAATTACAAATGAATCCTGCTCCACAATTATCGTGTTCAAATTCTGGCAAATAAAGGCCTTGTTCTTTAATTTTCATTTTGTTGTGTTTTTAATACAAAAATAAATATTTAAGTGAATTTAATTTAATAAATAATTGATATTGATTCATTTTTCTCAATTTTATTCAAAAATTGATAAATAAATAGCAATTGTGTAATTTATATGTTCGTAAATGATAAATCTTTAAATTCTAATTTTTAAAAAAGTAAAATCGCTTTAATTATAGGGTGTTAGCTACTAATTACTCAATCGATATAGTAATTTTTAATGTATAAGGTCAAGAAGAATATTTTTTCTATTTTCCACTTAAAAACAAAAAAAAGACAAGTTGATTTTTAATTGGCTGTTATTATCTTTTTTTTAATATCAAAACATTTCTCTATTCAGATGAATTTTGCTATTTTTGTCGCACTTTTATTCTGAAAGAAATTCAGAAGCCAGACAAATTCTATATTATGAACATACACGAATATCAAGGAAAAGAGATTTTAGCAAGCTACGGAGTTCGCATTCAACGCGGAATCATTGCAAATAGCGCAGCAGAAGCTGTAGAAGCTGCAAAACAATTAACTACTGAAACAGGTACAAGTTGGTATGTTGTAAAAGCCCAAGTTCATGCAGGTGGACGTGGAAAAGGTGGTGGAGTTAAACTTGCCAAAAACTTACAACAAGTAGAAGAAATTGCAGGACAAATTATCGGAATGCAATTAGTTACACCTCAAACTTCGGCTGAGGGTAAAAAAGTAAGTACCGTTTTAATCGCAGAAGATGTTTACTATCCTGGAGAAAGTGAAACGTCTGAGTTTTATGTTTCTGTATTGTTAAACAGAGCGACTGGACGTAACATGATTATGTATTCTACTGAAGGTGGAATGGATATTGAAGAAGTTGCAGAGCACACACCCCATTTAATCTTTACTGAGGAAATTGATCCTGCTGTAGGATTACAAGGTTTTCAAGCTAGAAGAATTGCTTTTAACTTAGGTCTTTCTGGAAATGCTTTCAAAGAAATGGTAAAATTTATCGATTCTTTATATAATGCTTATATTGGATCTGATGCTTCGATGTTTGAAATTAACCCAGTGTTAAAAACATCTGACAATAAAATAATGGCTGTTGATGCTAAAGTAAATATCGATGATAATGCTTTATACAGACAAACTAAATATGCTGAAATGCGCGACATTCGTGAGGAGAATCCAATCGAAGTTGAAGCTAAAGAAGTAGGATTAAACTATGTAGATTTAGACGGTACTGTTGGATGTATGGTGAACGGAGCTGGTTTAGCAATGGCAACTATGGATTTAATTAAGTACGCTGGTTTTGAGCCTGCAAACTTCCTTGACGTAGGTGGAACTGCTGATGCAAAACGTGTTGAAACTGCTTTCCGTATTATCTTGAAAGATCCAAACGTTAAAGCAATTTTGATTAACATTTTTGGAGGAATCGTTCGTTGTGATCGTGTTGCTCAAGGAGTTGTTGATGCATACAAAAACATGGGTGATGCTATAAAAGTGCCAATTATTGTTCGTTTACAAGGGACTAATGCAGCAATTGCAAAAGAATTAATTGATAATTCAGGAATGCCAATATTATCTGCTGTTGAATTTCAAGAAGCTGCAGACCAAGTAAAAGCTGCACTTTCTTAATTACAAATTGTTATATATTAAAAAAACCTGTTTGCCTTAGCAAACAGGTTTTTTTTTGCTATTTACTTTTTATGAGGTATTTTCTAAATAAGAAAAAGGATTTCAATAATAGTATAAAGTTATCGTAAAAATAAAGGTATCTGTATTGTATAGAATATCTTTGTATCTACTCAAATTATTTAATTTGCGTAGCTAAACAATAGAAGATATGAAATTAAATATACAAAATAAATTTACTTCAGAATTACCAGCTGATCCTATACAAACTAACGATCCTAGACAAGTACATCAAGCTTGCTTCTCGTTTGTTGAACCTAAAAAAACAGAAAAACCTTTCTTAATTCATGCTTCTAAACAAGTAGCACTAGAAATTGGACTTTCAGAGGAAGACTTACTTTCTACTGACTTCTTAAATGTATTTTCTGGGAATTCCATTTATCCTGAAACCCAACCTTTTGCCATGTGTTATGCTGGACATCAATTTGGAAATTGGGCGGGACAATTAGGAGACGGTCGTGCTATAAATCTTACTGAAGTTACTCATGATGGTAAGAAGTATACTTTGCAATTAAAAGGAGCAGGACCAACGCCATATTCAAGAACAGCCGACGGTTTAGCTGTTTTACGATCTTCTATTAGAGAATATTTGTGTGCAGAAGCGATGTTTTATTTAGGCGTTCCCACAACACGTTCTCTTTCTTTGATGCTTTCTGGAGATCAAGTACTACGTGATGTTTTGTACAATGGAAACCCAGCATACGAAAAAGGCGCTATTGTTAGTAGAGTAGCACCTTCTTTTATTCGTTTTGGTAGTTTTGAAATCTTTGCCGCTAGAGAAGATCTCGTTAATCTTAAACTTTTAGCTGATTTCACAATCAAAAATCATTTTCAGAATGTTAAGTCGGAAGGTGTCGAAAAATATTTATCATTTTTTGAAGAGGTTACTCAAGCCACTTTAAAAATGATTGTAGAATGGCAACGTGTTGGTTTTGTTCACGGAGTTATGAACACGGATAACATGTCTATTCACGGACTAACGATTGATTATGGGCCTTACGGTTGGTTAGAAGATTATAATACTGGTTGGACACCCAATACTACAGATAATCAGCATAAAAGATACCGATTTGGCAACCAACCTGAAATTGCCTTGTGGAATTTATATCAGTTAGCGAATGCACTCTATCCTTTAATAGAAGATGCTAAACCTTTAGAAGCAATTCTAGAAGCCTATAGTTCTAATTATGAAAAGCAATATCTGAATATGATGCAAGATAAATTAGGTATTGAAAACAAAAGCAACTATGATCTATTTTTAGTTAATCGATTGACTGAATTACTTGAAAAAGTAGAAACAGACATGACTATTTTCTTTAGGAATTTAGGCAACATAACAAAAGAAGATGCAGTAGTGGTAGCTTTTGGAAAAATAAAAGAAGCTTTTTATAATGAAAAAGAATTGAATGAAGTGCTCTTGAAAGAATGGTATGATTGGTTTGAAATTTATAATTTTAGAATAAATGAACAAACGCTTTCCGACTTAGAAAGAAAACAAAAAATGAATGGTATTAATCCTAAATATGTATTACGAAACTATATCTCACAATTAGGTATTGATGATGCAGAGAAAGGTGATTATTCTTTGTTATATGAATTAATTGAAATGCTTAAAAAACCCTATGATGAACAACCTAATTTTCAAAAATGGTTTGCCAAAAGACCGGATTGGGCAAGAAATAAAGTGGGTTCATCAATGTTAAGCTGTAGTTCTTAAAATATATTTTAATAAATAATTAATTTACTTCAGCAACATTAAAAATAGTAATAAAAAAACCTGCTTGTTACAAGCAGGTTTAAATTTGTTATGATTCTCCCATTTCTTGGAGTAAAGCTGATTCGTATATTTTGAAACCTTTATGCTTTTGCTGTGCAATCTTAAAAAGTGCTTTCGCGACTATTTTGCCCTCTATAGGTTTGTATTTTTTTAAATTTCCAAAGAATAAAAAGGGGAGCATTTTCATAAAAAGACCACCTATTTTCTCTGCTAATCTAAATTCATTACGGTCACCTAATAAAAGAGAAGGCTGTAATACAGCAATGGTTTCAAAATCTGAAGTGCGAAGATAATCTTGAATTTCGCCTTTAGTTTTTAAATAAAAATTACTAGAATTTGCATCGGCACGTAGAGATGAAATTATCAAGAATTGTTTCACCTTGTTTTGTGAAGCAATTTCTGCAAACTGTTTTGGATATTCATAATCTACTTTCCTAAAAGCTTTTTGGCTTCCCGCTTGCTTAATGGTTGTGCCAATTGTACAAAAGAAATCATCTCCAACCACTAATTCTTTATAGCTTTCTGGTTGATCAAAATCAATGATATGTTGCTTTAATTTAGGATGCTTTATACCAGTATCTCTTTTTGAAAAAGTGATTACATGACTGTATTGATCACTTTCTAAAAGTTCCGTTAAGAGGTATGAACCAATTAAACCAGTACTTCCAATTACCAAAGCCGTTTTCATACTAGGATTTTTTATTCTTACCAAAATTAAATTTTACTTTTTCAACTACTTGAACTTTTGAATTTCCTTTTGGATATTGCTTTTTAGATGTGTTTTTTGTAGCAGGTCTTGACTTAGAAGGAGCTTCATCACCTCTTGATTTTTCTTCATCTCTTGGTTTTGCCTTAAACTCAGGTCTGTCTTTCGCTCCGTCTTTCGCCGGAATTTGTGCTTTATGTTTAGCTAAAACATCGTTGGGATTTTTAGGATTCTCTTTTGTTCCACGCAAATGAATTACTAATGCATTTAGGAAATTACGCAACACCTGGTCACCACATTCCATGTAGTTTTCATGTTTTTCATCACGAAAAAAAGCACCTAATTCTGATTTAGTGATTCTAAAATCTACTAGTTCTAATATTTCAACTATTTGATCATCACGTAACATTAAAGCTACACGAAGTTTTTTAAAGATATCGTTGTTAGTCATCATTTTTATTTTTTACAAAGGTACGGTTAAAATGCAATTACACCACGTTTTTAAAATTACAATTGAGGTGCGTTTAAAATTCGAATTATAGTGTCTAAATCTTCTTTAGTATGATTAGCAGTAATAACAATTCTATTTAAATTAGTATTTCCAGTTGGATATTTAAAATTTGTTGCGATGATTTTATTTGTGAGGAGAATTTCCTTTAAACCTTCAATAGAAGGATAAATTAAAGGGTAATTTTCATGAAAAAGAATTAATTTATTTTTGTTTAATTGTTTATCAATGTATTGTAAATTAACTTTTAATTTTTGATGTTGTTGCGAATATATTTCTTCAGCATCAGCTATAGTTTGGACAAATGCAGGATTCATGCCAGCACTAGAAACAAAGGTGTCTAGCTTACTGATTTTGCTAATAAAATCAGTATCGCTTGCAACAACTCCTCCAGTAAGACCTAATGCTTTTCCTAAAGAGGCAATCATAATTTTTCTCTTGATATTTGGAAATAAAATATCCGAATACATACCACATCCATTCGTTCCTAAAATCCCTAGTGAATGCGATTCATCAACCAACAAAGTAATTTCTTTGTTTGAAGGAATGGAATTCAAAACGGAAAGATCAATAAGTTTTGTATGAAAAGAAGGAACTGAATCCGTTAAAATAGTAATTTTTTCAGATACTGAATTTAGCAAACGAGGATTTAATTCTTTTTCTACAAAAAAGGGTAGGCTAGAAGCTACTTTCAGCGCTGTATGTGTGTTAGGGAAATGAAAAAAACAATCCGTTTGACGGGCTAAAACTTCCAACGCTAATTTCCCAGCCAACATACCAGAAGAAACGGTAAGAGCGGCTTCTGCTTTTATATATTTCGCTAAAAATAATTCTCCATTCTCGTATGCAGTTAGTTCGATATTAGCACTTCTGGAACTTCCATAAGCCGTTCCCCATCTCAAAATATTTTGAATAACCAATTCTTGAAAAGCTTTATTTGTTGGCAAACCTAAATAGGCCGTTCCGCCAAAATAAAGAAATTCTTCATTATCGATTTTAATTCTTCGATCTGGAAATTGGTTAACTTTCATTAGTTTTAAATTAAAGTCACGCCAGTTCCATTAAGTTTAGAATAGGATATTTTTCCAAAATCTATGGTCACTCCAGTTGCAATATCTTGGGCTAAAAGCAATCCTCCATCCATATCTACATAATCAAGAAGTGGTAACAATTGCGCAATTGCAGATATTCCTACAGTAGATTCAGTCATGCAACCTACCATTGTTTTTAGGCCTAATTTTTTAGCTTCTTGAATCATTCGTCTTCCAGGAGTCAAGCCACCACATTTCACTAATTTAACATTTACGCCATGAAAATGAGAATGACATTTAGATACATCTTCTTCGATAATACAACTTTCATCGGCAATAATGGGTAGAACTGAATGTTTGAAAACTTCTTTATGTCCTTCCCAATTATCTGCTTTAAGCGGTTGTTCCAGGAATTCAACACCTAGTTTTTTTAATTCTACTGCATTATTTATAGTTTCTTCAACGCTCCAGCCACAATTAGCGTCTATTCTAAAAATAGCATTGGTATGTTTTCTAAGTTCTTTAATAATAGCGATGTCTTCTTTTGTGCCTAATTTAATTTTGTAAATAGGCCACGGAAGTTCTTGCATTTTAGCTACCATTTTCTCAATGGAAGCAATTCCAATAGTATAATCTGTTAACGGATTTGAATTGGTGCTGTAATTCCACAATTCATATAATTTTTTTCCTTTTTGGCGTGCATATAAATCATTGTATGCCATATCCAGAGCGCACAAAGCAAACATATCATGTTTTAAATAAGGATGAATTTTTGCCCAAAATTCTTCGGGTGTTTCGTTAGTAGTATTTTGGATTAGAGTTCTAATTTTTTCTAAATCCTGCATCATTACCGGAACGGTAGTTTTATAATAAGGATTTGAAGTGGCTTCGCCAAAACCAGAAAAACCTTCATTTCTAAGTTCAACAATAAGCGAGGGCTGAAAGTCTATTGATTCTCTAGAAATCGTAAACGTATGTTTTAACTTGAGGTTGTATTCTCTTATAATGAGTTCCATTTAATTCGAAATTTAGAATTTAAAATTAATAATAATTATTGTAATACGGATGATTATTTTATTTTAATAGATATATTATTTTAATACTTTTAAAATTTTATTTTATAAAAATGTTCTTTTGTCTGTTATTTTTTTTAAATTTTTTGGATGTTGATTTACAATTATTTATGCTTTTTTTTGAGTTGGTTTTTGCTTAAATTTTATAAATTCCTATTTAAGCTTTTTTTTACTGGCACACTTATTGTTTTTTGAAAAAAAAGTTAATAATTTAAATTTTGAAAAAATGAAAAATATAAAAGTACTTACATTATTAGGAATGGCTTTATTTGCTACAAGTGCCATGAACGCACAAGTTTCAGTCGGATTTAATATTGGACTCCCAAGCGTAGTTGTCTCAGGAAGTGTTAATAGAGCTCCTGCTCCTCAAAGAGTATATAGAGAATATTACGAAGCTCCTGTTGTATATACCAATGTATATCATAATCGTAGAGATTATGATATAAGAAGATATGAAGCGCAACGTCGATACGAAGCACAAAGAAGATACGAGGCGCAACGCCGATATGAAAATAAATGTAATGATAAGAGATATTACCATCATAAATATAAAAAAAGAGATCACCACGATCGATATGATGATGATGATGATAGAGATGATCGTTAATACGTAATACAAAAAAATAAAAAAGAGAATCATTAATGATTCTCTTTTTTATTTAGAGGTTTTATTTTTTATAAAAATCTATGAGATTAGGTCAATTGGCCTTGTAATTTTTTTATATCGTCACGTAATTTTGCTGCTTGTAAAAAGTCTAATTCTTTTGCTGCTTTCTCCATAGATTTTCGTTTCTCCCTGATCAGTTTTTCAATTTCAGGTTTCGCCATATAAGCAGTTTCTGGTTCAGCAGCGGTATCAAGACTTAAGCCTAATTCATAATCTACTAATGGATTTTTAGTAAAGGCACTTTCAATTTTCTTATTAAGTGCCATCGGAATTAAATTGTTTTCCGTGTTGTAATTTATTTGTTTGGTTCTGCGATACTCCGTTTCGTCAATAGTTTTTTGCATGCTTTTAGTGATTTTATCTGCATACATAATTGCTTTACCGTTTAGGTTTCTCGCTGCTCTACCAATAGTTTGAGTGAGCGATCGATGACTACGTAAGAAACCTTCTTTATCAGCATCTAGAATTGCTACAAGGGATACTTCGGGTAAATCTAGCCCTTCACGTAGTAAATTGACACCAATAAGTACATCAAAAATTCCCTTTCGCAAATCTTGCATGATTTCAATTCGTTCTAGCGTATCCACTTCTGAGTGAATGTAACGACAGCGAATATTAACTTTCGTTAAATATTTTGCTAATTCTTCTGCCATTCTTTTCGTTAGTGTAGTTACTAAAACACGCTCGTCTAGTTCGGCTCGAACCTGAATTTCTTCAATTAAATCATCAATTTGATTTAAACTTGGTCTAATTTCAATAATTGGATCTAATAATCCAGTTGGTCTAATCACTTGTTCTACAACTACACCATCTGTTTTTTCTAATTCATAATCAGCAGGAGTTGCTGATACATAAATTACTTGATTTTGCATGGCTTCAAATTCCTCAAATTTCAACGGTCGGTTGTCCATTGCTGCAGGAAGTCGGAAACCATATTCTACTAAATTTTCTTTTCTACTTCTGTCACCACCATACATGGCGCTAACTTGTGATAGAGTTACATGGCTTTCATCCACCACCATCAAATAATCTTTAGGAAAATAATCCAGTAAACAAAAAGGTCTTGTTCCGGGTAAGCGACCATCTAAATAACGGGAATAGTTCTCAATTCCTGAGCAATAACCTAATTCTCGAATCATTTCTAAATCAAAATTAGTACGTTCTTCTAATCGTTTTGCTTCTAAATGTTTTCCAATTTCTTTAAAATAATCCACTTGTTTAACTAAATCTTGTTGGATTTCCCAAATGGCTCCTTGCAATACATCAGGAGAAGTCACGAACATATTGGCTGGATATATAGTCAATCTTTCAAATTTTTCGAGAACTTTAGAATCTTTAGTGTCAAAACTTTCAATTTCTTCAATTTCATCTCCAAAGAAGTGAATTCGATAAGCTTCATCGGCGTAACTAGGATAAACATCTACAGTATCTCCTTTTATTCTAAAACTCCCTGGATTAAAATCGGCTTCTGTTCTCGAATATAAACTTTGTACTAATTGGTGCAATAATTTTGTTCTAGAAATGTTTTGTCCTTTCTCAATTGGAATCAAATTTTTCTGAAATTCTACTGGATTTCCAATACCATATAAACAGGAAACGGATGCAACAACTAAAATATCCCTGCGTCCAGAAAGTAATGAAGCTGTTGTTGACATTCTCATTTTTTCGAGTTCTTCATTGATGGATAAATCCTTTTCAATAAAAACACCAGTTACGGGCATAAACGCTTCTGGTTGATAATAATCGTAATAAGAAACAAAATATTCTACCGCATTATTGGGGAAAAACTGTTTGAATTCAGAGTACAATTGTGCGGCTAGTGTTTTGTTATGCGCCAATACTAATGTAGGTCTTTGCACTTCCTGAATTACATTGGCAACGGTAAAGGTTTTTCCTGATCCAGTAACTCCTAAAAGCGTTTGAAATTGATCACCATCAATAATTCCTTGAGCTAATTTTTCAATGGCTTGTGGTTGGTCGCCTTTCGGCTGATAATCGGATACTACTTGGAAATTCATTTAATTAAGGTACAAAGTTTTATAATTACAAAGGTACAAAGTTAGATTTCTTTATGCACTTAAGTTTTAGCCAAAAAAAAACCATTCGCCTTAACGAATGGTTTTACTTTAAAAAGATAAAGACTAGAAACTGAAACTTAATCTTGCAAAAAGGAATCTTCCGTTTTGACCAAATTGAGAAGTGTTTCTTGAATATACAAATTGATTTGCATTTGATAAATCTATAGAAGATGGCGCAGCTGTATAATCAATTGCTCCAGCGACTAATCTAGGTTTAATCACATTTTGTGGACCAAGATTTTTATCTGGATAAATATCAAAAATATTATTGGCTCCAATCACAATTTTTGTTGCCTCTGTTATTTTGAAACCAACAGATAAATCAGTGATTATTTTTGCTCCCCAAATTGGGTGTTCTACTTCAACCACTTGGCCATTTACTATTGCTCCTTCAACTCTTCCGTCGCCATTTGCATCAGCTGTATTTGGATCAGTTACTTTTCCAAAATAAACGTTTCTCAAGAAGAAATCGAATTTTTTATAAGAAAGAGAGTTGGTTAAATTTGCTTTTACTCTAGGAATTGCTTCTTGTAGATATACTCTGCTTGCTTCAGAGTAATATCTGTTTACTTGACCTGCAGCTTCTAAAACTGGAGAAGCGTGAATATTTCCTACTCTGTACGTATTGGAGAATGTTCCGGATAAATCTGATTTTAAAGAAACATTGTTTCCGAAATTTGTTTTATGACTTAACACAACATCAATACCTTTTGATTCTGTGTCAATAGCATTAGCAAAAAAAGTAGCAGCAGTTGCACCTGCAGTATCAAACAAGGCATTCAAATTTGCATTTGCAGTTCCTGGTGCTGGATTTCCTCCTGGTCTTGAAAACTGATCTGTAAGAACAACTCTGTCATCAATTTGTACAATGTAAGCGTCGGCAGTTAAAGTAAGATTTGCCGACGGAATTTTGGCAGTAAAACCGATACTTGCACTTTTAGATTCCTCTTGTTTTAATTTTGGAATTCCTAATAATTGTGCAGGTTGTGAGTCGTTACTAAATGTTCCAACTTCAAATGGTACACCGCCTACAAATTGGGTAGCGGTTGAGTTAAAATAGATTTGGTGTAATGAAGGTGCTCTAAATCCTGTAGAAACCGCTCCACGTAAATTAATATTATCAGTTAATTTGTAGCGAGTCGCTATTTTAAAATTGGTTGTATTTCCAAAATCAGAATAATTTTCAAAACGAAGAGCTCCGTTTACTAACCATTTTTCGGTAACATCTAATTCTAAATCTGTATATAAAGCATAACTGTTGCGACCTTTGTCAATCGCATTTGCTGGTCTGAATCCAGGGAAAACTTGTGCTCCACCTGGTCTTGCTCCGTTATAAGCAGAAGATGCGGATCCGTAAATTGCTCCGGGATATCCTCCCAAAACGCCGTTATAAAAGTCAGTAACTTTAATATTGTTTGGCGTTGTTCCGGTTACAATTCCTCCATTAATATCATATAAGTTGTAAGAGTCTGGTACACCTTCATTAATAGAGAAATTTTCATGTCGATACTCTGCACCAAAAGCAACGTTTAAATTTCCAAATTTACGGTTCATGTCAAAATTGGTAGTATTTTGTGCGAAAGCTAAACCTCCAGCATCAAATTTTGTAGGAGAACCTTCTCTCATCGAAGAATTGACTGTATTTTCTATAGAATAATCCATTGCATTTCTTCCATAAGTATTGCTTAAATCAAAATTCCAATTTTCAAGTAAAATACCTCTAAAGCCTGCAGCAATGGAAACATCATTGATTGTAGAATGAATTTCAGGTAAAAAACCATTAGGATACAATCCAGAATACCCTCTAGATTGATTTGGTCTTCTGTAAAAACCTGCTGCTTCTCCATCTCTGTAACTTGTTCCCCCAAAGGCATAGGCTTCTAATTTATCATTAATAGGATAAGCAGCATTCAAAAAGAATTGAGCACTTTTTAAAGAAGATTGTCCTACTCTCATATTAAAATCTTTTCTTTCTAAACCACGGTAAGCTAATTCGCCTGCTGTAGCATCAAAATTTAAAGCGGTTTGCATTTGGGCAATTGTAGTTGCTCCACTGATAGCTGATTGTTGAGCTGTTGTAAAATAACTTACTGATGGAGAGTAAGTTTTGATTGCATTTACAATTTGCGTTTCGTTAGCAGTATTATTAATATTTCCAAATAGAGCGTTTATATTTGTTCCTGCAGCTGCAGCTCTATCTTCTACGGCATTGTACGCATTAAATAAAGTCCCAGTTACATCTTTTGCTCTGCTAGTAGCATCTCTAACTTGAAAGCTTGCTGTTGCATTGATAAAGCTTTTTTCTTTACCAAGACTTGTTCCGTAGTTTAAGTCCAATTGATAATTTCCCCCATCTACGCCACCAGAATGATCGTTAGATCCTTTAGAGAAATTTGCTCCTGAAAAGAGATTTACATCTAATTTATTGGTGTTTTTCTTTACATTGATATTGATAACTCCAGCAATAGCATCAGATCCATATTGTGCCGAAGCGCCATCTCTTAGTACTTCAATTTTTTCTATAGCAAAAGCAGGAATTGCATTCAAATCCGTTCCTACAGATCCTCTTCCTGGGGAACCATTTATGTTAACTAATGACGAAGTATGTCTTCTTTTCCCGTTCACCAAAACTAAAACTTGGTCAGGACCTAAACCTCTTAATTGTGCAGGATCTATATGGTCCGTTCCGTCGGCAACAGTGGTAGAATTTGACGTAAATGATGGTGCCACCATGTTTAAAATTTGACTTAAATTTACTTGTGGACCTTGTGAAGCAATGTCTTTCATTGCAATTACATCAATTGGAACGGCAGATTCAGTTACTGTTCTAGTGGGATTACGAGATCCTATTACAACTACGTCTTGTAATGATTCACCAGATCCCTTTAAGGAAACATTTAGTATTGCTCCGGTTATAGTTACCGTTTTGGTTTCTAATCCTACATAAGAAAATTGCAATACGTCTCCTATTTTTGCACTAATAGAGTACTTACCATCAAAATCTGATGTGGTTCCTTTTGTCGTTCCCTTTACTATAATAGTTGTTCCTGGTAACGAAGCTTTAGATTCATCAGTTACAATACCTGAAATTTTAATTTCCTGCGCTGTCATTCCGACGGAGAAAACCAAGGTTAGAATAAAAATAAATTTTTTCATTTTTCGGTTATTTAAGATTATATTTGCTAAAATACTACTTAAATAACGTTAAAACCTGATAATTTAACTTAATTTATGTTAAATATTATATTGTTCTTTTTCGATACTCTTTTTGAAGTAATCTTAAAATGGATTTGTTTTTTTTGAAATATGATAATTTTATTTTTTTCTGAGTTTGAAAAAAGATCATTAACGGATAAGTGAAATATTTACTTTTTTAAAATTTCCAGTTTTTTTGTTGGCTTTCAGACATAAATGTCCAAGCCAAAATACGGCTTGTTTTTTGACCTTGAGCCATGTTTATTTCTTTGATTTTGACTGCACCTACTTTGTTCAATATTCTAATTAAAGAAATACTATTTTCTTTTTTAGATACTAAAGTAGTAAACCATAAACATTGCATTGGGTATTTTGCACTTTCATATATCATTTGAGTAATAAAACCTAACTCACCGCCTTCACACCAAAGTTCTGCATTGTGTCCGCCAAAATTTAAAACAGGTTTTAATATTTTAGTTTTTGTGTTTCTTGATTCTAAATTATTTACTTTTCGAATAGAACTTTTTGTCGCTTCCTCTTGAGAAGCATGAAAAGGAGGATTACAAATCGTGAATGCAAATCGATCCTCTGGAGTAATTATGTTTTTGAATAGGAATCGAGATTCTGTTTGTAACTGCAAGCTAATCCCATCCATGAGTTTAGGATTCATGGCAATTATCTTTTTGCAATTCTGAATCGCTTTTTCATCAATATCAGTTGCTACAAAACTCCATCCATAAGCAGAATTTCCTATTATTGGATATATGCAATTAGCTCCTACGCCAATATCTAATCCCTGAATCCTATCACCTTCTGGAATAACGCCATTATTAGTTTCAGCTAATAAATCAGCTAGGTAATGAATGTAATCGGCTCTGCCAGGAATGGGTGGGCATAGGTAATTAGCGGGAATATCCCAATCCTGAATATCGTAATGTTGAATTAATAGCGCTTTATTTAATGCTTTTACTGCATCTGGATTACTGAAATCGATAGTTTGCTTTGCGTGTTCGCTATCGCTCGAGTCGATTTGATGTTTGTTTATCGAAACAAACTGTTGTAATTCTGGGGAGAGTTTGATTAATTGTTCAAAATTATATCCAAATCTATCTAGATTTCTTGGGTGTAGTTTTGTTTTTTCGGTAGTTGTTTTCGCTTTCATTTTCTATATTTCGGTGTAAAGATAGGTAATCTGCTTTTATCAAAATATATGAAAATTAAATTTGCTTTTCAGTATTAGTCTAGGCATTCCATCATTAGTAAATCACCTTCTTTGTAATTTATTTTTACAATACCATCTTTAATTACTCGATTGCTGCTTCCGGTTCTGTAACCAATAGTTAGTGCATCATCGTTTAATGGATAATATAAATTTTCAGAGTGAATTCCGGTGACATGACCTATGGGAATCAAAGATATTGGAGTATTTGCAGTGTACCACTTTTCGAATTTTTTAGGTAATAAAAACACTTTTGAATGGTCGTCTAGAATAACAATTTTTAAGGTTTCGCGGTATCTTGTGATGTTGGTAATATTGGTAATGGTATGATCGGCTCTTTTTCCTGTTGCCCAAACTACGTTTACGGCTGGAATTTTTCTTTCTATCAAATAATCAAATGCTTTTTCTAAATCTGTTTTGTTTTGATCGGGCGTATGAATAATTTCAATTGGATATTGTGAGGTTTGGTATTGCTCTGGGTCAAAACCACGATCAAAATCACCTAAAAGTACATCTACTTTTATGTTTAATTCCATGACTCTTTCCATTGCAGAATCTAATACGATTACTAAAGGCGACCATTCTAACAATTGCCCCAATAATTCTGGATCACATGCGGCTCCATTGGCAATTATTAAAGCAGGTTCTTGATCATCGCGAACAATATGGTGTGAGGACATTGGAATTTTAGATTTAAGAATTTTGATTTAAGATTTTTTAGACTAGAAATAAAAATTTTTGATTTGTAGTTTGTAAAGTTAGTTAAAAAAATAGGCAACTTAAAACCAGAGTGCCTAGCCCAGATTGCAATGGAAAGCTTCTTGCAGCCAAAAAGTATTTTTTCTTGTTCTTGCAAAGCGACCATCGGAAGCTCTTGCAAGAATTTAGAAAAAACTTTTTGGCTAGAGAACTTGTAATGTAAAGCTGGAATAGCTCGTAAAAAAGCGGTAAATAGACTTTATTCTATCACGTAGTTTTTGGTGTCAATCTCGCTCAAGGAGAAATAACCTAAAGGATAATTGGAGCTATTTGTAGTATTGATTACGTTTCCTCTGATGGTTCCTGGAGGAGACTGAAATGGGCTACCGCCACTATTGCTAGAAATACTAACCAAAACACTCATGTAGTTATAATATTGTTTTGAAATTCCGTAATGGGTTATTTCGATCTTATCTCCTTTTTTTAATTCATCGTTTTGTGAAATACTAAAGAATTTGTTGCCATTAAAAAATTCATCTTGATCTACATAGAAATTAGATTTTACTTGATTAGAGTAAGAATATTTATATAAGTAAAAGTTTGTTTCATTTGATGGATCGTTATAAAACGTTTTAATTTCTATTTGATCTGCAGTAAAACCACCCATGTCATTTTGTACAATTTCGGTTATAGGTGCAACTGATTTCATGGTTTCTGTGGCGGTATATGTTGTTCCTTGGCTAATTATTGTCAAAGTGTAATTTTCGTTTATAGCAGGAACAAAATTGGTACAAAGGTATTCTCCTTTTACGCTGGTTTCTACAAAGTCGAATTTAACATTACTGCTGTTTTTTATGTACACAATTGCATTGGAGACTTTTGGAATGTTTTGACTGTAGAAATCGGAAGTTGTTGTTAAATATATTTTTTGTTGATTTCCAGTCGTTCCTTTTTTCCAATTGATAGAAGCTGTAACAACCAGTTTTGGCGCAGCAGTTTTTAAATCTAATTGAACTACGTCTTCGCAACTGCTAACTAAAGCAGCTGTTATAATTAGGAAATATAAAGCTATTTTTTTCATTAGAATTAAAATTTGAAGTTATAACTAACAGCTGGCACAATACCAAAAATGGATGTTTTTACTGCTTCATTGTTTCCAGTATCGGCATTTTGTCTAAAATTAATTGACGCAGCATTTTTGCGATTGTACACGTTGTAAACGCTAAAAACCCATTCTCCTTTCCAATTTCTACCTAAATTCTTTTTAGGGGTTAGTGTAGCTGAGAGATCTAAGTGATGGTAGGTTGGAAGTCTATTTTCATTTCTCAAGCCATAACTAGGAACGGTAATGCCAAGATACTCGTAACGGCCATCGGGATAGGTAACAGGCTGACCACTTTGCATTGCGAAATTGCCTCCAAAAGACCATTTTTCGTTAAGATTATAAGCAGCAGTTATAGCAATATTGTGTAATTTGTCATAGGCAGAACTGTACCAAGCTCCATTGTTTATTCCGGATTCTAAATTTGTTCTTCCTGGTGTTTGTTGCTCGGATTTAGATAAGGTATAGGAAATCCATCCATTTAATTTCCCTTCATTTTTTTTAAACATCAATTCTAAACCATAAGAACGCAACTGCCCATTTAGAATTACTTGTTCAATGGCTCTGTTAGCAATTAGGTTGGCACCATCAATATAATCTAATCTGTTTTTTACTTTTTTATAATAAGTTTCTACTTCTAAAGAGTAATCGCCGTCTTTAAAATTTCTAAAATAACCCAAAGCTACTTGATCCGCTATTTGAGGTTTTATAAAGTTATCACTGGGTGTCCAAATATCTAGTGGAGTAGGAGATGAGGTGTTTGAAATTAACTGTAAATATTGAACCATTCTATTGTAACTCGTTTTTATAGATTGGTTTTCGCTAAGTTGATAGGATAAAGAAAAACGGGGTTCAAAGTTATCGTAGGATTGTATGGTTTTATTTTTTTTGTAGAATTCTGTTCCAATTGGTGTTGCTTTTTCATAAATCTTAAGATCAGAATTAAAAGTAACCGGACTATTGTTTTCGTAAATATTTACAGTAGATTGTCCTAATCGATAAAAAAGGCTATATCGAATTCCGTATGAAATGGCTATTTTATCTGAGAGGTCATGATCTGCATTTATATATAAAGCAGGTTCAAAGGCATATTTTTTATCGAGTTGATCAAAATTTATTCCGGAGTTGTCATCGGTAGGTTTTATCGTTCCTGGATTAAATTTATAATAAATACCATTTACACCATAATTTAATTTGAATTTATCAGAAATATAATTCTTAAAATCGTACTTGATATTGTAGTTTTTTATTCCTGAATCCCATTTAAATCCTACAAAGTCTAAATCTAAACCGTAATAATAATCACTATAAATTAATGATAAATTTGAAAATAATTTATCAGAAAATAGATGATTCCATCTTAAGTTTAAGGTTGAGTTTCCATAAATATTGGTAAAGCTTTTGTTGAGTGCGAATACATCTCTTCCAAAATAACCAGATAAATAAAGGTTGTTGTTTGGATTTAATTTATAACTCAATTTTGTGTTTAAGTCATAAAAATAAGCTGCATTGTCTTTTTGTTTTTCAGAAAGTTTTAGAAATAAATGCGCATAGGAGCTTCTACCTCCAATTAGGAAGGAACCTTTGTCTTTCACTAATGGACCTTCTGCCAAAATTCTACTGGATATTAATCCGATACCACCATTTACATGAAATCCCTTACTACTCCCATCTTTTTGATAAATATCAAGTACAGAAGAAGCTCTACCGCCATAACGGGCTGGAATTCCTCCTTTATATAATTTTAAATCTTTGATTGCATCGGGATTAAATACGGAGAAAAAACCAAATACATGAGAGGAGTTAAATATTGTAGCTTCGTCTAATAAGATTAAGTTTTGATCCGCACCACCACCACGAACATTAAAACCAGATGCGCCCTCTCCAGCATTTGTTACTCCTGGAAGCAGTAATAATGATTTTATTACATCTACTTCACCTAGTACTACAGGCATTTTTTTTATAGTAGAAATAGAGAGTTTGTTTACACTCATTTCAGGTCTTTTAATGTCGGTTTTGCTTGATGATCCTGTAATTACAACTTCTTTTAAAGCCGTTTCATTACTGGATAGATTAAAGTTTTTTTTGTTGTTTTGTGTCAAATTGATTGATTCTTGGATCGTTTGGTATCCTAGAGAACTTATTTGTAAGACATGGGTTCCTTGTGGGAGTGTAATAGAATAAAAACCATATTCATTTGTGGTAACTCCTATCTTTAGCTCTGGTATAACTATGTTTACTCCAATCAAAGTTTCGTTGGTGTTGGCATCCATAATGGTTCCGCTAAGTGTAAACTTATCTTGGGAGAAAGCTGTAGATGAAAATAAGATAATAATAAAAAGGCTAATGATTTTCTTTGGATTCATTTCTAGGATTTTGAATTGCAAATTTCAACTAAAACGCGTTAATTCTTGTTTAAAAAATGTTAATCTATTTTAAAAAAAAAGACAACTGTTGCCAGTTGTCTTTCATAATTCAGTAAGAAATAAGTTTAGGCTAATTTAGCATCTAAATTTTCTTTTATTGCTGCTAAGAAATCTTCAGTTGTTAAATAATCAGCTGCAGTCAAACCTTCTGGTTTCACTAGCATAGCTAAATCTTTAGTCATTTTTCCGCTTTCTACAGTATCAATACATACTTGTTCCAGAGCATGACAAAAATCAATTAAAGCTTGATTTTCATCTAACTTACCTCTGTGCTCTAATCCTCTTGTCCATGCAAAAATAGAAGCAATTGGATTTGTAGAAGTAGCTTTTCCTTGTTGGTGTTGTCTGTAGTGTCTTGTAACTGTTCCGTGCGCTGCCTCAGCTTCAACTGTTTTTCCATCAGGAGTTACTAAAACAGAAGTCATTAATCCTAAAGAACCAAAACCTTGTGCTACAGTATCTGATTGTACATCACCATCGTAATTTTTACAAGCCCAAACAAAACCACCATTCCACTTCATTACAGAAGCTACCATGTCATCGATCAAGCGGTGCTCATAGGTAATTCCAGTTTCTTCAAATTGAGTTTTATAATCTTTTTGGTAAACTTCTTCAAAAATATCTTTGAAACGACCATCGTAAGCTTTTAAAATGGTGTTTTTTGTAGAAAGGTATAATGGCCATTTTTTTGTTAATGCCATTTGAAAAGAAGAATGAGCAAAACCATAAATGCTTTCGTCAGTATTGTACATAGACATAGCAACACCGTCACCTTTATAGTCATATACTTCCCAAGTTTGTGTTTCACCTTCTTCTGGTACGAAAGTCATTGTAAGCTTTCCTTTTCCTTTTATAACTGTATCAGTTGCTTTGTATTGATCTCCAAAAGCATGACGACCAATTACAATAGGTTTTGTCCATCCTTGTACATAACGAGGAACATTTTTCATGATGATTGGCTCACGGAAAACAGTTCCGCCAACAATATTACGAATAGTTCCGTTTGGAGATTTCCACATTTTCTTTAAACCAAATTCTTTTACACGATCTTCATCAGGAGTAATAGTCGCACATTTAATACCAACATTGTATTTTTTTATTGCTTCGGCAGAATCTATAGTGATTTGATCATTAGTAGCATCTCTGCTCTCCATTCCTAAATCATAGTATTTTATATCTAAATCTAAATATGGAAGAATTAATTTTTCTTTAATAAAAGACCAAATAATTCGTGTCATTTCATCTCCATCCAATTCAACTACTGGATTGGCTACTTTAATTTTTGTCATAATGTATTGTTATATATAATTCTTATTTTTAATCGCAACAGCAAAGGTAATAAAACGATATCGTAAAAGAAAATGCCTTTTCACTAAGTTTTTGATAGTTCAAATTGAATTATGAAATAACGAATATTGTTCGAACAAATAACGAATATGAAAATGTTATATCGTAATAACTATCAAATATGAATTTAATAAAATGACTTCTTTTTTTAAAACCGCTAGCAAAAACAAGTAAAGTTTTGTTATTGGAGTGCAGTTGTGTTTTTACAAATTTAATTTCTAAATTTCAACTCAAAAAAAAATCCTCAACAGTGTTGAGGATTTTTTATAATAAAGAGACAGTAAACTATCTTCTTTTGTCTTTAATCTTAGCTTTTTTACCAGTAAGTTCTCTGAAGTAGAAAATTCTAGCTCTACGAACTGCACCTTTTTTGTTGATTTCAACTTTTTGTAAAGCAGGCAAGTTAACTGGAAAGATACGCTCTACTCCAATTGCACCAGACATTTTACGAATTGTAAAAGTTTCTGTATTAGCAGAACCTCTTCTTTGAATAACAACTCCTTTAAAAAACTGTGTTCTAGTTTTTTCACCCTCTCTAATTTCGTAGTAAACGGTGATTGTATCTCCAGCTGCAAAAACAGGGAAATCTTTTCTTGTTACAAATTCGTCTTGAACGAATTTCATTAAATCTGCCATGATATCTTTAATTATGGTTTTTATCAAATCAACATTCGCGGATCTCGCCAGAGGTTGGTCTGAATTCGGGTGCAAATATAGAACTATTGTTTTAATTTACAAGTTTTATTTATAGTATTCAGCGTTCATTTTTAGTCTATACACTTGTTTACTTTCCTTAAATAGAAACTAATAGGATTTGCAGTTTTATATTCAAGTGAAAAAGATTGTAAAAAAATCAAATAGCTATTATTTTGATTTATTCTAATAAATCGGGTCTTCTGTTTTTAGTATGTTCGTAGGCTGTGTCCTCACGCCATTTGTCTATTTTGGCAAAATTTCCGCTGGTTAAAACTTCGGGAACTTTCCATCCTTTATAATCTGCGGGTCTAGTATATATAGGGCCAGACAATAATCCGTCTTGAAAACTATCCGTTAGTGCTGAGGTTTCGTCACTTAGTACACCTGGAATTAGTCGGATTAAAGCGTCCGATAAAACTAAAGCGCCTAGTTCACCTCCTGATAAAACGTAATCTCCAATTGAGATTTCCTTAGTAATAAAATGATCTCGTACGCGTTGATCTACTCCTTTATAATGGCCACAAAGAATAATAATATTTTCATACATTGACATTGTGTTGGCCATTTTCTGATTTAGAGTTTCCCCATCAGGCGACATATAGATGATTTCATCATAAGTTCTTTCGCTTTTCAAATGCGAAATACAAGCGTCAATAGGTTGTACGGTCATCACCATTCCAGCACCACCACCATAAGGATAGTCATCTACACTTTTCTGTTTATTGGTTGTATAGTCTCGTAAATTATGAAAGTGAACTTCAACTAAGCCTTTATCGATGGCACGTTTCATAATCGAAGCCTCAAAAGGACTTCTTAATAATTCAGGTAAAAGAGTAACAATGTCTATGCGCATTTTTTTTATTTTCTAAGGTGCAAAGTTAATACTAATAATTGGGTAGTGCTTAAAATTGAACTTCAAACTGTTTTAAAATGGATTAGTAAAATTTTAAAACGTTCTTTTTTACTATATTTATACCCAAATTTTAAAATATTAATTATGCGATTTATTTCAAAAATATTTTTGACAGCGTCGGTGATTTTTGTAGCTCCAATGGCAACAGAAACCATATATGCACAAACAAAATCTGTAAAAACAACAAATCCTCTTTTGCAAAGAAGTACGCTACAATATCAGGCGCCTCCTTTTAATTTGATAAAAGATGAAAATTTTAAACCTGCTTTTGTTTATGCATTAAAAATGCACGATCAAGAAATTGCTAAAATAGCAACTAATAAAGCAAAGCCTACTTTTATGAATACCGTTGTGGCTTTAGAGACCAGCGGTGTCGATTTAAATAGAGCAGCTACTGTCTTTTATAATCTTACAGGTTCTAATACCAATCCCACATTGCAAAGTATAGAAGCAGAATATGCTCCTGTTTTTTCTGCTCACAATGATAAAATTTATCTAAACAGTCAATTGTATAATCGTTTTAAGGCTATTGATTTAAAGACTCTAAAAGGAGAAGATAAAAAATTAACGGAATATTATTTGCAGAAATTTGAACTTGCAGGGGCTAATCTTACGCCGCAGAGCAAAGAAAAAATGAAGCAAATTAACGAGGAATTGGCAAGTCTAAGTACTCTTTATGGAAATAAACTTTTAATAGCTCGTAAAAATGGAGCTGTATTATTTGATAATGCTACAGCACTTGAAGGATTGAGTGCTGGTGAAATAGCTGCTGCAAAACTAAAAGCTACAGAAGCGGGGCATGATGGTAAATATTTAATTGGATTATTAAATACAACACAACAACCAGTTTTAGGAAGTCTTACCAATCGATCTAGTAGAGAAAAAATATTTAAAGCATCATGGACTCGCGCTGAGAAAAATGATGATGGCGATACTCGTGAAGTATTAGAGAAAATAGCCAAATTGCGTTTGCAAAAGGCAAAACTAATGGGGAAAAAGAGTTTTGCTGAATGGAAATTACAAGACCAAATGGCTCAAACTCCAGCTCCAGCTATTGAATTATTAGCCAAAATTGCTACTCCAGCGGTAGCTAAAGCTAAAATAGAAGCAAAGGAAATTCAAGATTTGATAGATTCTCAAAAAGGGAATTTTAAATTGGAACCATGGGATTGGGATTTTTATTCAGAACAAGTTCGTAAAGCAAAATACGATTTAGATGAAAGTGAAATAAAACCATATTTTGAAATTACAACGGTTTTAGAAAAAGGAGTATTTTTTGCTGCAAAACAAATGTATGGCATCACATTTAAAGAGAGAAATGATTTGCCTGTCTATCATCCTGATGTAAAAGTGTATGAGGTTTTTGATAACGATGGTTCTTCAATCGCTATTTATTATTTGGATTTTTATACAAGAGATAATAAAAATGGAGGCGCTTGGATGAGTAATTTTGTAAATCAATCTCATTATTTAAAACAAAAACCAGTAATAGTAAACGTCTATAATTTTGCGAAACCTATAAATGGAAATCCATCTTTAATTAGTTTTGATGATGTAACAACAATGTTTCATGAGTTTGGTCATACCTTACACGGCCTATTTGCGAATCAGCAATATGAATCACTTTCTGGTACCGCTGTGCCAAGAGATTATGTCGAATTTCCTTCTCAAATTAATGAGCATGCAGCATTAGATCCAATGGTTTTAAAAAATTATGCAATTCATTATAAAACTAAAGAGGTGATTCCGCAAGCACTAATTGATAAAATTAAAAAGGCGGATACTTTTAATAAAGGTTATGTAGTTACAGAACTTTTAGCAGCAGCTACATTAGATATGGCTTGGCATACAGTAGAAAATGAAGCAGATTTTAAACCTACATTAGAATTTGAAAAAGAAGCACTTACAAAATATGGTTTATTAGTTAATGAAGTGCCAACTAGATATCACACACCGTACTTTGCTCATATTTGGGGTGGAGGTTATGCTGCTGGATACTACGCCTATACTTGGTCAAAAACCTTAGATTATACCGTTTATGATTGGATGAAAGCTAATGGTGGTATGACTAGAGAAAATTGCGAGCGTTTTAGAAAATACATTTTATCGGTTGGTAATAGTGTTGATTTGAATAAAGCCTTCAAAGATTTTATTGGTCATGATATGCAAGTAGAGTCGTATTTAAATAATGCGGGTCTTAATGAAAAATAAATAATTTAAATATATTTCAATAAAAAGGTATTCCTACAAGAATACCTTTTTTTATGATCGATAATTCTTTATTTAAAATATTTTAGCAATGTATAGATGCTAATAAAGTGTTTTGAGCATTAAATGACTAAACGCGTAATATTGGTAATTATCTAATTTAATTCGTAAATTTGCCTTTCAATAAAAATTATACAAAAATGGAAAATGGAATATATGCTAAATTTAACACTACAAAAGGTGCTATTTTAGTAAAACTAACACACGATTTGACTCCAGGAACAGTGGGGAATTTCGTAGGATTGGCTGAAGGAAATTTAGAAAATAAAGTTAAACCGCAAGGAGTTAAATTTTATGATGGATTAAAATTCCATAGAGTTATTCCAGACTTTATGATTCAAGGTGGATGTCCACAAGGAACAGGAACTGGAGATCCAGGATATAAATTTGATGATGAATTTCACCCAAGTTTAAAACACAACCGTCCAGGAGTTTTAGCAATGGCTAATTCAGGACCAGGGACTAATGGTTCTCAGTTTTATATTACACATATTCCAACAGATTGGTTAGATAACAAGCATACTGTTTTTGGACATGTTGTAGAAGGTCAAGATATTGTAGATGCTGTAGAGCAAGGAGATACTCTAGAGTCAATAGAAATCATTAGAGAAGGAGAAGAAGCTAAAAATTGGAATCCAATTGAAGCTTTCATTGCTTTTAAGGGAGCGCGTAACAAACGTGATATCGCTTTGAAAGCTGAAGCTGAGGCAGCAATGGAAAAATTAGCCGCAGGTTTTGAAAAAACAGAAAGTGGTTTACGTTACCAATTCATCCAAAGAGGTGAAGGGAAAAAAGCAGAAAGTGGTAAAACAGTTGCTGTTCACTACGAAGGTTCATTAGAGAATGGTAAAGTTTTTGATTCTTCTTACCCTAGAAAAAAGCCAATCGAATTTAGATTAGGTCAAGGTCAAGTTATTGAAGGATGGGACGAAGGAATTGCTTTGTTACAAGTAGGTGATAAAGCTCGTTTTGTAATTCCATCTCATTTGGGTTATGGATCACGTGGTGCAGGAGGTGCAATTCCACCTAACGCTACTTTGATTTTTGACGTTGAATTAATGGAAGTTAAGTAAATTAATAGTAGATTAAGTTCAATTATCTTTTTTAATTGTACTTAATTACCATTTTTATTATCTTAAAAAGCCCCAAATAGTATTTTACTATTTGGGGCTTTTTTTTGTCAAGTAAAAATAAAATCTCTTTTAATATTTATAATTTTCTAAATAATTAAAAATTTTAAAATGATTTACTTTGGAAGTCATCATCTATTTTGACCGTATTTAAAAGTAGTAAGTTAGATTGAAAAAAAGGATAAGTCTTTGATTTATAATCAAAAGTTAAAAAATAAGCAAAAAAAAACACCTCCATAAAAGAGGTGTTTAGTAGAAACATAAAAAATCCTTATGAATTGATTACATTAATTATTTTTAAGTTTTTAATGCCAGAAGGCAATTGCCATTCTACTTCAGCATCTTCTTTAAATCCAATAATTGCTACGCATAAAGGCGCTAATATTGAAACCTTTCCTTCCTTTAAGTTCGCTTGTGATGGCATCACGATTTGAACTTTCATTTGCTGTTTGGTTTTTAAATCTTCAATGGTTACTTGCGAATTCATTCTAACAATGCTTTCGTCTACAACACCGTCTTTATTGATAACGGCACGATCTAACTCTTGTGTTAGCAAAGCGATTTCTCTAATATTAGTGCTGTCTTTTGCGTTTTTAGTTAATTCTCTAAGAATGTTATAATCGGTACTTGTTAAAACAGGTATTGGTTTCATGATGATTTAATTTAAGGTTATTTTTTCGTTTTTAGCAGTTTTTTCAACATCGTTAAAAAATAATGAAGCAAAACTTTCATTGGTTTTATGGTCAATTCGTCTGTAAAATACATTTGGAGTAATTGCTTTTGGACTGTCAAAACCACAAGCACCAATAAACTCTGCAAATGCTTTTAATGTATTGTTATGAAAATGTGCAACACGTACACTTTTGTCAGTAATATCCAATCCTTTGTACAATTTTTGATCTTGAGTAGCAATACCTACCGGACATTTTCCGCTGTCGCATTGAAGCGCTTGGATGCATCCTAAGGCAAACATCATTCCTCTGGCGCTGTAACAAGCATCTGCTCCAAGAGACATCGCTTTAGCAATATCAAAACCTGTAATGATTTTTCCAGAAGCCATAATTTTGATTTGATCTCTAAGACCATATTCTTTTAGAACTTTGCTAGCAAATATTACTCCATCTGCCATTGCCATTCCCATGTAATCAATAAATTCTAAAGGCGCTGCTCCAGTTCCTCCTTCAGCACCGTCAATAGTGATAAAATCGGGAACAATTCCTGTTTGTTTCATTGCTTCAATAATAGCAATAAACTCATCTTGACGACCAATACAAATTTTAAAACCAATTGGTTTACCATTTGAAAGTTCTCTCATTTTTTGTAAAAACTGCAACAATTCTACACTGTTTGAAAAGGCAGTGTGTCCAGCTGGGGAGTGAACGGCTATATGAGGTTTAATATTTCTAATTTTAGCGATCTCTGGTGTATTTTTCTCACCAGGTAATAGTCCACCATGTCCAGGTTTAGCACCTTGAGAGAGTTTTAATTCGATCATTTTAACTTGAGGATAAGCCGCTTTTTCTTTAAATAATTCTGGTGAAAATGAACCATCATCGTTTCTGCAACCAAAATATCCTGTTCCTATTTGCCATATTAAATCTCCACCTTCTAAGTGAAAATCACTAATTCCACCTTCACCAGTATTATGAGCAAAACCACCCAATTGAGCTCCTTTATTTAGAGATGAAATAGCAGTTTTACTCAAAGCTCCGTAACTCATAGCACTGATATTGTAAATGCTGGCGCTATAAGGTTGAAGACATTGCTCATTTCCAACTGTAGTTCTAAAAAATTGCTTGTCTGCTCTTTTTGGGTAAATTGAATGTGCCGCCCATTCGTAACCAATACGGTTAGGATCATCTTGCATTCCAAATGAAATAGTTTGCTTTACATTTTTAGCTCTTTGATATACAATAGAACGTTGTCTGCGATTAAAAGGTTTTCCGTCTAATTCTCCTTCAAAGAAATACTGACGAATCTCAGGTCTAAAAGATTCTAACAAATATCTAAATCGACCTACGATTGGATAATTTTTCCTAATAGTATGGCTCGGTTGAAACGTATCCTGAACTAATAAAACGAGTAATAGTAGTGGAACAATCAAAAAGAAGTAATTAATATCACCTAAGTAAGCCAATACACAAGTGATTACTAAAAATGAAATGGTAGCTAACCAAATAATTTGGTGTACTGCTAATTTTTTTAAAAACATGTTTTTATATTTTTTAAATTAGATTTAGGCATTAAAAAGATAGCTTTTTAAAACCGCAGAATAAATAAATGATGTTAAGTAAAACCTTCGTCTGGAAGTAGTTTGTTTTTATATAGACGAAGGTCTAATTGACAAAGGCTTTTGAATGTGAAAATTTAGCGACAAGCACAAAATCCTCTTTGAAAAAAGAGGTACATGTTGGCGGTACGTTTGAAAAGGTTTTCATAAACATTAAATTACACAGTGCAAAAGTACATTCATTTTTCGTTATAAATAACTTTTTTTTCTTTTTATGTTAATTTTAGCGTTCTTTATCAGTTCATTCTTGCATCCTTCTTAAAAATACTGCCTTAAATATGTAGATTTAATTTTTTTTAAATAAGTAATAATGTAAAAAATCAAATTAAAATGGAACTAACTTGGAATGATTTTGAAAAAGTAGCTATGCATGTTGGTACTATTATGATGGTGAATGATTTTCCAGAAGCCCAAAAACCAGCGTATCAAATCACTATTGATTTTGGAGAAACGATTGGTATCAGGAAATCCTCTGCTCAAATAACGAAACGATACCCTAAAGCAGATTTAATAGGAAGACAAATTATCGCTGTAATTAACTTTCCTAAAAAGCAAATAGGGAAATTTGGGAGTGAATGTTTAGTTCTTGGTGCAGTAGGCGAGGATGGAGACGTAGTTTTGATCGCTCCTGATTTTAAGATCGAGAACGGATTGCGCATAGGGTAACTGATTATTAATAATATAAATTAAATTAAATACAAAAGATGAATACTATTCAAAACTATAATTTACCAATTTTTGGAGAAATTGACCTTAATAATTTAGAGGATTACTATCAAAAAGAGATTGTAATTAATGGTAATAAAATTGTTGCCAATTTAAGTTTTGACGAGAAAAACGTCACGGCAAAAAACTTTAAAACCATCGAAAAAGCATTACATGAAATTAATAAATTTGAAAATATAGCTAAAACAGCAATTGAGAATGATTTTAATAACGGAACGGAAGTCAAAGAATATATAGAACAAAATTTAGACGAAATTGATTTTGAGCAATTAAACTTAAAAATAGATCATTCCGATTTTGTAAATTCAGTTGAAAATGAAATGTATAAAAAACTTCATTTAGTTACTGTTACTTTCTATCCAGAATATGATGAGGAACATATCGTTTTTGATTATACAATAGGAAAAAAACTAACAGATCTTTTGATAGCAGTTAAGTTTAATTATAATGGAGAATTGCAAGATCTAGTTATAGAAAGCTAAAAAAAAAACTAAGTGAGTTAAATTTTTAATCCACTTAAAGTCTTATTTATATTATTTTTTACAAAGAAATAATATAAACTTTACAAATTTGCTAATTAAAGGTATGGCTAAATAATTTTAAATTATTATTTTATAAAAAAAAAGTCCAAAAAAAACATTGTTTTTCTGGACTTTTTTAATTGTAAGTAAATAAAAATTAAATATCATCAAATTCTATATTGGTAAAAGTTGATGTTTGAGGTATGAAATCGTCATCTGTTTTTTCAGTAACGTATTCTTTCTTGAAATCTTTTTGGTGTCTTTCTGAAATTACTTCTTCTCCTTTATGATTTAAGACATAAGAAGTCATTTCTTCTAGAATTTCTGCAAAAGCAGTAAAGTCTTCTTTATATAAATAGATTTTATGTTTTTTGAAGTGAAATGATCCATCTTCTTCAGTAAACTTTTTGCTTTCGGTAATGGTAATGTAATAATCATCTGCTTTTGTAGCTCTCACATCAAAGAAATATGTTCTTCTTCCAGCTCGTAAAACTTTAGAAAATATCTCTTCTTTTTCTAACATGTCATGTTCTCTCATAATCCTTTCTATCAATTTATGGTTGTTAACTAGTATCCAAAAATCTATAAAAAATATGTATTACACAACAATTAAAGCATTTCTTTTTCTGAAAGTTGCTTCAAATACAAAGCAGAATAATAACCTTCTTGATTTATCAATTGATTATGAGAACCTTGTTGAATAATTTGCCCATTATCCATAATGATGATTTTATCAGCATTTTTAGCTGACGAAACACGGTGACTTACTATTATGGTAGTTTTGTCTTTACAGATGTCATTAAGGTTATTTAATATCGTTTCTTCTGTCTGCGTATCAACGGCAGATAAACAATCATCAAATAGTAAAATTGGAGGATTCTTTATAATGGCTCTAGCAATAGAAACTCTTTGTTTTTGTCCTCCAGAAAGTGTAATTCCTCTTTCGCCAAGAACGGTTTCGTATTGCTTATTAAAGCCCATAATGTTATCATGCACAACGGCACTTTTGGCAGCGGCTTTTACTTCCTCGTCTGTAGCATCAGCTTTACCAAACATAATATTGTTCTTAATACTATCAGAGAATAGGAAAGCATCTTGAGGAACGATTCCAATGCTATTACGTAAATCGAATAAGTTGATCGTGCTGATCTCGTTTTTATCAATGTTAATAGCTCCTTCGGTAACATCGTACATGCGTGAAATCAAAGATAAAATTGTTGATTTTCCTGATCCGGTTTTTCCTAAAATGGCTAAAGTTTCTCCTTTTTTTACAGTAAAAGAGATGTTTTTAAGCGCTGTTATATTAGTATCTTGATAAGTGTAACTTACATTTTCAAAAGAAATTGAACCTTCAATTATAGATTTATTTTGATTCTTGTTTTTTATTTCTGGTTCTATTTTTAAAAACTCATTCAGTCTTTTTTGAGAAGCTTCTGCTTCCTGAACCATTGAGGAAACCCAACCTAATGAAGCCACAGGCCAAGTAAGCATATTGACATATAAAATAAATTCAGCAATTGTTCCAATGTTTTTTATAGTGCCGTCGATATACATTAAACCTCCAAAATAAATAACCACAAGGTTACTAATTCCTATTAAAGCTAACATCAAAGGACCAAATAAAGATTGCACTTTAGCTAAATTCAAACTTTTGCTTTTGCTTTCATTTGCCAAATTCACCATATTTGCTTGATGCTGATTTTCCATAGAGTAAGCTTTGATTACTCGGATACCAGAAAATATCTCTTGCGAAAAACTAGAAACTTTTGAGAGATACTGTTGAAAAATAGTACTTCTAACATTAATTTCAGAGCTTAATTTAAAAATAGCATAGGATAAAATAGGTAGAGGTAAGATTGTATACAGCGTTAGTCGTGGCGATACATTATACATATATACAATAACTATAGTAAATCGAATGACTGTATTAATGGTGTACATTACTGCAGGCCCCACATACATTCTTACTTTAGAAACATCTTCACTAATACGATTCATTAAATCTCCAGTACGATTTTGCTTATAAAAGTTTTGAGATAAGTTTTCGTATTGACGGAAAACTTCGTTTTTCAAATCAAATTCGATGTGTCTCGACATTACAATTAAGGTTTGTCTCATTAAAAAAGTAAGAAAACCTGCAATTATCGTTGTGGCAATAATCAATAAGATATTCGAAATTAATTCGTCATAAATAACAGCTTTTGCCACTGTTTTATCTTTAGCAAAAGCTTCAATAACCTTAAATGATTTACTAATCAATTTAGGGGTAAAGAGCATGAATATTTGTGCGATTATGGTAAAAATAATTCCTAGTAAGAAACTGTATTTATATTTGACAAAGTATTTGTTGAGATAGCGTAATTCTTTCATTATTTTATGATATTCTGTGTTGAAATTGATTTATTTTTAGAATTAAGTTTCGAATTTGATAAATTCATTAAATAAACTAAAAGATTAATTTAATTATCGAATTAACGATTTTTTGACAAAACAGCAATAGATCTTTATTTTTTTGTGTAAATTTGAATTGTCTTTTTGACAAATTCATAATTTTATCACTATAAAAAATTACACTATGAACGCAGCTTTCACAACCGGGAAGGAACTTCAAAAAATGGATCCCGTTTTTGGCCAAATGTCATTTGATGATCACGAGCAAATTGTATTTTGTAACGACAAAGATACGGGTTTAAAAGCAATTATTGGTATTCATAATTCAGTTATGGGTCCAGCTTTAGGAGGAACAAGGATGTATAATTACGCAAATGAATGGGAAGCATTAAATGATGTTTTGCGTCTTTCCAGAGGAATGACTTTCAAAGCGGCAATTACAGGACTAGATATAGGAGGTGGTAAAGCGGTAATTATTGGAGACGCTAAAACTCAAAAAACACCCGAATTAATGCGCAAGTTTGGTGAGTTTGTTCACTCTCTAAGTGGTAGGTATATCACTGCTGAAGATGTCGGAATGGAAACTAAAGACATGGATATTGTAAGAGATGTTACGCCATACGTTACGGGTATTTCTGAAGAAAGAGGAGGTTCTGGAAATCCTTCTCCAGTTACTGCTTATGGTGTTTTCATGGGAATGAAGGCGGCTGCTAAGCAAAAATTTGGCTCCGATAATTTGAGTGGTAAAAAGGTTTTAGTACAAGGAATTGGTCACGTTGGAGAAACTTTAGTAGAGTATTTGACAAAAGAAGGTGCTATTGTTACTATTGCAGATATCAATGAAGAAAAACTAAATGAAGTAAGTACAAAGTATCATTCAGAAATTTATAGAGGTGAAGATTTATATACAGCTGATGTAGATATTTATGCGCCTTGTGCAATGGGAGCGACGCTAAATGATGATACGGTGCGTAAAATTAAAGCAAAAGTTATTGCAGGTGCTGCCAATAATCAATTAGCAGATGAGAATATTCACGGTGCAATTCTTCAAGAAAGAGGCATCTTGTATGCTCCGGATTTCTTGATTAATGCGGGCGGAATAATTAATGTTTATGCGGAGTTAGCACATTATGATAAAGCTGAAATTATGCGTAAAACCGAAAATATCTATAACACTACTTTAGAAATATTCGATTTTGCAATTGCTAATAATATCACTACTCACAAAGCTGCTCTAACTATTGCTCAAAATCGTATTGATCAGAGAAAATTAGAGAATAGTAAGAAATAATTTTTTTCAGCAAACACCTATAGCGATTCCATTCGTGACTTCGTAGTGGGTGTTTGCTGAATACTTTTAAAATAAGCCACTATATATTTTATTTTAAAAAAGGAAATTCTTATTTTTGCACCCTAATTAATAAAAGTTCTTACAAGGTGGTAAATAGAAGACACATTCGCGTCAAAGTTATGCAGTCCATTTATGCGATGCATCAAAGTGGTTCAGATAATCTAGAGAAAGAAGAAAAATTCCTTTTTTATAGCATCGATAATATTCAAGATTTATACCTTATAATGCTCTCTTCGCTTATTGAAATTTGTAAAACAGAAACTGTCTTTTTACATAAATCAAGCCTTAAGCATCTTGCAACTCCAGAAGAGCGTAAGCCGAACGAAAAATTCATTAAAAATCAAATTTTTCAAATTCTTTCCGAAAACAACTCATTAAGTATTGCGCTGGAAAACCGTAAAATTAATAATTGGTCTTTAAATGACGATTATATTTTATTGCTTTTGAGTGATATTAAAGCTAGTCAATTGTATGCTGATTACATGAGTAATGCTGTGAATACATTTGAAGAAGATCGACAATTTATCGTTGATTTGTTTATGGATGTAATTGTGCCTAATGAAAAGCTGTATGAATATCTAGAAGATGATAAGTTAACTTGGGTTGATGATATTCCTTTAGTGAATACCCATATTATTAAGCAATTAAAAGCAATTAAGTCTGGCGAAAATGATAATTTTAGAGTTCCAAAATTATTTAAAGACAATGAGGATAAGGATTTTGTAAAAGACTTGTTTAGAAAAACAGTTTTAAACGAAAAAGAATTGGCTAAGGAATATTTAGACAAAACACCTAATTGGGACAGTGAGAGAATTGCCGAGATTGACACTATTATCCTTAAAATGGCTATATGTGAATTTCTAAAATTCCCTTCAATTCCTGTAAAAGTAACACTTAATGAATATTTAGAAGTTGCAAAGGAATATTCTACTCCAAAAAGTAGTATTTTTATCAACGGAATTTTAGATAATTTAGTAAAAGAACTTGAGAAAAGTAAAAGAATCATTAAAGCTGGTCGTGGTTTAATGTAATAATTAATTAATAAAAAGAGAATTAAAATTATGGAACAGTTAACTCAATTTGCACCGTTTATATTAATGTTTGTGGTAATCTATTTTTTCATGATTAGACCACAGCAGAAAAAAGCGAAAAGCGAAAAAGAATTTGAAAGCACATTAAAAGTAGGTGATAAAATAATCACTAAAAGTGGTCTTCACGGAAAAATTTCTGAATTGGCAGATACAACAGTAGTTGTTGAAACGATGTCTGGAAAATTGAAAATGGAGCGTTCTGCTATTTCTATGGAAATGAGTGCTGCTTTGAGTAAAAAATAAGAATAAAGTAATAATTAAAAATCCCAAATTTCAATTGAAATTTGGGATTTTTTTTTGGTTTATTTAGATTTTTGCAATGCTGTTAGTTCAGCGATTTTTACAATTACCTCTATTGCTTTTTGCATACTTTCTGCAGGAACATATTCATATTTTCCATGAAAATTGTGTCCTCCTGCAAATATATTAGGACACGGTAAACCCATGTATGACAATTGAGAGCCATCTGTTCCGCCTCTAATCGGTTTAATTAATGGTTTAATTCCAATTTCTTTCATTGCTTTTTCAGCAATATCTACGATGTGTTTTACCGGAACAACCTTTTCTTTCATATTGTAATATTGATCTTTGATCTCTGTAATTACAATATCTTCGCCAAATTGCTTTGCAAATTTTTTATTAATCTTACGAGTAATTTTTTCAATTAATTCTTTACGTTTTTCAAATTTCTTCTTGCTGTGATCGCGAATAATTAATTCTAAAACGGTTTCTTCAATGCTTCCTGTTAAATGGTGAACGTGAAAAAAACCTTCGTAACCTTTAGTTTCTTGTGGTGTTTCCTCTGGCGGTAATTTGTTTATAAAATCATTAGCAATCAGCATCGAATTAATCATTTTGCCTTTTGCATATCCAGGATGTACGCTTTTTCCTTTAAAAGTAATTTTAGCCCCAGCTGCATTAAAATTTTCATATTCAAGTTCTCCTACTTGACTTCCATCCATGGTGTAAGCCCATTCTGCCCCAAATTTAGCCACATCAAAATGGTGTGCGCCGCGACCAATTTCTTCGTCAGGAGTAAAACCAACTCTAATTTTCCCGTGCTTAATTTCAGGATTATTGATTAGGAATTCCATGGCAGTAACAATTTCTGTAATTCCTGCTTTGTCATCTGCTCCTAATAATGTAGTTCCATCAGTAGTAATCAAAGTTTGTCCTTTGTATAACAATAAATCTTTGAAATAGTTAGGTGACAAAACTATATTTTTCTCAGCATTTAAGACGATGTCTTTGCCATCATAGTTAGGAACAATTTGTGGTTTAATATTAGCACCGCAAAAATCTGGAGAGGTGTCAAAATGAGAAATAAATCCAATCGTTGGTACTTCATGATCTACATTGCTAGGTAAAGTAGCCATTATATATGATTTATCATCTATTGTAACGTCTTGCATTCCAATAGTTTTTAATTCTTCTACCAATTTGTTGGCAAGATCCCATTGCCTTTTAGTGCTAGGTGTAGTTTCTGAATTTGCATCAGACTCAGTGTCAATAATAACGTAACTTATGAAACGATCTATAATATGTTGCATTTTACTTTGTTTTATGCAAATATAATCATTTTTTCAGGATCATTTTTTAGCGTTTAAAAAATGATTATATAAATTGTTTTGCAAATATTTATTTATCAAAGAGATAATTCTATTTTTGCACAACACAACAACACTATCATGTATAAATTAATTATTCGTCCTTTTCTTTTTTGTTTTGATCCAGAAAAAGTTCACTATTTCACTTTTTCGATGATTCGATTTCTGTCTAAAATACCAGGCTTAACTTCTGTTTTTAAGTCAATTTATTTAGTTGATGATAAGAGATTAGAGACAGAGGTCTTTGGATTAAAATTTAAAAATCCTGTAGGATTAGCAGCGGGTTTTGACAAAGATGCTAGTTTGTACAGTGAATTATCTAATTTTGGTTTTGGCTTTATTGAAATTGGAACGCTTACACCCGTTGGACAAGAAGGAAATCCTAAAAAACGTTTGTTTAGATTGAAAGAGGATTCGGCAATCATCAATAGAATGGGGTTTAATAACGGTGGCGTGAAAGAAGCCGTAGAACGATTGAAAAAAAATAAAGGTGTTTTGATTGGAGGAAACATTGGTAAAAATAAGTTGACTCCTAATGAAAATGCAACACAAGATTATGAAATTTGTTTTGAAACACTTTTTGATTATGTTGATTATTTTGTAGTTAATGTAAGTTCTCCAAACACACCAAATCTAAGGGCTTTACAAGACAAAGAACCGTTGACTGAATTGTTGCAAACGTTGCAAAATAAGAATTTAGCAAAGCCAAAACAAAAACCAATTTTATTGAAAATTGCTCCCGATTTAACGAACGAACAATTGCTAGATATTATTGATATAATCAATCAAACTAAAATAGCAGGTGTTATTGCAACAAATACGACTCTTTCTCGCGAAGGATTAACGTCGGTAAATAAAATTGAAATGGGTGGGTTATCTGGAAAACCTTTGACAAAGCGTTCAACAGAAATTATTCGTTTTTTATCTGAAAAAAGTAACAAATCATTTCCTATAATTGGAGTAGGAGGGATTCATTCAGCTCAAGATGCTATAGAAAAACTAGAAGCTGGTGCAAGTTTAATACAATTGTACACTGGCTTTATTTATGAAGGTCCTGCTTTAGTAAAAGCAATTAATAAGGAAATTTTAAAAAGAAAATTCTAAACTCAATTGTACTAGGATTCCAATTAGTAAAGCAATGCCAAAACTCAATAACGTTCCAATTAGTACGTATTCAGTTAGTTTTCGGTCTTTGGCTTCTTTTAAATCACCAAATCTAAAAATTGATTTTGCAGCCAATAAAAAACCAATTGCTTCAAAATGACCTGTTAATATAAAAATTAAAATAAAAAGACGCTCGAGAATGCCTATGTAGTTTCCAGCATTTTGTAGTGATTTATCTTTGCTTTTATTCTCTGGTGTCCAGATAGAAATAATATTTTTTATAATTATCGATGTAGGTTTGGTGAGAAAAAATACAGCAGTAATTACGATCCAAAATTGATTTCCTAGCGCTTCGAAATTTACACTAGTTTTAGTATAACTAAAGGCAATAACCAGAATTAGTATTGTGTTTAGGCTCTGCTCTACTGTAAACCAGTTTCTTTTTGTTTTTGATGTTTGATACTGTAGTTTTATAATAGCTACAAACCCGTGAATAATTGCTAAGATTAGGGCAAACCAACCAAAAGAAAGTTCTCCAACAAAGATCCAGGATAGTATAAAATGCAGCGCAATATCTAGATAGAAATAAAGGCTTTTGTGCTTTTTATGCTCTTTGACTTTTATCCACGAATTGGGTTGTAGTAAAAAATCAGTTATGAGGTGTGCTAAAATTAATTTTACAAATACAATCATGCTGTAAGGGTTTTAATTTTTTTTCTAAAATAGCGATCTACTTGAAGAACTAGTTCGTAATTAGAACGCTTTTGTCTTCTGCTCACAGCAGCTTGATTTATACCTAATTTAAAACCTATTTCCTCTTGAGTGGCAGTTGGATTTTGAATAGCAACTAGTATAAAAGTAGCAGATTGCTGAAGCCAATTGTCCATGAAAGATAAACTTAATTTTAATATTAAATTTAATTCTTCGTCAAAAAGGGAATCATTTGAATTTACAATTAAGTTTATTTTTTGTTTTTTTAAAATTTCAAATTTTTCTCCAGAGCGAATAAAAGCAGTTCCGTTGCTTTCTGTTATTTTTTTTGATGTATAGGTTTTATTTCCAAATCCGATGCTCATTCTCACATCTAAACGAATCGACTTAAAAAAAGCTTTAATTTGAAATGCTATTAATAAAGCCTCTTCAGGATTTTTTATTTCCAACTGAAACTCATCTCCACGATAAATTTCCCAATCATTTGGAGTTTTTCCAAATTGGGATAAAAAAACTTTTAGATCGTCCATCCATTTCTGAGATGGGAGTTTTCGTGAATTGATAATATCGGCAGTAAGTATTGCAATCATATTTCAAATATAATTTAAAAATTTAAATTATATTACATAAATAAGTAATATTTTAAATTATTACCTAAAATTGTAATACTTATATTTATTACTTAAAATTGTAATATTTTTTTTTTGTTAATACGATAAAACGATTTCGTAAAAACAATTTCTTTAGTATCTTTGGCTGCCTATGAAACCAATAAAAATTATAGAATGTCCACGTGATGCAATGCAAGGCATCAAACCGTTTATTCCTACTGAGAAGAAAGTAGCTTATATTCAATCTTTACTACGTGTAGGTTTTGATAGTATAGATTTTGGTAGCTTTGTTTCGCCTAAAGCGATTCCTCAAATGCAGGATACTGCGGAAGTTCTAGCACAACTAGACTTATCTCAAACTCAAAGTAAATTATTGGCTATTATTGCTAATACTCAGGGAGCAAAATTAGCTTCTGAACATGCTGAAATACGTTATTTAGGTTTTCCGTTTTCAATTTCTGAAAATTTTCAGATGAGAAATACACATAAAACAATAGCAGAGTCATTGATTACGCTTCAAGAAATTTTAGAAATTGCTGCTAGTGAAGATAAAGAAGTGGTGGCTTATTTGTCAATGGGTTTTGGAAATCCTTACGGAGATCCCTGGGATGTGGAAATCGTGGGCGAATGGACTCAAAGATTAGCAAATATGGGAGTTAAAATTTTATCACTTTCTGATACAGTAGGAAGCTCTACTCCAGATGTGATTTCCTATTTATTTTCAAATTTAATTCCTGCTTATCCGGAAATAGAGTTTGGAGCTCATTTGCATACCACTCCTGATAAATGGTTTGAAAAAATTGATGCTGCCTACAAAGCAGGTTGTCGTCGTTTTGATGGTGCGATTCAAGGTTTTGGAGGTTGTCCTATGGCTACTGATGATCTAACAGGTAATATGCCTACGGAGAAATTATTATCCTATTTTACCGCTCAAAAAGAAATTACTAATTTGAGTCCGATGAGTTTTGAAAGTTCCTATAATGATGCTTCAAAGTTGTTTGGTGAATTTCATTAGAAATATAATTTTCATATAAAGTCTTTTTCTCTATAACTCCGATTGAAAACGCTGTTTGTTTGCGTGCTTTTTTATTTTCTTTTATATATTTTTAAAATAAAATGGAACTATCGTTTTAACTTAAAGTTTAGCAGAATACTTATCAAAATTATTTTATAATCTCAATCCATATGCGGTTTTAGACTCTATTTTTGATGTTCGTAATTATTCAATAAGTAATAGCTATTTATAATATTTCATTTTTTTTCCTTTTAAATACTTTGTAAATTTCTATCCATAATACTGATATCGAACCTACTAAAATACTTAATCCTATTTGTAGACCAGAAAGGCTTTCGAATTCGAAAAAGTTGGCGAATAAAGGAATGAAAAGTAAGCAAGCTGTTGTTACAATAGTGGTAGAAATAATCAGTAAAACCAAATTATTTTTATAACGCAATGTTGTAAAAATGGAGTAATAAAAAGAACGGTTGGTAAGGGTTAAAAAAATGTTTGCTGAGATTAAAGTTATAAAAACCACAGTTCTAGTAGCGGCTTCAGAAAACGTATTGGTTACACAATACTGATAAACAAACAATAAACCAATTGTTATAACGATTCCTTGTATAATGCTAATTGTGATTTCTTTGAGTTTAAAGAAAGTATTTGTAATTGGCCTTGGTTTGAGCTGCATCAAATTGCTTTCCATTGGTTCGTTTTCATAAATTATAGAGCAAGTTGGCCCCATAATTATTTCTAAAAAGATAACGTGTACAGGAGAAAAAATATTAGGATAAATCCATCCCAATGCTAGTGGAATGAAAACTATTAATATAATAGGAATATGTATTGAAATGATATACTGAATTGCTTTTTTTAGATTGCTATAAATTTTCCGACCCATTGCAATGGCTTCAATCATTTTAGAAAAATCATCATCAATAAGAATTAGATTTGCGGCTTGTTTGGCAATTTCAGTACCTTTTTTTCCCATAGCAATTCCGATATGAGCTGATTTTAGTGCGGGCCCATCATTTACGCCATCTCCAGTCATTGCCACAATTTGATTATTATCCTTTAATGCTTTAATGATTTTTAGTTTTGCTTCGGGAAACATTCTGGTAAAAATTGATGTTTCCATTACTCTTTTTCTTAGAGTTGTTTCGTCCATTGCCATTAATTCATCTCCGTTTAATGTTTGGTCGGCATTTCTAAACCCAATTTGCTTGGCAATTGTGGCGGTTGTTTCTGCATTGTCGCCAGTCACTATTTTTATTTGAATACCAGCTTTATATAAGGTTTCGAATGTTGCTTTTATATTTGCTTTAGGAGGATCGTAAAAAGCTACTAATCCTTTAAAATCAAAAGTGAATTCTTGCTGTTTTTTTGGATAATCAGTGCCAATAAATGAAGCAATTCCAACTCCTAAAACACGATAACCTTCTAGAGCCATTTTTTTCATCGCTGCTAATATGTCTTTCGTTTCTTTTTCAGATAAGTTTGACGTTGCTATTAAAGCTTCTGTAGCGCCTTTAGCCGCAATAATTCGGGTTCCTTTAAAATCCTCGAAAACATGTGTCATCATTGGAGGTTTACCATCTAATGGATATTCGTGTACTAATTTAAAATTAGGTCGTTCGTCTGTTACTTCTAATTTTGAATAGGCATCATGAAGCGCTATTTCCATGGCATCATAAGGAATGGGTTCGCTTGCCCACATAGCAATAGTTAATAATTCAATACTATTTGGATCTGTATAATTTTCTTTTATATGGTTGTCGGATAAAGAGTAGCACTGCGCTAGAGTCATCCTGTTTTCTGTAATCGTTCCTGTTTTGTCTGTGCAAATTACATCGGCACTTCCTAATGTCTCGACCGTTTTTGTCTGTTTTACAATAACTCCTATTTTCATTAATCGCCAAGAACCTAACGCCATAAAGGTGGTAAAAGCCACTGGAATTTCTTCTGGAATAATACTCATCGCTAACGTCAATGCTTTTAATAAGCTGTCAAGAAGCATTTTTGAATTGTAATAGTTAATGATCCAGACCAAAATGAAAATTCCTAAACCTACCAGCGACATTTTTTTTACGAAGCTTCCTATTTGAACTTGAAGCGGTGTTTTCTCTTCGACTATAGCTTCTAAACTTTGACCAATTTTACCTAACTGAGTTTGGTTTCCAATAGCAATTACTTTGCAAATTGCTAAACCACTTGTAACAATAGTTCCAAGAAAAACAGAGTCATTATTTGTATTTTCATTTTTGAACACTGCCATTGATTCCCCAGTGAGAATAGATTCGTTAACTGCAAAATCATTAGATTGAATAATAGTAGCGTCGGCAGGAATAAATGTACCTTCTTCAGTTTGGATCAGATCACCAATGACAATCTCTTCGCTCGGAATTTCTGATGTTATGCCGTTGCGAATGACCTTGCTTTTAGGTTGCGAAAGTTTCTTTAAATCGTTAATGGCAGATCTACTTTTAGATTCCTGATATAGCGAAATGGCAGAAACTAATAAGATAGCCATTCCCATAAAAATACCGTTGCCGTAATCACCAGTTATAAAATAAATACTTGTTGCAGTAAGTAATAATAAGAACATTGGCTCTTTTATCATTTCAAGTACGGAGTTCAAAAAAACATTCTTTTTTTGTTGAATAATAGTATTTGATCCAAATTTTGTTCTAGATTGTACTATTTCTTCATTTGAAAGACCTTTGAATTGCTTTTTTATTTCAGTCATTATAAATAAATATATTGGAGAATGGTTTAGAATTACGGATGAGAATTTTTGTCAAATAATTGACTTTGAATTGCAAATTAATTAATTATTCTAAGATTTAACTGTTTTTTCGCTTAAGATTGTCTATATTTGCACGCAATTAAACTCCAACTACAATTGCAATGATCGCACACAACTCTAAAATTATCGGTGAAGGATTAACTTACGATGATGTTTTATTAGTTCCTAATTACTCAAATGTGCTTCCTCGCGAAGTGAGTATCAAATCAAAATTTTCTAGAAATATAACGCTTAATGTTCCTATTGTATCTGCTGCTATGGATACAGTTACTCAGAGCGCAATGGCAATAGCTATGGCTCAAGAAGGAGGAATTGGTGTACTGCACAAAAATATGACTATAGAGCAACAAGCGGCTAAAGTTAGAAAAGTAAAACGTGCAGAATCTGGAATGATTATCGATCCTGTTACTTTACCATTAACTTCGACTGTTGCAGACGCTAAGAATGCGATGAAAGAATTTGGAATTGGTGGTATTCCAATTGTGGATGATAACAAAATTTTAAAAGGAATTGTTACGAATAGAGATTTGCGTTTTGAAAAAAATAGTTCAAGACCAATTGTTGAGGTAATGACTACTGAAAATTTAGTTACTGTTCCGGAAGGAACTTCACTAGAACAAGCAGAAATTGTTTTACAAGGACACAAAATAGAAAAATTACCAGTTGTAAATGATAAATATGAATTAGTTGGTTTAATTACCTTTAGAGATATTACCAAACTAACTCAAAAACCAAACGCCAATAAAGATAAATTTGGACGATTAAGAGTTGCTGCTGCGTTAGGAGTTACTGCTGATGCCGTCGAAAGAGCAACAGCTTTAGTTAATGCTGGAGTTGATGCTGTAATTATTGATACTGCTCACGGACATACAAAAGGAGTAGTAGACGTTTTGAAAGCGGTAAAAGCTAAATTTCCAGAATTGGATGTTATTGTGGGTAATATCGCTACTCCAGAAGCGGCCAAATATTTAGTCGAAAATGGTGCTGATGGTGTAAAAGTTGGTATTGGTCCAGGTTCAATTTGTACTACTCGTATTGTTGCTGGTGTAGGCTTTCCTCAGTTCTCTGCCGTTCTTGAAGTAGCTGCGGCTATCAAAGGAACTGGAGTTCCTGTAATTGCAGATGGTGGAATACGTTACACAGGTGATATTCCTAAAGCGATTGCTGCAGGTGCAGATTGTGTAATGCTAGGTTCATTGCTTGCTGGTACTAAGGAATCTCCTGGGGAAACTATTATTTTTGAAGGAAGAAAATTTAAATCATACCGCGGAATGGGATCTGTTGAAGCAATGCAAGAAGGTTCTAAAGATCGTTATTTTCAAGATGTTGAAGATGATGTAAAGAAATTAGTTCCAGAAGGAATTGTCGGTCGTGTTCCTTATAAAGGTGAATTAAACGAAAGTATGCAGCAATTTATTGGTGGTCTTCGAGCAGGAATGGGATATTGTGGTTCCAAAGATATTCCTACTTTGCAAGAAACAGGTCGTTTTGTTCGTATTACTGCTAGTGGTATCAACGAAAGTCACCCTCATAATGTGACAATTACTAAAGAAGCTCCTAATTATTCAAGGTAAATTTAAGCTCAAAATATTAAAAAGGCTGTTAAGAGTATTCGAACTCTAAACAGCCTTTTTTATTTGTAATTAGTCTCTTTTCGGAGCATTTTTCTTATCTCTTTTTTCTTCTTTCTTTTCCTTTGCTGTTTTTAAAGGCTCTTTTTTCGCAGTTTTCTTTGCGTCTTGACTTTTTGCCATGATAATAGATATTTAAAATTAGTTCTTGTTATGTAAGTAAATATATGTAATCTTTTTTGATTTTGAAACTGAATTACTTTAAAAAGACCTTTTCTTTATCTAATTAGTATAAGTCTTTTTCTGTTTCGGAATTTAATGATTTATTTTAAAATTGTACAAGATGAGATTTAATTTTTACTTTTATAAAGTACATTATCCTTACAAAGAGATTTTTTTTTAAAAGTAGTTTTTTAATCACCATAGCTCTAAACTGGCATGGGATTTTTTTATTGGAGAATTGTAATAACTTGAATTTCTATCAAAAAATAATTCCTCAACTACTTAGTGTAATTGAGGAATTATTTTAAATATTTAAAATCACTTTATTTTTTCTTTAATACTTTATATTCTTCATAACATCCGCTAATAGCATCCATAATTTGCAAGTCATTAGCTGTTTGTATGAATGATTCGGAGTAATTACAGCGTTGTAAAATTTCGGCTATTTCATTTTTATCTACTCCTAATAGTACGGCAATCATTTCTCTATCAAATTTAGATTCTAAAAGATTACGAACTGTATCGTCTTTCTTCATTTCTTTAAGTTTCTTAAGTTCTTTGGGGTTTTTGCCAAAAAAGTTATAAAGAACATCTGCAGGGTTAAAGATAGATCCTAATACCCTTCCAAAGGCATTTGGAGAGTATTCTCCCGCCTCATATCCTTGACTAAGTCCAGAAATACTATATCTGAAATTTTCTTTAACAGGAATGATTTTAGTGTCAACTTCTAGATAACCTGTTAGGTTAAAAGGGCGTATTACTACTTCCTCTAGCGCTATGGCTTTTTCTGTTAGTTGTATTTTTGTGCTTTTATTTTTTAACCAGTCATTGGTAACTCGAACACGAAGGGATTGAAATCCTAAACTCGTAATGTGTAAGGTGTCATTTACTTGCACATCTAGCTCAAAGTAACCGCCTAAATCGGTAGTTGCTCCTCTTACTTTATTTACATTAATGATGTTAACGCCTACTAAAGGTTCTTTAGTCGTATTACTGATTATGATACCATTAACTTTCTGGGAGGGTTCTTTAACTTGCGCAATGGCAGTTGAGGAAAGTACTAAAAAAAAGAAAACTACAAAATATTTCATATGCTAATTTAAAACTTTAAAAGTAATAAATCAAGATTGAATATTTTGTAGTTTCCTTATATAATTATAAGAAGATTAACAATGCATGTTAGTCTCTTCTTGGTCTTCTTGGTCTTGGTGAATCACCAGATCCTTCAGAACGTCTTGGAGCTCTATCAGAAGAACCTTCCGTTCTAGGTCTGTCCGATGTAAAGCCACCTTCTCTTCTAGGAGCAGATGAACTTCTTGGTCCGAAACCACCTTCTCTTGGAGCTGAATTTCTATCACTTCTAAATCCACCACCTGAAGAACCTTCTCTTCTTGGTGCAAAACTACCTTCTCTTCTTGGAGCAGCACTTCTTGAACCACCAAAACTTCCACCTGAACTTCTTCCATTGTGATCACGTCTTCCGCCACCATCATTTTTAGAAATTTCAACATTGATTCTACGTCCTTCTAATTGTACGTTGTTCAATATTTCCATTACTTTATCCGTGTGTTCTGGATCTGTGTTAAAGAAAGAGAAACCTTCTTTTACGTCTACTTTGAAAACGTCATCACGACCTAAGTCTAATGTTTCTTTCAAGTAGTCTTTTAATGACATCCAATCAAAGTTATCTCTAGAACCAATGTTCACGAAATATCTTGTTGCGCCACTATTATTGTTCTCTCTTGGAGCTCCATCTCTATCATCACGCTCGCGTCTTTCGCCAGATTGAGAAGAAATGTCTCTGTTTTTCTTGTAATAATTGATAAAACGGTTAAATTCTACCGATACCATTTTCTTGATTAATTCCTCTTTCGATAAATCTTCAAGAACGCTATTAATTGCAGGTAAGTAGTTGTCAATTTCGTGATCAACTTCAGTATCTTTAATTTTTGTAGCTAGGTGTAACAATTGAATTTCGCAGATTTCAATTCCAGAAGGGATTGTTTTTTCTTCGAATTTTTGTTTGATGATTCTCTCGATAGAAGAAATCTTACGCAATTCACTTTTAGTAACAATTACAATAGAAGTTCCTAATTTACCAGCACGACCTGTACGACCTGAACGGTGATTGTACGTTTCTATTTCGTCAGGTAATTGGTAATTTACTACGTGCGTAATATTGTCAACATCAATTCCACGTGCAGCAACGTCAGTAGCTACAAGCATTTGGATTTGTCTTCCACGGAAAGATTTCATTACACCATCACGTTGCGCTTGAGATAAATCTCCGTGCAAAGCAGCAGCGCTGTATCCATCTTCAACCAATTTTTCGGCAACAGCTTGAGTATCACGTTTTGTTCTACAAAAAACTACTGAGAAAATGTCTGGATTAGCATCAGCTAAACGTTTCAAAGCTTCGTAACGATCACGTGCATTTACTAAGTAAAATTCGTGAGAAACTGTAGCTGAACCTGAATTTTTAGCTCCAACTGTAATTTCAATTGGGTCTTTCATGAATTGTTTTCCAATGCGTGCTACTTCAGCAGGCATTGTTGCAGAGAACAACCATGTGTTTTTGTCGTCTGGCGTAGTCGAAAGGATGTTTACGATATCTTCGTAGAAACCCATGTTCAACATTTCGTCAGCTTCGTCAAGAATACAATAGTTAATTTGAGAAATGTTAACCAATCCTCTATTAATCATGTCTTGCATTCTTCCTGGAGTTGCCACAATAATTTGTGCACCTCTCTTTATGTCTCTCGCTTGTTCTGTAATGCTAGCTCCACCGTAAACTGCTACCACATTAATACCTTTTTCGTATTTAGAGTAGTTTTTAATTTCGTTGGTAATCTGCAAACACAATTCACGTGTTGGAGATAAAATTAATGCTTGTGTGTTTCTGTTGTTAGCATCAATTTTTTGGATAACTGGAAAACCAAAAGCTGCCGTTTTCCCTGTCCCTGTCTGAGCCAACGCAACCATATCTGTATCTTTTTCCAATAATAGGGGAATCGCTTTCTCCTGTACTTCGGTCGGACTTTCAAATCCTAGATCTAAAATCGCCTTCAGTAACGATTCACTCAATCCTAATTGTTCAAATTTATTCATATGTATTTTTAAAATAGGGTGCAAAATTACTGTTTATAATTCATATAAACTAATGCTATTTTAAGAATTAATGATTTATTGTGATTTGATTATCAGAATGTTAGGATTTTATTTAAGAATTGGTATTTTTTATTTACTCAAATTTAAGTGAAATTCATGCTTTGAATAGGATATTATGTTGTAAAAAACCTATTTTTTGCCTACTTATTTGATTCCTATTAAAAATTTAATCAAATCTTGGGTTGCTTTTCCTCTGTGACTGATTTCATTTTTTATCTCTAAAGATAATTCTGCAAAAGTTTCTGTATATCCCAATGGGCGAAAGATAGGGTCGTATCCAAAACCTTTGTTTCCAGTTTTTTCTAAAGTGATTTCTCCTTCTGCTATACCTGTAAATAATTGTTGTTTACCGTTTATGTTTAGTGCAATTACGGTTTTAAATTGTGCTTTTCTATTATTTTTATCCGATAAATTGTCTAATAATTTATTCATATTATCTTCAGAACTCCGCTGCTCTCCGGCATATCTTGCAGAGTAAACACCTGGTTCCCCATTTAAAGCGGAAACTTCAAGTCCTGTATCATCAGCAAAACAATCATACCCATATTTTTTTGTTACATAATCCGCCTTCAGGATAGCATTCCCCATAATGGTATCTGCGGTTTCTGGTATTTCTTCTAGGCAACCAATGTCTTCTAGACTAAGAATTTGAATGCTTTCGGGAAGCATACTTTGAATTTCTATAATTTTATTTTTGTTGCTGGAGGCGAAGACAATTTGCATATTTTTACTATTGAAATTTTTAACTTTCAAATATACATTTTTGGATGTTAGATTTTGGGTAAATCATCCCAGAATCCATTTTTAAATTTAAACTTTTAAACATCAATTTTATAATAGTAGTAAGTTGAAGTTTAAGTTCATTTTTTTAAAATTATAATGCTTTCCAAAGTACTTCATCTGGAGTGGGAGCAATGATAATTGTATTTTCTTTAGTTACTGGATGAATAAATACTAATTTTCGAGCGTGTAGATGAATACCACCATCAGGATTACTTCTATCAAAACCATATTTTAAATCCCCTTTTATTGGGGAACCTATTGCAGACAGTTGTGCCCGTATTTGATGATGTCTTCCCGTATGAAGATTAATTTCTAAGGCAAAATAATTAGTGAGTTCCTTTATGATTTTATAATCTAAAATAGCTAATTTACTATCAGGAACTTCTTTTAAATGTGCTTTTGAACTATTATTTTTTTCGTTTCTTTTTAAATAATGAGTCAATTTATCTTCAGCGATCAAAGGTTTGTTTTTGACAATGCACCAATAGGTTTTTTGAGTTTCTCGATTACTAAATAATTCGTTCATCCTTGTTAGTGCTTTACTCGTGCGAGCAAAGACGATTATGCCTGATGTAGGACGATCTAAACGATGTACAACACCTAAAAAAACTTCTCCCGGTTTATTGTATTTATCTTTAATATATTCCTTAACCACATCAGATAATGGCTTGTCTCCTGTTTTATCGCCTTGTACGATATCACCAACACGTTTATTTATAACGATAAGGTGATTGTCTTCGTGAAGGATTTGGAGATTTGATTTATTTGATATGATTTTCATTTATTTTTAGATTTTGGGCTTTTTTAGATCGGTTTGTTAAATTTAAATCTTTATTAATGCTTGTAATTTTTTATAAATTTCAACGGTTCTTTCTGAATAAAAACTATTACAGAAGCGAAAATTATTTGATTTTTATTTATTGTAGATAGTTACCTAAATATAAAAACTGAATTAGACGATGTTTAATTCAGTTTTTATAAAATTACATTATTAAAAAGATTTTTACTCTTATAGAGGTATTTTAATATTGCTCGTTAGCGTTAGGGAAATCACTCGATTTTACATCAGCAACATATTGCCCGATAGCGGTTGTCATTCCGTCATATAAATTCATATATCTTCTTAAAAAACGAGGGCTAAATTCATTATTCATTCCTAACATGTCGTGAATAACTAATACTTGACCGTCTACACCGCCACCAGCGCCAATTCCTATTACAGGTATCGATATACTTTTGGCCACTTTTTCGGCTAAATGTGCTGGAATTTTTTCTAATACTAATGCAAAACAACCTAATTTTTCTAATAATTGAGCATCTTCCAAAAGTTTATCTGCTTCTTCCTCTTCTTTTGCACGAACAGTATAAGTACCAAATTTATAGATAGATTGTGGTGTTAAACCCAAATGTCCCATTACTGGAATTCCTGCATTCAATATTTTTTTAATCGATTCTTTAATTTCTTTTCCACCTTCCAACTTTACAGCATGTCCACCGCTTTCTTTCATAATCCTAATTGAGGAGCGCAATGCTTCTTTAGGATCTGATTGGTAACTTCCAAAAGGTAAATCTACAACAACCAATGCTCTCTCTGTAGCTCTAACTACCGAAGAAGCATGATAAATCATTTGGTCTAAAGTGATAGGTAATGTCGTTTCATGTCCAGCCATAACATTTGAAGCCGAATCGCCTACAAGAATCACATCAATCCCTGCAGAATCGACGATTTTTGCCATGGTAAAATCGTATGCAGTTAGCATAGATATTTTTTCTCCATTAGCCTTCATTTCAATGAGTGACTTCGTGGTAATTCTTTTATAATCTTTTTTTGCGACAGACATAGTTCCTATTTTAAGTGTGTAAAGGTAATCAAATGTATATTTTTTGTTGAAAAATGTAAAATTATATTTTATATAAATACAAGCTTTTCTTAAATTAAGAATTTAGAACAGCAAATGGCTATGATAATGGAGATTTGATTTAAATGAGTTTCAAAATTCTAATTTCTAATAGGTTGTTTTTAAGCTAAAAGTATGATTTTTTATTGTTTTAAATGTTTTAAAAATTTGTAGAATTTTACGCTTAAGTTTTAAAAAATAAAATTCTAGTTTGTTTCTAAAAGTCAATTACTTTATCTTCTATAATCTGTTATAGGTAGTGTTACTAATTTATTTGTAGCAAATTTACATTTGCATCATCTGTTTTATCTACTATAATTGCAAAATTAGGAATGGTTGTAAAAGTTTGTTTTTTGCCTTCAATTTTTTTAAATTTTAATGTTATTCCTGCTGTTGAATCACGTTCTAAGCTAACTATTTTTAATGAAGTTTCTAAATTAGTCTCTGGCAAAACAAGAGCGATTACATCTTGTTTAGAGAAATCAATTGTGGTTGGCTTACCATTTTTGCCCATAGTTGTTGCCATACCAAAAATAGAGTTGAATTTTTCTAAAGTTTCAATTTTTGGATGCTCTAGTTTACCTGCATTATTTTTCACAAAATAATTTTCGGCGATTTGATAATCAATAGAATTTGAATTTAAATCGGAACTCATTTCTTCTTTTAAAGGTTCTTGAATTAGTGAAGAATCTGTTTTTTGTTTGCTTTGACAAGCTGCTAAAATTATTGTACTAAAAGCGATGGTTAAAATTATATTTTTTTTCATTTGATTAGTTGATTTTTATGATTGTCTTCTGTATTGAAGAGTTGTAAAATTTAGATTGAAGTTATTTTATTCGAAATTAAAAGAATATTAAAAGGGCGATCTTTATTAACACACTAATTGTGCTACATATACTTTAAAGCATAATTCACGGTATATATTTTTGGTAATAATAACTTTAGTTTCGAGTGAAATTATTTTCTCTAAACTTTGTTTGAAATTAAATTAAGCTTTTAGCAAAAATTTCCCGTTAGGATTTAATTTTTCACAAAATTTTTACGCAACATCAGACCCATAAAAAACGTAAAAAAGATAGTATTTATTAAGAATTTCACCCAATTAAATTCTTTTAAATCATAAAGATCAAATGCAGCTTGTAGAAGCGCATATAATAGACCACCTAAGAATATTGTTTTTAGTATTTTTAAATTTTTTTCTTTCATTTGTTATTTAATAATGTGATGATACCATAAAAAAAATCCTTAATTGTTAAACAAATCAAGGATTTCAAATTTTATTAATTAACTAATTTCTTTAAGAACTTTATTTGGATCATATCCAAAAAGTTGATGTTCTTTTATTATCTCAGCAATACCGCTAGGAAGCATAGTTTCCCAACCTGGTTTGCCATTATTTATCATATTCAAAACTTCACGGGAGAAAACATCAAGGATGCTTGCATCGTAATCATTTATGTCAACCACTTTGCCATTGAATTTAAAGAATTTGTATAATTCTTTCATTCTAGGATGTACTTTTAAGTTTTCAGAATTAATAATTTCACCATTTTCATCAATCATTGGATACAAAAAGACTTTCATATCACGGTAAAATAATTTTCCAAAAGCTTCTAAAATTCCACCGCTCAAATGACGGTAATATTTCTCATCAAAGATGTCAATTAAGTTGTTTACACCCATCGCCAATCCCATTCTTGCTTTTGTGTAATTAGAGAAATATTCTACAACCTTGTAGTATTCTTGAAAATTAGAAATCATTACGGTTTGTCCTAGAGAACAAAGTAATTCTGCACGATCCATAAAATCTCTTTCGTCAATTTCACCATCAGAACGAAGATTAGAAAGTGTAATTTCAAAAACTACCAAGGTATTTTCTTTTTCTACTTTATTCTCGTTCAAAAACATTTTTAGTGATTTCTCATACATGTCCATGTTTACTTTTGTAACCGGACGGAAACTACCTCTAAAAGCGAGTATGTTTTTTTTGTATAAAATAGCAGCAGGCAAAACATTAATCCCATCAGGATTAAACATAACGGCATCAGTCATTCCGTTTTTTACCAACTGTAAACTCATCAAACGATTGTCTACATCTGCAAAACGAGGACCAGAGAAATTGATAGTGTCTATTTCTAATTGGTCTTTGTCTAAATGATCGTATAAGTAGCGCAACAAACGTTTTGGATCGTTGTATTTGTAATAAGCACCATATATCAAGTTTACACCAAGAATACCAAGTGTTTCTTGTTGCAAACGTACATCTGTTTCCTTAAATCGAATGTGCAATATAATTTCGTTGTAATCTTCGTCTGGCTCAATTTGATAGCTAATACCAACCCAACCATGTCCTTTGAATTGTTTTGCAAAATCAATAGTAGCAACTGTATTAGCATAACTAAAAAACATTTTGTTTGGATGCTTTTCTCTACTTAAACGTTTTTCAATTAGATTTACTTCATGAGAAAGCATTTTTTTAAGGCGGCTTTCAGTTACATAACGACCATCTTCCTCTATTCCGTAAACGGCATCACTAAAATCTTTATCGTAGGCAGACATTGCCTTTGCAATAGTTCTAGACGAACCTCCAGATCTAAAAAAGTGTCTTACGGTTTCTTGACCAGCTCCGATTTCTGCAAAAGTTCCGTAAATATTTTCATTCAGGTTGATACGTAGGGCTTTATCGTTTACTGAAGGTATTTGTTCGATGATTCGATCACCTTTTAATTTTATTTCTGTGTCCATTTTATTTTAATATGGCTAATATGTTGCAAAGTTAATGAAATAGCATTCTAATGAAAGAGAATTAATCCTATTTTTGTAAATAAAATCAAGAAGTTTGAAGGTATATTTTTTAGGAACCGGCACCTCACAAGGTATTCCTGTTATTGGCAGCGACCATCCCGTATGTAAAAGCAAAGATTTTAAAGATAAAAGGCTAAGAGTATCCATTTGGATTTCTTGGGATAATTTCTCTTATATCATAGATTGCGGACCAGATTTTAGGCAACAAATGCTTACTTCTAATTGTAGTAAAGTAGACGGAATTTTATTTACTCACGAGCACTCTGATCATACAGCAGGAATTGATGATATTCGTCCTTTTAATTTTAAACAAGGCGAAATACCTATTTATGCCAACCAAAGAGTTATTACTAACCTAAAAAGTCGATTTTCGTATGTGTTTGAAACGGTTAATAAATATCCCGGAGCGCCATCGGTAGCGACAAATGAAGTTATTAATAATCAACCTTTTTCTATAGGAAATAAAACTGCAATTCCCGTTAATGTAATGCACGGAAATCTTCAAGTTTTTGGTTATAGAATTGATGATTTCGCTTATTTGACCGACGTAAAAACGATTGAAGAGAGCGAAATTTTAAAATTAAAAAATTTAAAAGTGCTCGTTATAAATGCTTTACGTGAAGAGCCTCATGATACGCATTTCAATTTGAAAGAAGCCTTAGATTTTATAACTTTGGTCCAGCCAGAGAAGGCTTATCTTACGCATATTAGTCATGTTATGGGATTTCATGAAGACGTGCAAAAAAGTCTTCCAGAAAATGTTTTCCTTGCTTATGATAATTTAGAAATCACATTATAATCCAATTCAAAAAATGAAAAAATCATTATTTCTCTATCTAACGATTCTTGGTGTTCTAACAGCTCTTTTTACTTATATGTTTTTAAGTAAAGAAGTGAAATATGAACAAGATAGATATAAAAAAACTACTGCAAAGCTGAGAGACAGTATCAATCTTGTGACTACTAAGTTAGCGGATGCAAATTACTTCTCATTAGAAAATAATGAAAATGCACAAAATTATTTTGACTCTGGTAGTTCTAATAAAACTATTGCATATGAAAAATTAATTCCTGTTGTTACCGAGCAATTATTAGATTTTAATGCTAATCCAAAAGGGAATCCTTATACAGGTCAAGATCAAATTGGAGCGAATAAATTTATTATCAATAAAGTCAAAATATTAAACCACAGATGGATAATTGCTGATTTTAGTGATGGTGATATTTGGGGTGAAGTTTTATTGAAATATTTCGTGAATAATGATGAAACTATTTCTTTTGAAGTAAATCAGTCTTTGTTGTATCAAAAACAGAAGTAATTATCACTTAAGGCAGTTTTCAGAAATAGCTTCTGAAAACTGCAAATTTAAGATTATTTATTGCTGCTCTAAAAGCCAGTTTTTGAAATCATAGAAATTTTGTGGTGCCACTCCGTGACCAATCGGATATTCTTTGTAGGTAACTTCAATTCCTAAATTCTCTAGTATTGCTGGTGTTTTTCTCGCCCAATCAATTGGAATTACTTGATCTACAGTTCCATGAGAAGCAAATATTTTTAAATTACTAAAATTATTTTTAAGGTAATCTTCTGCTACAATATCTAAATTCAAATATCCACTCATAGCCACAACTTTCTGCACTTTTTCTGGATAAGAAAGCGCTACAGCATAGCTTAAAATAGATCCTTGGCTAAAACCAATTAACGACACATTTTGCGCATCGATTGGGTAAATCTGAATTAATTCATCTATGAATTTTGCAATCAAATCTCTTGATTCTTTAGCCTGATCGTTGTCTGAAAACTTATTTTGATCTGCATCAAAATTGATGGCATACCAAGCATAGCTTCCATATTGCATGTCATAAGGGGCACGTGCTGAAATGATATAATAATTTTCAGGAAGCTCTTCTGCAAAAGAGAATAAATCGGCTTCATTACTACCATATCCATGAAGTAAAAGTAAAAGTGGATTTTTATCTAGTTTTACTTTCGGCTCACGTATTTTAAATTCTAAAGATAAACTCATTTTTATATATTGATTTGACAAAGATTGTGTGCTTTGAAATTGAAATTTAGGATATATTTGATAGCCATTTTTGGAAATAGGTTCCTAGCAAAGGAACGGGTTTTGTTTCTCCTTTTATAGCACTCGTGATGCCATAAGACCAAAGTACTAAAACAAATATCCACATAGGAGCAGAAATCATTAAGCTATCAAAATTACTGATGATTAATCCCAATGAAATAAATGTTAATGTTAATCCCAAACCTTGACGAATATGAAAGGAAGCAAATGCATTCTTATCTTCAGAATTCATTGACATAGCTATAAAAACACCAATACCTAAAATATAGCTTGTTATTGCTGCTGTTTTTCCTGTTTCTGTAGTATTGTTCATTATTTTATGCTAAAATTAATTTTTGTTGGTTTAGAATTCCGTAAACTTTTCCTTTTATTTGGGTACCTAAAAAAGCAGAATTCTTAGATTTAGAAAGAATGGATGATTTTGTGAAAATACTTTCTGTTTCTGGGTTAAATAAAGTGAGATTTGCTGATGATCCTTCATTGATGGTTTGTATTTCGATTCCAAAAGTTTCTTTTCCAGCAGTTAATTTTTCAATTACAATTTCTAAAGGTAAAACAGTCATCAATGCGCCGAAAGCACTTTCTAAACCAATTGTTCCACTTTTTGATCCATCAAATTCCATTTTTTTATGCTCAATGTCGATCGGATTATGATCTGATGTAATCATGTCAATTGTACCCTCAGTTAGTCCTTTCAACAATGCTATTCTATCCGTTTCTGTTCGCAATGGTGGTGAAACTTTGTATCTCGTATCGAATTCTTCAAGTTTTTCGTCAGTCAAAACTAAATGGTGTACTGCAACACTACAGCTTACTTTTAGCCCATTTTTCTTTGCTTCTTTAATTAATTCAACCGATTTTTTTGTAGAAACTGTTGGGATGTGTAATTTTCCTCCAGTATATTCCAGTAAAAATAAATTTCTTGCTATTTGTAATTCTTCGGCTAGATTTGGAATTCCTTTTAGGCCTAAACGAGTAGAAACAATTCCTTCATTAGCTACTCCATTACCTTTGATGTTTTCATCTTGAGAAAAAGCGATAGTCAAGCCATCAAAATCTTGTACATATTGCAATGCAATTTTTAACAAGTTAGCATTACTTAAACTTTTATTGTAATCACCAAAAGCGACTGCTCCCGCTTTTTGCATATCATACAACTCTGCCATATCTTTTCCTGCACTTTCTTTTGTTAAAGCACCAATAGGATAAAGTTGGGTAGCAAATCCAGTTGCTTTATTTTTTACAAAATTAACTTGGGATTGATTGTCAATAATAGGGAATGAGTTGGGTTGCAAAGCAATTGCGGTAAAACCACTTTTAGCCGCTACTTGAAGTCCATTAGAAATCGTTTCTCGATCTTCGTAACCTGGTTCTCCTAGTGAAACACTACTGTCAAACCAACCTTGTGAAACGTGCAGATTATCTAATTTTAACTCTTCTAGTTGTTCTAAATTCGGAATTGAGGTTCCTATTTTCTGTATAAAACCATCAACAATTAAAATATCTACAGTCTTATTGTGGAAAGGACTTTTTGAATCGATAATTTTGGCGTCTCTGATGATTAATTTCATAGTTGTATTTTAATTATTTGAGCTTGGATTTCTATTTTACGAATCTTATTATAGCCATTTCTGTAAATAGAAATAACAATGCAAAGATAACAAACCATTTCCAGATTTGATTGTCTGTGCGATCAGTTTGTAAAGTGTTAAAAAGTGATTTTATAGATTCGAAATTTTTGTATTCTGATAAAATATTTTCAGTAGCTGGAGTCAAATCACTTTCAGTTCTACCATAGTTAAAACTGATATTTTCTACCCATTCTTTTTTATTAAATACAGCAAAATTCCCTGCTTGTTCTGGATAGTCTCCAAAACTCATTTTGACTTTATTATTAAGTATTTGTTGCGTTGGAATAAACTGTTCTTCAACCCCTTTTACGGTTAAAATAGCATCTTTATTTAAGATAGTCTCTGTTATATGTGGATTGTTATTTCCTATTGTTAATGCAGTAATGCCATTATTATGGTTGTACATTGCCATCTTGTAAAAAGTAGGTACAATAAGTGGTGATTGCTGAAAATTAGAGTTTTCAATAGAAATAGGTGCGGCAAAAACAGCTACTTTTCCAATGGGATTATTAGTTGAAGTTAGAAAAATGCTTTGGTCTTCATACGACAACGCAGCAGGGTACGAACTTGATAAATTAAAAGTCTTTTTTGTTTTTGGATATTGAAAATTAGCTACTTTTTTTTCAAATACACTATTGTATATTGGATGATTAAAATTGATTTTAGTAATCTGTTTTTCTGTGTTTTCTAAAGCATTAAATTTTAGATTGCCAAAATTGGTTGCCAATAAATTTAAATTAGAAATAGAACAGGAAGCAGAAGGAATAACGATTAAGTTTCCTCCTTTTTCTACAAAAGATTTCAGTGTAGTGATTAATGCTTGTGGGATTTCATCGAGTTCATTTAGAACGATAGCATCTTGTTCCTCTAGTTTATTGTAATCTAATGCGCTTAAAGTAGTGCTGATGAAATTGAATTCATCAGCAGTATAAATTCGAGATAGGAAATTGTTTTTCACAGCTTCTCCGATGCTGATTACATTCGTTTTTTTAGCTTTCGAAATGCTGAAATATAAAATATTATCATATGATAAACCCTTGTCACTAATAAAAACATAGCCATGAAAAGCCTGTTTTGGAATGGTAAAATTTATAGTTTTTTTCGGTCTGTCTAATGTTACAGTTGTTTTAGCAATTAGGGTTTTATTGTTGTATAAGGAAATAGGGGTAGGATCAAATTTATCACCATAGGTAGATAATTGAATACCAATTTCATAGAATTGTTCTACTGTTTTATGGATGTAAACGCTGTCAATAGCAATATTGTTTTTTAGAACTGCTTTAGGGATTATGAAATGTATATTGTTGTCTAAATCTATATTTTTAAGGTTCTTTTTATCAATTCCAATACCGTCTGTGATGATTACAATATCCTTTTTAAAAGCTGATTTATGTGCTTTTAATTTTGCCATTATATTATCCAATTCAAATGGAGTTGCACTATATTTCAAATTTTGTAAAGAATTGCGAATCGATTTAATATCGGTATTCCAAAAATTTTCTGAAGCAGTAATTAAAGAGAAATTGACGTTTTCAGGTGTTTCTTCTAATAATTCTTGTACCGCTCTTTTTAGTAATTCGCCTTTCTTCCCTTTGGCTTGCATGCTAAAAGAATTGTCTAAAATGATATATAATTCATTATTTGCGTTTTTGCTGTCTTTTGATTCGTAAAAGGGTTGTGCAAAAGCAATTATAACGAAAGTAAGTACTAATAAGCGACAGGCTAGAAGTAACCATTTTTTAATTTTAGAACTTTTTCTAGTTTGTATAGAAAGTGCTTTTAAGAAGCGAACATTTGTGAAATATTCTTTTTTAAAACGACGCAGTTGAAATAAATGTACCAAAATAGGAACAATTAACGCGAACAGAAAGTATAAAATTTCGGGATGTTTAAAATGCATTCTTACGTTGTGTTTGCCTCATTTGTTTTTCAATTCAATTCAGTGAACTGAATTTCATCAGCCAAAAATACAAATTACTTTATAGTTTTAGATGAAGTTGTTTGAATATTTATAGTCTTACTAAATTGCTATTTTTATAAATAAAACAGGATAGTATATGTCATTATTTAGTACTAATATTATAAAAAAATAGGCAAAAATGATTTCCATTTTTGCCTATAATAATTTAAATCTAAGAATGATTTTATTTATTTTTATCTTTTCTTTTCTTATCTCTCGTTTTTAGCATGTTTCTATTAACAGAGCCATGTGTTTTTTTCTTAGTTACACCTGGTCCGCCAAGATTCACTTTCTTGTTCTTTTTACTTTTTTCTTGAAATGCACCATCACCTTCCAGTTTTTTCTTTTTCATCAAAAACTTAATCGGTTGTCGGTCTTTTTCAGGTTCGATTAACTTTGTTGAAATCTCCACTGTTTCAGGAAACTCTTCAATAGTTAATTCCATATTCATTAATACTTCAATCTCTACTTTATATTCTTCTTCACGCGGCGCTATAAAACTTATTGCAGTTCCTTTAGCATCGGCACGACCAGTTCTACCTATTCTGTGCATATACAATTCAGGTAGTTCGGGCATTTCAAAATTGATGACATGTGTAATATTAGAAATATCTAAACCTCTTGCCATAATATCAGTAGTGATCAAACCACGTAAATTACCTTCTTGGAAGGAAGCCATCGTACTCAAACGATAATTTTGTGATTTATTAGAGTGTATCACTCCAAATTGATCTTCAAATTCCTCTTCTATTCGTTCTTGAACTAAATCGGCAATTTTTTTATTATTTACAAACACTAAAACACGACTCATGTCTTCGTTGTTGTGTAAAATATGTTTTAAAAGATTTATTTTAGTATTAAAATTGGGAGCTTGGTAGGTGATTTGTTTGATGTTTTCTAGCGGTGTTCCCGATGCAGAAAGAGTCACTTCTTCTGGGTAATCAAAATAATCATTCAAAATGGCATCTACTTCATCGGTCATGGTTGCCGAAAAAAGTATGTTTTGACGTTTTTTTGGCATCATAGCCAAAATCGAAGTCAGTTGCGTGCGGAAACCTAAATTAAGCATTTCGTCAAATTCGTCGATTACTAATTTTTGCATTTCTTCAAAACGGATTACATTATCCAAAGTTAAATCCATGATTCTTCCCGGTGTACCTACAAGGATATCGCAACCAGTATAAACTGTCGTTTTTTGAGTGTTAATATTTACACCACCAAAAATTCCAATAGTCCGAACGGACATGTATTTTGTCAATTTCTCTACTTCTTCAACCACTTGAACTACAAGTTCACGTGTAGGCACTAGAATTACTATTTTTGGAGTGTGTCCAGGCGTAAATTTATATAGTTTTAATAGTGGTAATAGGTAAGCGAATGTTTTACCAGTACCCGTTTGAGCGATTCCCATCATATCTCTTCCGGACATAATCACCGAAAAAGTTTTTTCCTGAATAGGAGTAGGAGTTGTAAATCCTAAATCATCGATTGATTTTTGTACAGATTTAGGAAGATTGAATTGCTCAAAAGTAGTCATTTGCTTAAATTTTTTCCAAAGATAGTGTTTTTGAAAGTAATGCTCAAAATCAATAAAATTATCTGAATTTAGAGGTTATATCCATTTTTAAAGTCTGCTAATTATTTCATTAAATACTTCTTTTTGACAGTATGCAATTAAAGTCTTTTTTTTGAGATTTTATCTGAATGTAGATTGCGAAATTTCATTAAATCCAACATTTTTTTATTGATTATAAAGTTCAATTTCATCTATCATTACCATAGGTTTTTTGTTTTTTCTTGTTCTCCAAAAAGGTAATTCGGTTTGGTTTTCTACTTCAATTTTTATCCGCTCTAAACCACTTAATTTTGAATCAATTATTTCAATGGATTTAGATTTTATTTCAAAATTTTCTTTTAACTCTATATTTTTAACTTCATTTATAAAAAGCCATTCGTTATTAATATAGCCATATACTGTTATTTTTCTTGGAATAAAAATCCAATTTCTCTGATTGTCTAAAAAGTTAATTTTAATTCGATTAATGGCTATTTTATTGGTAATAATTTCTATTTCAGGATTATTTCCATACCATCCTACCCAATTCATATTATAATCCGTGTGTCCTTTTATTCCATCAACAAGACAAGCAGGTCCTTTTCCTAAAAAGTCTGGAAATGGTGGAGTTAGAAAATTCACCTTTAATTTTTCTCCCAAATGAACTGTTGTGTTTTTGCTAATTTCTAACCAGTTTTCATAATATTTATTGGGAGATATTCCGTCTTCACTTAGTTCGTATATCCCTAATTCATTACAGACTGTGGTAAATTGTTGTACTCTTTCGGTGAGACCGGGTTTTACTTGTTTCTTGCCTTCAGAATTGGTAAGGAACATTCCGTGGGTATCAGTGCCATAAAATTTAGATTGTTCGAAATAAACAAATTCTAATGCAAGCCTCAATTTTTTTATTCTATTAGATAAAATAGAATCCTGTTGTACAGATATTGTTGCTTCATTTAATAATAAATCATATTCATCCATGGCTTTAGGGGATAAAAATGTGTTTCTATTTTGAATTGGACCAGAGTAAATGTCTAAAGCTTTTTTTGATTGTTCTTGATTTATGGCTAAGAGGTTCAGGTATTCTTGAACGTATGGAGCTGCATTGCCATAAAATCCTTTTAAAAAATCGGCTGTGATTGCTTTTATATCTATTTCTGCATTCCACAATAATTTGGCTAGCAAATACTGTCTTAATTCTGAAAAGTCTCCTGGGACATCTGCGTAACCTTGCACAAATAACCCTTTGATATGCTGTTTTTTGAAATACTTATAATTTTCTGAAAAAGTATTAATGTTTGGAAAAGGAGACAAATAGTTTGAAAACTGAACTGTATAATCCCATAAATATAAATTTGGCGTCAATTTTCTCCAATTATTTAATGTTTTTTCAAATGACAAATTATTATTGTCACTAGTAATTGATTTAGCGCGGTTTAATTCAATTGGGCATACCAAAGTGTAAATATTTGAACTTATTTTTAGATCAATTGGCGGTTGAAAAGTATGTTGATACGCTAGTGTGACTATTTTTATTTTTGGAAAATGCTTTGCAATTTTATTTAAAAAGAAATAAAGAGACCCTTGAGGACCACCATGTTTTTGGTTTAAAATGCTACACTTTTCGCATTGACAAAAAACGGTATCATCATTTTGACTAACAGACAGGAAAGTTGCATTGGGATTGTCGATAATAATTTGAGTTATTTTTGCAATTATTTTTTGTAAAGCCATTTCATTTGTCATGCAAATTGACTCAGCTCTTCGTTTTCCTTCATAAAAAGCAAAATATTCAGGATTGTTTTTAAAAAATAGTTTTGATGGTAAAAGCTCATTAAATGTATGTCCCCAAATACTAAAATCATCTTTATGCCAATCTAATTTATGCCATTCTCTAAAATCTTTATCAAAGGCATCGGGGTAATAGAGCACACGATATTCAAAAGAAGGTCGATATGTTTTTTTAAAATTTTTGGGATAAATAAATTGATTTGTTTTTGGTATAAAATAATCAGTAGCATTAAATTTTCTGAAACCCCATTCTTCTAGTAAAGTGTAAACTCCATAAATAAGTTGTTGTTCGTTAGTGGCGATTAAATAAATTTCTTTATCATCACTTTTAATATAAAAAGAAGGGTTCTCTTTTTTACTTTTTAATGGTTCTATTATAAGATGAATGGATGCTTTTTTGGTTTTAAAATTATCTTTAATTAGAAAAGGGTTAGTGAAACTTTTATCTAAATATTTCTTTAAAATTTTTGCTGCAGGAAGAGCATTTGTATTGCTAATACATATTGAATTATGATCCTCTAATACATCATTAATTGTAATAGTAGATTGAGCCATTGTTTTGGTATTTAAAAGAGCTAAAATAAATAGAAAATAGATTGAGATTGTCCTATTAATAAACATATAATGAAGTTATTTGACGAAATTGTTTTGAATTTATGTTTAAAGAAATAGGTTGTTGATTACTATAGGTATTAATTAATCAAGTTGTTCATCTATTGGTCTTTTTTAAATTTTAAAAAGGATTATACTTTTAAAGTATATTTAAAATAGTTTGCTGTTGTAAAAATTAATGATAGTGTTTCAATTATATATAAAATAATAGTTTAATGTTTTTTAAAAGTATCAGTAACAAAATTGAATTTGCGATTTACCTTTATAGAATAGTCGTTATTTCTTTTATTACAAGAGAATACTTTAAATCGTTTTTTAGATAAGAATTTACTCTATTATTTCTTTTTTAATAGTAATAATGCTCTAATTTTTACTTTTTTTTTGAAAATTAATTAAATATTTTTTTTCTTACCTATTATTTGTTTTAAAATTATGATTTTAAAGAGCTAAAAATCTTAGTTATCTGTATTAAAATCTTAAAAAACTTAAAAGATTAATTTTTTAATGAAAAATATTTTTTTTAAATTACTAAATAACTTCGATTAAATACCAATAAAAACGTTCAAAGACAGCTTTTTTTTAATTTATAAAAATAATCATTTGTTGATACAAATATCCAAAAATTGTTGATAGTTTTTTATATACATTTGCAACGTTTTAATAATTATGACATTACAGTTTTTAATAATAACTTGTTATTTGTGATAAAAATTTCACTTTTATTATTTTTTAATTAAAAAATAAGTTTGATTGTGTTTTTCTAAATTGTTTTATTCATAAATTTCAATAATAAATAATAAAAATTAAAACCAAAATAAGTAAATTAACGTATATAAGTGTATTGGTTTTTGTATCTTTAAAATACATCAACCTTTTTTGCAGTTATATTACTTTTTCAACATATATAGATTCATCATTTAATGGTGAACATTTAAATTATAATAGTTAATGAATATCAAGTATATGAATCAAAACTACGCTCCGAAATTATCTTTTTTGAATATATCTAAATCAGTAAAATATTTATTTTTAATATTTACTGTAGGTCTTCTTACTTTCTCTTCTGCAAATGCTCAAGTTTGTGGAACTCCTGGAGTAGATGGGCCCATAACTATTTCTAGTGCTGTAAATACCTATTATCCTGTTTTAAGTAGTACTCTTACTTTGAATGCAGGAGCACAATCTATACAAGTTGGGGCAGTGCCTACAAATGATCCTAAGAATAACTTTGGTACGCTTTCAATTGCTACTGGTGATTTAATTTTGATCATTCAGATGCAAGATGCTGAAATTAACTATACTAATAGTGCTCAATATGGTTCAGGTTCCTCTACTTCATATACAGATGGTCTTGGAGGTACAGGATTTACCAATATTGGCAATACAGGTATTTTTGAATATGTGATAGCGACAAATAACGTACCGCTTACTGGAGGGAATCTAACTTTTAAAGGTACTGGTACTGGTGGTGGTGTTAAAAATAGTTTTTACAACGCACCTCCAACTGCAACAAGAGGAAAAAGGACATTTCAAATTGTTAGAGTTCCACAATATTCTAATTTAACATTAAATGCAAATATTACCACACCGCCATTTAATGGAACTTCTGGGGGAGTTATTGCATTCAATGTTTCGGGTACTTTTAATTTTGCTGGTTTTACTATTGATGGTAATGCAAGAGGATTTAGAGGAGGCTTTAGCCCTATTTTAGGTTCTGGTAATAATAATTCAACAACCTATGTTGGTGCAACAACCAATACTGCAATTTCAGGTAAAGGAGAAGGAATAGCGGGAACACCCAGATACATGTGGGATGGATTTAATGAAGTAGGAGACGATTCTCAAGAGATGCCAGGAGGATCTGCTGGTAGAGGAGCGCCAGGAAATGCAGGAGGTGGAGGTAACGATCACAATGCCGGTGGTGGTGGTGGTGGTAACGGTGGTTACGGTGGTTTAGGTGGTTTAGGATGGCAAGGTGGTAATGGTGATGTTTCTCCAAAAACAGGCGGAGGAAGACCTGGTTTTAGATCTTATCTTACTACAACCGCTCCTTTAGATAGACTCATTATGGGTGGTGGTGGTGGTGGTGGTGACGCCAATAATGCTACTACTGGTGTAAAAGGTGGAGTTGGTGGTGCTATCATATTAATAAATGCAGGAAACCTTATAGGAACAGGTAAAATTCAAGCGAATGGTGGCAATGGTGCTGCAGGTGCTTATGGAAGCGCTCCCGATGGTGCAGGTGGAGGTGGAGCTGGAGGAAGTGTATTTTTAAATATTTCTAATCCTAGCACAGCGACAATTACAATCGATGCAAAAGGAGGTAACGGTGGAAACACTGAGAATGATGGTGGTAATGAGCATGGTCCCGGAGGCGGAGGCGGAGGCGGAATTATTAGATATAATGCAGCAGGAGCTATAATTACAAGTAATGTAAGTGCGGGTTTGGCTGGAAAAACTAATAAAGGAGCTGCTCCAACAAGTACTCATGGAGCGATGGATGGAGCTGCTGGTTATTCAGCAACTTTTGCTGCTGGTGATTTAGCTGAAAATCTTCAGATTAATTCAGATTGTTTTCCAATTTTGGAGACCAAAGTAAAATCGTTAACTTCATCAGTTTGTAATTCGGTTAATAATGAAGTCTCCTATGAAATTCAAATAAAAAATATAGGAAGCGGAAATGCTGCAAAAGTTTTCTTAGACTTCGCTTTTCCAACAGGTATAGATTTTTTATCCGCTACAGCAGTTTATTCTATAGAAGCTACTGGTCCAGCGGGTCTTTTGTCGTATACTAACACTGCAAACAAACCTTTAATAGGTGATTTTAATATTGCTAAAGATGGAATAGTAACAATAACCTTGAAAGGTAAAATTACTAGTTCTGCTACTACAGGTGTAAACAATGCTAATGCTCAAGCAGTATATTTAGATCCTACAAGAACAACAGCTAATCCAAACAGACAAATTACTGCATTCACAGATAGTTTTGGGTCCTATCCAAATAAATACCAAGGAGGAAGTCAAGCGAATGTTTCAGGTATAAATTTTAAAGGATCTACTACTAGTATTGATGATGTTGATATTTTGGCATTACCTGTAGCGCCTACAGTAACTACTACACAACCGAATTGTACTACTTCGACAGGAACAATAAAAGTGACTGCTCCTCTTAATGGTTCGGGTATAACGTATACATTAACTGGTTTAGCTCCTGTTGTTGCAGCAGTGTCTAATTCTACTGGACAATTCTCTGGTTTAGTAGCGGGTACTTATCAGGTAACCACTACTAATGCTAATTCATGTACTTCATTACCTACTTCTACAATTACTATAAATTCTGTTTTTGGTGCTCCTGTTACTAAAAGTGTGTCTATTTGTGTAGGAGGTTCAGGAAGTTTAATTGCGAGTGGATGTTCTGATAATAGTAAAATTGAATGGTTTACCACAGCTACAGGAGGATCTTCAATATTTACGGGTGCTACTTTTAATCCTATTGGTGTATTGGGTTCAGGATTACCCAATGCAAATGTTGCTGGAACAACGACTTTTTATGCTAGTTGTAATAATTCCCCATGTAGAGCAGCAACAAATTTTGTTATAAGTCCAATACCAACAATAAATGGTGTTACGCCTGGAACAATTTGCGGTGCTGGAAGTGTTACATTGAGTGCTACTGCTTCTTCGGGTACAATAAGTTGGTATGATGTTGCAACTGGTGGTACACCAATAGCTACAGGAGCTACCTATACCACCCCAAGTTTGTCTGTAACCAAAATATATTATGTAGAAGTATCTGATAATAATTGTACTTCAACTAGAACTTCTGTTACTGCTACAGTTACTGCTATACCAACAATAGCATCAACTACAGGAGCGGAAAGATGTGGGCCAGGAACTTTAACTTTAAAAGCTACAGCCTCAGCAGGAAAAGTTAATTGGTATGCAAATGCACTAGGAGGAACTTCGCTTTATGAAGGAACTGATTATATAACTCCAAATTTGTCTGCAACAACTACTTATTATGTTGATGCAACAAATAATAGTTGTACCTCAAACTCTAGATTAGCTGTAGCCGCTACGGTTAATACAGTTTCTACTCTAACATTAACTACTGGTTCGCAAAATCAGATAATTTGTACAGGAGCAGCAATCACAAATACGGTATATACTTTTGCAGGTAGCGCTACTAATGCTGTTGTGACAAATTTACCTTCAGGGCTAACCTCCAATGTTGATACAACAAATAAAACAGTAACCATTAGTGGTACTCCAACAGTTGCTGGCACTTATATAATAACAACGAATGGACATTTAGGATCATGTACTGCAGCTACTTTAAGCGGAAAAATTGATTTTACTACTATAAATACTGTAGGCTCTGCTTCATCTACACCAACATTATGTATTAATTCAGCATTAACAGCAATTACACATACTACTACTGGTGCATCAGGAATCGGTACAGTAACTGGATTGCCTGCTGGTGTTACTGCAAATTGGTCAAGTAATAAAATCACAATTAGTGGTACACCAACCGCATCTGGAACATTTAATTATAGTATTCCATTATCTGGAGGATGTGTATCAGTAAATGCTACTGGAAAAATTATAGTTAATAATGCTCCTGTAACTCCAGTAGTGAGCACAACAGCAGCGACTTGTTCAGCTGCGGGAAGCATGACTCTTACGAATTACGATGCAGCCAATACTTATGTTTTTTCACCTGCAGGACCAACTGTTAATGCAACAGGAGTCATAACAGGCGGTGGAATAGGAACGGCTTACACGGTTAAAGCGACTAATAAGACTTCCGGATGTATCTCAGCGGCTTCTAATAGTTTTACTGTTATAAACCTAACACAGTTGGCTACACCAGTAACTCCAGTAGTGAGTACATCAGCAGCGACTTGTTCAGCTGCGGGAAGCATGACTCTTACGAATTACGATGCAGCCAATACTTATGTTTTTTCACCTACAGGACCAACTGTTACTGCAACAGGAGTCATAACAGGTGGCGCGATAGGAACGGCTTACACGGTTACAGCGACTAACGCTTCTGGATGTATCTCAGCGGCTTCTAATAGTTTTACTGTTATAAACCTAACACAGTTGGCTACACCAGTAACTCCAGTAGTGAGCACAACAGCGGCGACTTGTTCTGCTGCGGGAAGCATGACTCTTACGAATTACAATGCAGCCAATACTTATGATTTTTCACCTGCAGGACCAACTGTTAGTGCAGCAGGAGTCATAACAGGCGGTATGATAGGAACGGCTTACACGGTTAAAGCAA